>NZ_JXQQ01000076.1 GCF_000834655.1 Variovorax paradoxus
TGCCCCCACCCCAACCCTCCCCCGGAAGGGGAGGGAGCCAATCCAGGCCGAGTGGAGCAAAGACCCATACTCGTAGAGAGAGCCAAGCCTAGCGAAGCGAAGCGAAGGCCCGTGAGCTCGCCGAGCGCAGCGATGGCGTACCGGTTCCCCAAGCCCTTCTGTATGCGCCGAGGAGCGCAGCGTTTCGCGGATCAGGGCTCGCCCTTGTCTGAGCGAAGCGAGTTTGGGCGAGACCCCGCGAAACGCGAGCACCGCAGGTTGCCCGTAGCGAAGCGAAGGGACGCAGACAGCAGGGTCGCCTTTCTTTTGCCTACGTTTCTTTGGCGAAGCAAAGAAAAGTAGGTCGGCCGCCGGGCCGAGACCCGGCCCCGGAAAACAAACAACCAAATAAGGTTCATACAACCCAAAAAAAGCAGTCGTCCCAAGCAACGGCACAATACCCAAGCCCCGTGCGCCCAGCGACCAAGGCCACCGCAACGGCCAGCTCCCCCGCACCACTCCCTCGGAGATCAAGTTCATGAAAGCAACCTGGAACGGCGTCACCATCGCCGAAAGCGACGACACCGTGCTCGTCGAAGGCAACCACTACTTCCCGATGAGTTCGCTCAACCGCGATCACGTCACCTTCAGCAACCACAAGACCACCTGCCCCTGGAAGGGCACCGCGAGCTACTACTCGCTCTTGGTCAACGGCGAGCTCAACACCGATGCCGCCTGGTACTACGCCGACCCGAAGCCCGAAGCCGAGGAAATTCGCGACCGCGTCGCGTTCTGGAAGGATGTGAAGGTCAGCGCGTGACCACCGCCGCCTTCACGCCGCCGTTCATCGATCCCGCCGAACTGCCCGCCGCGCTGCGCGAACAGGGCTATGCGGTGCTCAGCCCGCAGGGCGTGAGCGATTGGCTCGGCGCGCCGCTCTCGCAGCTCGAGGCACTGCACGCAGACTGGAACGATCTTCCGCCCGACGAGTACCTGAAGGACGGCGGCCGCTACCGCACGCGCCGCCATGCGTGCTTCACCGTCGAGGCCGGCGACAACGCCACGCTGGAGCAGGTGCCGCATCGCGCACATTGGCAGCCGGTCGAATACAACGCGCTGCACGGCGGCATGCAGCGCTGGTTCGCGCCGATGCTCGCCGAGACCATCGTGCAGCCGGTGTGGCAGCGCCTGCTGCAGCGCCTGGGTACCGCGGCGAGCGACATGCGCGGTGCGCCGCAGAAATGGTTCGTCGAGGCGCACCAGTTCCGCATCGACACCGCGGGCGGCATCGGCCGTCCGACGCCCGAAGGCGCGCACCGCGACGGTGTCGACCTCGTGGCCGTGGCGCTGGTCGCTCGCCAAGGCATCAAGGGCGGCGAGACGCGCGTGTTCGAGGCCAATGGCCGGCGCGGCGAGCGCTTCACCATGACCGAGCCGTGGACGCTGCTCGTGCTCGACGATGCGCGCGTCATCCACGAATCGACGCCGATCCAGCCGCTCGAAGAGGGCGGCGCGGGCTGGCGCGATACGCTCGTGATCACCTGCCGATCGCAGGGTTTCCAGGGCGATTGAAGCCCTCTGGCGGCACTTGAAGGCGCCGCTGGCACGAGTCCTACAGCCACCCATCGGCGTAGCGGTTAAATTCGGGACCCGGTTCGACTTCGAGCCGTGTCTGTCTGCGAACGAAAGCGAGGTCCGCCATGTTCAATCACATCCTGGTTCCCATCGACGGTTCTGAAACTTCCATGCTCGCCGTCAGCAAGGCCAGCGGCCTCGCACTGGCTTTCGGAAGCCGCATCACGCTGATCCACGTGATCGACAACTACCCCTTCATCGGCGTGGGCGCGGACTACGCGCTCGGCCAGAACGAATACCTCGCCGCCGCCACCACGAGCGCGAACGCGGCCCTCGCACGCGGCGTCGCAGCCCTCGCGGCCGAAGGCCTGCACAGCGACCAGCGCGTGATCGACGGCCACGTGGTGCACGAAGGCATCGTGGACACGGCCATCGCCATCGCGGCCGACCTGATCGTGATGGGCTCGCACGGACGCAGCGGCATCGAGAAACTTCTGCTGGGCAGCGTCACGCAGCGCGTGCTCCAAGACGCGACCATGCCGGTGCTCGTGGTCAAGGGCGGCTGAGAAGGCATGAATAAACCTGCTGCGCGGCTCGATCTGGCACCTGCGGTCCTCACCGTACTTCACGCCTTCTGAGCGAAAAGCCCGACGGACTTTCGAAGCGAAGGGCCTGCTGCGTCGCCGGGTGTACGAAGGCCAGCGTGCTCGCATGCAGCAGCAGTCGCGGCGCACGCGATTGCACTTCGGCGTCGCCATACAACGCATCTCCCAGGATCGGATGACCGATCGACAGCAGGTGCACGCGCAACTGGTGCGAGCGGCCGGTCTCCGGTTCGAGCAGCACATGCGTCGCGTTGAAATTTCCCTGTACCGATGAGGCCAGCGCACGCCAGCGCGTGAGGCTGGGCTTGCCCGCCGGATCGGTTTTCTGCAGCGGCCTGCGCGGCCAGTCGGCCATCAAAGGCGCGTCGATGACCGACCAGTCTTCGCGCATGGGCATTGCGCCATCGACGATGGCTTCGTAGCGCTTGTGCACCTGCCGTTCTGCAAAGGCGGCGCTCAACGCGCGTTGCATGGCCAGGCCGCGCGCCATCACCACGAGGCCGCTGGTGGCCATGTCCAGGCGGTGCACGATCAGCGCATCGGGCCATTGGCGCATCGCGCGTGCGCTCAGGCAGTCCTGCTTGTCGTCGCCGCGCCCGGGCACGCACAGCAGGCCCGCGGGCTTTTCGAGCACCAGCAGGTGGGCGTCTTCGTGGATGGGAGCGAGCGGCGGCGCGGTCATGGAGCAAGCGAGTGTAGAGAGGGCGCGAGAGGCAGGGCATTGCGCTTGCTAACGGGCGGCTCACGGCGCCTCGGCTATCCTCGACGCACAATGTCCGGCCCCGCTCCCGCCTCCGCTTCCTCCCCCCAACCCAGCTTTTCCGACCTGACGCGCGAGCGCCCGTTCATGCACATGTGGACGGCGCGGCTCTTCGGCACCGCCGCCTCGCAGATGCTGCTGGTGGCCATCGGATGGCACATGTACGAGCTCACCAGCAGCGCCTGGGACCTCGGCCTCGTCGGGCTCTACCAATTCGTTCCCGCACTGCTGCTGGCGCTGCTGGCCGGCCACATCGTCGACCGCCACCACCGCGGCCGCATCGTGGCGGCGTGCTTCGCGGTGCAGGGGCTCGTGGGCCTGGTGCTGCTGCTGGCCGTGCTGGAAAAGCACGACACGCGCGGGCTGCTGCTGGGGCTCTCGCTCGTGCTGGGCGCGGTGCGCGCCTTCCAGATGCCGGCGCAGCAGGCGTTGACGCCTTTGCTGGTGCCGCCCTCGATGCTCGCGCGGGCCATGGCGTTCAGCTCGGCCGGCATGCAGGGCGCGATCATCGGCGGGCCTGCGCTCGGCGGGCTGCTGTTCGTGGCGGGAATGTCGGTGGTGTACGGCGCGAGCGTGGCGTTCTTCGTCGTCGCCTGCGCGCTGGTGCTGCGGCTGCGCTACGCGTACACGCCGGCCGCGCGCGAGCCGGTCACGCTGGCCACGGTGTTCGCGGGCGTCGACTTCATCTGGAAGCGCAAGCCGGTGCTCGGCGCCGTGTCGCTCGACCTCTTCGCGGTGCTGCTGGGCGGCGCTGTGGCGCTGCTGCCGATCTACGCCAAGGACATCCTGCATACCGGTCCCTGGGGGCTCGGCCTCTTGCGCGGCGCGCCCGCCGTGGGGGCGCTGGTGATGTCGATCGCGCTCACGCGGCGGCCGGTCGAGCGGCACGTGGGGCGCACACTGCTCCTGGCCATCGGGCTTTTCGGCCTTTGCATGGTGGTGTTCGGCATCTCCAGGAGCTTCATCGTTTCGCTCGTCGCGCTCGCAGTCTCGGGCGGGGCGGACATGGTCAACGTGGTGATCCGCCAGACGCTGGTGCAGCTGGAGACGCCCGATGCCATGCGCGGGCGGGTGAGCGCGGTCAATTCGATCTTCATCGGCGCGAGCAACCAGCTGGGCGAATTCGAATCGGGCGCCACGGCCGCGCTGCTCGGGCCCGTGGGGTCGGTGGTGGTCGGCGGCGTGGGAACGATGCTGGTGGCGCTGACGTGGTTCAAGCTGTTCCCGTCGCTCGCGCACCGCGATCGCCTCGTGGTGGCAATGCCTGCAGCCGTCAAGCCCGCTGCACCCGCCGCACCGGTCTAGAACACCGAAAAGGCTTTCGGCGCGTCGAGCGTGAGGTCGTCCAGCGCCTCGGCCACGCAGGGGAGGATCCAGCCCTCGTCTTTTTCGTCGGCGCTCAGGCCGGGCCATTCGATGATGTGGCGCACGTGGCCCGACACCAGTTGGCAGATGCAGGTGCGGCACGTGCCGTTGCGGCAGGAACTCGGCAGTTCGATGCCGGCGGCCTCGGCCGCCTTCAGGAGCGTGGTGCCCGTCTCGGTCTCGAAGTCGAGGCCCGTGGGCTCGAGTCGGACCTTCATTCGCGGGGAGGCTGTTGTTGTTGCTGCTGCTCGCGGCGCTGTTCGCGCAGCATGAAGAGATAGAGGCTCTCGACCTTCTCGCGCGCCCACGGCGTCTTGCGCAGGAATTTGAGGCTGGAGCCCACGCTCGGGTCGATCTGGAAGCAGCGGATGGGAACGAGTTCGCCGAGGTGTTCCCAGCCGTACCAGTCGGCCAGGGAGGTGACGATGGCCTCCAGCGTGAGCCCGTGCAGCGGGTTGCGGGGCTGCGCCGGCTTGGCGGGGGGCGGTGAGCCCCCGGCCGGTGCCTCGCCGGTCACTTGTTCTTGAGCTTGCCGCGCGGAATCACCGCGGTGGTGATCGTGCGGACCGGCTCGATGCCGCCGGTGCCCACGGGCTTGGGCGGCGAGGTGTCCTTCTTCGGTTTCTTGGCTTCCTTGGTGCTGCGTTGCTGACTCTTTGCCATGACTTTTCTCCAGTTGATGCTACGGATGCAGCGGGCAGTTTAGCGGTGCGGCGACAATAGCCGGTTCCATCCGATTTCCCGCATTCATGTCCGATTACGAAGTTCGCCCCGCCACGATGCGCGACGCCAAGGCCGTCGCCGAAGTCCATGCCCTGGCCGCCAAGGCCGCCTACGAAGGCATCCTCCCCGAAGAAGAGCTGCGCACGCTGGCCCCCGCCACCCGCGAAGCCAAGTGGCGCGAAGCCATCGAATACAGCGAACCGCAGGTGCAGGTGGCCACCCTCGGCAGCGAGATCGTCGGCTTCGTCGGCTTCGACCGTTCGCGCGACCCCAAGACGCCGTCCACCACGGGCGAGATCTGGGCCATCTACGTCAAACCCGAGCACTGGGGCAAGGGCGTGGGCGTCGCCCTCTGGGACGCCGCGCGCGAAGGCCTCGAGGAAGAGGGCTGCACCAACGTCACCATCTGGGTACCCATTCGCAACGACCGCGCCATGCGCTTCCACGAACTCGCGGGCTTCAAGCGCGAGATGAAGACCGCCAAGACCACGCTGCTGGGCACCGTGCGCATCGAGGAAATCCGCCTCAAGCGGACCGTCGCCTGATCCGATGACGACGCCGACTGCGCCGGAAGCCGGCCACAGCAACCACGCCGCGCGGGTGCTTGCGCACCAGCGCCGCACGACCCTCGTGCAGTGGATTCGCCGCACCCACGGCTGGTTCGGCCTCTGGGGCGCGGTGCTGGGGCTCCTGTTCGGTTTCAGCGGCATCTGGCTCAACCACCGCAACGTACTCAAGCTGCCTCAGGCCCAGGAGCGCACGCGCGCCCAGCTGGCGCTGCCCGATCCGGTGCCCGCAACGCCCGAGGCGATGAGCCAGTGGCTGCAGGGCGCGCTGCGCATGAGCGGGCCGCCCAATTCGTCGCGCATCGAGCCCGCCAAACCGGTGGCCTGGGCCGACAAGAGCGACAAGTCGGCGCCCGCACTCACGCAGCCGGCGCACTGGGTGTTCAACTTCGGCGGCCCCAACGCGACCGTGCAGGCCGACTACTGGCAGGGCAACCGCTCGGTCGGGGTCAACACCACGCACAACGGCTTCGTCGCCACGCTCACCAGCATGCACAAGGGCGGCGGCATGCCGCTCGCGTGGATCCTGCTGGTCGACACGCTGGCCGGCAGCCTGATCTTCCTGTCGATTTCGGGCGTGGCGCTGTGGATGCTCACGCACCGCCGCCGCCGCGTGGGGCTCGCGCTGTTCGGCGCGTCGCTGGCAGCGATGCTCGCCATCGCTTTCAGCGCCCTCTGACCGGTGCCCCGGGGCTGCCGCATACGGTTATTGCCTGTGCCGGCGGCCGCTGCGGCTAAGCTCGCCGATTCTTTTTCAGACTGACCTTTTCACATGGCCACCAGCCTGCTCCTGCTGCTCGACGACATCGCCACCGTTCTGGACGACGTGTCGATCCTCACCAAAGTCGCCGCCAAGAAGACGGCCGGCGTGCTCGGCGACGACCTCGCGCTCAATGCGCAGCAGGTCTCCGGCGTTCGGGCCGAGCGCGAGATCCCGGTGGTGTGGGCGGTCTGCAAGGGATCGTTCATCAACAAGGCCATCCTGGTGCCCGCGGCGCTGGCCATCGGCACCTGGCTGCCCTGGCTGGTGACGCCGCTCCTGATGATCGGCGGCGCCTTCCTCTGCTTCGAGGGCGCCGAAAAACTCGCGCACAAGTTCCTGCACAAGAAGGAACACGAAGCCGACACGCAGCGCCACGAGAAGGCCGTGGCCGACGAGGCGGTTGACGTGGTGGCCATCGAGAAGGACAAGATCAAGGGCGCGGTGCGCACCGACTTCATCCTCTCGGCCGAGATCATCGCGATCACGCTGGGCACCGTGCAGGGCCAGCCGTTCACGACGCAGCTGAGCGTGCTGGTCGGCATCGCGCTGATCATGACCATCGGCGTGTACGGCCTGGTGGCCGGCATCGTGAAGCTCGACGACGCGGGCCTCTACCTGAGCCAGCGCACGAGCGCCGCCGCGCGGGCTCTCGGCCGCGGCATCCTCGCCACGGCGCCCTGGCTCATGAAGGCGCTGTCGGTGGCCGGCACCGCCGCCATGTTTCTCGTGGGCGGCGGCATCCTCGTGCACGGCGTGCCCGCGTTCGGCCATGCGGTCGAAGACTGGGCCAAGGCGACGGGCGGCGTGTTCGGCACGCTCGGCTCGATGGGCGTGAACGCCGTCGTGGGGCTGGTTGCCGGCGCGATCGTGCTGGCGGTCGTGGAGCTCGTCGGCAAGCTGCGCGGCAAGAAGGGCTGAGCCTGCCGCACGCACGCTCCTTGCGATGAACCCGACGAAAGGCGGGTTTTTTCTTTCAGGGGCGCTGCTGCTTGTTGCGCTGGAACAGCCCGACGCCGACCAGCGCGATGCCCAGCACCAGCGCGAACCAGCCGACGATGTACGCGCCCGCCACCATCTCGAACCAGCGCGTGCCCTGCAGGAAGCGCGGCGCCAGCAGGACGGCGGCGCCGATGACCAGACAGAGAATGCCGCGTTCGAGCGTGCGGAGGGTGCGTTGGGGTTTGGCCATGGCGTGTGGTTTCAGTCGGTCTGTGCGGTGAGGCGGATCAGTGCGTCATTGTCCCGCGCATCGCGGCCGGGTGACCCTGCAACGGAACCGATTTCCCCGTCGGCACCAGCGTGTCGCCATCGACGCGCAGGATCGTGATGTCCTGGTCGATGAAATTGCCCACGTAGAGGTACTTGCCGTCCGCGCTCCATACCGCGCCTTCGGGCAGGCCGCGCACCACCACCTCGTTGGCGCGCGTGACCTTCTTGCCGTCGATCTTGAGCAGCACCACCGAGCCGTTGCGGTTGTAGAAGTACGCGTTCTTGGCCGAATTGCTGCCGCGCAGGATCACCGCCACCGCGTGCCTGCCGGTCGGGCTCACCGCGAGGCCTTCGGGGCCGTCGCCGACCACGACCTTGTCGATCACGCGCGGCGGCGTGGCTTCCATGTCGATCACGCTCACGGTGTCGACCTGCCCGTCCGATGCGCCGGAGTTGCCGTTGTCGGCCGTGAGCGCGAGCTTGCCGTCGGGCGTCACGTCCACGTTGTAGGGCCAGAGGCCCGCCGCGAGGTCGACCTTGTTGTAGCTGACCTTCTCGCCGTCCACTTCGAGCAGCGCGATCTTGTGGGTCGGAAACTTGGCGGCCAGGGCTCGCTTGCCGTCGGGCGTGAAGCGCACGTGCGCCACCGAATCGTTCATGGCCACGGTGTCGATGAGCGTCACCTTCTTGCCCGCGATGCGCAGCACGCTCACCGAGTTGTCGGCGCGGTTGGCCACCAGCGCGAGCGTGCCCGCGCGGTTGATCGACAGGCCCGACGGTTGCTTGCCCACGGCGAGCGTATCGATCAGCTTGGGTGGCGTCGCGGTCAGGTCGACCACGAAAAGGCGGTTGTCGGGCACCTGCTTTCGCACGCCGTTTTCCTCGACCACGTTGAGCGAGTTGGCGACCAGCGCGAGCGTTTCGCCGGGCGTGATCGCCAGGTTGGTCGGCGGGCCGGCGATGGTGTTGTCCAGCTGCAGCGTGCCGACCAGCTTGGGCGCGAGCGGGTCGGTGCCGATGTCCAGCACCTGCACCGTGTCGCGCCCCATGGGGGCGAGGATGACCGCGCCCGCGTCGCTCCACGACTGCTTCTCGTCGTTGGCCACGACCATCAGCTGGCGCTGCGGTACGGTGGGGGTGAGGTTGGTGCAGCCCGGGAGCGCGGCCAGGGCGGCCAGCGCAAGGGCGGCCAAAGCGGCCGGTTGGAACTTCATGGTGCGTGTCTCCGTTGTTGTGTCGTTGTTGCGCGGGCCCTGGGGGCCGCTGCGCATCGTAGCGGCACAATCGTTCGCCCCAACACCCCAGAGCAACCCGCATGACCATCGAGATATCAAAGGAGGCGCGCCAGCAGGCGATCGCCTCGATCGAGCGTTACTTCAACGAGAACATGGAAGAGAAGATCGGCAACATCGCGGCCGGCGCGCTGCTCGGCTTCTTCCTGGAGGAGGTCGGGCCCCTGGTCTACAACAAGGCCGTGGCCGAGGTGCAGGAGCGGCTGCAGTCGCGCATCTCCGAAGTCGATCTGGAGGTGCACGAGGACGAGTTCCAGTACTGGCGCAAGTTCGACAACAAGCAGAAAAAGGGCAAGTAGGCCCGGCCGTCGCGCGCACGCATCGTTTGGAATTCAAAGATGCTTCCAAACGTTGCAGAATCCCAAGCCATGCAACTTCACCGCCTGACCACCCGCTTTCTGCCTTCTTCGCTGCTGCGCACCCTGGTCGCCGTGCCGCTCATGCTGGCTGCGTCCCTTGCAACTGCCCAGCAGGAGCCGCCCTCGGCATTTCCGCTGGACGCCACCGGCTACCTGAACGAGGAACTGCCCCGCATGGAGGCCGCCATCGCCGCCAGGGACCGCAGCTTCTTCCACGGCGCGATGGTCCGCACGGTGCAGTTCTCCGAGCGCTGGGGCTTCAAGGTGAAGGCCAATCCGGACCTCGCGGCCTACTCGATGTGCACCTCGGCGGTGATGGACTACGTGGTCGTCGGCATGTGCAGGCTCACCCCCGGAGACGAGGCCTGCGAGCCCGGCCTCGGGCCACGTTTCGACGCCAATGTGCAGCGCTGCCGCGAGATGGCCGCGCGAAAATAGCGCTCCGATCTTTCAACGAAGAAGAAAGTCCTCGTCCTTTCGGCCGAAGGACGGAGACACCATGGACTATTCCCGCTACCAGACCCTCGCCATCACGCGCCGCGGCACCAACGGCACCGTGCTCGACATCCAGATGCGCGCGGCCAACGGCAAGCTGCCGACCGCCGGCCACGACGGCCACCGCGAACTCGCCGAAATATGGCGTGACATCGCGGGCGACGACTCCGTGCGCTGCGCGGTGTTGCGGGGCGAAGGCCTCGGCTTCTCGGGCGGCGGCGACCTCTCGCTGGTGCAGGACATGGCCACCGACGACGCCATCCGCCAGCGCGTGTGGAAAGAGGCGCGCGACCTCGTCTACAACATCATCAATTGCGACAAGCCCATCGTGAGCGCGATGCACGGCCCGGCCGTGGGCGCGGGGCTGGTGGCCGGCTTGCTCGCCGACATCTCGATCGCCGCGAAGACCGCGAAGATCGTCGACGGCCATACGCGCCTGGGCGTGGCGGCGGGCGACCATGCGGCCATCGTCTGGCCGCTGCTGTGCGGCATGGCCAAGGCCAAGTACCACCTCCTGCTGTGCGAGCCGGTGAGCGGCGAGGAGGCCGAGCGCATCGGCCTCGTGTCGCTCGCGGTGGACGAGGCAGACCTCCTGCCGCGTGCCTACGAAGTGGCCGACCGGCTCGCGGCCGGAAGCCAGAGTGCGATCCGCTTCACCAAGTACGCGCTCAACAACTGGCTGCGCCAGGCCGGCCCGACCTTCGACGCCTCGCTGGCGCTCGAATTCATGGGCTTCGCGGGCGCCGACGTGCGCGAAGGCGTGGCGTCGCTGCGCGAGCGTCGCGCACCGAACTTCGGCTGAAGTCCGGGCTGCCGGATCAGGCTTTTTTCAGGCCTTCTTCAGGCCTTGCAGCGTCTGCAGCAGCACGACGCGCGTCTGCCCGAGCACCATGCCCTTCCACTCGTCGTTGTCGCAGTAGAACGCGTCGCGCAGGCCCTGGCGGATCTCGCGCTTCTGCGCTTCCGGCGCCTCGGGGTGGCGGCGCAGCCAGGTGTCGGCGCGCAGGCGCGTGAGCACCTCGCCATCGGGCAGCGTGCCGAATTCGAGCCCCATGGGCGCGATGCTCGCGTTCGGGCATTCGTCGTACGCGATCGACACCACGGGCCCCGACACGTCGGCCGAAGCCGAGTCGCCGGCAAAGGGCGCGAACACGTCGGCGCCCCACCATGCGTGCGCCTGCGCGAGGTCGGCGGGCGTGTTGCGGCCCGGGTAGATCTTCTCGCCGTGGCCGTAGGGGCCGAGGCCGGTGTGGATGTCGATCCAGCCGATGTGCGTGGCCGACGCGGCGTATCTGCGCAGGATGGCGCGCATCGTGCCGTTGCTCCACGAAGGCGCGGTGCCGCCGTAGAACAGGCCGTCCGGCGACACGTACTGGCCCCTGGTCACGGCCGCGCGGAAGGCGCGCATGCCGTGCTTTTCGACATAGGCGGCCACCGCGGCTTCGTCGGCCGGCGTGGGCGGCCAGGTCGCGGTCAGCACCAGCGGCTCGACATCGGCGTATTCGGCGTTCACCGGCAGCGGCGCGCTGAAGTCGATGTGGTTGCGGTTCAGGTCGATGTTGTCTTCGTTCGTGCGGTGAAGGTGCGAGAAGCCGTGCGGGTTGACCGCATGCACCAGCAGCAGCGCCACCCCGGCCTGTTCGAGCCGCGCGAGCAGGTCGGTGTCGTGCAGCGTCGAGACCTGTGCGCCCGAGCCGCAGAAGCCTTCGGGGCCGTGAGTGCCGGAGGTGACGAGCAAGATCTTCTTCGCGTCCTTCGTGCCGATCAGCGCCACGTCGGTGGCGAGTTCTTCGCCGAGCGCGCCGCGGTGCGCGGGATGCACGAACGATTCGATGGCGGCGCCGCGCTGGGTTGCGGCGTCGAGGAACTTGGCGCGGGCTTCGACATACGTGCCCGAGAAGTGGCGGGTGGCGGCTGTGGGTTGCGTTTGCATGGGTGAAGGGCTCCTGTGCGGATTCGTGGGAATGTTTTTCAGGCGGTCGCGTAGGCGTCCGCAGCGTCGATGTCGCGGCCCGTGTGGTCGCGCAGCCAGATCAGGCCCAACAGCGAGATCACCGTCATCGCCACGAGGTACCAGGCCGGCGCGAGCTTGCTGCCGGTGGCATTGACCAGCCAGGTGCTGATGAAGGGCGCAAAGCCGCCGAAAAGCGCGACGCCCACGCTGTACACGAGCGACATGCCGCTCGCGCGCACGCGCTTGGGAAACATCTCAGGCAGCATCGTGATGCCCGGCACCGTCTGCACCACGAGGCCGATGCTCAGCACGCCGAGCACGGTGAACAGCACCACGGGCGTGGGCGAGGCGTTGAGCCAGAGAAAGGCCGGGTAGATCAGGATCGCCATCACGACCCGGCTCCAGAAGATGAGCGTCTTGCGGCCCACGCTGTCCGACAGCTTGCCCACGAACGGCGCGAACGCGAAAGAGATCAGTCCCGTGAGCGCCGCGCCGAACAGCGCCACCGAGGGCGTGAGGCCGAGCTCGCGCACGGCATATGTGGGCATGTAGAAGGTCACGACATACGCCGCTGTGGTGCCGCCGACGAGCGCCAGGATGGCCGCCAGCACCGTCCTGCCGTGCTGCGTGCAGACGATCTTCAGGCTGCTCTCGCGCGGCGCAGCGGCTTCTGCGGGCGAGATGTGCAGCGACTCTTCGAGGTGGCGGCGGATGTACATGCCCACCGGCGCGATCAGCATGCCGATGACGAAGGGCACGCGCCAGCCCCAGCTCTGCATGGCCTCGGGCGTGAGCGAGAAGGTGAGCGCGCCCACCACGACGGCGCCGAGCATCACGCCCAGGCCCTGGCTCGCGAACTGCCAGCTTGCCATGTAGCCGCGGTTGGCGGGTGTGGCGTGCTCCACCAGCAGCGTGGTCGATGCGCCCACTTCGCCGCCGGCCGAGAAGCCCTGGATGAGCCGCGCCAGCACGATCACGATCGGCGCCGCGACGCCGATGGCCGCGTAGGTCGGCGTGAAGGCGATGAGCGCGCAGCCCAGCGCCATGAGGAAGATGGTGAGCGTCATGGCCTTCTTGCGGCCGGCGCGGTCGGCGTAGGCGCCGATCACGATGCCGCCCAGCGGCCGCATGATGAAGCCGACGCCGAAGCTCGCCACCGTCAGGAGCAGCTGGCCGTACGAATTGAAGGTCGGAAAGAAGAGCTTGCCGATCACGAGCGCGAGGAACCCGTAGACCGTGAAGTCGAAGAACTCGAGCCCGTTGCCGATGGTGGTGGCGACGATGGTCTGGCGCCGGCGTGCGGACGGGGGCTGCGTGCTTGGGGTGCTCATGTCTCTCCAGGTGTGCTTTTGTGTGGTCTGGTTGGAAGGTCGTGCGACCGCGGCGGATGCTAGAGACTCGATGCTGTCATGAAAAGACAATAATTGAGCGATAACGATAACTTTTGGTTGTCATGCAACCCGTTGACCCGATCCGATGAAACCCAATCAGTTGCATGCCTTCGTGGCGGTGGTCGAGCAGATGAGCATCCGTGCCGCAGCGCGTGTGCTGGGGCTCTCGCAGCCCGCGGTGACCAAGATCGTGCACGAGCTGGAGCGCGAGGTCGGTGCGCCGCTGGTGGAGCGCAGCGTCAAGGGCGTGCGGCTCACCGAGTTCGGCAGGGCCTTCGCGCCCCGCGCCCGGCTGCTGCTGGCCGACATGCAGCGGGCCCGCGACGAGATCGCGCAGATCCGCGACGGCGCGACCGGCTCGGTGTCGATGGCGGTGAGCACGTCGTTCGCGCTCACCGTGCTGCCCGTGGCCTTCAAGGACTTTCACACGCGCCTGCCCGCGGTCGACGTGCAGTTCAGCGAGGCGGTGCTGCCATGGATGCTCGCGCGCTTGCGCGACGGGTACCTGGATTTCGCGGTGGCCCACGTGGTGCCCGGCACGCTCGATGCGCAGTTCGAGGCGGTCGAGCTGTTTCCGGTGCAATTGGTGGTGGGCATGCGCGAGCGCCATCCGCTGCGGGGCGCGCGTTCGCTGCACGATCTGTACGCGGCCGAGTGGATCCTGCCGAGCGACGACGACTCGGTGTCGCCGCTCTTCACCCCGCTGGGCCTGCCGCCGCCGGCCCGCATCATCCAGGGGCAGTCGGTCACGGTGGCGCTGGGCCTGGCGGGGCACATGGACCTGATCGGCCTGTTCGTCGAGCCGCTGGTCAAACTCGCGTTCAAGCGGCACGGCATCCGGCGCATCGACGTGGTGGAGTCGCTGCCGACGTTGAATGTCTGCGTGGTGCGGCGAAGGGGCCAGTTGCCGACACCGGCCGCGCAGCATTTCATCGAGTGCATCCAGCGCGCCTCGGCGGCCGCGATGGGCGGCTAGGCCGGCGGGAAGCCGATGCCCGCCTCGCCCGTTTTCCAAGGCGCGTACTTGGGCATGGCGCGTGCGAAGAGGTCCGAGGACGTCCATGCGGAAAGCCAGGCGTGCAGGCGGGGCCAGGGCTGGGCGTCGAACCATTGCGCATCGACCATCGCGAACTGGCGCACGAAAGGCATGAGGGCCGCATCGGCCAGCGTGGCGTGCGTGCCGGCGAGATGCGGCGAGGCCGTGAGCCGGGATTCGAGATCGCGAAGGAACGCCGCGCCGCGATCGCGCGCAGCATGCTCCGCGTCGTCGAACCGATGGGGGTATTTGTAGCGGTCGAGCTGCGGCTTGAACTCGCCATCGCAGGCGGCCACCAGCGCGAGCAGTTCGTCGAGCGTGCCGGCCCGGGGCTGCAGCCAGCGCTGCGGATCGTTGCGCCGCAGGGCCCACAGCATGATGTCCAGGCTCTGTTCGAGCACCGTGCCGTCGGCCATCACCAGCACGGGCACCGTGCCCTTGGGCGAGGCGGCCAGCATCTCGGAGGGCTTGTCGCGCAGCACGATTTCGCGCAGCTCGCAGTGCGTGTCGCTCGCGATCAACGCGAGCCGGGCGCGCATCGCGTAGGGGCAGCGGCGGAACGAATAGAGAACGGGGAGGGCGGTGGAAGGCATGCGAGCGGCCGATTTTCCGCCAGTGCGGCCGGCTCGCGCACGGCCGGGTTTTTCAACACAATCGAACGATGGGCGAACGTCTCTTCCTCCGGCTCGACGACGACCCGCTGCACGGGCCGGAGTCGGGCGTGCCCGCCGGCACGCTGCGCGCGGTGCCTGTGAGTGCCGCGCTGCGCCCGCATGTCTCGCACATCCTGCTGTACCGCGAGACCTTCGCCGCGGGGCACGAGGTGCACGAGCGCGTGCTGCCCGATGGCGCGGTGCGCCTCGTCTTCAATCTTGGCGATGCGCCTTCCGCGGGCGAAGGCGCGGGGCAGCCGGTGGAAGCGATCGGCGCCTCCGTCTCGCCGGTCGTGGTGCGCATGCGCGACAAGGTCGAGGGCGTGTCGGTCACGCTGCGGCCCGGCGCGGCGGCCGCGCTGCTGGGCATGCCCGCTGGCGAAATCGCGGGCCGGGCGGTGCATCTGGACGAGCTCTGGCAAGGTGGCGCGGCCGCGTTGCTGTCGCGCATGGCCGAGGCGCCCGACGATGCCGCGCGCGCTCTGCTGCTTCAGGCCGCGCTGGAGAGCCGCTTGCCCGAAAGCCGCACCACCCCGCACCACGCCGCGATGCACGCAGCCCGCCTCATCGCGGCATCGGGCGGTCGGCAACCTCTGCGCGATGTGGCGGCTGCCGTCGGTGTCGGCGAGCGACGGCTGCAACAGCTCTTCCATGCGCATGTCGGGCTGTCGCCGCGCGCGTGGTCCCGCCTGGCGCGGCTGCACGACTGCCTGCGCGCGCTGCGCCTGCAGCCCGCGCCGGCCTGGGCCGACGTGGCGGTGGAGAGCGGTTTCTACGACCAGTCGCATCTGGTCAACGAATTCCGCGCGCTCTGCGGCGTCACGCCGACCGAGTTCATGGGGCACGCGATTTCGGGTTCTTCCAAGACGCCCGGCTGAGGGCGCACTATCTTCGTCGGGGTTCAAACCAAGGAGCACCGGATGACGCAGAACGAGAACCCGAGCCGCCCGCTGAAGGACTGCGTGGCGGTGGTCACGGGCGCCAGCCGCGGCGCGGGGCGCGGCATTGCGATGGAGCTGGGCGCGGCCGGGGCCACGGTGTACGTCACCGGCCGCAGCACGCGCGCGCAACCCGCCGACACCTATGGCCAACTGCTGGCCCTGTCGGACCTGCCGGCGGTGCCCGGCAGCATCGACGACACCGCCGACGAAGTCACGCGCATGGGCGGGCGCGGCGTTGCCGTGCGCTGCGACCACACCCGCGAAGACGACGTGAAGGCGCTCTTCGCGCAGGTGGAGCGCGAGGCCGGCCGCATCGACCTGCTCGTGAACAACGCATGGGGCGGCCACGAGACCTTCAATGGCGTCTTCGATGCGCCCTTCTGGGAGCATCCGCTCGCCAACTGGGATTCGATGTTCGACCGCGGCGTGCGCAACCACCTCCTGGCCAGCCGCTCGGCTGCGCCGCTGATGGTGCGCGCCCAGCGCGGCCTGATCGTGACCACCACCTTCTGGGACCGTGGCCGCTACATGAAGGGCAACCTCTTCTACGACCTCGCAAAGGCCTCGATGACGCGGCTGGCCTTCGGCATGGCAGAGGAACTCAGGCCGCACGGCGTGGCGTCGGTTGCCGTGTCGCCGGGCTGGATGCGCACCGAGTTCGTGCTGGCAGGCCACAAGACCGACGAGGCGCACTGGCAGGAGCGGCCCGCGCTCGCGGGTACCGAATCGCCGCGCTACCTCGGCCGCGCAGTCGCCGCGCTGGCTGGCGATCCGCAGGTGCTGGCAAAAACGGGGGAGGTGCTTCGCGTGGCCGACCTGGCGAAGGAATACCGCTTCACCGACATCGACGGCCGTCAGGTGAAGGCCTTCGAGATGTAGGACGGCGCGCCCCTGCGATTCGCGAACTGTTCGGACCGGGAACGCAGGGGCGCGGGCACAGCATCGAACGACATGTTCAACCTGATCTTCTCTTTCAGGAGCGATACCCATGTCTTTGCCAACCCAACTTGAACCCGCGCGCCAGCTCGCCGATGCCAACCCCATGCGACTGCCCAACGAGAGCGCGGCCTACCGCGCGGCACGCACCGCGCTGCTGGCCGAAGAGATCGAGCTTCGCCGGCACTGCGAGCGCGTTGCCGAGCAGCGCCGCCGATTGCCGCCCGGAGGCGAGGTGCCCGAGGACTACGAGTTCCAGGGGCCGAATGGCCCGGCGAAGCTCTCCGAACTCTTCGGCAGGCACGACACGCTGATCACCTACAACTGGATGTACGGTCCGAAGCGCGAGCGCCCGTGCCCCATGTGCACGTCGCTCCTGAGCGCCTACGACGGCGAAATGCCCGACATCCTGCAGCGCGTGGCCTTCGCGGTGATCGCGACCTCGCCGATCGAGCGGATGCGCGCCTTCGCCGTGGAGCGCGGCTGGCGCTACCTGCCGCTCTACTCGTCGGCCGGGAACAGCTTCAATCGCGACTACGCCGGCGAGACGCCGGACAGCGGCGACAACGCAGCGTTCAACGTGTTCCACCGCAGCGGCGGCACCATCCGTCATTTCTGGGCCGCCGAGATGGGCGCGGGCAGTGCCGACCCCGGGCAGGACCCGCGCGGCGCACCAGACCCGATGCCGATCTGGAACCTGCTGGACATGACGCCCGAAGGCCGCGGCAAGGATTGGTATCCGAAGCTGAGCTACTGACGGCTCCGAGAGGTTGGCGGGGTTGCATCAAGTGCAACCTTGTTGCGGTTGATCCCTATAATGCAATGCTGTTGCATATATGGAATTCGCTCTCATGCCCCATCGTCTCCCCGTCACGGTCCTGTCCGGCTTCCTCGGCGCAGGCAAGACCACCTTGCTCAACCACATCCTGCACAACCGCGAGGGGCGCCGGGTGGCGGTCATCGTCAACGACATGAGCGAGGTCAACATCGACGCGGCGCTGGTGCGGGACGGCGGTGCCAAGCTCTCGCGCACCGAAGAGAAACTGGTCGAGATGAGCAACGGCTGCATCTGCTGCACGCTGCGCGAGGACCTGCTCGTCGAGGTGAATCGCCTGGCCAAGGAGGGGCGCTTCGACCAGCTGGTGATCGAATCCACCGGCATCTCCGAACCGCTTCCCGTGGCCGAGACCTTCACCTTCGCGGGTGAGGACGGCAGGAGCCTGGCCGACGTGGCGCGGCTGGACACCATGGTGACGGTGGTCGATGCCTTCAACTTCCTGCGCGACTACGGCTCGCCCGACAGCCTGGGCCAGCGCGGCCAATCGCTCGGCGACGAAGACACGCGCACGGTGGTCGACCTGCTGATCGAGCAGATCGAGTTCTGCGACGTGCTGGTGGTCAACAAGACCGACCTGGTCACGCCCGAGGAACGCGAGCGGCTGATGGCGATCCTGCAGAGCCTGAACCCGCGGGCGCGCATCGAGGTGTCGCAGTTCGGCCGCGTTGCGCTCGACCGGGTGCTCGAGACGGGCCTCTTCGATTTCGAGCAGGCCGAGCAGGCGCCGGGCTGGCTGGCCGAACTGCGCGGCGAACATCTGCCCGAGAGCGAGGCCTACGGCATCCGCAGCTTCGTCTACCGCTCGCGCCTGCCGTTCCATCCGAAGCGCTTCTGGGACCTGGTGCAGGGCGAGTGGGAGGGCGTGGTGCGCTCCAAAGGTTTCTTCTGGCTCGCGAGCCGCGCCACGCGCGCGGGTTCGTGGTCGCAGGCCGGCGGTGCCTGCCGCTACGGCGCGGCCGGGTTCTGGTGGGCGGCCGTGCCGCGCGAACACTGGCCGACCGAGGCCGATGCGCTGGAGCTGATCCGCAAGAACTGGGACCCGGCCACGGGCGATGCGCGGCAGGAGCTGGTGCTGATCGGCATCGGCATGGACGAGGCCGCGATGCGAGCGCGGCTGGATGCGTGCCTGCTCACCGAGGAAGAGATGCGCTTCGGCCCCTCGTGGTGGCAGAACCTGCCCGATCCGTTTCCGTCCTGGAACGTCTGAAAACGGCATGGCGCGAAACGCCCGCGCAACCGGCTTTTCCGGGCCGCAGGCGTTGCCCCCGGAAGCGGGTTGACGAAGCGACACGAAGTGCGCAAAGCCCGGGGGAGAGCCCTTGTTATCGGGCGCAGTCGCCGCAGGTGCCGTGAAGCGTCAGTGCGGTGTGGCGGGTGTCGATGCCTTGCTTGCGCAACGCCCGCCCGAGGCGCCCCATCACCTTGGGCAGTTCGGGGTCGGACGGCAGCGCCAGCACCTTGTGGCACTGGTCGCATTCGAAGGTGTTGCCCGAGGCGGCCTCGACGTGCCGCGCGAAGCGGTTGACGCGATCGGCGCCCACGCGGCGGTCGCACAGGCCCGCTTCGACGAGGCGGTCGAGCACGCGGTAGATGGTCACCCGGTCGGGGGCCTCGCCCGTCGCGGTGGTGTAGGCCGCGGCCACTTCCTCGTGCGTGAGCGGCTGGGAGGTGTGCCGGAGGAGCTCCAGCACCGTCTGGGCGGCGCGTGTCACGCGCAGGCCGCTTTCGCGCAACAGGGATTCGCTGTCGAAGGCAGCGGCGGCGAGCGGGGGCTTCGGGTTCGGGGTCTTCATGGGAAACGCCATTGTGTTGCATCCCCGGGTGCATTGTGCAAAGCGACGACAAATCGCCTGCAATCCGCGCGGTTGCCATGCCAGATAATCGCCGGCTTCCAGATCACCGGGCGGCACGAACAGCATGGACACAGAGCGGGGCGGCGACGTACTCAGCCACGTGCTTGCGACGTACAGGTCCGAGCGCGCGGTCACGGCCCGTTTTTCGCTGACCTCTCCCTGGGCGCTGCATTCGGCCGGCGTCGATGGCCCGCTGATCCGCATGTGCACCGGCGCGCCGTACTGGATCGCCGTGGACGGCGCCGAGCCGGTGGCCGTTGCGCCGCACGACATCGCGATGCTGCCGCAGGGCAGCGCCCACACCGTGTCGTCCGCGCCGGGGCTCCAGGCCGAGCCCTTTCGCGACCTGATCACCGCGCACTCGGTCGGCCGGCACGGCGACCACCCGATCGTGTTCTCGCACGGCGGTGGCGGCGCGGCGACCGCGCTGTTCTCGCTGCACCTGTGGATGCCCGCGGAGGGCCTGGGCTCCATCATGGCGAGCCTGCCGCCGCTGATCGTGCTGCGGCAGGCGCAGATTCCCACGACCGCGTCGCTCGCGCAGGCGATGGAGTCGCTGGTGAACGAAACCGTCGCGCAGCGGCCAGGCTGGCAGCTCTCGGCGGCGCGCATGGCCGACCTGCTGCTGGTGCACATCCTCTGCGAGCACCTGTACGCCCAGCCCCAGGCCGAGCAGGTGCAGCAGGCCGGCCAGCTGCGCGGGCTGGACGACGAAAGCATCGCCCGCGCGATGTCGCTGATACACGAGCGGCCCGCGCACCCGTGGTCGGTGGCCACGCTGGCGCAGGCCAGCTACCTCTCGCGCACCATCTTCAGCGAGCGCTTTCGCGCGCTGGTCGGCGTGACGCCGATGCATTACCTGGGCTCCTACCGCATGACGCTCGCGGCCGAGAAGCTCAAGAACCGGCAGCTGAGCCTGCACCAGGTGGCCGAGGCGGTGGGCTATGCCTCGGAAAAGGCGTTCTCGCGCGCCTTCCAGCGCTGGACGGGCATGACGCCCAGCGCCTACGCGCGCCGGCTCGGCAGTTCCGAATCCAGCTGATCACCGTGCACCGGACGATCGGTGCCCAAATCCGGCGTGCCGGAGGTTGAGGCGACGGCATGCGCGCCGAACAATCGGCGCATGCCCATCCAACGCCACAGAGTCATTCCCGAAGTCCGCGACCCGGCGCTCGAAAACTCCCTCGTGAGGTCGATCGCGTCCGGCGACGACCGGCAGCGCGAAGCCACGGTGAAGACCACCGATGGCGAGCCGCTGCTGCAGTTCGAAGGCCGCAGCAACCCGTACCTGGAACATCAGCGCAACGACCTGCTTCTGAGCATCCAGCACATGCGCAGCGAAGGCCACGACGAGATGGTCTTCATGTGCATCACGCACTGCAAGGAGCTGACCTTCAAGGCCACTCACTACGAGCTGGTCAACATGCAGGCGCGCATCCGCGCCGACGACGTGGCCGGCGCGCTGCAGCTGGTGCCGTGGGTGCGGGCGCTGCTGGAGTTCCTGGGCAAGACCTGGGATGTGCTCTCCACCATCACGCCGCACGAGTTCAACCAGTTCCGCAACACGCTGGGCATCGCGTCGGGGCAGCAGTCGTACATGTACCGGCACGTGGAGTTCATCCTGGGCAACAAGTCGGTGCCGCTCGCGCGTGCGCATGCGAACAACCCCGACGTATGGCCCTACATGGAGCGCGCGCTGAATTCGCCGAGCCTCTACGACGACGTGCTCGCGCTGCTGCACCGCCGCGACATCGCGATGCCGCCCGAGGCGCTGGCGCGCGACTGGTCGGCGCCCTATGCGGTGAACCCGGGCGTGGAAGCCGCGTGGCTGCGGGTCTACGGCGACCCGACGCCGGAGAACGATCTCTACCGGCTCGGCGAGGCGCTGATGGACATCGCCGACGTGTTCTCGCAATACCGCTGGCGGCACTTCGTGTCGGTCGAGCGCATCCTCGGCTTCAAGCCGGGCACGGGCGGCTCGGCCGGCGTGGGGTGGCTGCGCAGCGTGGTCGATCACCGCTTCTTTCCGGAGCTGTGGTCCGTGCGCACGCAACTCTGAGGCGTCCGTTCATGACCGCAACACACAACAACAAGGTGCTGATCGTCGGCGCCGGCATCGCCGGCTGCTCGGCCGCCGTCGCCCTGGCCGACAAGGGCATGCAGGTCACGCTGGTCGAGAAGGAGGCCCGATGGCGCTTCCAGAGCTCGGGCATCTTCATCTACGGCAACGGGCTGGAGGCGCTGCGCAGCATCGGGGTGCTGCCGCAGATCCTCGATGCGGGCTTCGGCATCGCGGACGGGCGCAATGTCTACCTCGACCATCGCGGCGCGCCGATCGTCGATGTGTTCTATCCGCGCTCGCACGGCGGCGCGGTGCCGATCCTGGGCATCAAGCGCGCCGAGATGCATCGCATCCTCGCGGGCCGGCTCGGTGCGCTGGGGGTCGACATCCGGCTGGCGACGACGGTGGCGGACATCCATGCGCCCGGCGGCGAGGTCGCTTTCTCCGACGGGACGCGCGAGCGCTTCGATCTGGTCATCGGCGCCGACGGCATCCGCTCGCAGGTCCGCGAAGCCGTGTGCGGGCCTGTGACGCCGCGCTACACCGGCTTCGGCGTCTGGCGCAGCGTGCACGAGCGGCCGCGCACGCTCGACGCGAAGATCATGATGATGGGCATCGGCAAGCGCCTGGGCATCATGCCGATCAGCGACGACAGGCTCTACATCTTCGGCACGGTGAGCGAGCCTGCCGGCCGTTGGTATCCGCGAGACCAATGGCCCGCGTTGATGCGAGAGCGGTTCGCGGAATTCGGCGGCCCGGCGCGGCAGTTTCTCGACCAGCTCTCGGCGGATTCGGAAGTGCTCTACACCGCCGTCGAGGAAGTGCAGGCGCCGCTGCCCTGGCATGCGGGTCGCGTCCTGCTGATCGGCGATGCGGCGCATGCCTCGACGCCGTTCATGGGGCAGGGCGGCGCAATGGCAGTGGAAGACGCTGTCGTGCTCGCCCGGATGCTTGCCGCGGACGGCATCGGCGAGCAGACCCTGAAGGCCTTCGGCGAGCGACGCTTTCCCATGTGCCGCTTCGTGCAGGACGCCTCGCGCAAGGTCGGCGAAGCCGGCGCCATGGAAGACGCCGCGAGCTGCGCGCGCCGCAACGCGGCGATGCGGGAGACGGCCCAGCAACAGGTCGATGCCTTCTATCAGGCGCTGGACCGGTTGCGCTCGGCACCGGCCTGATGGAACTGCTTATGCCCGGATCCAGCTAAGCATCTGACGAATGGGTCGTTCGCGGAAAGGCAGGTGCGCGACAGAATCGCGCGCTTTGTCTTTTTGCAACCGAAAGTCCTCCATGCGCGTCCATCCCTGGCTGAAACCGTTCCTCGCACTCTGGGCCGGTGCGGCGGTCTCGCTGGGCGCCCAGGCGCAGCAGCCGCCGGCGGCCTACCCGTCGAAGCCCGTGCACATCACGGTCGCCAACACGCCCGGCAGCTCGCCCGACGTGCTCGCGCGCTACCTGTCGCAACGCCTCGCCGAGCAATGGAAGCAGCCCGTGGTGGTCGACAACCGCGCCGGGGCCGCGGGCATCCTGGCCGCCGATGGGCTCGCCAAGGCGCCGGCCGACGGTTATTCGCTGCTGGTGGGCGCCGACGGGCCGATCACCATCCTGCCCAACCTCCAGGCCGGCCTGCCTTACGACGCGCGCCGCGACCTCGTGCCGGTGGTGTCGCTCGGCCAGATCGACTTCGTGCTGGTCGCGAACCCGAGGACGGGCTTTCGCACCGTCGCCGATTTCGTGCGCGCCGCCAAGGCGCAGCCGGGGCGCATCAACTATGCATCGGCCGGCAACGGCAGCCCGCAGCAACTGAGCATGGAACTGCTCAAGCAGAAGACCGGCATCTACGTCACGCACATCCCTTACCGCGGCGGCCCGCTGGGCATGCAGGACGTGATCGCGGGGCAGGTCGACGTGATGTTCATCGCGGTCGGCCCAGCGCTGCAGCACATCCGCGCCGGCAAGCTGGTGGCGCTGGGTACCAGCGGCGAGAAGCGCCATGCGCTGCTGCCCGAGGTGCCGACCGTCGCCGAGACCTATGCGGGCTACCGCTCGGGAACCTGGTTCGGCCTGTTCGCGCCGGCGCGCACGCCGCAACCGGTGCTCGATGCCATCGCCGCCGACGCGGGGCGCATCGTGCAGACGCCCGCGGCGCGCGCCGACCTGGCGCTGCAAGGCATCGAGGCCACGGGTTTTCCGCAGCGGCAGTTCCAGCAGCTGGTGTCGGCCGAATACGAGCGCTATGCGCAGATCGTGAAGGCCACCGGCATCAAGGCCGAGTAGCCCGGGCTAGCGGATCGACCGGGACAGCGCCTTGGAGAAATCCGCGACATCGTCGTCGCGGCACACCTCGGCGGCCATCGGCGCATGCCCGCCGGCCACGGCGACCAGCGCCATCGCCTTTTTCGGGCAGAGGCCAAGGCAGGTGGACTGCACCACGCGAAGGCGCCCCGGCACATGCACCAGGTCACGCTTGAGTTCCTTGCGGACCTGCTTCGCCTTGAGTTTGGTGGGGCCGTCGCTGCGCTCTTCGCAATCGCCGCACACCAGCACGACGCCGGACAGCTTGGTTTCGACCAGGGGAGGGGAATGGCTCACGCGGGTTGTTCCTTTTTTCTTTGCTTTTGTTTCAGCCCATCTTGGGCGCGAACGCACGCCGCGCAAGTCAGCCGACCGCCCGAATGCGCTAAGGTCCGGTCATCCACGTTCCTGAATACCTTTGCCCGACCATGTCCCGTACGCCCATCGAAATCGAAACCGCCCCGAACCCGACCGCCTCCGTGATCCTCATGCACGGCCTGGGCGCCGACGGCAACGACTTCGTGCCGATCGCCGGCGAGCTCGACCTGTCCGCCGTGGGGCCCGTGCGCTTCGTGTTCCCCAATGCGCCGGTGATCCCGGTCACCCTCAACAACGGCTACCAGATGCCGGCCTGGTTCGACATCGCAGCCCCCGATTTCGACGTGCAGGAAGATGCCGCGGGCCTGCGCCGCTCGCAGGCCACCATCGAGGCGCTGATCGCCAACGAAAAGGCCCGCGGCATCCCCGCCAGCCGCATCGTGGTGGCCGGCTTCTCGCAGGGCTGCGCGATGGCGCTGCTGACGGGCCTGCGCCACACCGAGCGCCTGGCCGGCATCGTCGGCCTCTCGGGCTGGCTGCCGCTGGCGGCCAGCACCGCGGCAGAGCGCCACGCGGCCAACCACAAGACGCCGGTGTTCCTCGGCCATGGCCGTCAGGACCCGATGGTGCCGCTGGCACGGGCTGTGCAATCGCGCGACGCGCTCGCCGCCCTGGGCTACACCGTCGAATGGCACGAGTACGCGATGGCGCATTCGGTCTGCATGGAGGAAGTGGCCGACCTGAACGATTTCCTGCTGCGCGTGCTGGGCTGAAGCGCGAACGGGGCCGCCGCGGCAACCGCTAGACATACGGACGAAGAAGGAGACATCCCATGATCCTCGTCATCGGACATGCCCTCGCCAAACCCGACACCCTGCAGGCGATGCTGGCCATCAGCGTGGAGCACGTGCTGCGCTCGCGCGCCGAGCCCGGCTGCATCTCGCACGAAGTCTCGACCGACGCGCAAGACCCGCTGCGGCTGACCTTCGTGGAGCGCTGGAGCGACATGCCCGCGCTGCAGGCGCACTTTCGCGTCGATGCCTCGCGCGCCTTCGGCAAGGCGCTCGCGGCGATGGCCGACGGCATGCCGGAAATCCACGTCTACCAGTCGGATGAGATAGACCTGCGGGCCGGCCGCGCCTGACCCCGCATTTTTCTCTACAAAAAAGGCTTGCAGCCTCCACGGTGCCTATGCAGGGAGCTATCAAAAAAGTAGCGGGCGGACGCCTAGCCGGAACCGGGATTCCCTGCACGAGCAGTGCCCGCGCGCCCGTGCTACCTTCCAGCCCCTCAGAAGATTGATGGGTCATAACAATATGAGCAACAGATTGCAGGAGAGGTTGGGTGCCCTTTCAGCCGCACGCCTCCACGGCATGCGACGCGGCATCGAGAAGGAAAGCCTGCGTGCGCTGCCCGACGGCAAGCTCGCGCTGACGCCGCATCCCCAGGCGCTGGGTTCGGCGCTCACGCATCCGCACATCACGACCGACTTCAGCGAATCGCAACTCGAGCTCATCACCGGCGTGCATGCCGGCGTCGAATCGGCGCTGGAAGAATTGACCCGGGTCCACCAGTTCACCTACCGCGTGCTCGACCAGCTGGGCGACGAGCGCCTCTGGGTTTCCAGCATGCCCTGCGGCCTGCCGACCGACGAAACCATTCCCATCGGGCGCTACGGCTCCTCGAACGTGGGCCGCGCCAAGAGCGTCTACCGCATGGGCCTGAGCCACCGCTACGGCCGTCGCATGCAGACCATCTCGGGCATCCACTACAACTGGTCGCTGCCCGACGTGTCGAGCGAACAGTATTTCGCGCTGATCCGCAATTTCCGCCGCCACGCCTTCCTCTTGCTGTACCTCTTCGGCGCCTCGCCGGCGCTGTGTTCGAGCTTCGTCGCGGGCCGCCCGCACGAGCTGCAGCCGCTGGGCGACGGCAGCATGTTCATGCCGCACGGCACCTCGCTGCGCATGGGGCCCCTGGGCTACCAGAGCGATGCGCAGGCGTCGCTCGCCGTGAGCTACAACAGCCTGGAGGGCTACGGCGCCTCGCTGCAGGACGCGCTCACCCGTCCATGGCCGGGCTACGAGACCATCGGCATCCGCAACCTGGGCGGCGACTACAACCAGCTGGGCACGAGCCTCCTGCAGATCGAGAACGAGTTCTACGGCACCATCCGCCCCAAGCGCGTGATCAACCCCGGCGAGCGCCCGCTGCATGCGCTGCGCGAGCGCGGCGTCGAATATGTCGAGGTGCGCCTCATGGACCTCGATCCCTTCGAGACCGTCGGCATCAACGCGCAGACCATGCGCTTCATCGACGTGTTCCTGCTGCACTGCCTGCTGAGCGACAGCCCCGACGACACGCCCGAGGAAATTGCCGACCTGGCACGCAACCAGCACCTGACCGCCGCGCGCGGCCGCGAGCCTGGCCTTCGCCTGTCGCGCGGCGGCAGCGAAGCGACGCTGACCGACTGGGGCCTGGAACTGGTCGACGAGTGCCTGCCCATCGCCGCCGCGATCGACGCGGCGCAGGGTGGCACGCAGCACACCGACGCGGTGAAGGCGGCCCGGGCCGCGCTGCAGGACCCCGACAGCGTGCCCTCGGCCCGCGTGCTCGCGGCCATCGAGCAGCAGCACGGCAACTCGTTCGTCGGCTTCGTGCGTGCCCAGTCGGAGCAGACCCGCGCCGCGCTGCTGGCCCTGCCGTTCTCGGCCGAGCAGCAGGCCGAATTCGAGCGCATGACCGCCGAGTCGATCCAGGAGCAAAAGCGCATCGAGGCGGCGGACACCATGCCCTTCGAGATCTACCGCGAGCAGTACGTCTCGCCCGCGCGGCTGGGCATGGCCCGAGGCCGCATGGCGGTCGCCGCCTAGCCGTCGGGCCTGGTCGCCAGCGCCCGCTGTGCGGGGCCACCGGGCGCCTTGCCTCGCCGTCGGGGACGACAAGGGCGCTGGCCGATGGCCTACAGGCATTGGCTTGCATTGCCCACCGTGCCCCTCGGCTGCGCTGCGAGGATGATTCCCATGCACAGCACCAAAAGCCCCGCCTCTTCGGTTTCGCCATGACGTTCAAGGCCTACCTCGTCGAGGACAGTCCCGTGATCCGCGAAAACCTCGTCGGATTTCTCGAGGACGTGGCCGATGCGCAGGTCGTGGCCTCCGCCAGCACCGAGGAAGAAGCCGTGAACTGGCTGCGCCAGCATCGCGACGGTTGGGACCTCACCATCGTCGACCTGTTCCTGCAGCGGGGCAACGGGCTAGGCGTGATCAACGCCTGCCGCAATCGCTCGCCGCACCAGAAGGTGGTGGTGCTCAGCAACTACGCCACGGCCGACATGCGCGACCGTTCGACGCAGTTGGGTGCCGACGCCTTCTTCGACAAATCGGCCGAACTCGACCAGCTGGTGGCCTATTGCGCCGCCATGCAGCCGTCGCACGGGTGACTGGGGCCGCGCGCCTGCCAAGGCGGCGCCGCGCTTTTCTGGGGTAAAACGCCACGCTGCCGCAGAGCGGCAACGCCGGAACATCCCCAACGAAAGCAGCCAAGAGAGACCCACCATGAGCAGCAGCAACACCATCGACTTCAAGGGCCGCGTGGCCATCGTGACCGGCGCAGGCGGGGGCCTTGGCCGACAGCATGCTTTGGCCCTGGCGGCACGCGGCGCCAAGGTGGTGGTCAACGACCTGGGCGGGGCGCGCGATGGCTCCGGCGGCTCGGTCAGCGCCGCGCAGGCGGTGGTCGACGAGATCGAGGCGGCCGGCGGCGAAGCCATCGCCAACGGCGCCTCCGTCACCGATTTCGAGGCCGTGCAGGCCATGGTGCAGCAGGCGGTGGACACCTGGGGCCGCGTCGACATCCTGGTCAACAACGCCGGCATCCTGCGCGACAAGAGCTTCGCCAAGATGGAAATCGCCGACTTCAAGCTGGTGGTCGACGTGCACCTGATGGGCGCGGTGAACTGCACCAAAGCGGTCTGGGCGCTCATGAATGCGCAGAAATACGGCCGCATCGTGATGACCACGTCGTCGTCGGGCCTGTACGGCAACTTCGGCCAGAGCAACTACGGCGCCGCCAAGCTCGCCCTCGTGGGCCTGATGCAGACCCTGAGCATCGAGGGCGCCAAGAACGACATCCGCGTGAACTGCCTGGCACCCACCGCCGCCACCCGCATGACCGAGGACCTGTTCCCGCCGGAAATGCTGGAGGCCTTCCAGCCCGAAGCCGTGGTGCCGGCGATGCTGGTGTTGGCCGCGCAGGACGCACCGAACCGCACGGTGCTCTGCGCCGGCGCCGGGGTGTTCGAGGCCGCGCACATCACGCTCACGCAAGGCGTGTGGCTGGGCAACGGCCCTGACGCCGCCGAGCAACTGGCTGCGCGGCTGGCCGAGGTGACTTCGCGCGAGGGCGAGTCCGTGCCGCTGGCCGGAACCGCCCAGGGCGGGAACGAAGTCGCCAAGGCGATGGCAAACGCTAGGCAAGGCTGAGCCGGCGCACCCGTTCATGGCGCTTGACCTAGAGCGCACTCGAGCATTTCCAATGAATTCACCGGGACTTCCGGTTCATTCAACTGCCAAGGAAATCAAGCCATGAACACGATCGACAACAAGGCCCTGGTCCAGCACATCCACGCGGAGCTGGACAAGGGCAACGGCCAGGCCTTCATCGACAGCCTGGCCGACGACGCCAGCTGGACGCTGGAGGGCACCACGCCCTGGTCGCGCACCTACGCGGGCAAGGCGGCCATTCGCGAGGAGCTGATCGCGCCGCTGTTCGCGCAATTCGCCGCGCCCTACGCGAGCAAGACCGAGCGCATCATTGCCGAGGGCGACCGGGTGGTGGTGCTGTTCAGCGGCGACGTGCCCACCAAGGCCGGCAAGCGCTACAACAACCGCTACTGCTACGTCTACCGACTCGAAGGAGGCAAGGTGAAAGAGCTGACCGAGTACTTCGACACCGCATTGGTTCAGGAGGCGCTCGAAGCGCCGCCGGCTGCCGCGCATGCCGGCTAGCGCACCGACCGCACCCGCCGCGCCGGTCGTGAAGGGAACCCCCTTCCACATCGGCGAACTGGCCACCCGCACCGGCCGCACGGTGCACGCCATCCGCTGGTACGAAACGCAGGGCCTCGTGCCCGGCGTGGCGCGCGACCACGGCGGCCGGCGCCTCTACGGCGAGTTGCACGTCGGCTGGCTCGACCTCATGGAGCGCTTGCGCCGCACCGGCATGTCGATTGCCGAGATGCGCGAGTACACCGCGCTTGCGCTCCAGGGCAAGGCCACGCTGCAGCAGCGCCGCGACATGCTCGCTGCGCACCGCGCGCGGGTGACCGAGACGATTGCCGACTGGAAAAGGGCGCTCACGCTGGTCGATCGGAAGATCGACTTCTACGACGCGTGGATGGCGAGCGGCCATCGGCCGCCCCTGATTCCCGCGGACACGCCGCGCGCCGCGCCGCCGAAGCGGCGCAAGACGCCCTGAGCGTGCGCCGCTGGCGCTATTCGGCGACGAACCCCGCGTCCTTGCGGATCGAATCGCGGTCGCGGTGGTTGTTCAGGCGCCCCAGCGTGCTGTCGAGCAGGCGCTTGAGCTTGTCGGCCGCGCCGCGGAAGGCCTCGTCGAGCGTGTTGCCGTGCTGCGTCACGGCCAGCGGCTGGTGGTGGGCAAGGCGTGCTTCCATCACGCAGCGCTTGTCGCCGCCGCCGGCCTTGTCGTGGTTCTCGTCGCTCAGATGCACCTCCACGCGCGTCACGTCTTCGACGAAGCGGCTCAGGTGTTGCTTGATCTCCGTGTCGGCCCAGCGTTCCAGCGTGTCCTTGTTCTCGATACCGTTGCTCGTGTTGACCTGAATCTGCATGCAATGTCCTTCTGCTGGATGGATGAACGAAAGCCCACTGTGCGCCCTGAAGCGCCGTGCCGTGCGTAGGTCTATTCCCTACCCACGCGCCGGGCAGGGTCCGCAATCTGGCGACGAGGAAGCCGCGGCTCAGCTCTGGATGTAGCTTGTAAGCTGGGTGATCGTCTGCTCGTGCTCGCTGATGATGTCGTCCATCAGGTCCTGGATCGAGATCATGCCCACCACCTTGTCGCCGTCGACCACCGGCAGGTGGCGGAACTTGCGCTGGCTCATCAGCGCCATGCAGGCGCGGGTGCGGGTTTGCGGTGTGACTGTCATCACGTCGGGCGTCATGATCTCCGAGACCTTCATCTCCTTGGAGTTCTTGCCCTGCAGCGCGACCTTTCGGGTGTAGTCGCGTTCGGAGAGAAAGCCCACGAGCTTCTCGCCGTCCATCACCATGAGCGCGCCGACCTCGAAGCGGGCCAGCGTGGCCAGCGCATCGAACACGCTGGTGTCGGGCGCCGTGCGCCAGGCGGCGGAGTCGTGGCGCTTGAGCAGTTCGGAGACGGGTTTCATCGCGGTAACTCCATCAAAAAGTTTTCGATTCACACCGACGCGCGAGGCGCCGCACTCGGTCAAATCATAGGGGCGGAAAAGCCCCCCGCGATGCAAAACCCTCTAGGGGATTGCGCGTGTGCCCACGCGCGAGAACTTAAGGTGTCGCAGCCAGCACGCGGCTGAGCGCCACGGGGTCGCCCACCACGGCTTTCACGAGGCCCTTGTCGTCGAAGTTGACCTGGTACTCCGACCAGCTGTCGCGCCAGTAGCGCCACGTGGCGGCGTCCAGGCTCGGGTTTTCGCCGGCGATGGGGTAGCCGATGGCCATGAGCACCTGCTCGCGCGTCATGCCGGGCATCACCTTGCCGGCGCGAATGGCGGTGCTGACCGCGGGCGGGAAGGTCGCCATCTTCTGCTTCGGATCTTCGGTGACCACGTAGCGCTTGGCGAAGTCGATCAGCGTGATGTTGCGGCTGTAGTCGTTCTTGATGCGCTGGGGCTTGCCCGCCAGGTCGAGGTTGAAGAAGCGGAAGTCGTAGGCCGTGATGCGCGCCGGCGTGCCAACGGCCACGATGCTCGTGCCTTGCTCGTCGTAGTTGATGTCGCTGATGGAGTCGCCGTAGGTGCGCATGTTGCAGCACAGGTAGCCGTTGATCATCGGCCCGGCCGGCGGCGAAGGGCGCTGGGCGTGAACGACGGACACGGGAACGACGGTGGCTGCCAGCAGGGCGGCAGCGGCAAGGCGCTTGAGCACGGATTTCCCTCGGTATTTGTTGGAATGGCTGCGGGGCGCAGCGCGCGGATTCTAGGGGCTGGACAAACCCGCGATGGAGGCAGAATGGGCGCCCCGAGCTATCGAAAAGATAGCAACGTGAGGAAGCGCACGTTCCCGGTTCACAATGCGCACCCGGCCCTCGGGCCAACCTCCCCAGCAGACAGCGCGAAAGAAAGAGCATCCATCGATGGCGATCCAGTGGTTCCCCGGGCACATGTACACGACCCAGAAGGCCATCACCGAGCGGGTGAAGGACATCGACGTGGTCATCGAGCTGCTCGACGCGCGCCTGCCCGGCTCCAGCGCCAACCCGATGCTGGCCGAGCTCACGGCCGGCCGCCCGACATTGAAGGTGCTCAACAAGCAGGACCTGGCCGACCCCGCGCGCACCGCGCTCTGGCTCGCGCACTACAACGCGCTGCCCGCCACGCGCGCCATCGGCCTCGATGCGAGCCAGACCACGCCCGCGCAGCAGATCGTCAAGGCCTGCCACGAGCTCTCGCCCAACCGCGGCGGCATGGCCAAGCCGATGCGCGTGCTGATCTGCGGCATTCCGAACGTGGGCAAGTCCACCCTCATCAACACGCTGACCGGCGGGCGCAAGGCCAAGACCGGCGACGAGGCCGGCATCACCAAGCTGGAGCAGCGCATCACGCTGGCCGACGACTTCTACCTGTGGGACACGCCCGGCATGCTGTGGCCGCGCATCGTCGTGCCCAAGAGCGGCTACAACCTCGCGGCCAGCGGCGCGGTCGGGCGCAATGCCTTCGACGAGGAGGAAGTGGCGCTCGAGCTGCTCAACTACCTGAAGACGCACTACGCGGCGGGCATCGCGGAGCGCTTCAAGCTCGTCGAACTCGATGCCGAGACCATCGCCGGCATGAAGGACGAAGACGTGCTCGACACCATCGGCCGCAAGCGCGGCGCGCTGCTGGGCAAGGGCCGGGTCAACCTGCAGAAGGCGGCGGAAATCGTGATGCACGAGTTCCGCGCCGGCAATCTCGGGCGCATCACGCTCGAGACCCCCGAGGAGTTTGCGCAGTGGCTGGCCGAAGGGCAGCGCATCGATGCGGAGCGCGCAGCCAGGAAGGCGGCGCGCGGAAAGAAACGCAAGTCCGGCGACGAGCCCGCAGCCGCGGATTGAATGGGCATCGGGGCCGCCGGCTGAACGCAGGCGGCCCGCCCACTATCATCGAAAAATGCAACGCCTCACGCGCCAACGCAACGCCGTTTTTTCCGCCTTCAGCGACGCCGGGCGGGTTCTCACGGCACCGGAAATCCTCGAACATGCACGCGAGATCGTGCCCGAGATCAGCCTCTCCACCGTGTACCGCCAGGTCTCGCTGCTGCTGGCCGACGGCGAGATCGCGAAGGTCGAACTGCCGGGCGAGCCGGCGCGCTACGAAGTGGCCTGCAAGCCCGCCGCGCACCGCCACGCGCACCACGACGGCAAAGAGGCCGACCACCACCATCACTACTTCCATTGCTCGGGCTGCGGGCAGGTGTTCCTGCTGCATGCATGCCCGGGCCCGATGGACGATCTCGCGCCCAAGGGCTTCCAGGTCAAGAGCCACGAGGTGACGCTGCATGGCCTCTGCGCATCGTGCGTGGAGGCCGGCGACAAAGCGGGCGGGCGCAAGGCGCACTGACCCGCGTCAGGCTGCAGCCAGCTTTGCAATGTTATTGAGAACGTATTCTCAATAACGTATAGTCGCGGGTCCGAACCTTTTCGATCGACCCATGCAAGTCCTGTCCTCGCTCAAGGAAGCCAAGAAGCGTCACCGCGATTGCCAAGTGGTGACGCGGCGCGGCCGCACCTACGTCATCTGCAAGTCCAACCCGCGCTTCAAGGCGCGGCAGGGCGGCGCAAAGAACAGGCATAAGCGCTGAACCGGCGCTGACCGCAAGGCGGGGCATCTTCCGCCGACACCTCCACGACGACTGAACCGATCCGCATCGGCGCACCCTGCGCCGCCGCAGGCCTGCGTGCGTCCTTTTCTCCAACCGGAACCCTGTCCATGCTCCGAGCCATCGGCCTCACCAAACAGTACGGCGCGCACACCGCGCTCGACCGCCTCGACCTCGACATCCGCGGCGGCGACATCTACTGCCTGCTGGGCGCGAACGGCGCGGGCAAGACGACGACCATCAACCTGTTCCTCAACTTCATCGCGCCGACCGGCGGCGCGGTGGAGATCAACGGCGTCGATGTCACGCGCCACCCCGTCGCCACCAAGCAGGACGTGGCGTACATCCCCGAGCAGGTCACGCTCTACGGCACGCTCTCGGGCCTGGAGAACCTGCGCTTCTTCGCAGGACTCGCGCTCGGCCACGAGCTGCCACGCGCGCGCCTTCTCGAATTGATGACCGAGGTGGGGCTCGACCACGCGGCCGCGGACAAGCGCGTCTCCGCGTATTCGAAGGGCATGCGCCAGAAGGTGTGGATCGCGGTGGCGATCGCCAAGGAGGCGAAGGCGCTTCTGCTCGACGAGCCCACCTCGGGGCTCGACCCGCACGCCGCCGCCGAGTTCTCCGACCTGCTGCGCCGCGCCGCCGACACCGGCGTGGCCGTGCTCACCACCACGCACGACCTGTTCCATGCACAGCAGACCGCCACGCGCGTCGGCATCATGAAGCGCGGCCGCCTTGTCGAAAGCCTCGACGGCGATGCGCAGATCGTGCACACCGACCTGCAGTCGCTGTACCTGCAGCACATGAGGGCCTGATCATGCTGCTGCACTGGATCGCACGACGCGAATTCATCGAGCGCCTGCGCGACGGGCGCCTTTATTGGGCCGGCGGGCTCGTGGCGGTGCTGCTCTTCACGGCACTCGCCGTGGGCTGGGCGCACCAGCAGGGCGCCCATGCCGAGCAGGTCGCCGCGCAGGCGATGGACTACCGCGACTGGCTGCACCAGGACAAGCGCCATCCGCACGATGCCGCCCACCAGGGCATGCACGCCTTCAAGCCCGAGCCGCCGCTGTCGATGGTCGACTCGGGCATCAACCCGTTCATCGGCAGCACCGTGTGGCTGCAGGCGCACCGCCAGAGCGAGGTGAAGTTCAACGCCGCGCAGGACGCGACCGGCCTGCAGCGCTTCGGCAACCTCTCGGTCGGCTGGATCCTGCAGGTGCTCGGGCCGCTGCTGGTGATCGTGCTGGGCTTCAACGCCTTCGCGGGCGAGCGCGAGCAGGGCATCCTGCGGCAGACGCTGAGCCTGGGCGTGGCGCCGCTGCGGCTCCTGGCCGGCAAGGCGCTGGCGCTCGCGGCATCGCTGGCGGTGCTGCTCGTGCCGGCGGCACTTGTCGCAGCCATCGCGGTGGCCGTGGGCGCAGGAGAGGGCGAGCGCATCGACGCGCTGCTGCGCCTGGCCGCATGGGCGCTCGGCTATGCGGTGTACCTGGGCATCTTCGTGTTCCTCGTGCTCGGCGTGTCGGCGATGTCGGCCACGTCGCGCACCGCGATCACCGTGCTGCTGGCGCTGTGGATCGGCCAGGCGGTGATGGCGCCGCGCGTGCTCTCCGAGCTGTCGCGCACCTGGTTTCCGAGCCCGACGCGGCTGGAGTTCAACCGGCAGCTCGGCGCCGAACTCAAGACCGTGTCGAACAAGGTCTGGCAAGAGAACTTCGGCACCACCGAGCGCTGGGGCCGCGACGTGCCGCTGAGCAAATGGGGCATCGCGCTGCGGCTGGACGACCAGGCCTCGTACCCCGTGTACGACCGCCACTACGGGCGCCTGTGGGACACCTGGGAGCAGCAGCAGGCGGTGCAGGAATGGAGCGGCCTCGTGCTGCCGATCCTTGCGATCCGCAGCTTCTCGATGGGCATGGCGGGCACCGACTTCTCGCACCACCGCCGTTTCACGACCGCGGCTGAACTGCATCGCCGCGACATCCAGGACCTGATGAGCAAGGACCTGGTGGCGCATGCCGATCCGCTGGGCGACCGCCACTTCTCCTACCAGGCCACGCCCGAACTCTGGGCCACCGTGCCACCGTTCGACTACCACCCGCCGGGCGCGGGATGGGCGTTGCTGCACCAGGCGCGCAGCCTGGCCGTGCTGTGCGCCGGCCTGCTGCTGGCGGCCGCGTTCGCAGTCTTCGCCACCGTGCGCCAGCGCGCGCTCTGAGGGGATGCCACACATGTCGATCCATCCTCCCCAGGGCCGCCGCCTGCTGGCCGTGATGCGCCAGGAATTCCGCCTGATGCTCGCCGAGCGCGGCCTTTGGCTCGTCGGCGCGCTGTTCCTTTTGCTCGTGGCGTACGCGCTCGGCAACGGCCTGGTGCAGACCGCCAAGCGCGACCGCGCGCAGGCAGCGGTTGCACAGGCCGACCGCGACACCCGCGCCGCGCAGCGCGTGCAGCTCGAAGCCATCCTTGCCGGCACCGCGCAGCCCACGCCGTTCGAGAACCCGGCCGATCCCTCGCGCATGGCGAGCGGCTACGGCGGGCAGCACGCGCTGCTGCCGACCGCGCCGCTGGGCCCGGTCGCGCTCGGGCAGAGCGACCTGTTCCCGAGCCAGTACAAGGTCACGAACCAGAGCCGCGTCGTGTTCATGAACCCGAGCGACATCGAGAACCCGTGGCACCTGCTGAGCGGGCACTTCGACCTGGCCTTCGTCATCGTCTATCTGCTGCCGCTCCTGATCTTCGCGCTCAGCTACAACCTGCTGTCGGCGGAGCGCGAGAACGGCACCTTGCGCTTGCTGCTCTCGCAACCGTTGCGCCTGCGCACGCTGCTCGCGGGCAAGCTCACGGTGCGCGCCGCGGTGTTGCTGGGGCCGGCGGTGCTGCTGCCGGTGGCGGTGCTGTGGATCGCGCGCCATGCGGGGCTCGCGGGCGCGTCCGGCGAGATGGGCAGCGCGACGCTCTGGTGGGCGCTGCTCGTGGGCGCCTATGCGCTCTTCTGGTTCGCGCTGGTCGTGGCGGTGAATGCCTTCGGCGCCTCGTCGGCAACGAATGCGATGGTGCTGGTCATTGCCTGGGTCGTGCTGGTGCTGGTCGCGCCGGTGCTGCTCAACCTTGCCGTCACGCAGGCCGCGCCGGCGCCTTCGCGCACCGAGCTCGCCACGCGCCAGCGTGTCGTCACGGCCGAGGCGATGAAGCGCCACCAGGACCTGCTGGGCACCGAGTACCAGCACGTGGGCCAAGGCGCGATCCTCGTGCCGCGCAACGGCAAGATCGAGATCGCCGGCCGCGCGCTCGCCAACTACAGGATCGAGCGCGAGGTGGACGAGGCGATCCGCCCCGCGCTCGACCGCTTCGATGCGCAGCAGGCACGCCAGCAGCAGCTGCTCGGCCGCTTCGGCGCGGTGTCGCCCGCGGCGGTGGCCTACGAGGGCATGACCGCGCTGGCCGGCAACGGCGCGCGCCGCCATGCGCGCTTCGAGGCGCAGACCGTCGCGCACCACGAGGCGTGGAAGGCCTTCTTCTTCCCGCGCATCGATGCGCGCGATGCATTCACGCCCGACGGGTTCGACCGCATTCCCACGTTCGCCTGGCAGGAGGAGCCCGCCAGCCTGATGCGCGGGCAGGCCGCACTGGCCGTGGTGCAGTTGCTGGTGCCCAGCCTGCTGCTCTTCGGCCTCGCGGCCTGGCGGCTGCGCCGCTTCTCGGTCGCCTAGCGGGCGACCCCCGCTTTTCAGTTTCTTTTCCAACCAGGCAGTCCAATGATCCAGTTCACCCGCACGGCCCTCGCGGTGGCCGCCGTCACGGCTTTCCAGGCAGCGCATGCACAGGGCGGCGCCAGCCTCGACGCCATCACCGTCGAAGGCAGCCGCGATGCGAGCAGCCTGCACCTCGGGGAATCGAGCGGCACCGCCTCGCGCCTGGGCCTCTCGGTGCGCGAGACGCCCGCCTCCGTCGAGATCCTTTCGCAGGACGCGATCCAGCAGCGCGGCGCGCGCACCTTCAGCGAGGCATTGCGCGGCATGGCGGGCCTGTCGGGCGGCGGGCCGCCTTCGTCGCCGACGACGCTTTCCACGCGCGGCTTCACCAGCCTCATGTACCTCTACGACGGCGTGCGCAGCTCCGGCGCGGGCGTCACCAACCGCGTGCAGGACACCTGGAACTACGACCGCATCGAGGTGCTCAAGGGCCCGGCCTCGGTGCTCGACGGCGAGGGCGCCATCGGCGGCGTCGTCAACTTCGTGACCAAGCGGCCCGACCGCGACAACCCGCACAAGGAGGCGCTGCTCTCGTACGGCAGCTACGGTGCCACGCGCGCGGGCTTCGGCTTCGGCGGCGCGCTGGGCGATGCGAGCGCCTACCGCATCGACTACAGCCGCAACGACACGAAGGTCGGCACCATCGACCGCAACGGCGAGCGCATCGACCACTTCACCAGCGGCCTCGCGCTGGACCTCGGCGGCTCGGTGAAGCTGGACCTTTCGTTCGATTACCTGCGCGACAACAACGACGCCTACTGGGGCACACCGCTGGTGCCGCGCAGCTTCGCCACGCAGCCGACGAGCGTGGTGAGCACGCCCGACGGCCGCGTGATCGACCGGCGCATGGCACGCACCAACTACAACGTGCTGGACGACGACAACTCGTCCGAAACCTACTGGCTACGCGCGCGCCTCACGGGCCAGCTCGACGGCGGCTGGTCGTGGCGCAACGAGTTCTCGGCCAACCAGTCGAAGCGCGTGTTCCGCAACTCGGAGAGCGCCACCTTCCTGCCGCCGGCCAGCATCGCGCGCGACCAGACGCTGATCACGCATGACCAGGACTTCTGGCTCGACCGCTTCGACGCCACCCACAAGGGCACCGTCGGCGGCATGGACAACCGCTTCGTCGTCGGCGGCGAATACAGCGAGACGCGCTTCGGCAGCCAGCGCCGCTTTTCGAACGGCAGCGCGAGCACGGCGAACCTCCTGCGCGTGCCGGTGTTCGACCCGTACCTGGGCCTCTTCAACGACGACCCGGCGCTGAGCGTGGGCGGCGGCAACCGGACGAACACGATGTCGAAGGTGAAGGTCACTTCGCTCTTCGTCGAAGACGCGCTCAAGCCGGTTCGCAACCTCACGCTGGTCGGGGGCCTGCGCCACGACCGCACCGAGGTGGACCGCGCCATCACCGACCTGAACCTGGGCAGCTACACGCGCTTCGGCACCAGCTACCGCTCGACCTCGGGCCGCATCGGCGCGGTGTACGACCTCACGCCGCAGTCGAGCATCTATGCGCAGTACACCAACGCGACGCTGCCGGTGAATTCTCTCTTCCTGCTGTCGGCATCGAACGCGGCGTTCCCGATGTCGCGCGGCAAGCAGGCCGAAGTGGGCTTCAAGCAGAGCCTGCCCGATGCGAACCTGGAGTGGACCGCGGCCGCCTACAGGATCGAGCTGGACAACGTGCTCTCGCGCGATCCGGCGAACGCCGCCAACACGGTGAACAACGGCCGCCAGTCGTCGCGCGGCCTGGAGCTTTCGGCGGTGTGGAAGCCCACGCGCGAATGGACGCTCGCGGGCAACCTCGCGGCGCTCGATGCGCGCTTCGACACGCTGGTGGAGGCGGGCAACGTCTCGCGGGTGGGCAAGACGCCGCCCAACGTGCCCGAGCGCGTGGCCAACCTCTTTGCGACCTACCGGCCCGACAACTCGAAGTTCGAGTACTTCGTGTCGCTCAACCGCACCGGCCACATGTTCACCGACACCGCCAATCAGATCCGCATCAACGGCTACACCACCATGGATGCGGCGGTGAGCTATCGCCTGAAGAATGCGCTGCTGAGTTTTCGCGTGCGCAACCTGACCGACAAGCTCTACGCCACCTGGGCGGGGCGCGCCACCAGCCAGGTGCTGCTGGCGCCGCGGCGCACCTTCGAGGTGTCGGCCAAGTTCGACTTCTGAGCGCGCGGACTCAACGCATCTGCAGCCGCGCGTCCTTCGGATAGCTGATCGTGTAGTCGGCGGCCACCCGCGCGGTCTTGTCGGCATCGAGGTCGAAGCTCCACATCGCCAGGCCCGGCTGTTTGTTCCACGAGAGCTCGCCCGGTTGCGGCGAGAACTGCGAGGCGACGCGCACCTGCTCGTCGACCGACACCGGCGCGGCCTCGATCACCTGCACCGCGACGGGCGTGCGGTGGCGGTTCTCGACCACGTAGGCGCGCTGCACCGTGCGTTCGGCGCGCGTGCCGGCGAAGCCGCCTGAGCCCTGGTTGTCCTTCTCGGGATCGGCCTGCACGCGCACCAGTTCGTCGCGGCCGAAGGACAGCGTCAGGCGCGCATCGCTCGGGGCGGTCCACTGGCCGTTGCCGACGAAGTTGCCGTCGCGGTAAAGCTGCATCGGGCCGGCCGGCCACACGCCGGTGGGCTGTGCGAGATCGGCAACCAGGAAGGCGCTCGGGTCCACGCGCGGGCTGGTGCGCGAGGCGAGCTTTGCGGTGTCTTCATGCTGGCCGAGCGGCATCGTCACGCGCTGGCCGTTGGAGGGCACGTCGATGCTTTGCGGCACCGAGAATTCGGTGGCGAAGCTGTTGTCGAACACGCTCACGTCGAACAGCGGCGCGCGGCGCTCCATGGCCGACTCCCTGGCGGACATCGCACCGGCCATGACCGGCGCAGCAGCCGGTGCCGCCGGGTAGGCCATGTCGGCCCTTGCGCGCTGCGGCGGCGGCTCGATGCCGATGCGCCACGCACCGGGCAGGCGGCCGGCGGTCTCGCGGCGCGGCTGGCCGGTGGAGAGCACCAGCTTCACGCCGCGCCAGTCTTCGCCCGTGGCCTGCGCCACCAGCGCCTGGCGCTCGATGCGCACCTTGCGTGTGGCGGTGTCCAGCAGCGCGCGGTAGGTCGGCGTCCAGCCGGGGCCGGCGACCTGGTAGCTGAGCTTCACCTCGGCATCGGCGCTGGCGGCCAGCGTGACGGTCACGGCCACCACCTGCGCACCGTTGCCCTGGGAGCGCGTGCGCTCGGCGAGCAGCGGCTTGAGCTGTCGATCGATGTCGCCCTGCCTGCGCGCGAGCTGGTGTTGCTTGAGCAGCGAGTCCTGCCCGGTGCGGCGCATCGCCTCGGTCATCGCGGCGAGGTTGCGCGCGTCCATCGGCGCGCGGGCGCCCTGCGCCGATTCGCCGCCGCCGCCCGAGAGGCCTTTGAGGTAGCCGGTGACCATGCCGAACGCATCGCTCTCGGCCTGCAGCGCGGCTTTCTGGTCTTCGAGCTCGCGAATGCGGCCGTCGAGCGCGCTGGTGGCGCATCGCGCCGAGAGCTCGCGCTGCTCGGCGAGCACCGAGGTTTCGCCCACGCGCACCGAGGCATCGGCCGACACCTGCAGGCTCTGAACGTCCAGCCCCGCCGGGAGGCAGGCGAAGGTGACCGACCGGCTGCCGGCCGCGACCCGCGCCACGCGTTCCACGGTCGCGCTGCCGGGGTAGACCTTGACCTGGGTGATGCGCGAGTTGTCGGCCGGTGCAATGCCCGATGCCGGGCCGGTCGCCGGCACCTGGGCGCCCGCGCTCAGGGCCAGGCAGGTGGCGGCAAACACGGAGGCGCGCAGGAGGAGGGCGCAAGACGGTGCGTTCATGGAGAGCCTTCGGGAGAGTGAATGAACAAGGAGGCGAATCGCCTCGCCTTGCACTCATACGGCGGGGCCCGGTGAACGGGGTTAAAGGGAGCCGAAATTCTTCTCGGCCCGCGCAGCGGCTGTCGCCAATGCAACCGCCGCAGGCCTTCGGGTCACCCGCGCGACGACGCGCCCCTCGTGCGCTTCGTAGAGTGGATTCGTCCCCATCCCCACGTCCGTTCCTTCAAGGAGAGACCGCCATGCTCGACACCATCCAGGCCATCAACCGCACCGCCGCGTTCAACCGCTGGGCCGGCTTCGAAGTCGAAAGCGCCGCCAACGGCGAAGCGCAGTTGCGCATGCGCTGGCGCGAGTCGGACATGGCGCAGTACGCCGGCTTTCTGCACGCGGGGCTGATCGGCGCGATGCTGGACACGGCCTGCGGCTTCGCAGCCGCCACGGTCGCGGGCCATGTGCTGGCCTCGCACTTTTCGGTGAACTGCATGTCGCCCGCGGTGGGGCAGGTTTTCGTGGCCCGCGCACGGGTGGTGAAGGCCGGCCGCAAGCAGGTGTTTGCCACGGCCGAGCTCTTCGGCGAAGACGAGAACGGCGCGCAGAAGTTGCTCGCCACCGGCAGCGCGATCCTCGTGCCGGTGACGCCGGCCGCGCCCGACGCGCCAAAAATGTAACGCCGGGTGCAGGTTGCGGGCGGTAGTGCCGCTGCGTTTTGAACGCTTCCTTATTACTGCGCAAGCTATTGAATTTCGGCGTGCCGCAATTGCAATTGCATTGGCGTGCTGGCGCTGTCGTGCTGCAATGCAGCGTAAAGTTTTCATTGCGCCTAATTCAAAAAAGGCGTTGATGCAATACGACAACGAGTCTTTTACGAAATTGACACTTTGAAGTAAACGCCGCGCGACAAATGTAAATCAACTGTTAGAAGAGAGAGGCTCCGGTCTGAGGCGGATGCCCTCGCCATCCTGTGAGGGGTTTGGCCCGACGGCTCTGTTGATCTTCCGGATGTGCCGCCTGCATCTTTTCTCGCGCGTTTTGCCGGTTATCGAATTCGACGCCTTGCAGGCAGCAAGGCGTCACCTGCCGCACCCCGCGGTCAATTGCGCGGCCTTCCCCATTTTCTTGAATCCGATGTTCGCGTGCGTTCGTACACGCGGACGTGCGCGCACGCGCGAATTTTTGCGGTAAATCAAAGGCATTAGCTTTTATTTGAACTATGGCTAAAAAGTTTTCACGCAAGCGCGTCGAGCGCACGGTCGATACCCCCATCGCAGCGGCACCGGAGCGTTTCGCATTGCGCGCCATGGCGCTCGAGGCTCGCTACATGTTCGACGCCGCGGCCGTGGCCACCGGCGCCGAGGTCCTGGCCGCGCAAGCGGCGGCCCAGCAGGCGGATGCCGCCATCGCGGACGCCGCACGCCAGGCGGACCACGCACCGGCCGCGGCACCCGCGCCCGCTCCCGCGGAGTTGCCCCGGCCCGATCACGCGCGGGAGGACACCTCCTACATGTACACCTCGCCCGACTCGAAGGGCCCTGTGAACCAGGGCTACGACGTCAAGGCGTTCGAGGGGCTGGGCGATGCCTTGCAGGCGTATGCCCCGCGGGGCATGCAGGACACGCAGGGCGCGCAGATCGTGTTCATCGATCCGGGCATCTCCGATGTGTCGACGCTGCTGCAGGGCATCGACCCCTCGGCCGAGGTCGTGTTCCTGGACAGCCGCTCCGACGGGCTCTCGCAGATCGCCAGCGCGCTGAACGGCCGCACCGACATCGGCGCCATCCACATCCTTTCGCACGGCGACCCGGGCGAGCTGCGCCTGGGCAACGCGGTCTACGACAACGCCGACCTGTCGGCGCGGGCGGCCGACCTGGCGGCCATCGGCCGTGCGCTGGGCGCGGATGGCGACATCCTCCTGTACGGCTGCGACACCGCGCAGGGCGTGGTGGGCGAGCAGTTCACCCACAGCCTCTCGCGCCTGACCGGCGCGGACGTCGCCGCCTCCGTGGACCTGACCGGAGCCCAGCGCCTGGGCGGGAACTGGAACCTGGAATACCAGGTGGGCCACATCGAAAGCCGCGTGGTCGTGGACGAGCATGCGCAGTCGCTCTACGACAGCACGCTCGATGCGGCCGTGAACAACGGCAACGGCGCCGTGCTGGCCGCGTACGGGCGCAACATCGTGAGCATCGACGTCACCACCGGCAAGGCCACGGTGCTCACCAGCGTTCCGACCTCGGTGGGCGGCATTGCGGTGGGCGGCACGCCCAACGCGCTGTCGCTCAACGCGGCGGCCGGCCTCGTCTACTACCTGGACGGCGCCTCGACCGCGTCGCGGGCGCTGTTCGCCTACGACTACATCAACAACACGCACATCCTGATCGACGCGGACATCACCGACAGCGGCAGCGTGGTCGCGGCGGGCAGCCAGGGCGTGAGCGGCGGCGGCGCCGCCTTCTTCAACGGCGCGATGTACCTGGGCGTGGAGAACATCGGCAGCACCACGACCGACCGCATCTTCAGGCTCGCGTTCTCGGCCGACGGGCGAACCGTCACCGGCACGTCGGTGTTCGTCAGTTCCGTATCGGGCGGCGCCGACTGGGGTGACCTGGCCATCGACACCGCCAACAACGCGCTCGTGAGCGTGGCCAACAACGACGCGAGCGGGCGGTCGTTCGTGCGCTGGGACCTGGCCACGGGCACCCAGCTGACCAACGCCGCCTTCACGCCGACCGCGGTGCAACTGGCCACGGGCACCAACGGTGCGGTGTATGCCCTGGGCGGCACCACCATCCAGAGCATCAACCCGGCCACCGGCGCGCTCATTTCGACGGTGAACGTCACCACCGACGGCTCCACCGCCATCGGCGGCGCGGTGGCCGACGGCGCCGGCGCCGTGCCGGCCACCGGCACCATCGGCGACCGGATCTTCGACGACAACAACGGCGACGGCGTCTTCGGCACCGGCGACACCGGCATCGCCAACGTGACGGTGCAGCTCATCGACGACGTGAACGGCAACGGCGTGGCCGATGCCGGCGAGCGCGTGCTGGCCACCGACACCACCAACGCCACCGGCAACTACCTTTTCACCGGCGTGCTGCCGGGTGCCTACGTGGTGCGCGTGACCGACACCAACGGCGTGCTGGGCGGCAGCTCGCCGACCAACGGCGCGGCGTTCCGCGCGGTGTCGCTGGCCACCATCGGCGGCTCGGACCTCACCTCGGACTTCGCCTACGACAAGGTGCCGCCGGTGGTCGACCTGAACTCGGGCACCAACACCACCAACATCGTCAACAACCCGGGCTTCACCGGCGGTGGCTCGGGCTGGAGCTCGACGGGCTCGACCACCTTCAGCAGCGACCGGGCGCAGTGGACCTCGGACATCAGCTCCGGCACGCTCACGCAGGCGGGCCTTACCGGCCTGCAGTCGGGGCCGGGCACCAACGGCGCGGCCCAGATCGTGTTCGGCTTCGGCTGGAACAACGGCGTGCCCGATTCCAACGAGCCGTCGGTCTTCACCGTGAGCGTGGGCGGCGTGGTCTACGCGACCATCACCACCGGCCGCTCGGGGCTGAACCCGAACATTGCCACCGTCGTCTATTCGAACGGCGCAACGGGGCCGAGCAGCTTGATCGCGCCGAGCACGTTCAACAACTGGACGTACACGGACATCACCATCAACCTGCCGAGCACCGTGGCCAACGCCGGCAGCCTGGTCTTCGGCTTCACGCCCGGCACCACCTTGCTGACCACGGGGGACGACGTCTCGATCGACAACGTGCGCGTGTTCACCTCGGCGGACATCACCCCCGGGCGCGACTGGAACGCGAGCTTCACGGAAGACGGCGCGCCGGTGTCGATCAGCGACACCGACGCCACCGTCGTGGACAGCGACTCGACCAACATGGTGTCGGCGCAGATCGTGCTCACCAACGGCCAGGCCGGCGACCTCATGCGCATCGGCGGCGTGGCGCTCACCAACGGCGCGACCGGCACGCTGAACGGCCTGACCTACACCGTGGTCGTGAGCGGCGGGGTCACCACCATCAACCTCACCGGCTCGGCCACCAAGGCGGTGTATGCCAGCACCATCGGCGCCATCACCTTCGAGAGCACGCTGCAGAACCCCCCGGCCTCGCCGGTGCGGGACATCACGGTGACGGTGAGCGACGGCGCCTTCACCTCCAACGTGGCGCACTCGTTCATCACGGTGGTGCCGGTGAACGATGCGCCGGTGCTGAGCACCGGCTCGACCATCTCGTACACCGAGAACGGCGCGGGCACGGCGGTGGCCCCGTCGATCACCGTGGCCGACGTGGACAACGCCACGCTCGCATCGGCCTCGGTGGCGATCACCGGCAACTTCGCGGCGGGGCAGGACATCCTGGCCTTCGTGAACGTGCCCGCCACCATGGGCAACATCAGCGGCACCTACAACGCGGCGACCGGCGTCATGACGCTGAGCTCGGCGGGCAACACCGCCACCACCGCGCAGTGGCAGGCGGCGCTGCGCGCGGTGCAGTACAGCAACAGCTCGGACAACCCCTCCACCGCCGCGCGCACCGTGAGCTACACGGTGAACGACAGCGCGCTGAACTCCAACGTCGTCACCTCCACCGTGAACGTGACGGCGGTGAACGATGCGCCGGTGCTCTCGGGCGGCTCCACCGTCACCTACACCGAGAACGGCGCGGCCACCGCGGTGAACGGCGCCATCGTCGTCTCCGACCTGGACAACGCCACGCTCGCGAGCGGCACGGTGGCCATTACCGGCAACTTCGTGCCGGGGCAGGACGTGCTGAGCTTCACCAACGTGCCCGCCACCATGGGCAACATCACCGGCACCTACAACTCCGCGACCGGCGTGATGACGCTGAGCTCGGCGGGCAACACCGCCACCACCGCGCAGTGGCAGGCGGCACTGCGCGCGGTGCAGTACGCCAACACGTCGGAAGACCCGTCGTCGGTCGCGCGCACCGTGACCTACACGGTGAACGACAGCGCGGCCAACTCGAACACCGTCACCTCGACGGTGAACGTGGCGCCGGTGAACGACGCGCCGGTCAACACGCTCCCCGCAGGCTGGAGCACGAACGAAGACGCGGCAGTCGGCATCACCGGCCTGCAGGTGAGCGACGTGGACGCCGGCAGCGGCACCCTGCGCGTGACGCTGAGCGTGCCCACCGGCTCGCTCACCGCGGCCTCGGGCGGCGGCGTGACCGTGACGGGCAGCGGCACGGGCACCCTGGTGCTCGAAGGCTCGCAGGCCAGCATCAACGCGTACCTGGCGAGCGCGGCGCGGCCGAACTTCGTGCCGACGGCCAACTTCAACGGCAGCGTGACGCTGACCATGACCACCACCGACCTGGGCAACGCCGGCGGCGGCGGTGCGCAGACCGACACCGACACCGCGACCATCACCGTCGCCGCGGTGAACGACGCGCCCGCGGGCACGGACCGCACGGTCACGATCAACGAAGACGGCACCTACACCTTCTCGGCGGCCGATTTTCCGGTCACCGACGCGAGCGACACGCCGGCCAACGGCCTGCAGTCGGTCATCATCACCACGCTGCCGCCGGCCTCGCAGGGCGTGCTGCGGCTGAACGGCGTGGCCGTGACGGCGGGGCAGGTCATCCCGGCCGGCAGCCTCGGCCAGCTCACCTTCACACCCGCTGCCAACCTGAACGGCAACGGCATCGGCGCCTTCACCTTCCAGGTGGTGGACAACGGCGGCACGGCCAATGGTGGCCAGAACACCGACCTCTCGCCCAACACCTTCAACTTCAACATCACGGCCGTCAACGACGCGCCGGTGATCAACCCCGACACCGCCAACGGCCTGGAAGACACGCCCGTCTCGGGCAACGTGCTGGCCAACGACACCGACGTGGACGGCGACGTGCTCACGGTGACGCAGTTCGTGGTGAACGGCAACACCTTCACCGCCGGCCAGACGGCCGCCATCGCGGGCGTGGGCACGCTGGTGATCAACGCCAACGGCAGCTTCACCTTCACTCCGGCGGCCGACTACAACGGCACCCCGCCCGTGGTGACGACCTACTCGGTGAGCGACGGCAGCACCGCGGTCACCTCGACGCTGACCATCACCGTCACGGCGGTGAACGATGCGCCGGTCAACACCTTGCCCGCGGGCTGGACGACCAACGAAGACGCGACGGTGGGCCTCACCGGCCTGCAGATCACCGACGTGGACGCGGGCAGCGCCACGATGCGCGTGACGCTGAGCGTGCCGAACGGCTCGCTCACGGCGGCCTCGGGCGCAGGCGTGACGGTCACCGGCAGCGGCACGGGCACCCTCGTGCTCGAAGGCTCGCAGGCCAGCATCAACGCCTACCTCGCCAGCGCGGCGCGCCCCAACTACGTGCCGGTGGGCAACTTCAACGGCAGCGTGACGCTGACGATGACCACCAGCGACCTGGGCAACACCGGCACCGGCGGCACGCTCACGGACACCGACACCGCGACCATTACGGTCAACACGGTGAACGACGCGCCCGCGGGCGCCGACCGCACGGTCACCATCAACGAAGACGGCACCTACACCTTCTCTGCCGCCGACTTTCCGATCACCGACGCCAACGACACGCCCGCCAACAGCCTGCAGTCGGTGGTCATCACCACCTTGCCCAATCCGGCGCAGGGCGTGCTGCGCCTGAACGGCGTGGCGGTGACGGCAGGGCAGGTGATTCCCGTTGGCAGCCTCGGCCAGCTGACCTTCACGCCCGCCGCCAACGTGAACGGCGCGGGCATCGGTTCCTTCACCTTCCAGGTGGTGGACAACGGCGGCACCGCGAACGGCGGCCAGAACACCGACCAGTCGCCCAACACCTTCGGCTTCAACATCACGGCGGTGAACGATGCGCCGGTCGGCAATGCCGACACGGGCACCGGTGCCGAAGACACCGTCATCACCGGCAACGTGCTGACGAACGACACCGACGTGGACGGCGACGCGCTCGCGGTCACGCAGTTCGTGGTGAACGGCAGCACCTTCACCGCGGGGCAGACCGCCACCATCGCGGGCGTGGGCACGCTGCAGGTCAATGCCAACGGCAGCTACACCTTCACGCCCGCGGCCAACTACAACGGCGCGGCGCCCGTGGTGACCTACACGGTGAGCGACGGCACGGCCACCGCCACCTCGACGCTGGCCCTCACGGTCACGGCGGTGAACGATGCGCCGGTCAACACCTTGCCTGCGGGCTGGACGACCAACGAAGACACCACGGTCGGCATCACCGGCCTGCAGATATCCGACGTGGACGCTGGCACTTCGACAGTGCGCGTCACCTTGAGCGTGCCGAGCGGTTCGCTCACCGGCGCTTCGGGCGCAGGCGTCACGGTCACCGGCAGCGGCACGGGCACCCTGGTGCTCGAAGGCTCGCAGGCCAGCATCAATGCGTATCTCGCCAGCGCGGCGCGGCCCAACTACGTGCCGGTGGGCAACTTCAACGGCAGCGTCACGCTGACCATGACCACCAGCGACCTGGGCAACACGGGCACGGGCGGCACGCTGACCGACACGGACACAGCGACCATCACCGTCGCTGCCGTGAACGATGCCCCGGCCGGCACGGACCGCACGGTGTCGTTGAACGAGGACGGCACCTACACCTTCTCCGCCGCGGACTTTCCGATCACCGATGCGAACGACACGCCGGCCAACAGCCTGCAGTCGGTCGTCATCACCACGCTGCCGCCGGCAGCGCAGGGCGTGCTGCGCCTGAACGGCGTGGCCGTGACGGCAGGGCAGGTGATTCCGGTGGGGAGCCTCGGCCAGCTCACCTTCACGCCGGCAGCCAATGTCAACGGCGCTGGCATCGGCGCCTTCACCTTCCAGGTGGTGGACAACGGCGGCACCGCGAACGGCGGACAGAACACCGACCAATCGCCCAACACCTTCAGCTTCAACGTCACGGCCGTCAACGACGCGCCGGTGGCCAACCCCGACACCGTGGCCGCGACCGAAGACACGCCGCTGTCGATCCCCGTGGCGAACCTGCTGGGCAACGACACCGACGTGGAGGGCGACACGCTCACCATCACCAGCGTGCAGGGTGCGGTGAACGGCACCGTGAGCCTGGTCGGCGGCAACGTGGTCTTCACGCCCGCGCCGAACTTCAACGGCACCGCGAGCTTCACCTACACCGTGAGCGACGGCAACGGCGGCACGGCCACCACGACGGTAACGGTCAACGTCGCGGCGGTGAACGACGCGCCGGTGGCTGCCAACGACTCCGCCAGCACGCCGATCAACACGCCGCTGGCGAACATCCCGGTGCTGGGCAACGACACCGACGTGGACGGCGACCCGCTCACCATCACCGCGGCCACGGTGAATCCGGCGCTGGGCACGGTCACCATCAATGCCAACGGCACGCTGAGCTTCACGCCCGCCAACAACGTGACCGGGCCGGTGCAGGTCAACTACACGGTGAGCGACGGCAAGGGGGGCACCTCGAGCGCGGTTCTCACGGTGAACGTCGGCGCGAACACGCCGCCGCAGAGCGCGAACACCACGGTCAACGGCACCGAGGACACGCCGGTGGTGCTGACCCCGGCGAACTTCCCGTTCACCGACACCGACGTCGGCCAGAGCCTGGCGAGCGTGCGCATCGACACGCTGCCCGTCAACGGCACGCTGCTGCTCAACGGCGTGGCGGTTACCGCGGGGCAGACGGTCACCGTGGCCGACATCACCGCGGGCCGGCTGACCTTCGTGCCAGGCGCGAACGGCAACGGCGCGACCTACGCGAGCTTCAATTTCTCGGTGCAGGACTCGGGCGGCGCCTTCGATGCGACGCCGAACACGCTGACCTTCAACATCGCCGCGGTCAACGACGCGCCGGTGGCCAACCCCGACACCGTGGTCACCGCCGAAGACACGCCGGCCACGGGCAACGTGCTGGCCAACGACACGGACATCGACGGCGGTCCGCTCACGGTGACGCAATTCGTGGTGGGCGGCAACACCTTCACCGCAGGGCAGACGGCCACCATCGCGGGCGTCGGCACGCTCGTGATCAACGCGAACGGCAGCTACACCTTCACGCCGGCTGCGAACTACAACGGCCCCGTGCCGGTGGCCACCTACACGGTGAGCGACGGCGCGGCCACGGCCACTTCGACCCTCACCTTCAGCGTGACGCCGGTGGACGACCCGTTCACCGATGCGAACGAGACGGTCACGACCAATGAAGACACGCCGCTCACGGGCTCGGTGCTCACCGGCACCACGAGCGTGGACGGCCCGGTCACCGTCACCAGCTTCACGGTGGCAGGCGACGGCACGACCTACACGGCGGGGCAGACGGCCAACATCGCGGGCGTCGGCACGCTGGTGATCAATGCCAACGGCAGCTACACCTTCACGCCGGCGGCGAACTACAACGGGCCCGTGCCGGTGGTGACGTACAGCATGACCGACGGGTCGAGCGGAGACACGTCCACGCTCACCATCACCGTGGCGCCCGTGGACGATCCGTTCACCGATGCGAACGAGACGGTCACGACGAACGAAGACACGCCGCTTACGGGCTCCGTGCTGACCGGCACGAGCAGCGTGGACGGCCCGGTCACGGTGACGAACTTCACGGTGGCCGGCGACGGCACCACGTACACCGCGGGCCAGACCGCGACCATCGCGAACGTCGGCACGCTGGTGATCAACGCCAACGGCAGCTACACCTTCACGCCGGCTGCGAACTACAACGGCCCGGTGCCGGTCGTCACGTACAGCATGACCGACGGGTCGAGCGGCGACACCTCCACGCTCACGATCACGGTGGCTCCGGTGGACGACCCGTTCACCGACGCGAACGAGACGGTCACCACCAACGAAGACACGCCGCTCACCGGCTCGGTGCTCACGGGTACCACGAGCGTGGACGGGCCTGTCACGGTCACCGGCTTCACGGTCGCCGGCGATGCAACGACCTACACCGCCGGCCAGACCGCGACCATCGCGGGCGTGGGCACGCTGGTGATCAACGCCAACGGCAGCTACACCTTCACGCCGGCTGCGAACTACAACGGCCCCGTGCCGGTCGTCACTTACAGCATGACGGATGGTTCGAGCGGAGACACCTCGACGCTCACGATCACGGTCGCGCCGGTGGACGATGCCTTCACCGATGCGAACGAAACCGTGTCGACGAACGAAGACACGCCGCTCACGGGCTCGGTACTCACGGGCACCACGAGCGTCGATGGTCCGGTCACGGTCACCAGCTTCACGGTGGCGGGCGATGCGACGACGTACACCGCAGGCCAGACGGCCACCATTGCGGGCGTGGGAACGCTGGTCATCAACACCGACGGCAGCTACACATTCACCCCGGCCGCGAACTACAACGGGCCCGTGCCGGTCGTCACGTACAGCATGACCGATGGGTCGAGCGGCGATACCTCGACGCTCACCATCACCGTCGCACCGGTGGACGATCCGTTCACCGATGCGAACGAGACCGTCACGACGAACGAAGACACGCCGCTCACGGGCTCGGTGCTGATCGGCACCACGAGCGTGGACGGCCCCGTCACCGTGACGGGCTTCACGGTGGCCGGCGACGGCACCACGTACACGGCCGGCCAGACCGCGACCATCGCGAACGTCGGCACCCTGGTGATCAACGCCAACGGCAGCTATACCTTCACGCCGGCCGCGAACTACAACGGGCCGGTGCCGGTCGTCACCTACAGCATGACCGACGGGTCGAGCGGCGATACATCCACGCTCACCATCACCGTGGCGCCGGTGGACGATGCGTTCACCGACGCGAACGAAACGGTCACCACCAACGAAGACACGCCGCTCACCGGCTCGGTGCTCACGGGCACCACGAGCGTCGATGGCCCGGTGACGGTCACCAGCTTCACCGTGGCAGGAGATCCGGCGACCTACACCGCAGGGCAGACGGCCAATATCGCGGGCGTCGGCACGCTGGTCATCAACGCGAACGGCAGCTACACCTTCACGCCGTCCGCCAACTACAACGGCCCGGTGCCGGTCGTCACGTACAGCCTGACCGATGGCTCCAGCGGCGACACGTCCACGCTCACGATCACGGTGGCTCCGGTGGACGACCCGTTCACCGACGCGGACGAGACGGCCACCACCAACGAAGACACGCCGCTCACCGGCTCGGTGCTCACGGGCACCACCAGCGTGGACGGTCCGGTGACGGTCACCGGCTTCACGGTGGCGGGTGATGCGACGACCTACACCGCAGGCCAGACCGCGACCATCGCAGGCGTCGGCACGCTGGTGATCAACGCCAACGGCAGCTACACCTTCACGCCGGCAGCGAACTACAACGGGCCCGTGCCCGTAGCCACCTACAGCCTGACCGACGGCTCGAGCGGCGACGTCTCCACGCTCACCATCACCGTCACGCCGGTGGACGACCCGTTCACCGATGCGAACGAAGCGGTCACGACGAACGAAGACACGCCGCTTACGGGCTCGGTGCTCACGGGCACCACGAGCGTGGACGGCCCTGTCACGGTGACGAACTTCACCGTGGCCGGCGACGACACGATCTACACGGCGGGCCAGACCGCGACCATCGCGGGCGTGGGCACGCTGGTGATCAATGCCAACGGCAGCTACACCTTCACGCCGGCCGCGAACTACAACGGCCCGGTGCCGGTGGTCACGTACAGCATGACCGACGGTTCGAGCGGCGACACCTCGACGCTCACGATCACGGTTGCTCCGGTGGACGATCCGTTCACCGATGCGAACGAAACCGTCACGACGAACGAAGACACGCCGCTGACCGGCTCGGTGCTCACGGGCACGACGAGCGTGGACGGCCCCGTCACGGTGACGGGCTTCACGGTGGCCGGTGACGGCACCACGTACACGGCCGGCCAGACCGCGACCATCGCGAATGTCGGCACCTTGGTCATCAACGCCAACGGCAGCTACACCTTCACGCCGGCCGCGAACTACAACGGCCCCGTGCCCGTCGTCACGTACAGCCTGACCGATGGCTCCAGCGGCGACACCTCGACGCTGACCATCAGCGTCACCGCAGCCAACGATGCACCGGTGGGCAACCCCGACACCGTGACCGTCACCGAAGACGTGCCCGCCACGGGCAACGTGCTGGCCAACGACACGGACGTGGATGGCGACGCACTCACCGTCACCAGCTTCAGCGTGGCCGGCGACGGCACCTTCACTGCGGGCCAGACGGCCACCATCGCGGGCGTGGGCACGCTGGTCATCAACGCCAACGGCAGCTATACCTTCACGCCGGCGGCCAACTACAACGGGCCGGTCCCGGTCATCACCTACACGGTGAGCGATGGCACGGCCACCGCCACCTCGACGCTGACCTTCACGGTCTCGGCGGTGAACGATGCGCCGGTCAACACCCTGCCCACGGGCTGGACGACCAATGAAGACGCGACGGTCGGACTGACCGGCCTGCAGATCGCCGATGCGGATGCGGGCAGCAGCCCCATGCGCGTGACCCTGAGCGTGCCGAGCGGCGCACTCACTGCGGCGTCGGGCGCGGGCGTGACGGTCACCGGCAGCGGCACGGGCACCCTGGTGCTCGAAGGCTCGCAAGCCAGCATCAATGCGTACCTGGCGAGCGCGGCACGCCCCAACTACGTGCCGGTGGCCAACTTCAACGGCAGCGTGACGCTGACCATGACCACCAGCGACCTGGGCAACACGGGCACCGGCGGCACGCTCACGGACACCGACACCGCGACCATCGGCATCGCCGATGTCAACGACGCACCCGCGGGCACCGACCGCACGGTCACGATCAACGAAGACGGCACGTACACCTTCTCGGCGGCTGATTTCCCGATCACCGATGCCAACGACACGCCGGCCCACAGCCTGCAGTCGGTGGTCATCACCACCTTGCCCGATGCGGCGCAAGGCGTGCTGCGCCTGAACGGCGTGGCCGTGACGGCAGGGCAGGTGATTCCGGTCGGCAGCCTCGGCCAGCTCACCTTCACGCCGGCAGCGAACGTGAACGGCGCGGGCATCGGCGCCTTCACCTTCCAGGTGGTGGACAGCGGCGGCACCGCGAACGACGGCCAGAACACCGACCCGACGCCCAACACCTTCAGCTTCAACGTCACCGCCGTCAACGACGCGCCGGTGGCCAACCCCGACACCGTGGCGGCGACCGAAGACACGCCGCTGTCGATTCCGGTGGGGAACCTGCTGGGCAACGACACCGACGTGGAAGGCAACACCCTCACGATCACCAGCGTGCAGGGCGCGGTCAACGGCACAGTGAGCCTCGTCGGCGGCAATGTGGTCTTCACGCCCGCGCCGAACTTCAACGGCACGGCCAGCTTCACCTACACGGTGAGCGACGGCAACGGCGGCACATCGACGGCCACGGTGACCGTCAACGTAGGTGCAGTGAACGATGCACCCGTGGCCACGGACGACGTGGCGACGACGCCGATCAACACGCCGATTTCCAGCATCCCGGTGCTCGCCAACGACACCGACGTGGACGGCGATCCGCTCACCGTGACCGGTGCAACGGTGGACCCGGCGCTGGGCACCGTCACCGTCAACGCCGACGGCACGCTCAACTTCACGCCGGCCAACAATGTGAGCGGCCCGGTGCAGATCACCTACACCGTGAGCGACGGCAAGGGCGGCACCGACACCGCGATCCTCACCGTCAACATCGGCGCCAACACGCCGCCACAAAGCGCGGACGCCACGGTCAACGGCACCGAAGACACGGCCGTGCCGCTCACGCTCGCGAACTTCGCGTTCACCGACACGGATGCGGGCCAGAGCCTGGCGGGCGTGCGCATCGACACGCTGCCGGTCAACGGCACGCTGCTGCTCAATGGCGTGGCGGTCACGGCGGGGCAGAACGTTTCTGCCGCGGACATCGCGGCGGGGCGCCTGACCTTCGTGCCTGGCGCGAATGGCAACGGCGCCGCTTATGCGAGCTTCACCTTCTCGGTGCAGGACTCGGGCGGTGCGTTCGATGCGGCGCCCAACACCATCACCTTCAACATCGCGGCCGTCAACGACGCGCCGGTGGCCAACCCCGACACCGTGGCGGCGACCGAAGACACCCCGCTGTCGACCCCGGTGGCGAACCTGCTGGGCAACGACACCGACGTGGAAGGCAACACCCTCACGATCACCAGCGTTCAGGGCGCGGTGAATGGAACGGTGAGCCTCGTCGGCGGCAACGTGGTCTTCACTCCTGCGCCGAACTTCAACGGCGCGGCCAGCTTCACCTACACGGTGAGCGACGGCAACGGCGGCACATCGACCGCGACAGTCACCGTCAACGTGGGCGCCGTCAACGACGCCCCCGTGGCGACGGACGACGTGGCGACCACGCCGATCAACACGCCGATCTCCAGCATCCCGGTGCTCGCGAACGACACCGACGTCGATGGCGACCCGCTCACGGTGACCGGCGCGACGGTCGATCCGGCGCTGGGCACCGTCACCGTCAACGCGAACGGCACGCTCAACTTCAACCCGGCGGCCAACGTGTCGGGGCCGGTGCAGATCGAATACACGGTGAGCGACGGCAAGGGCGGCACCGACACCGGCGTGCTCACCGTCAACATCGGTGCCAACACGCCGCCGCAGAGCGCGGACGCCACGGTCGGCGGCACCGAGGACACGCCCGTGGTGCTCGTGCCCGCGAACTTCGCATTCACCGATGCGGACGCAGGCCAGAGCCTGGCGGGCGTTCGCATCGACTCGCTGCCGGTCAACGGCACGCTGCTGCTCAACGGCGTGGCGGTCGCGGTCGGGCAGACGGTGTCGGCCAGCGACATCGCCGCCGGCAACCTGCGCTTCGTGCCGGGCGCCAACGGCAACGGCGCCGCGTATGCGAGCTTCACCTTCTCGGTGCAGGACTCGGGCGGTGCGTTCGATGCGGCGCCCAACACCATCACCTTCAACATCGCCGCCGTCAACGACGCGCCGGTGGCCAACCCCGACACCGTGGCGGCCACGGAAGACACGCCGGTGTCGATCCCGGTGGCGACCTTGCTGGGCAACGACACCGACGTGGAGGGCAACACGCTCACCATCACCAGCGTGCAGGGCGCGGTGAACGGAACGGTGAGTCTCGTCGGCGGCAATGTGGTCTTCACACCCGCGCCGAACTTCAACGGCGCGGCCAGCTTCACCTACACGGTGAGCGACGGCAACGGCGGCACATCGACGGCCACGGTCACGGTGAACGTGGGCGCGGTCAACGACGCCCCGGTGGCCGGCGACGACCTGGCCAGCACGCCGATCAACACGCCGCTGGCGAACATCCCGGTGCTGGGCAACGACATCGACGTGGACGGCGATGTGCTCACCGTCACCTCCGCCACGGTGGACCCGGCGCTGGGCACCGTCACGGTCAACGCGAACGGCACGCTGAACTTCACGCCGGCCAACAACGTGACCGGCCCGGTGCAGATCACCTACACGGTGAGCGACGGCAAGGGCGGCACCGACACCGCCGTCCTCACGGTGAACGTGGGCACGAACACGCAGCCGCAGGGCGAGGATGTGACGCTGAACGGCACCGAGGACACGCCGCTGCCGATCACCCGCGCCAACTTCATCTTCTTCGATCCCGATGCGGGCCAGACGCTGGCCAACGTGCGCATCGACACCGTGCCACTGAACGGCACGCTGCTGCTCAACGGCGTGGCGGTGGTGGCGGGGCAGGTGATCTCGGTCGCCGACATCGACGCGGGCAACCTGAGCTTCGTGCCGGCCGCCAACGGCAACGGCGCGGCCTACGCGAGCTTCACTTTCTCGGTGCAGGACTCGGGTGGGGCTTTCGACGGTGTGCCGAACACGATGACCTTCAACATCGCGCCGGTCAACGACGCACCGGTGGCCGCCCCCGACACCGTGGTCACCGCAGAGGACACGCCGGCCACAGGCAACGTGCTGGCCAACGACACGGACATCGACGGCGGCCCGCTCACGGTGACGCAGTTCGTGGTGGGCGGCAACACCTTCACCGCGGGCCAGACGGCGACCATCGCGGGCGTGGGCTCGCTGGTCATCAACGCCGACGGCAGCTACACCTTCACGCCGGCCGCGAACTACAACGGCCCGGTGCCCGTGGCCACCTACACGGTGAGCGACGGCGCGGCCACGGTCACTTCCACGCTCACCTTCAGCGTGACGGCCGTGGACGACGCCTTCACCGACGCCGACGAAACCGTGAGCACGAACGAGGACACGCCGCTCACCGGCTCCGTGCTGACCGGCACCACGAGCGTGGACGGCCCGGTCACGGTGACGAACTTCACCGTGGCCGGCGACGGCACGACCTACACGGCCGGCCAGACCGCGAACATCGCAGGCGTGGGCACGCTGGTGATCAACGCCAACGGCAGCTACACCTTCACGCCGGCCGCGAACTACAACGGCCCGGTGCCGGTGGTGACGTACAGCATGACCGACGGGTCGAGCGGAGACACCTCGACGCTCATCATCACCGTCGCGCCGGTGGACGATTCGTTCACCGATGCGGACGAAATCGCGAGCACGAACGAAGACACGCCGCTCACCGGCTCGGTGCTCACGGGCACCACGAGCGTCGATGGCCCGGTCACGGTTGCCAGCTTCACGGTGGCGGGAGACGCAACGACATACACCGCGGGCCAGACCGCGACCATCGCGAACGTCGGCACGCTGGTCATCAACACGGACGGCAGCTACACCTTCACCCCCGCGGCCAACTACAACGGCCCGGTGCCGCTGGTCACCTACACCGCCACCGACGGCTCCAGCACCGACACCTCGACGCTCACGATCACGGTGGCTCCGGTGGACGATGCGTTCACCGATGCGAACGAGACGGTCACCACCAACGAGGACACGCCGCTCACCGGCTCCGTGCTGACCGGCACGAGCAGCGTGGACGGCCCCGTCACTGTGACGGGCTTCACCGTCGCAGGCGACGGCACGGCCTACACCGCGGGCCAGACGGCCACCATCGCCAACGTCGGCACGCTGGTGATCAACGCGAACGGCAGCTACACCTTCACGCCGGCCGCGAACTACAACGGGCCGGTCCCGGTGGTCACGTACAGCATGACGGACGGTTCGAGCGGCGACACCTCGACGCTCACCATCACCGTGGCGCCCGTGGACGATCCATTCACCGACGCGGACGAAATCGCGAGCACGAACGAGGACACGCCGCTCACCGGCTCCGTGCTGACCGGCACGAGCAGCGTGGACGGCCCCGTCACCGTCGCGAGCTTCAGCGTGGCGGGCGACGCCACGACCTACACGGCGGGGCAGACGGCGACCATCGCCAACGTCGGCACGCTGGTGATCAACGCGAACGGCAGCTACACCTTCACGCCGGCCGCCAACTACAACGGCCCCGTGCCCCTGGTCACCTACACCGCCACCGATGGCTCCAGCACCGACACCTCGACGCTGACCATCACCGTGTCGCCGGTGGACGACGCGTTCACCGACGCGAACGAGACCGTGGGCACGAACGAAGACACGCCGCTCACCGGCTCGGTGCTCACTGGCACCACCAGCGTGGACGGCCCCGTCACCGTCGCGAGCTTCACGGTGGCAGGTGACGCAACGACGTACAGCGCGGGCCAGACGGCCACCATCGCCAACGTCGGCACGCTGGTGATCAACGCGAACGGCAGCTACACCTTCACGCCGGCCGCCAACTACAACGGACCGGTGCCGCTGGTCACCTACACCGCCACCGATGGCTCCAGCACCGACACTTCGACCCTGACCATCACGGTAGCGCCGGTGGACGATGCGTTCACCGACGCGAACGAGACGGTCACGACGAACGAAGACACGCCGTTGACCGGCTCGGTGCTCACGGGCACCACGAGCGTCGATGGCCCCGTCACGGTGACGGGCTTCACGGTGGCCGGCGACGGCACGGCGTACACCGCCGGGCAGACCGCGAACATCGCGGGCGTCGGCACCTTGGTGATCAATGCCAACGGCAGCTACACCTTCACGCCGGTCGCCAACTACAACGGTCCTGTGCCCGTCGTCACGTACAGCATGACCGACGGGTCGAGCGGCGATACCTCGACGCTCACGATCACGGTTGCACCGGTGGACGATGCGTTCACCGATGCCGACGAGACGGCGAGCACCAACGAAGACACGCCGCTCACAGGCTCGGTGCTCACGGGCACCACGAGCGTGGACGGCCCCGTCACCGTCACGAGTTTCACGGTGGCCGGCGACGCGACGACGTACACCGCGGGCCAGACGGCCACCATCGCGAACGTCGGCACGCTGGTGATCAACGCGAACGGCAGCTACACCTTCACGCCTGCAGCCAACTACAACGGCCCGGTGCCGGTCGCCACGTACAGCCTGACGGACGGTTCGAGCACGGACACCTCGACGCTCACGATCACCGTCACGCCCGTGGACGATGCGTTCATCGATGCCGACGAGATCGTGAGCACGAACGAGGACACGCCGCTCACCGGCTCGGTGCTCACGGGCACAACGAGCGTGGACGGCCCCGTCACGGTCACGAGCTTCACGGTGGCGGGCGACGCGACGACGTACACGGCGGGCCAGACGGCCACCATCGCCAACGTCGGCACGCTGGTGATCAACGCCAACGGCAGCTACACCTTCACGCCCGCGGCCAACTACAACGGCCCGGTGCCTGTCGCCACGTACAGCATGACGGACGGGTCGAGCACCGACACCTCGACGCTCACGATCATCGTCGCGCCCGTGGACGATGCGTTCACCGATGCCGACGAGATCGCGAGCACGAACGAAGACACGCCGCTCACCGGTTCGGTCCTCACGGGCACCACGAGCGTGGACGGCTCCGTCACGGTCACGAGCTTCACGGTGGCGGGCGACGCGACGACGTACACCGCGGGCCAGACGGCCACCATTGCCAATGTCGGCACGCTGGTGATCAACGCCAACGGCAGCTACACCTTCACGCCCGCGGCCAACTACAACGGCCCGGTGCCTGTCGCCACGTACAGCATGACGGACGGGTCGAGCACCGACACCTCGACGCTGACCATCACCGTCACGCCGGTGGACGACCCGTTCACCGATGCGAACGAAACCGTCAGCACCAACGAGGACACGCCGCTCACCGGCTCGGTGCTCACCGGCACCACGAGCGTGGACGGCCCGGTCACCGTCACGGGCTTCACGGTCGCGGGCGACGCGACGACGTACACCGCAGGGCAGACGGCCACCATCGTGGGCGTGGGCACGCTCGCCATCAACGCCGACGGCACCTACACCTTCACCCCGGCTGCGAACTACAACGGGCCCGTGCCCGTGGTCACATACAGCATGACCGATGGTTCCAGCACCGACACCTCGGCGCTCACCATCACCGTCACGCCGGTGGACGATGCCTTCACCGACGCCGACGAGACCGTGAGCACGAACGAAGATGTGCCGCTCACGGGCTCGGTGCTCACCGGCACCACGAGCGTGGATGGTCCCGTCACGGTCACCGGCTTCACGGTGGCCGGCGACGCGACGACGTACACCGCGGGCCAGACGGCCACCATCGCGAACGTCGGCACGCTGGTCATCAATGCCAACGGCAGCTACACCTTCACGCCGGCCGCCAACTACAACGGCCCGGTGCCGGTGGTGACGTACAGCCTCACCGACGGCTCCAGCACCGACACCTCGACGCTCACGATCGCCGTGGCGCCGGTGGACGACCCGTTCACCGATGCGAGCGAGACGGTCACGACCGACGAGGACACGCCGCTCGCCGGCTCCGTGCTGACCGGCACGAGCAGCGTGGACGGCCCCGTCACCGTGGCGAGCTTCACGGTCGCGGGTGACGGCACCACCTACACCGCAGGCCAGACCGCCACCATCGCGGGCGCGGGCACGCTGGTCATCAACGCGGACGGCAGCTACACCTTCACGCCCGCGACCAACTACAACGGCGCCGTGCCGGTGGTCACCTACACCACCAGCGACGGATCGAGCACCGACACCTCGACGCTCACGATCACCGTCGCCGCGGTGAACGACGCGCCCGACGCGGTGAACGACACGGCCACCACGCCGATCAACACGCCGCTCGTGAACATCCCGGTGCTCGCCAACGACACCGATGCCGACGGCGACCCGCTCACCGTCACCGGCGCGAGCGTCGGTGCGGGGCAGGGCACGGTCAGCGTGAACCCCGACGGCACCATCGACTTCACGCCGGCCAGCGGCGTGACGGGCCCGGTGCAGATCACCTACACCGTGAGCGACGGCAAGGGTGGCGTCGACACCGCGACCCTCACCGTGACGGTCGGCGCCAACACGCCGCCGCAAGGCGCGGACGCGACGGCCAACGGCACCGAGGACACGCCGCTGGTGCTTGGCCCGGCGAACTTCCCGTTCACCGACCCCGACGCGGGCCAGGCCCTGGCGGGGGTGCGCATCGATGCGCTGCCGGCCAACGGCACGCTGTTGCTGAACGGCTCGGCGGTGGTGGCAGGCCAGGTGATTTCGGCGACCGACATCGCGGCCGGCCGCCTGACCTTCGTGCCCGGCGCGAACGGCAACGGCGCGGCTTACGCGAGCCTGGGCTTCTCGGTGCAGGACACGGCGGGCGGGTTCGACACGTCGCCCAACACGCTCACCTTCGCCATCGCCGCGGTCAACGATGCGCCCACCGCCTCCGGCGCACCGGCCAACACCAGCCAGAACACCCCGGTCGCGGGCCAGATCGTCGCTACGGATGCGGACGGCGACCCGCTCGGCTACGCGCTGCAGCAAGGTCCCGCGCACGGCACCCTGGTGCTCAACCCTGACGGCAGCTATGTGTACACGCCGGCGGCCAACTTCAGCGGCAGCGACAGCTTCACCATCCTGGTGTCCGATGGGCAGGGCGGCCTGACGCCGGTCACGGTGCCGGTGAACGTGGCGCCCACCAATGCGCCGCCGGTGGTCGTTGCACCGCCCACCGGCACGGTCACGCCGGAGGACACGCCGCTCGCAGGCTCCCTGCAGGTGGCCGACCCCGACGGCGATGCGCTGACCTACACCGTCACCACCGCGCCGGCGCACGGCACGCTGGTGATCAATCCCGACGGCAGCTACGTGTACACGCCGGCCGCCGACTTCAACGGCACCGACAGCTTCACGGTGCAGGTGTCCGACGGCCGCGGCGGCACGATCAGCGTGACCGTGCCGGTGGGCATCACCCCGGTGAACGATGCGCCGGTGGCGCGGCCCGATGCCGGCGCCGCGCTCGGCGGCGCGGCCGTGACCATCGATGTGCTGGGCAACGACTCCGATGCCGAAGGCGATGCGCTCAGCGTGCGCAGCATCAACGGCGTTCCCGTTGCGGCGGGCGGCTCGGTGGCGGTCGATGGCGGGCGCGTCACGCTCAATGCGAACGGCACGCTCACCTTCGTGCCCGACTTCGGCTTCGTGGGCACGCCGAGCTTCACCTACACCGTGGCGGACAGCGCGGGCGCCGAGTCCAGCGGCACCGTGGGCCTGGTGGTCACGGCGGCGCCGGCACCGGTGCCCACGGGCGGCGCGGACGTGGAGCAACTGCTGGCCGCGGGCCGGCCCACCGACGGCAAATGGGACGCGAGGGACGACGCCCTTCGCACCATGTACGTCCCGGGGCACATCATCCAGGCGATCAACGGCATGCGCGACCTGCGCGGCCTGGCTTCGCTCGACGCAAAGGGCCCGGTGCGCTCGGCGATCGAAGGAATCCGAACGCTCGACGGTACGCCGCCGCTGGACACGCCCACGCCGATCCTGGACCTGGCCGAGCACCTGCAGCACCGCTTCCAGCTGCTCGATCCGGTGCAGGCGATCTTCAGCGCGCAGGCGGACGCGCGCATCCTGGACGCCACCCGCGCGGGCAGCGAGATCGTGCTGGGCGGCGAACGCGAGCCGGCGGCGAACGATCGCGACGTGCGGCCCGTGCCGTCCTCGCCTGCGGCTTCCGGTGCGCCGAAGTCCGTGGGCGCCGAGGGCAGCGCTTCACCCGCGATGACCGCGATGGCCGCGCTGGACGTCGACGCGCTGATGTTCAGCGAGCAGATCGCCCTGCACATCGGGCAGTCGTTCGCCGAGGCCGACCTCCTGGCCGCGGCGCTCAGGACCCAGATTCCTTCCGTACCCGTCACCCGCTGACACATGACACCTGAAACACCTGAAACAAGAAAGACGAGAAAGATGTTCGAGATGCCATTGACCCCATCGCCCCGCAACAAGACCGGTGCGCGCGCCGCGTCGCGCCGCCGTTTCGCCCGCTCGGTGCCGGCCGTCTGCACGGCCGCGCTGGCCGCGCTGCTCGCCGGCTGCAGCGTGACGCCCGAGCCGCTCGCCAAGGACCATTTGCGCCTTCGCGTGGACCGCAACCTCGCTGGGCTCACCGAGGGCCAGGAGCCCGTGGGCGGCGAGATCACGCTCTACGAGGCGATGGCGCGCGCGCTGAAATACAACCTGGACTACAAGGTCGCGATGATGGAGGAGGCGGTGCGCGGCCAGGAGCTGGACCGCACGCGCTTCGACATGCTGCCGCAGCTGGTGGCGAATGCGGGCTACAACTCGCGCAGCAATGACAGCGGCGCGAGCAGCCGCTCCCTGCTGAGCGGGCGCCAGTCGCTGGAGCCTTCCACCTCGGTGGAGCGCCAGACCACCGCGGCGGACCTGAGCCTGAGCTGGGACGTGCTGGATTTCGGCGTGTCGTACGCGCGCGCCAAGCAGGCCGCCGACCAGCGCCTGATCTCGCTGGAGAGCCGCCGCAAGGTCGCCGCCCGCATGGTGGAGGACGTGCGCACCGCCTACTGGCGCGCAGTGAGCGCCGAGCGGCTCATCGCCAAGCTCACGCAGCTCTCGGGCGACGTGACTTCCGCACTCGGCGACTCCGAGGAAATCGCGCGCCGCCGCACCGCCAGCCCGCTGGCCGCGCTCACCTACCAGCGCGACCTGATCGACGTGGAGCGCCAGATCCAGGCGCTGCAGCGCGAGCTGGTGATCGCCAAGGCGCAGCTGGCCGCGCTGATGAACCTCACGCCGGGCACCGAGTTCAGGCTCTCGCTGCCCGAGCGCACGGCGCTGTCGACCGACTTCTGCCTCTCGGGCGAGGCCATGATCCGCACCGCGCTGGAAAACCGCTCGGAGCTGCGCGACATCGCCTACCGCCTGCGCATCAACGAGCAGGACGGCACCGTGGCGCTGCTGCGCAACCTGCCCAGCCTGCGCGCGTTCATCGGCGCCAACTACGACTCCAACAGCTATCTCTACAACAACAACTGGTCGGGCGTCGGCGTGCGCGCGAGCTGGAACGTGCTCAGCCTGTTCCGCTATCCGGCCGACAAGCGCGTGATCCAGGCGCAGACCGAGTGGCTGGGCGAGCGCGAACGCGCGCTCACGATGGCGGTGATGACGCAGGTGCACGTGAGCCGCGCGCAATTCGCTTTCGCGCGGCAGTCGCTGGTCACGGCCAGCCGCTACACGCAGGTGCAGACGGGCATCAACGATCAGATCCGCTCGGCCTTCAAGGCCAAGCAGGAGGGCCGCCAGCGCCTGATCCGCGAAGAGATGAACGGCCTGCTCGCCGAGGTGCGCTACGACCTGGCCTACGCGGACATGCAGAACGCCTTCGCCAACGTGTACAGCTCGATCGGGCTGGACAGCTTCACGCCCGAGGTGAGCAGCCGCGACTCGGTGCGCGACCTGGCCTCGGGCCTGCAGCGCCTGTGGCAGAGCCGCCAGGACGTGACCGGCGTCACCAGTGCAGCCGCCTGCACGGCCAGTTCATGAGCGAACAGGCACCAGGGCCGCAGCCAGGTCCACGCGGCGGCGTGCCGGTGCGGACCGTGGCGATCGGCGCGGCCTTCGTGGTCGCGCTGGTGGCCATCGCCTGGGGTTACATGGGGGGAGATGCCCGGCGCGCAGCGCCAGCTGCACCGGCCGTGGCTGTGCCTTCGGGTGGGGCGACGAGTCCGGGGCCATCTGCGGCTGTGCCTGTGCCCGCGCCCGTGCCCGTGCCCGTGCCCGCGCCTGGCGTCGCTGCATCGCCTGCGGCACCGGCAGCGTCCGCCGCCGCGCCGCGCGTCGACCTGGCGGCCGCGGCCGCCACGCCTGCAGCCCCCGCCGTGCCTGCACAAGCCGCACCGGGCCTGCCCGGCGATGCATCGCCGCCCCGGCCCGAGGCCACTGCCGTGCGCGGCGTGATCAAGCCCAAGGACGAAGTGCTGTTCTCCGCCAAGATCGCCGCGCGCATCGCGCAGATGCCCTACAAGGAGGGCGAGCGTTTCCAGAAGGGCGCGGTGCTGGTGGCCTTCGACTGCACGCGCATCCGCGCCGAGGCCAATGCGGCCTGGGCCGCCAACCGGGCGAGCACCCAGGTGCTGCGGCAGAGCGAGGAGCTGGACAAGTACAACGCCATCGGCAAGACCGACGTGCAGATCGCCAAGGCCAAGGCCGAGCAAAGCGGCGCCGAGGCCGGTGCGCTGGAGGCGCAGATGCGCGACTGCACCATCACCGCGCCGTTCTCCGGCATCGTGGTGGAGAACATCTCGCACCAGCACGAGAACGCCGCGGCCGGCAAGGAGCTCACCCGCGTGCTGAACGACAGCGAGCTTGAAATGCACCTGATCGCGCCCTCGGCCTGGCTGAGCTGGCTGCAGCCGGGCAGCCCCTTCAAGTTCAGGATCGACGAGACCGCGCGCAGCTACGAGGGCAAGGTCACCCGGCTGGGCGCCTCGGTCGATCCGGTGAGCCAGACGGTGCGCGTGGTGGGCGTGTTCACGGGCAGCCGCGAAGCGGTGCTGCCCGGCATGAGCGGCAGCGCCGAATTTCCGCAGAACCCGGCGTCGCAGCGTGCGGCGGCCGCGGACCCGCAGGCCAAGCCATGACACCCGTGCCCAAGGAAGGACAACCGCCCCCTTCGCCGTTGCAGCCGCTGCAGGCACCGCAGCCGCCGCAGGGCGCGCGCGTGGTGGACGCCACGCCGCGCTTTCGCGACGGCACGCTGGTGCTGCTGGAGCTGGAGGCCGAAATCCGGCGCCAGCAGACAGAGAAAGAGTTGCTCTTTCACCTGCTCAACGAGGCCAAGCGCATCCTGCCGTTTCGCCAGGCTTTCGCGCTGCGCCGCCGTCACTCGGACGCGCCGTTCCAGGTGGCCGGCGTGTCCAGCCTGGCCGCGGTGGACCGCAACGTGCCGCTCATCCGCTGGGTCGAGCGCGTGGTGGCGAGCCTGCCGCCGGAGGCCTCGCAGACCGCGGAGCCGCTGGCCTTCGGCCGCGAGGCCTTCGCCGATCCGCAGGAGCGCGATGCGGCCAGCTACCCGTTCGCGCATGCGCTGTGGCTGCCCATGCGCCTGAAAGACGGCCAGGCGCTCGGCGGCGCGCTGCTGTTCGCGGGCGAGCCGTGGACCGAGTCGCAGCAGAAGATCGCCGCGCGGCTGGCCGAGACCTACTCGCACGCCTGGGGCGCGCTGGCCGGCCCCGAGCGCGCGTGGCAGCGCTGGCGCTTCGACCGCAAGACGCGCTGGCTGCTGGCCGCCGCGCTGCTGCTGGCCTGCATCTTCCCGGTGTCGATGAGCGCGCTCGCGCCGATGGAAGTGGCCGCGGCCGACCCGTCGGTGATCGCCGCGCCGCTCACCGGCGTGGTGGCCGAGATCCTCGTGCCGCCCAATTCGCCGGTGAAGGCCAACCAGCCCATCCTGCGCTTCGAGGACACCAAGCTGCGCAACGAGCTCGAGCTCGCGCAGCGCAAGATGCAGGTCGCCACCGCGCGCTTCGCGAGCACCTCGCAGGCGGCCATCGACAGCGCCGACGCCAACCGCGAGGTGGCCATCAACAAGGCCGAGCTGGAGCTGGCCACCGCGCAATACGACTACGCGCGCGACCTCATGGCCAAGTCGGTGCTGAGCGCGCCGGTGGACGGCATCGCGGTGTACTCGGACCGCCGCGACTGGCAGGGCCGGCCGGTGGAGACGGGCCAGCAGATCATGAAGATCGCGAATCCCGAGCACATCGAGTTCAGCATCTTCCTGCCGGTGCAGGACAGCCTGCTCATCGAGGACGGCGCGCGCGTGAAGATCTACCTGGACAGCGACCCGCTGCGCCCCATCGATGCACAGCTGCTGCGCGCGGGCTACCAGGCCGAGAAGACCGAGAACAACAACCTGGCCTTCCGCCTGGCGGCACGCGCCAACGACAGCGCCGCGCTGAAGGACCTGCGCATCGGCACGCGAGGCACGGCGCAGGTGTATGGCGGCAAGGTGCCGCTGCTCTTCTACGTGCTGCGCCGCCCGATCACGGTGCTGCGCCAGACGGTGGGCTGGTAGCCATGGGCATCGAAGAGCTGATGCCCGGCCCGGCGCCCGAGGTGCCGCGGCAACCTGCGGGCGAGCTGCCCGACGATGCGCGCCTGCCCGAACTGCGCGAGGAGTTGCGCTTCGAGCGCGGCGCGCCGCTGCTGGACGGGGCGCCGAGCTGGACGATCTTCGACCCGGTGCGCCACGCGTACTTCCAGGTCGGGCAGGCCGAGCTGGCGCTGCTGGGCGCCTGGCGCGGCGGCACGGTGGGCGAGATGCGCCGCCTCTTCATGCAGCAGCAGGGCAGCGAGCCCGACCCGAACGCCATCAAGGCGCTGCTGCAGTTCCTGCTGGCCAACAGCCTCACGCGCGCGCCGCTGGGCGATGCGGTCAAGAGCCTGAGCGCGCAGGCCGCGGCGCACAGGCAGTCGTGGTGGCAGTGGCTGCTGCACCACTACCTGTTCATTCGCGTGCCGCTGGTCAAGCCCGACCGCTTTTTGCGCCGCACGGTGCACTGGGTGGCGCCGCTGTTCACGCGCACCTTCGTGGTCTTCATCGTGCTGGCGGGGCTGCTGGGGCTTTACTTCGTGTCGCGGCAGTGGGACGAATTCCTGCACACCTTTCCGTACTTCTTCTCGCTCAAGGGGCTGGCGGTGTACGGGCTGAGCCTGGCGCTCACCAAGACGATGCACGAGCTCGGCCATGCCTACACGGCCACGCGCTACGGCTGCCGGGTGCCGACCATGGGCGTGTCGTTCCTGGTGATGGTGCCGGTGCTCTACACCGACACCACCGACACCTGGAAGCTGCGCTCCCGCAAGCAGCGGCTGCTCGTGGATGGCGCGGGCGTGATCACCGAGCTGTGCCTGGCGAGCATCGCGACGCTGCTGTGGGCCTTCCTGCCCGACGGGCCGGTGAGGAGCGCCGCCTTCGTGATCGCCACCACGAGCTGGGTGAGCACGCTGGCGATCAACCTGAGCCCGTTCATGCGCTTCGACGGCTATTACTTCCTGTCGGACATGCTGGGCGTGCCCAACCTCAGCGCGCGTTCGCAGGCCTTCGGCCAATGGAAGATGCGCGAGTGGCTGTTCGGCCTGGGCGCACCCATGCCCGAGCCGGTGACGCCGCACACCGCGCGCGCGTTCGCGTTCTTCGCGTGGGCCACCTGGCTCTACCGGTTCTTCCTGTTCCTGGGCATTGCGCTGGTGGTCTATCACTTCTTCTTCAAGGCCGCGGGCATCTTCCTGTTCGCGGTCGAAATCTGCTGGTTCATCGTCATGCCCATCTGGCGCGAAGTGAAACATTGGTGGGCGATGCGCGTCGCCATCGCGCGGCGGCCCCGCAGCGTCTGGACGTTCTCGCTGCTGGCGCTGGCGTTCGTTGCGCTGTTCCTGCCGCTGGACTTGAGCGTGAAGGTGCCCGCCGTGCTGGGCGCCACGCGGGAGGAGCCGGTCTTCGCGCCCGAGGCCTCGCAGATCGCGCAGCTGCATGTGCGGCCGGGTGCGCAGGTGCGCGAAGGGCAGGTGCTCTTCACGCTGCATTCGCCCATGCTCGAACAGGAGCAGCGCGAAGCGCGCATTCGCCTGGCGCTGCTGCAGGCGCGCATCGCGCGCTCGGGCTCCGACCGCATCGACCGCGCGCAGACGCAGGAGCTGCTGCGCGGCGTGGTCGCCGAGCAGGAAAACCTGAGCGGGCTGGCCAAGCGCCGCGCGCTGCTGCAGGTGAAGGCGCCCTTTGCGGGCACCGCCGCCGACTTCGATGCCGAGCTGCATGCCTCGCGCTGGATCACCGGCAAGCAGCTGCTCGCGCGCGTCGTCGACGAGCGGGGCGCGCAAGACCTGCGCGGGTATGTCGAAGGGCAGCATGCCTGGCGGCTGCGCGACGGGGCCGAGGGCCGCTTCGTGCCCGACGATCCGCGCCAGGCCAGCTTCAAGGTGGCGCTGGTGGGCATGTCGGCCGTGGCGGCGGAAGAGATCGACTCGGTCTACCTGCAGTCGGTGAACGGCGGCCCGATCGCGGTCAACGTGACCGACAAGGGAAAGGCCGTGCCCAACCTGAGCCAGTACCCGGTGCTGATGCGCCCGCTGGACAACGCGCGTGAAGACGCGCACGTCCAGCAGATCGTGCGCGGCGTGGTGACGATGGATGCGCGTGGCGAGAGCCTGTTCGCCAAGGTGGCGCGTCAGGTGCTGCGTGTGCTGGCCAGGGAAAGCGGGCTCTGATCCTGCGCTTGCGGTGCCGCGCCCGTGTGGCGTGCGCGGCGCGTGAGCCCGAACAGCGGCCGCAGCCAGCGCACGCGGCGCACGAGCGCGTCGGTCAGCAGCCAGCAGCCGCCGATGGTGGCGATCAGGATCAGCGCGGGCTCCAGCACCGGGCCCAGCGCCAGCGGCGCGAGCCACACCACGGCCACGACGATCAGCGTCTGGTGCAGCACGTACCACGGGTACACCGACTCGTTGGCCCAGCGCAGCCACGGCCACGGGCGGTTCAGGTGGCGGTGGCCATGGCCCAGGATCGTTGCGATGGCCAGCCACATGTAGAGCGTGCGCAACAGGTCGATGACGAAGCCCGGCGCCGACCCCCTGGCGCCGACCCGCACCGCGATGAGCGTGCCGATCGCCGCCACGGCCAGCACCAGCGACAGCCGGCGCAGCCGCTCCAGCTCCTTCCAGATACCGGTGTCCACGCCCATCCAGTAGCCATAGAGAAACACGGTGAGGTAAATGGCGTGCAGGTAGAAGTCGCGCACCAGGTTGTGCGTGGGCGGGAAGTGCGGGGCCAGCAGCACCGTCCACGCCACGAGCGGGAGCACCGGCAAGAGCAGCAACTGCCAGCCGCGCAGCGCGTTGAACCGCCGGCGCACCCACTGGCCGGCGGGCGACCTCCACAGCGGCAGCGTCAGCGCGACCAGCGCGGTGTACGCAAAGAGATAGGGCAGGTACCAGAGGTGGTTCCAGGTCATGCCGAACTCGGCGCCGTCGAAGGCGCGCTTGGGCCAGGGCTCGGCCATCGACAGGTAGCGCAGCAGGAAGGCGCCGAAGCCCGGTGCGACCAGCCCATTTGCCACGCCCTGCGCGTAGGCCTGGTAGGGCACGATCACGATCATTCCGAACACCAGCGGCAGCACCAGCCGCGCGCCCCGGCTGCGCAGCAGCGCCGCGGTGCCCTGGTGGCGGGCGAGGAAGCCGAGCGACACGCCCGAGATCAAAAACACCAGGTCCATGCGCCAGATGTTCAGCACCCGCATCGGCCACTGCAGCCATTCGGCCGCGTGCGGGCTCTTGAGGTGCCAGGGCCAGTCGGCCACGTAGTACATGCCCACGTGATAGAGGATCACGAACAGGAAGGCGAGGGCGCGCAGGGCGTCGATGTCGTGTCGCCGGCCCGCGTCGGGCAGGGGAGTCGGGAGGTTCATTTCAGGGTCCTCGAAACAGAAAGTGCGGCCATCGTGTGGCCCGGCGCGGCCTGGCGGGGCGCCCGCGGGACGGATCGCCTGGCCTTTGTGACGAGCGGTAGCCCACGTGGGACGAAATTCGCCCCCAGGCCGCGCGGATGGCGAGAATCCCGGGCATGAAAGCGTCCCACCGGAACCTGTACGAGCGCTACGAACCGATCCGCCGCTACGTCGAAGTGGGCTTCTGGATCGTGCTGATGACGCTGCAGGGCGTGTTCAGCACCATGGTCGCCGTAGTCGATGCCCGCAACCGCGCCGTGCCGCGCGCCACCTGGGAAATCGTCACCTGGGAGGGATCGAGCCACCTGGTGCTGCTGATGCTGATCCCGGTGTTCGTGGCCGTCGAGCGCCGGCTCGCGCCGCTCCTGCCCGGCCGCTGGGTGCGCTTTGTCGCCGGGCACGTGGTGGCCAGCGTGGCCATCAGCCTGGTGCACGTGGCGGGCATGTTCGCGGTGCGCTCCTTGGTCTACGCCCTGGCCGGCGGCCGCTACGAGTTCGGTGGCTGGACCGGCCAGTGGGGCTACGAGTACCTGAAGGACGTGCGGGTCTACGTCTCGATCGTCTTCGGGATCTGGGCCTACCGGCTCTTCATGCTGCGTTTGCAGGGCGAGGCCCGGGTGCTCGATGCGCCGGAGGCGGGGGTGTCCGATCCGCCCGAGGCACCGCCAGCGCCGCCGCCATCGCCATCGCCCCCGGCCGATGACGCGCCGCCCGCGCCGGAGGAAGCCCCGCCGCCACCTGCGCCACTGCCGCCGGCGCGGCCGGAGCGCTTTCTCGTGCGCAAGCTGCGCCGCGAATTCCTGATCGCCGCCACCGACATCGACTGGCTCCAGGCCGAGGGCAACTATGTCGGCCTGCACGTCAACGGCCACGACTACCTGCTGCGCGCCACGCTCACCGATTTCCTGACCCAGCTGGACCCCGCCCGGTTCGTGCGCGTGCACCGAAGCCATGCGGTGAACCTCGCGCGCATCAAGGAAATCGAGCCGCTGGACGGCGGCGACGCCCGGCTGCACATGCACGACGGCACGACAGTGCCATGCAGCCGCCGGTACCGCGATGCGCTCAGGGCCGGCGTCGGCTCCGCCGGCTGAAAAATCTTCCTGTTCCGGTGCGCAGGCGCGCCGTTATGGCCCGTTTCGCACCATCCGGGAGCCTTCGGGCACCATTTTTGCTTCCTTGCACCATCGCGCCGGGCCCTCCGGCGGCGATGCACCAATTCAAACCAAAAACTGCAAGAAGCTCCCATGGACGCACTCAAACAGGGCGCAGACGCGCTGTTCATCCTTCTCGGCGCCATCATGGTGTTGGCCATGCATGCCGGTTTCGCTTTTCTGGAACTGGGCACCGTGCGCAAGAAGAACCAGGTCAATGCGCTGGTGAAGATATTGGTCGACTTCTCGGTCTCGACCATCGTGTACTTCCTCGTGGGCTACGGCGTGGCCTACGGCACCCACTTCTTCGTGGGCGCCACGGAGCTTGCGGCGAAGAGCGGCTACGAGCTGGTGAAGTTCTTCTTCCTGCTGACCTTTGCAGCGGCCATTCCGGCCATCATTTCGGGCGGCATCGCCGAGCGCGCCAAGTTCTGGCCGCAGCTCATTGCCACCGCGGTGATCGTGGGCGTGGTGTATCCGCTGTTCGAGGGCATCGCGTGGAACAAGCACTTCGGCATCCAGGGCTGGATCGCTTCGGTCACCGGCCACGAATTCCATGACTTCGCGGGCTCGGTGGTGGTGCATGCGGTGGGCGGCTGGCTGGCGCTGCCGGCGGTCATTCTCTTGGGCGCGCGGCGCAACCGCTACCGCGGCGACGGATCGCTGAGCGCGCATCCGCCGTCGAACATCCCGTTCCTCGCGCTCGGTGCCTGGGTGCTGTGCGTGGGCTGGTTCGGCTTCAACGTGATGAGCGCGCAGAGCATCGACAAGATCTCGGGCCTGGTGGCCGTCAACTCGCTGATGGCGATGGTCGGCGGCACGCTGGTGGCGCTGGCCATGGGCAAGAACGACCCGGGCTTCGTCTACAACGGCCCGCTCGCCGGCCTCGTGGCCGTATGCGCCGGCTCCGACCTGATGCACCCGCTGGGCGCGCTGGTGGTGGGCGGCGTGGCGGGCGCCATCTTCGTCTTCATGTTCACGCTCACGCAGAACAAATGGAAGATCGACGACGTGCTGGGCGTGTGGCCGCTGCACGGCCTGTGCGGCACCTGGGGCGGCATCGCGGCAGGCATCTTCGGCACGCAGGCGCTGGGCGGCATCGGCGGGGTGAACGTGTGGGCGCAGCTCATGGGCACGCTGATGGGCGTGGCGTGGGCGGCGCTCGCGGGCGCGGCGGTGTACGGCGCGCTCAAGGCCACGATGGGCCTGCGCCTGTCGCAGGAAGAGGAATACGACGGTGCCGACCTGTCGATCCACCACATCTCGGCCACGCCGGAGCGCGAAGTGAACTGGTGACCGCTCCAAAAGAGAGATATTGGGCGCACGGGGTTTGGGCTATTCTTCGCCCCCTCCAACGACACGCCCGAGAGAAACACCGATGACCCACCCCACCCACTGGCTGCGTCGCGGCATTGCCGCACTCGCAAGCAGCATGCTGATGCTTTCGTTCGCGGCGCACGCCGGCGCCCCGCAGATCAAGACCCAGGCGCCGGGCTTCTACCGCATGATGCTCGGCGACTTCGAGGTCACCGCGCTCTTCGACGGCACCATCGACCTGGAGGTCAAGAAGCTCCTGACCAACACCACCCAGGCGCAGGTTGGCAAGCTCCTCGACCGCTCCTTCAAGCAGGACCTGGTGCCCACCTCGGTGAACAGCTACCTCGTGAACACCGGCAGCAAGCTGGTGCTGATCGACACCGGCGCCGGCTCGCTCTTCGGCCCCACGCTGGGCAACCTGCGCAACAACCTGCTGGCCTCCGGCTACAAGCCCGAGCAGGTCGACGACGTGTTCATCACCCACATGCACAGCGACCACGTCGGCGGCCTCATCGTCGACGGCAAGCTGGCCTTTCCCAACGCCACGATCCACGCCGGCCAGGAAGACGCCGACTTCTGGCTCAGCAAGGCCAACCTGGAGAAGGCCTCGCCCGAGATGAAGGGCTTCTTCCAGGGCGCGCAGGCGTCGCTGAACCCCTACGTCGAAGCCGGCAAGTTCGCGCCCCTGAAGGACGGCGCCGACCTCGTGCCCGGCATCAAGGCCGTGGCCGCCCACGGCCACACGCCCGGCCACAACACCTACGTGCTCGAGTCCAAGGGTCAGAAGCTCGTGCTGTGGGGCGACCTGATGCACGTGGCCTCGGTGCAGTTCGTGCAGCCGCAGGTGACCATCTCGTTCGACACCGATTCCAAGCCTGCTGCGGCCGAGCGCAAGAAGGCGTATGCCGATGCGGCCAAGGGGCGCTACCTCGTGGCCGGCGCACACCTGCCGTTCCCGGGGCTGGGGCGGATCCGCGCCGAAGGCTCGGGGTATGTGTGGGTGCCTGTGGACTACCAGCAGGTGCGCTGAGCCTTGCTTCGGGTTCGATTCGTTCGGATCGAGCCCGAACCCGGTCACCCGGTCACCCGGTCACCCGGCTACCCGGTCATGGCGCCCGGAGCGCGGATTCGTCGGCTGTAGCAAACTCGCCCGACCGAATCGCTTCATCGCCCATAGTCCCATGACCCAATCCCCACCCGCCCTCGAGGTCCTTCCCCGCGACCTCTCCGCCTACCGCCTAGGCAACGTCGGCATCGACTACGTGCACCGCTTCGAGTCCGGCAAGCCCGGCCCGCACGTGCTGATCAACGCGCTCACGCACGGCAACGAAATCTGCGGCATGACCGCCGCCACCCACCTGCTCGACAACAACGTGCGCCCGAAGATCGGCACGCTCACCGTGGCCTTCGCCAACATCGACGCCTACGAGTCGTTCAAGGAAGAGTCGCCCTACGACAGCCGCCAGATCGTGCACAACCTCAACCGCATCTGGTCGCCCGAATGGCTGGACGGCGCGGAAGACAGCCCCGAGCTGCGCCGCGCGCGCATCCTGCGTCCGGTGGTGGATGCGGCCGATCACATCCTGGACATCCATTCGACCAGTCAGCCCGTCGTGCCCTTCTGGGTGTACCCGGCGTTCGAGCGCAACGCCGAAGTGGCGCTGGCCATCGGCCGCCCGTCGGTCCACCTCGTGATGCCCGACGGCCTGGGCTCCGGCACGCCGCTCATCCAGTACGGCAGCCACGGCGGCCCGGACGGCAAGGGCGTGGCGATGGTGGTCGAGTGCGGCCAGCACTTTTTGCGCTCGGCATCGGAACTGGCGACCGCGGTCACCTACGACTTCCTCGCTTACTTCGGGCTCGTCGACAAAAATCCGGCCACGCCGGCCCCCGAGCCGCAGCGCCGCTTTCAGCTGCTGCAGACGCACGTCATCCAGTCGGAAGACTTCGCCTTCGTGCGGCCGCTGATCGGCTTCGAGACCTTCGCCAAGGGTGAGCTCATCGCCACCAACGGCCCGGACGAGATCCGCGCGCCGTGCGACGACTGCACGATCTTCATGCCCGCGCAACGCGTGATCGTGGGGCGCGAGGCGCTGTACCTCACCAAGCCGATCTGATGGCGAGCGCCGCGCCCGCCATGAGCCGCTGGCGCGTGGCGGGCCTGGTCTTCGTCTTCCTGTGGTTCGCCCTCGGCGGCGTCGCGCACTTCGTGGCGACCGAGGCCGAGATGCGCATCGTGCCGCCGTACATCCCCTGGCCGCGCGCGGCCGTGCTGGTGAGCGGTGTGTTCGAACTGCTGGGCGCGGCCGGGCTCCTGTGGCGGCCGACGCGGCGCGCTGCGGGCATCGGCCTGCTTCTTTTGACCCTGGCCGTGACGCCCGCGCATTTCTACATGCTGCAGCGCCCGGAGCTGTTTGCGAGCGTGCCGTATTGGGCGCTGGTGGTGCGGCTGCCGGTGCAGGTGGCGTTGCTGGCGCTCATCGCGTGGAGCACGTCGGCGTGGCCGAAGAAGGCCGTCAGCAGATGAGCAGGTGCGTCGGCTGGGCCGTGGTGCTGTAGTCGGCGTGCCAGTAGTGCGGGTCGTCGCAGAGGCTGAAGACGGCTTCGGCGCTCGCGTGGCGGTTGTCGAAACGGTTGTGCAGGGTGACGTGCACAGAGCCCGCATCGGGTCAGTCGATGCCGACATCGACGACGCGGTTGCCTGAGGCCACTTCCGCGGCGAGGATTTTCTGTAGGGCGGGGTGCAGGCGGGTGTTGAGGATGGCGAGGGTTTCGCGGCGGGTGGCGCGAGTGAAGCTTTCGTCCAGGCAGGCCTCGGTGAACACGGGAAGGCTGGACATTCCGTCGCCTACGACAGCTGCATCAGTTCCACGATTTGTGCGCGAAGCGGCGGCAGATCCTTCTGGATGGTTTGCCAGACGATCGTGTGATCGATGGTGAAGTAGCCGTGCGACAAGGCGTTGCGCATCTCGTAGGCAAAGCGCCATGGGACGTCCGAGTGGGAGTTCGCAAAAGCCGCGTGATGCTTGACGATGTTGTTGCTGGCCTCGCCGATCACTTCCAGGTTCCGCACCACGGCATCCTGGGTTTTCCTGTCGAGAAGATAGGCGTCGAGGGTGGCGCCATTCGTGTAGTCGCGAATGTTGTCGATCGCCTGCAGGATATGGCCGAGATAGTCCGCAACTCGATGCGGATCGCTGCCGCTCATACCGGAATGGCCTCGCGAAGCACCTGGTCGCGATAGCGCGGCGGCAAGCCATTGGGCGTGAGCACGTCGACTTCCATTCCCAGCAGATCCTTCAACTCGTGCCGGATGGCCCCGATGTCCATGAATGTCGTCTGCGTCGTGGGCTCGACCAGCAGATCGAGATCGCTGTCGGGACCGTCCTCGCCGCGCGAGACCGAGCCGAACACCCGCACATTGCTGACGTGATGGCTCAGCGCAATCTCGCGGATGCGGGCGCGGTGCTGAGACAGGGCTTCGGAAGGGCGCATGAGGCCGGAGTGTAGTGCGGCGGATTGCTCAGTCTCAAGCCGCGATGAAAAGCGCCGGGTCCACCATCGCCCGATTCAGCATCACACCCCAATGCAGATGCGGCCCCGTCACCCGCCCGGTCGCACCCACCGCAGCCAGCTTTTCCCCTGTCTTCAGCACATCCCCGACCTTCACATCCACCCGGCTCAGATGGCAATACATCGTCAGCAGCCCGCCGCCATGGTCGAGCCAGACCGTGCCGCCGTTGAAGAAATAGTCCCCCGTATCGATCACCCGACCCGGCAGCGGCGCCAGCACCGGCGTGCCCGTGCCGGCCGCGATGTCCATCCCGCTGTGCGGATTGCGCGACTGCCCGTTGAACACGCGGCGCAGGCCGAACGAGCTGGAGCGGCGACCTGGCACGGGCACGCGCATCTGCAGCGAGGCGTCGGGCCGCAGGTCGGTGAGCGTGGCCATCACGCCGGCCTGGTGATCGCGTTCGCGCACGTAGCGCGCTTCGTCCTCGGGCGAGAGATCGACCGTGCGCGGCGCCACGGTCAGGCGCTGCTCGCGGTATTGCTTGTCGGCCACCGTGTAGGCGACCTGCCGTTCGCTGCCGTTCTCGGCGCGCACCGTGATGCTTGCATCGCCGGGGGTGGCCGCGAGCGGTATGCCGACCAGTGCAGTCCATTCGATGGCGTCGCCGAGCACGAGTAAGGGCACGTCGCCTGCGAAGGCGGACGGGCGCTTGGCGTTCGGGCCCAGCGAAAGGCGCGCCACGCCGCCCGGCACCTGCGATGCGTGCGGCCAGACGGCGGGCGGGGGCTGTTTGGACTTCGCGGGTGCGGCAGCGACGGCATGCGTCGCGGGCAGCGCGAGCAGGCCCAGCGTGCCGAGCAGTGCGCTGCGGCGATTCATTGCGGGCGTGAGGAGGTCGGACGAGGTGGTTCGGAAGTTGTGCATGAAGAGATCGAATGAAACAGGTTCTGTGACGTCGTTGCGTGGCCGCGTTATTCGCGCCACGTGCCGGGCGCCAGTCCATCGAGCGTGTGCGGCCCGATGGCGGCGCGGATCAGGCGAAGCGTGGGCAGCCCGACAGCGGCGGTCATGCGCCGCACCTGGCGGTTGCGGCCTTCGCTGATCGCCAGTTCCAGCCATGCGGTCGGAATGCTCTTGCGCTCGCGGATGGGCGGTTGCCGCGGCCATACGTCGGGCGGCGGGTCGAGCAGGCGGGCGCGGGCAGGGCGCGTGAGGCCGTCGTTGAGTTGCACGCCCTGGCGCAGCGCGGCGAGCGCCTCTTCAGTCGGCACGCCTTCCACCTGCACCCAATAGGTCTTCTCCATCTTGAAGCGCGGATCGGCAATGCGCGCCTGGAGCTGGCCGTCGTTGGTGAGGAGCAGCAGGCCTTCGCTGTCGGCATCGAGGCGGCCGGCGACGTAGACGTCGGGGATGTCGATGAAGTCCTTGAGCCCGCGCCAGCGGCCCTCGGGGGTGAACTGGCTGAGGACGCCGTAGGGCTTGTTGAAGCGGATGAGGCGGGAAGGGCTCGGAAAATTCATGAATGCACAGGATAGCCCGGGTCCGTGGTGGGGTGGCCGTCCTACAGCGCGAACCCTTGCGGGTGACTTTCAATCTACTTGAACGGCCAAGACGAATTCATCAATACACGGAGTCGAAAAATGACGATGCGAAGTTTCAACAGATGGGTGTGGGCTGTAGCTGCAGGTGTGGTGGCGACCGGATGCACCAGCACCTCGCTGCGTGTCGGTGGTGCGCCCGATGCGAGCATCAAGAACTGCGTGACCGCAGCGGCGCGCGAACTGCGCGTTCCGGCGGGCAGCATCGTGGTGGACAGCGGCTCGACGCCGCGCGACGGCGTCTACACGATCAACCTGAAGGTCGGCCCGCAAGGCCGCTCGGCGGTGTGCACGACGGACGAAAACAGTGCGGTGCTGGGCGTGGTCTACAAGCGGCCCGAATGAATGAAAAAAGCCGGGCCCTTGAAGAGCCCGGCTTTGCGCGGAAGAGAAGCAAGCGAGTTACTTGCCCCAGCTGTCCCGCATGCCGGCGGCCCGATTGAACACTCGCTTGCCAGGCGCATCCGTCTTCGTATCCACCACGAAGTACCCATGCCGCTCGAACTGAATCCCCACGCCGGCTTCAGCCTTCGCCAATGACGGCTCAACGTACGCCGAGCAAATCTCCAGGCTCTGCTTGTTCAACTCGTCCAGCAGCTCACCACTCCCCGGATTCGCCGCCGCGAACAGCCGCTCGTACAGCCGCACCTCGGCCTGCACCGCATCGGCCGCGGCCACCCAGGTGATGGTTCCCTTCACCTTGATCGCGTCCGCGCCGGGCGTGCCGCTCTTGGTGTCGGGCACCAGCGTGGCCTGCACTTCGACGAGCTTGCCGCCGGCATCGCGCGTGGCGCCGGTGCATTCGATGACGTGGCCGTACTTCAGCCGCACCCGGTTGCCGGGGAAGAGGCGGAAGAAGCCCTTGGGCTGCACGTCCTCGTAGTCGGTGCTTTCGATCCACACCTCGCGACCGAGCTTGAATTCGCGCTTGCCCATCTCGGGGTGGTGCGGGTGCACGGGGGCGGAGCAGTCGTCCAGAACCTCGTCGCCGCCCATGAGCTCGCCCCAGTTCGTGATCACCAGCTTGACCGGGTCGAGCACGGCCATGGCGCGCGGGGCGATGGGGTCGAGGCTGTCGCGCAGCGCGGCTTCGAGGCTCGCGTAGTCGATCCATCCGCCCGACTTGGTGGTGCCGCTGCGCTCGCAGAACAGGCGCAGCGCCTCGGGCGTGTAGCCGCGACGGCGCAGGCCCGCGATGGTGGGCATGCGGGGGTCGTCCCAGCCGTCGACGTGGCCTTCCTCGACGAGCTGGCGCAGCTTGCGCTTGCTGGTCATGACGTGGGTAACGTTCAGTCGCGCGAATTCGTACTGGCGCGGATGCGGGCTCGCGATGAGGCCGCCCTCGGCGAGGCGGTCGAGCAGCCAGTCGTAGAAGGGGCGCTGGTCTTCGAATTCGAGCGTGCAGATCGAATGGGTGATCTGCTCCAGCGCGTCTTCGATCGGGTGCGCGTAGGTGTACATCGGGTAGATGCACCACTTGTCGCCGGTGTTGTGGTGCGTGGCCCGGCGGATGCGGTAGAGCGCCGGGTCGCGCATGTTGATGTTGGGGCTCGCCATGTCGATCTTCGCGCGCAGGATGGCGGCGCCGTCGTCGAGCTTGCCGTCGCGCATCTCGCGAAAGCGGGCGAGGTTTTCTTCCGGGCTGCGGCTGCGGAAGGGGCTGTCGGTGCCGGGCGTGTTGAAGTCGCCGCGGTTGGCGCGCATTTCCTCGGGCGTTTGCTCGTCCACGTAGGCGAGGCCGGCGCCGATGAGGTATTCGGCCGCTTCGTACATGAAGTCGAAGTAGTTGCTCGCGAAGTACTCGTGCGGCTGCAGGGTGCCGGGGGCGCTGGGGCGGTCGGCCAGGTAGGTCTCGTAGCCGAGCCACTTCACGGCGTCGCGGATGGAGTCGACGTATTCCTGCTCTTCTTTTTCGGGGTTGGTGTCGTCAAAGCGCAGGTGGCTCACGCCGCCGTATTCGCGGGCCAGCTCGAAGTTGAGCCAGATGCTCTTGGCGTGGCCGATGTGCAGGTAGCCGTTGGGTTCGGGCGGAAAGCGAAGGCGCACCTTGGCCGGGTCGGTCATGCCCTGGGCGTGGTGGTCGGCGTTGCCCGGGGAGCCGCCCCATTTGCGGCCAGAATACGCGCCCTGTGCGAGGTCGTTCTCGATCACGTGGCGCAGGAAATTGCTCGGTGCAGCGGTCGTTTTGGCGCCGTTTTTGTCGGTCGGGGAGGTCATTGCCTCATTCTAGAGGGCGCCCCTTATAGGTTACCTTTGGCAACGTTCTTCACATTGGCCGGTGCACCCCGTTTGCAATTGCCGCGTTCAATACACACATGGGCGGTCCAGACCCGGACGCAGCCCTCGAAACAAGGAGTCAACATCATGAGCCTCACACGTTCCACCTTCTTCAAATGGGCCGCCGCGGGCGTCGTGGCAGCCGGTGCATTGTTCGCAGCCACCTCGGCCAGCGCTCGCAGCGACGTGAGCTGGTCGGTCGGTGTCGGCTTGCCAGGCGTTGCGGTCGGCGTGGGCGGTCCCGCCTACTACCCGGCACCGGTCTACGCGCCGCCGGCTCCCGTTTACTACGCACCGCCGCCGCCGGTCTACTACCGTCCGCCGCCGCCGGTGTATTACCGTCCGGCCCCGGTCTACTACGGCCCGCCGGCTTACTACGGTCCCCGCTACTACGGCGGTGGGTACTACCGCGGCGGCCACCGTCATGGCCACTGGCGCTAAATTGCCACACGATTCGTGACTGAATGAAAAAAGCCGGCCTCCGAAAAGGCCGGCTTTTTCTTGGGCCTCGCCCGGCGAATTTCACATGGCGCGAAAAAGATGGGCGTAGAGCCGGCTGACCGGGATCTTCTCGGACCGCCCGCGCAGTGCCAGGTGCAGCTTGCCGGCCTCGTCGCGGTGCACCGACTCGATGGCCGCGCTGCGCACCACCACCGCCCGGTGCACCTGCCAGAAGGTGTCGGCATCGAGCTGCGTCAGCAATTGCTTGAGCGGCGTGCGGATCAGGTACTCGTGCGTCGCGGTGAGCACGCGCAGGTATTTGTCTGCCGCCTCGAAATACAGCACCTCGTCGATGGGCACCATGCGCACGGTGGTGCCGCCGGCATCGCTGGCGGCAATCATCCGCAGCGGTGCCGGGGCCGCTGACGGCGAGGGGCCGCCGGCGCCGGCCGCTGCGAGCACCTGGCGCCATTGCGCAAGGGTTTGCTCGAGCCCTTCGCCGGTTTGGCCGGCCACGGCAGGGGAGGGCGAGGCCGAAGGCTGCTGCGCCGCCAGCGCCTGCTGCAGCCGTGCCACGGTCTTGCGCAGCCGTTCGGGTTGCACCGGCTTGAGCACGTAGTCGATGGCCTCTGCCTCGAAGGCGCGCGCCGCGTATTCGTCGTAGGCGGTGACGAACACCAGCTGCGGCATCGGCGCCTCGTCGGTGGGCCAGCTGTCGGCCAGCTCGGCAGCGGCGCCGAGGCCGTCCAGCCCCGGCATGCGGATGTCGAAAAACAGCACCTGCGGCAGGTGGCGCAGCGCCTCGCGCACCGCGCTGCGGCCGTCGCCGGCGATGGCGGCGATCTGCAGTGCGGGCCATGCGGCCGCCAGCTCGGCCTTGAGGGCTTGGGCCAGAAGGGGCTCGTCTTCGGCGATCAGTGCGGTGGGGTTCATCGTTGTCGTCGTGTTCATGGGGCCGCCATGGGCAGCGGAAAACTCAGCATCGCGCAGGCTCCGCCCGCCGGCGCGGCCGCAAGCCGCATCTCGCTGTGCGCGCCATACACGGTGGCCAGGCGCTCGCGCACCTGCTCGAGCCCGAAGCCGCTGCCGCCGTCCGGGGGCAACGCCGCATCGAGCCCGACGCCGGTGTCGTTCACTTCGATGACCAGACGGTCCCCGTTCCTGCGCGCGCGCACGGCGATCTCGCCGCCTTCGACCTTGGGCTCCAGCCCGTGGCGGATGCTGTTTTCCACCAGCGGCTGCAGGAGCAGCGGCGGCACCGGAATGTCGCGCAGGTCCTCGGGCAGGTCGAGCGTGTAGCGCAGGCGCTCGCCCATGCGCACCGACATCAGTTCGAGGTAGTCGCCCAGCCGGTCGAACTCGGCCGAGAGCGGATGCGCCAGGGTGCGCGAGCCGCTGAGCGTCACGCGCAGGTAGCTGTTGAGGCGGTCGAGCATCGCCACGGCGCGCGGCGGGTCGAGGGTGATCAGCACGCGCAGGTTTGCCAGCGTATTGAAGAGCATGTGCGGCTCCAGCTGCGTCTCCAGCAGCTTGAGCCGTGCCTCGGTCGCCTCGCGCTGCGCCACATCGAGCTGGCTCTGCATGTGCCTGCTCTTGCCGAGGCTGAAGAAGAAGTAGCACATGCCGATGGTGGCGGCCAGGGTGATGACGATGGTCGAGGCGGTCTTGCGCGCGGCGAAGCTGCGGAACTCGAGCGGCGGCGCGCCGACGAAGGCGTCGCCGATGGCGTTGCCGACGAAAAAGCCGACAGTGACGCCCAGCGCCACCAGTCCATATCCCCAGAGGCCCTTCGGCCACAGCACCTCCTTGTGGCCGCTCAGCATCAACCGGCCGCTGTCGATGACGAGCCAGCTGATCGTTCCGATCGACAGCGAATACACCATCTGCGATGCCCAGGTGCCGTTGCCCGAGATGGACAGCCCTGTCCCGATCACGCAGCAGAAGGCGACGGTGATCAGGCCATGCCGAAGCATGTTGCGGAAGTTCTCCGCACGAAACCGCGGCAGCGTGTCAGGTGTCACCAGCGATCCCCGGCGCCCAGTGCGCGGCGCTCGCGTGCCACCAGCCTGTCGTAGAAGCTGCCGCCGGGTGCGAGGAACCAGATCACCGCGCCGTGGATGAGCAGGCCCAGGCCCCAGCCCATCAGCGGGTACATCGCCCAGGTGCGGCCATTGGCGGCCGACAGCGTGACCAGCCCGAGGTTGACCAGCACATAGACGAAGGCGTGGATGTACCAGCCCATCTTGGCGCCAGCGCGGCGGCGGGCGAGCTTCTCGAGGTTGGGCTGCGAGGCGTTGGAGGTGGTGGTGTTCATGACAACTCCTTGAATTGGACAGGAATGAAATCGGGTGTGGCCGGCTGTCGAGGCGAAGGGGCCGACTGGAGAGCCGCGCGCTGGCGCAGTTCCTCGGTGGTGTCGCCGGGCCCATCCGGCCGCCAGCCCGGCGGCTTGACCAGGTAGCCCACGAAGGCCCGCGCCGAGCGCGCCGAACGCAGGTCGCGCAACAGGGCGCGCCAGTGCGTGAACTCGATCTCCAGGATGTTGTGCGAGGTGATCGGGTTCACTAGGCCGTAGCGGCACGGCAGGTCGGCGCGCTCGGGGATGTAGGTGCCGAAGAGCCGGTCGAACACGATGAGCACGCCGCCGTAGTTGCCGTCCAGGTATTCGAGGTTCGAGGCATGGTGCACGCGGTGCGCCGAGGGCGTGTTGAGCACCCATTCGAGCGGCCCGAGGCGCGGGATCCACGTCGCGTGAATCCAGAACTGATACAGCAGGTTCAGCGTGAGCATCAGCAGGATCACCTTGGGCGGCATGCCCAGCAGCGGCGCCAGCATGAAGAAGAGCAGCGTGCCGGTGAGCCTGCCGGTCCAGCCGAATCGATAGGCGGCCGACAGGTTCAGCTGGTTCGGCGAATGGTGGATGGCGTGGGTGCACCAGAACCAGCGCACCCGGTGGGCCGCGCGGTGGTACCAGTAGTAGCAGAACTCCTGGCCGATGAAGCAGGCGACCCAGCCGCTCCAGTGGTCCATCGGCAGGGTGAAGAGACGGTGGTTCCAGAACCAGTCCATTGCGCCGGTCCAGAAGGCCACCGGCAACAGCCAGCGCAGCGGGTATTCGCGCACGAGAAAGTCGAACACCGAGACGCCGGCCGCCTTCCAGTCGTAGCTGGCCCAGCCGTTGCGAAAGGAGAGCACCAGCGCCTCCAGGATCGACGCGACCAGCACCACCGTGACGGAGATCTTGAGGAGCAGAAAGAGCACGGTCATGGCGGTTCCTGGCTGGCTGGCGTTGGCGTGGCGCGCGGGGCTCGGGCCCGGATCTTAGGCCGCGCGCACGCCGGTGGCGACAGCGTCGGTGGCGATCGCCAGCTTCCACAGGCGCACCGCGCGGGCCGCGAAGATGCCGCTGAAGGCGCCGTACAGCGTCGGGATGGCCAGGGCAAAAACGGCCTGATGGCGCAGCTCGGGGTGCATGGCCAGCGCCACGCCCACCACGTACTTGGTGCAGAAGATGCCCATCATCAGCGCGAGCGGCACGGCGCTGCCGGCCACGTGGAAGGTGCGGGCCGCCGCATCGAAGCGGGTGGTGGCCGGCAGCGGGCGCTGCAGCACCAGCGCGATCAGCACTGCCGCCGCGGCCGCCCAGCCGAGCAGGGCGCCCAGCGAATCGCCGAAGGCAGAGAGCACGCCGAAGACCGACAGCCCGCCCATGGCGATGGGCATCAGCGTGACCCGGGTGAGGCTCACGCTGTTCGACAGCAACTGCTTGGCGCCGAGCCAGACGAGCAGCACGAAGACGGCGAACACCCACTTGGGCGTGTGAAGAAGGATCTGCAGCAGCATGGTGTTTCTCCGGTGAAGGGTGTGAAAAGCGTGTGTGGGGAAGCGATGGGCGGACTGTGCCGGTGCTCCGCTTCTCGGGCCACCGGCATGCGACGAAATGCCCGAACGCGGCGCGAACCGCATCCGGCCGGCGCGAATTGCGGACGCGCGGCGCGAGCTTTACCGCCGCTTTACGGCGCAGCAAACAGCGGTACTACCATTCGGCGCTGTACTCTAGGCCGCACCTCTGCACCCCTCCCGACGCATCCCATGGACCCCAAAACTCCCCCCGAGCCCCTGCCGCCCACCGTGTCGCCGACTCACCCACCGGCACGCAGGCGCCGGTGGCTGGGGTGGCTGCTGACCCTGGCGCTGCTGGTGGCCCTGGGAGGCGGGGCTTGGTATCTGATCCAGCGTTCCAAGGCGCCGGCAGCCGGACCCGGCGGCGCGGGTGGCCCCGGTGGCCCAGGCGGTGGCCGGCCGGGCGGCGGCGGGCCCGGTGGGCGGGGCGGCG
>NZ_JXQQ01000077.1 GCF_000834655.1 Variovorax paradoxus
AAGCGGCGTTCGTTCAGCGCAGTGCTTTGTCAGCCGCCGCGTGCCCCCACCCCGGCCCTCCCCCAGGAGGGGAGGGAGAAATACCTGAGACTCAGCCGAGAACCACCGGCTTGGTGTTCCAGATCTCGTGCGCATACTGCGCAATCGTGCGGTCCGACGAAAACGCCCCCATCCCCGCCACGTTGAGAATCGCCATCCGCGTCCACGCATCCGAATCGCGATACAGCGCATCCACCTCGGCCTGCTTGGCGACATAGCTCGCATAGTCGGCCAGCAGCAGGTAGTGGTCGCCCCAGTTCACCAGCGCGTCGTAGATGCCCTGGTAGCGCGACGGCTCGCCCGGCGAGAACGCGCCGTCGCGGATCGCGTCGAGCACGCGCTTCAATTCCGCGTTCTCTTCGTAGATCTCGCGCGGCTGGTACCCCCGGGCCCGGATGTCCGCCACTTCCGGCGTCGTGTTGCCGAAGATGAAGATGTTCTCCGGCCCCACGTTCTCGCGCATTTCCACATTGGCGCCGTCGAGCGTGCCGATGGTGAGCGCGCCGTTCAGCGCGAACTTCATGTTGCCGGTGCCCGAGGCCTCGGTGCCCGCGGTGGAAATCTGCTCCGAGAGGTCGGCCGCCGGCATGATGATCTCGGCCAGGCTCACGCTGTAGTTCGGCAGGAACACCACCTTCAGCAGCTTGCCCACGCGCGCATCGGCGTTGATGGTGCTCGCCACGTCGTTGATGAGCCGGATCACCAGCTTGGCCATCACGTAGGCCGAAGCCGCCTTGCCGGCGAACACCACCACGCGCGGCACGATGTCGATGGGACCTCCGGCCGCCTGCGCGTCCAGGATGCGGTGATAGCGCGTCACCACGTGCAGCACGTTGAGCAGCTGCCGCTTGTATTCGTGGATGCGCTTGACCTGCACGTCGAACATCGCGTCGGTGTCCAGGTCGATCTTCAGGTGTTCGCCGACCCAGTTGGCCAGCCGCAGCTTGTTCTCGCGCTTGGCATGGCGGAACGCGCGCACGAAGGCGGGCTGCGCCGTCATCGGCTTGAGCGCCTCCAGCTGCGACAGGTCGCGCCGCCAGCCCTTGCCGATGCGCTGGTCGAGCAGCCCGGCCAGCGGCGGGTTGGCTTGCGCGAGCCAGCGGCGCGGCGTGACGCCGTTGGTCTTGTTGTTGAAGCGCTCCGGAAAGATCCTGTCGAAGTCCGCGAAGATCGACTGCTTCATCAGCTCCGAATGCAGACCCGAGACGCCGTTGATCGAGTGGCTCGCGAGCACCGCCACGTACGCCATGCGCACGCGCCGCTCGCCCGACTCGTCGACCAGCGACAGCCGGCGCATCAGCTCCACGTCGTTGCCCACCTTCTGCGTCACGGTGGCCAGGAACTTCGCGTTCATGTCGTAGATGATCTGCAGGTGCCGCGGCAAGATGCGCCCCAGCATCTCCACCGGCCAGGTCTCCAGCGCCTCGTGCATCAGCGTGTGGTTGGTGTAGCTGAACACCTTCTGCGTGTGCGCCCAGGCCTCGTCCCATGCGAGGCCGTGCTCGTCGAGCAGGAGGCGCATGAGCTCGGGCACCGCGAGCACCGGGTGCGTGTCGTTCAGGTGGATGCTGACCTTCTCGGAAAGCTGGTCGAAGGTCTTGTGGTTGCGCAGGTACCGGCGCAAGAGGTCCTGCACGCTCGCGCTGCAGAAAAAATACTCCTGGTGCAGCCGCAGCTCGCGGCCCGAAGGCGTGGAGTCGTCGGGGTAGAGCACGCGCGAGACATTCTCCGACTGGTTCTTGCTTTCCACCGCGCCCATGTAGTTGCCGCGGTTGAAGGCCGAGAGGTCGATCTCCTCGGTGGCGCGCGCCGACCAGAGCCGCAGCGTGTTGGTGGCCTGCGTGCCGTAGCCGGGAATGATGGTGTCGTAGGCCACGGCGCGCACGTCGTGCGTGTCGACCCAGTCGGCCGCGCCGTAGGGCGCATTGAGGCCCTCGCGTTTCTGCACGTGGCCGCCGAAGCGCACACGGTAGTTCACCTCGGGCCGCTGGAACTCCCAGGGGTTGCCGCGCGTGAGCCAGTAGTCGGGCGTTTCCACCTGCTGGCCGTCGACGATCCGCTGGCGGAACATGCCGTATTCGTAGCGGATGCCGTAGCCCATGCCCGGCACGCCGAGCGTGGCCATCGAATCGAGAAAGCAGGCGGCGAGCCGGCCGAGGCCGCCGTTGCCGAGCGCGGCATCGGGCTCTCGCTCCGAGAGCGCCGCCATGTCCACGCCGAAGTCGGCCAGGGCTTCGCGCACCGTGTCGTACAGGTCCACCGCGAGCAGCGCGTTGGTGAAGGTGCGCCCGATGAGGAACTCCATCGAGAGGTAATAGACGCGTTTCAGGTCCTGCGCGTAGTTGGCGCGCGTGGTCATCATCCAGCGCTCGACCAGCTGGTCGCGCACGGCCTGCGAGGTGGCGTTGAGCCAGTCGTCCTGGCTCGCGGCGACGGGGTCCTTGCCGACCGCATAGATCAGCTTGTTGGCCACGGCGCGCTTGAAGGCCGCGACGTCGCGGTCGGGGTGGTCGTAGGCGAAGTCTTTGATCGTCATGGTGGGTCGTTCTCGGATGAATGGTGTTGTGTCTGCCGTGCGCGGATCAGGTAGGACCCAATGCTTGTCGGTAGACGTCGATGTATTGCGCGGCGGCGGTCCCCCAATCGGCCGGACGCCGCATGGCGTGGCCGCGCACGCGGCGCCAGTCGGGCGCGCGCTGGTAGAGGGCGAAGGCGCGGCGCAGCGCGCGTTCGTAGTCGTGGGCGTCGAAGCGGTCGAAAACGAAGCCGGTGGCCTCGCCGCTGGCCATGTCTTCGAGCGTGCTGTCGACCACCGTGTCGGCCAGGCCGCCCACGCGGCGCACGAGCGGCAGGCTGCCGTATTTCAGGCCGTACATCTGCGTGAGGCCGCACGGCTCGAAGAGCGACGGCACCAGCGTCACGTCGCCGCCGCCGAAGAGCTGGTGCGCGAGCGTCTCGTTGTAGCCGATGGTCACGCTGACCGATTCCGGCGCCGCGGCCGCGCGCTGGCGGAAGGCCTCTTCGAGCCACGCTTCGCCGCTGCCCAGCAGCGCGAGCTGGCCGCCCTGGGCGAGCAGCGCGTCGATGCCGCCGAGCACGAGGTGCAGGCCCTTCTGCTCGGTGAGCCGGCTGACCAATATGAAGAGCGGCGCATCGGGCCGCTCGGCGAGGCCCAGCTGGTGTTGCAGCACCGCCTTGCAGCGCGCCTTGCCCGCCATGTGGCGGCCTTCGGGCGTGTGATAGCCCTGCACCAGCGCGGCGTCGGAGGCCGGGTTCCAGACCTTGGCGTCCACCGCGTTCAGGATGCCGGTGAGCACGCCGCTGCGCTGGCGCAGCAGGCCGTCGAGGCCGCAGCCCTGCTCAGGGGTCTGGATCTCCAGCGCATAGGTCGGGCTCACCGTGGTGAGCCGGTCGGCGAAGTACAGGCCGGCCTTCATGAACGAGACTTGGCCGTGGTATTCGAGCCCGTTCATGTGGAAGGCGGGGCCCGGCAGGCCCAGGTCGGTGAAATTCCACGGCGCGAAGATGCCCTGGTAGGCCAGGTTGTGCACCGTGAACACGCTGCCCACGCGGGGCCTTCCCGCCTGCCGTGCAAAGGCGATGTACGCGGGCGCCAGCGCCGCATGCCAGTCGTGCGCATGCACGACCTCCGGTTGCCACGTGGGGTCCAGCCCCTGCGCCAGCTGTGCCGCGGCCCAGCCGAGCAGCGCGAAGCGCCGGTGGTTGTCGGCGTAGGGCTGGCGCGCCGTGTCTTCATAAGGATTGCCGGGCCGGTCGTAGAGCGCGGGCGCATCGATCACGTAGGCGCGGATCGCCGGCGCACCGTCGATGGCGATGTGCCCGGCGCGCAGGCTGAAGCGCTCGCCCCAGGGCGCATTGAAATCCGCCACCGGCGCCAGCTCGCGCACCCCGGCCACGATGGCCGGAAAGCCCGGCAGCAGCACGCGCGCGTCCTCGCCTTCGGCCATGAGCGCGAGGGGCAGGGCGCCGGCGATGTCCGCCAGTCCGCCGGTCTTCAGGAGGGGAAAGAGTTCGGCGCTGACCTGGAGGATTCGCATCGCGGGTGGTTGCGGCCTCAGGCGGCCAGTCGTTTGAGCATTTCGCGCGTGACCAGCACGACCCCGTTCTCGGTGCGTTCGAAGCGCGCGGCGTCGGCGACCGGATCTTCGCCGATCACCATCTCGTCGGGGATGACGCAGGCGCGGTCGATCACCACCCGGTTGAGCCGCGCGCCGCGGCCCACTTCCACGTCGGGCAGCAGCACCGCCTCGTTGATCTCGCAGAAGGAGTGGATGCGCACGCCCGAGAACAGCACCGAGCTGCTCACCTTGGAGCCCGAGACGATGCAGCCGCCCGAGACGATGGTGTTGACCGTCATGCCGTGTTGGCCGTGGCGATCGAGCACGAACTTGGCCGGGGGCAGTTGCCGCTGGTAGGTCCAGATGGGCCAGTCGGTGTCATAGATGTCGAGCTCCGGGGTGATCGAGGCCAGGTCGAGATTGGCTGCCCAGAATGCATCAATCGTGCCCACGTCGCGCCAGTAGGCCTTGGCGTCGGGTCCGCGCGAGGCCCGCGTGACGCACGACATGCCGAACGGATGGGCCAGCGCCCGGCCCTGCGCCACGGCGCGCGGGATGATGTCCTTGCCGAAATCGTGGCTCGAATCGGGGTTGGCGTTGTCTTCCTCGAGCAGTTGGTAGAGGTAGGCCGAATCGAACACGTAGATGCCCATGCTGGCCAGCGCCACGTCAGGGTTGCCGGGCATGGCGGGCGGGTCGGCCGGTTTCTCCAGAAAGGCGGTGATCTGCCGCTCGTCGTCGACGGCCATCACGCCGAAGGCGGTGGCCTCCATGCGCGGCACCTCGATGCAGCCGACCGTGCAGCCCAGGCCGCGCTCGGCATGGTCCTTCACCATGATCGAGTAGTCCATCTTGTAGATGTGGTCGCCGGCCAGCACCACCACGTAGTCGTGCGGGGTCGAGCGGGTCTGGATGATGTCCAGGTTCTGGAACACCGCATCGGCCGTGCCGCGGTACCAGTGCTCGTCGCCCACGCGCTGCTGCGCGGGCAGCACGTCGACCATCTCGTTGAGCTCGGCGCGCAGGAAGCTCCAGCCGCGCTGCAGGTGGCGCATCAGCGAATGCGACTTGTACTGCGTGACCACCGCCATGCGCCGGATGCCCGAGTTGAGGCAATTGGAGAGCGCGAAATCGATGATGCGGAACTTGCCGCCGAAGTACACGGCCGGCTTGGCCCGCCGGTCGGTCAGCTGCTTCAGGCGCGAGCCCCGGCCGCCCGCCAGCACCAGGGCGATGGTGCGGCGGACCAGTTGGTGGGCCTGCAGGGGAGCCTGCGGGGTGTGCGGGGTGAGGTGGTTGTCCATCCTGTGTCTCCGTTCGTTTGTTGGAATGCACCGTCAGAGTTTCTGCATCGAGACTAGCACTGCGCCGGGCGCGTGGCTCCTACGTTCTTGCAACCCGGATGCTCGAAAAAGTTACTTCCGCCGTAGCGCCGAGCGGCTCTGGCGACGTGCCTTGGTCGTGCGCGGGATCGGTCGAGAGGCAACCGCGCCATGCGCCCTGCGGCAGCGTGAAATTCACCGTGTCCGCACCCGCATTCACCAGCACCAGCCATGCGCCCGAATCCTCCGCTGCGGCGCCCTCGAAGAAGATTGCAAGGGCCGTGCCCGCATGCCAGTCGTCGGGCGTCATCGGCTGGCCATCGGGGCGCAGCCAGCGGATGCCAGGCGTTCCCTCGGGCGGCGCGGCCGGCCACCAGCGCGTGCTGCGCAGCGGCCCGGCTTCGCGGCGCAAGGCCGTGAGCCGCGCCACGAAGTCGCTCGTTCGCGCCATGTCCCCCGCGGGGTCCGATGCGCCGATCCATGCGAGCCAGGTGGTCTCGTTGTCCTGGCAATAGGCGTTGTTGTTGCCCTGCTGGCTGTGGCCCAGCTCGTCGCCCGCCAGCAGCATCGGCGTGCCCTGCGAGAGCAGCAGCACCGCCTGCAGCGCGCGCTGCAGGCGGCTGCGCCTGGCCAGCACAGCGGCGTCGTCGCTCTGGCCTTCGACGCCGCAGTTGTTGCTCAGGTTGTGGGCGTGGCCGTCGCGGTTGTTCTCGCCGTTGGCGAGGTTGTGGCGCTCTTCGTAGCTCACGAGGTCGCGCAGCGTGAAGCCGTCGTGCGCGGTGATGAAGTTCACGCTCGCCGCCGGCGCACGGCCGCGGTGGGCGAACTGCGTGCTCGAGGCGGTGAAGCGGTGCGCGAAATCGCCCAGGCTCGCCGCGCCGTCCCGCCCTTGTCGCAGCCACAACCCGCGCTGCGTGTCGCGAAAGCGGTCGTTCCATTCGAGCCAGCCCGGTGGGAATTCGCCGAGGCGATAGCCGCCCGGCCCGATGTCCCACGGCTCGGCGATCAGGAGCGTGCGCGAGAGCACCGGGTCCTGCGCGATGGCCGCGAAGAAGGGCGCGCGCGGGTCGAACCCTCTCTTCGCGTCGCGTCCGAGCACCGGCGCGAGGTCGAAGCGGAAGCCGTCGACGCCCATCTCGCAAGCCCAGAAGCGCAGGCTGTCCATGACGAGCTGCAGCACGCGGGGCTCGCCGAGGTTCAGGCAGTTGCCGGTGCCGGTCCAGTTTTCGTAGAGCGCGCGGTTGTCTTCGCGCAGGTGGTAGTAAAGGGCGTTGTCGATGCCGCGCAGCGAGAGCGTGGGGCCGAGCTCGTCGCTCTCGGCGCTGTGGTTGTAGACCACGTCGATCACCAGCTCCATGCCGCGTGCATGCACCGCGTCGGCCATCGCGCGGAACTCGCTCGCGGGCGTGGTGCCGGGGCGGCCGCTCCAGTAGCGGGCTTCGGGCGCGAACCAGCCGATGGTGTTGTAGCCCCAGTAGTTGGAGAGGTCCATGGCCAGGAGGCGCTGCTCGTCGGCGCGGTGCTGCACGGGCATGAGGCTCAGCGTGGTGATGCCCAGGCGCTGCAGGTGGTCGAGCACGGCGGGCTCGGCGAGGCCGGCGTAGGTGCCGCGCAGTGCGGCGGGGACGCCGGGGTGCAGGCGGGTCTGGCCGCGCACGTGCAGTTCGTAGAGAACGCGATCGCCGCATGCGATTCGGGCTTGGCCTGGCGATGCGGGGGCCATCGCGCTTGCCGTCACGCGGGCCTTGAGTGCGACGGTGCCGTTGTCGCGTGCGTCGCGTCGATCGGGGTTTGACGGGTCATGGCCGAGGAACAGGTCGCTGCCGTCGTAGCGGCCGACGATTTCGCGCGCATACGGATCGAGCAGCAGCTTGGCTGAGTTGAAGCGTCGGCCGTCTCGTGGTGCCCATGGGCCGTGGACGCGGTAGCCGTAGACCAGGCCTTCGCGTCCTGCGGGCAGCAGGCCGTGCCAGACGCCATCGGTGCACTTGGGCAGGCGGAGGCGTTGTTGCTCGTTCCTGCCTGTGCTGTCGAAGAGGCAGAGGTCGATTGCCTCTGCGGTGGGGGCTGATATGGCGAAGTTGATGCCTTGGGGGGAGGGGGTTGCGCCCAGGGGGAATGGGGTGCCTGGGCTCAGCATTGTTTTTGCTCTTTGGATGGGTTGTTTGCTGGGGCCGGGTCTCGCCCCGGCGGGCGAGCTACTTTCTTTTGCTTCGCCAAAAGAAAGTAGCCAAAGAAAAGGCGACCCCGCTGTCTGCGACCCTTCGCTTCGCTGCGGGCAACCTGCGGTGCT
>NZ_JXQQ01000078.1 GCF_000834655.1 Variovorax paradoxus
CTGGACCCGCAGGGCGCCGCCGCCGCGGTATCCCTGCAGACCGTGATCGACCGGCTCGCGGAATTCCTGCAGGCCGTGCCCTCGGACCAGCGCGAGGTCATCGCCTCGGTCATCGGCGCGTTCGCGCGCAAGCCGCTGCCGGAGTTGGGCACGGCGCTGGTCACGCTGCTGGACAACGGGCCGGCCAGCAGAAATTGAAATTCCGGAATTTCCCTATTTCCAAAACCCAATTCAAAAAAAGAAATACCCGTCGGAAATGTCAATGATCAACGTGCTGTTTGTGGAAGACCAACCCCTGGTGTCGGAGGCGACCGCGGAAAAGATCGCGAGAAGCCCGCACGTCGCCAATATCGAGATCTGCAACAGCGCCGAAAAGGCCGTGCTTGCATTGAAGGCAACGCCCGACCGCTGGGGCCTCATTCTTCTGGATCTTGATGTGCCGGGCGCTGTCGGTCTTTCGCTGGCCATGGAAATAAAGAAGATGGGTAAGGAGGCATTGACTTGCATCCTGACCGGAACCTACCGGGCCGATTACATCGCGCAAGCCAAGGCCAGCGGATTCCAGGGATACATTCTCAAGGCTATCGAAATCAAGGAACTCGAGGCCAGCCTCGAAAAAGCCATCGCGGGCGAAAAAGTATTTCCCGATATTCCCGACCTGAGCGCGGATTCGGGTGCAATACGGCTGACCAATCGGCAATGCCAATGTCTCGAATTCGTCGGTGCCGGCCATTCCACCAAGGAAATCGCGCGGTTGCTGTCGTTGCATCCCGGAACGGTCAATTACCACATCGATTCCGCCATGGAGGCATTGGGCGTCAAATCGCGTGCGCACGCGGTGCAGAAGGCATTGCAATTGGGCCTCTTGGCTGGATTTGCTGCAAGGAGCAGCGATGGAAATGCTTGAGGCGTTTCGCCGCAATACCGCCAACAATGCAGGAGCGATCGACGAATCGCTCATGGAAAACCAGGGAAAGGTATCGCGCTCGCTCATCAATGTGACGCTGGCGCACCGGCATCTGGCGGAACGCCAATTCGTCGTGCAGCAGATTGCGTACTGGATCACCGTGCTCGGATTGCTGGTGGCCGAGGCAAGCGCTCCCGTTCTCACCTCGACCTCCATGTGGATATGGCTCGGGGTGTCGGTGGGCACTTGGATCGTGCGGGTCAGCCTTTTCTGGCCATTGACGAAATTGCCGCCGGCCATCGTCAAGAAATCGCTCGGGCTGAAATTGATTCCCCTGACCATCAGCGTCATTGCGTGCCTGTATTGGATCTGGACCATCAAATTGTTCGCGGGACCGGTGCTCACCGTGCGCGAATTGATCATGTGCATCGGCCTCCTCAGCATCAGCGTTTCGATGACCGGCATGTGGCCGGTCACGCCGCTGGCCGTGGTCATCTACAACAGCGTGCTGTGGGGCGCTTTTTCCATCAGCCTTTATGCGAACGGGGTGGCGAGCTTTCCGGTCATCGTGGCGCTCGACGTGGGCGTGCTGGCCGTGCTCTGGCTCAATATTTTCATTGCCATCCGCCAGCTCAACGATCAGCTCGAACGCACCCGCGAAACCAGCCAATTGGTGGTTGCGCTCGAAACCGCCAACAGCAAGCTGGAAAGACTCAGGGACACGGCCTACAAGACCCTGGACACCCGATCCGAATTCTTCGCCGGCGCGAGCCACGATTTCCAGCAGCGGCTTCATGCCGCCAAGCTGTGGGTGCTGTCCGCGATGGCGGCGACCAAGGCCAATCAATCCGCGGAATCGACGCTCGAACGGCTGGGGCAGGAAGTCGATGCATTGCAGGTCTATATCAACAATATCCTCGAATTCGCGCGGATCGAATCGCTCGATGCGGGCGTGAAGATCCGGGCGACGGAGATCCAGTCGCTGTTCCAGAAGCTCGACCTTCATTTCGAGAAAATCGCGGAGCAGAACGGCGTGCAATTGCGGTTTCACATGGCCCGCATCACCATCGGAACCGATGCCTCGATGCTGTTGCGGATGCTCGAAAACCTGGTTTCCAATGCGCTCAAATACACCAAGGGCGGGGTATTGGTTTGCGCCCGCAAAACCTCGAGGGGCGTTTCCATCGAGGTCTGGGACCAGGGCAATGGCATCAAGCCCGAAGCGCAGCAGCGCATATTCGATGCGTTCCACCAGGAAGATTCCACCGACCAGGGGCGGGCCAAGGGCGTGGGGCTGGGCCTGGCCATTGTCAAGCGCTTTGCGGCACGCCTCAATTACCGCATCGAAGTCAAATCCATCATGGGCCGGGGCACGCTTTTCAGGATTCTCATCCCTCGCGAATTTGTGATCGGCACGGGTTCCAGCACTTAACCTGTCAAATCGAAAAAGGTCACGCGCCAGCGGCGATTTTCTGCGCGCGGCAATTCGATGGCGAGCTTATCGACGCGGTGGCGCGCCTCGGTGATTTGCTGGCCAATTACCGCCACGGCTTCCTGGAACTGGCTGTTGGCTATTTCACGGTAATCGCACCCGAAATGCGATTTCAATCTTTCCACGCAATTGCGCTGGAATCCCCGATGCAGCGCCTTCGGCAAATTCTGTGCGGCCTGCTCCAATGAAATACGCAATGCATCGAGCTTGGCGGCCGACAACGGTCCCCCTTCGCCCTTGACCTGCCGCAGCGCGCCGAACTCGGCTTCGATGTCCGCGGCCAGGGGCGACAGGTAAGGGGCTTTCGATTGTTGCGGGCTCTTTGCCATTCATCCCTGGAACTCGCGCCATCGTGCAAACGAAAAAGCGGGCGCGGATAACGCTTCAACGCCTGCACATTGCAGCATTGCGCGGCCCCGGAGGGAATACGCAGAATTCACTGGTGTCGCGGGAAGTCGCGTACCCGGAAGTCCTATCGAGCGGCCAAACATCGAACTTTCAGCCTCCGCCAATTCCACCCTTTGGCGGTGCGACTGGTATTAGTCATTAGTTGTTTCAAATTTAGTTTTCACTAAAGTCCCGGGGTGCGCCTCATCGGACGGCGCAGGAGTGAAAGCAATGCAGGCCGCATCGAGGGCAATGATCCTGGGAGGGAGCGTGACGACTGTTTCCGTCTACGGGCGGGGGAGCGATCGCCTCGATGCGGCACGCTTGCGGGACAGGGAGGTGCTGTGAGGAGGGGGGTGGACGTCATGGACATCGACCGGTTGCTGATTCGGAATTCCGAAGCCCGGCAGGCGCATTGGCGAGCGACGGAAGAAAGCCGCAGGGCGGCGGGCTTCCTCGTCGGCATGTGCGTGGTCGCCGTCTACAGCTGTGCGTTCGTGGTGTCGATGATCTGCTTGTGCGACGACCCCGTGGAGTGCGGGTGCAGCCGGTCGGCCGGCGCGCTGATCGAGCACGCGATCGGGTGGGCGCCGCCGGCGTGCGCGTGCCTGAAATGACACCGCCGACGCGGCGAAACGCAGTCTCCCCCCTCCGACCAGGTAGGCCTGGCTTCTTCTCCTAGAACTCCGCCCCCTCGACCAGGAAGCGCAGGCGCCGCACGCCCTGCCACTCGTCGGCGTCGAGGCGGAACGCGAGCTTCACTTTCGGCGGCAACGGGTCGGTGTGGCTGAACCAGATCGCATCGATCGGCTGCCCCTGGTGCCTGAGCTTGAGCGCCAGGTGCTTTTCGCCCACGAGCCGCTGCGACACCACTTCCACTTCCTCGCTGAAGGTCGGCGGCGCAAAGCCCTGGCCCCACACCTCGCGGTGCAGCGTGTCCACCAGGTCTATGCGCATGTACTCGCGCGCGATCGGGCCGTCGGTCTCGATCTGGCGCGTGAGCGCGGCCGCGGCGAGCCATTCGCCTGCCACCTGCGCGAGCGCCTGCTCGAAGGTCTTGAAGTGCTCGCGCGCGACCGTGCAGCCCGCCGCCATCGCATGCCCGCCGAAGCGCAGCAGCACGCCCGGATGGCGCTTGGCCACCAGGTCCAGCGCATCGCGCAAATGAAAGCCCGGAATCGACCGGCCGGAGCCCTTGAGCTCCTGTTCCTTGCCCGGCGCGCCGCTCGCGGCGAACACGAAGGTCGGGCGGTGGAAGCGGTCCTTGATGCGCGAGGCCACGATGCCGACCACGCCTTCGTGGAAGTTCGCATCGAACACGCTGATCGCCGCCGGCGGCGCCTCGATGCCTTCGCCGTCGGTCGCGAAGAGCGACTCGGCCAGCAGCAGCGCCTGGTCGCGCATGCCGCCCTCGATGTCGCGCCGCTCGCGGTTGATGCCGTCGAGCATGCGCGCAAGCTCGTCGGCGCGGCCGGCGTCGTCGGTCAGCAGGCACTCGATGCCCAGCGTCATGTCGGCCAGCCGGCCCGCCGCGTTGATGCGCGGGCCGAGGGCGAAGCCGAAGTCGAAGGTGGTGGCTGCCGATGCCGTGCGGCCCGCGGCCTTGAAGAGCGCGGCCACGCCCGCAGGCATCGCGCCCCCGCGGATGCGGCGCAGGCCCTGCGCAACGAGGCGGCGGTTGTTGGCGTCGAGCTTCACCACGTCGGCCACGGTGCCCAGCGCCACCAGCGGCAGCAATGCATCGAGCTTGGGCTGCGTGGCCACGTCGAACACACCGCGCTTGCGCAACTCGGAGCGCAGCGCGAGCAGCACGTAGAACATGACGCCCACGCCCGCGATGCTCTTGCTCTCGAACTCGCAGCCGGGCTGGTTCGGGTTGACGAGCACGTCGGCCGCCGGCAGTTCGGGGCCGGGCAGGTGGTGGTCGGTCACCAGCACCTGCAGGCCGCGCGCCTTGGCGGCGGCCACGCCTTCGACGCTGGCGATGCCGTTGTCCACGGTGATCAGCATGTCTGCGCCACTGTCGGCCACGCGCTCGGCGATCGGCGGCGTGAGGCCGTAGCCGTCGACCACGCGATCGGGCACGAGGTAGCTCACGTTCCTTGCGCCCAGGAGGCGCAGGCCCCGCACGCCGACCGCGCAGGCGGTGGCGCCGTCGCAGTCGTAGTCGGCCACGATGCACAGGCGCTTGTCCTGCGCCATCGCATCGGCCAGCAGCACGGCGGCTTCGCGCGTGCCGCGCAGGGTGTCGGGAGCGAGCAGGCGGGCAAGGCCGTCGTCCAGCTCGTCCTTGGCCATCACGCCGCGCGCGGCGAAGAGGCGCGCGAGCAGCGGGTGCACGCCGGCCTGCTCCAGCGCCCAGACGGTGCGCGGGGGGATGTCGCGGGCGATGATCTTCACAGCGATTCCAGCACCGTGGCGGCGCGCGTGCGGTCGAAGAGGCTTCTGGCCCACCGCGCGAGGCCGCGCTGCTGCACGGTGTAGCGCTCTGCGGCGCGGTCGCCGCAGAGCGTGAGCGACACCTCGGCGCCCCGCGTGTAGTCGGCCAGCAGCGAGGCGATCTCGCCCGCATCGAGCGCCTGCCAGGCCTCGGCCCAGCCGGGGCCGTCGTCGCGCAGCGCGGCCACGCGGAGGGCCTCGCTCACGGCCGGCGCAGGCGCTGTCGGCGTCACGCCTTTCAAGGCGCCGGTGCCGCTGAGCCAGAACGAGTTGATCGGCGGCACGCCGCGCGCGGCGCGGTCGTCGTTCACGCGCTGCGTGTAGAGCAGCATCTGCATCTCGTTCTGCAGGCGGCGCAGCGGCCGCGCCGAATCGCCCAGGGGCGACCACTGCGAGATCGGGTAGCCCACCGCGCGGTCGATGGAGGCGGTGGCCAGGCCCTCGAAGATGCGCGCGCGAGCGAGCCAGCGGCCGGGCGTGGCAGAGGCGTGCAGGGCGATGCCGTCTTCCTCGAAGAAGGGGCGGGCCACTTCGAGCAGCGCGGCCGATTCGGCGGCATCGATCTCGATGGCGGCCGGGTCGCCCAGCGCCACGTCGTCGATGCCGACCTGCCAGTTGCACAGCGTGACGACGCCCCAGCCCTCGGTGTCGTCGGCCGCGGTGAGGCCCGCCTGCCGGGCTTCGAGCGCGGCCCAGGGAATGCAGCCGTCGTCGGCGGCAATGCCCAGCGCCTTGGCGAGCGCCCGCTCGTGCGGAGGCGAGCGCGTGCTTTCGTCCTGGGTGTCGGTGTCCGCGAGGGTGAGCCGGGAGAGCAGCGATTCGAGATTCGGGAGCCTGAGTGCCGGCAAGGCGGCACGGCACGCCGGGGAACCGCGGCCGGCGAAGGGGATCAACAAGTGACGTGGGGGGTGTTCGGCCATCCCTCTATTGTCCCGGAAGCCCCTCGGTTTTCCGTGATGCCACAATTCCGCCGTATATGACCTACCCCCTCGCTCCTCACTTCGTGTATTCGCTGCCCCCCAAGGGCGGGCAAATTTTCTTTGAGGCGGCTCGGCAGGAAATTTGATGCGACTCCCTTATGAACTGCAGCTCGGCTGGCGCTACACGCGCGCAGGCCGGGCAACGCGGCGCAACGGCTTCATCTCCTTCATCTCCGGTGTCTCGATGCTCGGCATCGCCCTGGGCGTGGCGGCGCTGATCATTGTGCTCAGTGTGATGAACGGCTTCCAGAAGGAGGTGCGCGACCGCATGCTCGGCGTGGTGTCGCACATCGAGATCTTCTCGCGCGACGGCCAGGCGCTGCAGAGCCTGGACGAAATCATGGCCGCCGCGCGCAAGAACCCCGAGGTCATCGGCGCGGCCCCCTTCATCAATACGCAGGCGCTGATTGCGCGCGGCGAGGACATGAAGGGCGCGATCGTGCGCGGCATCGACCCCAAGCTCGAACCCGAAGTGACCGACACCGGCGGCATCGCGAGCAAGGGCACCTTCGACAAGCTGGTGCCGGGCGAATTCGGCATCGTGCTGGGCATAGAGCTCGCGCGCTCGATGTTCGTGCAGCCGGGCGACAAGGTCACGCTGGTGGCACCGGGCGGCCAGGTCACGCCGGCCGGCGTGGTGCCGCGCCTGAAGCAGTTCACCGTGGTGGGCACCTTCGATTCGGGCCATTACGAGTACGACTCGGCCCTGGCGATGGTGCACGAGCAGGACGCGGCCAAGGTGTTCCGTCTCGAAGGCCCGACCGGCATCCGCCTGAAGCTCAAGGACCTGAACGAGGCGCGCGACGTGGCCGACCAGCTGGCCGTGAGCCTGCCGGGCGAATTCCTGATCCGCGACTGGACGCGCCAGAACAAGACCTGGTTCGCAGCCGTGCAGGTCGAGAAACGCATGATGTTCATCATCCTCACGCTGATCGTGGCAGTGGCCGCGTTCAACCTCGTCTCCACGCTCGTGATGACGGTGACCGACAAGCGCGCCGACATCGCCATCCTCCGCACGCTGGGCAGTTCGCCGCGCAGCATCATGGGCATCTTCGTGGTGCAGGGCGCGATGGTGGGGGTGATCGGCACCGTGGCGGGCCTTCTTCTGGGCCTGGGCATTGCCTACAACATCGACGTGATCGTGCCCTTCCTGGAGCAGCTCTTCCACGCGAGCTTCTTGCCCAAGGACATCTACCTGATCAGCAAGATGCCCAGCGACCCGCAGCAGAGTGACATCATGCCCATCGCGATCATCTCCCTCATCCTGGCCTTCCTGGCCACGCTGTACCCGAGCTGGCGCGCCAGCCGCGTGAACCCTGCCGAGGCATTGCGTTATGAGTGAAGTGGTATTGAAGGCCCGAGGCCTCACCAAGCGCTTCCAGGAAGGACGCATCGACCTCACCGTGCTGCACGGCGTAGACCTCGACGTGCGCGCCGGCGAAACGCTGGCCATCGTCGGCGCATCGGGCTCGGGCAAGAGCACGCTGCTGCACCTGATGGGCGGGCTCGATGCGCCCACCGCGGGCAAGGTCGAGCTGCTGGGCAAGGACATCGCGCATGCCGACGCCGCGGAGCAGGGGCGGCTGCGCAACCAGCACCTGGGCTTCGTCTACCAGTTCCATCATTTGCTGCCGGAGTTCAGCGCGCTGGACAACGTGGCGATGCCGCTGAAGATCCGCCGCGTCGAGTCGTCGCAGGCTGCGCAGGCGGCCGCGAAGATTCTTGCGAGCGTCGGGTTGGGTGAGCGTCTGCACCACCGTCCGGCGGAACTCTCGGGCGGCGAGCGCCAACGCGTGGCGATCGCGCGTGCGCTCGTCACTCAACCGGCGTGCGTGCTGGCCGACGAGCCCACCGGCAACCTCGACCGCAGCACGGCCGACACGGTGTTCGCGCTGATGCTCGACCTAGCGCACCGCCACGGCACGGCCTTCGTGATGGTCACGCACGACCAGGAACTGGCCAAGCGCTGCGACCGGGTGCTGCAGCTGGTGGCGGGACGGCTGGCGGGCTGAGTTTTCGTCTTTCTCCCTCCCCTTCCGGGGGAGGGCAGGGGTGGGGGCCCGGCGGCGTCGAACGCCATGCAGCCTTCGAGGCCGCGC
>NZ_JXQQ01000079.1 GCF_000834655.1 Variovorax paradoxus
CACGTCTGAACTCCTGGATCGATTGGAAAGGGTTGAATGATCGGGCTAGAGCAAAGGTGCTGCTTCGCTCTTCTGCAAAGCCCACATCTGGGCATAGCGGCCTTGCCTGCCGAGCAGCTCGGCATGCGTGCCGCGCTCGACGATCACGCCGGACTCGAGCACGAGGATCTCGTGCGCATCGACCACGGTCGACAGGCGGTGCGCGATCACCAGCGTGGTCTTGTCTTGTGCGGCGCTCTTGAGCTCCGACTGGATGGCGCGCTCGTTGGCCGAGTCGAGTGCCGAGGTGGCCTCGTCGAAGATGACGATGGGCGGGTTCTTCAGGAGCGTGCGCGCGATGGCCACGCGCTGCTTCTCGCCACCCGAGAGCTTCAGGCCGCGTTCGCCCACGGTCGTCTCGTAGCCCTTGGGCGTGGCCGAGATGAAGTCGTGGATGCGTGCGGCCCGTGCCGCGCCTTCCACCTCTTCACGGCTCGCGCCGGGCCGGCCGTAGGCGATGTTGTATTCGACCGTGTCGTTGAAGAGCACCGTGTCCTGCGGCACGATGCCGATGGCACGCCGCACGCTCGACTGCGTGACCTCGCGGATGTCTTCGCCGCCGATGGTGATGCGGCCCTGCTGCACGTCGTAGAAGCGATAGAGCAGCCGCGCGAGCGTGGACTTGCCCGAGCCGGACGGGCCGACGACGGCCACCGTCTTGCCGGCCGGGATCTCGAAGCTCACGTGCTTCAGGATCGGGCGCGCGGGCTCGTAGGCGAAGCTCACGTCCTCGAAGCGGATGGTGGAGTCGGCGCCCGCGAGCGGCTGCGCTTCCGGTGCGTCGCGCACCTCGCGCTCCTTCTCCATCAGCACGAACATCTTGTCCAGGTCGGTCAGGCTCTGCTTGATCTCGCGGTAGATCACGCCCAGGAAGTTGAGCGGAATGTAGAGCTGGATCATGAAGGCGTTGACCATCACCAGGTCGCCCAGCGTCATGCGGCCTTCGACCACGCCCGAGGTGGCGCGCCACAGCATCAGCACCAGGCTCACGGCAATCAGCAGCTGCTGGCCGGTGTTGAGCATGCTCAGCGTGCGCTGGCTCTTGATGGCGGCCTTGCGGTAGCGGTCCAGGCTCGCGTCGTAGCGCTTCGCCTCGAAGTCCTCGTTGTTGAAGTACTTGACCGTCTCGTAGTTCAGGAGCGAATCGACCGCGCGGCTCTGGGCCATCGAGTCGAGCTCGTTCATGGTCTTGCGGAACTGGGTGCGCCACTCGGTCACCGTGACGGTGAAGGTGATGTAGAGCACCAGTGCCACGCCCGTGATCCACACGAACAGCGAATCGAACTTCACCCCCAGGATCGTGAGCACCAGCACCAGTTCGATGATGGTGGGCACGATGCTGTAGAGCGACATCGAGATGAGCGAATGCACGCCGCGCGTGCCGCGCTCGATGTCGCGCGTCATGCCGCCCGTCTGTCGCTCCAGGTGAAAGCGCAGGCTCAGCGAATGCAGGTGGCCGAACACCTCCAGCGCGATCTGCCGCGCGGTGCCCTCGGTGGCCTTGGCGAAGATCAGCTCGCGCAGCTCGCCGAAGAGCGCGGTCGAGAAGCGCAGCAACCCGTAGGCCAGCAGGAGCCCGATGGGCACGATCAGGAGCGCCTGGGCCATGTCCGGCTTGGGCGTCATCGTGTCGATGAGGTTCTTCAGCAGCACCGGCACGCCCACGTTGGCCACCTTGGCGCCCACCATGAACGCGAGCGCGGCCATCACGCGCCACTTGTACTGCCAGAGATAGGGAAAGAGCCGGCGCAGCGTCGCCCAGTCGGAGCGGTCGCTTTTCTCGGGCGGGTGGCCGGAGACGGTAGGGGAAGGGGGAAGGGCTTCGCCGCTGCGGCGCATGAGGGACAATCGTGGTTGCTTGTTTGTTGCAGATTGTGCCCATGTCCGATACTTCCAGTGCCGCCGCCGCAGCCACCCTCAAAAGCCTGCCCACCGACATGGAGCTGGTGCTCAAGGTCATTCCGATGCCGGCGGACTGCAACGCCAACGGCGACATCTTCGGCGGCTGGGTCATGGCCCAGTGCGACCTGGCCGGCTCGGTGATCCCGGCGCGCTACGCCAAGGGCCGGCAGGCCACGGTGGCGGTCAACGAGTTCATCTTCAAGCAGCCGGTGCGCCTGGGCGACATCCTCTCGTTCTATTCGAAGCTCGTGCGCATCGGGCGCACCTCGGTCACGGTGACAGTCGAGGTGTTCGCCGAACGCTTCCGGGCGCAGGGCGAATACATCAAGGTGACGCAGGCCACCTTCACCTACGTGGCGATCGACGACAACGGCCGGCCGCGCGTCATCGAACAGCCGCCGACCTGAGAACCAGAACCGTTCGGGCGAACGGCTCTGCTGCTTCACATCAGACGCCCGGGTCGCGCATCCGCTCGAAGCGCTCGAACTCGCGGTTGACCCAGCGCCCATCGCGCCGCTCGGTACGGCGGATGTAGACGGTCTGCACGATGTCGCGCGTGTGGGCGTCGATCTCGATGGGCCCGCGCGGGCTCTCGAACTTCAAGCCCCGGAAGGCATCGACCAGCCGTTCCCCGCTCGCATTGCCGCGCACCGAGGGCGAGGCCAGCGCGGCATCGATGGCCGCGAGCGCATCGTGCGCCGCGACTGCGAAATAGCCCGGCCGCAGGTGGCTGCCGAACTCAGTCTCGAAGACGCCCGTGAAGCGGCGGTTGGCCGGCGATTCATGGGCGAACGAGTAATGGTGGCTTGTCACGAGCCCGTCGGCCAGCTCGCCCATGCCTTCGAGGTAATGGTCATCGGTAGCGTCGCCGGTCGCGAGCAGGCGGATGCCGGTGTCGGCCATGCCGCGGTCGCGCCAGAATTTCAGGAAAGTCGCCGGCATCTGCCCCGAGGGCAGGAAGAAGAACACCGCCTGCGGCTTGAGCTCGCGCAGCCGCAGCATGTAGGCCGAGTAGTCGAGCGTGTTGAGCGGCACCCGCAGCATCGCGCCGACCTGCCCTCCCCCGGCGGTGATGCCCGCGACGAAGGCGCTTTCGGCATCGACGCCCGAGGCGTAGTCGGCCACCACGGTGCAGACATCGCGCAGCCCCTGCTGCAGCGCCCAGCGCGCGAGCGGCAGCGTGACCTGGGCGATGGTGAACGACAGCCGCACCGCATACGGGCAGCGCGCCGTGATCCCCGAAGACGCGGCGTTCATCACCACCAGCGGCAGCTTCGCCTGCGCGGCGATGGTGCCGACGGCGTAGGCGTTGGAGCTGAAGTCCAGGCCCGCGAGCAGATCGACGCGCTCGTTCTCCACGAGATCCTGGGCCTGGCGGCGCGCCTGCTCGGGCGCGCTGCCCGGCACGTCGCGCCGCAGCAGTTCCACCGGGCGCCCCGCGATCTGCTGGTTATGCGCGGCCAGCCAGACCGACATGCCCGCATCGAACTGACGCCCACCGCCCGCATAGGGGCCGGACCAGGAACCGATGACGCCGATGCGCAGCGGACGAACCCGTGCGAGGACCACGGAAGGCGCCGCCAAGGCGCCCGCAAGCAAGCCCAAAGTACGCCTGCGCGCGGGATCGAATGCTACTTTTTCAGTAGCATCATTCGCCCGCGGGACGGGCGTTTCGGGCGGTCTTGTCTCGAAAAATTGCACGCCCGACAGTGTACGGGGCCACTGTCGGCGGGCCAACGCGGGAGGAACCCTCAGACCTTCGAGAAATCGGGCTTGCGCTTCTCCATGAAGGCGCCGAAAGCTTCCTTGGCTGCGGGCTCGCGCAGCATGCGGCCGAAGCTCGCGCCCTCTTCGCCCATGCGTTCGAGCACGGCCGGCAGTTGCGCCTTCTTCAGCAGGCGCTTGGTCTCGATCAGTGCGCTCAACGGCTTGGCCGCGAGCTTGCGGGCCTGCATCTGCGCGATGCCATTGGCTTCGGTCGGCGGCACCACGCGGTTGACCAGGCCCACTTCGAGCGCGGCCTCGGCCATGAAGGGTTCGCCCAGCAGCAGCGCCTCGGCCGCGCGGTGGTAGCCGAGCATCTGCGGCACCAGGAGGCTCGAGGCCGCCTCGGGGCACAGGCCCAGGTTCACGAAGGGCATTGAGAACGCCGCGTTGTCGCCCGCGTAGACGAGGTCGCAATGGAACAGCATCGTCGTGCCGATGCCCACGGCCGGGCCGCAGACGGCCGCGACGATGGGCTTGGGAAAGGTCGCGATGCCGCGCAGGAACCGGAACACCGGCGACTCCTGCGTCGCGGGCGGGGCGTTGAGGAAATCGCCGATGTCGTTGCCCGCGCTGAAGATCGTCGGGTCGCCCTGGATCAGCACGCAGCGCACGGCCGCTTCGCTCTCGGCCGTGGCCAGTGCTTCGGCCAGTTCGGCGTACATGCCGCTGGTGATCGAGTTCTTCTTGTCGACGCGGTTGAAGGTGATGGTCATCACGCCGGCTTCGGTGTGGACGAGGATGTCGCTCATGGGAATGGTCCTTGGGTAAAAACGGTTGCTGCGGGCGATGCGCTCAGGCGTCGAGGGCTTCGCGCACGAAATCGAGGCGGTCCTGGCCCCAGAACATCTGGTCGCCGACGAACATGGTCGGGGCGCCGAACACGCCGCGCTCCACGGCCTCCTGCGTGACGGCCTTGAGGCGGTCCTTCGTCTCCTGCGCGCCGGCCAGCGCGAGCAATGCGCCGGCGTCGAAGCCCGCATTCTGCAAGACGGCGCCGACCGTCGCCGGGTCGTTGAGGTTCTGCGGCTCAACCCACATCGCGTGATAGACGGCATCGACATACGCGGCGAAGCGCTCGGGCTCCTTCATCTGCATGCCGGTGGCGCCGCGCATCAGCAGCAGCGTGTTGACGGGGAAGTGCGGGTTGTGCACGAACGGCACGCCGTAGCGCCTGGCGAAGCGCTTGAGGTCGATGTTCATGTACGGGCCCTTGGGCTTGATCTCGGCGGGCGAGTGGTTGCCCGTGGCCTGGAACACGCCGCCCAGCAGCATGGGCTTCCACACCAGTTCGGCGCCGGTGTCCGCGCATACGTGCGGCAGTTGCGTGGCGGCCAGGTAGGCGGCGGGGCTGCCGAAATCGAAATAGAACTCGACGGTCTTTGTCATGGGCGTCTCCGGATCTTTTGATTTGTTTGTCAGAACTTCTCGGACCAGGGGCGCAGGTCGAGCTCGTGCGTCCACGCATCGCGCGGCTGTGCGTGCAGCATCCAGTAGCTGTCCGCGATGTGGTCCGGGTTCAGGATGCCGTCGCTCTCCTTGAGCACGTAGCGCTCGGGGAAGTTGCTGCGGATGAACTCGGTGTCGATCGCGCCGTCGACCACCACGTGCGCAACGTGAATGCCCTGCGGCCCCAGCTCGCGCGCCATCGATTGGGCCAGCGCGCGCAAGGCCATCTTCGCGCCCGAAAACGCGCCGAAATTCGCTGCGCCGCGCAGCGACGCCGTGGCACCGGTGAAGATGATCGTGCCGCGATGCCCGCCCTTGGGCACTTCGCGCGCCACCATGCGCCTGGCCACTTCGCGCCCGTTGAGAAAGCCCGAGAAGCACGCCATCTCCCACACCTTGAAGTACTTGCGCGCGGTCTCGGCGAGGATGCTCTCGGGCACGTTGGCGCCGATGTTGAACACCATCACCTCGATGGGGCCGATCGTCGATTCGATCTCTTCGATGAGCGCGACGACTTCTTCTTCCTTGCGCGCATCGCAGGCGAACGCATGCGCGCGGCCGCCATCGGCCTCGATCTGCGCGACCAGCGGCTGCAGCTTGTCGAGGCTGCGCCGCGTGACGCATGCGGCGAAACCCTCGCGCGCAAAACGGCGGGCAATCGCGCCGCCGGTGGCATCGCCGGCGCCGACGATGAGTGCAGCCTTGGTGAGCGCCATGGCGTTATTCCTTGTAGTAGACGATCTGGTTCGAGGTGGCGAGCAACACGCCCTTCTCGCTCCACAGATGCGCCGTCTGGTCGAAGAACCCGTTGAAGAACTGCTGCCCCGCCGCGCGGCCCAGCAGGTAGCCCGTGCCGACCTCGGCCAGTTGCTCCGGCCCGGCGTGGAAGTAGGTCGTGATCGACACCGTGCCCGCCGGCACGTGCCTGGCGCGGCGCAGCCAGACGCGCGGATAGAACACGTCGCTCATCGCGGCGAGCGAAGGAAAGTCCAGCGGCCGCGGTTGCGCATCGCGCACCCAGATCCGCGTCTCGCTGTGCTTCAGGCTGCCGTCCCATGTCGCGGGGATGCCGCCGCTGAAGGGACGCATGTCGTACTGGTTGATCCAGGCCACGCCCGACGGCCCGATACTGATGCGATCGACCGTCCCCGGCGCGGGCGCCTCGGGCATGGGCATGTCGCTCTCGCCCCAGGTGTCGCGACGCGCGGCCGTCACCACGGTGGCGGTGGTGGTCATGTTCGGCGCGCCGCTCGCACCGGCCTGCGTGATCTGCACGGTCCAGTGCTGCGTCGAGCGGTTGGTGCGCACGGCCGTGGCCTGGATGTCGAACGCGCCGGCTTCGAGCGCGGCCGCGTAGTTGACGGTGAGTGCGATGGGCGTGCCGAGCAGGTCGGGATGCCGCAGCACCGCCTGCAGCGCGAGGGCCGCGGTGGTGCCGCCGAAAGGGCCGACCATGTTCCAGTAGTCGGGGCTGGTCATACCGGTGAAGTGGCCCACGCGGATGTCGCTGTGGTGCAGGGCCAGGGCTTTGTCGAAGGGGTGTTGCGTGCTGCTCATGGTGCTTGCAGTGTGCCTCCGGAGGATGGCGTCACGCAGTCGTGTGCGGGACGTTGGCGTGCTGCACCGCGGCAGGCCCGGCGGGCGCGGTCAGCGCGGCCAGCCGGTGCAGCTTGTCGACGACGCTC
>NZ_JXQQ01000008.1 GCF_000834655.1 Variovorax paradoxus
TGTGTCGGGGTGCGGCAGGCCTGCCTGTAGGAGCCGGCCTCCCGCACGCGACAGGCGCAAGGAACGGCACGAAAGAAGGTGGCGCGTTCCTACAGGCGTGGCCGATCCAGCGACGTACAACCAAGTCGATGTCTTCTTCCCCGATTCCCGAAGCGGCGCCCGCGCCTGTGCCGACCTCGCTCAAGGTCATGACGGTGAACACCCACAAGGGGTTCACCGCGCTCAATCGCAAGTTCATCCTTCCCGAACTGCGGGACGCCGTGCGCACGGTGGGGGCGGACGTCGTGTTCCTCCAGGAGGTGCTGGGCACGCACTCGCGGCATTCCCGCAAGGTGAGCAACTGGCCGGAGGCGCCGCATTACGAATTCCTCGCCGACACCATGTGGCCGCAGTTCGCCTACGGCCGCAACGCGGTATATCCGAAGGGGCACCACGGAAACGCGGTGCTGTCGAAGTTTCCGATCGTGCATTTCCGCAACCACGACGTGTCGGTGAGCGGCCCCGAGAAGCGCGGCCTGCTGCACTGCGTGCTGCGCTTGCCGGGCCGCCCGGTCGATGTGCATGTGATCTGTGCGCACCTAGGTCTGGCCGAGGCGCACCGCCAGCAGCAGCTGGAGTTGCTGTGCCACATCGTGCGCGACGAGGTGCCGGCCGATGCGCCGCTGATCGTCGCGGGCGACTTCAACGACTGGCGCGGCCGCGCGCACGAGGTGCTTGAAAAAGGCGCCGCGCTGCGCGAGGTGTTCGTGCATGCCAACGGGCACGCCGCCCGGACCTTTCCGTCGCGCTTCCCGGTGCTGCAGTTGGACCGCATCTATGTGCGCAATGCCGGCGTGCATGCGCCGGTGGTGCTGCCGCGCAGGCCCTGGTCGCACCTCTCGGACCACGCCCCGCTGGTGGCGGACATCGATCTCTGAAGCGGGCAGCACCATGAGCAACGGCAACCATTGGGTCGGCGGGAATCGCATCGAGCTGCTCGAGAACGGCGAGGAGTTCTTTCCGCGCGTGTTCGAGGCGATCCGCCAGGCGCAGCGCGAAGTGATCGTCGAGACCTTCATCCTGTTCGAGGACAAGGTGGGCCTCGGGCTGCATGCGGCGTTGCGCGAGGCGGCACAGCGCGGCGCCAAGGTCGACCTGATGATCGACGGCTTCGGCTCGCCCGATCTCTCGCGCGAATTCATCGAGGGGCTCACCTCGGTCGGTGTGAAGGTGCGGGTGTTCGACCCCGGCCAGCGTTTCATGGGGCAGCGACTCAACGTGTTCCGCCGCATGCACCGCAAGATCGTGGTGGTCGATGGCGAGCGCGCCTTCGTTGGCGGCATCAACTACTCGGCCGACCACCTGCTCGATTTCGGTCCCAAGGCCAAGCAGGACTACGCGGTGGAGCTTGCCGGTCCGATCGTGGCGGAGATCCATCAGTTCGTGCTGCGCGCCATCGCCGTCGGAGGCAAGGGCGCGGGCTGGTTCCGCCGCCGGCTCAAGCAGGCGCCGCCGGTGCGGCAGACGACGGCCGGCGAGGCCGACGCGATCTTCGTGACGCGCGACAACCGCCGCCACACCAACGACATCGAGCGCCACTACCGCGCCGCGATCCGCTCGGCGCGCGAGCGCATCGTGATCGCCAATGCGTATTTCTTTCCGGGCTACCGGCTCATCAAGGAACTGCGGCGCGCCGCGCGCCGAGGCGTCGACGTGCGGCTCATCCTGCAGGGCGAGCCGGACATGCCGATCGTCAAGACGGCCGCGAGCATGCTGTACCACCACCTGCTGCATGCGGGCGTTCGCATCTACGAATACTGCGACCGCCCGCTGCACGGCAAGGTCGCGCTGATGGACGACCGCTGGAGCACGGTGGGCTCGAGCAACCTCGATCCGCTGAGCCTGTCGCTCAATCTCGAAGCCAACGTGGTCGTGCGCGACAAGGCCTTCAACGAGGTGCTGTGGGGCCGCATGGAGCACCTCATGCAGCACAGCTGCAAGAAGATCGACACGGCGGACCTCGCGAGCGAATGGAGCGGGTGGCGCCTGGTGCGAAGCTTCTTCATCTTTCACTTCTTGCGCTGGTACCCGGCGTGGCTGGACCGCCTGCCGCGCCACGTGCCGCGGCTGACGCCGGCCGAGGCGACCGATCTGGCCGAGAGACAGAGGAACGAGAAGAACAACACCGCCAACGCCACCCACACCGGCGGCGCCACGCCGACGGAAGCGGCATGAGCCCCTCGAGCCCATGAGCACCATGGCCCTTGCTCGACAGTCCTGGTGGCCCTGGGCCCGCCGGGTGGTCGTGTGGGGCTTCTTCGGGCTCGTCGCCTGGCTGCTGGTGACCCAGGCGCGCGCCATCGACTGGGACGAAGTGCTCCAGGCGATCCGTGCGCTGCCCGCGACCACGCTCCTGGCGGCCGGCGCGCTGGCCGCATGCAGCTTCGCGCTCTACAGCACCTACGACCTGCTGGGGCGGCACCTGACGAAGCACAAGCTCCCCGCCGGCTCGGTGATGGGCGTGACCTTCATCAGCTACGCGTTCAACCTGAACTTCGGCTCGCTGGTCGGCGGCGTGGCCTTTCGTTACCGGCTCTATTCGCGCCTCGGCCTGGGCAACGAGACCATCACGCGCGTGCTGGGCTTCAGCATGCTGACCAACTGGCTCGGCTACCTGGTGGTGGCCGGCGTGGCCTTCTCTTTCTGGCCGATGACGCTGCCGCCCGAATGGAAGATCGACAGCGGCGGCCTGCGCGTGCTCGGCGCGGCGTTGCTGGCGGTGTCGGTGGGCTACCTGGCGCTGTGCGCTTTTTCGGCCGGGCGCGTCTGGCGCGTGCGCGGCCACACGTTCAAGACGCCCGGCCTCGCGATGGCGCTGCTGCAGCTGGCGATGTCGTGTCTGAACTGGTCGCTGATGGGCGGCGTGATCTGGCTGCTGCTGCAGGGCCAGGTCGGCTATCCGCACGTGCTCGCGGTGCTGCTGGTGGCCGCGGTGGCTGGCGTCGTCACGCACGTGCCGGCGGGGCTGGGCGTGCTCGAAGCGGTGTTCGTCGCGCTGCTCTCCTACCAGGTGCCGGAAGCCACGCTGCTCGGGGCGCTGCTGGCCTATCGCGGCCTGTATTACCTGCTGCCGCTGGCCGTGGCGCTGTGCGCTTACCTCGCCATGGAGATGCGCGCGCGCCGCCTGCGGCGCGTGCGCTAGATCCTAGAAGTGATAGGTGTAGCGAAGGCGCAGGAACGTTTCGCCCGGGTTGGGCTTCTTGATCCCGCCGTTCGAGACGTGCTGCACCCGCAGCGCGACTTCGTGCGCCCCGTTGTCGCCGAAGCTGCGCCCGACGCCCAGCACCTCGGTGAACTGGAAAGCCGTGCTGAAGCTGCGATCGGGCGTGCGGTAGACGTGGTCCATCAAGGTCGCTCCGACGCCGCCTTCGGCGAACCAGGGCGATGCGCCGTCGCCGAAGCGGTAGCGCAAGGTGTAGATCGCGCCGATCTGCACGAAATTGCGCGGGCCGTCGTCCAGCGGGCGCGCATGCCAGTTGCTGACGAAGAAGTCTAGGTACGAGCTGAGCGGGCTGCCCGGCCGCCTTTCGACGATCGACCACGGCACCGTCATGCCGACGCTGACCGAGTTGGTGTCGCCCTTCTCGCCATGCCGCGCATGGCCGCCGTCGATGTAGAAGCCGCGGGAGTCGTCCCCAAAAGCGTGGGCCGCCGTGCCCAGCAGGCCGAAGAGGCCTGCGAACACGGCGGCCCGGAGAGGCGCGCAAAGGTTTGATTTCATGTTGTGAGCGTCCGATGCGGATAATGGAAGAGAACGGGAATCTTTACTTTCAAGCACCTCCATTGCCGGCTCGGCACGTAATTTCCACATCCGAAGGTAGGACTTGTTCAACAAGAATGAAGATTGATATTGCTGCGCTGCAGCAATCCAGACCGTCGAGGCCTATAGTGGGTCTCCTCCCCCCTCGCATCGGCCTCCACATGTCATCTCTCAGTTCCACCGCCCGTCTGGCCAATCCGCTCATGCAGTGGCTCGACCTGGCCCTCAAGACCAACGAGATGCTGCTGTCCTCCGGCTCGGTGATCCGCATGCGGACCGAGCGCATCGCTAAGGCCGGGCTCACGCCCACCGCGGCCGACTTGGCGGAGTTCCAGCTCATGGGGCACGAGAAGCTGGCCGCGGCGAGCGAATCGGGCATCGCGATGGTCAAGCAGTGGCACAACAGCCATTTCTCGCTGGCCAACAAGGTGCTGCAACAGTGGCTCCAGGGCACGACGGACTTCTTCTCGATGGCCGGGAGCATCACCCCCGCGCAGGCGGCCGCGCGCAGCGATGCCTTCGTGCAGACCGCGACCCGCACGGCGACCGCGGCCAGCCAGCTCTCCGGCGTTGCCGCCCGCATCGCGCGCGAAGGCCTCAAGCCCATTCACGCCGCAGCCACGTCGAACGCGCGGCGGCTGGCCCAGTTGCAACCCTGACGAGCGAAAAGCCCGGCGTCTTCAGGGCCGGGCGGGCACCAGCGTGAGCAGCGTGATTTCCGAAGGCGCGCCGAAGCGCTTCGGCGGTCCCCAGTAGCCGGTGCCCCGGCTCACGTAGATCCACATGTCGTGCAGCCGGTGCAGGCCCGCCGTGAAGGGCTGCTGCATCGGAACGAACAGGTTCCACGGAAAGAACTGCCCCCCGTGCGTGTGGCCCGACAGCTGCAGCTGGTAGCCCGCCGCGGCCGCCACCGTCGCGCTGCGCGGCTGGTGCGCCAGCAGCACGCGCGTGTGCACCAGCGGCGGCGCATCGAACAGCGCCAGGTGCGGATCGCTCGCATGCGCCGCATCGAAATGCCCGGCGGTGAAGTCGGTCACGCCCGCAAGCACCAATGCGCTTTCGAACAGTTCTTCATCGGTCTGCGCGCCGCGCACATTGCGCGTCTGCAGCACCACATGCTCGTTGAGCAGCACCTTCAGCCCGAGCCGGCGCAGCTCGTCGATCCAGGCATGCGCGCCCGCGTAGTACTCGTGGTTGCCGGTGACCACGAAGGTGCCGTGCCGCGCGCGCAGCCCGGCCAGCGGCGCGATGTGCTCGCGCAGTTCGGGCACCGTGCCGTCCACGAGGTCGCCGGTGATCGCGATGGCGTCGGCGCCCAGCCGGTTCACCGCGTCGACGATGCGCTGGATGTACGCGCTCCTGATCGTCGGCCCGACGTGGATGTCGCTCAGTTGCGCGATCGTGAAGCCCTCGAGCGCCGCCGGCAGTCCGCGGATCGGCACGTCGACCCGCTTCACGCTGGCCGTGCGGCGCGCGTTGATGAAGCCCACGAGCGACGTGCCCGTGGCCATGGCCAGCACCGCCAGCGCGCTCCATGGCCGCAGCGTGTTCCAGTGCACCTGCGCCACGCCCAGCGCGCTCGCCAGCCAGGTGAGCAGCAGGCCGGCATCGCGCAGCAGCGTCAGCACGAACATCGAGGAGAACCAGCCCATGCTGATCAGCCCGACCCACTTGAGCGCTTCGCCCACCGAGGCGTTGGACGCAATGCGCCGCGAGACGAAAGGCAGAGGGATCGTGAAGGCCGACACCGCCAGCAGCACCAGCGCGAGCGGCCACGCCGGCGTGAGCGTGGCCAACGCGGGCAGAAGGCGCAGCGCTATGTAGACGTGCAGCAGCGCGGTCAGGGCGCTCAGGGGGCGGATCGGCATCGGGGCAATGGGTTCGGGCATTGCCCGGGATACACCACCTGCAAGGCGCATGCCGCGCATTCAAGACGGCCGAAGACGCCGCCTTCGCTATTTTTTCTATAGCGCACGACGCCCGGATAGCGGGCGTTGCGGCTTGACGGGCGTCAAAAAATTGGCGCTGCGACGAGCGGCGCCCGCACCGGCGCCGAGTTGTTACTGCACCGTGCGCGTGCCGGCCGAGGCCATGTCGGTGCCCGCCGGCCATTCGAAGACGGCCTTGGCGGCCGCGCCCTGCAGCACGTGCAGCGGCTGCTTGAGCACTTGGCTGCCGATGCGCGCCTCGACTTCGTAGGTGCCCGGCTCCAGCCGCGCGACCATGAACGGGCCGCCCGAGACCACGTTGTCCAGCAACGCGGTGCCGCTGCTGTCGCGCACCGTGACGTGCACGCCGGCGGCGAAGTCGGCGCTGCCCTTGTGGTCCTTGACCGCGAATTCGAAGGTCGCGGGCCAGCGCGGCGACACCGTCTCCATCAGCTGCGCTTCATCGCTGCCGATGCCGCCGCTCATGTACTCGACGCCGTGCGCCATGTAGATCGGCGGATTCACCGCCGCCTGCGCCGACGACAGCACGCCGAGCAGGACGGCGCCGCACAACACCGCAGCCGCCAGCGGCCGCGTGCTCGAAGAAGAAAAACGGGAGGTCATGGTCTTGAATCCTTTCCTGGTCGTGATGGCGAGAAGCCACGCCGCCAATGTGCGGCGCACGACTTAGAAAAGGCTGACCACAGGCCGCGCACGCGGCGTGGTGCTTGCTGCTGACTGAATGCTCAGCGGGCAGCGGAGGTCTGGGCCAGCGCCTGCGTCTGGGGCATCGGCGGCGTGACCGAAGCCATGTCGAAGTTCGACGGCCAGAGGAACGATGCGCGCGCCGGCGCGCCTGCAATCACGATCAGCGACTGCGTGAGCGTGAGCCCGCCCAGCGTCACGTTCACGTCGTAGGCACCCGGGTTCAGGCGCGCCAGTATGTAGGGCGCCCGCGTTTCCACGTCCATCACCGCCTGGCCGGTGTACTTCTGGCGAATCTGGATCGAGGCCTTTGCCGGAAAGCCGGCCAGTTGCTCGCCCTTGCCGTCGCTCACGCCCAGTTCGATGGTCGCAGCCCAGCGCGGCGCCACCATTTCCATGAACTCGGCCTCGCCCTTGACGGTGCCGCCGCACATGTATTCGATGCCCTGCGCCACCTGGATGGGCGGGTTCGTGAACGCGTGGGCCGGCAAAACGGCGCCGAGGAATGCTGCTGTACCGCCCAGTACCAAAGCGGCCAGTGGCCGCCGGAGACGCGTAGGGTTCATTGCTTGTTGTCCTCGATCTTGCATGACGTGAAATCCGTCGAGGATTTTGCTTAGCAAGAGTCGGGCTAGATATAGCGTTTACGAGGAACGATCCTCGAATCGAAGTTGAACGCTATTGTTTTAATAGCTGATGACGTCCGTGTGACGGGCGTCGCGGCCAGTTTCGGACGCCGACCTCACGGAAACCCTGAGACGCAACGGTTTTGGGGCTGGCCCGCATGGGTGCATGGCCCGCGCCGGGGCGCGTGGTGAGGTCTGCGGCGGTGCGTGAGTGTGGCGGTTGTCAATGGGAGGAACACAGGAGCAGCTCGCGCATGTCAATCCTGCCCAATCAAAAATTTGAGAATGTCGATGTCCATGGGCGTACGCTAGGTGAACACTCGAGCTCGGGGGGCGAGTTTTCTGTTGCCACTGGCGGCGACCGATCGGCAGCATGGGCTTGAGCCCGCGCTCAAGCCGAATCTTGATCGTCGTGCGCGCGCTTGGTAATGTTGGCGTGGAAGTAGTGGTGTGCCGTATGCGGACCACAATCGGGGTTAGTTCTCGACGAAGTAGCAGGCAATATGACGCTTCACGAAGTGGTAGAGCAACACGCGCTAAAGCCAATACATGGTTGACATCGTCGACGCGACCACACGAAGTCGGATGATGTCCGGGATTCGATCAAAAAGCACCCAGCCAGAGCTTGCTGTGCGCCGCGCGCTTCATGCGAGAGGTTTTCGCTTTGTGCTTCACGCCTCAGGACTGCCTGGATGTCCTGATATCGTTCTTCCGAAGTGGCGCGTTGCGATCTTCGTACACGGATGTTTTTGGCATTCGCACGGGTGTCGCCTCTCAAAGATGCCAAGTAGCAACACGGCCTTCTGGTCGGCAAAGCTGGAAGACAATGAGCGACGCGATGCGCTTGCGCACATGACCCTGATTTCTGCTGGCTGGCGAACCGCCGTCGTGTGGGAATGTGCTCTGAAAACTGCTCAGTCGCGTGAACAATGGCCCGATTTAATCCTGCAGCTCGATCACTGGATCAGGTTTCAACCGAGCTCGATTAGCTTCGAGACCGGTGGCGATTCGGCTACCCCTTTAATTTCTGACTGCAATTCCTAGATGGCCTACAAGCTAATAGATTTGTTTGCCGGTCCTGGTGGCCTAGGCGAAGGTTTCACTTCGTTCAACGAAGGTAAAACCTTTGAGATCGGTGTTTCCGCCGAGATGGACGCGAGCGCACATTCCACATTGCTCCTTAGGAGTTTTTTCCGAAAGGCAAAAAAACGCGGAAATGAAAGAGCGATGCTTGCCTACTACAGGTTCTGCAACGAGGGAGTGAAGCACCCTCGCGATTTATTTCCGGAGCTGTGGGCGGCGGCGGCGGAAGAAGCTCAGCAGCTTACGTTGGGTAAGCCCGAAGACAATGAAAAACTCGACAAGCTTATTGCGATCAGGAACTTAAACGGAGAAAAGACGATTGTCATTGGTGGGCCCCCTTGCCAAGCGTATTCGCTCATCGGGCGGGCCAAAAACAAGGGCAATGCAAAGTACGTTGCTGAAGATGATCATCGTCACTATCTTTATAAGGAATATCTTCGTATTCTTCATCTGTCGAAGCCGGTCATGTTTGTGATGGAGAATGTCAAAGGAATTCTTTCTTCTCGGGTGAATGAGCGGCAAGTGTTCCATGACATCTTGAATGATTTGACAGACCCAACGCTTGCGGTAACAGGTAATTCAGGCGTCCGATACACAATTCATTCATTGGTCACGGACACACGCTTCGATTACGGCGCAGACCCTACTCAAATTGAGGCAAACGATTTCATCATTCGAGCGGAGGAATATGGGTTACCTCAAGCACGGCATCGCGTCGTTTTGCTTGGTGTCCGTGAAGACAAAAAATACTCTGGTGATCAGTTGCTGAAAAAAGCATCGCCACTGGCGGTTGAGGACGCTATCAAGAAACTACCTGCATTGCGTAGTCAGTTAAGCAAAGACGATAGTGCGAAGAAATGGTGCGAAATAGTCAGCGGGCTTGGTCGAGCTTTGAGCAAAAGTGCAAATGCCATCGAAGATCTGGCTGGCTTGTCCAAAACCCTTGCCAAGCAGGCATCTAAAATTTCCTCAGACTTTGGTACTGGTAGCCTTCGCTACGAGGATCCAGTTATGCGAGAAGCAATAACTGATTTCGAGCGGTGGGTCAGTGATGCGACTGGAAAGTTAAAGGTGCATCTAAACCATCAGGCCCGCTCGCACATGAATAGTGACTTAGGTCGCTATTTTTACGCAGCAACTTTTGCCGCGCATTATGGACGTTCACCAAAGGGGCACGCCGACTTTAACCTGAAGGGACTGGCGCCTGCGCATGCAAACTGGAAAACTGGGAAATTCGCGGATCGATTCAGGGTGCAGCAATATGGAGCGCCGAGTACTACCGTCACCAGCCATATCGCAAAAGATGGTCATTACTATATTCATCCCGACCCTTTGCAGTGTCGAAGTTTGACCGTGCGCGAAGCCGCACGCCTTCAAACTTTTCCGGATAACTATTTTTTTCAGGGAAATCGCACACAGCAATATCATCAAGTTGGAAACGCCGTGCCACCAATGCTGGCGTTTCAGATTGCAGGCGTTTGTGAGAGTATCCTAAAGAACTCGCCTGGGAAAAAAACAGGGGAAGATTCACACGTGCGAATAGTCAGGAGTTCCAATGCGACTGAAGAATGTGCCTAGTCGCTCAACCATTGAGGGGAGAAATTCGCTTGCGACCGAGGCTACACGCGTCTCTTTTTGCAGCATACTTTTCGCATCATCGCCGTTGACAGGAATTGATCTAATAAGATCAAAACGCACCATGAACGGACCAATGTTCTCGTTCTGCGAGAGCTTCATTGGAGGAAGAAAATGAAGAGAACTTTTGCTTCTATGCTGGGTAAACGCGCGTTGCTTGTTCTGCGCTTTTTCTAGATTCTGACGTACTGAGTCAGGAATTTTTTCACCTTTGGAGGTATGGGCATTCTGTTCAGCGGTGTATTTTTCAATGGCCGAAAGCATTTTTCCCCATTCCAAGCTTTCGTCGTCACAAACAGCTAGCTGAATTGATTCAACTTTCCCTGTTGCCAGATCGCATCGAGGTGTTATCACGACTTCAAGCGTCCCATTTGCATGCCGGACAATATCACCTGTGCGTAATGTCTCGTGTATTGGTGGGACAACGTACCATTCCTCGGGATGCGCGCGTTGTTTGAATTTTTCTAAAAGGGAGGCATAAACATGCGATGTTATATGCCTTGCCATGGCCGTAGCCAAAAAATCTTCATTTTGAATGCTGGGCTCTTCGAGCCAATTGCTCCAACGCGGCCAAACTGAGTGAAAAAAGAAACGCGCCATTTCTTTTTTTATTTCTTTTTGAGCGCGCCGCACGCAAATGATCATTGGAGTTTCCGAAATTAGCCAATTCAAAACGGCGCTGGTCCCTTCATTTTCCTCCCCTCCTTTTGTAAATACTTTTACCTGCGCTTTCGCATAACTTGGAATGTCGGCGCCACTAGGCTCCCCAGTGAACATCGCGATCGCGGCAAGCTCCGATTGAAGCAAGATATCTAAAACCTCATTTCCCGAGCGATCCATTGATTCTTTGCCAGGCGCCGCAAGTCTCAGATCAACAATCCCCGCGTCGAAGTCACACAGTTCGATTTTTGCTCGTGCTTCCTCTAAAGTCGAAACCACCGTCAGCACATAATTAACATTGGCCTTCAAGCTGGCGCGAACATTTTGGCGCTGAATTGTGTTTTTCCACTCTTCTTGCTCTTGGGGATTGTCTTCCACCAGTAAAAGGCGAACGATCTCAGTCATTTTTTCCTTTCGGTTGCTTTTGAGGGAAGTCAATTATGAATGTCGTATCTGCTGTATCAGCCATAAAACGCAAATCACCTTTACTGGCTCTGCATGCTTCCCGAGCTATAGCTAGTCCAAGGCCCGTGCCTTCTGAGCGCAGGCTAAACCCGACTTGAAAGAGTCTTGTCGCGTAGTTGTCCTCTATAGGCGGGCCATTGTTTGCTATGTAGATATGAACATTATCGTCAGACTGGTCGGCACTTATCGCGATGTACTTGTCCTGTTGTTCTACTGTGTCAAGCCAATGAATAGCATTTTCAAAAATATTCATCACTGCCGCTTGAAGGTCCTCGGGAAAGCCAAAAGCGGAGAGTGAGGGTATTTCTTCTGTCTTGATCTTAATATTGCCAGATGAGATAGCGTCACCAAAAAGAAGAATTGCTGCTTCAATTGGCTCTTTGAGATTAAATGAGCGCGGCGCTCCTCTTTTTTTTCCGCCCAAAGGATCTAGGCGTTTAATAAGGCGACTCATTTGTTTAACCCCATCAAGAATTACTAGGAGTTGGCGTGGCAGTTGCTCTCTAGCTAATATGCCTGCGGCATCGGTGCTAAGCAAGATGTTGCTATCTTCATTTAAATGCCTAGCGGCATTGGTCATCGGATTGAGAATTCGTCGACCTTCATGAATGACCTGCGCAACAACTAGGCCAAGCGCTGCGCGAGATTGCAAAATCTTTTGAAAAGCATCAATTTCTTCTAGAGAGGCGGAAAGGGCTGCTGAGTCTTTTTCCGCGGCGCGCCTTAGAGGTGCTCTATGCGCTTCGGGGGTCTTTTCAATTGCCTTATTTATTGCCGGTAAAGCTGCGAGTTCCTTAGTGGCATCCAAATCCGCCACAACTCGTCGACTCAGACCAGCTTTTTCCCGAAAGGCAATGCGACGCTCCTCAACATGAAGAAGGACGCCTTGGAGTATTCTCTTTAGTCTCGCAAACGCCCCGTTGTGCTCCAAACCCTCTCTACTGCTGCGCTCGATTAGTTTTGAGCGATTCTCCGAATCGATGGTAACTCTTCCAGAAACTTGGGAAAGCCCGAGTTTTCGAGAGGGGTTTTGAACGCGCTGACGTTCCAGCTCAAGCCAGTCGTTTTCAGGGTCCCCGTAAGGTCGAATCCTGAAACCCTCTCTAAACATCGCAATACCTGAGCTATCGTTCAAAATTCTGCGTGCAGCGCGAATTCCGATTTCTTCGAAATTTAGCCCCATTCGTCGAAATAGGTCTGCTACAGCATCTGCTTCGCGGTCGTAAACGTTAAGTTCGACGAAAATTGCGCCGCATGATTCTTCATCCGAATTTAATGGGGGGGCAGCAACATCGATTGATTGCTCGACGCTGTCTCCTCTAGATATTTTAAAGGTGCCCTCAAATCTGCCCTCCTCCGTGAACATGCCGACCAGTTGATAGTCGGCATGTTCAGCGACACGAAATGGTCTAATAACCGTTGGGTCTTCGTTTTCATGCTGAGGGGAAATGGCATCGTTATTTAACTCAGCAAGAATTTCTACTCCGTCAAACCCAGAGGACGACTTGGTAAATCCTGAGAGATTGAGCCGAATTTCAAAAGATGAGAGTTTTTCCTGCGAAGGAGAGGCGACGCGACGGAGCTCTCGTATAAGAGATTCAACGCGCTTTTTTGTCCATTCATCTCTCAAGTCGGAGATTTTTAGGACTACGCCCGTTGAAATGCCAGAATCGCCGGGAATATTCCGAGTTTCAACAGGGATTTCGATTAAATCAAGGTAGGTGTCAGCTAAAAAATCTTCCCAATTAACGACGACGCTGGTCTCAACGAGTCGTTCCTCGGCATCAAAAGAAACTGCCGTTAGGGTCGTTTTTGATCCCAAACGTGATGCAGCGAATCGCCCAATGCCCTTTGCCCCCAGCATCTTTCGACCCTTTGGGCTTTCTGATCGCTTTAATTTGTCGTCGGTTGCGGGTTCAAACCAGCGATTAGCGACCACTTCCGGTGTCATGCCATGACCTTCATCAATCACGACAATTTCTCCGAGCGAGGAGGGAGGATTCCTAGGGGTGATCTCTATCGAAACATAAGGGGAATCCGCGTCATAGGCATTTTTTACTAGCTCAATTACTGCAGCCTCCGGGCCGCTGATCAGCTGGTCCCCAATAGTACGAATAATGCGGGCGCGTGGCCTTAGCTTTGCCATAGGAAGCACCTATTAGAGGTCCCCGTCATCGGAGAGGAACAAACACCGCTTAAATGTAGAACTATTCGGGCGATGTTTCGTACTTTCTACACGTCGATATTCGCAGCCCTTAGGGCGTTCTGCTCAATAAACTCGCGCCGCGGCTCCACCTCATCCCCCATCAGCATCGTGAACACGCGATCCGCTTCGATCGCGTCGTCGATCTGCACGCGCAAGAGGCGCCGCACGGCCGGGTCCATGGTGGTTTCCCAGAGCTGCTCGGGGTTCATTTCGCCCAGGCCCTTGTAGCGCTGGCGCGAGGTGGCGCGTTCGGCTTCGCTGATCAGCCACTTCATGGCCTGGCGGAAGTCGTCGACCTTTTCTTCCTTGGCGCGTTCGCCCTCACCGCGCTTGACCACCGCACCTTCGGTGCTCAGGAGGCCGCGGAAGGTGTTGGCCGCTTCGGCCAGCGCCGCGTAGTCGGCGCCGTGCACGAAGTCCTGGGTGAGCACGCTGCTCTTGATGTTGCCGTGGTGGCGGCGGCTGATGCGAAGAAGCGGCTTGTCGGTGCGGGCGTCGAATTCGCTGCTCACCTCGGCGGGGATGCCCGTCGTGTTGAGCTCGCGCAGCTTGGCCTGCAGCGCCACGGCCGAGGCTTCGGCAGCCGGCGTGGTGTCCAGGTCGAGCGCCACGCCGTCGGCGATGGCGCGCAGGGCCTCGGCGTCCATGAAGTTGCGCAGGCGCGCGATCACGGCTTCGGCCACCTGGTGCTTGCGCGCCAGTTCGCCCAGGGTGTCGCCCGAGAGCGTGGTGGAGCCGGCGCCGCCGGTCTCGATGCGCGCGTCTTTCAGCGCCACCTTCAGGAGGAACGCGTCCAGCGCGGGGCCGTCTTTCAGGTACTGCTCTTCCTTGCCGACCTTCACCTTGTAGAGCGGCGGCTGCGCGATGTAGATGTGGCCGCGCTCGACCAGTTCGGGCATCTGACGATAGAAGAACGTGAGCAGCAGCGTACGGATGTGCGCGCCGTCGACGTCGGCGTCGGTCATGATGATGATGCGGTGGTAGCGCAGCTTGGCGACGTTGAAGTCGTCCGCGCCGCCGCCCGAGGTCGTGGCGCCTGCGCGCCCGATGCCGGTGCCCAGCGCAGTGATCATCGTCAGGATTTCGTTGCTGGTGAGCAGCTTCTCGTAGCGCGCCTTCTCCACGTTCAGGATCTTGCCGCGCAGCGGCAGGATGGCCTGGAACTTCCGGTCGCGGCCCTGCTTGGCGGAGCCGCCGGCGGAGTCGCCCTCCACCAGGTAGACCTCGCACAGGGCGGGATCCTTCTCCTGGCAATCGGCCAGCTTGCCCGGCAGGCCCATGCCGTCGAGCACGCCCTTGCGGCGCGTCATTTCGCGGGCCTTGCGGGCGGCTTCGCGGGCGCGGGCCGCTTCGACGATCTTGCCGCAGATGATCTTGGCGTCGTTCGGGCGCTCCTGCAGGTAGTCGGTGAGGAGGCGTCCGACGATGTCTTCCACCGGCGCGCGCACCTCGCTGGACACGAGCTTGTCCTTGGTCTGGCTGGAGAACTTGGGCTCGGGCACCTTCACGCTCAGCACGCAGCACAGGCCTTCGCGCATGTCGTCGCCGGTGACTTCGACCTTCGCCTTCTTGGCGAATTCGTTCTCTTCGATGTACTTGTTGATGACACGGGTCATCGCGGCGCGCAGGCCCGTCAGGTGAGTGCCGCCGTCACGCTGCGGGATGTTGTTGGTGAAGCACAGCACTTGCTCGTTGTAGCCGCTGTTCCACTGCATCGCCACTTCCACGCCGATGTGCGTGCCGGGGATGCCGCCGTAGGTGTCGGCCGGCTTCTCGCCCGCTGCATAGAACGAGTTCGGATGCAGGACGGTCTTGCCCTTGTTGATGAATTCCACGAAGCCGCGCACGCCGCCGGCGCCCGAGAAGTCGTCTTCCTTGCCGGTGCGCTCGTCCAGGAGGCGGATGCGCACGCCGTTGTTCAGGAAGCTCAGCTCGCGCAGGCGCTTGGAGAGGATCTCGTAGTGGAAATCGTTGTTTTCCTTGAAGATTTCCGTGTCGGGCAGGAAGTGCACTTCGGTGCCGCGCTTGTCGGTGTCGCCGATGATCTTCATGGGCGAGACCTCGAAGCCGTTCACGGTTTCGAGCAGGCGGTTCTGCACGAAGCCGCGGCTGAATTCGAGCTCGTGGATCTTGCCTTCGCGCCGCACGATCAGGCGCAGCTTCACGCTCAGCGCGTTCACGCAGGAGACGCCCACGCCGTGCAGGCCGCCCGAGACCTTGTAGCTGTTCTGGTTGAACTTGCCGCCGGCGTGCAGTTCGGTGAGCGCGATTTCGGCGGCCGAGCGCTTGGGCTCGTGCTTGTCGTCCATCTTCACGCCGGTCGGGATGCCGCGGCCGTTGTCGGTCACGGAGATGGAGTTGTCGCTGTGGATGGTGACGACGATGTCGTCGCAATGGCCCGCGAGCGCTTCGTCGATGGAGTTGTCCACCACTTCGAACACCAGGTGGTGCAGGCCCGTGCCGTCGGAGGTGTCGCCGATGTACATGCCGGGGCGCTTGCGCACGGCCTCAAGCCCTTCGAGGATCGTGATCGAGCCTTCGCCGTAGCTGGTGTCGGCCGCGATGGCTTCGGGCGGCACGACCTGGACTTCAGGGGTGTAGACCGGCTCGGTGTGCGGGACTTCAGGCTTGTTTTCTTCTGCACTCATTCGGATATTCCTCTATCTCTCTCACGGCATCGACGTGATTTTTCGGGCTCTCGAGAACTCAATTCACCGCCTCTTGAAAGCGCAAACCCGCGGAGGGCCGCGGGTTGTCTGCGCAAGGCGCTTGTTGTCTGTCTGTTAAATCCGCATCGGCATCACGACGTACTTGAAGGATGCGTTCTCGGGGATGGTCAGTAACGCCGAGCTGTTGGAGTCGGCAAGGTCCAGCTTGACCATGTCCTGGTCCATGTTCGACAGCGCGTCGATCAGGTAGGTGACGTTGAAGCCGATCTCGATGGCGTCGCCGCCGTAGTCGATGTCGAGCTCGTCCTGGGCTTCTTCCTGCTCGGCGTTGTTCGATGCGATGCGCAGCGTGCCCGGCTCGATGTTCAGGCGCACGCCCTTGAACTTCTCGCTCGTCAGGATGGCGGTGCGCTGCAGGCTGGCCAAGAGCGGCGCGCGGCCGAGCGTGACGGTGTTCTTGTGGTTCTTCGGAATCACGCGGTTGTAGTCGGGGAACTTGCCCTCGACCAGCTTGGTGACGAACTCCATGCCGCCGAAGCTGAACTTGGCCTGGTTGTTCGCGAACTGCATCTCGATGGCGCCTTCGGCGTCGGACAGGAGGCGCTGCATTTCGAGCACCGTCTTGCGCGGCAGGATCACTTCCTGGCGCGGCACTTCGACGTCCAGCATGGCCGAGGAGAACGCCAGGCGGTGGCCGTCGGTGGCCACCAGGCTCAGCTGCTTGCCTTCGGCCACGAAGAGGATGCCGTTCAGGTAATAGCGGATGTCATGCACGGCCATCGCGAACGAGACCTGCGAGAGCAGGTCCTTCAGCGTCTTTTGCGGCACGCTGAACACGGGACCGAAATTGGCAGCCTCCTGCACCAGCGGAAAGTCTTCGGCGGGCAGCGACTGCAGCGTGAAGCGGCTCTTGCCGCCCTTGAGCACCAGCTTGCTCGCGCTGGACTCCAGGCTCACGGTCTGGTCGGCCGGCATGGTGCGCAGGATGTCGATGAGCTTGCGCGCGCCAATGGTGGTGGTGAAGTTGCCTTCGTCACCGCCCAGCTCGGCCGTGGTGCGGATCTGGATCTCGAGGTCGCTGGTGGTCAGCTGGAGCTGCCCGCCGGTCTTGCGGATCAGCACGTTCGCCAGGATCGGCAGCGTGTGGCGCCGCTCGACGATGCCCGACACCGACTGCAGCGCTGCAAGAACCTTGTCTTGGGTTGCCTTCAAAACGATCATGTCTTCTTCCTCTTCTCTTATCTCTTTGAATCAGCTTGTAAGACGCCATTCTCCGCTGTCGCGAGGGGCATTCCTGATGACATCCGGCTTCAGCCCTTGAGCGTCTGTTCGAGGACGTGCAGCTGCTGGTTGAGCTCGGTGAGCTGCTGGCGCTCGCCCGAGATCTTGCGCACCGCGTGCAGCACCGTCGTGTGATCGCGCCCGCCGAACAGCTCGCCGATTTCCGGCAGGCTCTTCTGGGTGAGCTCCTTGGCCAGGTACATCGCGATCTGCCGCGGCCGCGCAATGCTGGCCGGGCGTTTCTTGCTGTACATGTCGGCGACCTTGATCTTGTAGTAGTCGGCCACCGTCTTCTGGATATTCTCGACCGAGATCTGGCGATTCTGGATCGACAGCAGGTCGCGCAGCGCCTCGCGCGCCAGGGCGATCGAGATCTCCTTCTGGTTGAAGCGCGAGTAAGCCAGGATCTTGCGCAGCGCCCCTTCGAGCTCGCGCACGTTGGAGCGCACGTTCTTGGCAACGAAGAAAGCCACCTCTTCAGGCATCTCTGCCGATTCGGCGCGCGCCTTGTTGATAAGAATGGCCACGCGCATCTCGAGCTCGGGCGGCTCGATGGCCACCGTGAGTCCCGAATCGAAGCGCGACACCAGGCGCTCGTGGATGTCCGCCAAGCCCTTCGGATAGGTGTCGCTGGTCATCACGATGTGCGACTTCTTGGCGAGCAGGGCTTCGAACGCGTTGAAGAATTCTTCCTGCGTGCGATCCTTGTTGGCGAAGAACTGCACATCGTCGATCAGCAACAGATCCAGCGAGTGGTAGCGCTCCTTGAACTCATCGAAAGTCTTGCGCTGATAGGCTTTGACCACATCCGAGACGAACTGCTCGGCGTGGATGTAGAGAACTTTGGAATCGGGCCGGTCGGCCAGGAGCCGGTTACCCACAGCGTGCATGAGGTGGGTCTTGCCCAGGCCGACGCCGCCGTAGATGAAAAGCGGGTTGTACAGATGGCCCGGCATGCCGGCCACGTGCATCGCGGCGGCGCGCGCCATGCGGTTGGCTGTGCCTTCGACCAGCGTGTCGAAGGTGAGACCCGAATTGAGGCGGTTCTTGAAGCCGGCGGCGGCCGGCTCCTCGCCCGGACCTGCCACGTCGCGCGGCACATCGGTCTCGGTCATCACGGCGACGGGCGCTGAGCGCACGGGCGCTTCGCGAGGAGCAAGCGCTAACTCGACGGCCACTGGCTGGCCGTACATCTTCTCGGCCATGGCGGCGATCTTGCCGGCGTACTGGGCCCGGATCCAGTCGAGCTTGAAACGGTTGGCCACGAACACCGTCATGCGCGAGAGGTCGTCGGCGACCTGCGCTGTCAGGGGCTTGATCCAGGTGTTGAACTGCTGCTCGGACAGCTCCTGCGCGAGCTGGTCGACGCAGGCCTGCCAGAGGCTTTCGCCGATGCCGTCAGTCGACATGGGCGCTTTGAAAAGTGGTGAATCCCTCGGGCATTTCTTGGTATAGGTATTGTGGATATTCTCTGCTGGAAGGCGCCGGGCATTCTAACTTGTCAAAACCTTATCCACACGCTGTGGACGGCTGCGAAAGGCCCGCAAATCCGGTCGAAGATTGTTCCGCGGCCGAATGTTTGCGATAATTGCGGGTTTCCCTGAAAACCTCATTGCGTCTTTCGGGGGCCATCCGAAACTCGCTCCCCAGCGCCCGCTGCTTTTCGCATGCGGAAATCAGGGAATCAGGAACCATCATGAAACGCACATACCAAGCATCCAAAGTCCGCCGCGCCCGTACCCACGGCTTTCTGGTCCGCATGAAGACCCGCGGCGGCCGTGCCGTCATCAACGCACGCCGCGCCAAGGGCCGCAAGCGCCTGGCCGTCTGACGGCAGCCCACCTGCCGTTGCCAGCAGCCGACCCGCCGGCGCCAGCTTCCTCGGCTAGCGCTCACGGCCCGACCGGAAACGACGGACGCGGCTCGGTTTCCATGCAGCGGCTCAAGACCCGCGCGCAATTCCAGGCCGTCCTCGCAGGTGCCACCGTGGCGCGCACTGCTCATTTCGCATTGCATCGCTGTGCGCTCGATCTCGGATCGAGCGCGGCTCCGCTGTTCGCGTCCGACGATGTCTGGCTGGGCGCCATGGTGCCCAAGCGCTGGGCGCGTCGCGCCGTCACGCGCAACGCCATCAAGCGACAGATCTATACCGTGAGCGCCGCATCCGACGTCGGCCTGCCCCGTGCTGCGCACGTGGTGCGGCTGCGGGCGGGGTTCGATCGCAAGGAGTTCGTGAGCGCGTCCTCGGACAAGCTCAAGGGCGCCGTTCGCGCCGAACTCCAGCAATTGCTGGCTCGCGCCGCGCGTTCGCCGGCACCACCTTCTTCCCGCTCCTCCTCATGAAACGCCTGCTGATCGGCCTCGTGAAGGGCTACCGCCTGCTGCTGAGCCCCTGGCTCGGCCAGTCATGCCGCTTCACGCCGACCTGCTCGGTGTATTCGATCGAGGCGCTGGAGGTGCACGGTGCGCTCAAGGGTAGCTACCTCACCCTGCACCGCATCGCGCGCTGCCAGCCCTGGTGTCAGGGCGGGCACGATCCGGTTCCACCGAAATCACCGTGTCGCACTGACAAGTCAGGCTCGCTGTTTTCGTCTCTTCTCTCCTCCGACAAGAAGTCTTCGTCATGAACGATATCCGCCGCACGATCCTGTGGGTGATTTTTGGGTTCTCGCTGGTATTGCTGTGGGACCAATGGCAGGTCTTCAACGGCAACAAGCCGACTTTCCTGCCGTCGAGCAAGCCGGCTGCCGTGGCCACCGCCCCGGCCGGCACCACGCCCGCGGCCATCAACGGCGTGCCGACGGCATCCGGCACCAGCGGCAATGCAGGCGCCGTGCCCACGCAGCCGGCGGCGGTTGCTCCCCGCGAGCAGGTCACCGTGACCACCGACCTGTTCAAGGCCACGATCAACAGCGAAGGCGGCACGGTCAACCACCTGGAGCTGCAGAAGTACGACGAGGCCGATCGCACCAAGCGCGTCGTGCTGTTCGAGAACGGCTCGCCGGCCACGCGCTACGTGGCGCAGACGGGCCTGCTGAACACGATCGATACCGGTGACCGCTTCCCCAACCACCTGACGCCGATGACGGCGAAGGCCGGCCCGCGCGAAATGGCCGACGGCCAGAACACGCTGGAAGTGAGCTTCGAGAGCGCCCCCGTCGGCGGCCTGAAGTACACCAAGACCTACGTCTTCCACCGAGGCGACTACACCATCGGCGTGCGCCACGAGATCGCCAACGTGAGCGACCAGCCGCGCGACGCGCAGCTCTACATGCAGCTCCTGCGCCACGGCACCGTGGCCGCCGGCACGATGTTCGGCACCAACACCTTCACCGGTCCGGCCGCGTACACCAACGAGAAGAAGTTCCACAAGCTCGACTTCAAGGACATCGCCAAGGGCAAGATCGAACCGCCGCCGCCGGCCAACGACGGCTGGATCGCGATGGTGCAGCATTACTTCGTCTCGGCGTGGCTCCTGAAGGGCGACCCGGCCAGCGAGCAGCTGCGCCGCGAGTTCCGCGTGAAGGACCTGGGCGACAACCTGTTCACCGTCGCCATGGTGGCCACGCTGCCCAAGATCGCCCCGGGCACGACGCAGACCGTGAACAGCGCGCTGTTCGCCGGTCCCGAGGAAGAAAAGAAGCTCGAAGCCATCGCCCCGGGCCTGGACCTGGTCAAGGACTACGGCATCTTCGCGATCATCTCCAAGCCGCTGTACTGGCTCCTGAACCAGTTGCACGGGATCATCGGCAACTGGGGCTGGGCGATCGTGGCGCTGGTGGTGCTGCTGAAGGCCGCCTTCTACTGGCTCAACGCCAAGGCCTACGCCAGCATGGCCAAGATGAAGGCCATCAACCCCAAGATCATGGAAATGCGCGAGCGGCTCAAAGACAAGCCGCAAGAGATGCAGCAGGAGATGATGCGAATCTACAAGACCGAGAAGGTCAATCCGATGGGCGGCTGCTTCCCCATCGTGATCCAGATCCCGGTGTTCATCGCGCTCTATTGGGTGCTGCTGTCGTCGGTCGAAATGCGTCACGCACCGTGGATCGGCTGGATCACCGACCTCTCGGCACCGGACCCCTGGTACATCCTGCCGGTCGTGATGACGCTCACCTCGCTGTTCCAGACCTGGCTCAACCCGACGCCGCCCGATCCGATGCAGGCCAAGCTGATGTGGATCATGCCGCTCGCGTTCAGCGTGATGTTCATCTTCTTCCCGGCCGGCCTCGTGCTGTACTGGATCACGAACAACGTGCTGTCGATTGCGCAGCAGTGGTTCATCAACAAGCGGCTTGGCGTGCTGGGCAAGTAAGCCGCACGCACACTGCGCTTCGGCGCCATCGCAAAGGGCCGCATCCGCGGCCCTTTTCCTTTTTGCTGAAAGAATCGCGCCTGCCATGACCTTCGCCCGCACCACCGATCCCATCGTCGCCATCGCCACCGCCTCGGGGCGCGGGGCGGTGGGCATCGTGCGGGTGTCCGGCGCCCAGCTCGCGCCTTTGATCGAGGCGCTCTGCGGGCGGGCGCTCAAGCCGCGCGAGGCGACCTACCTGCCGTTCCGGGATGCCGACGGCGAGCCGGTCGACCACGGGCTGGCGATCCACTTTCCTTCGCCGAACTCCTTCACCGGCGAAGACGTGCTCGAGCTGCAGGCGCATGGCGGCACGGTCGTGCTGCAGCTCCTTCTCGCGCGCTGCCTCGAAGCGGCCGCCGAGGCCGATCCGGTCACCGGGCGCCCGCGTCTTGCGGGCCTGCGCGTGGCGGAGCCCGGCGAGTTCAGCCAGCGCGCCTTCCTCAACGGCAAGATCGATCTGGCGCAGGCCGAGGCCATCGCCGACCTGATCGACGCCAGCACCGAGGCCGCGGCGCGCAGCGCCGGACGTTCGCTCTCGGGCGCGTTCTCGCGCGAGATCCACACGCTGCGCGATGCGCTGATCCACCTGCGCATGCTGGTGGAGGCGACGCTCGATTTCCCGGAAGAGGAAATCGACTTCCTGCAGAAAGCCGATGCGACCGGGCAGCTAACGAAGCTGAAGTCGCAGCTCGCCGCGGTGCAGCAGCGCGCCAAGCAAGGCGCCCTGCTGCGCGAGGGCATCAAGGTCGTCATCGCAGGCCAGCCGAACGCGGGCAAGAGCTCGCTGCTCAACGCCCTGGCCGGCGCCGAGCTGGCCATCGTGAGCGCGGTCGCGGGCACCACGCGCGACGTGGTCTCGCAGACAATCCAGATCCACGGGGTGCCGCTGCACGTGGCCGACACCGCGGGCCTGCGCGAAAGCAGCGACGAGGTCGAACAGATCGGCGTGGCGCGCGCCTGGGGGCAGATCGAAAGCGCCGATGCCGTACTGTTCCTGCACGACCTGACGCGCGCCGACGAGCCGGACTACGCGGCCGCCGACGCCGAGATCCTGCGTGGCCTGCAGGGCAAGCTGCCCGCGAGCGTGCCGGTGCTCGATGTCTGGAACAAGCAGGACGCCGCGCCGGGCGCCGCACCTAGCCAAGGCATCGCGCTCTCGGCGAAGACGGGCCTGGGCATCGAGGCCCTGCGCGACCAGCTGCTGGCGATGGCCGGCTGGCAGTCCGTGCCCGAAGGCGTCTACCTCGCGCGGGCGCGCCATGTGCAGGCGCTCGGCCGGGTCGAGACGCACCTTGCGCTCGCCGCGAGCCACCTCGCGGCGCAGGCCCAGTTGCTCGACCTGCTGGCCGAGGAGCTGCGCCTCGCGCAGAACGCGCTCAACGAGATCACCGGGGAGTTCGGCGCCGACGACCTGCTGGGGGTCATCTTTTCGCGCTTCTGTATCGGGAAATAGCGACACATGGCGACGCGTCGCCCGGCGAAACGTAAACACTTGTAGCCGAAACGCGCGCCCTTCGCGATACTTCGACTCACATGCGGGGGCCGAAAAAAACATGTCCATCCAGAACCTGAGCCGCGCCATCGCGGAAAACACGAGCACCGACGCGTTTGCGTTGACTTTCACCGTCCAGCAATGGGAAACGGTGGCCGGTTACCTGCAGCCCATCGACACCGGCGTGGGCGACGTGCTGATCGAGCAGAACACACCCGACCGCTCGGTGTTCTTCGTCGAGAGCGGCGCCATCAGCGTGCATCGCGTCAGCAGCAAGGAACAGATGCGCCTGGCGGTGCTCACGCCCGGGTCGGTAGTGGGTGAAGGCGCGTTCTTCTCGCGCCAGCCGCACTCTGCCAATGTGGTCGTTACCGGCGCAGGACGGGTCTGGCGCCTGACCGCGATCCGCTTCGCGGAAATGTCGAACCGCCAGCCCAACATGGCGCTGGAGATCGCGATGGCGCTCGGCGGCGTGATCGCCAAGCGCATGGCGCACCGTTCCAAGCGCGTGGCAGTGACCTGACCCGAAGCGTCTACGGCGCACAGCCAGACAGATCAGCAGGCCCCACGCGCAGCAAAGTTTCAGTTCTTTTGGATCCCGAGAGTAGTCAGTAAGTAAGCCATGGCCTCGATCTGCCCGGTCTGCAGCACGGAAAACCGTGACGGCGCGAATTTCTGCAAGAGCTGCGGCACCACGCTGTCGGCGACGGCGACCCGTATTCCTGCTCCCCCCAGTCCCCTCAACCTGAACAGCCAGGCCGACCGCGAGTGGGCCACCACCGCGCCTGCCCAGTTGCGTGCGCCGACGATTCCGGCGCCGCTCTTCGATTTGCCCGAGCCTGCGCCGTCCTCGCGCAGCTTTTTCGGCAGGGCGCCCGCTGCCGCGCCGGGCGATGAGCGCACCGTGATCCTGGCGCCCGGCCAGCCGCCCGCGCCAGCCTCGCCCGCCGGCAGCGAGCGGTCCGAGCGCAAGCGCACGCGGGTCAAGGTGCCCCGCACACCCGAGCCGCCGGAGCCGGCGTTGCGCCAGCGCGGCCTCATGCTGTGGCTGGGCTTGCTCGCGGTCGCGGTGGTGATGGTCGTGGCGGGCTGGTACGGCTACGGCACCCGGAAGTCGGCCGAGCCGGTCGAGGCTCCGCCGCCCCCGGTGGCCGCGCCCGCACCGCCGCCGGCACCTGCGCCTGCCGCTGCGCCGGCAGCCATCGAACCTCCGGCCGCCCAGCCGGAAGCGCCGATCGCTGAAGCCCCGGCCGCAGAAACGGCGCCCGTTGCACCAGCAGCGCCCAAGCCAACCGCCAAGCAGCGCAAGCAGGCGACGGCCACGCCGCCGGCGCCTGTGCCGGAAGCACCGGCGCCCGCCGCCGCACCTGCACCGCCTCCGCCCGGCCCGGCCGCCGCGCCCTCCGATCCGCAGTCTCAGTGCGGCGACCGCAACTTCATCGCCAAGGCCCAGTGCATGGCGGCGCAGTGCGTCAAGCCCGAGTTCAAGGCGCATGCGCAATGCGAAGCGGTGCGGCGCCAGCAGCGGCTCGAAGAAGAAAAGCGCAATCCCACCCTGATCAATTGACTCGCCCCAGGCTGCGCGGCACTTCGTGTCCGCTTCGCCTACCCCCTACCCCGGGGGGCAATACCTGAGGCCCGGCAAAGCCGGCTCCTCGGTATTCACCAACAAAAAGCTAGCCTTTTTGAAGGCGTTCGATGGCGATGGCCAGGGCGGTGGGTTTGCCTGAGAGCACCAGCGTGTCGCCGTCCGTCAGCACGGTCTCGCCGGTGGGCACGCGGGCCTGGCCGTCCTGGCGGCGCAGGGTGGCGACGCGCACGCCCAGCGTGTCGAGCGCCAGTTGCTCCAGGGTGTGGCCGATGGCGCGAGCGCCGGGATTCAGGGTGAAGCTGTTGAGCCGCTCGTGGTCGATCTCGTCGGCGTTGTCGTCGTCGGCGCCGTGGAAGTAGCCGCGCAGCAGGTTGTAGCGTGCGTCGCGCTGGTCCTGCACCACGCGGATCACGCGCCGCATCGGCACGCCGACCAGCGCCAGCGCATGGCTCGCGAGCATCAGCGAACCCTCGATGGCCTCGGGCACCACCTCGGTCGCACCGGCGGCCTGCAGCTTCTCGAGATCGTGGTCGTCCTGCGTGCGCACGATCACCGGCACGTGGGCCGCGTGGGCGCGCGTGTTGGCCAGCACCTTCATCGCGCCGGGCACGTCCAGGTAGGTCACGACCACCGCGCTGGCGCGCGCGAGGCCTGCGGCCATCAGCGCCTGCAGCCGGGCCGCATCGCCGAACACCACCGAGTCGCCGGCGGCGGCGGCCTGGCGGACGCGGTCGGGGTCGAGGTCCAGCGCCATGTACGGAATGCCCTCGCGCTCCAGGATGCGCGCCAGGTTCTGCCCGCAGCGCCCGTAGCCGCAGATGATCACGTGCTTGGCGGTGTTGATGGTCTTGCGCGCGATGCTCGTCATCTGCAGCGACTGCTGCAGCCAGTCGCTGGCCACCAGCTTTCGCACGATGGCGTTGCTGTACATGATGATGAACGGCGTGGCGAGCATCGACAGCACCATCGAGGCCAGCACCGGGTTCGCGAGCCAGGGCGGCAGCAGGCTGCGTTCCTGCGCGAGCGTCAGCAGCACGAAGCCGAATTCGCCGGCCTGCGCGAGGTAGAGGCCGGTGCGCAGCGACACACCCGAGGTCGCGCCCAGCACCCGCGCCAGCACCGTCACCAGCGCCAGCTTGAAGAGCAGCGGCACCAGCAGCAGCACGGCCACCAGCAGCCAGCGGTCGACCACGATGTGCCAGTCCAGCGACATGCCGACCGTGATGAAGAACAGGCCCAGCAGCACGTCGTGGAAGGGGCGGATGTCGGTCTCGACCTGGTGCTTGTATTCGGTCTCGGACACCAGCATGCCAGCAATGAAGGCGCCCAGCGCGAGGCTGAGGCCTGCCAACTCGGTGAGCCACGCGAGCCCCAGCGTGATCAGCAACACGTTCAGGATGAAGAGCTCTTCGCTGCGCCGCCGCGCGACGATGGTGAGCCACCAGCGCATCACGCGCGGGCCGCCGTAGAGCAGCAGGCCGATGAGAAAGGTTGCCTTCACCAGCGCGAGGCCCAGCGCCTTGGCCAGCGCTTCGGGCGGCGCGCCGAGCGCGGGAATCAGCACCAGCAGCGGCACCACGGCCAGGTCCTGGAACAGCAGCACGCCCATCACGCGCTTGCCGTGCTCGCTCTCCAGTTCGAGCCGCTCGGCCATCAGCTTGACCACGATCGCGGTGCTGCTCATGGTGAGCGCGCCGGAGAGCGCCAGTGCCGTCTGCCAGCCCAGGCGCCAGGCCGGCGGCAACTGCGTGGCGATGACCAGGGCGCCGGCCGTGGCGATCGCCATCGTGAGCAGCACCTGCAAGAGGCCGAGCCCGAACACGTGCTTGCGCATCGCCCTCAGCTTGGGCAGGCTGAATTCGAGGCCGATCACGAACATCAGGAACACCACGCCGAACTCGCCCAGGTGCCGGATGCCCTCGGAGTTCTGCGCCAATGCGAACGCATGCGGCCCGATCAGCACGCCCGCCGAGAGATACCCCAGCATCGGCGGCAGCTTGAGCGACCGGCAGACGACGACGCCGATCACAGCGGCGAGCAAATACAACAGCGTGAGATCGAACGAAGACATGGGTGCGGATGCTAGAGCAATGTCCGTGCCCCGGGCTTCCCCGGGGCAAGCCGGCTTGCGACATTGGGTGGCCCGTAAAATCCGCGAATGAGTTCCCGCCCCGCCCCGGCCCCCGTGGTCGACCCCGAAGCCATCCTCGCTCGGGCACGCCTGACCTTCGACATCGAAGCCGAGGCCGTCCTCGGACTGAAGGACCGCGTCGGCCCCAGCTTCGTCGAGGCCGTGCGCAAGATCCTGGAGGTGCGCGGCCGCGTGGTCGTGATGGGCATGGGCAAGAGCGGCCACGTCGGCCGCAAGATCGCCGCCACCCTCGCCTCCACCGGCACGCCGGCGATGTTCGTGCACCCGGCCGAGGCCAGCCATGGCGACCTGGGCATGATCAAGGCGGTCGACCTGGTGCTGGCCATCTCCAACAGCGGCGAGGTCCAGGAACTTACGGTGATCCTCCCCGTGGTCAAGCGCCAGGGCGTGCCGCTGATTGCCATGACCGGACGCGCCGATTCGACGCTCGGGCGCCATGCCGACATCGTGCTCGACGCGGGCGTCTCCAAGGAAGCCTGCCCCCTCAACCTCGCCCCCACCGCCAGCACCACCGCCCAGATGGCGATGGGCGATGCGCTGGCCGTGGCGCTGCTCGACGCGCGCGGCTTCGGCTCCGAGGATTTCGCACGCTCGCATCCCGGCGGCGCGCTGGGGCGCAAGCTGCTCACGCATGTGAGCGACGTGATGCGCTCGGACGCCGAGGTGCCGCGCGTCGCGCCCACCGCCACATTGAGCGAGCTGATGCGCGAGATGAGCTCCAAGGGGCTCGGCGCCACCGCTGTGGTCGATGCCGAGGGCCGTGCGATCGGCATCTTCACCGACGGCGACCTGCGCCGGAAGGTCGAGACCGGCGCCGACCTGCGCGCCCTGACCGCCGCCGACGTCATGCACCCCGGCCCGCGCACGCTGCGCGCCGACGCACTCGCCGTCGAGGCGGCGGAGCTGATGGAAAACCACCGCATCACCAGCGTGCTGGTGGTCGACGCGGCGGGCCTGCTGATCGGCGCGCTGAGCATCAACGACCTGATGCGCGCGAAAGTCATCTGATGCCGCTCGCGTTCCAGGCCGAAACATTGCTCGCCGCGCAGGATGTCCGCATCGTCTTCTTCGACATCGACGGCGTGCTGACCGACGGCGGCGTCTACTTCACCGAACACGGCGAAACCCTCAAGCGATTCAGCATCCTGGATGGCTACGGCCTCAAGCTGCTGAAGTTGGCAGGCATCGTGCCGGCCGTGATCACCGGACGCGACTCCAAGCCGCTGCGCGTGCGGCTCGAGGCGCTGGGCATCGAACACGTGCGCTACGGCACCGAAGACAAGCTCCCTGCCGCCGAAACCATGCTCGAGCAGCTCGGCTTCACCTGGGCGCAGGCCGCGGCCATCGGCGACGACTGGCCCGACCTGCCGGTGCTCACGCGCGTGGGCTTTGCCGCGGCGCCGGCCAATGCGCACATCGAAGTGCGCGGCATCGCGCGCTACGTCACCCAGGCGCGCGGCGGTGAAGGCGCGGCGCGCGAATTCTGCGACCTGCTGCTCACGGCTTGCGGCCAGTACCGGCACCTGCTCGACGCCGCGCGAGGCTCGAAGCCATGAACAACCTGAAGAGCGCATGGGGCCTGGTGCGCGACGTGCTCGACCGCACGACGATCTACCTGCCGATCATCCTGACGGCGGCTGTGGCGCTGGGCACCTACTGGCTGGTGCGCAACGCGCCCAAGCTGCTGGAGCCCACCGCCAAGACGGCGCCCACGCACGAGCCCGACTACTTCATGCGCGACTTCGTGATCAAGAACTTCCTGCCCAACGGCGACCTGCGCAGCGAGTTGCACGGCAAGGAAGGCCGGCACTACCCGGACACCGACACAGTCGAAGTCGACGATGTGAACATGCGTTCCGTATCGCCGCAGGGCTACACGACACGCTCGACGGCCAATCGAGGGATCTCGAATTCGGACGGCAGCGAGATCCAGCTGTTCGGCAACGCGGTCGTCATTCGCGATCCTTCGGTGGGCGCGAACGGCAAGCCGACGCCGCGCCTGGAGTTCCGCGGCGAATTCCTGCATGCCTTCCTCGACACCGAGCGCGTGACCTCGAACAAGCCGGTTACGCTGATCCGCGGCACCGACCAGTTCACCGCCGACAACCTCGACTACGACAACCTGAGCGGCGTGGCCAACCTGACCGGCCGTGTGCGCGGGCTGCTGGTGCCGTCGGCGGCCGCAGCCGCCGGCAGCGGCAAGAAGCCGCGCTGAAGAAGGCACCCATCCACGCATGACCACCACCTCCCCGCTCGTCTTCATCACCGGTGCGTCGAGCGGCATCGGCCAGGCGCTGGCTTCGAGCTTCTATGACGCGGGCTATCGGCTGGCTTTGGTGGCGCGGCGCACGGCCGAGATCGAGTCGTGGGCAAACGGACGTCGACTGGACGCGAGCCGCTATCGGATCTTCAGCGCGGACGTGTCCCAGACCGACAGCATCGTCGCGGCCGGCGCCGCCTGCATCGAGCACCAGGGGCTGCCCGATGTGGTGATCGCCAACGCCGGCATCAGCGTCGGCGTCGATACCGCGGAGCGCGAGGACATCGACGTGATGGCGCGCGTCTTCGCGACCAACAACGTGGGGCTGATGGCCACCTTCCACCCGTTCGTGGCGGCAATGCGGCAGCGCGGCAGCGGGCGGCTGGTCGGCATCGCGAGCGTCGCGGCCATCCGCGGGCTGCCGGGGCACGGCGCCTATTGCGCGAGCAAGGCGGGCGTGGTCGCGTACTGCGAAAGCCTGCGCGGCGAGTTGCACAAGAGCGGCGTCAAGGTCGTCACGCTCTGCCCAGGTTACATCGACACGCCGCTCACGCATGGCAATCGCTACGGCATGCCTTTTCTCATGAAGGCCGAGGACTTTGCCGACCAGGCGCTGCGCGACATCGAGGCCGGCACCAGCTATCGGGTGATTCCGTGGCAGATGGGCGTGATCGCCAAGATCATGCGCATGCTGCCGAACGCGCTGCTCGACCGTGTCGTGCAGGGCCGTGGGCGCAAGAAGCGCAGCGGCGAAAGCTGAGCCAGTCCGGCGATCCCCCAATGAAAAAGGCTCCCGAGGGAGCCTTTTGTCTTTGTATGCGTTGGGGTTCGCAGGGCTCAGTAGCCGCTGTTGCCACCGCCGCCGTAGCCGCCGCCGGAGCGACCACCGCCGCCACCGCCACGGGGGCCTGCGCCGTAGGGGCTGCGGAAACCGCCATCGCCACCACCGCCGCCGCCACCACTGCGGCCACCGCCGCCGCCGTAGCCGCCACCGCCGGAACGGCCACCACCGCCGCTGCGATCGCCGCCACCACCGTAGCCGCCACCACCGCCGCCGCCGTAGCCACCGCCACCACCGCCGCCATAACCACCGCCGCCGCCGCCGTAGCCGCCACCACCGCTGCGCGGGGGACGTGCTTCCATGGGACGTGCTTCGTTGACGACGACGCTGCGGCCGCCCAGGGGCTGGCCGTTCATGCCGTTGATGGCAGCTTGCGCTTCGGCGTCACTGCCCATCTCGACGAAGCCGAAGCCCTTCGAGCGACCGGTGTCGCGTTCCATCATGACCTTGGCGCTGGTCACTGCGCCGAATTGTCCGAATGCCTGTTCGAGATCACCGTCGCGCACCGAGTAAGGCAGGTTGCCGACGTACAGTTTGTTGCCCATCAAGGGACTCCTATAAACACATCAAGAAAAGCGATGGAGTCCCGAAAGCATCACTCAAACGAGAGCCGTCGAGTCGCGCGAAACTGACCGATCACCGAACTACCCCCCGACCAAAATGAAGAGGGAGGCTCGTGCATTATGGGTGAAATATCCAAAAAGCAAGCGGGAAATTGCGTCTTGGAGTAGCACTTGTCAAAACCATGGAAAGCTAGCGCACGCTTACAGACTCGGAATGAGGCGATTGGCGCTACAGGTAGAATCCGCCCCGTCATTGGGGAGTAGCCGCCTTCCGTTTTCGAGAAGGGCCCGCGTCAACAGACTTGTCCTGCCCCACACAGGACATGGCGCGTGCAGTAACACACCTGGCGAGACCTTTGACCGTGCAACTTCGGGAATATGGCCGAAGGTGTTGCACGGTCAATTGCGTCCTTCGGCCCAAGGAACCCCACGTTCATCATGGAAGCTTTTCTCGTAGCAACGGGCGTCGTCGCGCTCGCGGAAATGGGCGACAAGACCCAACTCCTGGCCCTTCTTCTCGCCGCGCGGTTCAGGAAACCCTGGCCCATCGTCCTCGGCATCTTCGCGGCCACCATCGTCAACCACGCCCTGGCGGGTGCCGTCGGCAACTACATCACGCGCTGGCTCGGCCCCGAGGTGCTGCGCTGGATCCTTGGCGGCTCGTTCATCGCGATGGCCGTCTGGATGCTGATCCCCGACAAGCTCGACGATGACGATGCCCCCCGCGCCTCGCACTTCGGCGTCTTCGGCACCACGCTGATCGCGTTCTTCCTCGCCGAGATGGGCGACAAGACCCAGATCGCCACCGTCATGCTCGCCGCCCGCTTCACGCAAGACTACTTCTGGGTCGTCGCGGGCACCACGCTCGGGATGATGCTGGCCAATGCGCCGGTGGTGTGGCTCGGCGAGAAGATCGTGCGGCGGGTGCCGATCAAGCTCGTGCACGGTATCTCGGCGGCGATCTTCCTCGTGCTGGGCATCGTGATGATCGTCGGCTGGTAAGAGGAGGACTTCTTCAATAAACGCCGCGGAACCGGCTTCACAGGGCCGAAGGTGTTGCCCCCGAAGGAGGTTGGCGAAGCGACACGAAGTGCGCGCCGCCTGGGGGATATACTTTGCTCCGCGCCGATTTGCTACAGCTTGCGGGCGCTTTATAAATTCAGCTAAAGACGGCACCGGAACCCGGCTCGTTTTTGGCGAGGCCGGGTTTTTTCATTCATGTCGTCACCTCCTCTGGTCGTCAGTCCACAGTCGATGCAGTTCGCAGGCCCGCTGGCCCTGCGCAGCGGCGCATCGATCAGCGACTACACGCTCGCCTACGAAACCTACGGCACCCTCAATGCCGACCGCAGCAACGCGGTGCTGGTTTGCCATGCGCTGAACGCCTCGCACCACGTGGCGGGCGTCTATGAAGGCCAGGCCCGCTCCGAGGGCTGGTGGGACAACATGGTCGGCCCGGGCAAGCCCGTCGACACCGACCGTTTCTTCGTGATCGGCGTGAACAACCTAGGCTCCTGCTTCGGCTCGACCGGCCCGATGCACGTGAACCCCGTCACCGGGCGGGTCTACGGCGCCGACTTCCCGGTGGTCACCGTCGAAGACTGGGTGGATGCGCAGGCCGTGCTGCTCGATGCCCTGGGCATCCGGACGCTCGCGGCCGTGATGGGCGGCAGCCTCGGCGGCATGCAGGCGCTCTCGTGGACGCTGCAGTACCCCGATCGCGTGCGCCACGCCGTGGTGGTGGCCAGCGCCCCCAACCTCACGGCCGAGAACATCGCCTTCAACGAGGTGGCGCGCCGCGCCATCGTGACCGACCCCGACTTCCACGGCGGCCACTTCTACGAACACGGCGTGATCCCCAAGCGGGGCCTGCGCATCGCGCGGATGATCGGCCACATCACGTACCTGAGCGACGACGTGATGAACGAAAAGTTCGGGCGCATCCTGCGCAGCGCCGTCGAAGGCGAGGCGGCGGGGCTGGACTACCGCTACTCCACGCAGGACGTCGAATTCCAGATCGAGAGCTACCTGCGCTACCAGGGCGACAAGTTCAGCGAGTACTTCGATGCCAACACCTACCTCCTTATCACCCGCGCGCTCGATTACTTCGACCCCGCGCGCAGCCACGGAGGCCAGCTCAGCACGGCGCTCGCGAAGGCGACCGCCAAATTCCTGCTCGTGAGCTTCAAGACCGATTGGCGCTTCTCCCCCGCGCGCAGCCGCGAGCTGGTGAAGGCGTTGCTCGACAACCGCCGCAACGTGAGCTACGCCGAAATCGATGCGCCGCACGGCCACGACGCCTTCCTGCTGGACGACGTGCGCTACATCGGCGTGGTGCGCTCGTACTTCGAACGCGTCGCCAAGGAAATCCAATGAGCGACCTCGACAACCAGAAACTCATTGCCGCGCTCGTGCCCGAAGGCGCGCGCGTGCTCGACCTGGGCTGCGGCGATGGCGCGCTGCTCGACCTCTTGCAGCGCGAGCGCGGCTGCACCGGCTACGGCGTGGAGATCGCCGACGGCAACGTGCTGCAGTGCATTCGCCGCGGCGTCGACGTGATCCAGCTCAACCTGGACGAAGGCCTCGCGATGTTCGACGACGCCTCCTTCGACGTCGTGCTGCAGATCGACACCCTGCAGCACCTGCGCAACGCCGAGGTGATGCTGCGCGAGACCGCGCGAGTCGGCCGCATCGGCATCGTCGCCTTCCCTAATTTCGCGCACTGGCCCAACCGCCTGAGCGTGGCGCGCGGCCGCATGCCGGTGACGCGGCGGCTGCCCTACCAGTGGTACGACACGCCCAACATCCGCGTGGGCACCTACAAGGACTTCGAGGTGCTTGCCGGCAAGAACAACCTGCGCGTGCTCGATGCCTTCGGCCTGCAGAACGGGCGCGATGTGCGCTGGCTGCCCAACGCGCGCGCCAGCACGGCGGTCTTCAAGTTCGAGCGGGGCGGCTGAACACCGCGCGCGAACGCACCGGATGAGCTTCACGCTGGCGCAGCCGGTTCACAGCGAGCTGGTCATCAAGAAGAGCCGGTTCATCGGCTGCGTGCAGCCGGTGGCAGACCGCGCCGCCGCATTGGCGGTCGTTGCATCGCTGCGCACGGAGCACCCTCAGGCCGCGCACGTGTGCTGGGCGCTGATGGCGGGCGGGCAATCGGCCGCCAACGACGATGGCGAGCCCGGCGGCACGGCCGGCCGCCCCATGCTCGAAGTGCTGCGCCATCAACAGATCGAGGGCTCGCTCGCCACCGTGGTGCGCTATTTCGGCGGCGTGAAGCTCGGCGCCGGCGGCCTCGTGCGCGCCTACACCGATGCCATTGCGCAGGCGCTGCTCGGCGCCACGCTCGTGCCGCTGGTGCGGCAGCGCAGCCTGCGCTGCGCCGTGCCCTATGCGCTCGAAGGATTGGTGCGGCGCGAGATGGCTGCCGTCGGCGCGGTGCTCGACAGCGTGCAGCACGCCGACGAGGTGCACTTCGCCTTCACCCTCCCCGAGCCTGAAGCGAATGCCTTCATCGCGCGCCTCGACGATGCTGCGCAAGGGCGCGTCGTCTGGCAGCCGGCGTGAGCCGCCGCGGCGGCGTGGCGGGCGGCGGTGTCATCGCGAGGATGCCGCGGCCGGTCAGCGGCACGACCTCGTCGTCGGGGCCGCGCCGTGCCATCTCGGCGGTCACGATGCCCGTGGGCACGGCCAGCACGCCCCAGCCCAGCAGCATCATCACCGAGGCGATCGCGCGGCCCAGGTCGGTCTTGGGCACGAGGTCGCCGAAGCCCACCGTGGCCATCGTCGAGATGGCCCAGTAGATCGCCACCGGAATGCTCGTGAAGCCGTGCACCGGCCCTTCGACCACGTACATCAGCGTGCCCATCACCAGCACCACCAGCATCACGAAGCCGACGAACACCGTGATCTTGCGACGGCTCGCCGCCACGGCCGACACCAGCGCGCGGTACTCCACCGAGTAACGCGAAAGCTTGAAGATGCGGAACACGCGCAGGAGCCGCAGGATGCGCACGTCGATGAGATACGCGAACTCCGGCGCGAGCACCACGAGAAAGGTCGGCAGCAGCGCAAGCAGGTCGATCACGCCGTAGAAGCTGGTGGCATAGCGCAAGGGCCGCTTCACGCAGGCCAGGCGCCCGATGTATTCGAGCGTGAAGAGCCCCGTGAAGACCCATTCGAGCACGCCGAACACACGGCCCCAGTGCTGGTGGATCGACTGCACGCTGTCCAGGATCACGACCACCACGCTGGTCACGATCACCGCGATGAGGATCAGGTCGAACAGGCGGCCCAGCCGCGATTCCGATTCGAAGATCACCGAGAACAACGCGCGCCGCCAGCCGTCTGCCGGCTTGCCGAAGCGGGCGTCGCCCACGGCCGTTTCGGCCACTGCATGAACGGGGGATGCGGCGGTGCTTTGCAAGGGGGTCGTCATCGTCCGTGGATTAGGGTCTACTGTCGTGCCATTGTCGAGGCGCATCGTCTTATTCGGTTACGCCTCTTGCGCAATGAAGTGCGGCACGCCGTAAGTGCGTTCTTACGATAGTCCCTTTCTTGAGGAGCTCCCCATTGGCTACACAGTCCCCCTTCTTCGGCAAGCGCGATCGTGACACCGACTCGTTGACATCCCGCCCCGCACCGCTGGTCGGTTCGGGCACCAATCTGTCGGGCACGCCCGTCAATCCCTCCTCGTTGACCGCGCAGCAGGGCGGCCTCAATGCCGCCGCAGCGGCAGCACCCGTCGCCAAGGAAGGCGGCAGCAAGCTCACCGTCGGCCCGAACATCAAGCTGAAGGGCGTCGAGATCACCGATTGCGACACGCTCGTGGTCGAAGGCCTGGTCGAAGCGACCATGGACTCGCGCCTGATGCAGATCGCCGAGCAGGGCGAATTCAAGGGCTCGGCCGAAATAGACATCGCAGAAATCCGCGGCGTCTTCGACGGCAACCTCACGGTGCGCGAAAAGCTCGTGATCCACTCGACCGGCAAGGTCACCGGCAAGATCCGCTACGGCAAGATCGTGATCGAAGAAGGCGGCCAGCTGTCCGGCGAAATCAGCTTCGGCGCCAAGCCGTCGCTTCAGGCTGCGGCCTAAGCCTCTTCGGGGGGCTTCCACCCCAGGCGCTCCAACAAGGCACCGGCCGCGGCCGGTGCTCTTTCTTTTGCGCCATTGATGAAGTAGACGAACACGTCGCGCTTCTTCGGCGATCCGGTCCAGCCCTGCGCGCGCTCGGCCCAGGCATCGAGCGCTTTCGGTCCATACCCTGTCTTGAGCTTCGCATCGGCCATCATGAGCCGCGCATAGGCGACGTCGCCTTCGGGCTCCTCGAACGACGGGAATTTGTCCGCGTCGGTGAACACGGTCGAGACCTTGTGCTTCTTCGCGAGCGCCTTGTACGCGGGCGTGATGAAGCTCTCGTGCCTCACATCCATCACGTGGCGCAGCACGCGGCTGCCTTCCTTCTTCGGCAGCAGTTCCAGGAAGGCCTCGAAGTCCTCCGCATCGAACTGCTTGGTCGGCATGAACTGCCACACGATCGGCCCGAGCTTGTCGCCCAGCTCGCTCACGCCGCTGTCGATGAAGCGCTGGATCGACTCGCCCGCGGTCGCCAGCACCTTGCGGTTGGTGGTGAAGCGCGAGGCCTTCATCGAGAACACGAAGTCCGCCGGCGTGTCGTCGTGCCATTTGCGGAAGGTCTCGGGCTTGAAGGTGCTGTAGTAGGTGCCGTTGATCTCGATGGCGCTCACGTGGCGACTCGCGTAGTTCAACTCCTTGGCCTGCGCGAGCCCCTTGGGATAGAAGTTGTCGCGCCAGGGCTCGTAGGTCCAGCCGCCGATGCCTACCTTGATCCGAGTCGATGTTGCCTTGCTCACATTGCGCTCCGGGTTGAGATCGCCCGCACTCTACGCGCGCTCGCCGCGAGGCGCAAAATGCGCTTTTTCGTCCCACGCGGAGAACCCACCGATGAACGCCCCCCTGCACCGCGAAATGCCTGCCGGCACGCTCGACGCGACGCGCGCCCTCTCCGATGTCACCGCCCAGTGGGACGGCGACATCGTCAGGCAACTCACCGACTACATCGCCATCCCCGCCAAGTCGCCCGGCTTCGACAAGGACTGGTCGGCCAACGGCTACCTGGAGACCGTGCTGCGCAACGCGGCCGCCTGGGTCGAGGCCCAGAAGGTCGAAGGCCTCAAGCTGGAGATCGTTCGCCTCGAAGGCCGCACGCCGGTGCTGTTCTTCGAAGTGCCGGCCACCGGCACCGACATGGGCGAGACCGTGCTGATGTACGGCCACCTGGACAAGCAACCCGAATTCACCGGCTGGCGCAACGACCTCGGCCCCTGGACGCCCAAGTACGAGAACGGCCTGCTCTACGGCCGCGGCGGCGCCGACGACGGCTATGCGGTGTATGCGAGCGTCGCCGCGCTGCAGGCGCTCAAGGCGCAGGGCGTGGCGCATCCGCGCATCGTCGGCCTGATCGAGACCTGCGAGGAAAGCGGCTCCTATGACCTGCTGCCCTACGTGGATGCTTTGCGTCCGCGCCTGGGCAACGTCGAACTGGTGATCTGCCTGGATTCCGGCGCCGGCAACTATGACCAGCTGTGGCTCACCACATCGCTGCGCGGCATGGCCAGCGGCACGCTCAAGGTCGAGGTGCTGACCGAAGGCATCCACTCGGGCGACGCATCCGGCCTCGTGCCCTCGAGCTTTCGCATCATGCGGCAGGTGCTCGATCGCCTCGAAGACAGCGCCACCGGCCGCCTCCTGCCCGCGAGCTTCCATTGCGAAGTGCCAGCCGACCGCCTCGCGCAAGCCAAGGCGACGGCCGCGATCCTCGGCGACGAGGTCTACAAGCGCTTTCCATGGGCGCACTACGACTGCGGCGGCTCGACCATGTTCGCGCTGCCGACCACCACGGACCCGGTGGAGGCGCTGCTCAACCGCACCTGGAAGCCCACGCTGTCGGTCACCGGCGCCGAAGGCTTTCCGGCGCTGAAGGACGCGGGCAACGTGCTGCGGCCCTACACCGCCTTCAAGCTCTCGCTGCGCCTGCCGCCGCTGGTCGATGCGGCCGAGTCGGTGCAGAACCTCAAGAAGCTGCTGGAAGACAACGCGCCCTATCAGGCGCGCGTCACCTTCGAGAGCAACGGCGGCGCCACCGGCTGGAACGCGCCGACGATCACGCCGTGGTTCGAGGACGCGCTCAACAAGGCCTCGCAGGCGCACTTCGGCGCGTCCTGCGGCTACATCGGCCAGGGCGGCACGATCCCGCTGATGAACATGCTCAGCGCCGGCTTCCCCAAGGCCCAGATGATGGTCTGCGGCGTGCTCGGCCCGAAGAGCAACGCGCACGGACCCAACGAGTTCCTGCACGTGCCGTACGCCAAGAAGCTCACGGCCGCCGTGGCCGAGGTCATCGCAGCCTTGCCGGTCGCGCACCGCGCCGCAGCCACGGAGCCGGCGGCCGCTTGAGCGACTTGCCAAGAGTGCACCTGTGAGAGACGCGCTGCCGCTGCCGCAGCGCGTGCCGCTGTCCACCCCGGACGGCCAGACGCTGGCGCTGCGCCGCTTGCCCGTCGCCGGGGCGCCTCGCGCCGTGGTGGTCGTGGTGCACGGGCTCGGCGAGCATGCGGGGCGCTATCACGGGCTCGCGAAGCGGCTGCACGAATGGGGCTTCGCGGTCTGGGCGCACGACCATCACGGACACGGCGAATCGACCGGTGCGCGCGGCGGACTGCCGAGCGAGCTTCGATTGGTCGAAGACCTCGCGCTGGTCATCGACGACGCGCGCCGCGAGAACCCCGGCGTGCCGGTCGTGCTGCTGGGGCACAGCCTTGGCGGACTGGTCGCGGCAAGTCTGGTCGCACGCGGCGTGCGGCCTGTCGACGGCCTGGTGCTCTCGTCGCCGGGGCTCGATCCGGGCTTGAGCGGGTTCCAGAAGGCGCTGCTTGCGGTGCTTCCGCGCATCGCGCCAAACCTGCGCGTGGGCAACGGGCTGGACGACAACTTTCTCTCGCACGACCGCGCCGTGGTGCAGGCCTATCGCGACGATCCGCTCACGCACGACCGCATCGGCAGCCGGCTCGCGCGGTTCCTGGCGTACGAAGGCGCCACGGTGCAGGAGGCGGCGGCGCGCTGGCCGGTGCAGACGCTGCAGATCTATGCGGGCGACGACCGGCTCGTGAAGCCCGCCGCGAGCCGCGCATTCGCTGCGGCCGCCGCGCCCAGCGGCAGGGTCGAAGCGCATTGCTTCGAGACCCTGTACCACGAGATCTTCAACGAGCTGGACGCCGAGCCCGTATTCGCCGCGCTGCAGCGCTGGCTCGACAAGCGGTTCCCGCCGCGCTGACCAGACAACGTCAGGCAGCGGCCGAGCGCCGCCGGGTCCGCGCGAGCCACAGCAGTGCCGCGCCGGTCAGCACCACCGGCACCAGCGAGCCGTAGTTCAGCAGTTGCCAGCCCTGGGTCGTGACCAGCACGCCCGAGGCGAACGAGGTCAGCGCCAGCGTCGCGAACACGCAGAAATTGAGCGCGCCCTGGGCCCGGTCGCGCTCCTCGGCCGTGTAGGCCGTGAGCGAGAGCGTCGTGCTGCCGGTGAACAGGAAATTCCAGCCCACGCCCAGCAGGCACAGCGCCACGAGAAAGTGCTGCAGCTCCACGCCCGACAGCGCGACCGCGATGCAGCCCAGGTTGAGCGCGAGCCCCACGCCCATCACGGGCAGCGCGCCGAAGCGGCGGATCAGGTGGCCGGTGAAAAAGCCCGGCGCGAACATGCCGATCACGTGCCATTCGAGCACCAGCGCCGCATCGGAAAACGGCAGGCTGCAGATCTGCATCGCGATCGGCGTGGCGGCCATCAGCAGGTTCATCACACCGAAGCCCAGGGCGCCCGCGGCCGCGGCGACGATGAACACCGGCTGCCGCACGATTTCTGACAGCGGCCGTCCCCCCATGGCCTGCTGCCGGGTCAGCGGCGCGGGGAAGTCGATGAAGCGCATCACCGCCATTGAGAGCAGCGCCACCGCCGCGAGCGCGATGTAGGCGCCCGCAAACGGCACGGCGAAGAGTTCGCGCGTGGCGGATGCGAGGTTCGGGCCCGCCACCGCGCCGATCAGGCCGCCGGCCATCACCAGCGACACCGCCTTCTCGCGCCACTCCGGCGCCGCGAGTTCGGCCGCTGCAAAACGGTAGAGGTTGGCGTTGGCGTTGTAGTAGCCGGCCACGACCGTCGCGAAGCACAGCAGCCAGAAATTCTTCGAGATTGCCGCGTACACGCACAGCAGCGCCGACCCCAGCGCCACCGCCAGCCCGATCTGGAACGACCCGCGGCGGCCGAAGCGCTGCTGCGTGCGCGCCACCAGCCCGGTGGTGAGCGCGCCGCCCACCACGTAGCCCATCACCGGCAGCGTCGCCATCCAGCCGCGCGGCGCGATGCCAAGGCCCACCAGCCCGTTGATGGCGATGAAGGTGACGTTGTTGGTCAGGAAGAGGCCCTGGCAGATGGCCAGGAGCCAGAGGTTGCGGTTCATGGCGAGGGTTCTACGGGATTCGCCTCCCGAGCGCCAGCCGAGCGTCGGCCAGGTGCCGGCCAAAAAAAAGCGCCCTCGCGGGCGCCAGAATTCTGGTGAGGCGGGACTCGCTCAGGGCTGCCTGCCTTGCAGCAAGCCGCTGAGCGAACCCAGCAGGTCGTCATGGTTGCCCAGCCCCTGATCCGGTACCTTGCCATGCGGCGTGAGCTGGTCGATGAGGGCCGGCAGCATGGTGGCGAGCATGGGCAGCAGCGTTTGGGCATTGATGCCGAGCTTGGCCGCTATGTTCGCGATGGTGTCGCCGCCGAGCGCGTTCTGGAGCTGGTCGCCCGACACCGGCTGGTTGTCCCCCTTGCCGATCCATGAGCCGATGACATCGCCCATGCCGGCCTGCTCGAACTTCGAGACCAGGCCCCCCAGGCCGCCCACGCTTCCGTTGTTGGCGAGCAGGCCACCCAGTGCGCCGGCCAGGCCGCCGAGATCTCCCAATCCCCCGATGCCTCCGCCTTGCGGTTGCTGCTGTTGGCCAGCGCCTCCGAGCACTTGACCGAGTACTGAATCGAGCAATCCCATGGCCATTTCCTTGGTGTGTGACAGAACCGTCGCATTTTCCGTGTGACGGACCGCAAGCCCTGAGCGGAGCGCCCACTTTCGAACTTGCAACGTGACAAATTACTTGGTACGTGCCGGGCGTTTGGGCAGCAATGCGGGGGTGACCCCCTGCACGCCCACGAGCCCGAGCACGGTCACGAGCGAATTCTGCGCGCCTTTCCAGGCATCTGTCACGTCGATCGACTCGCTCAGCGCATGGGAACCAGAGGCCTTGCCGCCGCCCCCGATGATGATGGCCGGGATGCCCAGCGAGATCGGCACGTTGGCATCGGTGCTGCCGCCGCGCAGCAGCGTCTTGTGCCCGAAGGCCGTGTTCGAGCGCGTGGCCGCCTCGACGATCACCGAGTCCGCCGGGGTGCGTCCGCCGGGCCGGTCGCCGATCAGCTTGTGGCTCGCGCTCAGCGTGGTCACGTTCCAGCGCCTGTTTTCCTCGGCCACGGCTTCGTCGATGGCCGCGAGGATTTTTTTCTCGGTCTCCAGCAGCGAGGCCATGTCGTCCGAGCGGATGTCGATGGCCATGCGCGCATCCGGCGAGATGGTGTTGACCGAGGTCCCGCCGCCCACGGTGCCGACGGTGAAGGTGGTCTTGGGAAAGCTCGGCGTGCGCACGTCGGCGATCTTGGCGATCGCGCGGCCCATGCCGTGGATGGCGCTGGGCACCTGGCCGAATGCGCCGAAGCTGTGGCCGCCCGGGCCCTTGAAGTTGACCTCGTAGCGATGGCTCGCGGTGCCCAGGACCAGCACGTGGCCGTCCGGCGACGGCTCCAGCCCGACCATGCCGTCGATGTCCAGGTGGTCGCGAAAGATCGCCTTGATGCCGCGCAGGTTGCCCAGTTCTTCCTCGCCCACGTTGCCGACGATCAGGAGGTCGCCCGCCGTCTGCACCTTGTTGTCGTTGAGCACCTTGAGCCACGACAGCAGCACCGTGAGGCCGCGCGTGTCGTCGGCGATGCCCGGCGCGTGGAGCCGGCCGTCGCGCTCCTTCACCTTCACGTCGGTGCCGGCGGGGAACACCGTATCGAGGTGCGCGGAGATCAGGAGCTTCGGGCCGTTGCCCACGCCCTTGCGAAGGCCCACGACGTTGCCTTCGGCATCGATCTTCGCGTCCGCCAGGCCCAAGGCCTTCATTCGCGCGAGAAACGCTTCGGCGCGCTTCTGCTCCTTGAACGGTGGCGCTTCGATCTCCGTGAGCGTCTTCAACTCCTCGACCGCGCGCTCGTGGTCGGCCTTGACCGCGTCCAGCAGCTTCTGGATCGCCGGCGAGGCCATCAGCTGGGTGTAGGTCCGCTCGACTTCAGGGCTGACCTGCGCCGGCGTGGGCGCGACCGCGTTGCTCTGGGCATGGACGCCATGGACGGCGCACAGCGCGGCGAGAAAGAGAGGGGCAAGACGCAGCGAACGGGACATGGGCGGAGGGTCCTTCTTTGTCGTGATGAAAGGGGGAGGTACCCATTCTTCCGCAGCCTGCCCGCGCGCGCGTCGCGGAAAACACCCCCTAGGCGCCGCCGAGCAACACCAGGGCCGCGAGCGCCGCGGTTTCGGCACGCAGCACGCGCGCGCCGAGCGTGACCGGCGCAAAGCCGCGTGCGATGGCCTCCTGCTCCTCGGCCGCACTGAGGCCGCCCTCGGGGCCGCTCAGCACGCGCACCTCACGGTTGTCGGGGGCGTGCACCGCAACGGCGGCGGCAATGCTTTGCGTGCCCTCGGCCAGGCTCAGGACGAAGCGCGCTGCTGCGCCTCCGGTTTCGGCTTGCGCGTCGATGAAGCCCGCGTTGCCCGAGAACGACCGCACCGGGTGAATCACCGGCACGCGATTGCGGCCGCATTGCTCGCATGCCGCGATGGCGATGGCCTCCCAGTGCCCCCGCTTCTTCTCGGCCCGCTCGCCCGAAAGACGCAGCACGCCGTGCGCCGTGGCCAGCGGCTGGATGCTCGCGACGCCCAGCTCGGTGGCCTTCTCGACCAGCCAGTCCATGCGCTCGTTGGCCGGCATGCCGACGGCCAGGTGCACCGCGCGCGTCGCCTCGCGCTCGACTGCGAAGTGGGCACCGACCGTCACCGAGACATCGCTGCGGCCCATGCGCTCGATCGTCGCCTCGTACTCGCCGCCCGCGCCGTCGAACAGGGTCAGCGCGTCGCCGGGCTGCATGCGCAGCACCTGCACATGGCGTGCGGCCCCGGGCGGCAGCGCCAAAGCGGCGTCGGCGCTCAGCGGCACGGAGCAATGGAAACGGGGCATGCTATGAAATAAGGAGCGAAAAATGCAGCGGTGGTGCGGGCAACACGGGTGGTTTTCTGCAACCTTGGCTCAGACCCGGCCGTAGGCGAAGCCCGTGAGCGCGGAGGTGCCCTCGACCTCGTCGATCACCCGCAAGAGCGGCGTGAGCTCCATGTAGCGGCTCGCGGTGGCGCGGATGTACGCAATGAAGCGCGGCGTGTCGGCCAGGTAGCGGGGCTTGCCGTCGCGCAGCGTGAGGCGCGCGAAGATGCCGGCCACTTTGAGGTGGCGCTGCAGGCCCATCCATTCGACGGCGCGATAGAAGGCGCCGAAGTCTTCGTCGACCGGCAGCCCGGCCTTGCGCGCGGCCTGCCAGTAGCGCACGGTGACGTCGAGCACGAACTCCTCGTCCCAACTGAGGAAGGCGTCGCGCATCAGGCTGGCGATGTCGTAGGTGATGGGGCCGTAGACGGCGTCTTGGAAGTCGAGCACGCCCAAGGTGGTGCCCGAGCCGCCGCCGGGCCGCCCCGAGGCGGCGAGTGCCCCCTCGGGGGGCAGCGAGGACACGCCAGTGCCGAGCGTGGGGGCCACGCTGATCATCAGGTTGCGCGGCATGAAGTCGCGGTGCACGTAGACGCTGGGCGACGCCAGGTTGCTCTCGACGATCAGCTTGAAGCTGCGCTCGAGCCGCTCCTTCAGCTTGCCTTCGACGGCTACGCCGCGGTGGCGGCCAATGTACCACTCGGGAAAGAGCGCCAGTTCACGCTCGAGCAGCGCCCGTTCGTAGGGGGGCAGCACGCCCGGTTTGGAAGCCAGCTGCCAGCGGACGAGCGCGTCGATCGCCTGGTCGTAGAGCGGGCGGCTGGCATCGGGCTTGGCCGGGTCGATCACATCGAGCATGGTCTGGCGGCCCAGGTCGTCCAGGAGCAGGAAGCCGTTCGGGCGGTCCCACTCGAGCACCTGCGGCGCGGTGACGCCGGCCTCGGCCATGAGCTTGGCCACCTGCACGAAGGGATCGCTGTTCTCCTTGTCGGGCGGGGCGTCCATCACGATGCGCGTCGGCGTGCCGGGGATGCTGGTGTCGACGCGGAAGTAGCGGCGAAAGCTCGCATCGGCCGAGGCGAGGCGCACGGTGTCCGGCAGAAGATGCTGTGCGACGGCAATGCCCGAGAGCCAGGCCCGGAACACTTCGGCGCGCTGCGGATCTGTCCAGAGAAGGGCCTCGGCGGGGCGTGGGGCCAATGAGGCCGGGGGCGGGGGTGCTGTCATGGATAATCGATTCTACAAATCCGCCTGGCGCGGCAACCCCCTCCGGTCGGCCACCGATCGAACAGAGGTTGCTGCCGGCCCCTGCAACCCGCCGGCCTGCCGCGCCGTCTCCCCGACGATCTTTCGTTCCGAACCGATGCCTACGACCCAAAGCCCTCACGCTTGGCACCTTGTGCGCTCGCTGCTCTCCTCGGGGGAGCCGCGGGCTTTCCTCGGAACGGCCTGCGAGGAGGCTTGATGAGCCGACGTGTTGCCCTGCGACGCGCCAGCCCGCCGCTGAAGCTGGCCATGCTGTCGCTGGCGCTGCTCCAGGCGCACGGTGCCTACGCTCAGCCTGCGAACGGCCTGGACGGCCCGCTGACGCTCAAGCGCACCCCGCTGTTGACCGAAGTCGTCCCGCCCACCGAGCGCGGCCAGCTGCCCAGCCTGGTGACGGGCGACCGCATGTCCGGCCGCCCCGACCTGGAAACCGTGGTCGAAGGCAATGCGACGCTCAGGCGCGGCCCGGTCGCCATCACCGCCGACCGGCTCGAGTACTACCAGCCCGACGACCGCGCCAAGGCGACGGGCAACGTGCGCGTCAACCAGGCCGGCAACGTGTACGAAGGTCCCGAGCTCGAACTCAAGCTGGAGACCTTCGAGGGCTTCTTCAACAACGTGCGCTACCGGTTCCTTGCGAACGGCGGCCACGGCGATGCGGAGCGCATCGATTTCGTCGACGCCAACGTGTCGATCGCCCGGCGCGCGACCTACACCACCTGCCGCCGCGAAGACTTCCCGGGCTGGATGCCGGCGTGGCTCTTGACCGCGGCCACGATCACCACCGACACCGAGGAGAACGAGGGCGTGGCCACCAACGCGCGCCTGAGCTTCATGGGCATCAGCACGCCGCCGATTCCGAGCGTGAGCTTTCCGCTGTCGAACGCGCGCAAGAGCGGCCTCCTGCCGCCCACCATCGGCGTGGACAACACCAACGGCATCGAGATCTCGCAGCCTTACTACTGGAACATCGCGCCCAACCGCGACGCCACGATCACCCCGACGATCATGAGCAAGCGCGGCCTCAACCTGGGCACCGAGTTCCGGTACATGGAGAAGGAATACAGCGGCAGCATCCGCCTGGACCTGATGGGCGCCGACCGCCTGGTGGGCCAGCGCTACAACGAATTGCGTGCCTCGCAGCTCGAGCAACTGGCCAAGGGAGAAATCCAGGCCAAGGACCTGACCGCGGCACCGGGCAGCACCAAGCGCTGGGGCATCTGGGCGAACCACCACCAGGACTTCGACGCCAAGGCGCTAGGCCTGGATTCGCTGTCGGCCAACATCAACATCAACCGCGTCAGCGACAACGACTACTGGCGCGACTTCACGCGCACGCCGACGCTCGCGCAGCGCCAGCTGCCCAACGAGGCCTCGCTCAACTGGACGAAAGACGACTGGAGCGGCCAGGTCCGCACGCTGCGCTACCAGACGCTGCAGTACAACCTGTCGCCGATCGTGCCGTCGTACGACCGCATGCCGCAGATCACGGCCAACTACAACAAGTACGACTGGCACGGCTTCGACGTTTCGCTGAACCTGGACTACACGCGCTTCCGGGTCAACAGCATCCTGAGCGGGCAGCCCGGTTTCGACCTCACGCAGCAGTCGCAGCCCGATGGCGACCGGGCATTCGCGCTGGCCACGATCAGCCGGCCGTTCATCACGCCGAGTTCGTTCGTCATTCCGAAGCTGCAGCTGAACTCGACCGCCTACAACTTCTACCGGCCGCAGAACGAAATTCCGACGATCACGGTCAACGGGGTCCAATACGTCAATGGCGTGCCGCGCCAGAACGGCGCGCTCTATTTCTTCCCGACCTCGGCCAACCGGACGGTGCCGACGTTCAGCCTGGACAGCGGCCTGATCTTCGAGCGCGACGCCACCTACTTCAGCCGCGCCTTCCGCCAGACGCTGGAGCCGCGCGCCTACTACGTCTACACGCCGTATCGCGACCAGAGCCGGCTGCCGAACTACGACTCGGCCGCCAACGACTTCAGCTTCGCGACCATCTACACCGAGAACGCCTTCTCGGGCAACGACCGCATCTCGGACACCAATGCGCTCACGCTGGGCGTGACCTCTCGGCTGATCGATCCCGCCACCGGTGTCGAGGCGGCCCGCATCGGCATCGCGCAGCGGCTACGCTTCGCCGACCAGAAAGTCACGCTGCCCGGCGGCCTGCCGGTCACCGACCGCGCGAGCGACTTCCTCGTCGGCGGCCAGATCAACTGGACGCCCAAGTGGAGCACCGACGCGCTCGTCCAGTACAACCCCGACACGCGCCGCTCCACCCGTGCGGCGCTCAGCGCACGCTACAACCCCGAGCCGTATCACAACCTGAGCGTGGCGTTCCGCTACCAGGCCCCGAGCGCGGCGTACCAGGCCGCGTTGCTGGCCAACCCGAACACCACGGCGGTGAACGACGGCAACAAGTCGATCGACGTGGGCTGGCAATGGCCGCTCAACGACCTGTGGGGCGACAAGGGCAAGAACCTGGGCCCCGGCAAGGGCCAGGGCGGCGGCCGCTGGTATGCGGTGGGCCGTCTCAACTACGACCTGCAGGACAAGAAACTCACGGACGGCGTGCTCGGCTTCGAGTACGACGGCTGCTGCTGGATCGGGCGCGTGGTACTGCAACGCATCACCACCGGCCAGGTGACGGCCAACACCCGCATCATGTTCCAGCTCGAATTTGTCGGCTTCTCCAGCATCGGCTCGAGCCCGATGCAGGCGCTGCGGCAGAACATCCAGCGCTACGAACCCCTGCGCCAACCTGGCGAGGCGCCGAGCCGCTTCACCAACTACGACTGAGACGACTGACTGAGCACCGCCATGAAACACATCCGTTCCATCATCACCCTGGGCTGCCTCGCGGCAATGGCCGCAACGTCGGGTGCGCAGGGCTTTCGCTCTGGCAGCGGCATCACGGACATCATGCGCGCCGGTCCGCGCCTGGGGCCCCCGCCGGTGCAGCGCGCCCCGGCCGCGCCGGCTGCGGCGCCCGTGCAGCGGGCGGCTGAATTCATCGTCGCGCTGGTCAACTCCGAGCCGATCACCAACACCGACGTGCAGACGCGGGTGACTCGCCTGCTCAAGGAGAACCCCGATGCGGAACGCGTGCCGCGCGCCGAACTTGCGCGCCTGGTGCTCGAGCGCCTGATCGTCGAGCGCGCCCAGTTGCAGCTGGCCAAGGAAGGCGGCATCAAGGTCGACGACGTGGCGATCGACCAGGCCGAGCAGACCGTGGCGCGCCAGAACGAGATCAGCCTGGTCGAGCTGCGCCGCCGCGTGGCCGCCGAAGGCATCGCGCTGGCTGACTTCCGCAGCGACCTGCGCGACCAGCTCCTGCTCACGCGCCTGCGCGACCGCGAAGTCGAGTCGAAGATCAAGATCAGCGACACCGAAGCCGACGAGTACCTGCGCGACCAGCGCAACTCGACCACCAAGAATGCGGCCCTGCAGAACCTCAATCTCGCGCAGGTGCTCGTCGCCCTGCCCGAGAACGCCACGGACGCCCAGGTGGCTGCCGCGCAGAAGAAGGCGCAAGGCATCGCCGACCGCGCCCGTTCGGGCGAGGACTTCGCCAAGCTGGTGCGCGAGAACTCCGACTCGCCCGACCGCGCCAACGGCGGCGCCATCGGCATGCGCACGGCCGACCGCTACCCGCCGCTGTTCGTCGACGCCGTGCAATCGACGGGGCTGAACGGCATCGCCGGGCCGGTCCGCTCCAGCGCCGGCTTCCATGTGCTCAAGGTGCTGGCCAAGGCGCAGATCGGCTCGCTCGACGCGACCGTCACGCAGACCCAGGTGCGTCACATCCTGCTGCTGAACGACCCCAAGCGCACCACGGCGCAGGCGGTGGCGCAGCTGGCGGAATTCAAGCGCCGCGTGCAGGCCGGCACGGCCGACTTCGCGAGCCTGGCGCGCGACAACTCGCAGGACGCCAGCGCCAAGGAAGGCGGCGACCTCGGCTGGTCGCGCCCCGGCCAGTTCGTGCCCGAGTTCGAGGAAGCCATGGACCGGCTGTCGCCGGGCCAGATCAGCGACCCCGTCGTGTCCCGCTTCGGCGTGCACCTGATCCAGGTGGTCGGCCGCCGCGATTCCAAGTTGACCCAGACGGAGCAGCGCGAGGCCGCGCGCAACGTGCTGCGCGAACAGCGCATCGAGGAAGCCTTCACCACCTGGGTGCAGGAAGTGCGCGCACGCGCGTACGTGGAATACCGCGACCCGCCGCAGTCCTGATCGATGGCACACATCGCCAGGAAGCGGTTCGGGCAGCATTTCCTGTCCGACGGCGGGATCATCGATGCGATCGTTCACGAGATCGCGCCGCAGCCCGGCGATGCGATGGTCGAGATCGGCCCGGGGCTCGCGGCGCTCACCCAGCCGCTGGTCGAGCGGCTCGGGCGCCTGACGGTCATCGAGCTCGACCGCGACCTGGCCAAGCGGCTGCGGGAGCATCCGCAGCTGGAGGTCATCGAATCCGACGTGCTGAAGGTGGACTTCGCCGAGCTCGCGGCCAAGGCAGCGCCCAAACCGCTGCGCGTGGTGGGCAACCTGCCCTACAACATCTCCACGCCGATCCTGTTCCATCTGCTGGGCTTTGCCCACCTGATCGCGGACCAGCACTTCATGCTGCAAAAGGAAGTGATCGACCGCATGGTGGCCAGGCCCGCCACCTCCGACTACAGCCGCCTGAGCGTGATGCTGCAGTGGCGCTACGACATGCAGAACGTGCTGTTCGTGCCGCCCGAGAGCTTCGATCCGCCGCCGCGCGTGGACAGCGCCGTGGTGCGCATGGTGCCGCTGGCGCAGCCGCCGGCGGTGGATGCGGCGCGGCTGGGCGAGATCGTGCAGGTGGCTTTCAGCCAGCGCCGCAAGATTCTGCGGCACACGCTGGGCAAATGGCTGGAGACGCACGGCTTCGAGGGGGAGTTCGATCCCCAGCGGCGCGCCGAGGAAGTGCCGGTGGCCGAATACGTTGCACTGGCCCAGGCCGTTCCCCCATGAAGAAAGCCCGTCGTCGACGGGCTTTCTTCATTCAGGCAGGTTGCTGCGATTACGCGGCGGCCAGCCAGTACCCTGCGTTGAAGGGGCTGCTCATGCGCAAAGCCAGGGGCGACACGTCGACCAGTTTGTCGGTCGGCATTTTTTCGCCGGCCGGCTCGGTGCTGGCGGCGGCCGTTGCGGCGGCGTTGGGGTTCACTTCGATGCCATCGAGGGTTTCAGCGGTGGGCTGAGCCTCGTTCGCCCGTTCTGCTTGGCTGGTAGATGCAGAACGGGCTACAGAAAAGAATAGAAGCACCGGAAGGGGACCTTGCGGTCGCCCCAGTAATCCGAAGCGTCCCGGAAGATGTCGAGCAGCTGCTCGCGCGCTTCCTTGTCGAACTTGGCGTTGGCCGGAATCTGCTCGAGCACGATGACGAAACCTGGCTGCGGGCCCGATTTATGCAACGGGTCGGTCATGCAGTCGTACAGCGCGTCGAAGTTCTTGCCGAAGTGCGCCGGGAAGGTGAACTGCTGGGCGATCAGGTCGAGCACGTCCTGCTTGGTCTGGGCGTTGCCCAGGTTCGCGTACAGGAAGTGCTGGCCGGCCGCGTTGGCGGCGTCCTGCAGGTCGTTCACGCGGAACGCGCGGATCGATTGCACGATGTTCGGGCGTACGGCACGAAGGGATAAGGTCATCTCCGCTGGTCTTTCCATAGTCATCATCATTTCTTCGGGGCGCTTGGGGGCGCCGCTCAGGTCGTTTTCATCGCTCATGGCGCAATCCGTCTGAAACTTGCATAGTGGTCTGCCGTGTACCAGCAGGCCTCGGGTGTCGTGCGCCGCTCGCCGCCGCAGACGATTCGCTGGGCACCCCGGTTGCGAGCGCCCGGTGTCGTCACCGTGTACTCCCGGTAGTGGCCGCGCCGTGCCGGCGGCAGGAGACGCTCGCGATTGCCAAATACAGTGCCGTCCTTTTCGTACCGGAAGGGGCCACCGTTCAAGATGGCCTGATAGGTTCGCTGGCCCTGGACCGGAAGATCGGTCAGTGCAATCGATTCCTCAGCGGACGTTTTTCCTGCGCCGAACCAACCGCGGGCCTCGGCCCCGGTCGTCAACGCCAACAGCATCAGGCTGGTGAGCGCAAACTTTGAGACTGAGGACGTGAGCGAGGCGTAAGCCGCCATGGGACACCACAAGAGAAAAGAGCGGGGGGTTCGAATTGCGCTCAACCTCGGGGTTAACCCGCAAATTCAAGCCCGCGAGTGTGCACCACGCTGGCCAAAATAGCAAGCGACTGCCCAAAGTTTGAGCAGTCGCAAAGGGCGAAAGTGGGCCGCTAAGTCAGCGTCCACTTTCGCCGAATGGCCTATCTTTCGGCGTTTGCGTCAGCCACCGTCAAGGCTGTCATGTTCACGATGCGTCGAACAGTCGCGCTGGCCGTGAGAATGTGCACAGGTTTGGCCGCACCGAGCAGGACCGGGCCGATGGCGATGTTGCCGCCTGCTGCCGTCTTGAGCAGGTTGTACGAAATATTGGCAGCGTCGATGTTTGGAAAAACCAACAGGTTGGCGTCACCCGCCAGCGCGCTGTGGGGCATGACGACCGCGCGCTGCTTGCTGTCCAGCGCCACGTCACCGTGCATTTCGCCGTCCACTTCGAGCCACGGTGCCTGCACGCGCAGGAGGTCGAGCGTCTTGCGCATCTTGATGGCGCTGGGCTCGTTGCTGGTGCCGAAGTTCGAATGCGACAGCAGCGCGGCTTTGGGCTTGAGGCCGAAGCGCATCATTTCCTCGGCCGCCATCGTCGTGATCTCGGCCAGTTCCTCGGGAGAGGGGTCGTAGTTGACGTGCGTATCGACCAGGAACACCTGGCGGTCGGGCAGCAGCAGGCCGTTCATGCAGGCGTACACCGGCACGTCCTGCGGGGTGCTCTCGCAGCCGCCGGGGCGCTTGCCGATCACCTGGTCGATGTAGTGCAGGTGGATCAGCGTGGTGCCCCAGGTGCCGCAGATCATGCCGTCGACCTCGTCCTTGTGCAGCAGCATCGCGCCGATCAGCGTGAGGCGGCGGCGCATTTCGATCTTGGCGGTCTGCACCGTCTGGCCCTTGCGCTCGGTCATGCGGTGGTAGGTCTGCCAGAAATCGCGGTAGCGGTGGTCCTGCTCGACGTTGACGATGTCGTAGTCGAGCTCTTCCTTGAGGCGCAGGCCAAACTTCTCGATGCGCTGCGCGATCACGGCCGGGCGGCCGATGAGCGTCGGGCGCGCGATGCCTTCGTCGACCACGATCTGCGCGGCGCGCAGCACGCGCTCTTCCTCGCCCTCGCAGTACGCCACGCGCTTCTTCGAGGCGCGGCGGGCCGCTTCGAAGATCGGCTTCATCGTCGTGCCCGAGGCGTAGACGAAGTTCTGCAGCTTGTCGCGGTAGGCGTCCATGTCCTTGATCGGACGCGTTGCCACACCGCTTTCCTCGGCCGCCTTGGCCACCGCCGGCGCGATCTTCATCATGAGACGCGGGTCGAAGGGCTTCGGAATCAGGTATTCGGGGCCGAAGGACAGCTTTTCACCGACGTACGCGGCAGCGACCCGTTCGCTTTGCTCAGCCTGCGCCAAGTCGGCAATCGCGTGCACCGCGGCGATTTCCATCTCGTCGGTGATCGTGGTCGCGCCGGAGTCGAGCGCGCCGCGGAAGATGTACGGGAAGCACAGGACATTGTTGACCTGGTTCGGATAGTCGGTGCGGCCCGTGGCCATGATCACGTCGGGGCGCACGGCGTGCGCGTCTTCGGGGGCGATCTCGGGGTTCGGGTTGGCCAGCGCGAAGATCACCGGCTTGGCCGCCATGCTGGCGACCATCTCGGGCTTGAGCACGCCGCCGGCCGAGAGGCCCAGGAACACGTCGGCGCCGACGATCACTTGCGAGAGCTTGCGCAACTCGGTCTTCTGCATGTACTGGCGCTTGTCGTCGTCCATCAGCTCTTCGCGGCCTTCGTAGACCACGCCGGCCAGGTCGGTGACGAACACGTTCTCGCGCTTGAGGCCCACCTTGAGCAGCAGGTTCAGGCAGGCCAGCGCCGCGGCGCCAGCGCCGGAGGTGACCAGCTTGACGTCGGCGATGTTCTTCCCGGCCACCTTCAGGCCGTTGACCATGGCTGCCGCCACGGTGATGGCCGTGCCGTGCTGGTCGTCGTGGAACACCGGAATCTTCATGCGCTTGCGCAGTTCGCGCTCCACGTAGAAGCAGTCCGGGGCCTTGATGTCTTCCAGGTTGATCGCGCCGAAGGTGGGCTCCAGCGAAGCGATGATCTCCACCAGCTTGGCCGGGTCCTTCTCGTCGATCTCGATGTCGAACACGTCGACGCCGGCAAACTTCTTGAAGAGGACGCCCTTGCCTTCCATCACCGGCTTGGACGCCAGAGCGCCGATGTCGCCCAGGCCGAGCACCGCGGTGCCGTTGCTGATCACGCCGACGAGATTGCCGCGCGAGGTGTACTTGAAGGCGTTCAGCGGGTCCTTGACGATTTCCTCGCAGGGCGCGGCCACGCCGGGCGAGTAGGCCAGCGACAGGTCGCGCTGGTTGACCATCTGCTTGGTCGCCGCGATGGCGATCTTGCCGGGGACGGGGAACTCGTGGTACTCGAGGGCGGCACGGCGCAGCTCGGCGCGTTTGTCTTCGGGCGTGGGAGTCGATGAGGTCGAGGGGGTCGAATCTGACATGTGCCGTAGCTCCTGGTGGCGCTTCTTCTGGGGGCGCCGATTGTAGACCTCGGTCGTGCAAGCCATACGCCGCATGGCCGGTGCGAGACATGACCAAAAGCACGGGGCGTTGTCAAGACGATGTGGCAATATGCACAGTTCGGACAAAACACCTGAAGACGAGGAGCAACCATGGCACTGATGGATTTCATCAAGAAACAGTTCATCGACATCATCCAGTGGACCGAGACCGGCGATGGCACGCTGGCCTGGCGGTTCCCGATGGCCGAGATGGAAATCCAGAACGGCGCCTCGCTCACCGTTCGCGAATCGCAGGTGGCCGTCTTCGTCAACGAAGGCAAGGTGGCCGACGTGTTCGGCCCCGGCATGTACAAGCTCACGACGCAGACGCTGCCCGTGCTCACGTACCTGAAGAACTGGGACAAGCTCTTCGAGTCCCCCTTCAAGAGCGACGTCTACTTCTTCAGCACCCGCCAGCAGGTCGACCAGAAGTGGGGCACGCCCCAGCCGATCACCATCCGCGACAAGGACTTCGGCGCCGTGCGCCTCAGGGCCTTCGGCAACTACAGCTTCCGCATCGGCGATGCCAAGCTGTTCCATACCGAGATCTCCGGCACGCGCGACATCTACAGCGTTGCCGACCTCGACGGCCAGCTGCGCGGCCTGGTGCTGCAGAACATCAGCAACGCCATCGCTTCCAGCGGCGTGCCTTTCCTGGACCTCGCGGCCAACCAGATCCAGTTCGCGCAGGCGCTCGCCGCGCAGCTCGTGCCCGAGTTCGAGAAGATCGGCATCAAGCTCGAGAACATCACGGTCCAGAACGTCTCGCTGCCCGAAGAGCTGCAGAAGATCCTCGACCAGAAGATCGGCATGGGCATGGTCGGCAACGACATGGGCAAGTTCATGCAGTACCAGACGGCGCAGGCCATCCCCAAGTTCGCCGAAGGCGCAGCCAACGGCGGCGGCATCGCGGGCGACGCGATGGGCCTGGGCGCCGGCGTGGCGCTCGGCCAGGTGCTGGCGCAGAACCTCGCGCAGGGCCTGAGCCCGAACGCGGCCGCAGCGGCTGCGGCCACGACCACCGCAGCATCCCAGCCCGCCGTGGCCGTGGTGAGCCCGGCCGACGTGATGACCACGCTCGAGAAGCTCGGCGAGCTCAAGACCAAGGGCATCCTCACGCAAGAAGAGTTCGACGCCAAGAAGGCAGACCTGCTCAAGAAGCTGGTTTAACCCCCAGGCTTCGCGCACTCCGTGTCGCTTCTCCTCCCCCCTTGCAGGGGGCAATGCCCGTGGCTCGGCAGAGCCGGTTTCACGGCATTCCTCATAACTGCATCTGTCGCTGGTTGCCATGGCTGAGGAAACCGGCAACCAACGCTACTACCGCGCGCCCTGCCCCGGCTGTGGCGCGCCGGTCGAATTCCGCTCGGCGCAATCGACGCACGCGGTCTGTCCCTACTGCCAGAGCACCGTCGTGCGCCAGGGCGAGACGCTCGCGCGCACCGGCAAGATGGCCGAGCTGTTCGACGACTTCAGCCCACTCCAGCTGTTCGCCACCGGCCGCATCCAGGACAAGCCCTTCACGCTGATCGGCCGGCTGCAATACACCTACCCGGGTGGCCGCTGGACCGAATGGATCGCCGCGCTCGACGACGAGCGCACCGCCATCCTCAGCGAGGACAACGGCGCCTACGTCTTCGCGCTGCCCTTCGACCTGCAGCGCACCGCGCCGCCGCCGGTCGACCTGCGCGTGGGCGCTACCAGCGCCTTCGCGGGCCAGAGCTACACGGTCACCTCGAACGAGCAGGTCGCGCTCACCTCCGCGCAGGGCGAGCTGCCGCACCTGCCCGATCTCGGCCGGCCGTTCGCGATGGTCGAGCTGCGCAACGACAAGGGGCTGGTGCTCAGCATCGACTACGGCACCGCCAAGCCCAGCGCCTACCTCGGCCGCTCGGTGCAGCTGGAAGACCTCCAACTGGCCGGGCTGCGCGAGGAATCGGCGAAGGACGAAAAGGGCCGCAGCTTCAACTGCCCCAACTGCGGCTCGCCGGTCACCGTGAACCTGGCCGACAGCAAGAGCATCACATGCCGCTCGTGCAACAGCATCATCGACCTGTCGCAGGGCATCGGCGGCGAGCTCAAGCACGCGACGCAGGACGAGCCGGTGCGCCCGCTCATCGCCCTGGGCACCATGGGCCAGCTGCAGGGCGCGCAGTGGCAGGTGGTGGGCTTCCAGCACCGCATGGGCGTGGAGCCCGGCGACGACGAGCACTTCGGGTGGGACGAGTACCTGCTCTACAACAAGAAGCGCGGCTTCAGCTTCCTGGTCGATGCCGAGGACGGCTGGAGCATGGTCAAGCCGACCACCGGCGCGCCGGTGATGGCCGAGAACGGCAGCACCGCCACCTACCTGAGCAAGCGCTACCAGCAGCAGTACGCCTACAACGCCGAGACCACCTACGTGGCGGGCGAGTTCTACTGGCAGGTCGAGCGCGGGCAGAAGACCTTCAATCGCGACTTCGCCAGCGGCCCGGCGCTGCTGTCGATGGAGCGCTCGACCAACGAGCTGACGTGGTCGTCGGGCATCAAGCTGGACAGCGGCGTGGTCGCGACCGCCTTCAAGCTCGATGCCAAGAAGGACATGTTCAAGCGCGGCGACGCGCTGCCGGTGAGCGCCGCCTCGGGCCTGGGCTGCGGCACGATCATCATCATCATCGTGGTGATCATCATCCTGCTGATCATCCTGAGCACCTGCACCAACAACACCACCGGCTCGGGCTATCGCAGCTCGGGCGGCTCCTACGGCGGATATTCGAGTGGCGGCGGCCACAAATGACGGCGAAGATCTGCGCGATGTCTCTTACTACTACGACTGGAGGTCCCCATGGGATTTGAATGGCTGAAACCGGGCGTGGTCCTCGGATCGCTCGTGTACGCGCTGATCGGCGTGATCATCTTCTGGCTGTGCTTCCTCATCATCGACAAGATCACGCCCTATGACCTGTGGGGCGAGATCGTCGAGAAGCAGAACGTGGCACTGGGCCTGGTCGTCGCCGCGATGAGCCTGGGCATCTGCATCATCGTCGCCGCCGCAATCCATTAGCCCCCGGCTTTGCACTTCGCTTCGCTACGTGTCATTCGCCACCCCCCGAGGGGGAGGCGCGGCTCGCCTCGGGGCGGCCCGGCGGCGGCCGCCTGATCCATGGACACGCCTGCCAGCCCGGCGCTGCCGGCCAAGGGGCCGCAGCCCGTCGAGATCGCCCTGCTCGCCAGCGTGTTCGTGGTCGCGGCCTGCGGGCTGGTCTACGAACTGAGCGCGGCGGCGCTGAGCTCCTACCTGCTCGGCGATTCGGTGCTGCAGTTCAGCACCATCATCGGCACCTACCTGTTCGCGATGGGCGTGGGCTCCTGGCTCTCGCGCTATTTCGACCGCCAGCTGCCGGCGCATTTCCTTCGCATCGAACTGCTCGTGGCGCTGATCGGCGGCGCGCTGCCGGCGATCCTGTTCCTGGCCAACGCCTACGTGCCCAGCGCCTTCCGGCTGCTGCTCTACGGCCTCGTGATGGTCGTCGGCACGCTTGTGGGCCTGGAGATCCCGCTGGTCATGCGCATCCTCAAGCGCAACATCGTGCTCAAGAACCTGGTCTCGCAGGTGCTGACCTTCGATTACCTGGGCGCGCTCGCGGTGTCGGTGGCGTTTCCGCTCATCCTCGTGCCGCAGCTGGGCATGATCCGCACCGGCCTCCTGTTCGGCTTCATGAACGCCGCGGTGGCGGTGTGGGCGCTGTGGCTCTTTCGCCATGAACTGCGGCGCATCGGCGCGCATGCGCTCGCCTGCTTTCTCGCGCTGGCCGCGCTGCTGGCCGCCTTCGTCTGGGCCGACCACATCACCACGCTGGCCGAAGACAAGTTCTATCAAGACCGCATCGTCTTCAGCGCCACGTCGCCCTACCAGCGCATCGTGGTCACGCGCGGGCAGCTCGGGCATCGCCTCTTCCTGAACGGCAACCTGCAGTTCGCCGAGCGCGACGAGTACCGCTACCACGAGGCGCTGGTGCATCCGGTGATGGCCGCGCAGGGCGCGCCCAAGAAGGTCGCCGTGCTCGGCGGCGGCGACGGCATGGCGGTGCGCGAGATCCTGAAGTACCCCTCGGTCGAATCGATCACGCTCGTGGAGCTCGATCCGAACATGACGAAGCTCTTCACCGAGCATGAAACGCTGGCCGCGCTGAACGCGCATTCGCTGTCCTCGCCCAAGGTGAAGATCGTCAACACCGACGCCTTCCAGTGGTTGCAGCAGCCGGGCGACATGTTCGACGTCATCGTGGTCGACTTTCCCGATCCGACCAATTTCGCGATCGGCAAGCTCTACACCAACAGCTTCTATTCGCTGCTCGAAAAGCGCCTGTCGGCCAGCGGCTATGCCGTGATCCAGACCACGTCGCCGCTGGTGGCGCGCAAGAGCTACTGGACCGTGGCGACGACCATCGAATCGGTGGGCCTGCGCGCAACGCCCTACCACGCGCATGTGCCCAGCTTCGGCGAATGGGGCTACATCATCGCGAGCCGCCGGCCCTACCGGATGCCCGATGCGCTGCCCCCGGGTCTGCGATTTCTCTCGCCTTCGGCGCTGCCGCTGATGTTCGACTTTCCGCTCGACATGGCACGCGTGCCGGCCGAGGTGAACCGCCTGTCGAACCAGACTCTTGTCACCACCTACGAACAGGAGTGGGGCAAGGTCATGGCCCACTAGCTTCGAGACCATGCAACGGCGCGACTTCCTCGGCGTGGCGGGTGCGGCGGGCGCCCTGGCGCTGGCCGGGTGCGAGGTGCCGCCGGCCATCGAAGGCGGATTCACCGGCATCGACGTTGCGCGCGGCCACGCGATGCGCGACGGCACACTCAGGAGCCAGGCGCCCGCAGCGGTGAAGCGCACGCGCGTGGTGATCGCAGGGGGCGGCGTTGCCGGTCTTGCGGCCGCGCGCGCCTTGCGGCTCGCGGGCATCGAGGACTTCACCCTGCTCGAACTGGAAGATGCCGCCGGCGGCAATGCGCGCGGCGGCATGGTCAACGGCATCGCCTGCCCGCTGGGCGCGCACTACCTGCCGGTGCCCGGCGACGATGCGCGCGAGGTGCAGGACCTGCTCGAGGAACTGGGCCTGCGCCAGCGCGTGGCGGGCCGCTGGGAATACGACGAGCGCACCCTCTGCCACAGCCCGCAGGAGCGCCTGTTCTTCCACGGCGAGTGGCAGGACGGCCTGCTGCCCGTGCACGGCGTGGGCGCCGACACGATCGCGCAATACCGCAAGTTCGCGCAGCGCATCGACGCGCTGCAGCACGCGGCGCACTTCGCCATTCCGACGCTCAAGGTCGCGGTCACGCCCGAGCTGCTGGCGCTCGATGCCATCGCCTTTTCGCGCTGGCTCGACAGCGAAGGCTTCAGCGATGCGCAATTGCGCTGGTACCTCGACTACTGCTGCCGCGACGACTACGGCGCGGGCATCGAGCAGGTTTCGGCCTGGGCGGGCATTCATTACTTCGCGAGCCGGCATGGCTTCCACGCGCCTGGCGATCCGAGCGGCAGCGCCAACGACGCGAACCCCGAGCGCGATGGCGTACTCACCTGGCCCGAAGGCAACGGCTGGCTCAGCAAGCAGCTGGCCGCGCCGCTCGGCGAGCGCCTCTGCACAAGCCAGGTCGTCACGCGCATTGCCGAGCTGCGCGGCGGGGTCGAGGTCGATGCGTGGGACGCCGCGTCGAAATCGCTGGTGCGCTGGCAGGCCGAGCGCTGCATCGTCGCGCTGCCGGTGTTCATTGCCGCGCGCGTGGTCGAGAACGCACCCGAGGTGCTGAAGCACGCCGCCGCGCACGTGCGCTACGCGCCCTGGCTCGTTGCCAACGTGCACCTGCGCGGTCCGCTGGCCGACCGCGTGGGCGCGGCGCCGAGCTGGGACAACGTGATCTACGGCACGCGCGGCCTGGGCTACGTCGATGCGCGCCACCAGACGCTCGATCCCACGCCGCGCGGCACAGTGCTGAGCTGGTACCGCCCGCTGGGGCCGAGCAGCTACGACACCGCCGACGGCCGCAAGCTGCTGCTGGAGCGCCCCTGGACCGGCTGGCGCGACGACCTGCTCACCGAGCTGTCGGTGCCGCACCCGGACCTGCCCTCGCTCGCCACGCGCATCGAGATCACGCGCTACGGCCACGCCATGTCGATTCCCCGGCCAGGGCTGCTGGCCGAGATCGGCTCGCAGCGCACGGCGCCGGACGATGCGCACCGCGGCAGCGTCGTCGCGGGGCGACTGTCGTTCGCGCACGCGGACTGGTCGGGCTATTCGATCTTCGAGGAAGCATTCACGCGCGGCCACGTGGCCGGATCGAGCCTGGCATGAAGGCGCTGGTGCTCGGCGGCTATGGCAATTTCGGCGCGCGCATCTGCCTGGCGTTGGCGGGTGATGCCGGTATCGAGTTGCTGATCGGCGGGCGCGACCTGGAGCGGGCGACCGCATTTGCACAATCGCTGGGCAGCGATGCGCGCGGCGTTCGCGTCGATGCAGGGGCGCCCGATCTTGCGCAGGGCCTGGGGTACCTGGGCGTCGATCTCGTCATCCACACCGCCGGCCCGTTCCAGAACCAGGACTACCGCGTGCCGCAGGCCGTCGCGGCCGCCGGCGCGCACTACATCGACCTGGCCGACGGCCGCCGCTTCGTCTGCGACTTTCCCGCCGCGATGGACGCCGCCTTCCGCGATGCGCGGCGAACCGCCGTTGCAGGCGCCAGCACCGTGCCGGCGCTCTCGTCGGCGGTGGTTGACCATCTCGCGGCCGGCTGGCAAGGCATCCACAGCATCGACATCTGCATTGCGCCGGCGCAGGGCGCACCGCGCGGCGAGGCCACGCTCGCAGGCGTGCTCGCCTACTGCGGCGAGCCGATCCGCGTCTGGCAAAACGGCCAGTGGACCGAACAGCCGGGCTGGGCGAATCCGGTGAAGGTGCAGTTCGCGCGCATGCGGCCGCGCCGGGGGGCGTTGTGCGACATCCCCGATCTCGAACTCTTTCCGTCGCGCTATGCGGGCGTGCAGTCGGTCATGTTCCGAGCGGCGCTCGAAGTCGGCATCGCGCAGCAGGCCTTCGCCTTCATGGCATTCATGCACCGCGCGGGCCTTCTGCGCGCGCCGCAGAAGCTGGCGCCGCTGCTGCATTCGGCAGGCGGCGTCTTCGACGCGCTCGGCACGGCGCTGGGCGGCATGGTGGTGCGCGTCGAAGGCACCGATGCGAAAGGAGCCGCTGCGCGCAGCGCCTGGCACATCGCCGCCGACGACAACCATGGCCCGGAGATTCCCTGCATGGCCGCGATCCTGCTGGCCCGCCGGCTCGCGCGCGGCGACGCGCTCCCTGTCGGCGCGCACGCTTGCGCAGGGTTGCTAACGCTGCCCGAATTCGAGCCCGAGTTCGCGCGCTGGGGCATGGTGACCGACGTCATCGACGAGATATCGCCCGTCCAATGAACCGGCCGGCCGACGACGACCGCCTGCTGCGCCTGAGCCTTGTCGCGGTCTGGCTGCTCACCGCCTTTGCCAGCATCGTCGAACTCAACGGCCAGAGCCGCCAGGTGCTGGCCGATGCGGGCATCGCATCGCCGCCTTGGCTGGTGCAGCTGCTGATCGTCGGTGGCGCGGCGGCCGACATTGCCATCGGGCTGGCGCTCTGGTTGCGGCCCGGCCGCGCCAGCTACCTTGCGGCCCTCGGCCTGATGGTGCTCATGACCGCAGTGGCCACTTTTCTTCAGCCCGCGCTGTGGCTGCACCCGCTGGGCCCGCTGCTCAAGAACCTGCCCATCGCCGCGCTGCTCTGGCACCTGTACCGGCGCACCTCGCCATGAACACCTACCTCGTCCTCAAGTGGCTGCACATCGTCTCCAGCGTGCTGATGGTCGGCACGGGGCTGGGCTCGGCCTTCTACATGTTCTTTGCGAACCGAAGCGGCAGCGTACCGGCGCAGGCGGTGGTGAGCCGGCTGGTGGTGCGCGCGGACTGGTGGTTCACCACGCCCACGGTCATCCTGCAACCCGTGACCGGCTTTGCGCTGGCCCACATGGCGGGCTGGCCGCTCTCGACGCCGTGGCTTGCGGTGTCGCTGGGGCTCTTCGCGTTCGCGGGCCTTTGCTGGTTGCCGGTGGTGTGGTTGCAGATCCGCATGGCCGCGATGGCCGGGCAGGCGCACGAGGACGCGATGCCGCTGCCGCCGCTGTATGCGCGCTATCAACGCTATTGGGAGTGGCTCGGCTATCCGGCCTTCGTGGCCATGGCCGTCGTGTTCTGGTTGATGGTGAACAAGCCCGCCCTTTCCTTTTGATTCGAACCAGGCCGGTGCGCGGGCCTGTGCAGTTTTCACGCAGACTTCATACACAGCGCCGTGGTTTCACAGATCGACCAGAGACTGCCAGGCGCCAACAAAAACATCGGGGGAGCTTCCATGCTTCAAGTTGCCAATCGAAAACTCGCGTCGCTCAGCGACGTGCTCTTCACCGGCCTCGGCCGTGCACTCGGTTTTCTGCGTCCGCTGGCACGCGGACTCATCGGTTCCTGGCGACCCCCGGGGTGGCTGCGCATCGTGGGCGCCTTTCTTCTTTTCGGGCTGCAGTGGCTGCAGCAACGGCTGGCCTGGCTGGTCGTGCTGGCGTTGCTGGTGCTGGCCGGCTGGTTCGCCAGCCCGCATGTCTTGAAGTGGTGGCACGGTCTCACGCCAGACCGCGTCGAGCCGGTCGTTTCGACAGCGCAGATCGTGCCGCCGCCGCGCACGCAGATCGAAAACGACAAGGGACCGAACCCGGTCGTCATCAATTTCACCGCCTCGGTCGCGCCGATCGCGCGCATCGGCCAGGAGGCGACCGGCGTCACCATCGAGCCCGCCATTGCCGGGCGCTGGACGTGGAGCAGCCAGAAGAAGCTCGAATTTCTTCCCGCGCAGGACTGGCCGGTCGGCCAGCCGTACAAGGTGCAGCTCTCGAAGGACGCGCTCGCACCGCACATCGAGATCGAGCAGCGCAAGTACGAGTTCACCTCGCCCGAATTCAACGCGCGCATCGCAGGCGCGGAGTTCTATCAAGACCCGGTGCAGGCCAACGTGCGGCGCGCGCTCTTCCAGGTGCGTTTCTCGCACCCGGTCAACACGGCAGAGTTCGAAAAGCGCCTGGTTCTGACCTATGACCAGGCCTGCGGCACCTCGATCTTCAGCGTGGGCAAGTGCGCGAGCGAGAAGTTCACCGTCAGCTACGACAAGCTGCGCCTGACCGCCACCCTGCAGTCCGAGCCGCTGCCCATTCCCGAGAAGACGCGCCCTGTGGTGCTCAGCCTCGCTTCCGGCACGGTCGCGCAGAAGGGCGGGCCCGGCCAGCGCAACGACATCTCGCGTGCGGTCGACATCCCGGGCCTCTTCAGCCTCGACGTCTCGAGCATCGACCCGACCATCGTCACGGGCGAGAGTGGCGAACCCGAGCACGTGATGCACGTCACCGCCTCGATGCCGGTGCACGAGCGCGAAATGGCGCGCGTGGTGCAGGCCTGGCTCCTGCCCGCCACCGAAGAAGCCAAGGGTGACCCCGAAGAAAAGTTCGACTGGTCCGCCGATCCTTCGAAGGTCACCGACGCCGTTCTGCGCCGCGCGAAGAAGATCAACCTGCAGCCCATTGCCAGCGAGCGCGAAGTGACCGAGATGGTCAGCTTCCGTCTCCCGCAAGCCGAGGGCGGCCGCTACTTGCTGGTGCGCGTGGCCAAGGGCCTGAAGACGCCGGGCGGCTACCAGCTCGGCGCGGCGCGGCAGGACGTGCGCCTGCTCAAGACCTTCGCGCCCGAACTCACCATCATGAGCCAGGGCTCGTTGCTCGCCCTTTCGGGCGAGCGCAAGCTGCCGATCCTCGTGCGCGACCTGCCCGGCATCCGCCTGGAAATCGGCCGCTTGCTGCCGCAGCAGCTGCAGCACCTGGTCACGCAGACCAACGGCGACTTCGCGCATCCGCAGTTCAACGGCGGCCTGCAGTCGGACAACCTCGTGGACCGCTTCCAGAAGGAGATTCCGCTCAGCATTCCCGCCGGCAAGGCGCACTACGAAACCGTCGACTTCGCCGAGTACCTGCGCAGCGACGTGGCCGACCGCCGCGGCGTGTTCCTGCTCAAGGTGCAGGGCTTCGATCCCAAGGCCAAGAAGAAGCCGGAGGCGGCCGAGGGTGAGGCCGCACAGGCGCAGCCCGAGGAGGAACAGCAGGAAGAACAGCAGCCGGAAGGTGAAGGCGACCCCGAGAGCGGCAACCCCGAAGACCAGAAGGACCAGCGCCTGGTGCTCGTCACCGACCTGGGCATCGTCGCCAAGAAGTCGCTCGACGGAACGCGCGACGTGTTCGTGCAGAGCATCGCCAACGGCCAGCCGGTCGCCGGCGCGCTGGTCGAGGTGTGGGGTCGCAACGGGATGATCGTCGCGTCGCAATCGACAGACGCCACCGGCGCCGCGAAGCTGCCGAACCTCGCCGGCTACCAGCGCGAGAAGGCACCCGTGGTGCTGGTCGTGCGCAAGGACGGCGACCTGAGCTTCCTGCCTTTCAACCGCACCGACCGCACGCTGGACATCTCGCGCTTCGACGTCGGCGGCCTGCGCGCGGCTGGCGTGCCGAACCAGATGACGGCGTACGTGTTCAGCGACCGCGGCATCTACCGCCCGGGCGACACCATGCACATCGCGATGATGGTGAAGGCGGGCAACTGGGCCACGTCGCTGCGCGACCTGCCGCTCGAGGCCGAGATCATCGACGCACGCGGCCTCAGCGTGCGCCGCGAAAAGCTCAAGCTCGGTCCCGGCGGCGCGGCGGAAATCGCCCACGCCACGCAGGACACCTCGCCCACCGGCAACTACACCGTCAACCTCTACCTGCCGCGCGAGTCGTCGCCGGGCAACCCCGAAGTGCAAGGCCTGCTCATCGGCAGCACCACGGTGAAGGTGCAGGAGTTCCTGCCCGACCGCACCAAGGTCGTCGCCAAGCTCAGCAGCGAAGTGGCCGAAGGCTGGGTCAAGCCCAAGGACCTGAAGGCGCTCATCGACGTGCAGAACCTCTTCGGCACGCCCGCGCCCGACCGCAAGGTCGAAGGCACGCTCACGCTGAGCCCGGCCTTCCCGGTGTTCCGCGCGTTCGCCGACTACGCTTTCTTCGATCCGCAGCGTGCCACCGAGAAGCAGGTGGACGACCTGGGCAGCGTGCAGACCAGCGCCGAAGGCAAGGCCGAGTTCGACCTGCGCCTCTCGCGCTTCGACGCAGCGACCTACCAGGTGCACGTGCTCGCCAAGGCCTTCGAGCCCGAAGGCGGGCGCAGCGTCTCGGCCGAAGCGCAGACGCTGGTGAGCGACATGCCCTATCTCGTGGGCGTGAAGGTCGATGGCGACACCAGCTACGTGAGCAAGGGCGCCGCGCGCAATGCCACCGTGATCGCGATCGACCCGCAGGCGAAGAAGACGGCCGTGGCCGACCTGAAGATCGAGCGCGTGGAGCGCAAGGTGCTGTCGGTGCTCGTGAAGCAGGACAACGGCCTCTACCGCTACGAGTCGCGCAAGAAGGAAATCGTGATCGACGAGAAGCCGCTGGCCATCGTCGCAGCGGGCAACACCGTCGCGCTCAACACCGCCACGCCCGGCAACTTCGCCTACGTGGTGCGCAATGCCGGCGGGCTGGAACTCAACCGCGTCGAGTACAGCGTCGCGGGCAACGCGAACGTCTCGCGCTCGCTGGACCGCAATGCCGAACTGCAGCTCACGCTCGACCGCAAGGACTACGAGCCGGGCCAGGAGATCGAGGTGAGCATCCGCGCGCCGTACATGGGCGCGGGCCTCATCACCATCGAGCGCGACAAGGTGTATGCCCACGCCTGGTTCAAGACCGACAAGACCGCCTCGGTGCAGAAGATCACGCTGCCCAAGGACTTCGAGGGCACTGGCTACATCAACGTGCACTTCGTGCGTGACCCGGCCTCGGACGAGGTCTACATGAGCCCACTGTCGTACGGCGTCATTCCCTTCGCCACCAGCCTGGCCAAGCGCACCGCGAACCTGCAGCTCACCAGCAGCGAGCTCGTGAAGCCCGGCCAGACGGTGAAGATGAAGCTCACCAGCGACAAGCCCACGCGCGCCGTGCTGTTCGCGGTGGATGAGGGCATCCTGCAGGTGGCGCGCTACAAGACGCCCGATCCGCTCAAGCACTTCTTCCAGAAGCGCGCGCTCGAAGTGGGCACCTTGCAGACGCTCGACCTGATCCTGCCGGAGTTCAAGAAGCTCATGCAGGGCGCCGCGCCCGGCGGCGACGGCGAAGGCGAACTCGGCAAGCACCTGAATCCGTTCAAGCGCAAGCGCGACAAGCCGGTGGCCTATTGGTCGGGCCTCGTCGATGTGAACGGCAGCCGCGAATTCAGCTACACCGTGCCCGAGAGCTTCAACGGCAGCCTGCGCGTGATGGCCGTCGCGGTGAACGACGAGACCACCGCCGCCAAGAGCACCCGCACCGTGGTGCGCGGCGACATGGTGATCCTGCCGAACGCGCCGCTCGCCATGGCGCCCGGCGACACGGTCGAAGTGGGCGTGGGCCTCGCGAACAACATCGTGGGTTCGGGCAAGGACGTGCCCATTGCGCTCACGCTCACCGCCTCGGGCGGGCTCGAAGTGGTGGGCGATGCGACGCAGACGCTCAAGGTCAACGAGCGCGGCGAAGCGAGCACGAAGTTCAACGTGCGCGCCAAGCCGGGCGAGCAGGCGGTGCTGGGTTCTTCCGCGCTGGTGTTCACCTCGACGCACAAGACCTTCAGCGCGCGCCTCTCGACCGAGGTGAGCGTGCGGCCTGCGTCGCCGTTCGTCACGCTGGTGCAGGCGGGCAGCTTCCAGCGCGCAGGCGAGCTCAGCAGCAAGGCCGACCTGTATCCGAACTTCCGCAAGAGCGATGTGGCGATATCGGCCGCGCCGTGGGCCTTCGCGACCGGCCTCATGCAGTACCTGGAGGTCTATCCGCACGGCTGCACCGAACAGATCACGAGCCAGACTTTCCCGGCCGTGCTGCTGTCCAGCCGCCCCGAGCTGGTGAAGGAAATGGCGCGCGGCCGCACGCCCGAGCAGGGCCCGATGCCCGAAGCGCGCAAGACCTTCGAGCGCTACCTGGTGCAGTTGCGCGCGCGGCAGACGGCCGACGGCGGCTTCTCGCTCTGGCCCGGCGCGGGCACCGATCCCTTTGCCACGCTCTACGCGGTGCACTTGCTGATCGAAGCCAAGGACCACAAGCTGCCCGTGCCGCAGGACCTGCTGCAGAAGGCCAACACCTACCTGCAGGGCTGGCTCGGCAGCGGTGACACCTCGCTGGACGGCTGGCGCCAGCGCACGCAGGCGGCGTACCTCCTCACGCGCCAGGGCATCATCGCGCCGGCCGCGTTGGCCAACCTGCGCGAAGCCTGGCGCAACAAGCAGACGCAAGGCTGGAGCGACGACCTGGGCGCCGTGTACCTCGCCGCGAGCTACCAGCTCGTGAAGCAGGAGCAGGTGGCCAACGAGCTGCTCAACCCCGTGTGGTCCGACCTGCTCGCGCGCACCGAGAAGAAGCAGCGCCGCAACGTCTGGGGCGCCTACTACGACCCGCTGGTGCACGACAGCATGACGCTGCACCTGGTGGGCCGCCACTTCCCTTCGCGCCTGAAGACGCTCAAGCCCGAGGTGTGGGAAGGCATGGGCGCGATGGTGCGCGACGGTTGGTACAACAGCCTGTCGTCGGCCTCGATGCTGCTCGCGGTCGATGCGTACTTCGAGGCTGTGGCGCAGAACGCCGAGGGCAAGTTGACGGCGCAGAGCGTCAACGCGCAAGGCCAGGCCGCGGCGCTCGCACTGGGTTCGGTGAACCCGATCACGCGTGCCGCGGTGCCAACGGGTACGGCCAAGCTCAAGCTCTCGAACGACAGCGACTTCAACCTGTACTACAGCTGGGCCGAGCAGGGCTTCGAGCGCAACGTGCCGGCCACGCCGGTGAACCAGGGCCTGGAGATCTTCCATGAAGTGCTCGATGCCAAGGGCAACCCGATCACCAAGGCCAAGCTCGGCGAAGAGGTCACGGTGCGGGTGCGCGTGCGCAGCCTGGAGCGCGCGCAGCTCAACGACGTGGCGCTGGTCGACCTGTTGCCCGGCGGCCTGGAGCCGGTGCTGCAGGCCGTGGGCGACGACGAGGAAGCCAACGCCGACGCACCGATCTGGAAGAAGCGCCTGGGCGGCGGCGGCTCGTGGAAGGTGCAGTACGCCGACATCCGCGAAGACCGCGTGGTGTTCTACGGCGCCGTCGACAAGAACCTGCTCGAAGTGACCTACAAGGCGCGCGCCACCAACGTCGGCGACTTCGTGGTGCCGGCCGCATACGGCGAGGCGATGTACGACCGGCGCGTGTATTCGCGCTCGGCGGGTGCGCGCTTCCAGGTGGTGGGCAATTGATGAACGCGGCTTCTGCCTTGTCCCCTCTCCCGCCTGCGGGAGAGGGCTTAGGGTGAGGGTTCAGCGCCACTATGACCACGCTGCCTGATCAGCTGCCTCCACCCTCACCCCAACCCTCTCCCGCGAGCGGGAGAAGGAGCAAGACGGGGCGCGCGCGGCGAACGCTCGTGGCTTTTGCGTTGATCGCGCTGCTGCTCGCCGTGCTGCGCTTCTGGCCGCACGCCCCGCTCAGCGAAACCGTCGGCAGCTCGCGCGCCGTGTACGCGCAAGGCGGCGAGTTGCTGCGCCTCACGCTCGCAAGCGACGAGCAATACCGCCTCTGGGTCCCGCTCGACCGCATCTCGCCCACGCTGGTCGATGCGGTACTGCTCTATGAAGACCGGCGCTTCCACGCACATCCCGGCGTCAATCCCGCGGCACTGGTGCGCAGCGCGTGGCGCATCGCGAGCGGCGAGCGCAGGCAGGGCGGCTCGACGCTCACGATGCAGCTCGCGCGGCGCGTCTACGGCATCGACAGCCGTACGGCCCTGGGCAAGATCGCGCAGATCGGCGCGGCGCTCTGGCTCGAGATGCGCTTCGGCAAGCGCGAGATCCTCGAGGCCTACCTCAACACCGCCCCCTACGGCGGCAACATCGAAGGCGTGCAGGCCGCGAGCCTCATCTACTTCCGCAAGGACGCCGCCAAGCTCAGCCTCCCCGAAGCGCTGACGCTCGCGGTGATTCCGCAGAACCCTGTCAAGCGCATCGCCGAGCGCGGGCGCAATGCGGAACTGCAATCGGCGCGCGAGCGCTTGTGGGCGCTGTGGGCCGAGCGCGATCCCACCGCGAAGCAGCACGCGCCCGATGCGCAGCTCGCGCTCTCCGCGCAGTCGCGCGGGAGCCTCCCCTTTCTTGCACCGCACGCCACCGACATGCTGCTCGCACAGGAGCGCGGCGTGCAGGAAGTGCGCACCACCATCGACCTGCGCATGCAGGCCACGCTCGAACGCGTGATGGGCCAATACCTGCGCACGCACGCGGACGTGGGCATGACCAACGCGAGCGCGCTGCTGCTCGACGCCTCGACCATGCAGGTGCGCGCGCTGATCGGTTCGGCCGATTGGCACAACGACGCGATCGCAGGGCAGGTCAACGGCACGCAGGCCAAGCGCTCGCCGGGGTCCACGCTCAAGCCTTTCATCTACGCGCTCGCGCTCGACCAGGGGCTGCTGCATCCGAAGACCATGCTCAAGGATGCGCCGACATCGTTCGGTCCCTACACGCCAGAGAACTTCGACCACCGCTTCGCCGGCCCGCTGCCCGCGCAGGAGGCTTTGATCCGCAGCCGCAACATTCCGGCAGTGGCCGTCGCCGCGAAGCTCTCGAAGCCAGGGCTCTACGACTTCATGCGCCTTGCGGGCGTGCAGAAGCTGCAGAGCGAATCGCACTACGGCCTCGCGCTGGTGCTGGGCGGCGGCGAGGTCACGCCCGAGGAGCTCGCGGGCCTTTACGCAACGCTCGCGAACGGCGGCATCGCGCAGCCGATTCGCTACACGCAGACCGCGCCCGACGAGCGGCCCACGCAGCCGCTGCGCCTTTTGAGCGAAGAGGCATCGTTCATCACGCTCGATATGCTGCGCCACACGCCGCGCCCCGACACCACGCTGCCCGCGCGCCCGGCCATTGCATGGAAGACGGGCACGTCGTGGGGCTTTCGCGATGCATGGACCGCAGGCGTGTTCGGCCGCCATGTGCTCGTGGTGTGGGTCGGCAACTTCGACGGCACGAGCAATCCGGCGCTGGTGGGCGTCGATGCGGCGGCGCCGCTCTTCCTGCGCATGGTCGACGCGCTGCGTGCCGAGCGGCTGGACCCCGGCGAGATCGCGACGCGGCAGCCGGCAGATCTCCGGCAGGTCGAGGTGTGCACCGCGACAGGCGGCCTGCCCGATGCGCTGTGCCCTGTGCGCACCACGACCTGGTTCATCGCCGGCAAGTCGCCGATCCAGGTGAGCAACCTGCATCGCGCCGTGTGGGTCGACGAGACGACCGGCAAGGTGGTGTGCGGGCCGCAGCCCAACGCGCGCCAGCAGGTGGTCGAGCAATGGGGCAGCGACATGCGGCGGCTGTTCCGCCAGGCGGGCCTGCCGCGTGCGAGCCTGCCGACCGACGGGTGCGAGAAGGGCGAGGCCTCCGAGACGGCGCCGCTCATCACCTCCCCGTTGCGCGGCGTGCGGCACACACTGCGCGTGAAGAAGCCCGAGCCGCTCGTGCTGCGCGCCGAAGCGGCGGCGGGCACGCAGACGATCTACTGGTTCGCCGACGACGCACTGATCGGCAAGGTGGCGCCCGGCGAAGGCATCACCTGGATGCCGGACATGGCCGACTCGGGCCGGCGCTACGTGCTGCGCGCGGTCGACGACCAGGGCCGCGCCGAGTCGCGCGAAGTGACGGTCGACATCGCGCCTTGAGCCCGGGGATGTCACGGCGCCGTCACGCGCCATCGGCATGGTCTCGCGTTTCGACTGAAACCCTTCTCCTGCCATGACGCGTCTTGCCTCCCTCTCCTCTCTCTCCTTCATGGCCCTCGCCACCGCGCTCGCTTGCGGCAGCGCGGCCGCGCAGACCGCCTTTCCCGCCACGCTCGCCGGCCACGCCGTGCTGCCCGCGCAGAGCTTCGTCGCCGCGCCCAAGGACGCGCCGGCAGACCTGCAGGCGAGCGGCAAGTTCACCTCGGGCAAGCGCGTCGAGGCACCGGGCACCATCGAAGGGCTATCTGGCGGCCGCGGCACCGGCGTGTCGGTGCCCTTCAAGGGCCAGCCGCTGCAGGGGCACTCGGGCATCAAGAAGATGGACGACGGCTCGTTCTGGATCCTCACCGACAACGGCGCCGGCGCCAAGGCCAACTCGCCCGACTTCATGCTCTACCTGAACCACTACAAGGTGGACTTCAAGAGCGGCAAGTTCAATCGCCTGAACACGATCTTCCTGCACGACCCCGACAAGAAGGTGCCGTTCCGGATCGTCCACGAGGGCACCAAGCAGCGCTACCTGACAGGCTCGGACTTCGACCCCGAGAGCTTCCAGTTCGCCGGCGGCGCGCTGTGGATCGGCGAGGAGTTCGGCCCCTTCCTCATCAAGGCCGACCTGAAGGGCAAGGTGCTCGCGGTGTTCGACACGCAGGTCGATGGCAAGGCCGTGCGCTCGCCCGATCATCCGGCAGTGACGACGCCGGGCTCGCCCGGCGGTGCGGTCGATTTCCAGATCAAGCGCTCCAAGGGCTTCGAAGGCATGGCCTCCTCCAAGGACGGCAGCAAGCTCTACGCGCTGCTCGAAGGCCCGGTGTGGAACGCCGAGGCGAAGGACTACGAGAAGCTCGACGGCAAGGAAGCCCTGCGCGTGCTGGAGTTCGACGTGGCGTCTGAAAAATGGACGGGCCGCCACTGGAAGTACCCGCTCGAAGCCAACGGCAACGCCATCGGCGACTTCAACATGATCGACGGCACCACGGGCCTCGTCATCGAGCGCGACAACGGCGAAGGCACGAGCGACAAGGCCTGCCCCGAAGGCCAGAAGCGCACCGACTGCTTCCACGACATCGCGAAGTTCAAGCGCGTCTACAAGGTCGAGCTGAGCGACGCGAACGTGGGCGGCGCGGTTCGCAAGATCGGCTACATCGACCTGCTCAGCATCGCCGACCCGGACAAGCTCGCGCGCAAGCCGCTGAACGACGGCGTGCTGAAGTTCCCTTTCTTCACCATCGAGAACGTCGACGTGATCGACGCTACGCACATCGTGGTCGGCAATGACAACAACCTGCCGTTCTCGAGCAGCCGCGAGCCGAACAAGGCGGACGACAACGAACTGGTGCTGCTCGAAGCGGGCGCGTTGCTGCAGGCGAAGTAAAAATAACGCCGAGGCTCAGGGCACCAGCACGACCTTGCCGGAGGTGCGCCGGCTTTCCAATGCGTGGTGCGCCTGCGCCGCTTCGTCGAGAGGGTAGCGGCCGCCGTGCACCACGGTGAGCTCGCCCGTCGATGCCAGCGCGAAGAGTTCCGACAGGCCGCTCGCGAGTTCCGCGGGCGTGAGCAAGGGAAGCAGCGCGAAACCCTTGAGCGACTGGTTCCTGAGCAGCATCGCTTCGAGCTGCGGCTTGTCCAGATCGAAGCGGCCGACGGCGCCGAAGACCAGTTCGCCTTGCGGCGCGAGCGCTTCGAGCGCCGCACATGTCAAAGCGCCGCCCACGGTTTCGTAGACCGTGTCTACGCTACGGCTTTCGTTCAGCCGTGTGAGTCGATGGAGCCAGTCCGGCTGGGTGTAGTCGACCGCGAGGTCGGCGCCCAACTTGCGCGCGAGCGCCAGTTTTTCATCACTTCCCGCGGCCGCAACGACACGCGTCGCACCGGCGCGCCTGGCGAGCTGCACGAGCAGCGTGCCGACACCGCCGCCCGCCGCCGTGACCAGCACCGTTTTGCCCTTGGGCGGACTGCGGCGAATCAGGAACAGCGCGGTCAGCCCCTGCACCAGCAGCGCCACGGCGTCCTCGAAGGAGAGGCCGTCGGGGATGGGGAATGCATAGGCGCTGTCGACCGCCACATAGGCTGCATAGCCGCCCGACCCGCGCCCCGCCGCGAACAGCGGAACGGCCACGCGCGCACCAAGCAACGCCGGGTCGACACCGTCGCCCAGCGCTTCGACAACGCCCGCCACCTCGACGCCCGGCACCATGGGCAATTCCGGCGCTTCCGCATAGCGGCCTTGGCGAACCAGCGTCTCGAAGAAATTGACGCCGGCCGCGCGCACGCGCACCAGCACTTCGCCCGCGGCGGGAACGGGGGTGGGCATGTCCACGGTTTCGAGCACGTCGGGAGCTCCGGTCCGCCTTAGCTGTACGGCTTTCATTGGCACTTCGCATCACAAAGAATCGATGCGAAATATTGCCGTACCCTCCGCGCTGTTCATACCCACAACGACGTGCCATACCCACCAGGAGGTCACCATGGCGGAGGCCATCAAGCAACTTCCCACGCTGCCTGCCGAGCGCGCACTCAAGGTGCTTTCGGGGCGCTGGAAGGCGATCATTCTTTATCACTTGTTTGCCGGGCCGCGCCGGCTCTCGGAGCTCAAGCGCAAGCTCCCCGACACGAGCCAGAAGGTGCTGATCCAGCAGCTGCGCGAGCTCGAGGAGCACGGGCTGGTGGCGCGCGAGATCTTCCCGGAGATGCCTCCGCGCGTCGAATACTCGGTCACGGCGCTGGGCCGCAGCCTCAAGCCCTTGCTGCGCGCGCTGTGCGAATGGGGCCAGCGCCACGCGGCGGAAGCGAACGAGCTCGAGCGCATGGGCGAATGCGAGGAAAGCGCGTTCGGCTGAGGCTGGGATGGCGGCCGAGGGTGCCGCGCCCGCCGATCACCGCGACGCCCGGCCGCGGGCACCAGGGTGGCATCCGAGGACGCGGCCGGCGACTTCGAAAGCGGCCGCCTCGTGCCGTCAGGCTCGCATCAGCGCCTCGATCTCGTCCGCCTTCACCGGCACGCCGCGCGAAATGAGTTCGCAGCCGTTGGCCGTGATGATCGCGTCGTCCTCGATGCGGATGCCGATGTTGTGGAACTGCTCGGGCACGCCGTCGGCGGGCCGCACGTAGATGCCGGGTTCCAGCGTGAGCACCATGCCGGGCTGCAGGATGCGGCTCGGGCGGTTCTTGATGACTTCGTTGGAGAGCGGATCTTTCCGCTCGCTCACCTCGCCCACCTGCGTGGGCTCCACGTAGCTGCCGCAGTCGTGAACGTCCATGCCGAGCCAGTGGCCGGTGCGGTGCATGTAGAACTGGAAGTAGGCGCGCGAGTCGATCACGTCGTCGACGCTGCCGACCTTGTTGGCGTCCAGCAGGCCGAAGTCAAGCATGCCCTGCGCGAGCACCCGCACCGCGGCGTCGTGCGGGTCGGTGAAGCGGTTGCCGGCCTTGGTGGCGGCGGCCGATGCGTCCTGGCTCGCGAGCACCAGGTCGTACAGCGCGCGCTGCGGGCCGGTGAACTTGCCGTCGGCCGGGAAGGTGCGGGTGATGTCGCTCGCGTAGCCGTCGAGCTCGCAGCCCGCATCGATCAGCACCAGCTCGCCCGAGCGCAACGGCGCGGCGTCGGCGCGGTAGTGCAGCACGCAGGCGTTGGCGCCGGCCGCGACGATGGAGTAATACGCCGGGTACTGCGAGCCGCCGAAGCGGAACTCGTGCAGCAGCTCGGCGTCCAGGTGGTATTCGCGCACGTCCTTGCCTTCGCGCAGCATGCGCGACGACAGCTGCATCGCGCGCACGTGGGCGCGGGCGCTGATCTGCGCGGCGCGCCGCATGATGTCCTGCTCGTGCGCGTCCTTCACGAGGCGCATCTCGTCGAGCGGGCCGCACAGGTCGCGCTGCTCCTCGGGGCACAGCGCGCCGTAGCGCACGCGCGCGCGCACCGACTGCAGCCAGCCGTCGATGCGGGTCTCCAGCCCCTTGTGGATGGCGAACGGAAACCACACGGTCGAGCGGTTCTCCAGCAGCTTGGGCAGCTTCGCGTCGAGGTCGGCGGCCGAGAAGGCCTCGTCGACGCCGAGCGCCGCGGGGGCGGCCTCGGGGCCGAGGCGGTAGCCGTCCCAGATCTCGCGCTCCAGGTCCTTCGGCGCGCAGAACAGCGTGGCGCGGCCGTCGCCGGCGAGCACCAGCCAGGCGTTGGGCTCGGTGAAGCCGGTCAGGTAATAGAAATAGCTGTCGTGCCGGTACAGGTAGTCGGTGTCGCGGTTGCGCGGGCGCTCGGGGGCGGTCGGGATGATGGCGATGCCGTCCTTGCCGAGGTGCGAGGCGAGGCGCGCGCGGCGCTCGGCGTAGATCTTGGTGTCGTTCGCGGTATCAGTGGGCATGGGTCTTCACTTTCGAAACGGTGCCAGTCCGGGGTCTGCGGGGACCAGGTGGCGCCATGGGAACACATCCTGCGCGAAGTGGCTGACGTAGCCGCCGATCGTTGACTGGATGACCATGAATTGGAGCCCGCTACGCAGGGCCTGCAGGTGCTGCAGTTGCGCCAGGTCCAGGCAGGTATTGCGCAGGATCAGCACGCGCAACTGCGCGCCCAGGGAGCCCTGGAGCAGGGCTTCATAGTCTTCGAAGGCGGTGATGCCCCCCGGCTGGCGCTCTGCCGGCCACGTCATCTGCTGCTCCATCGACTCCGAGAAGTCCAGCAGCTTCAGGCCCGGCACATTCGCCGCCGCGGCAAGGTTGCGGATGAACGCCTGCGTATCGAACTGCGCGCCGATGCACAGGCTGCTCAACTGCGGCAGCGGCACCTCGAAGAACGCCGCATTCGGCGCGTTGGGTACCGTGAGCTCGCTCAGGTGCGGCGTCTTGCGAACCCAGCGTGCGATGTCGCCGCCTTCCTCCAGGATGGCGTCGCGCGTGCATACGAGCGATTGGTTGTGGTCCTCCGGCTGCGTCGGCTTGATGAACAGCGAGCGCAGGCGCGGAAAGGTCACCTGGCTTTCGAGCAGCGGCGTGAAGGTCCATTCGCGCGTGCCGTTCGCGCCGCTGTCGATGCCGCTGAACGACAGCGAAGTGATGCAGTCGGCCACCTCCTGCCGGCCGAGGCAGGCGAGCGTTTCGTCGAAAGCCTCGCCCCAGGTCTCGCCGAAGTACTCGACATGCCAGCCCTGGCGCATGGGCGCAAGGCTCACGCGTGTGAAGTCGCTCTGGTAGAGCGGCACGGTCAGCGGGTCTTCGGGCGCACCGTCGTTGCGTTCGGCGGCCGTTTCCAGGGCCAGGTCGTGAACGCGCTGCGGCAGCGCACGCAAGGCGTCGGGGAGCGGGGCGAGTGTCATGCGGGCGGGGCGGTCGGTGCCGGCGGAGCGGCGGCATTGAGTTGCTGCAGGCGTTCCGGCGTGCCCACGTCGGTCCACGGGCCGGTGTAGAGCTCGGCGCTCACGCGTGCGTCGTTCATCGCGGCCCGCAGGATCGGCGCCAGCGGGGCCTTGACGCCGCCCGGGTTGCCGGACGGGACATTGCAGTACGGCGGGGCGAAGAGCGCAGCGCGGTACAGGCCGATGGTCGAGAAGGTGTGCTTCTCGGCGGCCGTGTCGAGCGCCAGCCCTTCGGCGGACAGTCCGAAATCGCCCTTGAGGTTGTGCGCCGGGTTCGGCACCAGCCACAGGTGCGCGAGCTTGCCGCTGGCCAGGAAGCGGTCGACCGCGGCCTGCGCGAAGCGGAAGTCGGGCGCGAAGACGTCGCCGGCCGCGACCCAGAACACCTCGCCAAGCAAAGGCAATGCGCGCACGATGCCGCCGGCCGTCTCCAGCGCGCCGCCGAAGTCGCGGCCCTCGTCGGAGTATGAAATCGATAGCGCGCTGTGCCCGTCCAGCAAGGGGTTCGCGCCGAACCGCGAGGAAATCTGCGCGCCCAGCCAGTCCGTGTTGACCACCAGTTCGGTGAACCCGCCGTCGGCCAATGCTTCCATTGGCCACTGCATCAGCGGCTTGCGGCGCACTTCGAGCAGCGGCTTGGGCGTGGCGTCGGTCAGCGGGCGCATGCGCTCGCCGCGCCCGGCGGCCAGGATCATCGCCCGCACGGAAGTCGAGGCCATGTTCACGGATCGGCCTTTTCGTGAAACACCGAGGAACCGGCTTTGCCGGGCCTCAGGTGTTGCCCCCGGTAGGGGGTAGGAGAAGCGACACGAAGTGCGCGGAGCCTGGGGGCGAGCTTCATTTACGCTGCGATGCGGCCGCGCTGCAGCTCGTTGCGTTCGCTGTGGAGCGGCTGGAACAGCGACACCAGGCATTCCATCAGCGCATGCGCCTTGGCCGAATGGTCGCCGCCGAAATTGCAGACGTACACGTCCAGCGTCACGCCGCGCTGCTCGGGCCAGGTGTGGATGCACAGGTGCGATTCGGCCAGCAGCACCGTGGCCGTCACGCCGCCCGGTCCCTGCGCGGTGGCCGGGAAGGAGTGGACGATCTTGCCCACCGCCTGCAGCCCCGCGGCCGTCACCGCCTTGATGCAGACCGCCCCCAGGGCAGGCCCGTCGGTGAGCCATTGGAGGCCGCATTGGCAGTCGTGGAGATCGGCGGTGAGGTGCAGCCCGTGCATGGGTGGCAACTCTAGCAGCCGGGCCGGTGCACAGGAACATCGGAAGGGTGTTCAGGCCGTATCGGGGCCGTCCGGGGCTCGCCCGGTAAAATCGCGGGTTCTCCCGACCCCAACCCTTTCCTTTTCCCACCGAAAGTCCACCGCACATGGCAAACCACGCCCTGATGGCCAACGCAATCCGCGCTCTGGCTATGGATGCCGTCCAACAAGCAAATTCCGGACATCCCGGTGCACCGATGGGCATGGCCGACATGGCCGTCGCACTCTGGGGCGATCACCTGCGCTACAACCCGGCCAACCCGCACTGGTTCGACCGCGACCGCTTCGTGCTCTCGAACGGCCACGCCTCGATGCTGCTGTATTCGGTGCTGCACCTCACGGGCTACGACCTTCCGATCGGCGAACTCAAGAACTTCCGCCAGCTGCACAGCAAGACCGCCGGCCATCCCGAGATCGACGTGACTCCCGGCGTGGAAACCACCACCGGCCCGCTGGGCCAGGGCATCACCAACGCCGTGGGCTTCGCGCTCGCCGAAAAGCTGCTCGCCGCCGAGTTCAATCGCAAGAGCCACGACATCGTCGACCACCACACCTACGCCTTCCTGGGCGACGGCTGCATGATGGAAGGCATCAGCCACGAAGCCTGCGCCCTGGCCGGCGCCTGGCACCTGAACAAGCTGATCGCGCTGTACGACGACAACGGCATCAGCATCGACGGCCAGGTGAAGCCCTGGTACATCGACAACGTCGCCGAACGCTTCCACGCCTATGGCTGGCACGTGATCGGCCCGATCGACGGCAACGACGCCAAGGCCGTGTCCAAGGCCATCGCCAAGGCCAAGCAATCGACCGACAAGCCCACGCTCATCAACTGCAAGACCGTCATCGGCAAGGGCAGCCCGAACCGCGCCGGCACCTCCAAGGCGCACGGCGAGGCGCTCGGCGCCGAGGAAATCAAGCTCACCCGCGATGCGATCGACTGGCACTACGCGCCCTTCGAGATCCCGGCCGAGGTGTATGCCGACTGGGACCACAAGGACGCCGGCGCCAAGACCGAAGCCGCCTGGAACGAAAAGTTCGCCGCCTATGCCGTGGCCTTCCCCGACCTGGCCGCCGAGTTCACCCGCCGCATGAAGGGCGAGCTGCCCAAGAACTTCCACCAGGTCGCCTTCGATACCGTGGTCGCCGCCCACACCAAGGGCGAGACCGTCGCCAGCCGCAAGGCCAGCCAGCTCGCGCTGGAAGCCTTCACGGCGGCGCTGCCCGAAATGCTCGGCGGCAGCGCCGACCTGACCGGCTCGAACCTCACCAACACCAAGAGCACCGCCGCGCTGCGCTTCGATGCGAAGACCGGTGCCGTGGTGATGAACGTGCCCGCGGTCGAAGCCAAGCAGGGCGCCGAAGACGAGGCCAAGCCCGAAGCCCCCGCCGAAGTGCCGCACGGCACCATCGGCCGCCACATCAACTACGGCGTGCGCGAGTTCGGCATGGCGGCCATCATGAACGGCGTGGCGCTGCATGGCGGCTACATCCCCTACGGCGGCACCTTCCTCACCTTCAGCGACTACAGCCGCAACGCCATCCGCATGGCCGCGCTCATGAAGCGCCGCGTGATCCACGTGTTCACGCACGACTCCATCGGCCTGGGCGAAGACGGCCCGACGCACCAGTCGATCGAGCACGCCGCATCGCTGCGCCTGATCCCGAACCTGGACGTCTGGCGTCCGGGCGACACGGCCGAGACCGCCGTGGCCTGGGCCGTGGCGCTGCAGAACCAGGCGCGCCCGACCGCGCTGCTCTTGAGCCGCCAGAACATCGCCTATGCGCCAAAGAAGGAACTGGGCGACATCAGCCGCGGTGCCTACATCCTCTCGGAGCCCGAGACCGTGGGCCTCAAGAGCAAGAAGACGGCCGCCGTCATCATCGCCACCGGCTCGGAAGTGCCGCTCGCGCTGGCTGCCCAGAAGCTGCTGGCCGACAAGAAGATCGCCGTGCGCGTGGTGTCGATGCCCTCGACCACCACCTTCGACCGCCAGGACCTCGCCTACAAGAAGGCCGTGCTGCCCAAGAAGATCCCGCGCATCGCCGTCGAGATGGGCTGCACCGGCGGCTGGTGGAAGTACGGCTGCGCAGCTGTCGTCGGCATCGACACGTACGGCGAATCGGCACCGGCGCCGGAGCTGTTCAAGCATTTCGGGTTCACGGCGGAAAACGTCGCTGCCACCGTGGAAGCGGCGCTGCAGAAATAGGCTAACCCCCAGTCTTCGCGCACTTCGTGTCGCTGCGCCAACCCCCTTGCAGGGGGCAACACCAGCGGCCCGGCAAAGCCGGTTCCGCGGTGTTCTCGGATTCTTAGTTTTTCAACCTTAGGAGCAAGTCAGATGGCTATCAAACTCGGTATCAACGGCTTCGGCCGCATCGGTCGCAACGTGCTGCGCGCAGCGGTGCAGAACTTCAAGAACGACATCGAGATCGTTGCCATCAACGACTTGCTCGAGCCCGACTACCTCGCCTACATGCTCCAGTACGACTCGGTGCATGGCCGCTTCAAGGGCGAAGTCACGGTCGAAGGCAACACGCTGATCGTCAACGGCAAGAAGATCCGCCTGACCCAGGAGCGCGACCCGTCGCAGCTGAAGTGGAACGAGGTCGGCGCCGACATCGTGCTCGAATCGACCGGCCTCTTCCTCACCAAGGAAACGGCGCAGAAGCACATCGACGCGGGCGCCAAGAAGGTGATCCTGTCGGCACCGTCCAAGGACGACACCCCCATGTTCGTCTACGGCGTGAACGACAAGAAGTACGCCGGCGAAGCCATCATCAGCAACGCCAGCTGCACCACCAACTGCCTGGCCCCGCTGGCCAAGGTGCTGCACGACAAGTGGGGGATCAAGCGCGGTCTCATGACCACCGTGCACGCCGCCACCGCCACGCAGAAGACCGTGGACGGCCCGAGCAACAAGGACTGGCGCGGCGGCCGCGGCATCCTGGAAAACATCATTCCCTCGAGCACCGGCGCTGCAAAGGCCGTGGGCGTGGTGATCCCCGAGCTCAACAAGAAGCTCACGGGCATGAGCTTCCGCGTGCCGACCTCCGACGTGTCGGTGGTCGACCTCGTGGTCGAGCTCGAGAAGGAAGCCTCGTACAAGGAAATCTGCGCCGAAATGAAGGCGCAGAGCGAAGGCGCCCTGAAGGGCGTGCTGGGCTACACGGAAGACAAGGTGGTGGCCACCGACTTCCGCGGCGACCCGCGCACGTCGATCTTCGACGCCGAAGCCGGCATCGCGCTGGACGGCACCTTCGTGAAGCTCGTGAGCTGGTACGACAACGAATGGGGCTACTCGAACAAGTGCCTGGAGATGGTGAAGGTCGTGTCGAAGTAAGGCTTCGCGGCTTCAGTGAAAAACGCGCCCACGGGCGCGTTTTTTCATGGGGCTCGCCGGCCCGGCGACGGCCTGCTCACTGCAGCTTCTCGTTCCTGCGGATCTCGCTGCTCAGCTGCGATGTCATCTGCCTGGCCGCGCGCCGCGCGGCCAGGCCGTAGTCGCCGTTGAACTCCCCGAACTCCGCCGTGCCGTTGCCGACGGCGCGCACACGCGTGACCTCGGCGCCCGCCGTGTCCGTCACCACGCACGACACCTCGGCCGTGAACGCGGTGGGCGGCCAGGTGATCCATGACGACGAACTCGAATCGGTCTTGATCTGCGGCGTGAACACCAGCGACACGCCCGCTGCCTCGTTGGCCTTTGCGTCATTGGCGGTACGCAAGACGATCACGTTGCGATAGACGCCGCGCAGCGCGTCGCGAATGGACTTCTCCAGGTCGCGGTATGGGTAATAGCTCACCCGGTCGCCGCTGCCGCCGGCGGTCGTCACCTGAAGGTCGCGCTGCGCATCGGTCATCACGTAGGCGACCTTCTTCGGAATGAGATGGGCGACGGACCGCGGCGGTGCCGTCTCCGTGATCATCGTGATCGGATGGGAGCAGCCGGCCAGCAAGGCGGCAGTTGCCAGCGCGGCAGCGAACCGGCGCATCGGAGAAGAAAGCAGAGACGTCATGGTGCTTCTCCGGTCTTATGGTGCAGACGACGCAATGGCCGCGACGAATTGCGGATCTGCATACACCTGCCGCAGCAGTGCGCGCACCAGCCTCGGGTACGCGGCCTGCCCGGCGGGCACGGCCACGATGTTCGCGTAGCTCGAATCGAAGGCGATCTCGCCGCGGTAGGTCTTGCGCAGCTTCTGCGCCGCATCGCGCGTGACGGTGACCTCCACGTCCATGCGGCCGGTGCCGTTGACCACGCCCAGGTCGAGTTCGTTGACGACGATGCGCGCTGCGATGCGCGTCGGCGCCTTCGGGTCGTAGACCGCGATCTCGCTCAGGTCGCGCATCAGCGCGTCCTCGAGGTACTGCGCGAAGGTGCCGCTGGGCGACACCAGCCTGGCACGGCGCAGGCTCAGGGTGTTGATTTTGTCGTTGGGATCGGTGGGCTGCACCTTCGCGACCGCCACCTTGCCGGGGTTGTTGGCCTCGAAGCGGTCGAGCGCCTCGTAGTCGGCGGCATAGGGCGGTGCGCCGAGTTGTGCGCAACCGGCCGCGAGCAGCACGGCGGCCGATGCGCCGAGCCTTGCGGCGAAAGCGTGCCAGCGCAAACCATGCGGCCTGGTGAAGATCGCCATGTCTTGGGTCCCCTCGTCCGAGATGTCTTCTGCTCCCGGTCGCGAAGGTAGCACGCCTCGCGCCGCGCGCGAAGGCCGTTAAGGGAAGAACCTCAGACCGGTTCGAGCACGTGGATCAGCTTGCTTTCGACCAGTTCCTTGGTCTTCTCGCCATGGGCCTTCATGTGCGGCGCGACGGCATGGGCCTGGAGGTGGGCCAGCGTTTCCCACTTCTCGATCACGACGAAGCTGTCGGCCCCGAAGCTGGCCTTCGAGGGGGGAACGCCCTGTGCGTCGATCGTCGCGCCGTATTCGATGCAACCCTCTTCGGCCAGCACGGCCGCGCGGTTGGCCGCGAAGGCTTCGAGCAGCTTGGCGCGCTGGCCGGGCTTGGCGTTGATGACAGCAACTACGTGAATCATTGGAATGAACTCCTGTGTGTTTGACGTGATGGGGTGGGAACGTCGAATCTAAAAGATCCGCTACCTTGGTATAGGTCCCGTGCGAGACCCGATGCGCCACCCTATCATCGCGCGCATGTTCTTCCCGCTCCCCCGCACGGCCACTGCGCCTTTCTGCCCTTCCGAAGTCAAGGGCAGCGTCGCGGTCCCGCAGGACCTGCCCTTCGGCAAGAAGCTGATGCGCTACGCGGGCCCGGGCCTGCTGGTTTCCGTGGGCTACATGGACCCGGGCAACTGGGCGACCGACATCGAGGCGGGCTCGCGCTTCGGCTACGGCCTGCTCTTCGTGGTGCTGCTCGCGAGCCTGGCGGCGATGCTCCTGCAGACGCTGTGCGTGCGGCTGGGGCTTGTCGCCCAGAAGGACCTCGCGCGCGCCTGCCGCGAGCACTATTCGCCGCGGGTGAACCGCCTCCTCTGGCTCGGCGCCGAGCTGGCCATCGTGGCCTGCGACCTGGCCGAGGTGCTGGGCAGCGCGCTCGCATTGCACCTGCTGTTCGGCGTGTCGATTCCGGTGGGCATCGCCATCACGGCCTTCGACACGCTGCTCGTGCTGGGCCTGCAGGGCGCGGGCTTCCGGCGCGTGGAGGCCATCGTGCTCGGGCTGGTGGGCACCATCGCGGGCTGCTTCATCGTCGAGCTTGCGATGTCGCAGCCCAACTGGTTGGGCGTGGCGATGGGCTTTGCGCCGAGTTTCGAGCGGCTGCAGCAGCCCGGCGCGCTGTACCTCGCCATCGGCGTGGTCGGTGCCACCGTGATGCCGCACAACCTGTACCTGCATTCGTCCATCGTGCAGACCCGGCTCATCGCCGACACCGATGCGGCGCGGCGCGAGGCGGTGCGCTTCTGCACGCTCGACGCGGTGGTGTCGCTGTCGCTCGCGCTGCTGGTCAACGCGGCCATCATGGTGCTCGCGGCCAGCGCCTTCCATGCCACCGGCCACCAGGACGTGACCGAGATCGACGATGCCTACCGGCTCATCGAGCCCATCGTGGGCAGCGCGTTCGCGGCCACGCTGTTCGGCATCGCACTGCTCGCATCAGGCCAGAGCTCGACCTTCACCGGCACCATCGCGGGCCAGATCATCATGGAAGGGTTTCTCGACCTGAAGATCCCGTGCTGGCAGCGGCGCCTCATCACGCGCGCGCTCGCGCTGGGGCCGGCGTTCCTCGGCGTCTGGTGGTTCGGCGATGGCGGCGTGGGCAAGATGCTGGTGCTCAGCCAGGTGGTGCTGAGCTTCCAGCTGCCGTTCGCGATGTGGCCGTTGATCCGCTTCACGAGCAGCCGCGAGATGATGGGCGGCTTTGCCAACGGCGCCGTGGTCAAGCTGCTGGCCTGGGGCCTGTTCGGCGTGATCAGCGCGGCCAACGTGTGGCTGATCGGCTCGGTGATCCTCGGCAAGGGCTGAGGCCGAAGCGCAAGCTCAGCGCCGCTTGCCCGCATCCTTCCAGAGATGCACTAGCGCCGCAGGCGCGTCGGTCTCGGGCACGTCGAAGCTGACCGAGCTCGCGGCGGCCGTGTTCTCCATCACCACCTCCACGCGGTAGATGCGCTGGTCGCCGCCCGGCGATGCCGCGCTGCTTTCCTCGGCGTGCGGCGCGGCGCTTTGCAACGCATCGTCGATCTGCCGGCGCAGCTCCTCGGTGCAGTCGCCCAATTGAAAGCTGCGCGGCCGTGCGAGGCCCGGCAGGTAGGCGATGCCGCCTTCGCGCGTCACGCGCACGATGGTGGCGTCGTTCAGGGGCGGCAGGTGGATCATGATGCGGTGACTCCCACGGTGTTCCATGCGGCGATGACCGCCTTGTGCGCCGCGCCGCCGGCGCCGAATCGCTTTGCGGCGGCGCTCACGGTCAGTTCGGCGAAGGCGGCGAAATCGGCGTCCTGCTTCAACCGGCGGTCGCACACGGTGTCGTACCAGATGCGCCCGGCCGTCTCCCACGCCGGTCCTTCGATGGCGGTCGCGGCGAGATGGAAGGCGCGGTTCGGGATGCCGGAATTGATGTGCACGCCGCCATTGTCCTGCCGCGTGACGACGATGTCTTTCATGTGCGCGGGCTGCGGGTCTTTTCCGAGCACCGGGTCGTCGTAGGCGGTGCCCGGCTCGGCCATCGAGCGCAGGGCGCGCGCCTTCACCGTTTCCTTGAAGAGCCCCGCGCCCACCAGCCAGTCGGCCTGCTGCGCGGTCTGCTGGAGCACGTGCTGCTTGACGAGCGCGCCGAACACGTCGCAGATCGATTCGTTGAGCGCGCCCGACTGGCCCTGGTAGACCAGGCCGGATTCGTGGTCGATCACGCCGTGCGTCAGCTCGTGGCCGATGATGTCCACGGCGATGGTGAAGCGGTTGAACACCTCGCCGTCGCCATCGCCGAACACCATCTGCGTGCCGTTCCAGAAGGCGTTGTCGTAGTCGTTGCCGTAGTGCACGCTGCCCGTGAGCGGCATGCCCGCGGCGTCGATGGAGTCACGCGCGTAGATGTCGTGGTACAGGCGCCAGGTGGCGCCCAGGGCGTCGTAGGCCTCGTCGACCGCCACGTCCTTGCTCGCGGGCTGGCCCTCGGAGCGGACCAGCTTGCCGGGCAGTTGGGTGGCGTTGCCCGCGTCGTGGATCTTGCGTTCGGGCGAATTGCGCTTCGCATACTGCGGCGCGGGGCTCGACGACACCTTGGGCGCGAGCAATTCGCGCAGCCCGCGGTGCTCGCGATCGATCATCAGCGTGTTGGCCGCGCGCGCACTGACCGGCGCATCGGCGTGCGCCGCGAGCCGGTCCAGCAGGTACGGCGGTACGAAGCCGGGCGGCAGGATCGGTGGCGGGCGAAGCGGCATGGGCGGTTCTCCGGTGAGCTGTCGGCGATGAAAAATACGGTAGCAGAAAGCCGCAGATCCGGGTCGCCGAAGCCCCTTCGCAGATGTCACCGGATGCTGCCTGCCTCCAGCGCCGCCGCGATGAAGTCAACGAAAGCTCTCACGCGCGCCGACAGCTGATGACGTTGGGGGTACACCGCGTAGATGTCGGCATCGGGCGTGCGGTAGTTGGCCAGCACCTGCACCAGGCGGCCGCTGCGCAGGTACCGCGCGATGTCCCACTCGGCGCGCATCAGGATGCCGTGTCCGTCGAGCGCCCAGTTGACCGCGATCTCGCCGTCGTTGGTGCTGAGCGCCCCGCGCGTCTTGATGGCCTCGGTGTGCTGCGCGGCGCCGCGGCCCGAGCTCAGGCGCCACACGCCGTAGGCCTCGTCGCCCTGGCGGATGCCGATGCAGCGGTGGCGCGCGAGGTCGTTGGGCACCTTGGGCTGGCCGGCGCGCGCAAGGTAGGCGGGCGAGGCGCACAGCAGGCGCCGGTTCGACGCGATGCGCCGCGCGATCACGCGCGATTCGGGCGGCGCGCCGAAGCGGATGCAGACGTCGAAGGCATCGTCGGTGAGCGGCGGTGGGTTGACCGAAAGCTGCAGCTGCACCTCCACCTCCGGATGCTTGCGCGCGAACTTCGAGATCAGCGGCGCCACGTGGCTGCGGCCGAAGCCCAGCGTGGCGTTCACGCGCAAGAGGCCGCGCGGCTCGGCCTTCGCCTCGCCGAGCAGTTGCGCCATGTCGTCGATCGCGCCGAGGATGCCGCGCGCATGTTCCACATAGAGCTCGCCCTCGGGCGTGAGGCTCATGCGCCGCGTGGTGCGGTTCACCAGCGTGACGCCGATGCGCGCCTCCATCTGCGCGAGCCGCTTGCTCACGGCCGGGGTGCTGATGCCGAGTTCGCGCGCCGCGGCGCTCAGGCTGCCGCAGGCCGCAAGCGTGGAAAAGAAGCCGAGTTCGGCCGGCTGGATCGGAGAAACCATGGGCGATCCGATTGTTGAATTGAGGTTAACGATGGATTCACTTCGGGTGTGAATCGTTCGGCGCATCGAATCCTACAGTGGCACCTTCCAGAACCCGGAAGCATTCCATGAAGGACGTACGACGATGAGCAGCTACAGCATTGCCACCATTCCCGGCGACGGCATCGGCAAGGAAGTGATCCCGGCCGGGCGCGAAGTGATGCAGGCGCTGGCCGCAGCCTCCGGCGGCGCGCTGAGCTTCACGTTCGAAGACTTCGGCTGGGGCGGCGACTGGTACCGCGCGCACGGCGAGATGATGCCGGCCGAGGGCCTCGAGGCCCTGCGCGGAAAGGACGCCATCCTCTTCGGCTCTGCGGGCGACCCGCACATCCCCGACCACATCACGCTCTGGGGCCTGCGCCTGAAGATCTGCCAGGGCTTCGACCAGTACGCCAACGTGCGGCCGACGCGCATCCTGCCGGGCATCGACGGTCCGCTCAAGCGCTGCGCACCGGGGCAGCTCGACTGGGTGATCGTGCGCGAGAACTCCGAGGGCGAGTACGCCGGCGTCGGCGGCCGCGTGCACCAGGGCCATCCGATCGAGGCCGCGACCGACGTGAGCATGATGACCCGCGCAGGCGTCGAACGCATCATGCGGTTCGCCTTCAAGCTGGCCCGTTCGCGGCCGCGCAAGCTGCTCACCGTGGTCACCAAGAGCAATGCGCAGCGCCACGCGATGGTGATGTGGGACGAGATCGCGCTGCAGATCTCGAAGGAGTTCCCCGACGTGACCTGGGACAAGGAACTGGTCGACGCCTGCACCGCGCGCATGGTCAACCGGCCCGCTTCGCTCGACACCATCGTCGCGACCAACCTGCACGCCGACATCCTGAGCGACCTGGCGGCGGCGCTCGCCGGGAGCCTGGGCATTGCGCCCACCGGCAACATCGATCCGGAGCGCCGCTACCCATCGATGTTCGAGCCCATCCACGGCTCGGCCTTCGACATCATGGGCAAGGGGCTTGCCAACCCGGTGGGCACCTTCTGGTCGGTCGTGATGCTGCTCGAGCACCTCGGCGAAACGGAGGCCGCGCGCCGGGTGATGGAGGCGGTCGAGCACGTGACCGCCAACCCGTCGCTGCACACGCGCGACCTCGGCGGCAGCGCCACCACCGAGCAGGTGACGCGCGCCGTGTGCGAACACATCGCGGGCACGCGGCAGCGCCTCGCGGCCTGATTTCCTTCAGCGGCCACAGCGCGCCTCGATGCGCGCGGTCACCACCACAACGAGCCGGAGACAAGACCATGACAGCTTTCACTTTCACCCGGAGCGCGCGTCGGCGTCGCACGATGCTGCAGGCAGGCGCGATGGCGCTGGGCCTCGGCGTCGCGGGGCTCAGCTTTGCGCAGCCGGGCGCATGGCCCACGCGGCCGATCAGCCTCGTCGTGCCGTTTCCGGCGGGCGGCACCACCGACGTGCTGGCGCGCGCGCTGGCCGACAAGCTCTCGCAGTCGCTCGGCCAGCCGGTGGTGGTCGAGAGCAAGCCGGGCGCGGGCGCCACGCTCGGCGCCGACTACGTCGCCAAGGCCAAGCCCGACGGCTACACGCTGCTGATGGGCGCGGTGCACCACACCATCGCCACGAGCGTCTACAAGAAGCTGCCCTACGACTTCCAGAAAGACCTGGCGCCCATCACCGTCGTGGCGATGGTGCCCAACGTGCTCGTCATCAATCCGGCCAACACGCCCGCGAAGAACGTGGCCGAGCTGGTCGCGCTCGCCAAGGCCACGCCCGACAAGTTGGCCTACGGCTCGAACGGCAACGGCACCGCGCAGCACCTGATCGGCACGCAGTTCCAGGCCAGCACGGGCACCACGCTGCTGCACGTGCCCTACAAGGGCAGCGGCCCGCTCACCACCGACCTGCTCGGCGGGCAGGTGGCCATGTCGTTCGACACCATCACGCCGGTGCTGCAGCACATCAAGGGCGGCAAGCTGCGGGCGCTGGCCGTGACCACGGCCCGTCGCTCGTCGGTGCTGCCCGACGTGCCCACGCTGGAGGAGGCGGGCCTCAAGGGCTTCGACATCGGCACCTGGTTCGGCGTGCTCGCGCCGGCCGCGACGCCCAAGGACATCGTTGCGCGGCTCAATGCCGAGATGGTGAAGATCATCCGGTCGCCCGACTTCGCGCAGCGCATGCAGGCCATCGGCGCCGAGCCGCTGGGCGGCTCGCAGGAAGACATGGCAAGGCAGATTCGCGAGGAAACCGCCAGATTCGCGAAGTTGGTGAAAGAAGGCGGTGTGGCGATCGAATAGGCGCGAGGGGCGCGGTTACGCGCGCGCACACTTGCGCGCGTTGGGTACCCAGCCAAGGCATAGGATTGGGGCTTTCCGTATTCACGCCATCCTGCCCATGTTCATCGTCACCCTCACCTACACCCGCCCTCTCGAAGAAGTCGATGCGCTGATGGACTCGCACATGGTCTGGCTCAAGAAGCACTACGAGAGCGGCCTCTTCGTGGCGTCGGGCCGGCAGGTGCCGCGCACGGGTGGCGTGATCCTCGCGCGGTCGGGCGACCGCGAGTCGCTGCAAGCGGTGCTGGCGCGCGACCCGTTCGTGCAGGGTGGCGTGGCGCGCATGGACGTGACGGAATTCGTCCCCAGCATGACCGCCCCGAGCATCGAGGCATTGAAGACGTTCTGACAGGGCTCGCCCCAAGGGTTGGGCGCGCCGCCAGGCTGCGCGCGCTTCGTGCCGCTTCGCTAACCCCCTGCCGGAGGCAACACCCGAGGCCCGGCGGAGCCGGTTCCTCGGTGTTTCTCGAAGAAGACCAAAGACGGGGGTGGTCTTACTTCGCGGTCGGTACTTCTTCGCGCCCGCCCGGGTGCCGCGCAAAGCGCGCGGCCTTGGCGTCGTGCACCGGGGCCGAGTCGTCCCAGGGCCAGCCGCCGAACTGCGTGCGGCGGTAATCGGCCATGGTCTGGCTGATCTCGGCCTGCGTGTTCATCACGAAGGGGCCGTACTGCGCCACCGGCTCGGCGATCGGGCGGCCCTGCAGCACGAGGAACTCGCTCTCGTCGTCGCCGTTGACCAGCTCGACGGCCGCATCCGCGCGCAACTCGACCGCCGCCGGCCCGTCGATGCGCTCGCCGCCGATCTGCGCTGCCCCGCCCTTGAAGAAATAGAGCATCCGCCGCGTGCCTTCGCCCGTGGCGGCAGGCAGCGTCCATTGCGCGCCGGGCGTCATCCTGATCGTCCAGATCGCCACGTCGGCATCGGCCTGCGCCGCCCATGAGGCGGGCGGCGGCGCCAGCGGCTGGATCGGGTCTTGTCCGTTGGCGGCGTCGCCGAGCCGGCCCGCGATGACGGCCACCTCGGTGCGGCCGCCCTTGGCGTCGTCCGAGGCGAAGCGCGGGATCGCGTCCGACCAGAACATCGTGAAGTGCGGCTCGGCCATCTTGTTCTTTGCCGGCAGGTTGAGCCAGATCTGGAACAGCTCCAGCGGATTGGGCGCGCCTGCATCGAGCAGCGGGAACATCTCCGAATGCACGATGCCCTTGCCGGCCGTGAGCCACTGCACGTCGCCGCCGCCGAAGCGCGCGGTGGCGCCCAGCGAGTCGGAGTGGTCGACGAGGCCCTTGCGCACGATGGTCACCGTTTCGAAGCCGCGGTGCGGATGCGAGGGAAAGCCCGGCACCGTGTCGCCGTGGTACATGCTCCAGCCGTCTTTGCGGCTGAAGTCCTGGCCGATCTGGCGGCCCGACAGCGACGCCTCGGGGCCCATGCGGCCGTTGGCCTTGGGGTAGGCGTCGTCGTGATAGACGCAGAACAGGAACGGGTCGATCGTCTGCCAGGGGAAGCCGAGCGGCTTGACCTGGACGATGGGGCCCTTGTTGTTGTCGGACATGTCGGTATTCCTTTCCATGGGGGGCTCGGCCGATGATGCCGTGCCAATGGATGGAATATCGGGGCGCCTCCGCCTTCCGGTAGAGGCCTTCCCTGCAACAGTGAAGAGCGCGTATGGAACGATGGGCATGGCTCTTGTTCCTCGGCGCCGGGGCTTCAGGAGTTCTGGTGCTGGACGACCGCGTTCGGGTCCATGTACATCAGCTCCCAGAGGTGGCCGTCGATGTCCTGGAAGCCGTGGCCGTACATGAAGCCGTAGTCCTGCGGTGCGCGCGGCGTGGTGCCGCCTGCGGCCACCGCCTTGGCCACCAGCGCGTCGACCTCGGCGCGGCTCTCGCACGAGAGGCACACCAGCACTTCGGTGCTCGTGCTGGTGTCGGTGATGCTCTTGGTGGTGAAGGTCTTGAAGTAGTCCTCGACCAGCAGCATCGCGAAGATGCTGTCCTTCTCGATCACCATGCACGCGGCATTGGCGTCGGTGAACTGCTCGTTGAAGGTGTAGCCCAGCGCGGCGAAGAACGTCTTGGTCTTCTCGAGGTTCTTGACGGGGAGGTTCACGAAGATCTGCTTGTTGGCCATGGTGTTTCCTGTGTCGATGAAGGGTTGGAACCGAGGTTTGCCGGCGTGTTGTGTACACCGTCCACAAAAGATACCAAAGAAAATGGACGGCGTCCACATGATTTTTCGGCTACTTGTTTTTGCCCGGTCCTGCCCTCGGGAGATTGCGTGTGTGTCGAAGAAGGCGGGGCATCATGGCCGCCATGGAAATCGAGTTCAAGTTTCAGATCCCGGCCGATCGGCTGAAGGCCGTCGAGGCGGCGCTGCGGCGCGGCACCGTCGTGCGCACCCGCCTGCAAGCGCGCTATTTCGACACCGCCGACCAGGCGCTTGCCGCCGAGGGCATCGTGCTGCGGCTGCGCAAGGAAGGGCGGCGCTGGGTGCAGACCGTCAAGGCGACGGGCGACAACGCGCTGCATCGGCTGGAGCACAACGTCGACCTCGGCACCGCTGGCGCATCGCCGAGCGTCGATCCGCAACGTCACCAGGGCACGCCCGTGGGCGACCGGCTTGCCAAGGTGCTGGCTGCGAGCGGTGCGCCGCTCGTCGAGCGGCAATCCACCGACATCGTGCGGCTCACGCGCGACGTGCGCGTCACCGGGCCCGGCGGCGCGGTCGTGGAGATGGCGCTCGACGTTGGCAAGGTCGTGGCCTTCGCGGGTACGCCGGAGCAGTCCGAATCGCCCGTGTGCGAACTGGAGCTCGAACTCAAACGGGGCGACGTGCAGGGGCTCGTTTCGCTCGCGCGCCGGTGGTCGCAGCAGCATGGGCTGTGGTTCAGCACCGTCTCCAAGGCCGAGCGCGGCGCGCGGCTGCTGGCGAAGGTCGAAGTCGTGCCGGCCGTGAAGGCCGAGACACCGCGCTTTCCCGAAGGCAAGGACAAGCCCGACGGCCGCGCCATCCAGCAGGCCGTGGTCGCGTCGTGCCTTGCGCAGATGCTGCCCAACGCCAGCGAGATCGCCGCGGGCAGCACCGACGAAGAGCAGATCCACCAACTGCGCATCGGCATCCGGCGCCTGCGCACCGCGCTGCGCGAACTGGCGGGCCTCGATGCGAACTCCGGACTTTTCGATGCGACCGGATGGGAGCCGCCGCTGGTCGAGGCCTTCCGCGCGCTCGGCGAGCTGCGCGACCGCGAACAGGTGGTGAAGCTCGCGCAGCCGCAACTGCGCGAAGCGGGCGCGCCGGAGTTCGATCCGCTGGCGGGTGGCGACGCGGCGGCCGATGCGCGGTCGTCCGGCGAGGTCGTGCGCGCGCCGGCGTTCCAGTCGGCATTGGTTTCGTTGATCGGCTTCACCGCGGCAGCGCCGGAACCGGAAGCCGCGCCGAAGGCCACCGACGAAACCCCTTCCGCGCCGGCCGCGATGAGTCTCGACGACGCCCGCCGCTTCCTGCGCAAGCGCCTCCAGCACCTTCACAAACAGGCGGTGCGCGACGGCAAGCGCTTCGATTCGCTCGACACCGAAAGCCAGCACCGCGTGCGCAAGCGGCTCAAGCGCCTGCGCTACCTCGCCGAGTTCGCCGCCCCGCTGTTCGACGCCGATGAAAAGTCGTCGTCAGCCGCCGAGCGCTACCTGAAACACCTGCGCCCCGCGCAGGACGCGCTGGGTGAATTCAACGACGAAGCCGTCGCGCTCGCGCTCTACCGCGAAGCCGCGGCGCGCGATGGGCGTGCTTGGTTTGCGGTGGGGTGGTTCAGCGCGCGGCACGGGGTCCATGCGAAGGCATGCCGCAAGGCGCTGGGGGGAATCGATGACGCGCCGCGGTTCTGGACCAAGGCGGCGCGCTCGGGCTGATGCGAAGGATCAGTGATGGTGCCCGTGCGCACCATGCACATGCCGGTGCTCGATCTCCACCGGCAGCGCCGCACGCACGTCCGTCACCTGCAGGCTGAACTTCAGCGCCTTGCCGGCCCAGGGATGGTTGCCGTCGAGCAGCACTACCGGGCCCTTGATCTTGGTCACGGTGAAGACGTGCTCGGTGCCGTCGTCGAGCCGGCCCTGGAGCTGCCCGCCCACCTTCACGCCCGGCGGGAATTCGGTCTTGGGGATGGTGCGCACCAGCGCCTCGTCGCGCTGGCCGAAGGCGTCTTCGGGGGCGAGGTTCAGGACGGTCTGGAAGCCCTTTTCCTGGCCGTCGAGCGCTTGCTCGATCTTGGGCAGGGTGTTCTCGTAGCCGCCATGCAGGTAGGCCATCGGCTCGGGGCTGGCTTCGATGAGCTTGCCCTGGGCGTTGGAGACTTTGTACTTGATGGTGACGACGGTGTCTTTTTCGATTTTCATCGGGGCATTTTCTGTGGAAATCGATTCACCGTCGGCGCCGGGTTTTCCCACGACTTGAACGCCGCGGGCAGCGTCTCTTCCGTGCTCAGCTTCTCCGTGACCATCCCGATGAACGCCGACACCGCCAACGGCAGGTGCTTGCGGCTCGGATACAGCACGCTCAACCCATGCCCCGTGCGCTGGTATTGCGGCAGCACCGGCACCAGGCGCCCCGCCTCGACGTCGAGCCGCCCCATCGACGGCGGCAGCAGCGCGATGCCAAGACCGGCCAACGCCGCCTTGCGCAGCGCCTGTGCGGTGTTCCCGCTGAAGCGCCCGCTGACCTGCACTTCTTCGTCCACGCCATCGGGCCCGGTCACGTGCCACGTCGCGCGTCCGCTGGGGTGCGCCGCGGTCACGCAATCGTGGTCCGCCAGCTCCTGCAGCGTGGCGGGCGCCCCGCGTGCGGCGATGTATGCGGGGCTCGCCACCAGTCCGTCCGTGCGAGGCCCCAGGAGCTTGCGGCCGACGAAGCCTGAATCCGGCAGCGCCCCGCCGCGGAACGCCACGTCGATCTGGTCGCCGATCAGGTCGGCCTTCGCATCGCTCAGCACGAAATCGACGCGCACCAGCGGATTCGCCGCCAGGAAGTCGGCCACCCACTCCATCGGGAAGAAGTCGAAGAAATCCGCCGTTGCCGCCACGCGCACGAGCCCGCTCGGCTCCTGGCTGCCGGTGATCAGCGCCTGCCCGGCCTCGACCAGCCCATCGACCGCTCCCGCGCAGCGTTCGTGAAACGCCTCCCCTGCGCTCGTGAGCGTGAGCTTGCGGGTCGAGCGCTGCATCAGCCGGGTGCCCAGTTGCGCCTCGAGCTGCTGGATGCGCCGGCTCACGGTGTTGGGCGGCAGGCCCAGGCGCCGGGCGGCTTCGGCGAAGCTGCCGTAGCGCACCACCTGCACGAACATGGCGATGTCGTTGAGGTCGAGCATGGGTGGATTCCTTCGATGGATGGACGAGTGCAATCCGACTCTACCGTCTAGTCGATCAATGGGTGCGACCCTAACCTTCAGGTCATGGCTTTACAGCCTCCAGCCAACCCCCCATTCAGGAGCATTCCATGACCCAGCAGCAAAAACCCCTCATCGGCATCGTCCTCGGCTCGACCCGCGAAGGCCGCTTCGGCGAGAAGCCCGCAAAGTGGATCCACGACATCGCGAAACAGCGCACTGATCTCGCCTTCGAGCTGGTCGACCTGCGCGACCATCCGCTGCCCTTTTTCAACGAAGCCGGCGCGCCTGCCTGGGGTCCGGTGAAGAACGAGGCCGCCCAGCGCTGGCAGGCCAAGCTCGCCACCTTCGACGGGCTGGTCGTCGTCACGCCCGAATACAACCACGGCCCGAGCGCGGTACTCAAGAACGCGATCGACTGGGCCTACAAGGAATTCATCCGCAAGCCGATCGGCTTCGTGGGCTACGGCGGCGTGGGCGCGGCGCGTGCGGTGGAACAGCTACGGCTGGTCGCCGTCGAGATGCAGATGGCGCCGGTGCGCAACGCCGTGCACATCGGCATGGTCGAGTTCCTGGGCATCTGGCAACAAGGCAAGAGCTTCGACGACTTTCCACACCTCGGGCAGGCCGCCAACGGCATGCTGGACGACCTGGCGTGGTGGACCCGCGCGCTGAAGACCGCGAGGGAAGCCGCATGACCGCCGCAGTGGAAGTTGCCGCACAGGCGCGCGCCATTGTCTACCGCACGCGCGGCGCGCAGCAGGGACCGATCACGCGCCTCATGAGCCCGGGCGACCTGGGCGAGTTCCTGAAACCCTTCGTGTTCTTGGACCTGTTCAAGCTCGACATCGATGGCGACCGCAAGGGCTTCGGCATGCACCCGCACTCGGGCATCGCGACGCTGACCTGGCTGATCGAAGGCGACACGCTGTATGAAGACTCCACGGGCGAGCAGGGCGTGCTGCACGGCGGCGGCGTCGAGTGGATGCGCGCCGGCAACGGCGTCTGGCACACCGGCGGACCCGCGCCGGGCGTCAAGCGCATGCGCGGGTTCCAGCTCTGGGTGGCCCTGCCGGCTTCGGAAGAAAACGCGCCGGCGCAAAGCATCTACTTCACGCCCTCGCAGGTGCCGCAGGAGGGCCCGGCGCGGGTGCTGCTCGGGCGCCATGGCGCGGCACAGAGCCCCATTCCGGCGCCGGCATCGATGAACTACCTGGCCGTGCAACTGAAGGACGGCGAGCACTGGCGCTACACGCCGCCCGCCGGTCACACGGTCGGCTGGGTCGCGGTCGATGGCGGCGGGCTCGATGCGGGCGACGACACCGGCGGCCCCATCGCCACCGGCGAGCTCGCAGTGTTCGAGGAGTCTGGCGAGGCCATCGATTTCACGGCCCGCGGCGACACGTCGTTCGTGCTGGGCTCGGCGGTGAAGCATCCGCACGACCTGGTGACGGGCTACTACTCGGTCCACACGAGCCGCGCGGCGCTGGCGCAGGGCGAAGCCGAGATCCGGCGCATCGGCGCGAAGCTGCGGCAGGAAGGCCGACTGGGCTGACCCGGCGCAGCCCCAGAGCAAACCAGCGTGCGCCCCGCGGGCGGCTGCGCCAGAATCGTTCGCTTCGAACGACTCTCCCGCAGCCCCACCCGCCATGAACCTCGTCGACGCTTTCGCCAGCCACGCCGCCCGCTTCGTAGACATCCGACGCGACATCCACGCCCACCCCGAGCTGGGCTTCGAAGAACACCGCACCTCCGAGAAGGTCGCCAGCCTGCTGACCGAATGGGGCATCGAAGTGCACCGCGGCATCGCGGGCACCGGCCTCGTCGGCGTGCTGCGCAAGGGCACGGGCAGCCGCACCATCGGCTTGCGCGCCGACATGGACGCCCTGCCGCTCAACGAAGCCAACGAGTTCGCCCACAAGTCCACCCACCCCGGCCGCATGCACGCCTGCGGCCACGACGGCCACACCACCATGCTGCTGGCCGCCGCGTGGCACCTGTCGCAGCAAGGTCCCGACGACTTCGACGGCACCGTGCATTTCATCTTTCAGCCCGCGGAAGAGATGGGCAAGGCCGGCGCCAAGAAGATGATCGACGAGGGCCTTTTCGAGCGCTTTCCGTGCGACGCGGTCTTCGGGCTGCACAACTTCCCGGTCGGCGACGTGGGCCGCTTCGCGCTCAACGAAGGCGCGCTGATGGCCTCGAGCAACACCTACAGGATCACCGTGCGCGGGCGCGGCACGCACGCCTCGATGCCGCACACGGGCATCGATCCGGTGGCCGCGGTGGTCACGCTCGCGCAGCAGCTGCAGACGATCGTGGCGCGCACCATTCCGAGCACCGAGCGCGCACTGCTTGCGGTCACACAGCTGCAGGGCTCCGATGCGCCGAATGTGATTCCCGATGTGGCGACGGTCGGCGGCACGATCCGCACCTTTTCCATCGAGGCCATCGACAAGATCGAGGCCCGCCTGCGCGAAGTGGCGGCCGGCGTGGCGTCGGCGCACGGATGCACGGCCGAGGTGTATTTCAACCGCTCGTCGCCGCCGACCGTGAACCATGCGGCCGAGGCGCGCTTTGCCGCGGGCGTGATGCGCGAGGTGGTGGGCGACGACATGGTCACCGACGACTTCCCCGCCGTGATGGGCGCCGAGGACTTCGCGCACATGCTGCTCGCGCGGCCCGGCTGCTATGCATTCCTCGGCAATGGCGACGGCGACCACCGCCTCGACGGCCACGGGCCCGGCCCTTGCATCATTCACAACACCTCGTTCGATTTCAACGACGAGATCATCCCGATCGGTGCCAGCTATTTCGTGAAGCTGGTGCAGCGCTGGCTGCCGTCGGGTACTTAATTTTTTCCTGTTGACGATGAAAGCGGCCACCCCGATGACTTCCACCCTGTTCACCCGACGTTCGCTGGCTGCGGCTGCTGCCGCCGTGGCCTTCTGCAGCTTGGGCGCCGCCCATGCGCAGCAGCGCGTGATCCACATCATCGTGCCCTTCGGCACCGGCGCCGTGCAGGACACGGTGGCGCGCGCCTTCAACAACGAACTGGGCGCGGCGCTCAATGCGAGCGCCATCGTGGAGAACCGCGCGGGCGCGGGCGGCACCGTGGGCGCGGCCATCGCTGCCAAGGCGCCGGCCGACGGCAGCACGCTGGTGCTCGCGGCCGCGAGCCACAACATCGCGGCCTTCCTCTACAGCAAGCTGCCCTACGACCCGCTCAAGGACTTCGTCGGCGTGGCCAACGTGGGCAACGCGGGCTACGTGCTGGCGGTGGCCAGCGGCATGAACGTGTCGAACACGGCCGACTTCATCAAGGAGGTCAAGGCCAACCCGGGCAAGTACAACTACGCCTCGGCCGGCAACGGCAGCGCCACGCACCTGGCGATGGCGTCGTTCCTCGCGAAGGCCGGCTTGCAGATGACGCACATCCCCACCAAGTCCACCGGCGAGGCCGTCAACGAAGTGCTCGCGGGCCGGGTGCAGGCCGTCATCTCATCGAGCATCGGCGTGATGGGTTTCCAGGACGACGCGCGCATGAAGCTGCTCGCCTCCACCGGCCAGTCGCGCAGCCCGTTCCTGCCGAAGTTGCCGACCGTGGCCGAGAGCGGCCTGCCGGGCTACGCCTTCGATTCGTGGATCGGCCTGCTCGCACCCGCCGGTACGCCCAAGGCCGAGGTCGAGCGCATCAACGCCGCGGCCAACAAGGTGCTGGCCGACCCGGCGATCCAGGAACGCTTCAAGCGCCTGGGCGTGGAGCCGCGCAGCCAGAGCGCGGAAGAGTTCCAGAAGCTGTTGCGCGCGGACTGGGATGCGATGGGCGTGGTGGTGAAGGCGTCGGGCGCGAAGATCGACTGAGCCGGTGGGGCCGGCACCCGGCGCCGCATGTAGGACGCCGGTCAATTGACAACGCGCCCGCCGCGCTCATGCTCCTTGGTGACTGCCGGGGTGTCCGCCCCGGACCCCCGGGAGACTTTTCATGGACTCGATTTCGCCATCCAACCTGCCTTCGGGCGCACCCGCGAGCAGGTCGCCGAAGGTCCTGTGGGCCGTGATCGGCGCACTGGCCGTGGCTGTCGCGGCGCTCGGCGGCGTGTTGCTGCATCGCCAGGACGCGGGCGCGCCGCCACCGGCCGTTGCGGCCCTGCCTGCTTCGCCCGCCGGATCGCCGACTGCGCCGGACGACTTCAAGCCTGAAGCGATGCCGCCTGCACCCGTGCCGGCCGCGCCTCCGGTGGCTGCCGGCACGGCACCGGAGGTCATGGCCGCTGCACCTGCGCAGGCTCCAGGCCCCGGCGTGGCGCCCGCTCCGGTGGCGGCTGCCGCACCTCCCGCTCCACCTTGCGCCGTCTGCGGCCATGTCGAATCGGTGCGCCCGGTGCAAAGGCGCGCGCAGAACACCACGGGCGTGGGCGCCGTGGCTGGTGGCGTCGTGGGCGGCCTGGTCGGCAACCAGTTCGGCCACGGCAACGGCCGCGTCGCGACCACCGTGCTGGGTGCGGTGGGTGGCGGCTTCGCGGGCAACGAGGTCGAGAAGCACGTGCGCACCGTCACGGTCTACGAGGTCGCGGTGCGGATGGACAACGGCTCGCTGCGCACGGTCGAGACGAAAACCGCACCGCCGATCGGCAAGCCGGTCACGCTCCGGAAAGGCCTGCTGCGCCCGGCGGACGGCCACAAGTAGGCGCTGCGCCGGCGGCTCGCGCGCTCTGCCCGGCGATATCACACAACCCACGTGCCACGGAAGAGCGCTTGCCCCACGCGCTGCTTGACGATATATCCTTAATATATTTAAAGTGCGGACCTTTCCCACCGTCATCCCCCAGGAGCAATACGTGAGCAATCCCCGCTGGCAAGGCATCTTTCCCGCCATCACCACCAAGTTCCACGCCGACGAGAGCATCGATGCCGAGGGCACGGCGCGCCACATCGATTTCCAGATCCGCAACGGCATCCACGGCCTGGTCACCTGCGGCTCGCTCGGTGAAGCCAGCACGTTGACGCTCGAGGAAAAACTGCAGGTCGCCAAGATCGCGCTCGAGGCCGCCGACGGCCGCATCCCGGTACTGGCCAACGTGTCGGAAACCAGCACCCGCGAAGCGCTGCGCTACGTGGACGGCGCCAACAAGCTCGGCGTGGCCGGCTTCATGGTGATGCCCTCGGTGATCTACGTGGCCGACGCGCGCGAGGCGATGCTCAACGTGCGCACCATCGCCAACGCCGCGCAGAAACCCATCATGGTCTACAACAATCCGGTGGCCTACCGCGTGGACCTGAAGCCCGAGCACATGGTCGAGCTGGCCGATTGCGAATGGATAGCCGCCATCAAGGAGAGCACCGACAACATCCGCCGCATCACCGACCTGCGCAACACGGTGGGCGACCGCTACCAGCTGTTCCTCGGCGTGGACGACCTCGCCTATGAAGGCCTGGCGCTCGGCTGCGACGGCCTCCTGGCCGGCGTGGGCTGCGCGTTCCCGCGCGAAACCGTGGCGCTCTACGACCTGATGAAAGCTGGCAAGTTCGCCGAGGCGCTCAAGCTCTACCAGTGGATGACGCCGATGCTGCACCTCGATGTATCGACCAAGCTGGTGCAGAACCTGAAGCTCATCGACCTGCTGGTCGGCGTGGGCACCGAGCACATGCGCCGCCCGCGCCTGCCGCTCATCGGCGAGGAGCGCGCCTTCATCGAGCGCATCGTGAAGAAGGCGCTCGCCACGCGGCCGGCGCAGTACCAATCGGTTGTTTGATCACCGCCCTTTCATTGTCCCAACCTAGGAAGAAACATGAAGACAAGAGCAAGCATGGTTCCCTTTTTCGGTCTCGTCGGTCTCGCGGCATTCGCCGTTGCGGGCCAGGCCGATGCGCAGGAGCAGGTCGTCAAGATCGGCCACAGCGGCCCCCTCTCGGGCCCCAACGCGTTCGCGGGCAAGGACAATGAAAACGGCGTGCGCCTCGCGATCGAGGAGCTCAACGCCAAGAAGCTCAGCGTCGGCGGCAAGACGCTGAAGTTCGAGCTGGTCTCCGAAGACGACCAGTGCGACGCCAAGACCGGCGTGAGCGTCGCGCAGAAATTCGTGGACGACGGCGTCAAGTTCGTCATGGGCCCGTACTGCTCGGGCGTGGCGATTCCGGCCTCGCGCATCTACAGCGACGGCGGCGCCATGGTCTCGACCGTGGGCACCAACCCGAAGGTCACACAGGGCGGCTACAAGAACCTCTACCGCATCATCGCGAGCGACAACCAGATCGGCTCCAGCATGGCCGTGTACGCAGCCAAGGAGCTGAAGGTCAAGAAGGTCGGCGTGATCGACGACCGCACCGCCTTCGGCCAGGGCCTGGCGGAAGAGTTCACCAAGGAAGCGCAGAAGCAGGGCCTGACGATCGTGGGCAAGGAGTTCACCACCGACAAGGCCGTGGACTTCACCGCCATCCTCACCAACATGAAGGCCAAGGCGCCCGAGGCGATCTTCTTCGGCGGCTATGCGCCGCAGGCCGCACCGATGGCGCGCCAGATGAAGCAGCTGGCCGTGCCCGGCAAGCTGCTGGGCGGCGACACCGTCTGCAGCCCCGCCACCGGCAAGCTCGGCGGCGACGCGGTCAACGACCTGGTGTACTGCGCGCAGGGCGGCTCCATCCTCGAGAAGGCCCAGAGCGGCCCGGCGTTCAAGGAGAAGTTCAAGAAACGCTTCAACGTCGATGCGGACGCGTATGCCGCCTCGTACTACGACCAAGTGCTGTTCATCGGCGAATCGATGAAGAAGGCCAACTCGATCGACCCCGACAAGGTGGGCGCGCAGCTCTACAAGGACACCTACAAGGGCGTGGCCGCCACCTACGCCTATGACGACAAGGGCAACATGAAGCAGGCGCCGATCACGGTGTTCACCTTCAAGAACGCCGCCCCGGTTCCCATCGCCAGCTATTGAACGGAAGACGCCAGAACATGCAACGCATCCAGATCGTCGACTCGCACACGGGCGGCGAGCCCACGCGCCTTGTGATCGGCGGGTTCCCCGACCTGGGGGGCGGCAGCATGGCCGAGCGTCGTGCGCTCCTGGCCGACCGGCACGACAAGTGGCGCGCGGCCACGGTGCTGGAGCCGCGCGGCAGCGACGTGGTGGTCGGCGCGCTCTTGTGCGAGCCCGTCTCGCCCGACGCCGCCGCGGGCGTGATCTTCTTCAACAACGCCGGGTACCTGGGCATGTGCGGCCACGGCACCATCGGGCTGGTCGCGAGCCTGGCGCACATGGGTCGCATCGGCGTGGGCGAGCACCGCATCGAAACGCCCGTGGGCGCGGTCACGACCACGCTGCATGCCGACGGTTCGGTGAGTGTGCGCAACGTGCCGGCGTACCGGCACCTGCACCAGGTGGCGGTCGATCTGCCGGGCCACGGCACGGTGCGCGGCGACGTGGCGTATGGCGGCAACTGGTTCTTCCTGGTGAGCGAACACGGCCAGCGCGTGGCGAGCGACAACCTCGCGGCGCTGACCGACTACACGGCCGCCTTGCGCCGCGCGCTCGCAACGCAGGGCATCACGGGAACGGACGGCGCGGAGATCGATCACATCGAACTTTTCGCCGACGACGACGACGGCGCGGACAGCCGCAACTTCGTGCTCTGCCCCGGCAACGCCTACGACCGCTCGCCCTGCGGCACCGGCACCAGCGCCAAGATCGCGTGCCTGGCCGCCGACGGCAAGCTCGCGCCCGGCGAAACGTGGACGCAGGCCAGCGTGATCGGCAGCCGCTTCGAAGCCAGCTACACGATGGACGGCAACAAGATCATCCCGACGCTGCGCGGCCGCGCGCACATCAGCGCCGAGGCCACGCTGCTGGTCGACGACGAAGACCCCTTCGGATGGGGCATCCGGCTCTGACGCCGGCTCGCATGGACGCGGATGTGATCGTCATCGGCGCCGGCATCGTCGGCGCCGCCTGCGCCCACGCGCTGGCGCAGGCCGGCCGCCGGGTGCTGGTGCTCGATGCGCGCATCGGCGGCGCCACGGGCGCTGGCATGGGCCACCTCGTGGTGATGGACGACAACCCCGCCGAGCTCGCACTGAGCCGCGACTCGACGGCGCGATGGCGCGCCCTCGCGCCGCACATGCCCGAAGACTGCGCCTACAGCGCCTGCGGCACGCTCTGGATCGCGGCGAACGCAGAAGAAATGGCCGAGGCCGAACGCAAGCAGCAACGCCTGCGCGCGGACGGCATCGAGAGCCGCCTGCTCGACGCGGCCGCATTGGCAGGCGCCGAACCCGCGCTGCGCAAAGGCCTCGCGGGCGCGCTCGAAGTGCCCGGCGACGGCATCCTCTACGCGCCGAACGCGGCACGCTGGCTGCTCGCACAAGGCGGCGATGCGATCCGCATCGAACACGCGAAGGTCGAGGCCATCGAAGACGACGGCACGCTGCGGCTCACCGACGGCACCCGCCGCACCGCCCCGCAGGTCGTGCTCGCCAACGGCATCGAGGCGACGACGCTCTGCCCCGAACTCCCCATCCGCCCGAAGAAGGGCCACCTGCTGATCACCGACCGCTATCCGGGCACGGTGCATCACCAACTCGTCGAGCTCGGCTACGTGACCAGCGCGCACCACAGCGACGGCGACTCGGTGGCGTTCAACGTACAGCCGCGGCCGACGGGGCAATTGCTGGTTGGCTCTTCGCGCCAGTTCGATACGACCGATCCGGCAGTGGAAGCGCCGATGCTCGCGCGCATGCTGCAGCGCACGCTCGACTACCTGCCGGGGCTCGCGAACCTCAACGCAGTGCGTTCGTGGACCGGCATGCGCGCCGCCTCGCCCGATGGCCTGCCGCTGCTGGGCAAGCACCCGTGGCGCGAGAAGCTCTGGCTCGCCGTCGGCCACGAAGGCCTGGGTGTGACCACCGCGCCGGGCAGCGCGCACTTGCTTGCGGCGCTGATGACCGGGGCCGCACCTGAATTCGATGCCGCGCCCTATGCGCCGCGCGGCCTGCTGGAGATGGCATGAGCAGCCACACCTTGCTGCACATCGACGGCAACCTCGTGCGCGTGAAGGCGGGCAGTTCTGTCGCTGCCGCGTTGCGCGTGGCGGGTGGCATCGGCGTGGCCCGAACCTCCGTCACGGGCCAGCCGCGCGCGCCGTTCTGCGGCATGGGCGTGTGCCAGGAATGCCGCGTGTCGATCGACGGCCGGCGCAGGCTCGCCTGCCAGACCGTCTGCAGCGAAGGCATGCGCGTGGAGACCTCGGAATGACCGCGCTCGAACAGTGCGACGTGCTGATCGTCGGCGCGGGCCCTGCCGGCATGGCGGCGGCAGTCGCTGCTGCGCCGAGCGGCGCATCCATCGTCGTGACCGATGACAACCCCGCGCCCGGCGGGCAGATCTGGCGCGACGGCCCCGGCGCCACATTGCCCACGGCTGCGCGCAAGTGGCGCGATGCACTCGCCCGCCACGCCAACATCCGCGTCTGCAGCGGCACGCGCGTGATCGCCGCGCCCGCGCGCAACGAACTGCTGCTCGAAGACGCCGAGCGCGGCTGGCGCATGCAGTGGAAGAAGCTGATCCTCTGCACCGGCGCGCGCGAACTGCTGCTGCCCTTTCCGGGATGGACGCTGCCCGGCGTGACGGGCGCGGGCGGCCTGCAGGCGCTCATCAAGGCGGGCCTGCCGGTCGAAGGCGAACGCATCGTGATCGCGGGCAGCGGGCCGCTGTTGCTCGCCGCGGCTTCGACGGCGCGCGCTGCGGGCGCGAAGGTCGTGCGCATTGCCGAGCAGGCTTCGTTCGCGGCAGTCGCGGGCTTTGCCGCGAACCTCTGGCGCTGGCCGGGCAAGGCCGCGCAGTCGGTGACGCTGGCCGATCCGCATTACCGCACGTCGTCTCGCATCGTCTCGGTGCAGGGCGGCACCCAGGTCGAATCGGTCCGGCTTCTCCAGGGCGGCCGCGAAGTGGCGATCGCCTGCGACCGCGTGGCCTGCGGCTTCGGCCTCACGCCCAACACCCAGCTCGGCCGCCTGCTCGGCTGCGCCCTCGCAGCCCAAGGCACGCAGGCGCTGGCCGTCGACGCGCGGCAGCTCACCAGCCTGCCCGACGTCTACGCCGCCGGCGAATGCACCGGCTTCGGCGGCAGCGAACGCGCGCTCGCGCAGGGCACCATCGCCGGCTATGCAGCCGTCGGCAATGAACGCGCGGCGAAGCGGCACGAAGCCGAGCGCGCCCGCTGGGATGCCCTCGCTGCACAGCTGCACCGCAGCTTCGCGCTGGCCCCCGCGATCAGGCAGATGCCGCAGCCCGACACCCTCGTGTGCCGCTGCGAAGACGTGCCCTTTTCCGCCCTTGTGGATTGCACCGGCTGGACCGACGCCAAGCTCCACCGCCGCTGCGGCATGGGCGCCTGCCAGGGCCGCGTGTGCGGCGACGTGGCGCAGTTCCTCTTCGGCTGGACGCCGCCCGCGCCGCGCCCGCCGCTGTCGCCGGTGCGCATCGCGACGCTGGCCGGCCTATCGAGCGAAGGCGACGCCCGACAATGAGGCCGAATCCGACGAAAACCATGGCCGCCCCGAAGACCCCCCTCCGCCCCCCGCCCAAGCGCCGCGCCGCCGACGTGGCCTACGACGCCATCGAGACGCTGCTGTCCACCATGCAGCTGGAACCCGGCAGCCAGATCGTGGAGGCCGATCTCGCCGAGCGCACCGCCCTGGGCCGCACGCCGGTGCGCGAGGCGCTGATGCGCATGGTGTCGATCGGGCTCATCGTGCAGCAGCCGCGCCGCGGTCTGCTGGTGTCGGCCATCGACCTGGCCGACCATCTGGACGTGATCCAGACCCGGCGCGTGCTCGAGCGGCTGATCGCGGCCTGCTCGGCCCGCCGCGCGACCGCGCTGCAGCGCAGGGACATCGTGCGCTGCGCCGAAGAAATGGTCGAGGCCGCGGGCCGCGGCGACCTCACCGACTACATGCGCGCCGACCACGCGCTGGACCTCGTCAACCACCAGGCGAGCCACAACGATTCGGCGGTGAAGGCGGTGATCCCGCCCATCGTTCAGTGCCGTCGCTTCTGGTACGCCTACCAGCACGAAGGCGAGATCGTCGAGGGCGCGAACGCGCACCTCGAACTGGCTCAAGGCATCGCGACCGGCGATGAAGCCGCGGCGGTCGCGGGCGCCGATCGCCTCATGGATTACCTGGAGCTTTTCGCCCGCAAGATCATCGACAAATAGGTCGAAGGACTACGGGGGAACTACGCGTGATTTGCCGCGGCCCCCAGCGCATACTGGCCCGATGGCCGTCGCACCCCGCGCCCAACCCGAAGACTTCTTCACCCCTGAAGAGTGGCAATCGCTCACCCGCCGTTCGTCATGGAAGGGCCTGTGGCTCGTAGCGCATTGCTGGGGCGTGATCGGCGCGGCGATGCTCGCGGGCATCGCGTGGCCGTGGACCGTTCCGCTCATGGTGCCCATCGTCGGCGCGCGGCAACTGGGGCTCTTCATCCTCATGCACGACGCGGCGCATGCGGGCCTGCATCGCAGCCGCAAGGTCAACGATTGGGTGGGCCACTGGCTGTGCTCTTCCACGCTGCGCGACTACCGGCCCTATCACCTGCAACACCACCGCTTCGTGCAGCAGACCGAAGATCCGGACCTCGTGCTGTCGGCGCCCTTCCCGATCACGCGCGAATCGATGTGGCGCAAGGTCGTGCGCGACCTGAGCGGGCAGACCTTCTACAAGCAACGCTTCGGGCACATCGCCGAGGGCATCCGCAATCGCGCGCCGGGTGAATCGGCGCTCAAGGTGTTCGGCCGCGAGCTTGCGAAAGACAAGCGCTTCCTCATCGGCAACGGCCTCGGCCTGCTGGCCTTTGCGCTGGCTGGCTACTGGTGGGCCTGGGTGCTGATGTGGTTGCTGCCCATGGCGACCTGGCTGCCGCTCGTGAGCCGCGTGCGCAACATCGCCGAGCACGCGCTGATCGCGCAGAACGAGGCCGACCCGCTGCGCCAGGCGCGCACCACGCATGCCAACCTCGTCGAGCGCATCTTCATCGCGCCCTACTGGGTCAACTACCACTGCGAACACCACGTGTTCACCAACCTGCCCTGCTGGGCGCTGCCGAAGGCGCATCGCCTTCTCCTGCGCCGGGGCATCACGGAACGGATGGAAGTGCAGCCCGGCTACCTGCACCTGCTGAAGCAGGCGACGGCGGCACAACCCGCCTAGCGGGTCGCCGGCCGCGCGATCACCGGGGGCTGCACACCGCGCTGCGCACGCTGGCTCAGCCAGATGCTCGCGATCACGATGCCGATGCCCGCGACCTGCAGCACCGAGAGGCTCTGCCCCAGCAGCGCCCAGCCGAGGATCACCGCCGTCACCGGGCTCAGGAAGGCCAGCGGCGCGACCGCCGAGGGCTCCAGCCGCGCCACGCCGCGGAACCACACGATGTAGGTGAGCGCGGCGCCCACCAGGCCGAGCCAGGAGAAGCCGACCCAGTTCTGCAGGGTGAGCGCCGGCAGCGGCGGCTCCAGCAGCAGCGCGACCGGCAGCAGCAGCAATCCTCCCGCGGTCAGTTGCCACGCCGTGAAAGTCAGCGCCGACACGGGCGGTTGCCAGCGGCGGCTGAGCACCGTGCCGAAGGCCATCGACACCGCGGCCGCCACGGCAGCGGCGATGCCGAGCGCATCGAGCGCGGCCTTCGGCGTGAGCACCAGCAGCGCGACCCCGCCGATGCCGATCACGGCCGCGGCGATCGACAACATGCGGATCGGCGAGGCGAGAAGAAAGCTGGCGAGGAACACCACGAACAGCGGCTGCATCGACGTGATCGTTGCCGCGACGCCGCCCGGCAGCCGGTAGGCCGCCAGGAACAGCATCGCCCAGAGGATCGAGAAATTCAGCGCACCCAGCACGAAGATGCGGCCCCACCACGCGCGTTCGGGCAACTGGCGCACGATCAGGAGCAGCAGCAGGCCCGCCGGCAATGCGCGCAGCAGCGCAACGTGCAGCGGGTAGTTCGCGGGCAGCAGCTCGGTGGTGACGATGTAGGTGCTGCCCCAGATGGCAGGCGCTGTGGCTGTGAGGAGAACGTCGGTGGTTCGGCTGGTCATGGGCCGAATTTAGCCCGTTGGCCCGGCCTGTTCTTTCGCATCACTTGGCGGCCAGGGCGCGCGCCTTCGTCGGCTGTGCGCCCGAGCGCTTTCCGGCGCGCCGACCGTTCAGCAGCGTGCCGACGGGCGTGCAGCGCACCAGCAGCTGGTAGCTCGCGAGCGCGGCAAGCGAGGTGGCCGCGATGTTGAGTCCCATCTTCGCGACCGCGCCGAGCGGTGCATTGAACAGCAGGATGCCGAAGCCGATGGTGCCCAGCATGTGCACCAGGTACACCCAGTACGAGCTTTGCGAGAGGTACGCCAGCACCGCGTTCTGGCGCGGCAGGTAGCGCACGAAGCCGCCGATCAGCGCGAGGCTCCAGAGCCACGAGGTCGCGTTGTAGGCGAAGGCGATCCAGAACTCGGGGTGGGGCAGGCGGTGCGCGCCGGGCCCATGCAGCGCGCCCAGCAGCGCGATCGTCGCGATGAAGAAGACCAGCCCGGCCAGCGCATGGCCCTTGCAGCGCGCAGCGAAAAGCGCGAGCAGGCGATCCCTATCGCGATGCAGGTACCACCCAGACACGAAGAACAGGCCGCTCTGCATCCACTCGGTGAACGGCGGCAGGAACGAGCCGCTTTCCATCACCATGCCCGACGGATGAAAGGCGCCCGTCACCGCCAGCGGCAGCGCCAGCACCACGAAGCCCCAGCGGCGTTCCGCGAGCACGGCGAAGCCGCGGGCGACCGCATCGCGCACCCGCATCGGCACGAAGCGCTGCAGCCGCACGCCGGCCCAGGCCAGAGCGCTGAACCAGAACAGCTGGTAGAGGAACCACAGGTGCATCGTGTTGAAGGGCGAGCCGCCGGGCTGGCGCGCGGGGGTGAGCGCGGTGTCGATGCCCGGCACGCCGCGCACGGTCAGGTGGATGTAGACCATCGCCAGCACCGTGGTCAGCACGAAGAGCGGCGGCCAGAACACCGCGAAGGGCAGCGCGAGCCGGAGGCTGCGGTTCTTCAGCATGCCGTCCGCGCCGCGCCGCGCGACCAGCAGCGCGACGAAGAAGCCGGCCAGCACGAAGAACACCGGCATCCGGAAGCTGTGGATGAAGAGCAGCAGCATGTCGGCCACCGGCGAGGTCTTCGGGTCGCGCCAGGGCAGCGGCGAAGCGACGGTGAGGTGGTTGATGGCCACGTGCAGCACGATGCCGAGCCACATCATCAGGGCGCGGAGGTTGTCGAGCGCGTGGAGCCGTTGGGGGTTGTGTGCGTTGTTCATGAGGCCGACTGTTGGGCCTCACGCAACGTGAGGGTCAAGGGGTGGCGGGGCCGGGCGCCGGACTTTTTTGCCGGAGCACGGCGATGGCCTGAAGGAGGTAGTCGCGCACCGCCGGGTTCACCACGGCGGCGGCCTGAAGCACCGGCTCCGTGGCCATGGCCTTCATCAATCGGGCGGCCAGCGCCGGGTCGTGGTCGGTGAAGGCATCGAAGAGCCGCACCCAGGCGAGCGCGATGGCCTGCACCGCGTCATCTTGCGGCGGCAGGCCGCGCGCCTGAAGAGCGGCGAGCTCTTCGCCGAGCCGGCGCCATTCGTCCTCTGGCGGCTTGCCCAGTCGCGCGAGGTCCTCGGTGTCCAGGTGGCGCAGCAGCGCGGCCATGCGCAGGCCGATGGCCTCGCCGATGTAGTCGATCAGTTCGGCCGAGGGCCCCTCGTCGCGCCGCGCCACCGGTTCGCGCCGGTACATCTCGCCCCACCGCGTGATGAGGTCGTAGTTGCCGTCCATCCACTGGCCCATGAGGTTCATCCAGCGAAAGGCGAGCGGCTGCACCTCGAGCGCATCGGATGGCACGCCGCGCGCCATCAGCGCGGCCACCTCGGCGATGAGCGGGGGCCATTGGCCGGCCACGGCGCTCCAGTTGGCCATGACCGACTTGATCTCGGCGGGGCTGAAATAGCGGCCGTAGGCGGTCATCTGCTCCAGCGTGACGAGCCAGTCCTTCATGTCGGGCTGGGCGCCTTCGGCGAGCCGCTCCTCGAGCAGGGCGAGCCGCTCGCGCAAGACCGAGGCCTCTGCGATCTGCTGGTCGAGCGATGCGATCTGGCGCTGGATGATCGTGGGCAACGCGCCGCTTTCGGCGCCGAGCAGCCCGCCGATTTCCGCCAGCGGAAGCCCCAGCAGCCGCAGCGCCTGGATGGCGTGCAGCCGGCCGACGTCGGCGGCGTTGTAGAGCCGGTAGCCGGCGTCCGAGCGCGCCGAGGGGGCGAGCAGCCCGATGGCGTCGTAGTGGTGCAGCGTGCGCACCGTGAGGCCGGTGTGCCTGGCGAGTTCGCCGACCTTGAGCAGCACCGCGCGGCCCCTGCTTCAGTCGTCGGCAGGCGCGGGCTCGGGGCCTTGCCAGCCCAGCAGCTCGGCGAGCCGCTGCACGATCCATTCGGCCTCGCCGGGCGTCACGCCCGATTCCGGCGTTGAGAGCCCCGCGTGGATGCGCCGCAGGATCTCGGACTCGACCGGCACCTCGGTGTGGTGCTGGATCTGCGCATGGTTCACCAGGTGGTTGGCCAGGTCCTCGCAGATCTCGTAGCGCTCGCGGACCACGTCGATCGGTTCGCGAAGGCGCTGACGCGCATCGCTGTAGACCGCGAAGAACGAAGGCGGAATGTAGATCTGATTGTCGTCGGACATTGCGGCCTTGTTTATAGCTGGCCCAACGACAAAACGCGCCCGAGGGCGCGTTCGTCGCGGCTCCCGGGGAGCCGGAGGGGCTGGATCAGCCGCCCTTCTTGGCGCGCTTGCCGGGGTTCTTCTTGCTGCGCGTGGCGGTGCCGCGTTCCAGGCTGACCTTCTGGCCGCCACCGGACTTGGGCAGCGTGTAGCCGGGCAGCGGCGTCGGCTTCGGGGTGGCAACGCGTTCGGCTTCGGTACGGAATGTCTTGGGCATGAAAAGCTCGGGTAAAAGTAATGTTCGAACCTGCAATTAGGCCACATCGAGGATTTCATATGCCAATAACCGAAACGGCGGGTGCCGTCGAGCGTCCGCGCTTCGTTTCGGGTTCGCTCCTGCGCCACGTTTGCGTGATGGCGGGCACCGGTGCCATCGGGCTGATCGCGGTGTTCGCGGTCGACCTGATCAACCTCTTCTACATCTCGCTGCTCGGGGAAAAAGAGACGGCGGCGGCGGTCGGTTTCGCGGGCGTGGTGGGGTTCTTTCATGCGTCGCTGTGCATCGGGCTGACCATCGGCATCGCAGCCGTGGTCTCGCGCACCGTGGGCGCCGGCCGCGCGGCGGATGCGCGGCGCATCGCCACATCGAGCCTCGTGCTGATGACGGCCGCCTCGGTGGTGGTGGGCAGCGGCACGGCCTTCTTCCTGCACCCTGCCCTGCACGCGCTCGGTGCCGAAGGCGAGACGGCGCGGCTCGCGCAGCGCTACCTCGCGGTGACCGTGCACACGCTGCCGCTCTTGGGCCTGGGCATGGCGTGCTCGGCGCTGCTGCGCTCCATCGGCGATGCGCGCCGCTCGATGACGGTCACGCTCGCGGCGGCGTTCGTGACGGCGGTGCTCGATCCCATATTGATCTTCGGTTTCGGGCTGGGGCTCGACGGCGCGGCCATCAGCGCGGTGGTCTCGCGAATGGTGCTCGCGGCCATCGGGCTGCATGGCGTGATGGTGAAGCACCGCATGCTCGGGCGCTTCGAGGCGCCGCGGCTGGCGGGCGACGCGCGTGCCCTCGCGGGCGTTGCGGGGCCGGCGGTGCTGACGAACCTCGCGACGCCCGTGGGCGCCGCGTTCGTCACGCATGCGATCGCGCAGTTCGGTCCGTCGGCGGTGGCGGGCGCGGCGACCATCGACCGGTTGAGCCCGGTGGCCTTCGGGCTGGTCTACGCGCTGAGCGGCGCGGTCGGGCCGATCCTGGCGCAGAACCTCGGCGCCGGCCAGTACCGCCGCGTGCAGGAGGGGCTGCGCGACAGCCTGCTGTTCATGGTGGCCTCGGTGGCCGTTGCCTGGCTCGTGCTGGCGCTGGGACAGGGCGTGCTGATCCGCGCGTTCTCGGCCGAGGGGCAGGCGGCCGAATTGATCGCGCTCTTCTGCACCTGGCTCGCGGCGAGCTTCTTCTTTTCGGGCGGGTTGTTCGTGGCGAACGCCTCGTTCAACAACCTCGGGCATCCGCTGTTGTCGACCTTCTTCAACTGGGGGCGCGCGACGCTGGGCACGATTCCGTTCGCCTGGTGGGGCTCGCACCACGGCGCGGCCGGGGTGCTCGTCGGGCAGGCCGTGGGCTCGTCGATCTTCGGGTTGCTGGCGGTGGTGGTGGCGTTCCGCCTGGCGGCCAAACTGGCGCGGCAGGAGCCGTCGATGAAGGCGCCTGCACCGGTGCTCGACGCGCCGGTGGCGCCGACTTCGGCGCATGGCGAGACCGCGGCACTCGCGACGCCGCAGCCTGCTGCCGTTACTGGTCCTGCAGCGTCAGCAGCCGCACCTTGACCGACTTGCCCTTGACGCGGCCGCTGCCGAGCTTGCGTGCGGCTTCTGCGGCGATGGCGCGGTCCACCGCCACGTACGTCGAGAACTCGTTGACGTTGATCTTGCCGACCTGGTCCTTCGTGTAGCCGCAGTCGCCAGTGAGCGCGCCCAGCACGTCGCCGGCGCGGATCTTTTCCTTGCGCCCGCCCACGATCTGCAGCGTGGCCATCGGCGGCTGCAGCGGCGCGCCCTTGGCCGGCGTGAGCTCGGCCAGCTCGTGCCATTCGGACTCGCGGCCCTGCAGCTGCTCGATCTTCCCGACGCTGCCCATCTCGTTCATGCTGGCCAGGTTGAGCGCGAGGCCTTCGGCATCGCCCGACTGGCCCACGCGACCGGTGCGGCCGACGCGGTGGATGTGGATTTCGGAATCCGGCGTCACGTCGACGTTGATGACCGCTTCGAGGTGCGAGATGTCCAGGCCGCGTGCCGCCACGTCGGTGGCCACCAGCACCGAGCAGCTGCGGTTGGCGAACTGAACCAGCACCTGGTCGCGCTCGCGCTGCTCCAGTTCGCCGAAGAGCGCCAGCGCGCTGAAGCCCTGCGCCTGCAGCACCTCGACGAGGTCGCGGCACTGCTGCTTGGTGTTGCAGAAGGCCAGCGTGCTCACGGGGCGGAAGTGGTCGAGCAGCAGGCTCACGGTGTGCAGCCGCTCGCTGTCTTTCACCTGGTACCAGCGCTGGCGGATCTTGCTGCCTTCGTGCTGCGCCTGCACCGTGATCTGCTGCGGGCTCTTCATGAACTGCTGCGCGAGCCTGGCGATGCCTTCGGGGTACGTGGCCGAAAACAGCAGCGTCTGGCGTTCCTTCGGGCACTGGCGCGCCACCTTCACGATGTCGTCGAAGAAGCCCATGTCCAGCATGCGGTCGGCCTCGTCGAGCACCAGCGTGTTGAGCGCCGAGAGGTCGAGGTTGCCGCGCTCCAGGTGGTCCATGATCCGGCCCGGCGTGCCCACGACGATGTGCGCGCCGTGCTTTAGGCTGGCGATCTGCCCGCGCAGCGCGACGCCGCCGCAGAGCGTGACCACCTTGACGTTTTCTTCCGCACGCGCGAGGCGCCGGATCTCGGTCGTGACCTGGTCGGCCAGCTCGCGCGTCGGGCACAGCACCATCGCCTGGATGGCGAAGCGGCGCGGGTTCAGGTTGGAAAGCAGCGCCAGGGCGAAGGCGGCGGTCTTGCCGCTGCCGGTCTTGGCCTGGGCGATCAGGTCCTTGCCGAGCAGCGCCGGCGGCAGTGCGGCGGCCTGGATGGCCGTCATCTGCGTGTAGCCCAGCTGGGTGAGGTTGGCCAGCATCTGGGGCGAAAGCGCCAGCGTGGCAAAGCCGTTTTCGGCTTGAGGGCCGTCGGCTGCGGTGTTGGTGGTAGTCATCGTTTCAGCAGCCGGGACCCGGGAAAGACAAAGGCCTTGCGGCACCCATCGCGGGGTGCCGCAAGGCCTGTCGTCCGTCGCGGGTCAGCGGCGGGGAGAGTTGTTGCCGCCGGAGGTCGGCGGCGGGCCGCGACGCTCCAGGTGACGGAAGGTGATGCGACCCTTGGTCAGGTCGTAGGGCGAGAGTTCGAGCGACACCTTGTCACCCGCCAGGATGCGGATGTGGTGCTTGCGCATCTTGCCGCCGCTGTAGGCGATCAGCTGATGGCCGTTGTCCAGCGTGACGCGGTAGCGCGAGTCGGGCAGGACTTCGGTCACTGCGCCGTTCATTTCGATCAGTTCTTCCTTGGGCATGCTTGGTTACCTCTGAATCTCGTTCGATGTGTGTTGGATATGAAGATGGGCGTGATTGTTTCAGCCTGCGCACGGCAAGGCGAGCGGTGCCTGGCGCGTGTTGCGCTCGCGCACCCAGCCCAGGCCTTGGTCGATGGCATAGCCGACGGCGGCGGCGTGGCTCGCAAAACGCGGCGTGAAACGCATCACGCGGTCGTGCATGCCGCTGCCGTGGCCCGAGCGGATCGAGACGGAAGCGGCGAAATTGCCGTCGTCCTGGTGTCGAATGAGCGGGGAAACAAGGTACTTGCCCACCGCGATACTGTGTTGAATGATGTCCATGAAGCCTTGGCACAGCGCGCGAATGTTGGACGCGAAGTACCTGAAAAATAATTGAAAACGGGCGTGGGCCGGCCGGAATGGCGCGGCGAACGCGCTATTCGCTTCAACAAGAACGAAGGCAGTGGTGGCAATCATGGGCGCCCGGTCTGGCGCTCCAACACACTGTGGAGCCGGCTGAAAGTGAGGGGGCCTGAAAAATCCAAGGGACAGTGCAGGTCAGCCGGCAATATGACGAAGTGCTTCGTCGTGGTATCGAAACGAACCCGCCATTATAGCTTGACGGGCATGACAGTTGCTCGTCTTAAAAACAAGCCGAGGCCCAATGGGCCCCTGAACAGCGGTCGTTCCTGTGGAGCGTGCTATCGAAAATATAGCGAAACACGCCGCAATCAGGCAGCCAGCGGCGATGTCTGCGAAGAAGGCGCGCCCCGCGACCTGTGGGCCGTGCGCAACATCAGGCCCAGTCCCACGAGCTGGCTGGCGGCGCCGGCCCAACCCACGGCGCTCACGCCGAACAGGTCGATCACAGTCCCGCCCAGCGCCGAGCCCGCCGCAATGCCCAGGTAGACCGCCGAGGCGTTGAGCGACAGCGTCATCGGGGCGCGGTCCGGTGCCAGGCGGATCAGCCGCACCGCCTGTGCGGGGCCGAAGCCCCAGCCCGCAAAACCCCAGAGCGCCGACAGCCCCACGACCATCGGCAGCGCCAGGTCGCGCGGCAGCATCTGCGCCGAGAGCGACAGTCCGCCCAGGATCACCACCAGCATCAGCGCAAAGCCCTGCGCCATGCGGTCGGCGCCGAAGCGATCGGTCGCCCAGCCGCCGACCGCGGTGCCGACCGCGGCCGCGATTCCGATGGCGAAGAACACCGCGCCCACCCCCTCGGCGCCGAAGCCGAGCGTGCCCGACAAGAACAGCGCGACGTAGGTGTAGAAACTGAAGCCGCCCGTCGCCCACAGCATGGTGGTCAGCAGCGCCGGCAGCACGCCGGGTTCGCGCGCCACCGAGAACGACGGCGTGCGCGCGGCGGCAGCCGGAGCCGCTGCCAGGCCGCGCGGCAAGCCGACGGCCAGGCCCCAGGTGGCCAGCGCCGCCACCCCGGCGATCACCAGGTAGGCCGAGCGCCAGCCGCCCCAGCCCGCGATCCATGCGCCCAGCGGAACACCGAGCGCGACCGCCACCGTGCCGCCGCCCGTCACGATGGCGAGCGCCCGGCCGCGCAGCGCGGGCGACACCATCGACGCGGCCACCGCGCTCGCGGTCGGCAGGAACACGCCGGCCACCAGTCCCAGCGCGATGCGCGCCAGCGCCAACTGCGCGAACCCGTGCGCCATCGACGCCGCCAGCGTGATGCCCGAAAACGCCGCCAGGCTGGCGATCAGCAAGGGCCGGCGGCCGAAGCGCGCGAACAGCGCGGCCATCACCGGCGAGCCGATGGCGTAGCTCAGCGCGAACAGCAGCACCAGTTGACCGGCGCGCGCAGCGCTCACCTGCAGGTCGGCCGCGAGCACCGGCAGCAGGCCGGCGACCATGAAGCTTTCGGTGCCGATGGCGAAGGCGCCCAGCGCCAGCCACGCGAGGCCGATGGGCAGGCGTGCGGCCGGTTGCGCCGGCGGGGCGGCGAGGGATTCGGTGTTCATGACGAGACTCCGGTGAGCGTTCTGAGGCCTCCAGATTAGGCTTGCGATTGGCTCTTCAAAAGAACCACAATCAGCGAAGTTCATGGAGCCACTTTTCGAACTCGCCATCCGCCTGCCGGGCGCCGGCTCGCGCGACCTGCTGCGCGAGGTGCACCGGCAACTGCGCGACGCCATCCTCGACGGCCGCCTGCAGCCCGGGGCGCGCCTGCCCGCCACGCGCGCGCTCGCCGGGCGGCTGGGCGTGTCGCGCAACACCATGCTCGCGGCCTACGACCTGCTGCTGAGCGAGGGCTACCTGCTGGCGCGCCCCGGCGCCGGCACCTACGTGGCCGATACGCTGCCGCGGTCGCGCCGCGGCCGCACGTCCAAGGGCGCATCCGGCAGGCGCGATCCGCGGCTGGTGCCGCTCAACGTGCCGGGCGCGGACCTCGCGCCGACGCTGCAGCCGCAACGCGCGCGCGACGACTTCCGCGTCGGCCTGCCGGACATCGGCGCGTTCCCCTTCGACATCTGGCGCCGCCTGTCCGACCGCGCGCTGCGCCGCATCGCACAGGAGCCGGCCGACTACGCCGAGCCGCAGGGCCAGGCCGCGCTGCGCGAGGCGATCGCCGGGCACGTGTCGTTCACGCGCGCGGTCGGCTGCACGGCTGACGACATCGTGGTCACCGCCGGCGCGCAGCAGGCCTTCGGGCTGCTCGCGCGCATCCTCGTCGTGCCGGGGCGCACGGTGGTCGCGGTGGAGCAGCTTTTCTATCCGTCGCTGCGCGAGGCCATGACCGCCGCGGGCGCCAAGGTGGCCACCGTGCCGACCGATGTCGAGGGCCTGTGCGTCGACCGCCTGCCGCCCGAGGTGCGCGTGATCTGCGTGACGCCCTCGCACCAGTTCCCCACCGGCGTCGCGATGTCGCCGCAACGCCGCGCGGCGCTCCTGGCCTTCGCGCGGGCGCGCAATGCGGTGGTCATCGAGGACGACTACGACAGCGAATTCCGCTTCGCCGGCCGCCCGCTCGATGCGCTGCAGACGCTCGACCGCGCCGAGTCGGTCTGCTACGTCGGCACGTTCTCCAAGAGCCTGTTCCCCGCGCTGCGCCTGGGCTTCGTGGTCGCGCCGCCGTGGGCGCGCGCGGCGCTGGTGCGGGCGCGCGAGCTGGCCGACTGGCACGGCCCGGTGCTCGGGCAGGAGGCGCTCGCCGCCTTCATCGCCGAAGGGCACCTGGCGCGTCACATCCGCAAGATGCGCAAGGTCTACGGCGCGCGCCGCGACGCGTTGCTCGAGGCGCTGGAGCGGCACGGCGCGGGGCGGCTCGAGGTGATTCCGTCCGATGCGGGGCTGCACCTGTCGGCGTGGCTGCGCACCGGCACACGCGACCACGCGGTGGTCGAACACGCTGCCGCGGCCGGCATCACGCTGCCGCCGCTCTCGCGCTTCGCGCTCGACCCTCTGGCCCCCGATGCCCCCAACGGCCTTGCATTCGGCTACGGGCTGATCGACGAATCGCAGATCGACGGCGCGATCCGCCGCCTCGCCGCGCTGCTCTGAGCGCTGGCGTTCGTGCACGCATTGGCGCTGCGCTCCTACACGGCGCCCGGCAGGCGCGCCTGATCGTGGGGCGGTTGCAAGCCGAAGAAAGAACATTCCCGATGAACACCGCCACGCTTTCCACCGCCCCCGTGCGCTTCGACCCGTCCGTGGAAACGGTGGCCGACGACGAACTCCAGACCCAGGCCGAGCTTGTCGGCACGCTCCTTGGCATGTCGCGCACCATGGCCGATCACACCGGCCATGCGGCGCGCAGCGTGCATGCCAAGAGCCACGGCCTGCTGCGCGGCGAACTGCGCGTGCTCGACGGCCTGCCCGAGCCGCTGGCCCAGGGCCTTTTCGCCACGCCGGGCCCCCATGCGCTCGTCATGCGCATCTCCACCCCGCCCGCCGAAATGCTGGACGACCGCGTCTCGCTGCCGCGCGGCATGGCCCTCAAGGTGCTGGACGTCGAGGGCGAGCGCGTCGAGGGCTCGGAAGCCCACACCACCCAGGACTTCCTGTTCGTCGACGGGCCCGTGTTTCTCGCGCCCGACGCGCGCGGTTTCCTCAAGAGCCTGAAGCTGCTCGCCGGCACCACCGACAAGGCGCCCAACGCCAAGCGCGTGCTCTCCAGCGTGCTGCAGGGTGTGGAAAAGGCCGTCGAGGCGGTGGGCGGCCAGAGCGGAACGCTGATCGCCATGGGCGGCCATCCCGAAGTCCATCCGCTGGGCGCCACCTTCTTCACGCAGGTGCCGCTTCGCTACGGCAACTACATCGCGAAGCTGCAGCTCGCGCCGGTCTCGGCCAACCTGGTGGCGCTGGAAGGCCAGCCCATCGACCTGGACGGCAAGCCCGATGGCACGCGCGAAGCGGTCATGGACTTGGTTCGGCAGCAGCCCGCCGAATGGGAGCTGCGCGTGCAGCTGTGCGTGGACCTGGAGCGCATGCCGGTCGAAGACGCCTCGGTCGAATGGCCGCAGGACCTGAGCCCGTTCGTGCCCGTGGCGCGCATCACCGTCGGCCCGCAGGCCGGCTGGAGCGATGACCTCGCGCGCGAGATCGACGACGGCATGGCGTTCAGCCCCTGGCATGCGCTGGCCGCGCACCGGCCGCTGGGCCACGTGATGCGCGCGCGCAAGGCCGCGTACGCCGCCTCGTCGAACTACCGCAGCGAACGCAACGGGTGCCCGCTGCACCGCTGAGAAGGTTCAGCCCAGGCCGAGCATCTTCCGGTTCGACGCCACGTCCACGCCGCCCGCCGCGAAGTCGTCGAAGGCCCGGTCGGCCACGCGGATGATGTGATCGGCGATGAAAGTCGCGCCCTCGCGTGCGCCGTCTTCCGGGTGCTTGATGCAGCACTCCCATTCGAGCACCGCCCATCCCGGGAAGTCGTACTGCGCCATCTTCGAGAAGATGGCCTTGAAGTCCACCTGCCCGTCGCCGAGCGACCGGAAGCGCCCTGCCCGGTTGATCCAGCTCTGGAAGCCGCCATACACGCCCTGCTTGCCGGTCGGGTTGAACTCGGCGTCCTTCACGTGAAAGATCTTGATGCGCTCGTGGTAGTGGTCGATGTACGCGAGGTAGTCCAGCTGTTGCAGCATGAAGTGGCTCGGGTCGTACAGCAGGCACGCGCGCGGGTGGTTGCCGACGCGCTCCAGGAACATCTCGTAGCTCACGCCGTCGTGCAGGTCTTCGCCGGGGTGGATCTCGTAGCCCACGTCGACGCCCGCCGCGTCGAAGGCATCGAGGATCGGGCGCCAGCGGCGCGCGAGCTCGTCGAAGGCTTCCTCGATGAGTCCCGGCGGGCGCGGCGGCCACGAATAGAGATACGGCCATGCCAGCGCACCCGAGAAGGTCGCGTGCGCCGTGAGCCCGAGATTGGCCGAAGCCTTGGCCGCGAAGTGCAGCTGCTGCACGGCCCATTGCTGGCGCCGCACCGGATCGCCGCGTACCTCGGGCGCCGCGAAGCCGTCGAAGCCCGCGTCGTAGGCCGGGTGCACCGCGACCAGCTGGCCCTGCAGGTGCGTCGAGAGTTCGGTGATTTCCAGCCCGTGCCTGGCGAGCGTGCCCTTCACTTCCTCGCAGTAGGTCTTGCTTTCGGCGGCCTTCTGGAGGTCGAAGAGGCGCGCGTCCCAACTCGGAATCTGCACGCCCTTGTAGCCCAGGCCGGCGGCCCAGCCGGCAATGCCGTCGAGCGTGTCGAAGGGGGCGGTGTCTCCTGCGAACTGGGCCAGGAATATGGCGGGCCCCTTGATGGTTTTCATGGCTTGTCTTCCTTATGCGCCGTGGCGGCGTTGAAAGCATACTTTGGCGTGTCGTCCGACCCCGTGCGAGAGGCCAACGAGCCACAATGGACTTTCCTTTTCGCACCTCCCGATCAGTTCGCGCTGACAGTCCCGCGATGACGCAACCTGTTTCCGCCCGGCTCAAGATCGGCCTGTCCGCCTGCTTCTCGCACGCCGACCCGGCCCGCTCGCTCTTCACCAACAAGACGCTGCAGTACGTCGAGCAATCGATCGCGCACTGGCTCATGTCGGCCGGCGCGATGGTCGTGATGGTGCCCTGCCCCACCGGCGAAACCGCGCGCGGCGACACCAAGCTGTCGCACTACGCCGAATGGCTCGACGGCGTGGTGATGCACGGCGGCGCCGACGTCTGGCCCGGCAGCTACGGCGAGGTGCCGCTGAAAGACGCGTGGATCGGCGACCAGATCCGCGACCTCTATGACCTGGCATTGGTCGAAGCCTTCGAGCAGGCCGGAAAGCCCGTGTTCGGCGTGTGCCGCGGGCTGCAGCTCATCAACGTGGCCTTCGGCGGCACGCTCTACCAGGACATCGAGGAGCAGCACGAAGGCGGCCTGCGCCACCGCGACCCGGTGACCTACGACCAGAACTTCCACGAGATCGAGATCGTGCAGGGCACGCGCCTCTCGAAGCTCTACCCGCAGGTGGAAACAGCGCGCGTCAACAGCATCCATCACCAAGGCATCAAGGGGCTCGCCCCGGGGTTCGAGATCGAGGCCTGGAGCCTGCCCGACCGTGTGCCCGAGGCCATCCGCCGCCGGCCCGAGCGCGGCCGCAGCTACATCGCCGCGACACAGTGGCACCCCGAATTCCACAAGTACGGCAGCACCGAGACGGTCGACGACACGCCCATCCTGCATGACTTCCTGTGGGCCTGTGCGACCGCCAAGGTCGCGCCGAAGACGCCGCCGCGTTCGAGCTCCGGCAAGATCCGCGACCGCGCGGCGCGGGTGCTGCGCCAGGCGCTGCTGCGGCGCTGACGCGCAGGCCGCCTAGCGGCGGTCGGAGCGGTTCGTGCTGCCGCTGACGCCGGCGTCGATGGTGCCGAACACGGTGACGCCGCTGCCGGACGAAGCGCCGGAGGCACCCGCGGTCGAGCCTGCCGAGCCGGTGCCGGCGCATCCCGCCACCAAGGCGCCCATCGCGAGGGCGAACACAGCTGCAATGAATGACTTCACGGAAAACTCCAGGAATGGTTGGGACTGCGGGCCACTATAGGCGGGCGTCCCGCCCGGTCTTGTAACAACACAGCCGACGACGGTCCATGGCCATCACTCGGGTTTCGCGCCCGATGCCTTGACCGCCGCGCCCCACAGTCCGATCTCGCTCGCCACGAAGCGGTCGAATTCGGCGCCGCTCGTCGGCGCAGGTTCGGAGCCGCGCTCGCGGATGAAGCGCGCCATCTGCTCGCTCTTGAGGATGTCGGTCACCTCGTGGTTCAGCCGTTCGACGATGTCGGGCGGCGTGCCGCGCGGCGCCATCAGGCCGAGCCAGCCGACGGCTTCGAAGTTCTTCGTGCCTGCCACGCCGCTTTCGCGCACGGTGGGCACCTCGGGCAATTGCGACGAGCGCGTGGCGGAAGTCACCGCGAGCGCAACGGCCTTTCCCGCCTTGATGTGCGGCAGCGCGGCCGTCACCGAATCGATCATCAGCGGCACCTGGTTGCCCAGGAAGTCCGACTGCGCCGGCCCGCTGCCGCGGTACGGAATGTGCGTGATGAACACGTGCGCCGCCGACTTGTACATCTCGCCCGACAGGTGCTGCGTGCCGCCGATGCCGGCGCTCGCGTAGCTGAGCTTTCCGGGCTCGGCCTTGGCACGTGCCGTGAGGTCGGCCAGCGTGCGGATGCCGCTCTCGGGCGTGGCCAGAAACACCAGCGGCACCTTCGCGACGAGCGAGATGCCGACCAGGTCGCGGCGCGGATCGAAGCCCGGCTTGGCATAGAGCGTCTGGTTCACCGCCATCGCGCTCCCGGCCACCACCAGCGTGTAGCCGTCGGGCGGCGCGCGCACCACGAACTCGGTGCCGATGTTGCTGCCCGCCCCGGCCTTGTTGTCGATGATCACGGGCTGGCCCAGCCGCTTGCCCAGTTGCTCTGCGAGCGCGCGGGCGAAGATGTCGGTGGCCTGTCCCGACGGGAAAGGCACGACCAGCTTGACGGGCCTGTCAGGCCATGCGGCGGCTTGGGCAAGGCCCGCGCCGCCCAGCAGCATCGCTGCGGCGGCAAGTGCGGTGGCGATGTGTCGGCGCTGCATGCCGCGTCAGGCCGCGTCGGGCGCCGAGAGGTGCTTGCCCACGATGCCCGCGAGTTCGAACATCGTCACCTGGTCCTTGCCGAACACCGGCTTCAACTTCGCGTCGGCATTGATCGCGCGCTTGTTGGTCGCGTCCTGCAGGCCGTTGGCCTTGATGTAGTCCCACAGCTTCTTGATGACCTCGGTGCGCGCCACCGGTTCGGCGCCGATCACCGCGGCCAGCGAGTCGCTGGGCTTGAGGCCCGCGCCCGGCTTGCGCGGCGCGGCCGCCTTCTTTGCCGCCGGTGCCTTCTTGGCCGCAGGCGTCTTCTTCGCGGCGACCTTCTTGGCGGCCGCGGTCTTTGCCGCCGGCTTGCCGAAGGTCTTGCGCGGCGGGAACTTGCTGCCTCCCTCGCGCGGCGCGAATTCGAAGGTCACCTTGCCTTCGTCGGCGTTCCAGGTGAGGAAAGCCTTGAAGGCGCGGCGCGTGCGCATGCTCACGAACTTGTCGAGCAGGTCGGTCTTGCCGGTGGCCAGCAGCTTTTCCATCTGCGCGCGTTCCACCGGCTGCTGCAGGATGATCTTGCCTGTCTTGAACGTGCAGCTGGGCGTCGGCTGCGCGTTGGTCGGCACCGACTTCTCGCAGACGTAGTTGCTGCCGTGCTCGAACACCGGCGCGCCGCACACCGGGCACGGGCCCACGGTGTCCTGCTCGCTGAAGTCGACGATCTCGCCGGTGTCGCCGTTCTTGTCGTCGCCGAAGTCGAACTCCAGCTTCCAGTTCTTCGACTCTTCCTCGTCGTACTTGAGGATGATCTCGGCGGTGAAGGGCCAGCCCGCCTTGGAGCGGAAGCCTTCCAGCGGGCCGATGTGCTTGTCGCGCAGGAGCGCCTCGGCCTCGGCCACCTCGAAGGTGCGCCCGGCCGGCGACTTGCCGAACGAGAAGCCGCAGGCGTCCTCGCCCGTGCCGCTCTTGCCCACGCAGCCGTAGCGGCGGTAGTTTTCGCGCACGATGCCGCCGCAGTTGGGGCAAGGCGTCGAGAGCGTGGCGTAGTCGCCCGGCACGGTGTCGCGGTCGTACTCCTTGGCCTTCTTGACGATGTGCTCGGTCATCTGGGCGATCTCGCGCATGAAGGCATCGCGGCTCAAGGCGCCCTTCTCCATCTGCGCGAGCTTGTATTCCCACTCGCCGGTGAGCTCGGCCTTGGAGAGTTCTTCCACGCCCAGGCCGCGCAGCAGCGTCATGAGCTGGAAGGCCTTGGCCGTCGGAATCAGCTCGCGGCCTTCGCGCAGCATGTACTTCTCGGTGATCAGCCCTTCGATGGTGGCCGCGCGCGTGGCTGGCGTGCCCAGGCCCTTCTCCTGCATCGCTTCGCGCAGCTCGTCGTCGTCGATGGTCTTGCCCGCGCCTTCCATGGCGCCGAGCAGCGTCGCTTCGGAGTAGCGCGCGGGCGGGCGCGTCTTCAGGCCCTTGGTGTCTGCCGACTCGGTGCGGACGATCTCGCCCGGCTTCACCGGCACGAGGCGCTTGCCGTCCTTGTCGTCTTCCTTCTCGTCGTCCTGGGCTTCCTTGCCATAGATGGCGAGCCAGCCCGGCTTGACCAGCACCTTGCCGTCGGTGCGGAACGGGTACTTCTTGCCCCCCTCTTCCACCGTGCTGATGCGCGTGGTGACCTGGTATTCGGCGCTCGGGAAGAACACCGAGAGAAAGCGCCGCACGACGAAGTCGTAGAGCTTCTGCTCGGCTTCGCTCAGGCCGCTGGGGGCCTGCAGCGTCGGGATGATCGCAAAGTGATCCGACACCTTGGCGTTGTCGAAGATGCGCTTGTTGGGCTTGACGTAGTTGCCGTCGACCGCCTGCTTGGCGAACGGCGCCAGGTGCTTCATGCCGCTGTTGGCCAGCATGCCCATGGTGTCCTTGACCACCGGGAGATAGTCTTCGGGCAGCGCGCGCGAATCGGTACGCGGGTAGGTCAGCGCCTTGTGGCGTTCGTACAGGCTCTGCGCCAGCGCCAGCGTGGTCTTGGCGCTGAAGCCGAAGCGGCCGTTGGCCTCGCGCTGCAGCGAGGTCAGGTCGAACAGCATCGGCGAGGCCTGCGTGGTGGGCTTGCTCTCCTCGGTCACCGTGGCGGGCTTGCCGCGCGCGGCGTTGGCGATGGCGATGGCTTCCTGCTCGTTCCAGACGCGGTCTGCGCGCTGCTCGGCATCGGGTTCGCCGTTGGCCAGAAGCGGCGCATTCGCCTTCTTCCAGTCGGGGTTGAACCACTTGCCCGGGTACTCGCCCGCCTCGGCCGCGAAGCTGCCGTGGATTTCCCAGTAGTCGCGCGAGACGAACTTGCGGATCTGCTCCTCGCGCTCCACCACCACCGACAGCGTCGGCGTCTGCACGCGGCCCACGGTTGTGAGGAAGAAGCCGCCGTCGCGCGAATTGAATGCCGTCATGGCGCGCGTGCCGTTGATGCCCACCAGCCAGTCGGCCTCCGAGCGCGAACGCGCGGCGTCGGCCAAGCCCTGCATCTGCTTTTCGGTACGCAGCGCATCGAAGCCGTCGCGGATCGCCTGCGGCGTCATCGACTGCAGCCACAGGCGCTTGACCGGCTTGCCCAGCGGGCTCTTGCCGCCGGCGTACTGCTCGATCAGCCGGAAGATCAGCTCGCCCTCGCGGCCCGCGTCGCAGGCGTTGATGAGTTGCGTCACGTCCTTGCGCTTGGCCTGCTTGACCACCGCGTTCAGGCGCGTCTTGGTCTTGTCGACCGGCTTCAGGTCGAAGTGCGGCGGGATCACGGGGAGGTTGGCGAAGCTCCACTTGCCCCGCTTGACGTCGAACTCCTCGGGCGCCTGGATTTCGACCAGGTGACCGACAGCGCTGGTCACGACATAGCTGTCGTTCTCGAAATGCTCGTCATGTTTGTCGAATTTGCCGGCCACCGGCGTGAGGGCACGGACGATGTCCTGTGCCACCGACGGCTTTTCTGCGATTACCAACGTCTTCATCAACAATTCCTAAAAAAGTTCAGGCCGGCGCCGAGCCGCCTCAAGGCGGCTTGCGGCCCCCTCGGGGGGCAGCGACGACACGCAGTGCGGGAGCGTGGGGGCCACATACAATCTGCGGCTTCCCGCGTGTGCGCACGCGCACACGCGCATGTGTGCATATTCAAACTAACAGACTTCGGCGATGCCTTCCAAATCCCCACAATTCGCCGGCCGCCGCATCCAGATGCGGCGCTCGGATGTCCATGGCAACGGCGTGTTCGCCGTACAGGACCTGGCCGAAGGCGAAACGCTGATCGAATACAAGGGCGAGGTCATCAACTGGAAAGAGGCGCTGCGCCGCCATCCGCACGACCCGGCCCAGCCGAACCACACCTTCTATTTCCACATCGACGATGGCCGCGTGATCGACGGCAACGTCAAGGGCAACGACGCCCGCTGGATCAACCACTCGTGCGAGCCGAACTGCGAGGCCGACGAAGTCGATGGGCGCGTTTATATCAAGGCACTGCGCAACATCGCTGCAGGAGAAGAGCTCAATTACGACTACGGCCTGATCATCGACGAGCCCTATACCGAAAAGCTCCTGTCCGAATTTCCTTGCTGGTGCGGTTCCGAGCAGTGCCGCGGCACGCTCTTGACGCCCAAGGATGAGGACGAAGAAAAGAAAAAGAAGAAGAAAGCCAGGAAGAAGGCTGAAAAGAAAAAGGCCGAGAAGAAAGAAGCCAAGAAGGCCGACAAGAAAGCCGAAAAGAAGGCTGAGAAAAAAGACGAGAAAAAGAAGTCCAAGAAGGACAAGTCCGGCAAGGATTGAGCATGGGCAACACCACGGCCGCCTGGCACGAAGACCGGATCGCCGCTGCGGTGGCGCCGCTGCTGCCCGGTTTCGCGGTCGAGGCGGTGGCCGAGATCGATTCCACCAACACCGAACTCATGCGCCGCGCGCGCGCCGGCCGCATCGAGCCGGTGCTGCTGGTGGCCGAGCACCAGACCGCGGGCCGCGGCCGCCTTGGCCGCGCGTGGCAGAGCGCGCAACCAGGGCAGGAGCCGACGTCGCTGCTGTTCTCGCTCGGCCTGCCGCTCGCGCCGGCCGACTGGTCGGGCCTGTCGCTCGCGGTCGGTGTCACCGTGGCCGAGAGCCTCGACCCATCGGGCGTGCTCAAGATCGGCCTCAAGTGGCCCAACGACATCTGGGTGAACGACCGCAAGCTGGTCGGCATCCTCATCGAGACCGCCTTGCCGCACGCGGGCGGACCCGGTGCGCAGCGCTACGTGGTGATCGGCATCGGCATCAACATCGGCGCGCGCGAAGCCGACGGCATGCGCACACCGCCGGCCTGGCTGAATCAGTGGCGCCCCGATGCGACCGCGCCCGAGGTGCTGCGCGAGCTGGCCGAGCCGCTGGTGCGCAGCGTGCTCGCCTTCGAGGCGCAAGGCTTCGCGCAATTTGCCGAACGCTTTGCCGCGCGCGACGTGCTGCGCGGCCGCGAGGTGGTGCTCAGCGACGGCACCGCGGGACTCTGCGAAGGCGTGGCCTGGAGCGGCGAACTGCAGGTGCGCACGGCCGAGGGCCTGCAGATCATTACGAGCGACGAAGTGAGCGTGCGCCCTCGCGGCATGGCTTTCTGAACAACACCCATGAAATTGCGCCTGGCATTGATCGTCCTGCTGCTGGCCAACGCCGGCTACTTCCTGTGGGCACGCGGCGACCTGGTGGGCTTCGGCCTCGCGCCGGCGAGCCTCAGCGAGCGCGAGCCGCAGCGCATGGCGCGGCAGATCAAGCCCGAGTGGGTGCAGGTGCGCAAGGACGCGAAGGCGGGGGCGCCGGCGCCTTGATCGCTTCGTCCGTTGCGCTCACGAGAGCGCCCCGCTCTCGAAGCGCACCGTGAAGCGCGCCCCCGGCGGATGCTTGCCGGGGTGTGCATCCTCCAGCTTCACCTGCGCGTGGTGCTGGTTCGCGATCTCCCGCACGATCGGCAGGCCCAGCCCCGAGCCGTCGGCGTCGTTGCCGAGCACGCGGTAGAAGGGCTCGAACACCAGTTCGCGATCGGACTCGGCGATGCCCGGGCCGTTGTCTTCCACCTGCAGCAGCAGCACATGGCCGAAGGGGTCGGCCAGCACGCGCGCGGTGATCACGCCGGGGTGATCGGGCGTGGAGGGCGTGTAGTTGAGCGCGTTGTCCACGAGGTTGCGCACCAGCTCCTTCAGCAGCGTCGGATTGCCGTCGAACATCACGCCGGGCGCGCCGGCCTCCGCGCCGTCGTAGCCCAGGTCGATGCGCTTCTCGATCGCACGCGGCACCGCTTCGCGCACCACCTCGATGGTGAGACGCGCGAGGTCGCAGGGCTGGCGGTGCGAGTTGGCGCTGTTGCCTTCGGCGCGCGCGAGCGACAGCAGCTGGTTCACCGTGTGCGTGGCGCGCACGCTGGCGCGGCCGATCTGCTTGAGCGACTGCTTCAGTTCGTCGGCGTTGGCGCCCTCGCGCTGCGCGAGGTCGGCCTGCATGCGCAGCCCCGCGAGCGGCGTCTTCAGCTGGTGGGCCGCGTCGGCGAGAAAGCGCTTTTGCGTGTCGATGGAGTCGTTGAGCTTGTTCAGCAGTTCGTTGACCGACGACACCAGCGGCACCACTTCGAGCGGCACCGACGACTCGTCGAGCGGGCTCAGGTCGCCGGGGCGTCGTTCGCGGATGCGCGCCTCCACCACCGACAGCGGCTTGATGCCGCGCACCAGCGCGAGCCAGATCAGGAGCACCGCGAGCGGCAGGATCGCGAACTGCGGCAGCAGCACGCCCTTGATGATCTCGATGGCGAGCACCGACTGCTTCTCGCGCGTCTCGGCCAGCTGCAGCAGCGTGGGCGGCACGTCGTCGACGCCGCTCGCGATCCACAGCGAAGCCACGCGCACCTCCTTGCCGTGCAGGGCGCTGTTGTGCAGGAACACCTGGCCGGGCGGCAGCGGCTCGTCGAGGCCGGGCATCGGAAGTTCGCGATCGCCGCTGAGCAGCGTGTCGTGCCCATCGAGCAGTTGGTAGTACACGTGGCCGGCGTTGTCGGCGCGAAGGATCTCGCGCGCCGGTTGCGAGAGCACGAACTGCGTCTGTCCATCCTTCACCGTCACCAGTTCGGCCAGCGCCTTGACGTTGTGCTCGAGCGCGCGGTCGAACGGTGCGTTGGCGATGCCCTGTGCCACCAGCCAGGTGACGCCGATGCTCACCGGCACCAGCAGCAGGAGCGGCGTGAGCATCCAGTCCAGGATCTCGCCGAAGAGTGAGCGCTGGGCACGCTGGAAAAGCTTCAAGGGGCAGGTTCCTGAGGGGCGAGAAATTACTTGCGGGCGTGACTTAGTGCGTCCGATGCAAGTGCACCGTGGTGGTTGCATGGGTGCCCGGTTGTAGTCTCTGCGCGCAGTTTCTGCAATTCCAAAAAATCTCAGGGAGAGTCATGAAGAACAAGTCATTGAGTGGCTGCGCGCAGCCATGGAGGATCGCCGCGACGGCGCTGGCCGCGGGCGTCGCGATCACCGGATGTGGTGGAGGTGGTGGCGGTGGCGGCGGTGTCGCGTTTCCCGTGCCACCCGTCGCATCGGTGGCAACGGCGCCAGAACCCGCGCGACCCGCTGCGCCATCGACGCCGCCGAATCGCGACCCGGTGCCAGGCAGCGAGCCGCTCCCGTCCTTGAGCGCGCCACAGGCCGGCTCGACCGCCGCCGTGGGCAACGACAGCGAAGGTATCTACGCCTCGCTGTTCGATCTCGCCCTCGTTGGGGCGGACGGTGCGATCGCCAGCAAGGACCACATCGGCACGTTGTGGGGATCGATCAAGGTCGCAGGCCTGGACTGGTCCTTCAACCCGGACACGGCTTACTACTTCATCGACGCCTCGCCCGTGACGGGGTCGGGCACCTTCGCCGCGAAGAAGACGATGAGCGGCACCTATGCCTACGGCAAGCGCGAGCCTTCGGCATTCGGCCCCCTGAGCTATGCGACCGAGAACGCGCTGGCGGTTTCGCAGGACAGCGTGGTCGGAAAGTGGGCCAACCCGGACAGCAACTTCGGCGTGCGCCTGTCGATCGAAGTGGACGCCGCCGGGAAGTTCACGGGCAAGACCGCCGGGGTGCAAGTCGGCAATTGCGCGATCTCGGGCACCATCGCGCACGCCGAACCCAGCACCTCCAAGAACATGTTCGGCTTCAAGCTGAGCGCTGTCGATGACAGCGTCGACGGCAAGGATGCCTGCAAGCTCAAGACGGATCGGCCTTACCTGGGGCCGGCGGCCATCCTCCTGGTGCCTGCGGGTTCCTTCGACAGCAATGGCTTCTTCCGAAGCATCTTCTTCCTGGTCCGGACGACCAACGGCGCCACCTTGACGGCCAACTTGCGCAAGCAGCCGTAACGCGGAAGCCGCAGGACTGGGCTTCAGCCCGGGATTTTCTCGAGGCAGTAGCCCAGTCCGCGAACCGTTGCGATGCGCACCGGGCCCTTCTCGATCTTCTTGCGCAAGCGGTGGATGTAGACCTCGATCGCGTTGAGGCTCACCTCCTCGCCCCATTCGCACAGGCGGTCGACCAGCTGGTCCTTGCTCACGAGCCGTCCGGCGCGCTGCAGCAGCACTTCGAGCAGGCCGAGCTCGCGCGCCGAGAGTTCGATCATCTTGCCGTCGATCGTGGCCACGCGGCCGGCCTGGTCGTAGACCAGCGGGCCGTGGCGGATCGCGTTGCTGGTGGCGCCCATGCCGCGGCGGGTGAGGGCGCGCACGCGCGCCTCGAGTTCCTGCAGGCTGAAGGGCTTGGCCATGTAGTCGTCGGCGCCGTGGTCCAGGCCCTTGACGCGTTCTTCCACGCTGTCGGCTGCGGTGAGCACCAGCACCGGCAGCTGCGAGCCGCGCGCGCGCAGGCGCTTGAGGATCTCGATGCCGTGCAGGCTGGGCAGGCCCAGGTCGAGGATCAGCAAATCGAACTCGCTGTGGGTCATGAGCGCGGTGTCGGCCTGCGAGCCGTTGGCCACATGATCGACCGCCGCGCCCGAGGTGCGCAGGCTCCGCAGCAGGGCATCGGCGAGCACCTGGTCGTCTTCGGCAATCAGAATCCGCATGAGCCACCTCCGGCCGGTTCAGGCGCCGTGCGGGCGCCATTCACATTTGTCTCTGCGAGGGAGTCTACGCGGCCGTATAGGCTTCCAGACCGATGGTTACCACGGTGGCGATCTCGTCGCCGACACTGCTGCGGAACTCGCGCTCGGCCTGCGTCACCGCGCTGCGGAAGGCGTCCAGCCAGGCGAGGCCGTCGGAGGTGAAGTGCACGCGGCGCGCGCGCGCATCGAGCGGATCGGGGCCGCGCGTGACCAGGCCCCACGCCTCGCACTGGTCCACCAGCGCACCCATGGCCTGCTTGGTCATGCCGGCGCGCTCGGCCATCTCGGTCAGGCGCGAGCCCTCGCGCGCGAGATGCCGGGTGATGTGGATGTGCGCGGCGCTCACCTGGGCGCGCGCGGCGAGGTTCGAGAGGGCGAGCGGCACGTCGATGTCATGCGCCATCAGCTCCAGCACGCGCTCGTCGAAACGGCGCATCGCGTGGCCCAGCAGGCGGCCCAGGTGTGTCTGGCGCCAGGCGTCGGGATCGGTTGGGAAAGCGGCTTCGGCCATGGCCTCAGATGGTAAAGCAAACTGACCAAAAAATGGGTTTACGCCAACCCATGAACCCCTACACTACTGTTCAAGCATCCAGCCTGTGATTAAAAGCAGATGGATTGAAACCAGACACAACCCGTTGATTTTCAAGGAGATTTCCACATGGACGCAGTCGTCAAGGGCGCAAGCATCTCGGTCGCCAACAGTGAAAAGGCCAAGGCCCTCCAGGCCGCGCTGGCCCAGATCGAAAAGCAATTCGGCAAGGGCACGATCATGCGGCTGGGCGAAGGCGAGGCGCTGGAAGACATCCAGGTCGTCTCCACCGGCTCGCTCGGCCTGGACATCGCCCTGGGCGTCGGCGGCCTGCCGCGCGGCCGGGTGATCGAGATCTACGGCCCTGAATCCTCGGGCAAGACCACGCTCACGCTGCAGGTCATCGCCGCCATGCAGAAGCAGGCCGGCACCTGCGCCTTCGTGGACGCCGAGCACGCGCTCGACGTGCAGTACGCCCAGAAGCTCGGCGTGAACCTGTCCGACCTTCTGATCAGCCAGCCCGACACCGGTGAGCAGGCCCTGGAAATCGTCGATTCGCTGGTGCGCTCGGGGGCTGTCGACCTGATCGTCATCGACTCGGTTGCCGCGCTCACCCCCAAGGCCGAAATCGAAGGTGAAATGGGCGACTCGCTGCCCGGCCTGCAAGCCCGCCTGATGAGCCAGGCGCTGCGCAAGCTCACCGCCACGATCAAGAAGACCAACTGCATGGTCATCTTCATCAACCAGATCCGCATGAAGATCGGCGTGATGTTCGGCTCGCCCGAAACCACCACCGGCGGCAACGCGCTGAAGTTCTACGCCTCGGTGCGCCTGGACATCCGCCGCATCGGCACGATCAAGAAGGGCGACGAGGCCATCGGCAACGAAACCAAGGTGAAGGTGGTGAAGAACAAGGTCTCGCCCCCGTTCAAGACGGCGGAGTTCGACATCCTGTTCGGCGAGGGCATCAGCCGCGAAGGCGAAGTCATCGACATGGGCGTCACGGCCAAGATCGTCGACAAGTCGGGCGCCTGGTACGCCTACAACGGCGAGAAGATCGGCCAGGGCCGCGACAACGCCCGCGAATTCCTGCGCGAGAACCCCGAGCTGTCACGCGAGATCGAGAACAAGGTGCGCGAGTCGCTGGGCATTCCGCTGCTGGCCGCCGATGCAGGCTCGGAGCCCGAGAAGGCCGAGAAGCCAGCCAAGGCGCCCAAGGCTGACAAGGCGGCCGAGTAAGTTCGAACGCGCGGCCCTTCGCGAATTTCGCGGGCTGCGCGAGCGACCCCTGCACGAATGGCTTTCGGTGCTCCTTCTCTCAAAGGCCGTGCGCTGCGGCTTCTGAGCCAGCGCGAGCACTCGCGCGCGGAACTGGAGCGCAAGCTTGCCAGGCACGAAGAAGAACCCGGCACGCTCGCCAAGGCGCTCGACGAGCTCGTCGACAAGGACTTCATCAGCGAGCCGCGCGTGGTGGCCTCGGTGCTGAACCAGCGCGCCGCCCGATCGGGCGCGTTGAGGGTACGGCAGGAGTTGCAGGCCAAGGGCATCGCGCCCGAGGCCATCGCCGAGGCGGTGGCTGGACTGCAGGAGACAGAAGTCGAGCGCGCCACGGCCCTGTGGCGCCGCCGCTTCGACGCGCCGCCGGCCGATGCGAAGGAGCGGGCGAAGCAGATGCGATTCCTGATGGCGCGCGGTTTCTCGGGCGCCGTCGTGTCCAAGGTGCTCAGGAGCGATTTCGATGAAACAGCAGACGAATGAAGATCAAGGCGCGCAGTCGCGCGTCGTCGTGCAGCGCGTGGCCTGCGAATGGCGCCGTGCGTACAAGGTCGCCGCCGATCCCGCGCGACTGCCCGACTGGGCCAGCGGCCTCGCCAAGAGCGCGTTGTTGCCGCAGGGCGACCACTGGATCGTGCGCACGCCCGAAAGCGGCGATGCCCGCATGCGCTTTGCGCCCGCCAACGAGCTCGGCGTGCTCGACCACTGGGTCGCGCCCGAGGGCGTGCCGGAGGTCTACCTGCCGTTCCGCGTGATCGGCGTTGCGCCGGATGTCTGCGAGCTGCAGTTCACGCTTCTGCGCCAGCCGCACATGGACGACGCGGCCTTCGAGCGCGATGCCGCCTGGATCGCGCGCGACCTGCAGTCGCTCAAGCAACTGCTCGAAGCGGGCTGAGCCGGTCGCGCCTGCGGCCCGGCGCGTTGCAGCGGGGGAGGGCGGCGATGGCATGATCTGCGGCGACCGGCGTTGCATGCGCCGGTTTCTCAAAAAAATCCTGGAGGAGCCCTCATGCCATCTGAACCCGTCAGCCAACCGTCTCTCGTCCGCACCGGCGCCAAGGCCGGACTCAGCTTTGCCGGCTCGGTCATCAAGGGCGTGCTGCTCGGCGTGGTGCTCGGTGGCGGTGTCTTCTTTTTCTACCTGAGCCAGCTGAACGGGCCGGGCAATACGGCGGCGCGGGCCGGCGGTGCCGGCGCCATCGTGGCGCTGATCACTACGCCGGCTGTGCTGGTCGCTGTGCTGCTGCTGCTGTTCGTTGTCGTCTACGCGATGCTGGGCGTACACCAGGGACGCGCGAAGGCGATGCAGCACGTTGTCGCGGCGCGCGGCGAGGCCGTGTCGCAGCGGCTGGCCGGTGCGGTCGCGGGCCGCATCGAGGCCATGCCGCGCACGCACGGCGCGCTTCAGCGAACAGCCGACTGGCTGTCGGTCGATGCATTGACCAAGCAACTCGCGCCGGTGCTGGGAGAGGGCAGGGCGGTGCGATCGGTGGTGGCTTTCGTGCTCAACCGCCTGCCGCTCAGCGACATGCTGGCCGAGTGGCAGCAAGGCCGCATTGCGCAGGGCGAGCCGGTGGCGGGGGAGGGCGCGGCGCAGGATCCGGCGCTCCGCGCGCTGCTCACGCGCCGCATCAACGAGACGCTGCAGGAGATGGCGACGCCTTCGCGCACGCCGCTCTACATCGCGCTGGGCGCGCACGCCGTCCTGCTCGGCATCGGCCTCTGGCTCGTCAGGTAGGAAGGAAAAGGTGCGTGGCGCTCAGAGCGCCAGCATCAGCTTCAGGTTCTGCACCGCGGCGCCGCTGGCGCCCTTGCCGAGGTTGTCCAGGCGCGCGATCACCACGGCATGGCGGTGGTCCTCGTTCGGGAACACGCGGATCTCGAGCTGGTTGGTGTCGTTGAGCGCCAGCGCGTCGAGCTTGCCGTTCTCGGTGGGCGGCAACACCTTCACGAATTGATCAGGCGTGTTGCTGCGCGCGTAGTGCGCGGCGAGCGCGTCCTGCAGGTCGCCGGACTTCGGCTTGCCGGGCAGCAGGTCCAGGTGCAGCGGCAACTGCACCAGCATGCCCTGCTTGAAATTGCCCACCGACGGAATGAAGACCGGCCGGCGCGTGAGGCCGGTGTAGGCCATGATTTCGGGAATGTGCTTGTGCTTCAGGCCGAGGGCGTAGGTCTCGAACAGCGGCGCCTTGCCGCCCTCGTACTCCTCGATCATGGCCCGGCCGCCGCCCGAATAGCCGCTCACCGAGGGCAGCGACACCGGAAAGTCGACCGGCAGGATGCCCGCATCGACCAGCGGGCGCACCATGGCGATGGCGCCGGTGGCATAGCAGCCGGGATTGCCGACGCGGTCGGCATTCGCCACGGCCTGCCAGTGGCCTTCGACGAGTTCGGGGAAGCCGAACACCCAGCCGGGCGCCACGCGGTGCGCGGTGGAGGCGTCGATGATCTTGGGTTTCTTGCCAGGGAGCTGGTCGATCAGCGCGACAGATTCGCGGGCCGCATCGTCGTGCAGGCAGAGCACCACGAGGTCGACGCCGGCCATCAGCTCGCGCTTGGCGTTCACGTCTTTGCGAAGCTCGGGCGCGATGCTCACGAGTTCGATTTGCGGCATCGTCTGCAGCCGCTCGCGAATCTGAAGGCCGGTGGTGCCGGCTTCGCCGTCGATGAAAACCTTGGCCATATCGGAGTGTGCGTAGAGTGACTAGAAGAAAGTACGTATTGACCGCAACCGCACGTCGAGTATTGGTGCGGCGCACCATGATACAGTCCGCGGTTGTTCGCCGCCCCCAGCCGTCAGGCTGCCGTCGCCCGCGAGCAACAGAGCCAAAGAAGCCTCAGACCCCAGATCTCCCGTTCTCAACCTCCTCCTTCCGAGAGACATCCCTCATGAAGATTCACGAGTACCAAGGCAAGGAAATCCTTGCCAAGTTCGGCGTGCCGGTGCCGCGCGGCATCCCGGCCTATACGGTTCAGGAGGCTGTCGAAGCCGCCCAGAAGCTTGGAGGCCCGGTCTGGGTCGTCAAGGCCCAGATCCACGCGGGTGGCCGCGGCAAGGGCGGCGGCGTCAAGGTCGCCAAGTCGATCGAAGACGTCAAGAAGCTCGCCGGCGAAATCCTCGGCATGCAGCTCAAGACCCACCAGACCGGCCCCGAAGGCCAGAAGGTGCGCCGCCTCTACATCGAAGATGGCGCCGACATCAACAAGGAATACTACGTTTCGGCCGTGACCGACCGCGCGACCCAGAAGGTCGCGTTCATCGCTTCGAGCGAAGGCGGCATGGACATCGAGGAAGTGGCCCACTCCTCGCCCGAGAAGATCATCACGGTGTTCGCCGACCCCGAAAAGGGCCTGACCGACGAACAGGCCAAGCAGATCGCCGACGGCATCGGCATGCCGGCCGACTCGACCGCGCAGACGGTCGACATCCTCAAGAAGCTCTACACCTGCTACATGGAGACGGACGCCTCGCTGGTCGAGATCAACCCGCTCAACCGTGACAGCAAGGGCAACGTCATGGCGCTGGACGCCAAGTTCAACTTCGACAGCAACGCGCTGTTCCGCCACCCCGAAATCGTGGCCCTGCGCGACCTCGACGAAGAAGACGCGGCCGAAGTGGAAGCCTCCAAGTTCGACCTCGCCTACATCTCGCTGGACGGCAACATCGGCTGCCTGGTGAACGGTGCCGGCCTGGCCATGGCCACCATGGACACCATCAAGCTGTTCGGCGGCGAGCCGGCCAACTTCCTGGACGTGGGCGGCGGCGCCACCCCCGAGAAGGTCACCGAAGCCTTCAAGATCATGCTGAAGAACAAGAACGTGGAAGCCATCCTCGTGAACATCTTCGGCGGCATCATGAAGTGCGACACCATCGCCACCGGCGTGATCGCAGCCTGCAAGGCCGTGAACCTGCAAGTGCCGCTGGTCGTGCGCATGAAGGGCACCAACGAAGTCGAAGGCAAGAAGCTGCTGGCCGATTCGGGCCTGCCGATCATCAGCGCCGACACCATGGCGGAAGCGGCCCAGAAGGTCGTGGCAGCAGTCAAGAAGGCCTAAGGAACAAGTCATGTCGATCTACATCAACAAAGACACCAAAGTCATCACGCAAGGCATCACCGGCAAGACCGGCCAGTTCCACACCGAGAAGTGCCAGGAATACGCGAACGGCAAGAACGCCTTCGTGGCGGGCGTGAACCCGAAGAAGGCCGGCGAGTCGATCTTCAACATCCCGATCTTCGGCTCGGTCAAGGAAGCGGCTTCGCAAACCGGCGCCACCGTGTCGGTGATCTACGTGCCGCCGGCAGGCGCCGCGGCCGCCATCTGGGAAGCCGTCGAGGCCGACCTGGACCTGGCGATCTGCATCACCGAAGGCATCCCGGTTCGCGACATGCTCGAAGTGCGCAACAAGATGAAGGCCAAGGAAGCGGCCGGCGGCAAGAAGACCTTGCTGCTGGGCCCGAACTGCCCCGGCCTCATCACGCCCGACGAAATCAAGATCGGCATCATGCCCGGCCACATCCACCGCAAGGGCCGCATCGGCGTGGTCTCGCGCTCGGGCACGCTGACGTATGAAGCTGTGGCTCAACTGACGGAAATCGGCCTGGGCCAATCGTCGGCAGTGGGCATCGGCGGCGACCCGATCAATGGCCTCAAGCACATCGACGTGATGAAGGCCTTCAACGACGATCCGGACACCGATGCCGTGATCATGATCGGCGAAATCGGCGGCCCCGACGAAGCCGATGCAGCCCGCTGGTGCAAGGAACACATGAAGAAGCCGGTCGTCGGCTTCATCGCCGGTGTCACCGCCCCTCCCGGCAAGCGCATGGGCCACGCCGGCGCGCTGATCTCGGGCGGTGCCGACACGGCCGATGCCAAGCTCGCCATCATGGAAGAGTGCGGCTTCACCGTGACGCGCAACTTCTCCGAGTTGGCCAAGCTGCTCAAGGCGCAGCTCTAAAAACGCCGCGGCTTGCCGCAGGACCACGCAGAAACAAAAAAGCGCCCGCACTGGATTGCGGGCGCTTTTTTCAAATAAAACACAGTGGGATCAGAGACATGGAACTCCTTCAAAGCACAGATTTCTGGATCGGTCTGGTCAAGATCATCTGGATCAACATCATTCTTTCGGGCGACAACGCCGTGGTGATCGCCATGGCGGCGCGCTCGTTGCCGCCGGCGCAGCAGAAAAAGGCCGTGCTGTTCGGCTCGGGCGCGGCCGTCGTGCTGCGGATTGTGCTGACGGTGGTGGCGGCCAAGCTCCTGGCGCTGCCTTACCTGCAGATCATCGGCGGCCTGCTGCTGCTGTGGATCGGCCTGCAGCTCCTGGGCGAAGAAGACGACGGCGACGGCGAATCCAAGGAATACGGCAGCATGATGGCCGCGGTGCGCACCATCCTGCTGGCCGACCTGGTGATGAGCCTGGACAACGTGATCGCTGTTGCGGCAGCCGCACAGGGCAGCATGGTTCTGCTGATCCTGGGCCTGGCGATCAGCATTCCCTTGGTCATTTTCGGAAGCACCCTCATGATCAAGCTCATGGAACGCTTCCCGATCATCGTCATGCTGGGCGCCGCGCTGATCGGCTGGGTCGGCGGCGAAACCATCGTGAGCGACGTCGCGCTGCGCGGCGTGCTGGTGGCCAACCCGTGGTTGCACTATGCAGCGGCTGCGGCCGGCGCGGTGTTCGTCGTGGCCGTGGGCCGCCTGCTGCAACGGCGCTCTCACGCCGCTGCCCACTGAGCGTTCGCTCGGCCGACACCTGCAGACCATGGCGAGCGTCGGCGCTTCACTTTTCTCGAGCCGACCGGCGCTGTGCTGGGAGTTCGCGGCGCTGACCGACGTCGGGCGCGTGCGCGCCCACAACGAAGACGCCGTTCATGTCGATCCCGAGCTCGGGCTGACCGTGCTGGCCGACGGCATGGGCGGCTACAAGGGCGGTGAGGTGGCCAGCGCCATGGCCGTCTCGCTGCTGCACGCGAGCTTCGCCCGCTGGTTCGCCCAGGCCGGGCTCCAGGCGCCGGCGCGGGTGGTGCGCCGGGCGCTGCAGGCCGCCACGGACGAGGCCAATGCGTCCATCCTGCATGCCGGCACGACCAACGCGGAGCTGCAGGGCATGGGAACGACGCTGGTGCTGGCGGCTTTCCGGCCCCAGCGCGTGCTGGTCGGTCACATCGGCGACTCGCGCTGCTATCGCCTGCGCAACAACAAGCTGGAATTGCTCACGCGCGACCATTCGCTGCGGCAGCAACAGCTCGATGCCGGCGCCATCACCCCCGAGGAAGCCCTGAGTTCGCCCACCCGCAACCTGGTGACCCGGGCGGTAGGGGTGGAGGCCCAAGTCTTGCTGGAGATGCATGAACACAGCGCAAGACCCGGCGATCTCTATATGCTTTGCTCCGACGGACTGAGCGAGATGATCACGGATGCGCAGCTTTTCACGCTTTTAGAACACGATGTCGGCCTTCAGAAAAAAGCACAACTTTTGGTTGCAATTGCAAACGACAATGGCGGCCGGGACAACATTTCGGTTGTTCTGGCAAGGGCGGACGTTGGCGACACGTCCCGGATGGCCAGGTAGCAGGCCCTGGCGGCAAACAGCCGTCCCGCTTGCGCTCGTTACAGTTTTGCACTTGGGGAGCCGGCAATGCCGAAGATGATCATTTCGGTCGATGGCGTGGTCATCGGGCAAGTGGCGCTTGCCAAGGACCGCACGACGCTGGGCCGACGCGCCTACAACGACATCGTGATCGACAATCTGGCGGTCAGCGGCGAGCATGCCGTGCTGCACATGAGCGATGGCGAAGTCCAAATTGAAGATCTCAACAGCACCAACGGCACCTACGTCAACGCGCTGGCCATCCAGAAGCAGACGCTCAAGGACAACGACGTTGTCGAAGTCGGTGGCTGCCGCATCCACTTTCGTGCCCGCAGCAACCTGGCCATCGGCCCAGGCTCGGCACGCAGTGCGCCTGGCGAGTTCTCCACTTCCATTCCGCTTTCGTCGGCGCCCACGGAATCCGGCGCGCTCATCGAGCTGGGCATCCCAATGCTTCGCGTACTCTCCGGTAGCAACAACAGCCCCGATGGCCAGGAGGGCCAGGACGTGCCGCTGCAGAAGGTGGTCACCACCATCGGCAAGCCCGGCGTGGCCGTTGCGGTCGTCACGCGCCGCCGGCAGGGCTACGTGGCAGCCAGCGTCATGGGCAACGTCACCCTCAACGGCGCGGTGCTCGGCACAGAGGCCGTCGCATTGCAGGAGCGCGACGTGCTCGAACTCGGCGGCGCCACCCGCATGCAGTTCGTCCGGGTCTGAGCCTTTTCCTTTTCCCCGGCGCAGCGCGGGCCGCCTGAGCGAGACCTCATGAATGCGCTGCGGCGGCACTGGCCGCGCATTGCCATCACGCTGCTGCCGGTTCTGCTGGCGCTGGCGCACGCCACGGGCATCTGGCAACTGACGGCGTTCGACCGCCTGGACAACCTGATCTACGACATCCGCCTGCGCGCCACCATGCCGCGGACGCTCGACACGCGCGTCGTGATCGTCGACGTCGACGACGCGAGCCTCGCGCGCCAGGGTCAGTGGCCCTGGGCGCGCGACACGATGGCCCGCCTCACGACCGAACTCCTGGTCCGCCAGCAGGTGGCCGTGCTCGGATTCGACGTCATGTTCCTGGAGCCCGACCGCAGCTCCAGCACCGAGAGGCTGCGCGAGATCGCGAACGGGCCCCTGCGCCACATGCCGGGGCTCGCCGCCGAAATCGAACGCCTCGCACCCACGCTTGACCACGACATCACCTTCGCCGGGGCGCTACGCAATCGACGTATCGCGCTCGGCTACTACTTCACCAGGACGCCGGTGCCGAGCGCGAAAGGGCAATTGCCGGCTGCGCCGCTGTTTTCGCCCGACATCTTTCCCGCTGGCGGAGCCTACGCCACGCGCTGGAACGGTTTCGGCGCCAGCCTGCCGATGCTGGCCCAGGCCGCGCCCGCCGCGGGTTTCCTGAACACGCTGGTCGGAGAGACCGGCGACGGCGCCATTCGCAGTGTGCCGCTCATCGCCCGCTACGAAGGCGATCACGCGCAGCCGGGCTTCTACGAATCGCTGGGCCTTGCCGTCTACAGGCTCGCGAACGGATCGCCGCCGGTTCGTCCGCTCCTTGCACCGGGCCCCGCCACGCCTCGGCTCGACTCGTTGACGATCGGGCGCTTGCGCATTCCCGTCGACGGGACCGCCAGCATGCAGGTGCCGTTTCGCGGACTCGGAGGGCCAAACGGCGGCTCGTTTCGCTACGTGGCGGCCGCCGATATCGTCGAAGGCCGGCTCGCGCCCGGCGAGTTGAAGGACAAGATCGTGCTCATGGGCGCGACGGCACCGGGCCTGCAGGACTTGCGCGCGACGCCCGTCGGCGCGGCGTTTCCGGGTGTGGAAGTGCACGCCAACATCGTCTCGGGCCTGCTCGATCAGCGCTTGCTCGCCATACCGGACTACGCGCCCGGCTACGAGGTGCTGACCGTGCTCATCGCGGGGCTCGTGCTGGCGTTCGGACTGTCGCTGCTGCCGGCGGCGCGGGCCGTGCTGCTGGGTGCGGGAGCGGCCGCGGTGCTGGTCGCGCTCAACACCTGGCTTTATGCGAGCCACAGCCTTGTCTTGCCACTCGCGTCGGCGCTCGTGATGGTCGCGCTGGCCTTCGCGCTCAACATGAGCTGGGGCTACTTCGTCGAGTCGCGCACGCGGCGCGGGCTGGTGCGGCTTTTCGGCACTTACGTGCCGCCGCAACTGGTCAATGAAATGCTCAAGCGCCCGGGCCGCTACAGCATGCGCGCCGAGAGCAAGGAAATGACCGTGCTGTTTTGCGACATGCGCGACTTCACTCGCCTGTCGGAACAGATGGCGCCGGCCGAGCTGCAGGCCTTTTTGAACACCGTCTTCAGCCGGCTCACCAACGTCATCAGCGCGCACCGCGGCACTGTCGACAAGTACATGGGCGATTGCGTCATGGCCTTCTGGGGCGCGCCGATCGACACGCCCGACCACGCCGCGCTGGCCGTGCACGCGGCGCTCGAGATGGCCGATGCGGTGCGCGACATGAACCGCATGCATCGCGCCGGCGGACGCCCCGAGATCAGCGTGGGCATCGGCATCAACAGCGGCGTGATGAGCGTCGGCGACATGGGCTCGACCGCGCGCCGCAGCTACACCGTGGTCGGCGACGCGGTCAATCTCGCGTCGCGCCTGGAGGGCCTGAGCGGTCACTACGGCGTGGAGATCGTGGCCAGCGCAACCACGCGCGACCTCACCCCCGACTACACTTGGCAGGAGCTGGACAGCGTGCTCGTCAAAGGCAAGGCACAGGCGGTTGCGGTTTTCACGCCGCTCACCACCGAAGCCGCCATTGCGGCGCAGCGCACGGGGCAGCTCCAGCGGTGGGCACAGGTGCTGGCGGCCTACCGGCAGCAGGATTGGGCCGTGGGGCGGAACCTGCTCGCCCCCCTGCTAGCGGCGGATGCCAAAAAAGTCCTTTACCAGCTCTACGCCCAGCGTTTAGCCTCGATGGCGTTGCGTCCGCAAGACCCGAGCTGGGACGGCGCAACCCGGTTCGAAACCAAATGACGACAGACACAGACAAGGGGTCTCTCACAATGCAGGTTCGTGTGCTGGGTTGCTCAGGCGCCATCGCCAAAGACTGCCGCACGACCTCGTTCCTGGTCGACTCGGACCTGCTCGTCGATGCGGGCACCGGCGTCGGCGATCTCACCCTCGACGAGATGGCGTTTATCGACGATGTCGTGCTCACGCACAGCCACCTGGACCACATCGCCGCACTGCCCCTGATGCTCGACGCCGTGGGCAGCCGTCGCACCCAGCCGCTGCGCGTGCATGCGCTGCGCGCCACCATCGAAGCGCTGCGCGCGCACGTGTTCAACAACGTCATCTGGCCCGATTTCGAAAGCATTCCCAGCCCCGAGGCGCCGTTCGTGAGCTTTCACGACATCTCGGTCGGGCAGATGCTTCAACTGGGCACCGTCGCGCCCAAGCTGATCGAGGTGCTGCCTGCAGTCCACACTGTCCCGGCCTGCGGTTTCGCGGTGCGCCGGGCGACAGGCGGCGCCCATTGGGTCTTCAGCGGAGATACCGAGCGCAACGCGCCCTTCTGGGACCGCGTCAACGCGCTCGACGTGGCGATGCTGGTCATCGAAACGGCCTTCAGCAGCCGCGAGCACGCGCTGGCGGAACGCAGCCTGCACCTGTCGCCTGCAGTGCTGGCCGATGAGCTCTCGCACATCGAGCCGGGTAAGGAATACCCGATCTACATAACCCACACCAAGCCAGCGGAAACCGAAGAAATCATGAGCCAGATTGAAGTGCTGGCCGGGCGGCAGGTGGCGGGGTTGGCGCAGCGAGATATTCGCTGGTTGAAGGCGGATGGGATCTTGACGTTCTGATCCTTGATGGCACCTCAGCATGACAAATTTGTCACTGCTTGTAGCATCTTGAAGCAAGTTGTGTCACTTGCTGTAACGCCAATGTGAACAAAGGTGACGCATTCGGTCACTGCAGGGGTAGGAAAGCGGGTGGCACGGATGCTGCGGAAGGTACTCCGCTCCGGGCTGGTTCCCGGGCTTTACAACCAACCTGGAGTTTTTCTCATGAACGTTCGCAAGATCGCCCGCCGCGCACAGGCCGGCTTTACCCTTATCGAATTGATGATCGTTGTGGCGATCATTGGTATCTTGGCTGCTGTGGCTCTGCCCGCGTACCAAGATTACACGATCCGCGCCAAGGTCACGGAAGCGCTGGGCCAAGCGGCAGCTGCCAAGTTGGCTGTCGCTGAAACCGCCCAAGCTCTGGGCGGTCTGGACAAGGTTACGGCTGACTCTTCGGGCTATGCTTTTACTGCGTCCAGTGCGGCTAACGCATATGTTGCCAGCGTCGCTATCGCCGCCGGTGGTGAAATCACCGTCGTTACGAAGAACACTGGTGCGGCAACCCAGCCTTCCTTCAAGATGAGCCCGGTCCAGGCTACTGTTAACGACCAAATCACCTGGACCTGCACCAAGGCCGCCGGTGAATCCAAGCATCTGCCGGCGAGCTGCCGCGGTGCAGCGGCAGAGTAACCAATCTCTAATAGTAGAAAACAGGCCGCCTACGGGCGGCTTTTTTTCGTCTGGCAATAGGAGCAAGCAGTGCCTAGAAAATTTAATGTCCGGCAGCATGAGGTGCCTGTCCCCATATTCCGTCACCCTCTGGTGCCGAGCCCGCGGATAGCGTTTGCGCTGAGACTGCCGGATGAGTTAACGAACAATCGGTTGCCAATCTTGTGCTTATCCGGTCTGAGCGGACGCGTCAAAAGCCAGCAAGGCTGCGCTCAAGCCTTCATTCGCACCCGACCGAGCCGCAGCTGCATCAGGGCCACGCCTTAGTTCCGCAGCTTCAGAATTTTCGAGTCGAGACAATTTATTCATCATTGATAGTTTCAGCTGTTCTAGGCCTCAACCAAGAAAGCTAGTGGTGCGGCATAGCTCCCCTGCCATTGCCGCGCATTTGCCAAATAGGGAGATCGACGCCATTTGTCGCCAAAGCCCCACGCGATAGTCAAGCTGATCGAGAGTGCCCAACTGCCGGGTCATTCTGACGAAGCCCAAGTCCATATCGAGCAGTTCCGCATTGCGTTCTCGGCTGAATACGAGCTATGGCTCAAGGGCGGCCGTTGACCTTGCTACCACTTAAGGCTTCGCAACGGTTGATCGTGGTGGCGACACGCCATCTTCTCGACGCCAAAAACGCAAGCGGCCTTTGAGGCCAGCAACTTGACTGCTGGATCCCGGCGCACGCGCTCATCGGTGAAACCGCGGGTAGATGAGCCAGGATTTCAGACGAACGGTCAATTCAAGCGGGCGAGCGGGCTCCCGTCAAAGTAACAATTGCATGTAAAAACGTTACTGTTGGAAACGTTCTTCACTTGGACTCGTCATTAAAGCCCGATAGCTCCGGCACGCAATGCATAAATCAACTTTCCTACCGCAGCGGCAGAAAGGCTTCACCCTGATCGAGATGATGGTCGTTGTCGTTCTGGTCGCCATCTTGACCGTCCTGGCGCTGCCCTCGTTCACGACCATGATGGCCAATCAACGGGTGACATCGGCCGCGCAAGAGTTGCTGACCTTGCTCCAGTTCGCCCGTGCCGAGGGTGTCTATAAGCGCTCGCAGACCACCGTGACCGCGACAGGGCAGACGTGGCAAGCCAAGCTCGGGACCGAAGTGCTGCGCGAAGCCGCGCTGTCCGACGCGGTCACCATCGAGCCGGGTTCGACCGGCGGTGTGGTCTTCGAGTCCTCGGGCCAGGCGCGGACTGCCGGAGGAGGCACCTCCTATGTGGTTACGTTTTCGGCAACCAATGCAACGCGCATCCAGTGCCTCAGCGTGTCCGGCGCGGGTCTGGTGCGGCTGAAAAGCGCCGCTTCCGGCCAGGCTTGCTGATGAAGTCCGGCATTTTTGTCGCTGCCAATCACATGAAAAATCCGCGCTCTCCATCGTCGTCCCGCCAGGCGGGCATGAGCCTTATCGAGGTCCTCATGGCCGTGCTCCTGGTCAGCATCGGCCTGCTTGGCGCAGCCGGCATGCATGTACGCGCCATCGGATTCACCACGGATACCGAGCGGCGCCAGATGGCGTCGATGGTCGCTTCCGAATTGATGGAGACGATGCGGGGCGACACGCTCACCGTGCTGCAAGCCGACGGCGCACCGAAGGCCGATCTGGGCGGCTATGCGAAAGCCGCCGGGACCGCGGTCGCGACGGTTGCCGATGCAGATTGCAAGCCGTTGGCGGAAGCGCCCGCCAAGCGGCTGGGCTGCTGGGGCGCACGCGCTCGGCAACTCATGCCCGAACTGGAGAACAGCCTGATCACGAGCAACTTCGTCGTTGCGGTGGATGCGGGCACCGGCGTGATTTCCGTGACCGTCGCCTGGCCGGTCAAGAAGGGCCAATGCTTGCTCAAGGATGGAAGCGATGACCTTTTCTGCACGTATGAGTTGCGATCGAAGCTCTGAACCCATGATGCACACTTTTTCGTCGACGCTCGGCAGCGTCATCCGCCGTCCCCGCACGGTCCAGCGAGGTATCTCGCTGGTGGAACTCATGGTGGCCATTGCCGTGGGGCTCGTCGTCGTGCTGATCGCAACCACCATCTACATGGAAGGGCTGCGCAACTTCGGTTTCCGCACCAGCCAGAGCGAAAACCTGGGCAACAGCCGCTATGCGATCGGTGCCCTGGACAACGACTTCACGAAGGCTGGCTACAGGCGCGACCCGACGCAGTCGATGGACGAGGCTTTTCCGGCCAATGACGCGGCATATCCCAACGGCTGCAAATTCGCCGTAGGCCAGGCGATGTACGCCATCGACGCCAGCACCCTCTGTCTGCGCTACCAGGCCCGCGACAACAACGAGAAAGACTGCGCCGGATCAGCGGCAGGCATTGCTGCCCTGAAGGCTTACGAAGCCCCGCCGGCGCCGGAACTGGGCGCGGGCATGTTCGTCGAAAAGTACTTTCTGAGCCAGGGCGCACTGGCCTGCCAGGCCGGCAACCAGGCCGACGCCGAGAAGCAGGAGGTGGCGGCTGGCGTGCGCGACGTGCACTTCGAGTTCGGCGTCGGCAAAGGCAGCGACTCGTTTGCCGAGCGGCGCGTCGAGCAATTCAAGACTGGCACCCTTGCGGCTGACGATGTCATCCGTTCGTTGCGCTACGCCGTGCTGCTGTCCAGCACGGCCGAACGCGTGACGGGCGGCATTGATTCGAGCGCATGTGCCAGCTGGACAGCTGCGGGCGGCGCCAGCGCCAGTTGCGACGTCAGCAAAGGCCAGCTCTACCAGCTTGCCAGCGGCTCCCTAACGTTGAGAAATCTGATGCCATGAGCGCACCACGTCCTTTCCTGACCTCTTCCGCAAGGGCACGCCAGCGCGGTGCCGCGCTGTTCGTCGCAATGATCATGATGCTGCTTGTGCTCGTGCTCGCAGTGGTGGGTATGCGCACCATCACGCTGGAGTCGCGCATCGCCGGCAACATGCTCCAGAGCCAACGGCTCCAGGAAACAGCAGACGGCGCGCTGCGCGACGGCGAACGCGCCATCCAGAAATACGGTCTGGCGCTGTCGAAGTGCGCGGATGGCGCCACCACTCCCTACGACGGCGTCAAACCCTGCTTCATCTCGGAAGCTCGCACCGATGCACTCGGGTTGCAGACCTCGTTTGGCTCCATTGCCTCGGCCAGCGGCTTCACGGGGCCTTATGCCTCCTGGTACCCGCGATACATCTCCACCGTGTGTCCGAAGGGCTCGAGCGCTACCTCGGCGCTCGACGCGGCGACGGGCGGTTGCATGGAGTTCTACGAGCTCAACGCCCAAGCCACGTCCACCGACGCCGTTCAAAATTGCGGACCCCTGGCTTTTTGCCTGCGGTCCGCAATCAATCTGTTCATCAAATAGTCGAGGAGGGCTGAAATGGCTCGTTCCACAACTTCAAATCGCTCGCCCTTTCGCATCTTCCACACGGTCGGACTCCTCACGGCCGCAGCAGCCATGCTGTTCGGCCAGCACCTGGCGACCGCACAGGACAGCGGAGACACCGGCCTGGCGCAGACGCCGCTTTTCGTGAGCGAGAGCAACCCTCCGCTGAACATGCTGGTGATGGGGCGCGACCACAAGCTGTACTACGAGGCCTACAACGATGCCTCCGACCTGAACGGCGACGGCGTGATCGACGTGGGCTACAAGCCCGACCAGATCGACTACTACGGCTACTTCAACAACAACGCGTGCTACGACTACAGCAACGACAAGTTCACGCCGGCGGCAGCAGCCACGGGCGCCAAGAACAAGATCTGCGCGGGCGGAACGCGTTGGAGCGGCGACTTCCTGAACTATCTCGCGACCTCGCGCATGGATGCCATCCGGCGCGTGCTCTACGGCGGCATGCGCGTGACCGACACCACCACCAGCACCGTCCTGCAGGCCGCCTACGTGCCGCGCGACGCGCACGCCTGGGGCAAGGCGTACGACCCCGTTCGCGACGGCGCCGTCTACGACATCAGCAACTACGCGCCGCTCGCCCAGCCGGTGAGCGGCACCCGGCATCTGTTTGCCGTGACCACGCTGGGCGAGACGGGCGACGATGCGATCCCGCGCCTGCGGGTTCTCAACGACTCGAAGTTCCAGATCTGGGACTGGGTGTCCAAGGAAGGAACCGCCGGACAAGACAAGTGCCTGGGCAATGTGGACTGCGCGACGGCCGCCGGCTCGAACTTCGAGGTATTGCCCAGCAGCGCCTACCGGAATCTGACCATCATGACGTGGAAGAAGTCCACCACTGCTGCGATGCCCGCGAACAAGGCGCAGATGGATGCGTACTTCGCCACCACCTCGACCGGCAACGCGCGCGCCGTCAACCTGTGCGGCACAAGCGCGATCACCACGATCGAAACCACCGGCGGAGGCAACAACCCGTTCAGCGGCGTGAACGGTTGTACCCAGGATAACTACCTGACCCAGATCGAGGGCGAGGTCTACATTCCGGCGGCAGGGACCTACACCTTCAGTGTGGATGGTGACGACGCGGTCGATGTGACCATCGGCAATCAGACGCCCGGCTGGTACGGCGGCCACGGCTCGAACCGGACGCAGGACAATTTCGCGCTGTACGCCAAGAACGTCAGCTTCACGACGGCCGGCTGGAAGGCTGTGAAGTTCCGCCACGTCGAAGGCACCGGCGACGATAACTGGGCCTTGGCCATGAAGATCTCGCGGCCCGCGAGCACCATCGCGACCCGCAAGATCCGTGTGGAAGCCTGCTCGAGCACCAACGCAGCGTTGCGTGAGGCCAGCTGCAAGTCCTACCCGAACAGCGGCGGCACGGCCATCAACAAGCCGACCGGGCTGCTGCACGATTTCGGCGAGAACAACAAGATGTACTTCGGCCTGCTGTCGGGCTCCTATCAGAAGAACATCGCAGGGGGCATCCTGCGGCGCAACATCAGCAGCTTCGCCGACGAGCTGGATCCGCAAACCGGCGTGTACAAGACCACTGTCGCCGGCGTCGTTGCAAACATGGACCGCCTGCGCCTGATCGGTTTCAACGGCAGCCAGTACAACGACTGCGGCTGGATCGTCGACGGCCCGATCAGCGGCAAGGCAGACCCGTCGATGTGCTCGATGTGGGGCAACCCCGTGGGCGAGATGATGTTCGAGACGATGCGCTACTTCGGCGGCGCATCCGCCGCGCACAGCCAGTACGACTACGGCAGCGGGGCCAAGGACAGCGCGGATCCCCTGAACCTGTCCAAGCCCGCTTGGCTTCCCCCCTATGCGGCCAAGCCTGCCGGCGGCGGCTACCAATACTGCGCGCGCCCTGTCATGACGGTGGTGAGCGACATCAATCCCTCGTACGACACGAAGATGCCGGGGAGCCGCTTCACGTCCATCACGCCCGATGCCACTGCCCTCACCGGATTCAATGCCGCCAACGAGGTGCAGGCCATCGGCACGGCCGAGGGCATCAATGGGAAGAGCTTCTTCATCGGCCAGTCGAGCGCGACCAATGCGAACGGCGCCCCGTCGGTGAAAACGGTGAACGATCTCTCCTGGGTGCGTGGTCTGTCACCCCAGGAGCCCAGCAAGGAAGGCAGCTACTACGCCGCAGGCGTTTCGCGCTTCGGGGCGAACAATGTGGCGTTCGGCAATGCCAAGGGCAAGAACCGGTTGATGACCTATTCGGTGGCCATCGCCTCGCCGCTGCCGGAAATCCGTTTTCCTGTGGGCGGTGAGCGATACGTGACGATCTCCCCGTTTGCCAAATCGGTGAGCGGATCGGTGAGCAACCAGAACATCAATGCGGCGGTCTTCGCACCGACCGATCAGATCGTCGACTACTACGTCGACCGCATTGCCAACACCGGCACGGCCGACCAGAACCCCGACATCAACGGGGGACGGCCCTATGCGGAGTTCCGCATCAACTACGAAGACGTCGAGCAGGGCGCCGACCACGACATGGATGCGATCTCGCGCTACATCGTCTCGCTGCAGCAGGACGGCAGCGTCAAGGTGGACATGCTTTCCGAGTACGCGGCGGGCAGTATCGGCCAGCACATGGGCTATGTGATCTCGGGCACCACGCAGGACGGCATGTACCTGGAGGTGCGCGACAAGGACACCGCTTCCGCGTACTACGCGCTGAACACGCCACCTTCCCGCGCGCCGGGCTATTGCTCGACGCGGCCCAACGACACCGAGTGCGCCAACCTTCCGCTCACGGCCACCCGCACCTTCACGCCCAGCACCACCAGCACGTCGGGAACCTTCCTCAAGGGGCCGCTGTGGTACGCCGCCAAGTACGGCATGCCCGGGCGCGATCCGGCCACGGTCGTGGGCGATCCGGACAACTATTTCCTGGTCACCAACGCCACCACGCTGAAGGCGCAGATGACCAAGGCCTTCAACGACATCCTGCAGAACACCAATTCGGTGACGGCGGTGTCAGTGGACGTTCCCAACGGCACCATCGCCGCGGGTGCAGACATCTACCGCACCCGCTTCGAGGCCGATGGATGGGTTGGCGACGTCATTCGCGAGCGGCTCACGGACAACGCCACCACGGGCCTGAACTACGTGAAGCAGTGGAGTGCGGCGGAGAAGCTGGCTGCGCGCGGTGGCACGCCCCGCAAGATCTTGTATGCGGGTGCCGGCACCACCGTGCCGACGCTGAGGCCTTTCACCTTCGCGGGTATCACCGCGCAAACGGCCGATGCGGCCTGGCTCACCGCGCTCAACAAGAACCCTGCCAACAACTTGCCTGACGCCAAGGCCGAACAGCGCATCAGTTTCCTGCGCGGCGACAGCAATACGCTGCGCGTTCGCAAGAACCTCGCCAATGGCAGCGTCAACCTGCTGGGCGACATCGTCAATTCGTCGCCCCTGCGTGTGAAGGGTGCGCTCTATCGGGCGGCCGCCGCGGATGTGCTGGAAGGCACCGGAAGCAACTACGCGGACTTCGTGACCGGCCAGAACGGCCAGCCCGAGATGATTTATGTGGGCGCCAACGACGGCATGTTCCACGCCTTCCGGGCTGAGAACGGGGTCGAGGAATTCGCGTTCATTCCCACGGCGCTGCGCGGCAGCCTCAACACGCTGACCGCTCCCGACTACGGCAAGAAGGACGGCACGCCCCACCGCTACTACGTCGATGGCTCGCCCATTGCCTCGGACGTGTTTTTCGGCGGGGCATGGCACAAGGTCCTGATCGGCAGCCTGGGTGCAGGGGGCCGGCAAGTGTTCGCACTCGATGTCACCAATCCCACTTCGCCGCAGCTGCTGTGGGAGTTCGGTTCCGAGCAGAAGGCCAACATGGGCAGTTCGCTGGCGCAGCCAACCATCGCCCGCCTCAACGACCCTGCAACTGGCAAAGGCAAGTGGGTCGCGTTGGTGCCCGGTGGCTACCAGGGCGCCAACAGCACCGCGGGCGGTGGCGGTGCCAGTCTGTTCGTCCTGGACATCTCCAACGGCAGCGTGCTGCGCGAATTTGCTCTCGACGGCGGTATGACGTCCGACGAGATGACGGCGGCGATGCCCCTGGGCAACGGCCTGTCGCGCATGCTCGCCGTGGACAACACCCGCGATGGCAAGGTGGACCTGGGCTATGCAGGCGACCTCGCGGGCAATGTGTGGCGCTTCGACATGAGCAGTGGCGACGTCTCGGCCTGGACGGTGCAGAAGTTCTACACAGCGAAGGACGCTGACGGCAAGCGGCAGCCCATCACTGCGGCACCCTACGTGACGCCCCACCCCTCGGGCAAGGGCGATCTGGTGATCTTCGGCACCGGCCGCCTGCTGACGGCCAGCGACAAGAGCAACCCGCAGAAGCAGACCATGTATGGTATTTGGGAGCGCTACAACGTCAGGAATACGGCAGCGCCCTCGCCATTGCCCACGGCGGCCAAGGCGCGCGCCGATCTGCAGGGCCAGACCTTCGCCGACCTGGACGGCACAGGCAACTTTTCGCTGACCAACAACATCGTGCAGTGGTACAAGACCAACGCCACGGGCAGGACCGACGCCGATGTCCAGAAGTGGGGATGGGTCGTGGACTTGCCGCGCAACGGCGAGAAGATGGTCTACGACATGACGCTGTACGGCCGTGGGCTTTTCTTCTCGTCTGTACGGACCTCGGAAGATCCTTGCGCGGCGGGGATGAGCGGCACGATCTACGGTATCGATCCCAATGGCGGCGGCCGCACCGACTACGTCGTGTTCGACATGAACGGCGATGGGATCTTCAACTCGGCCGACGCGATTGGCGGTGGCCAGGTCAGTGGCACCGAAACCGGCGCAGGCAGGCAGACCATTCGCGGGGAACGGGTGTTCGATCCCAGCGGAAATGCGCAGCGTCGGGTCAACCACGGCTTGCAGTTCGGCCGTCAGAGCTGGCGCAAGCAGCCCCCGAACTGATGTGGCAAGCATTCAAGGAGAAACCAGTGCGCAATGCTGAAAAGGGCTTTACCCTGATCGAGCTGATGATCACAGTGGCCATCGTCGGCATTCTGGCGGCGGTTGCCTATCCGTCGTACACCGAGTACGTGTTCCGGTCGCGGCGCGTGGAAGGGCAGAACCTGCTCAACGACGCTGCGGCGCGCCAGGAGCGCTACAGGGCGCAGAACGGCAGCTACGCCACCGATGTGGACAAGCTGAAGTTACCTTCAGGCGCTGCATCGCAGAACGGCTACTACACGCTGACAATAATTGCCGGCGATGCCGGCAACGGTGGCTATGGATTGCTGGCATCGCGCGCCGGGGCCCAGGGTGCCGACAGTAAGTGCGGCAATTTCACGCTGGACGCCAAGGGAATCAAGGGCATGGCCGCCGGGACGCCGGGAACTGTGGCGACTTGCTGGCGCTAGGACCGCGCTTACAACTCGGCGCGCGTGCAAGAGGCCGGCCCGGGAGCGGTTGGCACAATCGAGCGGATGATGCTTCGTGCTGCGCCTTCCGAGGCGCCTGCCTCTTTCTCGAAGATCGGCCCTGCGGCGCGTGCAGGCCTCGTCGCGTTTCCATTTCTCTGTCCGTTCGTCGGCGGGCCCTCGGTCAATGTCTGGCAGTTGCTGGCGACATGGGCTTGCCTCGGCGGGCTGCTTGCTGTGGGGCCAGTGGCACGTTCCACGCGCGCGTTGCGGGTGTGGCTTGCCGGGTGCGCAGTTGCCGTGGTGTTGTCGCGGCATGGTGGGCCGATCTCATCTTGGCTGCCGGTTTGCGCGGCGTTGGCGGGCATCGCCGCAGCGGCCTGCGTGGGTGCGGGCATGGCGCGAGACAGATCGCCATTCATCTCGATGTTTGCGAACGGCGTTCTCGTAGCCGGCTTGGTCAGTGCCGTTGTGGGATTGCTTCAGTACTTCGGCCTGGCGGACCCACTGGTTCCCTGGACCACAGCGCCTCCGTTGGGGCAAGCCTACGGCAATCTGCGCCAGCGAAATCAGTTCGCCACGCTGATAAGCATGACCATCGTCGCGGCATTGTGGCGCTACGCCACGCGCGAAACACCGCGCGGACGCTGTGCGCTCATTGCGGCCGGATTGATTCTTGTGGCCGCTGCGGCAGCATCCACATCGAGGACGGGCATGTTGCAGTTGCTGTCCATCATCGGCATCGCGAGCATCATTGGCTGGAGAGAGCGCCGAAATTCGCGTGCGTCTCGCGGATTGCATTTCAGCTTGCCGCCGCCTGCAGCGTTGCTGGCTGCAATCCCCCTTTACTTCGCCATCGGCTGGCTCCTGCCGCATCTGGCTGGCGGCGGCGTGGAAGGAATGCTGCAGCGCCTCGAGAACGGCGCACCCGATGACCACAGCCGCCTGGTTCTCTGGCACAACGTGCTTTCGCTGATTGCCGAGCGGCCGTGGACCGGCTGGGGTTGGGGCGAACTGAGCTTTGCCCACTACACCACCTTGTACCCGGGCCCGCGATTCGCCGAGATACTGGACAACGCCCACAGCCTGCCTCTGCACCTGAGCGTCGAACTCGGAATTCCTGCGGCAGCGCTCATTTGCGGCGGCTTCATCTGGCCGGTGACAACTGCAAAACCGTGGCGCGAACGCGATCCGGCGCGCCTGATGGCGTGGGGCTTGCTGGCCATGATCGTCCTGCACAGCTTGCTCGAGTACCCACTCTGGTATGGGCCTTTCCAGCTGGTGTTCGGTCTATGCCTGGGGTTGCTATGGCCTGGACGGACGTCTGCCCACCTGAAGCCGCCGGCGCTGTCCGCTTTCGCTGCGTCTGCACTGGTCGCTGCCGTCGCGTACACCGGCTGGGACTACATCCGAATCAGCCAGATCTACCTGCCCCGAGAAGAGCGCCTGCAAGCCTACGAGGTCGACACGCTGGCGAAAATCAAGGGCTCGTGGCTGTTCTCGCGACAGGTGGATTTCGCCGAGCTGACGCTGACCACGGTGAGGGCGGACAATGCCGCCCGGATGCACGCACTTGCCGAGCGAACATTGCATTTCTCACCCGAGCCGCGCGTCATCGTCAAACTGATCGAAAGCGCCGAGTTGCTGGGACTACACGAAGAGGCTCGTGCGCAGGCCGAGCGCTTCAGGATTGCATTTCCCGCAGATTTCGCCCAATGGCTTGACGACAAGCAAGACGAGTCTCCTGCGCTGTAGCTGTTGCGTGGCGACGCGGAGTCACCCCGCCACCCAACTCCCCGACTTCCCCCCATGCTTCTCCAACACATGCACATCCGTGATCCGCATCCCCCGGTCCACCGCCTTGCACATGTCGTAGATCGTCAATAGCGCCACCTGCACGGCAGTCAACGCCTCCATCTCCACACCGGTAGGCCCCACCGTCTCCACAGTCGCCGTACAAGCCACCTGCGGCGCGCTTCCCCCTTCAGCCAGCGCAAACCCGATCGCCACCCGCGTCAACGCCAGCGGATGGCACAGCGGAATCAGATCGCTCGTCTTCTTCGCGGCCTGGATGCCGGCAATCCGCGCAACCCCCAGCACATCGCCCTTCTTCGCCGTCCCCGATTCGATCAGCGCCAGCGTCGCCGCCTGCATCTCGATGCGCCCGGTGGCGACTGCCACGCGGTGGGTTGCCGGCTTGGCGGCCACGTCGACCATGTGGGCCTGGCCCTGGGCGTCAAAATGGGTGAGTTTGCTCATTGGAATACCTTGGTGCTTCGCACTGCGGTGCGCGCTTGCTTGGGGGCGGCGCCGGCGCGGCGCTCAGGGGTGAACGTTCGTTTTGAAGATGCATCATACGAGCCCGAGCCATGGACGAGGAATGCTGCGCTTGACTCCCTCCGCAAAGCCAAAGACCACCGCAACGCCCGCCCTGCGAGCGATATGTGCTTCTGTTTTGATAGCGGCCCAGGCCTTGTTGCCGATACCCGCCAGCGCGCAGATGCAGCAGATCCTGCCCGGCCTGGGCGACGGCGGCGAAATGACCGCCAGCGCCGAGCGCAGCCTGGGCGACCAGATCGCTCGCGAGCTCTACCGCGACACCGACTACATCGACGATCCGGTGATCTCGGCCTACGTGCAGGACATCTGGCAGCGCCTGCTCGCCGCTGCGCGCGCCCGCGGCGAACTCACGCCCGAGCTGGACGAACGCTTCGCCTGGACCATCCTGCTGGGCCGCGACCGCAACATCAACGCCTTCGCGCTGCCGGGCGGCTACCTGGGGCTGAACCTGGGCCTCGTGGCCGCAGTGGGCAGCCGCGACGAGCTGGCGACGGTGCTCGGGCACGAGCTCTCTCACGTCACGCAGCGCCACATCTCACGGATCATGAACAAGCAGGGCAAGCAGATGCCGCTCATGATCGCCGGCCTGATCCTCGGGATGATCGCGGCCAGCAAGAGCCGCAGTTCCGACGCCGGCCAGGCCGTGATCATGGGGAGCCAGGCGCTGTTCATGCAGAACCAGTTGAGCTTCTCGCGCGACATGGAGCGCGAGGCCGACCGCATCGGCTTCGGCGTGATGACGCAGGCGGGATTTGCGCCCCAGGGCGCTGCGGCGATGTTCGAGAAGCTGCAGTACGCCTCGCGCCTGAACGACAACGGCTCGTACCCGTACCTGCGCAGCCACCCGCTCACGACCGAGCGCATCTCCGACATGCAGGGCCGGTTCCAGTTCCGCATGGACACGGCGCCTGCGCTGCCGCTGGCCATGGACCACGCAATGATTGCCTCGCGTGCCCGCGTGCTGACGCGGCCGGGCGTCGACGTGCTGCGGCTCTGGGTCGATGCGGCCGGCAGCGGCGAGTTCGCCCGAAGCACGCCCGCCCAGCAGGCCGGAACGCTCTATGCGGCGGCGCTGGCGGCCAAGGAGTTGCGCGACTACAAGGCCGCGCGCACGCTGGCCGAGCGGCTCGTGACCCGCACCGCGGACGACCCGGCCGCGGCGAAGCAGGCGCGATGGCTCAATGCCGAGATCGAACTGGCGGCCGGCGCGCCGGCCAAGGCGGCCGCGCTGCTCGATGCCAGGTCGAAGGAGCGACCCGAGATGATCCTCGCGGCCGAGGCCGCAAGCGCCACGCGCCAGCCCGCGCCGATGATTCCCGTGCTGCGCGACTGGGTCGCGGCCAACCCTCGCGATGCCACGGCGTGGCGCGTGCTCGGCAACCTGTATGGCGCGCAGAACGACACGCTGCGCGCGGTGCGCGCCGACGCCGAAGCCAATGTGGCGATCCTCGATTACCCCGCGGCGCGCGATCGCTTCAAGGCGGCGCAGGAGCTGGTGCGCAAGTCGGGCGCGCCCATCGACCACTACGAAGCGTCGATCATCGACACCCGCGCACGGGCCGTCGATGTGCTGGTGAAGCAGCAGGCGGAAGAGCCGCCGCTGAAGTAGCGCCAGCGGCGCGCGATGCTCAGCGCTTGGAGAGCAGCCCGCCGAGCGCGGTTTCGATGAGAAGGCCCAGCAGCGAATAGATCAGCGAGCCGATCAGCGCCGCCACGAAGCCGTTGACATGAAAGCCGGCGAGGAGCCCCGACGCTGCCCAGAACAGCAGCGCGTTGATCACGAACAGGAACAGCCCGAGCGTGACGATCGTGACCGGCAGCGTCAGCACCACCAGCACCGGCCGCACGATCATGTTGAGGAGGCCGATCACCGCGGCCGCAATGAGCGCGGAGCCGAAGCTGTTGACCTGGACACCGCTGTAGAGATAAGCCACCGCCAGCAGCGCGACAGCGCTGAGCAGCCATTTGATGATGATGCGCATGCGGCGCAGGATACCCCAGAGCCCTCAAAACAACGAGCCCCGGAGCGTTGCCGCGCCGGGGCTCGTCGAGGAGTGTCTGCCTTGCCTATTCAGCCAGTTCGTTCGCCAGTACCAGCAATGCACCCATGCCCATCACCGCGCCGGGAAAGGCCCAGCCCGACTGGTGAGCCGGCGTTTGCTCCGGAGTGACAGGTTCCAAGTCGACGCCGATCTTCGGGCGGCGCGCATCGACCACGTGGGTGGCCGAATGCTCGCGCTTGAGTTGCTGCGTGAGCTCCGCGAGCGGGCCCTTGGCCAGCACCGCCGTCACCTGTCCGCCGTTGCGCTCCAGCAGGGGCAGCAGCTGCGCCTGCACCTTGCTGAACCACTTGGCACGCCAGTTCTCGCGCGCGCTGTGGCTCACCCACTTGCTGATGCGATGCGTCATGCGCGGCGCGCAGGCCACGAGCACCCAATGGCGCGCCACGACGCTGTTGGCGTCCGGCGCGAGTTCGGCGAACTGCTCGCTGGCATACACGGCGTCGTCGACATAAAGAATGATCTTTTCCATGAGTGCTCCTTCGGATAGTTAGAGTGGCAGAGACTGGTTTGGACAGGAAAGTTTCTCAGCGAAGTTTCTGGCGATCAATGGGGTAAGCCAGTGCTCAGCCGGTCGTCACGGCCGCGGCCGGCTTGTTGCGCGCCTGGCGCATGGCCACCCATTTGCCGATCGCGAGCACCAGCAGCGCACCGCCGATGCCGGCTGCGTACTTGATCGTGTCGGTCTGCGGCACCTTGGGCACCCAGGTCCAGTTGGCGGGGTTCGCCAGGGCCGGGTCGGACACAGCCATCGTGCCGGCGATCCAGCCGAGCAGCATGCCGCCCAGCGTGATGATCAGCGGGAAGCGGTCCATCAGCTTGATGACCAGCTGGCTGCCCCAGACGATGATCGGAATGCTCACCAGCAGGCCGAAGATCACGAGCGGCATCTGGTGCCCTTCGCCCGCACCCTGTGCGGCGCCGGCGATGGCGATCACGTTGTCCACGCTCATCACCAGGTCGGCAATGATCACGGTCTTGACGGCGCCCCAGAGCTTGTCGCTGCCGGCGATGTTGCCGTGCGCGTCGTCATGCTCGGGAGCCAGGAGCTTGATGCCGATCCACAGCAGCAGGATGGCACCCACCAGCTTCAGGAACGGAATGGCCAGCAGCGTGAGCGCGAAGAAGATCAGGATCACGCGCAGGATGATGGCGCCGGCGGTGCCCCAAAGAATGCCCTTGGTGCGTTGGGCCGGCGGGAGTTTGCGGCATGCCAGCGCGATGACGACGGCGTTGTCGCCACCGAGCAGGATGTCGATCATGATGATCTGACCGACAGCGACCCAGAACTCCGGGGTCATGAACAGTTCCATAGATTCCTCTTTGTCTTCGCGCCGTTCCTGCCGTTCCTTGATTGGATCTCGACGGGCAGGCGCATACCGATGCGTTTCGATTCATCCCGCGCGGGGCTGATCGAAAGCGAGGAAATGGAGGCACCAGGTGACACCGGGGACTCGCGAACGCTTCGACCAAACCTGCACAGGTTCAAATCGAAGGTCTTGCTCGACAGCGCCTGCGCCGGTGCGCATGCGTTGCCCGAAAGGCCGGAAGTGTTGTGCTTCGTATTGACGACCTGTCGATTTCCGCCGTTGTGCAGCGGGCGGGAGCTACTCCCCTTCGTGGGCGGGATTAAAGCATCGAAGGTCGCGGCGTGGCAACCGAAAGTTTTCAGGCATTTAAAAAGAACCGCCCGGAAAGGCTCATGAACAGGGGATTTGGTGCTATCTGATTTGTAGCGTTCATGTCCCTTCGAGGCTGCGGGACATTGGCGGACTATGATCGCCGCTCGCTGCTTTTTCACTCCCCCATGGCCGCCATCCACATCACCGACATCGAGGCCGCCATCAACCACTGGCGCGCCAAGAGTCCCTCGCCCGACGGCGTCACGCTGGCGCCGCAATTGCGGGCGCTCGCCGAGGTCTACGCGCTCATGGTGTTCCACCACGAGGACGAGGTCGACGAAGTCGGCTTCCCGCCCAAGGCCTGGGCCGCCTGGCTCGATTGGTACCACAGCACCCCCGACACCCCCTGCATCGCGATCTGCTCCACCAGCCAGGGCGACGACGAATGCAAGGGCTGCGGACGCACCTTCGACGAAGTGCAGCACTGGCCCGCCATGACCCCGGTCGAGAAGCGCGTGACCTGGCGCCGCATCACGATGGAAGACTCGGCCTGGCGCTTCAACAAATACGCCGAGCGGGCGCGCGAAGCCGAGCCGCCGCAGTGGCCCGACGATCCCGCCGAGCCCCTCGGCCCCGACGACACGCCCTGAGAGGCAGCCCATGCGTCGCCTCGCCCAAGCGCCCAATCTCGCGATCGCGACCCTCTGGGTTCACGCGCTGCGGGAAGACGGCGTCGAAGCCACGGTGCAGCGCGAATTCCTCGGCGCCGTGATGGGCCAGTTGCCGCCCGACCAGTGCCTGCCCGAAATCTGGATCGACGACGACGCCCAGTTCGAGCGCGCCAAGGAGTTGCTGCATGCGGTACAGCACCGCCCGCAGCGCAACTGGCAATGCGTCTGCGGCGAGCGGATCGAAGGCGGTTTCGAGCAGTGCTGGCAGTGCGGCGAGATGATGCCGGCGGCATAGATCCCTGCCTTTTCGCGCACACCGCGGAACACCGCGGAACCGGCGTCGCCGGGCCGCAGGTGTTGCCCCCGGCAGGGGGCGGGCGAAGCGACACGAAGTGCGCGGAGCCTGGGGGCGAGCCCTACTTCCAGCGCAGCAGTTCGACGTCGATGCTGTTCGTGCCGTCGCCCAGCGTGAGCGTGTTTTCCTGGATCGTCGCCTGCAGCTGCATGCTGCGTTGCGCCAGCGCGGCCAGCGCCTGCGAGGCCTCGGTCGGCACGCGGTAGACCTTCAGGTTCTGCGGCCGCGTGAGCTTGTTCTCGATGCCGCGCCACCAGATCTCGGCGGCATGGTTGAAGCAATAGACGACCACCTCGTCCGCCTTGCCGCACGCCTTGATGATGGGCTTGTCCTCGGGCTGGCCGACTTCGATCCAGATCTTGGTCTCGCCCGTGAAGTCGCGCAGCCAGACGTCGGGCTCCTCGACGTTCGAGAGGCCCGCGCCGAACGCCAGCGTGCCGTCGCCCTGGCAGATGTCCTGCAGCTGGTGGGCGTTGAGCGCGAGCGCGACGAGCCGGATCATCATCCGTTCGTCGGTCTCGCTCGGGTGGCGCGCCAGGGTCAGCGCATGGTCGGCGTAATAGCCGTGGTCGATGTCGGCCACCGCGAGGGTGGCCTTGAAGATGGTGGATTTGAGGGCCATGGGTGCGCGAGTATGCCTGCCGTGGACGCCCGCGCCGGGCAGTCCTCAGAACGCCACAGATGCCTGCAGGTACACCGTGCGCGGCTGCCCCACGTACTTGCCGCCGTTGTTGTCCACCGAACGGTTGTAGTAGCGGCGGTCGAACAGGTTCTTCACGCCGACGGCCAGCTTCAGGTGGCTCATCGACGGGCCGAAGTCGTAGGCGGCGCGCAGGTTCATCGTGGTGTAGCCCGGGATGTTGCCGAGCCGGCCGGTCGAATCTTCCAGCGTCACGTACTGCGCGCCGTCGTCCGGCGAGCCGGGCGAACGTTGCTTCGATTGCGCGTACACGTCGGCATTGAGCGTCCACGGACCGCGCTCGTAGCGCGCACCCAGCGTGAGGATCTGGCGCGAATAGAACGGCAGGTCGCGCCCGGCGAAGTTGCCGGCTTTCGACGTGGCCTGCGTGTACGTGTAGGTGCCCGACACCGTCAGGCCCTTGAGCGATGCGCTCAGGTCGCCCAGCTCGTAGCGCAGCGCCGATTCGACGCCGCGGTGCCGCGTGGCGCCCAGGTCGGTCCACTGGCCGACGTCGCCGGTAATGGAGCGCGCGAGCAGCAGCTCCTTGTCGAAGTTGATGTTGAACAGCGTCAGCTCGCCGCTCCAGGCTTCGCCTTTGTAATGCGTGCCGATTTCGTAGGTCTTGGCCTTCTCGGGGTGCAAGCTGGTGGTCGACTGCGCGAGCTGGGCGTATTGCTGTGGGCCGAACGACACCCCAGCATTCGCGAACAGCGACCAGCGCTCGTTCATGCGGTAGAGCACCGAGAGCGTCGGCAGCACTTCGTTGGAATCGATCTTCGGGTAGATCGCGTTCGTGATGCGGTTGTTCGCCACGGTGAACACGTCGTTGTGCGAGCGGAAGGATTCATAGCGCACGCCGGGCGTGATCGTCCAGTTGCCGATGTCGATGCGGTCGTCGATGTAGAACGCGTGCGCGACCGTGCCGCCCTTGCTGGTCTGGTAAGCGGGGTTGGCCAGGCTGTAGGCGTCGAAGCCCGGGCGCGGCGTGTAGTAGGCGCTGCGCGTTGCGACCTCTGAGGCTTCTTCGCGCAGGTAGCGGAAACCGACGCTGACTTCCTGCACCACGTCGCCCGAATCGATCAGGCGCGAATAGCGCGGCTCGATCGCGAAGGTCTTGTAGTTGCGCGGCGCGCTGGTCAGGCGTCGCTTGCCGGCGTTGGCGCCGGTGCCTTCCTGCTCCAGGTGGCTGCCGCGGAACGAGTCGGTGTAGTAGCTCAGCATCTCGAACTTGTTCACGCCGTCGTTGTGCGTGTACTTGATCGAGCCGTCGGTGCGCCGGCCGGTGAATTCGTCGAAGGGGCGGTCCGACTGGAACGGGTTGGCCGCGAACTGCGCCGTTGTCAGGCCGCCGGGCATGCGGCCGCTGCCTTCGAAGTGATGCAGCGACACCGCGATGTCGTCGGTGCTGGAGATGCGGTAGGCGCCCTTGAGCATCAGGTCGTCGATGCTGGTGTGGTCGTTGCTCTGGCGAAAGCCGTTGCCGTGCGTGCCCGAATACAAGAGCGCCAGGCCCAGGCCCTTGTCGTTGGTGCCGCCGACGAACAGCGTGGGCGTCGTCTTGGTGCCGCCGCCGTGGCCGGCGCTCTCGATGCCCACGCCTACCTCGCCCGAGAACTGCTTGGGGATCGCACGCGTCACGAAGTTGATGATGCCGCCCACGTTCTGGGGACCGTAGCGCACCGAACCGGCACCGCGCACCACATCGACCGTCTCGATGCTGCCGAGCGAAAGCGGCGCCAGCGACAGCTGCGGCTGGCCGTAAGGTGCGTAGGCCAGCGGCACGCCGTCCAGCAGGATGGTCGAGCGCGGCGACAGCCGCGAGGTGAGGCCCCGCACGCCCACGTTGAGAGAAATATCGCTGCCGCCCGTGCCGTTGCTCTCCTGCACCTGCACGCCCGGGATCTGGCGCAGCACGTCGCGCACGCTGGAGGCGCCGCTTTCCTCGATCTGCTTGCGCTCGACGATGCTGCGCGCGCCGGCATGCTCGAGCACCTTCTTCTCGTTGGGGTTGGCGAGCCAGTCGCCGGTGACGGTGATGGTTTCCAGCGACGCCTTGGACGGGTCGGCCGCGGGCTCGGCGTCGGCGGCGAAGCTCTGCAGGCTCAGGGGTAACAGCGCCATCGCAATGGCTGTGCGTTTGTGCGGGAACAAGGGGACTCCTCCGGGAATGGGAAAAAGCAGAAAAACCGTGTGCGCAGGACGTGAGGCGTCTTCTTCGGGGGCGGGACGCCTCAGGACGTTGTTCGGCTGGAAAGCGCGTTGTTGTTGCGGGCTGCGGCGGCTAGCGTGCGGCGGCGCCACCAGAGCCAGATGCCGCTGAAACCCAGGCCGCCGAGCGCAAGACCCAGCAGCGCGGTGACGACCTGGTGGGCCACGCCGCCCAGTTCGCCCGTGTGCAGCGGGAAGATCACCGCCACCGCGCCGTTGCCGGCGTCCAGGTCCTGCCACTTGCGCGCGGCCATCACCTGGCCGCTCACCGGGTTCATCCACACCGAGCTGATGCCGTTGGGATGCGGGTCGTCCGGCAGCCGGAAGCGCACGCGCACGGGCCGGTCGTCCTTGCCGGGCACGAGCACATAGCCGATCGGCTGGCCCGGGTACACCTGCTGCGCGCGGGCGACGATGTCGTCCAGCGGCGCGCGCGGGCCGCTTGCGCCGCCCTTCGGGATCGTCGGCGCCTTGACCGGCTGCTGCCCCATGGCGGCGGAGATGAAGCCGCCCAGCGGCCGCCACGCCATGTAGGCGCCCGTGGCCACCGACACCGCGATCAGGAGGCCCAGCACCGCGCCGCCCGTGCGGTGCAGGTCGAACAGGCCGCGCAGGAGTCCGCGGTTCAGCACGATGCGCAGCGACGGCGGCCAGCGTGCGGGCCACCAGAGCACCAGGCCTGTCACCAGCAGGAACAGGTACGAGAGCGCCACGAACGCCAGGATGCCCTTGCCGGTGCTGCCCAGCAGCAGGCTGTTGTGGACCTTGTAGGCCAGGTTGTAGAAGCCCTCTTCGGTGCCGCGCCGCCCCTGCTCGGCGCCGGTGGCGGGGTCCAGGTATAGCGTGCCGTCCCACTTGCCGCGCACCAGGACCCAGAGCGTTTCGTCGGGGTGGTGGGGCGGGCGCAGCGTGAAGCTGGTGTCGGGGCCGAACTCGGCCAGGATGCGCTGGCGCAGCGGCTCGAGCGGCAACGCGGCCGTGGCCGCGATGGCATCACCCGCGCTGCGCGCGACGAACAAGTCGGAATGGATCTCGCGGTCGATCGGCCGGGACACCACCAGCACCGCGCCGAGCAGCGCGGTGAGGGCCAGGATCGGGCCGAGGGTGAGCCCGGTCCAGCGGTGGATCTTCAGCCAGAGACGTCGCAGCGGAGCGCGCAGCATGAATCACGGGGACCTCGGAGAGTCCCGTCATGGTTGTTGGCTGGCGTGCCCGTGAAAGGGCGCGTTGGCTGGGAAATCGGGGTCTGTGTGCGGACCGCACCAACCGTTTGCCGCGGTTGGTAGATCGATGCACAAGCGCGTCAGATTCTACCGGCGAGCTCCGCAGCCTTGCCGACGTAGCTCGCGGGCGTCATGGCCAGCAGGCGGGCTTTTTCTTCTTCCGGAATGGCCAGCGAGCGGATCAACCCGTGCAGCGCCTCGGCCGTGACGGTCTTGCCGCGCGTCACTTCCTTGAGCTGCTCGTAGGCGCCCTGCACGCCGTAGCGGCGCATCACGGTCTGGATCGGCTCGGCCAGCACTTCCCACGACGCATCGAGGTCTTCGGCCAGCGCCTCTTCGTTGAGCTCCAGCTTGCCCAGGCCCGTGGCCAGGCTCGCGTAGGCGAGCGTCGCGTAGCCGAAGGCCACGCCGATGTTGCGCAGCACGGTGCTGTCGGTCAGGTCGCGCTGCCAGCGGCTGATGGGGAGCTTCTCGCTCAGGTGGCGCAGCACCGCGTTGGCCAGGCCCAGGTTGCCCTCGGCGTTCTCGAAGTCGATCGGGTTGACCTTGTGCGGCATCGTCGAGGAGCCGATCTCGCCCTTCTTCAGACGCTGCTTGAAGTAGCCCAGGCTCACATAGCCCCAGACGTCACGCGAGAAGTCCACCAGGATGGTGTTGGCACGCGCCACCGCGTCGAAGAGCTCCGCCATGTAGTCGTGCGGCTCGATCTGGATGCTGTACGGCTGGAAGCTCAGGCCCAGGCCCAGCGGCGCGGGCGTCTCGATGACCTTGCGGCTGAAGGCTTCCCAGTCGAACTCGGGCCAGGCGGCCAGGTGGGCGTTGTAGTTGCCGACGGCGCCGTTCATCTTGCCGAGCAGTTGCACCGAGGCGATCTGCGCGCGGGCCTTCGACAGGCGCACCGCCACATTGGCGATTTCCTTGCCGACGGTGGTCGGGCTGGCGGTCTGGCCGTGGGTGCGCGAGAGCATCGAGACGCCCGCGAACTGGTGCGCCATTTCGCGCAGCTTGGCGATCAGGCCGTCGATGGCCGGGAGCACCACCTTCTCGCGCGCGGCCTGGATCTGCAGGGCGTGGCTGGTGTTGTTGATGTCTTCGCTGGTGCAGGCGAAGTGCACGAACTCGGCGGCGGCCAGCAGCTCGGGCCGGGCTTCGAACTTGGACTTGATCCAGTATTCGACCGCCTTCACGTCGTGGTTGGTGGTTTTCTCGATCTCCTTGATGGCCAGTGCGTCGGCCTCGGAGAAATGGGACACCAGGCCCAGCAGGTACTTGCGGGCGCCGCCGGTGAGGGGCTTGAATTCGGCGAAACCGCAGTCGGACAGCGCAATGAACCACGCCACCTCGACTTGCACGCGCCGGTGCATATAGCCCTGTTCGCTCATCAGCGGACGCAGCGCCGCGAGTTTGGCCGCATAGCGGCCGTCAAGGGGGGAGAGGGCGGAGACGGTGGAAAAGCTCATGCCCGAATTTTAGGCGGCCGGCGGTCCGTGGGGTCGTACCGACACATTGGGGTGGATCCGGGCCTGCGGCTTTCCCGTTCACCTAAAATGATTATGAACAAGTGTCATCAAGCCAAGAGCAACGGGAGAGAGCCTTCATGAAACTGATCGGATCCGCAGCCAGCCCTTATGTGCGCAAGGTGCGCGTGGTGCTGGCCGAGAAGCGGCTCGATTACCAGTTCGTGATCGAGGACGTCTGGTCCGCCGACACCACCATCTCCAACTCCAATCCGCTGGGCAAGGTGCCCTGCCTGATCATGGAAGGCGGGGAGGCGATGTTCGATTCGCGCGTGATCGTCGAATACCTGGACACGCTGTCGCCGGTGGGCAAGCTCATTCCGCAGCAGGGCCGCGAGCGCGCCGAGGTCAAGACCTGGGAAGCGCTGGCCGATGGCGTCATGGACGCCGGCGTGCTCTGGCGCCTGGAAGCCACCTGGTCCGGCCGCAACGACCACGAGCGCAGCACCACCTGGATCGAGCGCCAGCGCACCAAGGTCGTGGACGGCGTGGCCGCCATGTCCAAGGGCCTGGGCGACAAGCCCTTCTGCAGCGGCATCCACCTGAGCCTGTCGGACATCGCGGTGGGCTGCACGCTGGGCTGGCTGGACCTGCGCTTTCCCGACATCGACTGGCGTGGCGACCACGGCAACCTGGCAAAGCTGTACGACAAGCTGATGCTCCGCCCGAGCTTCATCGACACCAAACCCTGACTCTTCCCCAGGCTTCGCGCACTTCGTGTCGCGTCGCCTTCCCCCTCACCGGGGGCGACACCGGTGGCCCGGCGAAGCCGGTTCCACGGCGTCCCGCGAACAAGCCGCCGCTTTGTTTCAAAGCCCGGTGAACCTGGCGACCGCCGGAAAGTAGAGCCGGTACGGCAGCAGCCGCATCAGCTTCATCCAGAACGTGAAGCGCCGCGGAAAGTGGATCTCGAACGCGCCACGGCGCCATCCCTCGAGCATCGCCTCTGCGGCCTGCGCGGGCGTGATGAGTGCGGGCATCGCGAAATCATTTTTCGCCGTGAGCGCCGTCGTCACGAAGCCCGGCTGGATCACGCTCACGCCGATGCCGCGGGTATGCAGATCGATGTAGAGCACCTCGGCCAGATGGGTCAGTGCGGCCTTGGTCGGGCCGTAGGCCAGGCTCTTGGGCAGCCCCCGAAAGCCGGCGACGCTCGCCGTGAGCGACACGTGCCCTGCGCCGCGCGCCACGAAGCCGGGCAGCACCGCGGCAAGCACGTTCAGCGCACCGACGTAGTTGACCTGCTGATGCGCCAGCATTTCGTCGAGCGCGAAGGCGTCGGCGCGCAGCACGCCGTAGGTGGCCGCATTGAAGAGCACGAGGTCGACGGTGCCAGCCATCGCCTGCAGCTGCGCATACGCGGCGGCGACCTCGGCGGCATCGCGCACGTCGAGCGGCAGCACGATCACGCGGGGCGGCTGCGCGGCGTCGTTGTGCAGCGCCGCGAGTTCATCGAGCGCTTCGCCGTTGCGGGCCGACACCGCGACGCGCGCGCCGCCTTCGAGCAGCGCCAGCGCCGTCGCGCGGCCGATGCCCGAGGAGGCGCCGACGATCCACGCCGTCTTGCCGTGCCAGTCGGCGAGCGGTGGATTGAAGGGCTTCACCGCGACGCCTTCACCGGAAGCTGCCGAGGCGGTGCGGACGCGGCCGGTCGGATCACCAGCACCCACAGCGCCGCCCCCGCGATCACCTTCAGCACGCAGGGAAGGAGACAGTAGGCGAGCGACAGCGCCTGCAGCGCCGACGCATCGCGCGCGCCCGGCACGTAGCCGGCCAGCCCGAGCAGCGGCAAGGCGAGCCCGGCGGCCAGCGCAAGGTTGAGCTTGGTCGCGAAGTTCCACCAGCCGAAGTAGGCGCCGGCATGCGGCTGGTCGCCGGCCTCGGCAATGATTCCGGCCAAGAGCGCGCTCGGCAGCACGAGGTCCGAGCCGATCGCGAAACCCGACAGCGCGCAGACGACGAGAAACGGCACCGCGTCGCCCGCACCCATCGCCCCGGCCCATGCGAACACCGCCACCGACATGCACATGCCGCCGAGCCAGCTGCGCGCGAGCCCCCAGCGGCGCACGATGCGCAGCCACGCCGGGATCGACGCGGCGGCCACCACGAAGTAGAGGCCGAGGAACGCGGGCTCCATGGCGGCCGGCGCGCGCAGCCGGTCCTGCACGAAGAACAGCACCAGCGTGGCCGGCACCGCGCTCGCGATGCCGTTGAGCACGAACACCGCGAGCAGGCGGCGAAACGGCGCGCGGCGCAGCGGCAGCCGCAGGTCGATCGATGCATGCGGCGCGGCGGTGCGCACCGGCCGCGGCGCCTGCGTCCAGAAGACCCATCCCACCACCAGCAGCACGCCGAACAGCGCGACCATCGCGGGCAGGCCCGCCAGCGTCGGGACGACCGACGCGAGCACCACGCCGACGAGCCCCATGCCTTCGCGCCAGCCCACGATGCGGCTGCGCTGCGAGGCGTCGCCGCCCAGCATCGCGCCCCAGGACTGGTGCGCGATGCTCAGCATGCTGTAGCCCGCGTAGGTCAGCGCCAGCAGCACGGCGGCAACCACGAGCAGCGCGCCATGGCGCGCCGGGTCGATGAGCAATTGCGGAAAAAAGAGGAGCCCGAAGCCCAGCAGCAACACGCCCGCGGCGACCGCGCCGAAGCCCAGCACGGCCTGAGCCGATCGCGCATGCAGCCGGTCGCTGAGCCGCCCGAGCAGCGGATCGATCACCGCATCGAGCAGCCGCGCGCCCAGCAGCACCGCGCCCAGCGTGGCGAGCGGCACACCGAAGGCGCGCGCGTAATGGTTCGGCAGCAGCACATAGAGCGGCAGCGCGACGAAGGCGAGCGGCAGGCCGAGCAGCCCGTAGCGCACGCCGGCCAGGAGTCCGAAGGAGGCCACGAAGGGCTAGCGCTTTTGCAGCGTGTACTGCACCACGTCGATGTTGGCCTGCGAGAACGCCGCCTCGCAGTAGGCCAGGTAGAACTCCCAGATGCGCATGAAGCGCTCGTCGAAGCCCAGCTGCAGGATCTGCCCGCGCTGCGCGAGAAAGTGCTCGCGCCAGCGGCGCAGCGTCTCGGCGTAGTCGGCGCCGAAGGCGAACTCGTCCACTACCGCGAGCCCCGCCGCCTCGGCCTCGCGGCGGAATTCGCGCGGGCAGGGCAGGCAGCCGCCCGGGAAGATGTACTGCTGGATGAAGTCGGTCGAGTCGATGTAGCGGTCGAAGAGCTGGTCGTCGATCACGATGCTCTGCACGCACGCGCGGCCGCCGGGCTTCAGGAGCCGGCTCACGCTCTTGAAATACGTCGGCCAGTATTCGCGGCCCACGGCCTCGACCATCTCGATGGAGCAGACCGCATCGAACGGTGCGTCGTCGATGTCGCGGTAGTCCTGCAGGCGCAGGTCGGCCGAGAGGCCGGCGGTGCGCTGGCGCGCGAAGGCGAGCTGCTCGGTGGAGAGCGTCACGCCCGTCACCGAGGCGCCGAAGTCGAAGGCGGCCATCTCGGCCAGCGCGCCCCAGCCGCAGCCGATCTCCAGCACGCGGTCGCCGGCCTTCACGCCCGCCATGTCGAGCGCGCGGCGCACCTTGGCGCGCTGGGCGTCGGGCATCGGCCTGCCCAGGTCGCCCTCGAACCAGGCCGACGAATAGTTCATCGTCTCGTCGAGCCAGAGCTTGTAGAAGGCATTGCCCAGGTCGTAGTGCGCGTGGATGTTGCGCGAACTCCCGGCCTTGCTGTTGCGGTGCATCAGGTGCCGCACGCGGTAGACGAGGCGGCCGAACCAGCTGCCGTAGACCACGTCCTCGATCGCGCGGCGATTGGCGATGAAGACCTTGATGAGTTCGACCAGGTTCGGCGTGGTCCAGTCGCCCGCGATGTAGCTCTCGGCGAAGCCGATGTCGCCCGACTTGAGCGCGGCCTTGCAGACCTCCCAGTTGCGCAGCGTGAGCGAGGCCGTGAGGTTGCTGCTGCCGGGCGCGGCACCGAAGTGCTGCACCGAGTCGTCGGGCAGGCGCACCGTCAGCGAGCCGTGGGCGAGACGCTGCAACAGGCCCAGCACCGTGCGCGCGGCGCCGGGGGCATCCTGCGGCAGCGAAAAGCGCGAAACCTGGGGGGCGGTGGTGGTCGGAGTCATGGGTTCGCCTGCTGCTGGTGCGGATGGTCGCTGGACACGAAATGGCGGGGCGGCGCGGGCTTGGCGACGAAGGGAACGCGCTTGAGCCAGAGCCTGGCGGCCTGCCAGTGGATGCGCGCAATGAGCCCGAAGGTCATCGCGGGGTAGCGCCAGAGCGCGCGCCGTGTGCTGGCCGCCGAGAGCGGGCCGAGTTCGCCGCTCACGCTGGTCTGCAGCAGGGGGCCGTCGGCGTCGTCGTGGTCGATGCGCACCACCGTGTGGGCGAATTCGGCATCGACGAAGAAGCGGAAGCGGTAGTCGCCGCTGACCTGGCAGAACGGCGAGACGTGGAAGGCCTTGGTGGCCTTGAGTTCCTGGCCGTAGACCGGGCGGTCCAGCAGGTAGCAGTGGCGCTCGCCGAAGGTGTTGTTCACCTCGACCACGATGGCGCGGAGCGCGCCTTCGGCCGTGTGGCAGTACCAGAAGCTCACCGGCTTGAAGGTGTAGCCGAACACGCGCGGATAGCAGTGCAGCCAGGCTTCGCCGGTCGCGTCGTGGATCTGGTGGGCGGCCAGCAGGTCGTCGAGCCAGGAGAGGGCGCCGCCTTGCGCGGGCGTGCGGCCGTCGCCGTGGTCGACGTCGTGAAAGGAGAGGGCAGCCCGCCGGTTGAGCGCCAGCGACTTGCTGCCGTTCGCGCGCAGGGTGCGCATCGGCAGCATCAGGAAATAGGTCGGGTAGACGAAGGCGTTGCGCGCCGGACGCAGGCGCGCGTGGCGCACTTCGCCGAAGCCCATCAGCGGGAACGGCAAGGCCTGGCTCATGCCAGTGCCCTCGCCAGCGCGTCGAACGGTGCGCCGGGTGCCGCCACATGGGCCCGCAGGCCTTCGGCGGCCACGATGCCTGCCTTGAGGCCGTCTTCGTGAAAGCCGTAGCCCATCCATGCGCCTGCGAACCAGGTGTTGCGCTGGCCCTGCAAGGTGGGCACCGCGGCCTGCGCGCGGATCGCGGCAAGGTCGAGCACCGGGTGGTCGTAGTCGTATTCGGCCATGACCTGACTACGCTGGATTTCACGCACCGGATTCAACGAAACGATCACCGGCTGCTCCCAGGGCAGCGGCTGCAGCTTGTTCAGCAGGTAGTGCAGGCAGACCCGGCCCGATTCGCGCTCGCTGGCGGCCGCGCGCTCGTAGTTCCAGGCGGCCCAGGCCGACTGGCGTTGCGGCAGCGCCGAGGCGTCGGTGTGGAGCACGGCGTGGTTCGCCTGGTAGCGGATCGCGCCGAGCACGGCCGCTTCGGCAGGGCTCGCGTCGCCGAGCATGGCGAGCGACTGGTCGGAGTGGGTGGCCAGGATCGCGTGGTCGAAGCGCTCGGTGCCGGCATCGGTGGCGACGAGCACGCTGTCGCCCGTGCGGGTGATGCGGCGTACGGGGGTGCGCAGGCGCTTGTCCTGCAGGCCCGCGACGATCTTCTCGACGTAGTGGCGGGAGCCGCCGCGCACGGTGCGCCATTGCGGCCGGTTGGCGATCTGGATCAGCCCGTGGTTGTGGCAGAAGCGGATCATTGTCGCGACCGGGAACGCCAGCATCTGCGCGGTCGAGCAGCTCCAGATGCAGCCCATCATCGGCAGGAAGTACCAGTCTCGGAAGGCGGTGCCGAAGCGGTGGGCGTCCAGGAACTGGCCGAGCGGCTGGGCCAGTTCGCCCTCGGTGCCGGCCTGGGCGATGCGCGTGGTCAGGCGGTTGAAGCGCAGGAGGTCGGCCAGCATGCCGAGGAAGCGCGGATCGGCCAGGTTGCGCCGCTGGGCAAACACGGTGGCGAGGTTGTTGCCGCTCCATTCGAGACGGCTGCCGTTGTCGCGGGGGGCCTGGACCGAGAACGACATCTCCGACAGCGCCGTCTCGACGCCCAGTTCGGCGAACAGGCGGATCAGGTTCGGGTAGGTGCGGTCGTTGTAGACCAGGAAGCCGGTGTCGACGCCGTGAGCAACCGGGGTGGCATCTCTGGCCGAGCGCGGCAACGAGATCGTTGTGGTGTGCGCGTGACCACCGAAGTAGTCGCTGGCTTCGACGAGGGTGATGCGGGCCGCGTCGCGCAGGGCGTGCGCCGCGGCAAGTCCGGAAATGCCGGCGCCGATGATGGCGACGCGAGGGGGCTGCGTCATCGCGAGCCCCCGTTCCGGCGGGAATACAAAAATGCTGCGAGGCGCCCCGACGCGAAGGAGGGAGGGAGGGAGGAGGAGAAGAATCGCCTCGGGATTTCGACCAGACGACAAGCGCCTGGAAGACCTCGCAACATGAAAACCGGTGGGCTCTTGTCGCCCACGCAAATTATGAGCACGCCCTCGGCGGCACGGTTCCCTGTGCGGTGGTAAGCGTTTGTGACGTTCAGTTCACGAAGTGGCGGACTCATCGGTAAATAATATTACCGATTCGTATTTTTGTGAACTGGTCAGTCTTAATTTGTCCCGAGCTGCTTCTCGATGACGTTGACGAAGCCGTTCTCGTCCGGTGCCGTCATGCTCGACCAGGCCTGCACGACCTTGCCGTCGCGCCCGATCAGGTACTTGTAGAAATTCCATTTCGGCGTGGTGCCGGAGGCTTGGGCAAGCTGTTTGAACAGCGGATTGGCGTCCGTTCCGCGCACCGACGACTTGGCGAACATCGGAAACTTCACCCCGAACGTGCTTTCGCAGAAGTCGGCGATTTCCTTGTTCGAGCCCGATTCCTGGGAGAAATCGTTCGATGGGAAGCCCAGCACCACGAGCCCGCGGTTGCGGTATTTCAGGTCCAGCGCTTCGAGGCCCTTGTACTGGGGCGTGAACCCGCAGAAGCTCGCCGTATTCACCACCAGGACCACCTTGCCCGAGTACTGGCACAAAGTCTGGGGCTTTTCATCCTGCAGGCGCGGGAAGGTGTGTTGAAGGATCGCAGGGCATCCGGCAGCTTCCGCCGCAGCGGGCGCGGCAGGGGCGGTCTGGGCGCTCGCCGGCAGTGCGGTAAACAGTCCCGCCACGAGGGAAACAGCTGGTGCGCAGCGCCAGAGCGTCGACAATAAGAAAAGGGTTCGCATGGCGGGCTCCTGGTTCAAAAAAGGGGGGTGTGCATCCGTGCCGCCACGGCGCACGTATCCGCATCATCGCGCGTCTGTCATGGGCGCGCCAAACGGGCCGACTAAAATCGGCGGCCATAGAAAGACTTTGATGCTCTATCCGGAACTCTTCAGACAACTCGAATCCGTCCGCTGGGACATGGACAAGGACATTCCCTGGCAGTCGTTCGATGCTTCCTTGCTGACGGAAGAGCAGGCCCAGACCATCAAGATGAATGCCATCACCGAGTGGGCGGCGCTGCCGGCGACCGAGATGTTCCTGCGCGACAACCGGCACGATAGCGATTTTTCCGCTTTCATGTCGATCTGGTTCTTCGAGGAGCAGAAGCACTCGCTGGTGCTGATGGAATACCTCAAGCGCTTCAGCCCCAAGCACGCGCCCACCGAAGCCGAACTGCACGAAGTGCGCTTCGATTTCGACCCCGCCCCCCCGCTCGAGACCCTCATGCTGCATTTCTGCGGCGAGATCCGCCTGAACCACTGGTACCGCCGCGCGGCCCAGTGGCACACCGAGCCGGTCATCAAGCACATCTACACCACGCTGAGCCAGGACGAAGCCCGCCACGGCGGCGCCTACCTGCGCTACATGAAGCGTGCGCTCGAGAAGTTCGGCGACGAAGCCCGTGCCGCGTTCACCAAGGTCGGCGTCCTGATGGCCAGTGCCCGCCGCACCGCCCAGGCCCTGCACCCGACCAACCTGCACGTGAACAAGGCGCTGTTCCCCAACGACACCATCCAGAGCCGCATGCCCGATCCGGACTGGCTGGAGCACTGGCTCGACAAGCAGATCAAGTTCGATGCCGTCTGGGAAACCAAGGTCGGCGAGCGCATCCTGCACAACCTGAGCCTCTTGATGAACCGCAGCTTCAAGACCGTGCAGGAGCTCAACCGCTACCGCAAGGAAGTCGCCGCGACCCTGGGCCCCAGGCCCGAGTACCAAGGCGCATAAGCAGAAACATCGCCCCGCAATCCGGGGCGATTTTTTTGGGCGTGCGGTGTCACAACCCGCAGTCGCCGAACGTCTAATCGGGCATGGACGACCCGACCCTCACCTTCGACAGCCACCGTCGCCGCCTCCAGGGCATCGCCTACCGCATGCTCGGCTCCGTTGCCGAGGCCGAAGAGGTGGTTCAGGACGCCTGGTTGCGCTGGCACGAGGCCGACAAGGCCAGTTTCGACAGCGCCGAAGCCTGGCTCGTGACCGTCGTCACGCGCCTGTCGATCGACCGGCTGCGCGCTGCCAAGGTCCAGCGCGAGCACTACATCGGCGCCTGGATGCCCGAGCCGACGCTGACCGAGTCGCCCGATACGCCCGAGGAATCGCTCGAGCGCGCCGACAACATCTCCGTCGCCTTCCTCGCCGTGCTCGAGCGCCTCGCTCCCGAGGCGCGCGCCGCCTTCCTGATGCGCGAGGTGTTCGATGCCGACTACGACGAAGTGGCGCTCACGCTCGGCAAGAGCGAAGCCGCCTGCCGCCAACTGGTGCACCGCGCCAAGGCGCAGGTGCAGGACGCCCGCCCGCGCTACCAGGTCTCGCGCGAAACCCACCAGCGCCTCTTGCGCGCCTTCGCAGACGCCGCCGCGCGCGGCAGCATGCAGGACCTGAAGGCGCTGATGACCGAGGAGGTCGAGCTCATTGGCGACGGCGGCGGCAAGGTGCAGACCTTCAGCAAGGTCCTCACCGGCAACCAGCGCCTGGCGCAGCTCTACTTCTCGCTCTGGCGCCGCATGGGCCCGGCGGTGCGCATGGAGATGGTGGAAATCAACGGCGAACCCGGTCTCCTGCGCTTCATCGACGGCGAACTCGAATCGGCGCAGACCTTCGAGATCGAGGACGACCGCATCGCGCGCATCCGCGTGCAGCGCAACCCGGACAAGCTCGCGCGCATTGCACAGATCGTTGCCTCGAAATAGTTCGCGCGGCGTGTCACAGGGCCGATGGCTGGCCCGTCTTCAGTGGGTAGGAAGCAGATTTTTCAACCACCCAACCGGAGCCTTCTCATGAACACGACCCCTCGCCTGAACTGGTTCAAGACCATCCCCAAGACCTTCCAGGCCATCCTGGGCGTCAACGAGAGCATCGACGCCAGCACCGTCGGCAAGACGGTGCTCGATTTCGTCTTCGCCCGCGTCTCGCAGATCAACGGCTGTGCCTATTGCCTCGACATGCACGTGCGCGACCTGCGCAAGCAGGGCGAAGGATGGCAGCGCATCAACAGCCTGGCCACTTGGCGCGAAGTGAGCTTCTTCAACGAGCGCGAGCGCGCGGCGCTGGCCTGGGCCGAATCGCTCACGCGCCTGGCCGATCACCACGACGAGCGCGAGGCCGAGTTCGAAGCCCTGAAGGCACAGTTCAGCGACGTCGAGATCGCCGAGCTCACCGTGGCTATTGCGCAGATCAACACCTGGAACCGGATCAACGTCGGCATGCGCGTGCCGGTCGCCGTGAAGACGCTGGACTGAGACCGGCCCTTCAGCGGCGCTCGACCACCATCGGCGCGATCCGCAGGCTCTCGCGCAATTGCGCGACGGCTTCGCTGGCGGCATTGCGCGAGGCGAAAGGCCCGGCCTGCAGCCGGTGCGTGCCCGCCTCGCTGAACACGCGCAGCTGCGGCGCCAGCGAAGGCAGTCCGCGTGCGGCCTGGCTCAGCATGGTCTCTGCGCCGTCGCGTTCGCGGAAAGCGCCCAGTTGCACCCAGAAGCCCGCCACCGGGGCGGAGGATGGCGCAGCGCCCGACTCGGTGGCCGGCGGCGCTGCCTGTGCAGCGGGCAACTCCGCAGGTGCGATCGGCGCCACGGGCGACTGGGGCACGACCGGCATCGCCGAAGCCACCGGCGCACTCATCGCCACCGGCGCGACCCATGCCGAGGGCACGGGCACCGACACCGCCACGGCGCCTTGCGGCTCCGACGGGGCCGCGGCGGCATACGCCGTCCCCGAATCCCTGCGCCACGCGCCGGTGCGGATGTCCTCGTTCGTGATCCGCTCGATTTCCACCGGCGCCACGCCGCGCAGCAGGTCCAGCTTGAGCGCGGCCGTATAGCTCAGGTCGATGATCCGGCCGTCCACGAAGGGCCCGCGGTCGTTCACCCGCACGATCACCTCGCGCCCGTTGGCGGGGTTGCGCACCCGCACATAGCTGGGCAGCGGCAGTGTCTTGTGCGCGGCCGTCATCGCGTACATGTCGTAGGGCTCGCCGCTCGCGGTCGATGCCGCATGGAACTTGCGGCCGTACCACGAGGCGATGCCGGACTCCTGGAACGGCCGGTCGTCGGTGATCGGCTGGTAGCCCCGGCCCAGCACCGTGTAGGGCTTGCTGGTGCCGCCGCTGCCGCGGATCGGCTCGATGCGGGGCTCGGCGTCGGGCACGCGATCGAGATCCGGGGGAATGTTCGTCCCAGCGCCGTCGCGGCCGCTGGAGGCGCTGCCGCCGCTGCGTGTGCCGCTCGCACAACCGGCCAGGAGGACGGCGACGGCAACCGCGCACGCAGCCAGCGCGGTCGTCGTGCGGGTGCGGGCTCCCTCAGCCAAATACCGCCTTCCACAACGCGAGCATGGCTTCGCGTTCCGCGGCCAGTGCGGGCGGTGTGACCTGGGTCGGCTCCTCGTTCAGGCGCGCGCGATGCTGAACGCGGCGCAACTCGCGGTAGGCCCGTGCCGCGCTGCGGCCGATGCCTTCGGGCAGGAGCCCCGCCAGCTCGGCGCGCAACAGCAGCGCGATGTTGCCCACGTTGGGGATCAGTTCCGGGTGATCGCCAGAGGACGACAGCACCAGGAACTGCACCGCGAACTCGGCATCGACCATGCCGCCGGGGCTGTGCTTCACGTCGAAGCGGTCGGCTTTCACCGGCCGGGCGCTGCGCAGCTTGTTGCGCATCGCGATGATCTCGGCCTTGAGCGCCTCGCGGTCGCGCGGCGACACCAGCACGGCCTCGCGCACCTGGTCGAAACGCGCGCCCAGTTCGGCGCCGTGGTCCGCGCTGCCCAGCACGAAGCGCGCGCGCGTCATGGCCTGGTGCTCCCAGGTCCATGCGGTGTTGCTGCCGCGCCTGAGCTGGTACTTCTCGTAGGCCTCGAAGCTCGTGGTGAGGAGGCCCGAATTGCCGTTGGGCCTGAGCGCCGTGTCGATCTCGAACAGGTCGCCCTCGCGCGTCTTCACCGTGAGCCAGTTGATCAGCTTGCGCACATAGGCCGCATAGACCTCGCCGGCGCGCTCGTCGTCATCGTCGTAGACGAACACGATGTCCAGGTCGCTGCCGTAGCCCAGCTCTTTGCCGCCCAGCTTGCCGTAGCCGATGATCGCGAACTGCGCCACCTCGCGGTGGCGGTTGCGCACATGCGGCCAGCACCAGCGGGCAGTTATGCGCAGCGTGGTGTCGGCCAGCGCGCTCAGGTCGTCGGCCACCTGCTCGACGGTGATGCGGCCGTCCACGTCGCGCGCCAGGGTGCGGAACACCTCCGCATGGTGGGCATGGCGCAGCAGGTTCAAGAGGCGCTCTTCGTCGGCCTCGCCGGTGCGGGTGAGCGATGCGCGGCGCGCCTCGAGCTCGCGCTCGAACTCGTCGGCCACGAAGCGGCCGGACAGCATCTCGTCGCTTGCAAGCTCGTCGATCACGCCCGGGTGCTGCATCAGGTAGCGCGCGGGCCACTTCGCAGCGCCCAGCAGGCGCAAGAGGCGCTCCTGCACCGCGGGCCGCTCGACCAGCAACGCCAGGTAGCTCTCGCGGCGCATCAGCGGCTCGATCCAGTCGGCCCAGCGCATCGCGGCATCGACGTGGCGCGGCGTCTGCCCCGCGCCGTCGCCGTCGGGTTCCTTCAGCCACTGGCCGGTGCGCTGCACCAGTTGGCGCAGGCGCCCCCGGGTTTCCTCGCGCAGGGCGAGCACGCGCGGCGTCTCGCACCAGTCGCGGATGCGCTCGGCGAAGACGGGCGGCAGGTCGTCCAGCAGGTCCGCCAGGTCGGCAGGCGCCGCGGCCTTCTTGCCGCTGCACTTGCCGTTGCAGGGTTTCTCGCCGCCGAGCAGCTTGTCGAACTCCTGCGCGACGAACTCGCGATGCGTGTCCAGCTGCGCGAGGAAGGGGCAGCAGTCGGCGTAGCCCATCGACTGCGCGATCCAGCGCAGGTCGTCGTCGGCCACCGGCAGCACATGGGTCTGCTGGTCGTCCAGGTACTGGATGCGGTGCTCCACGCGGCGCAGGAACTCGTAGGCCAGGGCCAGCGCGTCGGCGGTTTCCTGCGGCATCAGGTTGGCGCGTGCGAGGCGTTGCAGCGCATCGAGCGTGGGCCGCGTGCGCAGTTCGGGGAATTGCCCGCCGCGCACCACCTGCAGGAGCTGCACGGTGAATTCGATCTCGCGGATGCCGCCGCGCGAGAGCTTGACGTCGTTCGCGCGCTCGGGCCGGCCGGCGCTGCGGCGCGCCGACTGCTCGCGGATCTGCCGGTGCAGCGTGCGCAGCGAATCGAACACGCTGTAGTCGAGATAGCGGCGGAACACGAAGGGCAGCACCGCGCCGCGCAGGCCCTGGGCATGGCCGCCCAGCACGACGTCGCGCGGCGCCACCACGCGGCTCTTCATCCAGGCGAAGCGCTCCCACTCGCGGCCCTGCACCTGGAAATACTCCTCGAGCGCGTCGAGCGAGACCACGCTCGGCCCCGAGTTGCCATTGGGCCGCAGCGCCAGGTCGACACGGAACACGAAGCCGTGCTCGGTGGTGTCGCCCACCAGCGCGTAGATGCGCTTGACGGCGCGCGAGAAGTACTCCTGGTTCGCCAGCCGCCCGCGCCCGTCGGCGTCGCCCTTGGTCTCGCCGTCCAAGTCGTACAGGTAGATGAGGTCGATGTCGCTCGACACGTTGAGCTCGCGCGCGCCGAGCTTGCCCATGCCGATCACCCAGAGCTGCGCGCGCTGGCCTTCAGGGCCGAGCGGCGCGCCATGCACGGCATCGAGTTCGTGGCAGGCGTCGGCGCAGGCGATGTCCAGGGCGAACTCGGCCAGTTCGGTGACCGCGGTGGTCACCACGGCAAGAGGGGCCTGCCGGTCGCAGTCGAGCGTCACCAGCCGCTCCATCACCAGCTGCCGGACAATGCGCAAGGCATCGCCCACCGCATCGCCGCGCTGGCGCAATGCCTCGAAGGCCACGGTCATCGACTCGCGCCGCGGCTCGCCGGGAGGAAGCAATGCAAGCTCGGCCGCATACCTGCGACGAAGGCGCTGGACGAAACGGGAGTAGGAAGAGAACGCGACCTGCGCGTCCGGCGTCGAAGTGGCTGGCAACTGGTTCACACTGCTATCGGTTTCCGTGGAACCCCTCTGAATGCTGGCGGTCATAATTCCCGACACAGCGCGATCCTCAATGAACGACACGGCGTCTACCCCTTCACGTCTGCTCAAAATCACCGCTGTGACGGCGCGCTGGCTGTTGGGTTTGCTGATCGCTGCATGGCTTCTGCTGGCGCTGTCAGTCGTTGTCCTACACGCGTGGATTGTGCCGCGAATCGGTGATTTTCGCGGCGCACTGGAGGCACAGGCTAGCAAGGCCATCGGCGTGCCGGTGCGCATCGGCTCTATCACCGCCCGCCCCGAGGGGCTTTTCCCCGCCTTCGAACTGCGCGACGTGGTGCTCCAGGATGCCGACAAGCGCGAGGCCCTTCGCCTCGTGCGCGTGGTGGCCAGCGTGTCGCCGCGATCGCTCTGGCGCCTGAACTTCGAGCAGCTCTACATCGAAGGTCCGCAGTTGGACGTGCGCCGCGATGCTCAGGGAAAACTCCATGTGGCTGGATTGCACATGGACACCGATACGACCGGAGAGACCCGCGCCGCCGACTGGTTTTTCGCGCAGCGCGAGCTGGTCATCGAAGGCGGTACCGTGCGCTGGACCGACGAGCAGCGCAAGGCCGAGCCGCTGCTGCTGACCGACGTGCGCTTCGTGGCGCGCAACGGGGGGCGCCGCCACGGTCTTCGGCTCGACGCCACGCCGCCGGCCGGCTGGGGCCAGCGCTTCACGCTGCGCGGGCAGTTCCGCCAGCCGCTGCTGTCGGTGCGCACCGGCCGCTGGCAGACCTGGGACGGCCAGATCTACGCCGACCTGCCCTACATCGACGTCACCCGCCTGGGCCGATATGTCTCGCTCGACGCGCGCATCCGCGAAGGCAGCGGCGCAGTGCGCCTCTGGGCCGACGTGGAAGACGGCCAGCTTGTGGGCGGCGCGGCCGACCTGGGGCTCGGCAGCGTCGATGCCTCGCTCGGCAAGGGGCTGCAGCCGCTGGTGCTGCGCTCGGTCACCGGGCGCCTGGCAGGCCAGCTGGACGACAACACGCTCGAGTTCTCGACCACCGCGCTGCAGTTCGACACGTCGGACGGCCTGCGCTGGCCCGGCGGCAACCTCTGGCTGCAGCACACGCCGGCCAAGGGCCGCACGCCGGAGAAGGGCGCCCTGCGCGCCGACCGGCTCGACCTGGCCGCGCTCGCGCTCATCGCCGATCGCCTGCCGCTGGGCGAAGCCACGCACCGCGTGCTCGACAGCTATGCGCCGCGCGGATTGGTCGAACACATCGACCTCAACTGGCAGGGCTCGCTCGGCGCGCCCGACAAGTACCAGGCACGCGGCCGCGTGAGCGGCCTGCGCGTCGCCTCGCAGCCGGCGCCTGCAACACCGGCCTCGCCGGCCATTCCCGCGACCCCCGCGACCCCCGCCACCGCAGCGGCAACGCCCCCTCACGCCCACCCCGGCACGCCCGGCCTGAGCGGTGCCACCGTCGACTTCGACGCCACCCAGACCGGCGGCACGGCCACGCTGGCCATCGCGCAGGGCACGCTCGAATTCCCGGGCGTGTTCGAGGAGCCCGTCATCCCGATCGACCGGCTCACGACCCAGCTCCAGTGGAAGCTGGACAACGGCAACGCGCAGGTGCAGGTCGCCAAGCTGCGTTTCGCCAACACCGACGCCGAAGGCGATGCCGAAGCGACCTGGCGCACCAGCGATCCGGCCGTCTCCAGCGGCAAGGGCCGCTTTCCCGGCGTGCTCGAGCTGCAGGGCAAGCTCACCCGCGCCGACGGCACGCGCGTGTTCCGCTACCTGCCGCTCGACATCCCCCAGCACACGCGCGACTACGTGCGCGACGCTGTCACCAAGGGCACCGCCAGCACCGTCGACTTCCGCGTGCGCGGCGACCTGCACGACATGCCTTTCAAGGACCCGAAGCTGGGCGACTTCCGCATCGCCGCCAAGGTGGCGGATGTCAACTACGCCTATGTGCCGCCCTCGCTCGCGGCCGCGTCGCCGCGCGGCGCGGCGCCCGCGCCGGTGTGGCCGGCACTCACCGGCCTTTCGGGCGAACTGGTGTTCGAGCGCGACAGCATGCTGGTTCGCAATGCGCGCGGCCGCCTGGTCGGCGCCACCGGTGTCGAGGTGACCAAGGGCGAGGCGCAGATCCCCGAACTGTCGCACCACGCGCAAGTGCTGCGCGTCGACGTGCAGGCCAAGGGTCCGCTCGGCGAGGTGCTGCGCGCGGGTGCGCCGCTGGCCGGCGAGACAGGCGAGATCATGCGCGCCGCGCGCGCCACCGGTTCGGCCGACTACAAGCTGCACCTGGAGCTGCCGCTCGCGGCGATGGACAACGCCAAGGTGCAGGCCAGCGTCGTGCTGGCCGACAACGAACTGCAGCTCGTGCCCGAGGCGCCCTCGCTCACGCACAGCAAGGGCACGCTGAACTTCACCGAGACCGGCTTTTCGTTGGCCGGCGTGCAGGCGAAGCTGCTGGGTGGCGACATCCGCATCGAAGGCAAGGGGCGCTTCACCGGCCCCAACCGCGAGGTCGCGCTGAAGGCGCAGGGCACGGCCACCGCCGAAGGCCTGCGCAGCGCGCGCGAGGCCGACTGGCTCGCGCGTCTGGCCGCCAAGGCCACCGGCAGCACGCCGTATGCGGCCACGTTCTCGGTGCGCGACGGCGCCTCCGAACTCCTGATGACGAGCAGCCTGCAGGGCCTCGCCCTGCAGCTGCCGGCACCGCTCGTGAAGACGGCCGAAGAGCAGATGCCTCTTCGTATCGAGAAGAAGGTGCTGGCGCGCGAGACCCGCGATTCCCGCCAGGGCGGCGTCACCGTCGCCACGCAGGACCAGCTCTCGCTGGAGCTGGGCCGCGTCGGCTCGGTCCAGTTCGTTCGCGACATCTCGGGCCCCGAGGCGCGCGTGCTGCGCGGCAGCTTCGGCGTCGGCCTCGCGGCCGGCGAGACCGCGAGCCTGCCCGACAAGGGCGTGTTCGCGAACGTCAACGTGGCCAAGCTCGACATCGCCGCATGGGAGTCGCTCCTGGGCGCCGCAGCAAGCAGTGCCCCGAGCGAAACCCCCGGCACCGGCGAAGACGCCGCGCAGGCCTACCTGCCCACGCGCATCGCGGTGCGCGCGCAGCAACTGGGCATCGCCGGGCGCACCCTGCACAACGTGGTGCTGGGCGGCACCCGCGAGGGCGCGCTCTGGCGCGCCAACATCGACGCCACCGAATTGAGCGGCTACGCCGAGTACCGCCACACGCAGGCCGGCCGGCTCTACGCGCGGCTCGCGCGCCTGAAGATCGCGCCTTCCGAGGCAACGCAGGTCGAGGCCCTGCTCGACGAGCAACCAGGCACGCTGCCCGCGCTCGACATCGTGATCGACGACTTCGAGCTGCTCGGCAAGCGCCTGGGCCGTGCGGAGATCGATGCGGTCAACCGCGGCGGCGCGGGCCGCGAGTGGCTCCTGAACAAGCTGACCTTCACCATGCCCGAGGCGAGCTTCGCGGCCAAGGGCACCTGGGCCGCCATCCCCGGCGCCGCGGCCGCCCAGCGCCGCACGGCCATGACCTTCAAGCTGGACATCGCCGATGCCGGCGACCTGCTCGCGCGCTTCGGCATGCCCGGCGTGCTGCGGCGCGGCAAGGGGCGCATGGAGGGCGAAGTCAACTGGCGCGGCTCGCCGTTCTCGCTCGACTACCCGAGCCTGGGCGGGAATCTTCAGGTCGATGTGGAGTCGGGCCAGTTCCTCAAGGCCGACCCGGGCCTGGCCAAGCTCCTGGGCGTGCTGAGCCTGCAGGCGCTGCCGCGCCGGCTCACGCTGGACTTCCGCGACGTGTTCAGCCAAGGGTTCGCCTTCGACTTCATCCGCGGCGACGCCAAGATCAACAAGGGCATCGCGAGCACCAACAACCTGCAGATGAAGGGCGTGAACGCCGCGGCGCTCATGGACGGCTCGGCCGACATCGTGCGCGAGACGCAGAACCTGCGCGTGGTGGTGGTGCCCGAGATCAACGCGGGCACCGCCGCGCTGGTGGCGACCGCCATCAACCCGGCCATCGGCCTGGGCACCTTCCTCGCGCAGTGGGTGCTGAGCAAGCCGCTCGCCGCCGCCGCCACGCAGGAGTTCCACATCGAGGGTACCTGGGCCGACCCCAAAATAGCCAAGGTTCCGCGCACGCTGCAGCTGCCCGGCCAGGCGGGCCAGGCAGGCCAGGCAGGCCCGACGGGCTCCTCGACCGCGGAAGAAGGCAAGAACACGGAGACCACACAATGAAAGTCGCAGCCATCCAGATGGTGTCGGCCATCGCCCGCGAAGCCAACCTCGCACGCGCCCACGACCTGCTCGCAGAGGCCGCCGCGGCAGGCGCCGAGCTCGCGGTGCTGCCCGAGTATTTCTGCATGATGGGCGCGCGCGACACCGACAAGCTGGGCCTGCGCGAGACGGCCGGGGCGGGCATGGTGCAGGGGTTCCTGGCCGATGCGGCGCGCGAGTTCGGGCTGTGGATCGTGGGCGGCACGCTGCCCATCGAGAGCACCGATGCCGAGCACGTCTTCAACAGCTCCCTGGCCTTCTCGCCCGATGGAAAGTGCGTGGCGCGCTACGACAAGATCCATCTCTTCTTCTTCGACAACGGCACCGAGCGCTACGACGAACGCCGCGTGATCGCCCCGGGCGCCAAGCCCGTCGTGTTCGACCTGCCTTCGCGCGACGGCCACAGCTGGCGCATCGGCATGAGCGTCTGCTATGACCTGCGCTTTCCGGAGCTCTACCGCGCGCTCGCCAAGGAAGGCGCCGACCTGCTGCTGGTGCCCAGCGCCTTCACCCGCACGACCGGCGCCGCCCACTGGGAGGTGCTGCTGCGCGCGCGCGCCATCGAAAATCTCGCCTGGGTGGTGGCGCCCGCGCAGGGCGGCACGCATGAAAACGGCCGCCAGACCTGGGGCCAGTCGCTTGTCGTGGACCCGTGGGGCACGGTGGTGGCCCAGCAGGCGAGCGAAGAAGGCGTGGTGCTGTTCGACATCGATGCAAGGCAGATCGAGCGCACGCGCACGCAACTGCCCGTCCTGTCGCACTGCGTTCTCTAGCGATGCCCGATGCGCTGTTGACCGTCGCACCGCAGCGGTGGGCGCGCTCCGCGTTCGCGCGCCTGCGTTCACTGTGGCAGCGCTGGTTCCTGTGGCTGCTGCTCGCGGTGCTGGTGTCGGTGCTGCTGGTCACGGTGGTGTGGCTCGCGGGGCGGCACGAGGTCGAGCAGGTGCAGGCGCAGCTCGACCGCGACACCGCCGATGCCGTGTCCGACCTGCGCAGCGGCTTCCAGCGCAACGCGCAGAGCCTGCGTGCCACGCAGACCCCGGGCACCGATCGCGCGCAATGGAACGATGCTGCGGCCGCCCTGCTGCGCGAGCATCGCGAGTGGCTGCGCATCGAATGGCGCGACGCGGCGCTGCGCCCGATCGAGGCGATCGACACGCCCTACCGCAAGCGCCTTCTCGACGAGGCCAGCCGCGGCCCCGAGCAGTCCGACGTGATGCTGGCGTGCGCGGCCGCCCGCAAGCTCGGCGCGGGCGCGTACTCGCCGAGCCACTATGTGCCGATTCCGGGCGGCGGCGGTGTCGAGGTGATGGAGTTCTGCGTGCCGATCGACGCCGGCGGGTTCCTCATTGCGAGCTATTCGCTGCGCGATGCGCTCATCGAGCTGGTCGGCCCCACGCTCACGCGCGGACAGGAGGTGGCCTTCACCGAGGCCGACGGCACGCGGCTGGTGGCACTGGGCAGCTCGCGCCGCGTGGGCACGCGTGTCTTTACCTCGCAGCAGCTGATCGACCTGCCGGGCACCGCGCTGATGCTGCGCGTCGACGGCTGGCGCGCCGCGCCCGACCTGTTTCCGAACATGCTCACGGCGCTGGTCACCGCGATCTCGATCGCGCTGGTGTCGGTGCTGGTGCTGCTCGCGCGAGACACGCGCAGGCGCCTGCGCGCCGAGCGCGACCTGGCCGATGCGCTCGCCTTTCGCAAGGCCATGGAAGACTCGGTCATCACGGGCCTGCGCGCACGCGACCTGCAGGGGCGCATCACCTACGTGAACCCGGCCTTCTGCGAGATGGTGGGCTTCACCCCCGAAGAACTGATGGCCGACAGCGCCGACGCCCCCGAGGCGCCCTATTGGCCCACCGAGCTGGCGCACGAATACCAGCAGCGCCAGGCACGGCGGCTGGCCGGCGGCATGCCGCCGCGCGAGGGCTTCGAATCGGTCTTCATGCGCAAGGACGGCACGCGCTTTCCGGTGCTGATCTTCGAGGCGCCGCTCATCAACGCGCACCGCGTGCAGACCGGCTGGATGAGCGCGTTCATCGACGTGAGCGAGCAGCGCCGCATCGAGGAGCTCTCGCGCGCGAGCCAGGAGCGCCTGCAGGCCAGCGCGCGCCTGGCCACGGTCGGCGAGATGGCCTCGCTCCTGAGCCACGAACTCACGCAGCCGCTGGCCGCGATCGCGAGCTATGCGAGCGGCTCGCTCAACCTGCTCGGGCCGAATGCCAAGGGCGACCAGGGCGAAGTGGCCATGGCCGTCAGGCGCATCGCCGAGCAGGCCGACCGCGCGGGCCAGGTGATCCGCAGCGTGCACGACTTCGTGCGCCGGCGCGACCGCACGCGAGAGGCCGTCGCGCCGCAGGCGCTGATCGATGCGGTGCTGCCGCTGGTGCGGCTGCAGGCGCGCAAGCTGGGCGTGATCATCGAGGTGGTGCTCGAAGACCGGCTGCCCGCGGCCATGTGCGACCGCACGCTGGTCGAGCAGGTGCTGCTCAACCTCGCGCGCAACGCGATGCAGGCGATGGACAGCCCCGACAACGTCGGCAGCCGCGTGCTGCGGCTGCGCGTGGCGCGCGCCGTGGCGGTGGGCGGCCCGGGCACCGAGGACGCGCGGCGCTGGCTAGAGTTCTCGGTGGCCGATCTCGGCTGCGGCATCGGCGAGGACGTGGCCGAGCGGCTCTTCACGCCCTTCTTCACCACGCGCGCCGACGGCATGGGGCTCGGCCTGAGCCTGTGCCGCACGGTGGTGGAGCAGCATGGCGGCGCCTTGATGCACGAACCCAACCGGCCGCGCGGCACGATCTTCCGCTTTACCCTGCCCAGTACATGATTCACCCCCGGGCTTCGCGCACTTCGTGCCGCTTCTCCTTCGCCCTCGCCGGGAGCGGCACCTGCGGCCCGGCGAAGCCGGCTCCGCGTTGTCCCTCCTTGAAGGGGACGCGCCTGTTTTTGGAATGGATATGCAACCGCTGATCGATGGACTCATCTATATCGTCGACGACGACGCCAGCGTGCGAGAGGCGCTGGCCTGGCTGCTGCGCTCGCGGCGCCTGGCCAGCGAGCATTTCGGCAGCGCCGAGGCGTTCGAGCAGTTGCTCGCGCAGGGCCCGCTGCCCGATCAGCCGCGCTGCCTGCTGCTCGACGTGCGCATGCCGGGCACCAGCGGGCTGGTGCTGTTCGACCGGTTGGCCGAGCGCGGCCTGCTGGACGCGATGCCGGTGATCTTCCTCACTGGCCATGCGGACGTGCCGACGGCGGTCGACGCCGTCAAGCGCGGTGCCTTCGATTTCTGCGAGAAGCCGTTCTCGGACAACGCGCTGGTCGACCGCATCGAGCAGGCGCTCGGAGCGTCGCTGCGGGCGCTCGAGGTGCAGCAAGCGCGCCGCAATCTTGCAGAGCGCGTTGCCGAACTGACGGACCGCGAGCGCGACGTGATGCGGCTCGTGGTCGAGGGACTGCCGAACAAGCTGATCGCCGATCAGCTGGCCATCAGCGTGCGCACGGTGGAAGTCCACCGGGCGCGCGTGTTCGAGAAGATGGAAGTGAAGTCGGCCGTCGAATTGGCGAACCGACTTCGGGACCTTTAAAAGGTCAGGCCTTTTCCGCCACGAAGATCTCGACGCGGCGATTTTGCGCACGGCCGGCCGCCGTGCCGTTGTCGGCCAGCGGTTCGCGCGAGCCGCGGCCGTCGGTCGTGATCGCGGTCGTCGACACGCCACGGCCCACCAGGTGGTTGCGCACGCTGTCGGCGCGGCTCACCGAGAGGCGCTCGTTGCCTTCTTCGCTGCCCGTGTTGTCGGTGTGGCCGACCACGCGCACGCTGGCGGCGGTGGCGGTCTTCAGGCCTTCGGCGACCTTGTCGAGCACCTGTGCGAGGTTGCGCTTGACGTTGGAGCGGCCCGTGTCGAACGAGAGCTCATTCGGAATGACCACGTGCAGCTGGTTGTCGGCGGTCTGCTCGATCACCACGCCCGTGCCCTTGGTGGAGGCTTCCAGGTCGGTCTTCAGGGCTGCCAGGCGCGCTGTCCAGCTGTTGGCGGGCGGTGCCGGCTGTGCGGCCGGCGCGGCTGCCGGCGGCGGTGCGGACTGCGAAGCGCAACCTGCAATGAACATCAACGCAGCCGCTGCTGCTGCACCCGAGACAAGAAGCTTCCTCATGAGTTTTCCCTCTATATGGACCATTGAAAAGATGACGGGAACCGGCCGTTCGATGCGGCCGGTTTCCCCTGTGGATGCGGCTTAGCCTCGCGGGCCGCGCTCACCCACGTAGATTTCGACGCGGCGATTCTGCGCACGGCCGGCGTCGGAGTTGTTGTCGGCCACCGGCTCGTGCGAGCCGCGGCCTTCGATGCGGAAGGCCGCTGCGTTCACGCCGCGGGCGACCAGGTAGTCGCGCGTGCTGGTGGCGCGGTCGACCGACAGCGGGTTGTTGATGGCGTCCGAACCGGTGCTGTCGGTGTGGCCGATGATGCGCACCTCGGCGTTCGGGTTGTTGCGCAGGCCACTGGCGAACTGGTCGAGCACCGGTGCGAAGTTCGGCTTGATGTTGGCGCGGCCCACGTCGAACGACACGTCGCTCGGAATGGCCAGCTTCAGCTCGTTGTTCTGCGTCTGGGTCACGGCCACGCCGGTGCCCTGCGTGGCGGCTTCCATCTGGCGCTTCTGGTTTTCCATGCGCTGCGACCACAGGTAGCCGCCGAGCGCGCCGGCTGCCGCGCCGACGACGGCGCCCGTGCCGATGGCACCGCGGTTGCCGCCGGTGGCCGAGCCGATCGCGGCGCCGCCCAGGGCTCCGATGCCCGCGCCGATGCCGGTGTTGCGTTGCGTGTCGGTCATGCCGCCGGCACAGCCGGACAGGACGATGGCGGTGGCGCAGGTGGCGAGTACGAACTTTTTCATGGGGATCCCTTTCGATGTTGAATCAAGCGGGCCAGAGCTTAGCCCCGGGAGCGTACGCGATGGTACGGGCTCAAGGCCCTACGGAAAATAAGAAAACCTTCGCCGTTGCCCGTGTTTGCTGCGATGATTGCTACTAAAGTAATAGCGAGCAGGTGCTTCTCCGACATGCGCGCGCGGCCCGCGGCTACGCAAGCAATTCACGGTTTGGGCGGCGGGTCGCGATCATCGGGAGCGCGGTCCGTTTCGGGCTCGGCGTCGTCGTGCAATTCACCCTTGCTGCGGCCGGAAAACATGGTCCACCAGATGATCAAAATGAACACGAGTCCCGCGGCGAGGGCTTCAAGCAGAATCAAACCCATGAGAAATGGACTCCAGTGGCTGGTCGGGCTTGCGATCGTAGCAACGCTCGCCGGCTGTTCCGTCGGCCCCCGCGTGCCCGACGCCCCCACCCGACCTTCCGCCACCCCGCCGCGCGACCTCGGGCCGCTGACCGGCTCGCTCACGCACCCCAAGAGCCGCTGGGTGCCGGTCGGCTGGGCGGAGCTCCCGGGCTTCGGCGAAGACCCGCTGCACGAAGCCTGGATCGCGCTCTTGGCCAACTGCTCGCGCCCCAACGCCGCCTTCGCGCCGCTGTGCCGCGAGGTGCGCCAGCTGGCCATCGCCACGCCCGAAGAGCAGCGCCAGTGGATGACCGACCGGCTGCAGCCCTACCGCGTCGAGTCGCTCGCGGGCCAGAGCGAAGGCAAGCTCACCAGCTATTACGAGCCGGTGTACGAAGCCTCCCGCGTCCCCAACGCCACCTTCAGCGTGCCGCTCTATCAGGCGCCGGATGGCCTCGTGCCCAAGCGCCCCTGGTACACGCGCCAGGAAATCGAGACCCTGCCCGAAGCCCAGGCCGCCCTGCGCGGCCGCGAGATCGCGTGGATGGCCGACCCCATCGATGCGCTGATGCTGCACATCCAGGGCTCCGGGCGCCTGCGCATCACCGAGGCCAACGGTTACCAGCACACGGTCCGCGTGGCCTTCTCGGCCACCAACGAGCAGCCCTACCGCAGCGTGCAGCAGTGGCTCATGAGCCAGGGCGTGAGCAAGGTGGGCAAGTGGCCCGACGACACCAAGGCCTGGGCCGTGCAGAACCCGCAGCGCGTGTCGCAGCTTCTGTGGAGCAATCCGCGCTACGTGTTCTTCCGCGAGGAAACGATGAGCGAGGTCGATGCGGCCTTCGGTCCCCGCGGCGCACAGGGCGTGCCGCTCACGGCGGGTCGATCCATCGCGGTCGACCGCGAGAGCATTCCCTACGGCACGCCGGTGTGGCTCGCATCGAGCGGGCCGGCCGCGCAGTTGCAGAAGCTGGTGGTGGCGCAGGACACCGGCAGCGCGATCCTGGGCGCAGTGCGCGCCGATTACTTCGCAGGCACCGGTCCCGATGCGGGCCGGCTGGCCGCGAGCGTGAACCAGCCGCTGCGCCTCTGGGCGCTGTGGCCGAGGCAACTGCCCGCACCTTGAACGGTGCGTGGTGCTGGAACAAATGCACCTGACCAGAACCTGAGCGTTTCACGCGGGTGTCATGCGAAGTGCCTAACTTCGCGGGTTGATTTCCTTTTCAACCCACGAAAGAAATTGCGCATGACCGCAAACACCCGTTCCGACGAATCCGGAATCGACCTCGACGATATCGGCACCAATCCCACCGCCAATCCCTCGTTCTCCGACCTGATCGCCTCGCGCCTGAGCCGCCGCAGCCTGTTCGGCCTGGGCGTGGGCACCGCCGGCACGGCGCTGCTGCAGGCTTGCGGCGGTGGTGGCGGCGGCGGGACCAACTTCCCCATCCTGCCGCCCGCACCCGCGCCGGCACCCGCCCCCGGACCCGCACCCGCGCCTGCCCCGGGTGCAGCGCCCCTCAAGCTGAACTTCAATGCCGTGGCCAAGAGCCTGGACGACGTGGTGAGCGTGCCCGCCGGCTACACCGCCAGCGTGCTCTATCGCCTGGGCGACCCGATCGCCGCCGGCGTGCCCGCCTATGCCAACGACGGCACCGACGCACCGGCCACGTACGACCGCCGCGCCGGCGACCACCACGACGGCATGACCTTCTTCGGCATCAACGCGTCGAACAAGTGGGACCCCGTCAACGCATCGCGCGGCCTGCTGGTGATGAACCACGAAGCCATCACGCCGCTGTTCCTGCACCCCACCGGCCAGACGGTGGTGGGCGGCGTGCGCACCGTCGCGGACGAAGTGCTGCGCGAGTTCTACCTGCACGGCGTGAGCGTGATCGAGGTCAACAAGGTCGGCAACACCTGGACCTACAAGCAGGACGCGAGCCTGAACCGCCGCGTCCACACGCTCACCGAGATGACCTTCTCGGGCCCGGCCGCCAAGACCGACGCGCTGAAGACCAAGTACTCCACCGACGGCAGCAAGACCCGCGGCACGCTGAACAACTGCGCCAACGGCACCACGCCCTGGGGCACGTACCTCACCTGCGAAGAAAACTGGGCCGGCTACTTCCGCCGCACCAAGGCCACCGACGACCCCAAGCGCACCGCCAAGGAAATCGCGAGCTTCAACCGCTACGGCGTGGCCAGCACCGGCCGCGAACTCTGGGCCACCGTCACGCCCGACACGGCCGACGGCCTCTATGGCCGCTGGAACACCGAAGTCATCGGCGCCACCGCGCTGGACGACTACCGCAACGGCTCCAACACCTACGGCTGGGTGGTCGAGATCGATCCGTTCGCACCCGCCAGCACGCCCAGGAAGCGCACCGCGCTCGGCCGCTTCGGCCATGAAGGCGCCTGCCTCGGCCCGGTCGTGGTCGGCAAGCCGCTGGTCTGGTACATGGGCGACGACTCGCAGAACGAGTACCTCTACAAGTTCGTCTCCACCAAGGCCTGGGACGCGGCCGACATCGGCGGCGGCATCGCGGCCGGCGACAAGTACATGGACGACGGCAAGCTCTACGTCGCGCGCTTCAACGCCGACGGCACCGGCAACTGGCTGGAGCTGAAGCTGGGCGTCAACAACATCACCGCGGGCTACGCCGGCTATGCGTTCGCCGATGCGGCCGACGTCGTGATCAACGCGCGCCACGCCGCCGATGCGGCCGGCGCCACGAAGATGGACCGCCCCGAGTGGACGGCCGTCAACCCGAAGAACGGCGAGGTCTACCTCACCCTCACCAACAACACGGCTCGCCCGGTCGGCGGCACCGACGCGGCCAACCCGCGTTCGTACAACGACCCGAAGGGCCCGGCCCAGACCGCGCAGAAGGGCAACCCGAACGGCCACATCGTGCGCTTTGCCGATACCGGCGGCGACCCGACGGCCGTGACCTTCAAGTGGGACTGCTACCTCTTCGGCGCGCGCTCGACCGCGGCGGCCGACGTGAACCTCTCGGCCCTGGGCGCCGACAACGACTTCTCCAGCCCCGACGGCATGTGGTTCAGCCAGGCCGCCCCCGGCCTGCTGTGGCTGGAGACCGACGACGGCAAGTACACCGACGTGACCAACTGCATGCTGCTCGCGGCACTGCCGGGCAAGGTCGGCGACGGCGCGGCCAAGACCATCACCAACGTCGACGGCGCCACCACCGGTACGCAGGCGACCTTCGTGGGCAAGGCCCCCGGCACCGACGGCCTGCGCCGCTTCCTGGTCGGCCCGAAGGACTGCGAGATCACCGGCATCGCCGAATCGGGCGACGGCCGCGCGCTGTTCGTCAACATCCAGCACCCGGGCGAGACGACGCCGGCCGCCAACATCGGCGACCCGTCGAAGTTCGGCAGCCACTGGCCCGAAGGCGGCACGGCGCGCCCGCGCTCGGCCACCGTGGTCATCACGAAGAACGACGGCGGCCTGATCGGCCTCTGAGTTCCTTGGCCCCGGGGCGAAGGCCTCGGGGACGTGCCTAGTTCAACGGCGCTGTCGGCAACGGCAGCGCCGTTTTGTATCTGACCTGCTTGAGCGCAAAGCTCGAGCGGATCTTCTCGATGCCCGGAATCGGCGTGAGCTGCTCCATGATGAACCGCTCCAGCGCCGCCATGTCGGCCACGGCGATGCGGATCAGGTAGTCGCTGTCGCCGGTCATCAGGTAACACTCCATCACCTCGTCGTGCTCGGCGATGCGCTGCTCGAAGTCGGCGAGCGACTGCTTGCTCTGCGTGGTGAGGCTGATTGAGATGAACACGTTGAGCCCGAGCCCCAGCGCCTTCGCGCTCGCAAGGGCCACGTAGCGGTCGATCACGCCGTTGGCTTCGAGCATCTTCACGCGCGCCAGGCACGGCGAAGGCGACAGGTGCACGCGGCGCGCGAGCTCCACGTTCGACAGCGCGCCGTCGCGTTGCAGCTCGTCGAGAATGCGCAGGTCGATGGCATCGAGTTGCATGAAATGCTTCGAAATCAAGAGGTGGCGGAATTTTATGCTGCGACCGCGGCATGGAATTGCCTGCGCCGGTAGCTAATTTTCCGCATGCCGGCTTAAAGTGCCGCCATGAACGCCCCGATTTCAGCCGACCAGATGCGCGCCCTGTTGCTCGACAGCCCCATGTCGCACGACCCCGATCCCGCAGAAACCGCCGAATGGCGAGACGCCTTCCTGGCGCTGGCGCAAACGCACGGCCCGCAGCGCGCGCGCCAGATGCTGGTGGAGCTGGCGCGCCTCGCACGGCAGCAGCGCATCGGCTGGCAGCCCGAGCTGGCAACGCCGTACGTCAACACCATCGCGGCGGAAGACCAGCCGCCGTTCCCGGGCGACCTCGCGGTCGAAGAGCGCCTGGCTTCGCTGATGCGCTGGAACGCGCTCGCGATGGTGGCCAAGGCCAACCAGGCATATGGCGAACTCGGCGGCCACATCGCCAGCTACGCAAGCGCGGCCGACCTGTTCGAGACCGGCTTCAACCACTTCTTCCATGCGCGCAGCGAGCAGCATCGCGGCGACCTCGTGTTCTTCCAACCGCACAGCGCGCCGGGCGTCTATGCGCGTGCGTATCTCGAAGGCCGCCTGAGCGAAGAAGACCTTGCGCACTACCGCCAGGAACTGACCGCGCCGGCCTTCACGGAAGGCAGCGGGGCGCGGGGCCTCAGCAGCTATCCGCATCCGTACCTGATGCCGGACTTCTGGCAGTTCCCCACCGGCTCGATGGGCATCGGCCCCATCAGCTCGATCTACCACGCGCGCTTCATGCGCTACCTCACGCACCGCAACCTGCTCAATTGCGAAGGCCGAAAGGTGTGGGGCGTGTTCGGCGACGGCGAGATGGACGAGCCCGAATCGATGAGCGCGCTGACGCTCGCCGCGCGCGAGAAACTCGACAACCTCGTGTGGGTCGTCAACTGCAACCTGCAGCGCCTCGACGGCCCGGTGCGCGGCAACGGCCGCATCATCGACGAGCTGGAGAAGCTCTTCGCGGGCGCGGGCTGGAACGTCGTCAAGCTCGTGTGGGGCAGCGACTGGGACGGCCTCTTCGCGCAGGACGTGAGCGGCGCATTGGCGCGCGCGTTCGCCAACACCGTCGACGGCCAGATGCAGACCTTCGCCGCGAAGGACGGCCGCTTCAACCGCGACAACTTCTTCGGCCAGAACCCCGAACTCGCGCGCCTGGCCGAAGGCATGACCGACGAGCAGATCGACCGCCTCAAGCGCGGCGGCCACGACCTCGTGAAAATCCACGCGGCCTACGCCGCAGCGGCCAAGCACAAGGGCCAGCCCACGGTGATCCTCGCCCACACCAAGAAGGGCTACGGCATGGGCAGCGCCGCACAGGGCAAGATGACCACGCACTCGCACAAGAAGATGGGCGACGTGGACCTCATCGAGTTCCGCGACCGTTTCAACCTGCCGCTCACCGACGCGCAGGCCACCGCGATGGACTTCTACCGCCCCGCCGAAGACAGCGCCGAGATGCGGTACCTCCGCCAGCACCGCGAAGCGCTCGGCGGCGCCATGCCGCGCCGCGAGACCGCGTGCGAGGTGGTGCCCAAGCCCGACATCGCGAGCTATGCGCAGTTCGCCACGGCCGCCGCCGGCAAGGAAATGAGCACCACCATGGCGTTCGTGCGCATGCTGGGCAACCTCATGAAGGACAAGGCGCTCGGCCCGCGCATCGTGCCCATCGTGGCCGACGAGGCGCGCACCTTCGGCATGGCGAATCTCTTCAAGCAGGTGGGCATCTATTCGAGCGTGGGCCAGCGCTATGCGCCCGAAGACATCGGCTCGGTGCTGAGCTACCGCGAAGCCACCGACGGGCAGATCCTCGAAGAAGGCATCAGCGAAGCCGGCGCCATCGCGAGCTGGACGGCCGCGGCCACCAGCTACAGCGTGCACGGCCTGGCGATGCTGCCGTTCTACATCTACTACTCGATGTTCGGCTTCCAGCGCGTGGGCGATGCGATCTGGGCCGCGGCCGACCAGCGCGCGCGCGGCTTTTTGCTGGGCGCTACCTCGGGCCGCACCACGCTCGGCGGCGAAGGCCTGCAGCACCAGGACGGCAGCAGCCACCTCGTGGCCGCGACCATCCCCAACTGCAAGGCCTACGACCCGGCCTATGCGGGCGAGATGGCGGTGATCGTCGATGCGGGCATCCGCGAAATGATGGTCGAGCAGAAGGACGTTTTCTATTACGTCACGCTCATGAACGAGAACTACGCGCAGCCTGACGTGCCCGCGGGTGCGGAAGGCGACATCCTGCGCGGCTGCTATCGCTTCGGCACGTATGCGCCGGCTTCCGGAAAGGCCAGGAAGAAGGTGACGCTGATGGGCTCGGGCGCGATCCTCACCGAGGTCGTGAAGGCTGCGCAACTGCTGGCCGATGAGGGCATCGAGGCCGAGGTGTTCAGCGTCACGAGCTGGAGCGAACTCGCGCGCGACGGCCTGGCCTGCGAGCAGCGCGCCATCGCTGGCGAATCGGCCGGCGAGGCGTTCATCGCTAGGCAACTGGGCAAGGGCAAGGCCCCGATCGTCGCTGCCACCGACTATGTGCGCAGCGTGCCCGAGAGCGTGCGCGCCTTCCTTCCCGAAGGCCGCCGCTACCTCACGCTCGGCACCGACGGGTTCGGGCGCAGCGACACGCGCGCGGCATTGCGTTCGTTCTTCGGCGTGGACGCGGCGAGCATCGCGCGGGCTGCGCGCTACGCATTGGCTTGAGCCCGGGCAGGCCTGCGTTAGAGTCGCGCGGTCCATATGACCGCCCGCTTCCAATCCCTCACCCCCACCGTCCGCCTGGCCGACCAAGTGGCCGATGCGCTCGCGGCCGAGGTGCGCAGCGGGCGCCTGTCCGAAGGCGATCGGCTGCCGACCGAGGCGGTGCTCGCCGAGCAGTTCGGCGTGAGCCGAACCGTGGTGCGCGAGGCGGTCTCGCGGCTCAAGTCGCTGGGGCTCGTGGATTCGCGCCAGGGCAGCGGCGTGTACGTGCGCGCTGCGGGCGTCGAGCCGCTGCGCTTCGAGATGCCGCATGTGGCCTCGCGCGAAGCGGTGATCCAGATGGTCGAGTTGCGCCGCGCGCTCGAAGCGGAAGTGGCCGCGCTGGCCGCCGAGCGCCGCACGCCGGAAGACGTGCAGCGCATCCGCGATGCCATCGATGCACTTCATGCCGCGGTGGCCGCGGGCGGCAACGGCGCCGACGAAGATGTGCGCTTTCACCGCGCCATCGCCGAGGCCGCGCGCAACCCGTTCCTGATCGGCACCCTGCAGTACCTGCGGCAGTTTTTGCACGGTGCCACCCGCGTCACCCGCGCCAACGAGGCGCGCCGCGCGGACTTCGCGCGCGAGGTCGCGCAGGAGCACGCGCGGATCGTCGAAGCCATCGAGGCCGGCGACGTGCTGCGTGCCCGCGAGGCCGCCAAGTCCCACATGGACAACGCGATCCGCCGCATCGAGCAGGCCGACCCCGCCTTCTGGCAGCAGGAAGGCGCTCAGCTCGCCCGGCCGCTGGTCGAAGGCTGGCCCGCGGGCAAGTAAGAAGCAACGAAGTGTTCTCTGCGGGTTTACCCGGGTCGGTCAGATTGACCCAAATTTGTATGATGACCTGACAAATCAAGAGGCGTCCGCGTTTTCATGGCGACGGAACGACCTCGCTCCCTCATCCAGGCTTTCTCATCCAAAGCTGCAAGCGGACTTCCCTGTCATGACTCCAACCCTCCAGGCCGGCGCGCCTTCGGCCATGGCCGACCTGCCCGCCGACGCCGCGCTCGAGAAGCGCGCCTATTCCAAGGTTTTCTGGCGTCTCGTTCCCTTCCTGATGCTCTGCTACGTGGTCGCCTACCTCGACCGCGTGAACGTCGGCTTCGCCAAGCTGCAGATGGGGCAGAACCTGGGCTTTAGCGAAACGGTGTTCGGCCTGGGCGCGGGCATCTTCTTCCTCGGCTACTTCCTGTTCGAGGTGCCGAGCAACCTGCTGCTCAACCGCGTGGGCGCGCGCATGTGGATCGCCCGGATCATGATCACCTGGGGCATCCTCTCGGCATGCTTCGTGTTCGTGGAGACGCCCACCAGCTTCTACATCCTGCGCTTCCTGCTCGGGGTGGCCGAGGCCGGCTTCTATCCCGGCGTGATCCTCTACCTCACGCACTGGTATCCGTCGCACCGGCGCGCGCGGATCATCGCGGTCTTCATGTCGGCGATTCCGGTGGCGGGCATCTTCGGCAATCCGCTGTCGGGCTGGATCATGGACGCGTTCCACGGCGTCTCGTCGATGCACGGCTGGCAGTGGATGTTCATCATCGAAGCCATTCCCGCGGTGCTCGTGGGCGTGATGGTTCTCTTCTATTTGGACAACGGCATCCAGCAGGCCCGCTGGCTCTCGCCCGAGGAAAAGGCCCTGCTCACCCACGAGGTCGAGCGCGACCAGGCCCACGGCGCCAAGGGCCCGCACTCGGTGGCCGCGGTGTTCCGCGATGCGCGCGTGTGGTGGATGGCGCTCATCTATTTCGCCTTCGTCATGGGCCAGTACGCGCTGACCTTCTGGCTGCCCACGCTGGTCAAGGCCACGGGCGTGCAGGGCAACTTCAACATCGGCTTGCTGAGCGCGATTCCGTTCCTCTGCGCGATCGTCGCGATGAACCTCTTCGGCCGCAGCGCCGACCGCCGGCAGGAGCGCCGCTGGCACCTGATCGTGCCCGCGATGATGGGCGCCGTCGGCTTCACCGTGGCCGCCTCGTACACGCAGAACACGGCCGTGTCGCTCGCCTTCCTCTCGCTCGCGGCCGCCGGCGTGCTGACCTGCGCGCCGCTCTTCTGGTCGCTGCCTACCGCCTTCCTTTCGGGGACGGCCGCGGCTGCGGGCATCGCGGCCATCAATTCAGTGGGGAACTTGGCGGGCTTCGTGAGCCCGTACCTCATCGGCTACCTGAAGGACCTCACGGGCAGCACGCAGATCGGCATGTACGTTCTGGCTGCGGCCCTCGTCCTAGGGGCCATCGGCGTGTGGCTCACGCCCAAGCAACTCGTCAATCGCTGATATGAGCTCACCCCCAGTCTTCGCGCACTTCGTGTCGCTTCGCCAATCCCCTCGCCGGGGGCAACACCAGCGGCCCGGCAAAGCCGGTTCCGCGGTGTTTCGCGAACAGGGAATGCCGTGCAACCTTCCAGAAACCAGATGGAGCCCAAGTCAATGAACAACGAAAACACCCCCGTCGTCGGTCTCGTGGGCCTCGGCGCCATGGGCAGCGGCATGGCGCAATCGCTGCGCCGCGCGGGCCATGCGCCGCACGTGTTCGATGTGCGTCCCGGCGTGGCCGAAGCCTTCGCGCGTGAGGGCGGCACGGCCTGCGACACGCTCGCCGCGCTCGGCGCGCAGTGCGACATCGTGGTCAGCGTCGTCGTCAACGCGGCGCAGACCGAGTCTGTGCTGTTCGGCGACGGCACCACGCCCGGCTGCGCGGCGTCGATGAAGCCCGGCAGCCTCTTCGTGATGTGTTCGACCGTCGATCCGAACTGGTCGGTCGCGCTCGAAGCCCGCCTCGCGGCACAGGGCATCCTTTACCTCGACGCACCGATCTCCGGTGGCGCCGCGAAGGCCGCGAGCGGCCAGATGACGATGATGACCGCCGGCACGCCCGCCGCCTACGCCAGGGCCGGCGCATTGCTCGACGCAATGGCCGCCAAGGTCTACCGCCTGGGCGACTCGGCGGGCGCGGGCAGCAAGGTGAAGGTCATCAACCAGCTGCTGGCCGGCGTGCACATTGCCGCCGCCGCCGAGGCGATGGCTCTCGGCCTGCGCGAAGGCGTGGACCCGGACGCGCTCTACGAAGTCATCACGCACAGCGCGGGCAACAGCTGGATGTTCGAGAACCGCATGGCGCACGTGCTCGCGGGCGACTACACGCCGCTGTCGGCCGTCGACATCTTCGTGAAGGACCTGGGGCTCGTGCTCGACGTGGCGCGGGCGAGCAAGTTTCCGCTGCCGCTCTCGTCCACCGCGCACCAGATGTTCATGCAGGCATCGACCGCGGGATTCGCGCGCGAGGACGACAGCGCGGTCATCAAGATCTTCCCGGGCATCGAACTGCCCGCCCCGAACAAGAAAGCCTGAAGAAAGCATTACCAGACCATGAACATCCTCATCACCGGCGGCTGCGGCTTCCTCGGCGCACGGCTCGCGCGCACGCTGCTCGCAGGCGGCCCGCTCGCATTGGCCGGCGGCGCAGCCAGAGCCATCGCGCGCATCACGCTGGCCGACCGCGTGCCGCCGCCCGCCGACCTCGCATCCGATGCGCGCATCCAGTTCGTGCAGGGCGACCTGTACGAGCAGGCCGGCAACGGCGCATTGCCGCTGGCCGACACCGATGCGGTCTTCCACCTGGCTGCCGCCGTGAGCGGCGAATGCGAGGCCGACTTCGACCTCGGCATGCGCAGCAACCTCGACACCACCCGCGCACTGCTCGACGCCTGCCGCCGCGCGGGCCATGCGCCGGTGTTCGTGTTCTCCAGCTCGGTGGCCGTGTTCGGCGATTCGCCCGAGCAGCGCCTGCCCGCGGTGATCGAAGACACGACGCTCCCGACGCCGCAGAACAGCTACGGCATCCAGAAGTTCATCGGCGAACAACTGGTGGCCGATTTCACGCGCAAGGGCTTCGTGCAGGGGCGCAACGTGCGGCTCATGACGGTGTCGGTGCGCCCGGGCCGGCCCAACGGCGCGGCCTCCAGTTTCCTGAGCGGCATGCTGCGGGAACCACTGGCCGGCGAGCGTGCACGCTGCCCCGTGGCGCCCGAAACGCCGGTCGCGCTGGCCTCGCCCGGCAACACCGTCGCAGGCCTCGTGCGCGCGGCCACCGCGAGCGCCACCGAGTGGGGCGCACGCACCGCCATCAACTTGCCCGCGCTGACCACCACCGTGCGCGAGATGGCCGATGCGCTCGAACGCATCGCGGGCAAGGACGCCACGGGTTTGATCGACTGGACGCCCGACGCGCAGGTCGCCAAGATCGTGACCAGCTGGCCGAGCCGCATCCACGCTGCGCGCGCCGAGGCGCTGGGCCTGAAGGCCGATGCGAGCTTCGATGCCATCCTGCGCGACTACGTGCGCGAGAACCCGCAGGCGGTGAAACTGCCTGTCGCTACCAAGGACTGACCCATGGGCAAGCTAGTGCTCGGCTGCATCGCCGACGATTTCACCGGCGCGACCGACCTCGCCAACAACCTCGTGCGCGCAGGCATGCGCGTGGTGCAGGCCATCGGCGTGCCGGCCACGCCGCTCGATGCGGACGTCGATGCGGTGGTGGTCGCGCTCAAGTCGCGCACCGTCGCGCCGGCCGAGGCCATTGCGCAATCGCTCGATGCACTGCGCTGGCTGCAGGCGCAGGGCGCGCGGCAGGTCTACTTCAAGTACTGCTCCACCTTCGACAGCACGCCCCAGGGCAACATCGGCCCGGTCACCGAGGCGCTGATGGACGCGCTGCAGTGCGACTTCACCGTCGCCACGCCCGCCTTCCCCGACAACAAGCGCACTGTGTTCAAGGGCTACCTCTTCGCGGGCGATGTGCTGCTCAACGAGAGCGGCATGCAGAACCATCCGCTCACGCCGATGACCGATGCGAACCTTGTGCGGGTGCTGCAGGCGCAGTGCACGCGCAAGGTGGGGCTGATCGATCACGCCGTGGTGGCGCGCGGCGTTGCGGCGATCACCGAGCGCATCGCGCAACTCAAGAGCGAAGGCATCTCGATCGCCATCGTCGATGCCGTGTCGAACGACGACCTGCTGCGCCTCGGCCCGGCGCTTGCGAAGATGCCGCTGGTCACCGCGGGCTCGGGCGTGGCCATCGGCCTGCCGGCGAACTTCGGCCTTGCCCCTTCGTCGCAGGCCAGCGCATTGCCGGCAGCGGGCGGGCTGCGCGCGGTCGTGTCGGGCAGCTGCTCGCTCGCCACGAACCGGCAGGTGCTCGACTTCATCCAGCGCGGCGGTGCGGCCTTGGCGATCGATCCGCTGCGCATCGCGGCGGGCGTCGATGTCGCGGGCGAAGCGCTGGCCTGGGCCGAGCCCCTTGTCGGCAAGCAACCGGTGCTGGTCTATTCGACAGCCGAGGCCGGCGCCGTGAAATCGGTGCAGGGCAAGCTCGGTGTCGAAGAGGCCGGTGCGATGGTCGAACGCACCATCGCCGCCATCGCACGCGGCCTCGTCGACCAGGGCGTGCGCCAACTGGTCGTCGCGGGTGGCGAAACCTCGGGCGCGTGCGTGCAGGCGCTGGGCATCGCGCAGATGCAGATCGGCCCGCAGATCGACCCCGGCGTGCCGTGGTGCCACGCGCGCGCCGAGGCCGCGCAGGGTGCGGGCGTGCACATCGCGCTCAAGTCCGGCAACTTCGGCGGCGACGATTTCTTCACCAAGGCCTTTACAGTGCTGGCATGACCGAGAACCAAGCGCGCGAAGAAATCTGCCGGGTCGGCTGCAGCCTGTTCGAGCGCGGCTACGTGCATGCGACGGCGGGCAACATCAGCGTGCGGCTGGACGATGGCTTCCTCATCACGCCCACCGATGCCTGCCTCGGTTTTCTCGATCCAGCGCGGCTTGCGCGGCTCGATGCGGACGGCATGCAGACCGGCGGTGACCGCGCCAGCAAGACCATCGCGCTGCACACGCGCATCTACGCCGCCGCGCGCAAGTTCGATGCGCAGACGGCCTGCGTGATCCACACGCACAGCACGCACTGCGTCGCGCTCACGCTGAATGCGCCGGGCGACGAACTGCTGCCCGCGCTCACGCCGTATTTCGTGATGAAGGTCGGCCACGTGCCGCTCATTCCGTACCACCGACCCGGCGCGCCCGAGGCGGCAGAGCAGGTGGCGCAAGCCATCGAACGCTTCGGCGCCGCGGGCAAGCCCCTTCGCGCCGTGATGCTCGAACGCCTCGGCCCCAACGTGTGGCACGAGACGCCGGCCTCAGCCATGGCCGTGCTCGAGGAACTCGAGGAAACCGCCAGGCTCCAGATGCTCACCGGCGCCGCAAGGCCCGCGCCGCTGGCTGCCGATCAGATCGATGAACTGCGCACCGCCTTCGGTGCGCGCTGGTAAGAAAAGCAACCCATGCCTCAATTCGCCGCCAACCTCTCGATGCTCTATCCGGAGCTCGATTTCCTCGACCGCTTCGATGCCGCCGCCAAGGACGGCTTCAAGGCCGTCGAGTACCTGTTCCCCTATGCCTTCGCGAAAGAAGAGATCGTCGCGCGCCTGAAGCACAACGGCCTGCAGCAGGTGCTCTTCAATGGCCCGCCCGGAAATTGGGACGGTGGCGAGCGCGGCCTCGCGTGCCTGCCCGGGCGCGACGCCGAGTTCCGCGAAGGCATCGCCAAGGCCATCGACTACGCCGTGGCACTCGACTGCCCGCGCATCCACGTCATGGCCGGCCTCGTGCCGCAAGACCTGCAGCGCGATGCGGTGCGGCCCGTGTACCTGGACAACCTGCGCTTTGCCGCCGAAGAAGCGGCGAAGGCCGGCCGCGACGTGCTGATCGAGCCGATCAACACGCGCGACATTCCCGGCTTCTTCCTCAACCGACAGGACGAAGCCCACGAGATCGTCGAGACCGTCGGCGCGCCCAACCTCAAGGTGCAGATGGACCTGTACCACTGCCAGATCGTCGAGGGCGACGTGGCGATGAAGATCCGCAAGTACCTGCCCACCGGCCGCGTCGGCCACCTGCAGATCGCCGGCGTGCCCGAGCGCCACGAGCCCGACATCGGCGAGCAGAACTACGGCTATCTCTTCGACGTGATCGACGAAGTGTCGAAGCAGAGCGGCTGGCAGGGCTGGGTCGGCTGCGAGTACAAGCCCAGGCGCGGCTCGGAACCCGGCGGCACTTCGGCGGGCCTGGGCTGGCTGCGCGCACTGCAGCAGCGCGCATGAAGCTAGAGGCGCTGCGCATTCCGGCGCCGCTGCGCGGCTTTGCGGCGGGCGATGCGCAGGTCTTCGACGTCACGCTCGATGGCGACAAGGTCGCGGCCATCGTGCCCAGCGCCTCGCAGATGCAGGCACGCGGCACGCTGCTGAGCGCGCTGGTCGAGGCGCACGCACACATCGACAAGACCTACACGGTGCAGGAAGTGGGCGCGGCACAGGGCAACCTGTTCGCGGCCATCGAGCGCATGGAGAAACACCGCGCCGGCTGGACCGGCGAAACGCTGCGCCTGCGCATGGAGCGCGCGCTGCACGACGCCTGGCAATCGGGCACGCGCGCGCTGCGCACGCACATCGACTGGGTGCAGCCCGAGCCGCCGGCCGCGCTGGCCGTGTTCGAAGCACTGCGCGAGGAATGGCGCGGCCGCGTCGAACTGCAGTTCGTCTCGCTCACCCCGCTCGATGTGTTCGCAGACCTCTCGGCCGGCGAGCGCATCGCCAGCGAAGTGAAGCGCGCGGGCGGCGTGCTCGGCGCGTTCGTCTACCGCAACGAAGGCATCGTCCACACGCTGGGCCGCGTGTTCGATCTCGCGCAGCACCACGGCCTGGGACTCGATTTCCATGTCGATGAGGGGCTCGATGCCGAAGCCACCGGTCTTCGCAGCATCGCCCAGCTCGTGCGCGCGCGCGACTTCAAGCGGGGCGTGGTCTGCGGCCACTGCTGCTCGCTCTCGATGCAGGACGACGCGGTCGCCAACGAAACGCTCGCGCTCTGCGCCGGCGCGGGCCTTCACATCGTCGCGCTGCCGACCACCAACCTCTACCTGCAAGGCGCCTGGGACCGCACCCCCGTGCCGCGCGGCATCACGCGCATCCACGAGGCGGCGGCACGGGGCTTGCGTGCGAGCCTGGCAACGGACAACGTGCAGGACGCCTTCTATCCCTACGGCAGCTACGACCTGCTGGAGACCTTCGGCCTGGGCGTGCAGATGGCGCACCTCGCGCCCGCGGGCGAGTGGCTCGATGCGATCACGGTCAACCCCGCCAAGGCGCTCGGCCTCGCGTGGGACGGCCGCATCGCGCCGGGGTGCCCCGCGGACCTGGTGCTGCTCGCGGCCACCGGCGAGCATGAGCTCATCGGGCCGCGCGGGCGCCAGCGCACTGTCATCCGTGCCGGTCGAATTCTGGAGAAAACACTATGAGCATGGGCAAGCCAATGGCCAACTACGCCGCCGCGAAACGCGTCGGCGATTTCGTCTTCATGAGCGGCGTGGTCGCGGTCGATCCGGCCAGGCGCCGAGCGGTCGCAGGCTACGACGACATTCCCGAGGAAGCCCGCACCGCCCTGCAGGGCGTGGGCTACGCCACCGGCCAGATGTCGGTCGATGTGTTCGAGGCGGCCATCGTCGCGCAGAGCTGGTTCGTGCTCGAGCGCATCCGCCAGATCGCGGCCGAGCATGGCGGCACGATGGACGACGTGGTCAAGCTCGTGCAGTACTTTCGCCACCTGCCGCACTACGCGTTCTACAACCGCGTGCGCGGCCTCTTCTATCCGGGCGAGCCGCCGGTGAGCACGGTGGTCGAGGTGTCGCGTTTCCTGCCGGGCGACGAGGTGCTCGTCGAAGTCGAGGCGACGATGTACTTGCCCCGGAAATGACCCACCGTTCGGGCTGAGCGGAATCCGCCGCAGCCGACAGCCACTGACCGTTCGGGCTGAGCCTGTCGAAGCCTTGCACGGCGCTTCGACAAGCTCAGCCTGAACGGCCGGTGGAACAAGATGCCCGGCCAAGGAGGCTACTTGACCCCCGCCCCCTTCAGCAGGAAATCCGTCACCTGCTCGATCAGGTAGCGCCGGTCCTTGTCGTCGCCGTCCTGCGCGGTGTTGCGGAAATACGCGGCCTGCGTCGCGTGGTCCGCGTAGAACTGCGTCACCGCCCAGATGTGGAACAGCACCAGCATCGGGTCGGCCTTGTCCATCAGGCCCTGGTTCATCCAGTTCTGGATCACCGCGGCCGCCTGGTCGGTGCGCGCCTTGCTCGTGTCCATCATCGTGTTGAGCACCGGCGCGCCGCGCATCATCTCGGCGGTGAAGATGCGCGAGCGCAGCGGGTGCTGGAACGAGAACACCATCTTGCGATGGATCAGGTCGCTGAGCACCTTGCGCGGGCCGAAGGCCTCGTCGCTGAAGCCGAACACCACGATCCAGTCGTTCAGGATGTCCTGCAGCACCAGCCGGTAGAGCGCTTCCTTGCTGTCGATGTAGTAGTGCAGCTGCGCCTTCGAGAGCCCGGCCTTGTCGGCGATGGCCTGCGTCGTTGCACCGGCCAGTCCTTCGCTCGCGAACACCTCGATGGCGGCCTGGTAGATGACGCCCAGCACCTGCGTGTACTTGCGCGAGCGCCCGCGCGTGGCGGGTGCGTCGCTTTCGGCTTCTTCGACACTCACAGCTGCAGCACCAGTTCGAGGCCTTTGGCGCGCGAGCAGCACAGCGCCACCTTGCTGCGCCGCTCGGTGCCGGTGAGGCAGAAGTCGCGGTGCTCCGCGCCTTCTCCGTCGCCTTCGACCACGCAGGTGCCGCACAGCCCCTGCTGGCACGAGACGGGAATGTCGATGCCCACTTCGTGCAGCGCATCGACGGCGGTCTGGTCGGCCGCGACCGGCACCGAGATGCCGCGCTGCGCAAGCTTCAGCGTGAAGGGCAGGCCGGTGGTGGTGTTGGCGTCGGTAGGCGCGGCGAAGTACTCGGTGTGCAGCGCGTCTTCGGGCCAATCGGTCCCTGCGGCCGCGTCGCGCACCGCCTGCATGAAGCCGCCCGGGCCGCAGACATAAAGGTGCGTGCCCGGCGCGCGCTCGGCCAGCAACGCCTGCAGGTCGATGCGTTGCGACGCGTCGCCCTGGTCCAGGTGAAGGCGCAGGTGCGGCGCGAGCGCGGGATCGCGCAGCGCATCGGCAAACGCCAGATGCTCTTCGCTGCGCGCGAACACGCACAGCGTGAACGACGCACCGCGCGCCGCGAGTGCCTGCGCCATCGCGAGCAGCGGCGTCATGCCGATGCCGCCGGCCATCAGCAGGTGGTGCGCGGCCTCTTCGCGCAGCGGGAAGGTGTTGCGCGGCGTACTGATCGCGATCAGGTCGCCCTCGCGCACGCGCTCGTGCATCGAGGCCGATCCGCCGCGGCTCGCAAGCTCGCGCTTCACGCCGATCACATATGAAGGCGCATTCGACGGCGCCCGCGCCAGCGAGTACTGCCGCGAGAACCCGCCGGGCATGTGCACGTCGATGTGCGCGCCCGCCTCGTACCCCGGCAGCGCGCGTCCCCACGGATGCGCCAGCTCGAAGGCCAGGATCTCCGGCGTCTCGCGCGAGATGCGTTCGACGCGGACGGTCAGCGTGCGTTCGAGGCTCATGGTCTGGGTTCTCCCTGCTTCTAGATGTTTTGCAGCTTGCGCGAAACGCGCTCGATGAAATGCGTGCGGTCGCGCGCGGTGACGGCGTTCATGTCGTGCAACTGCAGCCAGGTCACCTTGCAGCGCCAGGCGAACAGCGCGCGCAACCCGCGCGTGAACAGCCGCCGGCCCGGGTCGCCGATCACCTTGACGAACCAGCGCGGCGATCCGCCCGTGGTTACCACCGTCAGCCGCCGGATGTGCCGCATGCCTGACCTCGCGAGCTGGCCCTTGCGCTCCGCGGGCAGGAAGGCCACGCCCGGGAGCCACACCCGCTCCAGCCAGCCCTTGAGCATCGAGGGCGGTCCGTGGAACCAGGTGGGGTAGACGAACACCAGGTGCTCGGCCCAGAGCAGCGCTTCGACATGCGGCTTCACGCGTTCGCGGATGAGGTCGGGGTTGTCGAGGTAGGCGATGCGCTCTTCGCAGGTGAGCGTCGGATCGAACCCCTCGGCGTACAGGTCGATGGCCTTGACGGGATGCCGCGGCTCGAGCGCTTCGAGCGCGGTGCGGTAGAGCGCGTGGTTGAAGCTGTCAGGGTTCGGATGGCAATGGACGACGAGCGTTTTCATGAGAGGGCCGGTTCGCCTGATCGGCGAGACGGGGTCAGAGCCCAGGGAACAAAAGGCCGCGCGGTGCCTTATGGCAACCCAGGCGCCGGCATCTGACCCCGGCGCAAGCCCCGCACGACCCACGGGAGAAATCTCGATGCGAATTCCTGCTTCTTACTTGCCGGTGAGCTTCTTGCGAACGTCGAGACCGACGCCCTTGTTCACGAACTGCGTGGTCACGACCTTCGAGAGCTCGACCTCGCCCGTCTTGTAGAGACCGGCCTTGACCATCTTGTCGTAGAAGTCCTTCACGCGGGCCTCGTCCATCGCGCCGATGCCCTTGGTGAGAGATTCGCCGCTGTCCACGATGCCCATCTTCTTCATGAGTTCGATGGAGCCTTGCGATGCGGCCACGGGCGAGTCGGGGTTGATCTTGGCGATCATCTCGTTGGCCGCCTTGTTGTCGCCGTAGAGGTAGTTGTTCCAGCCGACGATCGAGGCCTCGACGAACTTGCGCACCGTCTCGGGCTTGGTCTTGATGAGGTCCGCGCGCGTCTCGATGGTGGTCGAGTAGGTCGAGAAGCCGTTGTCCGCCAGCAGTTGCACCACGGGATCGAAGCCGGCCTGCGCCTTGATCGACAGCGGCTCCGAAATCGCATAGCCCTGCTGGATCGATTTCTTGTCCGCCAGGAACGGGCCGACGTTGAAGGTGTAGGGCTTGAGCTGCGAATCCTTGAAGCCGTGCTCGGACTTCATCCACTGCCAGAAGCTGAACTGGCCGTCCTTGCCGATGAAGGCGACGGGCGCCTTGGTCATGTCCTTGAAGGTGTCGAAGCCCTGGCCCGGATGGGCGAACATGGCCTGCGGGTCCTTCTGGAAGAAGGCCGCGACCACCACGGTGGGCACGCCGTTCTTCACGTTGTCGAACGACTGCAGCAGGTTGCCGGTCATGAGGAAGTCGACCTTGCCGGCCGGCAGCATCGGCCGGTTGTTGACCATCGGGCCGCCCTGCTGGATGTCGACGTCGAGGCCGTACTTCTTGTAGGTGCCGTCGACCAGCGCCTGATAGAAGCCGCCGTGGCCGGCCTGCGCCTTCCAGTTGGTGGCGAACACCACTTTTTCCTGCGCCTGCGCGGCGAGGGCGGCGCCCGCGAGGGCCAGGCCGAGGACAAGCGGGCGAAGGTGGAAGGCGGGGATGCGCATGGGGACGTGCTCCTGTGGAGGTTTTGAAAAGTACGGGATGCGGAGACTAAATCTTTTCAGCGTCTTCAGCGCTCTCTGGCCATGTCCGGATGCCAGCCGCGCGTTTTTCCGGGGTTCATCAAGCCCATCGGGTCGCTGCGCTTCTTGAACTCGATCTGCTGCGTGTCGATGGTCTTCATGCCGCCGTCCTCGATGGTGACCACATGCGGGTTGAAGATCTGGCAGCCGCCTTGCGACTCGATCTCGCGGATCACCTCGTACTGGTGGGCCTCGCCCTTCCAGCGCACGAGCAGGATGCCGAAGGTGCCGCACTCGCCGCCCGCGCGCGCGAAATCCTGGTGCTGCAGCACGTCGTCGCCGAAGATCTGCAGGTGGCGCTCGACCACCGACGGATCGAACGGCTGCGCGTAGGCGACCTGCAGGTAGGTCCAGCCGCGGTCGGCCTTCAGCGCCTGCAGCGTCGTGTGGTTGAAGGCGCACTCGTAGGCGGGCGGCAGGCCGTCGGCGAGCAGCTCGGCCTCGGTGCCCGCGACGGAGATCGTGCCGCCGTGCGCATCGGCGAGCGCGCGGAACTCGGCCATCGATTCGGGCGAGACCATGGTGAACACCGCATGTTGGTCGATCGGAAAACGGTCGCGCATCGCCGTGTAGTAGGGCGAGAAGCGCGCCTCCACCGTCGAGAGCAAAAAGATGTCGAGCGTCGGCGCCTGCGCCGCGATGCCGAAGTCGAGCGCGCCGCGGTAGGTCTCGAAGAGCACCGTGCAATGCACCCATTCGACCGCCGGGCTCAGCGTCACTTCGACGTCGAGGATCACGCCGTTGGTGCCGTACGCGTGGTGCACCTGCTGGATCTCGTCGCCCTGCAGTTCGATGACGCGAGGCTCGCGCTCGACCGTCATTACGCGTGCGCGCAGCAGGTTGCCGGGGTCGCGCAGGATGCCGTGGCGGAACGACCCGATGCCGCCGAAGCCGCCCGCGATGAAGCCGCCGATGCTGGCCACGTGCCAGGTCGAGGGCCACATGCGCAGCGCCTGCCCGGTCTCGCGCGCGGCGAGGTCGATGTCGTGCATGCGTGCGCCGGCTTCCACGCGCATGCGTCCGTCCTGGATGTCTAGCACGCGGCACATCTGCGTCACGTCGAGCACGATGCCGCCTTCGAGCGGCACGCACTGGCCGTAGTTGCCGGTACCGCCAGCGCGCACGGTGAGCGGCAGCTTCCACTTCGCGGCGACTGCTGCGGCTTGCCGCACGTCGTCCTCGGTGCTGACCTTGACCACGAGGTCGGCCACGCAGCCCGCGAGCTGCGCGGTGAGGATGGGGCTGTACCAGTAGAAGTCTTTCGAGAGCTGCTTGCGCTGGCTCGGCGCGGTGACGAGGTTGAGCCCGCGCAGGTCTTCGCGCACGGCGTCCCAGTCGATGACCGTGTGCATCGGCCTAGCGTTCACGGCGCATTTCGCTTTCGTGCCAGTGGCCGAGCACCATGCGCGACAACGCGGCGAACACGATGAAGATCACGATGCCGAGCAGAGACACCAAGAGCAGCGCCGCGAACATCATCGGGATCTCGGTGCGAAAACTCGATTCGAGAATGCGCGACGCCAGGCCCGTCTCCTTGCCCGCCGTGCCCGCAGTGAACTCCGCCACCACCGCGCCGATCAGGCTCAGCCCGCCCGCGATCTTCAAGCCCGCCATGAAATACGGCAGCGCGCTCGGCGCGAGCAGGTAGCGAAAGGTCTGCCACGGCGAGGCCTTGTAGAGCTGGAACAGGTCGCGCAGGTTGCTGTCCGCGCTCTTCAAGCCGATGACGGTGTTCGACAGGATCGGGAAGAACGCCACGATCCACGCGCACAGCAGCAGCGCCGCGGTGGTGCTCGATACGTAGATCAGGATCAGCGGCGCGATCGCGATGATCGGCGTCACTTGCAGGATCACCGCGATCGGGAAGAGCCCGATCTCCACCCACTTGAAAAGCGCGAACGCGATCGCCAGCAGCACGCCGCCGACGATGGCCGCCAGCAGCGCGAGCAGCGTGAGCTTCACGGTGAACCAGAGCGCGCTGGAGAGCGTGTCCCAGTTGTCGAACAGCGTCTTCAGGATGAGCGAGGGCGCGGGCAGGATGTAGTGCGGGATGTTGTTGGCGCGCACCGTCCATTCCCAGACGAGCAGCAGCAGCGCGACGATGGCCGCGGGCACGACGATGCGCAGCAGCGATTCGCGCCGGCGCAGGCGGTCCTCGTGCGCGCGCAGCGAGGCCTCGGAGGGCGCCGCGTCGGCATCCGCCAGCACCACGGACTCAGTGATCGATGTCATGCAGCGCTCCGTGCAGGGATTGCGACACCGCGGTGCAGTGCGCGTTGTAGCGGCTCGAGGTGCGGAATTCCTCGCCGCGCGGATAGGGCTCGTCGATGCGGATCTCGTCGATCACGCGGCCGGGACGCGCGGCCATCACCACGATGCGGTTCGACAGATACACCGACTCGTACACGCTGTGCGTGACGAACACCACCGAGAAGCGGTGCTCGCGCCAGATGGCGAGCAGGTCGTTGTTGAGCTTGATGCGCGTCATTTCGTCGAGCGCGGCGAAGGGCTCGTCCATCAGCAGCAGGCGCGGGTGCGTGACCAGCGCGCGCGCGATCGACACGCGCATCTTCATGCCGCCCGAGAGCTCGCGCGGGTACACGTCGGCAAAGCGCGAGAGGCCGACCATCTCCAGCACCTGCTGCACGACGGGCGCCGCCGCATCGCGGCTCTGGCCGGCCAGCTTGAGCGGCAGCCACACGTTGTCGAACACCTTGGCCCAGGGCATGAGCGTGGGCTCCTGGAACACGAAGCCCAGGTCGCGGTCGCTCTTGCTGTCCTTGGCCGCGCCGGTGTTGGCGCCGGACCAGTGCATGTCGCCCGAGCTGAGCCGGGTGAGGCCGGCAATGAGCCGCAGCGCCGTGCTCTTGCCGCAGCCCGAGGGGCCGAGGAAGCTGATGAAGTCGTGCTCGCCGATGTCCAGCGTCATGCCCTGCAGCGCGAGCGTGCCGTTGGCGAAACGCTTGCTGACGTGGCGCAGGCTGACCAGCGGCGGGGTGGGGATGGATGGCGTGTGAATTTCCATGGGAGTTCGAATCCGAACGTCAGTGACTCACTGTGCTGCGTGTGGCCTGCAATGCAAAGCCAGACACACCACGGAAACGGCTTTGCCGGGCCGCAGGTGCGTCCCCCTGCAAGGGGGTTGGCGAAGCGACACGAAGTGCGCGAAGACGGGGGGTGAGCTTCATTTCCAGGCGGGTTCGTTGGCGAGGCGCGAGAGCGGGAAGCGGTCCACCTCGTGCAGCAGTTCGACGAAGCGGCGGCCCACATGGTCGAGCACCGCGGCGCCCTTCTCGGCGGTGGCGCGCGTGGCATCGCCGGCCGCGCCCGATGGGTTGATGTCGTGCATCTGCCAGCCGAGCTTGCCGCTGGGGGTGATCGAGAGGAACTTGTTCTCCGCGGCGAGTTGCTCGGTCATCGAACTGAAGTTCTGGAACTGGTCGCGGCGCACGCAGTCGGGCGTGAGGTGCAGCATCACCGAGCTCTCCAGGTCGCCCGCATGGATGCCGTGCTTTCCCTCGTGCGCGGTGAAAAGGCCTTCGGGCAGGCCCAGCGTGTACCAGTTGGCGGCCACGACCATCATGTCGTGCTCCTCGCGCAGGTCGCGCGCGACGATGTCCATCACGCTCATCTGGCCGCCGTGGCTGTTGTAGAGCACGAGCTTGCGCACGCCGGCCTTCGCGACGCAGGCGCCGATGTCCTTCCACAGCGAGATCAGCGTGTTCGCCGACACGGTGAGCGTGCCCGGGTAGCGCGAATGCTCGTTGCTCTTGCCGTAGGGCACGGTGGGGAGAAACAGCACCGGCAGGTCGTCGGGGAGGTGCGGGAGCGTCGCGCGCACCATGCCGTCGATCGTGGCGGTGTCGGTGGACATCGGCAGGTGCGGGCCGTGCTGCTCGGTGGCGCCTACCGGCAGCACGGCGATGAGCCGTTCGCGGTTCAGGCGGGAGAACTCTTCGCTGGTCAGGTCGGACCAGAAGCGGCTGCGCAGTTTGGGCGGATTCATCGGGGTGTACCTCGTGACGCGACGGCCGGATGATGACTTAAATCATCCATTCGGTCAAAAAAAGTAGCTCCGCAATTACCCGTACGCCTGTGCAGCCTTCCGAAGCTGCCATCCAAACCAGATCAACTGGTCAACGACGCACGGCTACCAGCTCAGCCGCATTCCCACCTGTCCCTGCATGCCGGACTGCTCGCCGTCGTTGCCGATGGCCCGCGTATAGGCGAGCCCGCCGTACACCGCCACCGTCTTGTTCACCTGCCCGACCACGCCCGCGCCGACTTCGAGCGCGCTCGCGTTGCGGCGGTTGCCGACCTGGTCGGTCGGGCCGAAGAAGAGCGCGTTGGTGCCGCTGAAGGTGTGCCAGAGGTTGGCCTTGAGATACGGCTTCCAGGTGCCGCCGGCGGCGCTGAAGCGGCCTTCCAGCCGCGCGCCGAGGCGCCCGGTGACGGCGTTGTCGCGCTGGAAGCGCACGGTGGAGAGGCCATCGTCGAAATCGTCGACCGAGCTGCGCTGCCAGATCAGCTGCACCTGCGGCTGCAGCGAGACGTTGTCGCCGAGCGCGAAGGGGTAGCCGGCTTCGAGCGAGGCGGTGATCGTCTTGCCGTGCGGCCGGCCGCCGCGCCCGAGCGTGGACTGCGCCTCGGTCTTGAAGCGCGTGGCCATGAGCACGGCATCGCTGTACCAGCCGCTCGCGGCGACGCGGGTCCAGTACGCGCCGAGGCTGTAGCCCTCCACGCTCAGGCGGCCGGTGGCTGCATTGGTCGCGCCGCCCGCCACGCCGCTGGTGTCGCCGCTTGCGCGCGTGTAGCCGCCGAGCAGGCCGACGCGGTGGCGCCCGCCCGAGGCATCGGTGCCTGCGAGGAAATCGTGGCCCAGCTGAAGCCCGTGGATGTTGCCGTCGAACTGCGGATTCGCATCGCCACGCAGGCGCTGGCGCGTGCTCTCGCCGAACACGCGGCCCCACGACGCCTGTCGGCCTTCGTCGCTTGCAAGCAGTTGCTGGTCGCCCTGCCGGTCGTGAAAGCTGCCCAGCTGCGCGAGCCCGAGCTGGCGCACCACGAGCGGCACGCTGCTGTAGAGCGCCACCTCGGGCCGGTACAGCTTGACCTGCTCGACGGCAGGCGCCGGCGCGCCCGGCACGGTCGGTGTTTCGGCGATGACCTCGTACGCTTCGGCGAGCGAGCCCACCACCACGCCGCCGACCAGGAAGCCGTTGTTGCGCAGGTACCAGTTGTCCGGGTTGTTGCCGGCCGCGCCGCCGCGGAAGAGGCGGTAGGTGTACGCGCCGGCCTCGACCGGCTGCGTGAGCGAGAACGCGCGGTCTGCCGTGGTGCCGCCGTTGACCGTCTGCACCACCAGGATGCCGTCGGCCAGCGTCGGCGCACCCAGGCCCCCGCGGTTGACCACGCGGATCGCGGTGTCCCCCAAGGCCGCGCCGCCGTCGATCACCAACCGGTCGGACGGCGCGTTGTCGCCGGCCAGCACGGTGTTGATCTGCATCAGCGCGCCGTTGCCCAGGTAGTTGCCGCGCACCGTGAAGGCGCCGAAGTTCACGCCGTCGTTCGGGCCGGGCAGGAGCGTGCCCTGGTTCGTCACGTTGCCGGCGAAGGTGCCGGTGCCGGCCACCGTGGTGCCGGGGAGCACGGCGATCACCGGGCTCGTCAGCGTCGCGGGCAGGTTGAAGCGGCCCGACTCGATGCGTATGCCGTCCGAGAAGCTCGCATCGGTGAGCCACGACCATTCGGCGCCGCGCATCGTCAGATTCTGAAAATTGCGGAAGGCGTTGTCCACGGTGCCGCTGCCTTCGAGGAAGGTGTTCGCGATCGCGTTGCCGCCGTCGGCGCCGCCGCGGATGACCGAGCCGGTCTGCAATATCAGCGTGCCGTTGCCGAGGGCGCCCATGTAGATCGCGTCGTTGTTGCCTGCCCCGCCGTGGCCTTCGATGGTGCCCGCATTGACCAGCACGTCGTTGCCGTTCTGGCCGCGGTAGCCGTAGCCGTTGGCGCTCGACAGCAGCGCGCCGGCCCGGTTCTCCACGCGCGAGAAGAAGCTCAGCCCGAGCGTGTTGGCATGCACCGCGTCGGCGCCGCCCGAGGGCGAGTTGGCGCCCGTGGTCGCGATGGTGCCGGTGTTGACGAGCAGGTTGGCCACGAGGTTGCCGCCCTGCAGGTAGACGCCCTTGGCCGAGTTGCCGCTGGTCGTGATGGTGCCGTTGTTGACGACGGTGTTGCCCGGCCCGAGCGTGGAGACGCCGTGCGAGCTGCCGCCCGTGGTGGCGATGGTGCCGTTGTTGGTGATGAGCGTGCGCGTGCTGCTGTTCGACGTCACCAGGATGCCCGAGGTGCCGCCGCTCGTGGTGCGGATGGCGCCGTTGTTGGTCATCTGGTTGTCGTTGCCCGTGGCGACCAGCGCCGCGCGTGCCGAGCCCGAGCCGCCCGAGACGGTGATGGTGCCGTTGTTCGTGAGGGTGCTGGCATCGCGCACCAGGAGGGCCTGCGTGGCGTTGGTGCTCAGCGTGGCGCCGCTGTCCACGGTGATGGCCACGCCGGTGCTGCCCGGCGCGGCGATCACGCTGGCCGAGCCGGTCGTCGCGCCGCTGCAGACCACGCTCTGGCCCGTGCCGGGCGTGGCGGTGGGTCCGCAGGCCGCGCCGGCGGTGCCGCCCGCCAGTCCCGCGAGGGCCGCCGCGAGCCAGGGAAGCCGCGAGAGATGGAATGCCGGAATCCGGCAGGAAGATCGGGCGCGCTGCTCCAGACGCATGTCCTTGCTCCTTCTTGTTCTTGCACGGCCGCAGGGGCCTGGTGCGGCCCATTATTCAGTGCAATTAACAATCGGGAAACCCGCAAACTTCCGTACTCACCCCGGGCGCGGCCCCGTCTGCGGCGGCGGCCGCCCGTCAGCGCCGCACGATGTAGCGCGTGACCACCGGCTGCGTTTCGCCAATGTGAAACGCCAGCCGGCGCTCGCGCAGCGCCATGTCGCTCGCGGTCGCGCGGTTGAACCGGCGCAGGTGATCGGTCCACGATTCGTCCACGATCTGCTCCACGTAGCGGCTGGGCTGCGCGATGTCGTGCAGCAGTTCCCAGCCGATGGCGCCCTGGCTCAGCCGTGCGCGGCGCGTCTGCTGCATGACGATGTGGAAGGCCGCGGCGCGCGCCGGCTCGATGAGGTATTCGACCGTGATCACCACGCGCCCTTCTTCCTGCGGCGCCTCGGCCGGCGGGCCGGCGGCCCAGCCGGCTTCGGCGGGGCTGGTGTCGTCCTCGCCGGTCACGTCGGTCACCCAGCGCAGGGCCGCGAGCATCATCAGCGTGCCGCTCACGGCGGCCACCGCCAGGCTGAGGTTCAGCGCGGTGACGGTCGCCACCTGGCCCCAGATGGCCGCGCCGATCGCGCTCGCACCCATGATGGCCATCTGGTACATCGACATGCCGCGCGCCCGCACCCAGTCGGGCAGTGCGAGCTGCGCCGACACCGAGAGCGAATTGGCCACCGTGATCCACGCCATGCCGCCGAAGAACATCGCCGGCACCGCCACCCATGCATTGGGCGCGAAGGCCATCACCGCCGTGGCGGCCGACTGCAGCAGCGTGCCGCGCAGCACCAGCTGGTCGCGCCCGAGCGCCTGGCGCAGCCGCGGCAGGAACAGCACCGCGATGATCGCGCCCATGCCCATCGCGGCCAAGAGCAGCGTGAAGGTGCCCGCGTCGCCGCCCTTGAGGTTACGCGCCAGCAGCGGCAGCAGCGCGAGCAGCGCCGTCGAGTGGAAAAAGAAGATGGAGATGCGCGTCAACACCGCCCGCATGCGCTGCGACTGCCGCACGAACTGCACGCCCACGCGCATCGCGCTCACGAGCTTCTCGCGGCCCAGCGGATTGGGCGTGTGCTCGCGCCGCCAGCGCAGCACCACGAAGCCCGAGGCCACCGACAGCACCGCGTTGAGCGCGAATACCCAAATCGTGCCGGCGCTCGCGATCAGCATGCCGGCCGTGAGCGGGCCGACGATGCGCGAGGCGTTCATCGCGATGCCGTTCAGGCCCAGCGCCGCCGGCAGCTGCGGGCGCGGCACGAGCTCCGGCACGATGGCCGAGAACACCGGCCAGCGCAGCGCCAGGCCGATGCCGTTCGCGAAGGTGAGCGCCAGCAGGAGCGGCGCGGTCATGAGGTCGAGCGCCAGCGCCGCGCACAGCACGATGGCCGTGCCGGCCAGCCAGAACTGCGTGGCGACCAGCCAGCGCCTGCGATCGAGGATGTCGGCCAGCGCGCCGCTCGGAAGGCCCAGCAGAAAGACGGGCAAGGTGGAGGCCGACTGCACCAGCGCGACCCAGATCGGCGAGGTGGTCAGCGAGGTCATCATCCACGCCGCGGCCACATCGTTCATCCACATGCAGATGTTGGCGATGAGCCAGGTGCTCCACAGCATGCGGAACACGGGGAGCTTCAGGGGCTCGAGGGCCGCGAACTTCGAGGGCTGCGGCCGCGTGGGCGGAAGGGGTGTCTCTTCGGTCGTTATCGGTGGCATGTGGCGCTATTGTGGCGCCGGTGGGTTCGGGCACATGCGCAGGGCACCCACTCTTTCCCTTCCAGGAACACCGCGGAACCGGCTTTGCCGGGCCGCTGTTGCTGCCGCTGGTGAGGCGGAAGGAGAAGCGACACGAAGTGCGCGAAGCCTGGGGATGAGCCTACCCGCGGTCGCTGCGGGCGAGGCGATGTTCGAGTCGTCGCAGCATCGTCGTCAGCACCAGCGTCATGACCCAGTAGATGACCGAGATCGCGAGGTACGGCTCCCAGTAGCGGGCATACGCCCCGGCCACGGTGCGTGCCGCATAGGCCAGCTCCGCGAGGCCGATGGCCGAGACCAGCGAGGTGTCCTTCAGCAGCGCGATGGCGTTGTTGCCCAGCGGCGGCAGCATGCGGCGGAAGGCCTGCGGCAGCACCACGTAGCGCATCACCTGCGCGGGCGAGAAACCGATCGAGCGCCCCGCATCGAACTGCCCGCGCGAGATCGACTGGATGCCCGCGCGGAACACCTCCGAGATGTACGCCGCCGAGTTGAGCGTGAGCGCCACCACGCCCGAGATGAGCGCGCCGTGCTCCTGCTTCAGGGTGCGCGCGAGGTCGCCGTCGATGAGGAGGCCGCTCGTCGGATGGATGAACACCGGCATCACCGCGAAGTGGATGAGCAGGATCTGCACGAACAGCGGCGTGCCCCGGAAGAAGCTCACGTACACCGTGGCAGGCCAGCGCAAAAAGAAGCGCGCGACCCAGGTCCACGGCGCATGGCGCGGCTGCGCCAGGCGCGCGAGCGCGAGACACAGGCCCCAGCTCGAACCCAGCAGCACGCACACCACCGTCATGCGCAGCGTCATCCAGGCGCCTTGCCAGAACAGGTCCTTGTATTCGACCAGGATGTCCCAGCGGAACCATCCAAAGAGAAGGATCGGTTGTTCCATATTCATCGCCTTCGCGTCATCGCTCCAAAAAACAAACGGCCGCTTCGAGGGCGGCCGTGATCGGGTCACAGGTGCCGTGCGGCTCAGCGCACGTTCGGGTCCTTGTTGAACCACTTCTTGTAGATCGTGACGTAGCTGCCGTCGGCTCGCACCGCGGCCAGGCCCGCCGTGAGCTTGTCCAGCAGCGCCTTGTCGCCCTTCTTCACGACGATGCCGAAGCCCTCTTCGGGGAACGACTTGTCGTCCAGCGTCTTGAGGTCAGCGTGCTGCGCGACGCGGTAGGCAATGACGCCGTTGTCGCCCATGGCCGCATCGACGCCGCCGCCGGCCAGCTCCGAAATGATGAGCGGCGTGCTCTCGAAGCGGCGGATGTTGGGGCTGGTCTTGCCGAATTCGCGCGAGGCGATGTCGTCGGCGGTGGAGGCGCTCACCACCGCGATCTTCTTGCCGGCCAGGTCCTTCAGCGAGGCGACCGTGCTGTTCTTCGGCAGTGCGATCAGCTGGCGCGCCGCGAAGTAGGGCGGCGTGAAGTCGTAGCTCTGCTTGCGCTTCTCGTTGATGGTCACGCCCGAGATCACCAGGTCGACGTCGCCGTTGTTCAGCGCGCCGAAGATGCCGGTGAAGGGCGTGTTGACGATCTTGATCTTCAGGCCCTGCTGCCTGGCGATGGCGTTGATGATGTCGATGTCGAAGCCGACGATCTGCTTGTCCTTGTTCTCGAAGGCGAAGGGGGCGTAGGTGGCGCTGGAGGCGACGGTGAGTTCGCGGTTCGGGGTCTGGGCCTGGGCGCCGATGGCGAGCGAGGCGGCGGCAAGGCCAACGAGGCCGGAAGCCAATGCGCGGCGGATGGGGTTCATTCGAGGGTCCTCTTCGATCCGCGGAAGGCGGCAGGTGGTGGGCGAGGATTTTAGGCTGGCGCTATCGGGCACCCTTTCTTGCGCTCCCTTCATGCGGAATGTGAGTGCTTCGACTGAGCCCTTGCCGCCTGCGCGCTCGCGGGCTTACTAAGGTTCTCCGGGCGCGGCCGGGGGCTTCGCGCGACGGCCGTGGCGGGCTGTCTAGTATCCGGAGCTTCCCCCTTCAGGAGCTCCGCATGATCCACATGCCCCGGCGACCCGGACCTGCCTTTCTTCTTTGCGGCATCGGCCTCGCCTGGAGCGCCACGGGCGCGCTGGCCGCCGACCCGGCGCCGCGCTTCGATCCGCAGCGCCTGTCGCAGATCGTGAAGACCGTCTCCGGCGACGACTTCGAAGGCCGCGCGCCCGCCACGCCGGCGGAGGGCAAGACGGTCGACTATCTCGTGGCCCAGTTCAAGGCCGCGGGCCTGGTGCCCGGCGGCGACCTGGAAGGCGGCAAGCGCGGCTGGACGCAGTCGGTGCCGCTCGTGAAGACCGACTTCCGCGGCGCGCCGCAGCTCACGCTGCAGGTGGGGGCGCAGCGCGATGCGCTGGTGCAGGGCGAGCAGATCGCGGTGCGCGCCACGATGGACGGCTCGACCGCGGTCTCGATCCGCGAGGCGCCGCTGGTCTTCGTGGGCTACGGCGTGAGCGCGCCCGAGCGGCGCTGGGACGACTACAAGGGCGTCGACCTCAAGGGCAAGATCGCGGTCGTGCTGGTGAACGACCCCGACTTCGAGACCGGTGCAAACGGTTCGGGCGACTTCGGCGGCAAGGCCATGACCTATTACGGCCGCTGGACCTACAAGTTCGAGGAGGCCGCGCGCCGCGGCGCACTGGGCGTGCTGATCGTGCACGAGACCGCGCCGGCCGCCTACGGCTGGGCCACGGTGAAGAACTCCAACACCGCGGCCATGCTCGACATCGAGCGCGACCGGCCGGCTGCGGTGCATCCGAAGCTGGAGGCCTGGATCCAGCGCGACGTGGCCGTCGAGTTGCTGCGCCGCGCGGGCCTGGACTTCGAGGCGCAGAAGAAGCTCGCGCAGACGCGCGAATTCCAGCCCCAGGTGCTCAAGGACGCGAGCCTCACGGCCGAGTACGCGATCGAGCGGCAGGTGATCGTCTCTAAGAACGTGGTCGGCCGCGTCGAAGGCCGCAGCCGCCCTGGCGAAACGGTGATCTACAGCGCCCATTGGGACCACCTGGGCGTGGGCGCACCCGATGCCAAGGGCGACAGGATCTACAACGGCGCGGTCGACAACGGCACCGGCCTCGCGGCGCTCATCGAGATGGGCCGCGCCTTCGCGAGCGCGCCGAAGAAGCCCGAGCGCTCCGTCGTCTTCCTGGCCGTGACCGCCGAGGAGCGGGGCCTGCTGGGCTCCGAGTTCTACGGCGCCAAGCCGCTGTACCCGCTGGCCAAGACCGTGGCCGTGCTCAACATGGACGCGCTCGGCCCCGAAGGCCCCGCGCGCAACTTCAGCACCTCGGGCAGCGCCGTCTCGCAATTGCAGGACCTGCTGGTCGATGAGGCCAAGGGCTTCGGCCTCGCCTACGCGCCGGACCCGCACCCCGAGGCCGGCTACTTCTTCCGCTCCGACCATTTCTCGTTTGCCAAGCGCGGCGTACCGGCCCTCTCGTTCGCCTCGGGCAACGACTGGGTGGAAGGCGGCCTCGCGGCCGGCGAAGCGTCCGCCAAGGCCTACACCGCCGAGCGCTACCACCAGCCGGCCGACGAATGGCGTGCCGACTGGTCCTTCACCGGCATGGCGCACGACCTGCCGCTGCTCTATCGCGTGGGCGAGATGCTGGCAAACAGCAAGCGCTGGCCGGAGTGGGGGCAGGGTTCGGAATTTCGCGCGACGCGCGAGGCCAGCCGCAGCGAGCGGCGTTGATTGGGGCGCGTGCCTTTTTGCTTTTCTGCGGCCGAAGATTCAGCGGCCGAAGAGGAAGTAGAGCGCGATCAGCGCGACCACGACGGCGCCGATCAACTTGTTCTTCCAGCGGCTCGGGGCAGGCCCTGAAGTGGACGTCGACGTCCAGGTGAACGTTCGCGTCTGCGAGGCGGAAGACGGCGGCACCGCGAAAGGCATGGACGGCAAGGCAGTCGTCGACGAAGACGACGAGGTGGTGAAGTCCATCGAATCGAGGGAGAACGTCGTCGAGGTCGAAGTCACGCGCTGTTCTGTTTTCGCGCCGTCGATGCGGGCGATGGCGTCCGCGACGATGCCCTGATGCGCACCGCGGCCAGCCAGCGCCTTCAATTCGGCCTCGCTCAACGCGCCCGACCGGAGTACCGTCCAGGCGAGCGTGGCGGGCAGCGAGTCGGGCGTGGCCCAGGCTTCCTGGTGGGTGGGCAGCATCGAGAGGCTGTGCGCATGCTGCGCCGCGTCGATCAACTGCAGGTCCAGCAACTGGTCGAGTGCATGGGCGCTGACGCCGTCGTGTACGCGGCGGTCCAGCAGGCGCATGTGCAGCAGCGCCAAAGGCGGCAGCGGCAAGTCGCCGCTGATGAGGTCGGTGGCCTCCGAGACGATGGCCTGGGCTTCGTTCTCCTGGCCTGCGCTGGCGCGAGCCGGCAGGTCGGCGAGCTGCGCTTGCGGAACGATCTCGCGGGCCACGGCCCAGGCGAGCGCCTCGGCCGGGGTGCGAAACAGGGCGTCGGGCAACGCCGCATCGTTGGCGGCGGCCGCGTGTTCGGCATCGGTGAGCAGGCGGACTTGCTGCAGGTGGTCGAGTGCGCGGCGGCTGGGGTCGAGATTCATGCGGCTCCCTCTTTTTGTCTCGGCGATGGGGTGGATGCTCGCATACCGCAGAAGGAGTTCAGCCGAACATGTCCTCGCATCGGACGCCCTTTTGGAGCAGGTCGCCGATTTCCCTTGCAGAAATCTGCTTCCTTGTTTCGACATTCCAGATGCCTTTGTAGAACTCTTCTACATCACATGAAATTCCAAGGGGGACGATGTATTTTCCATCCTTGGAAATGATGTGGGTCTTCTCAGGAATTTTTGTTTTATCGATAATGTTTGGGCCGCCAATCAGATCTAATTTCTTCATTGTCGAGCGCTCGGAATCCTCTCTTCTGACGCTGAAAGGAAAGAGTATTTCTTTTGACGTGTCCAGGCGTTTGACTGCGACATATGTTCGAGAATGCAGTGCGCTGCCGCCAATGCTGTACATATCTTCTTGGTAAGTCACATAAATTTTTCCTGCTTCGCTGATGTCCAGAATATTGTCTCCCGCTGGCTCGCGATTGATCTTTATTTTTGAGTTCTTGTTGCATCGGTCATAAGCATCCGATAGTCTGAGGAAACCTAAAAAAAGAGGCGTCTTCAGTTGCTTGTTGAAATATTCAAAAAGCAAGAACCGACGATCGCCTGAATATCGGAAGCTTTCGAATAACACTTCGCTTGTGCAACTCAGAGATCTCTCACCCTTCTTGAGAGTCAATGTTTGGCCACTGGTTTTTGAGGCGGAAATTTCTTGTGAAAAGCATTTCGAGAATGCCAAGAAAAGCAGAATGCCGAGAATGTTTTTTTCAATCATTTCAGTATTCAGCTATCGAGAAGAATTTTCTTGGCTGCCCTGGTGTTTTCCAAGCGCTTGTCCCAGCCGAGCTCGCCTCCGTTGATGGCACGCGTGACCGCTCTGGATGTCGCGGTTTCTTGCGACTGCTCGTGAGCGCCAGCAGCCAGGTGATCCAGGTCGCTGTCAATTTCGCGAATGACGTCGGAGCGCTGAAAAACCATATACCAGCCCCCGGCGTCCATGCAGTTATAGGGTTGGGTTCCAACGATTTCAGGGTTGTCGACCACTCCCGGAATTTTGCGCATCCCTTGGGCATTTCTTGCCATGTACTGCGGGTCGCTCCACCAGTGTTTGTCGAAACTGGACGCGGCCAGCCATCCTCGATAAACCCAATACTGAACATAGTTGTCTCTGCCAGTCAACTGCTTGAATCCTCTTCCACGAAATTTTTGCGCATCCGGATTCCCGAGATTTCCCATTCGCCAATTGTAGGAACTTGAAATCAGGCCGCCGTTGCTATTGTATTTTCTCGAGCCGTGCCAATCGACCCGTTCATTCGGATTCAAACCCCACCAATGCCCAAAGCTACTCTCGTCAGCTTTCGACTGAGGGTGAATCCCCGAGGTTCCGTGTACTTCGCCGTTCACGGCGATACCCGTCATGGCGGTCTCCTGCATGGTTTTTAGAAAATTCGACTCCGTCGCACCTTGACCAAAAATATGGGGCAATCTTTTTCTGGTATTCAGAAGATATTTTTGCGTCATCCGATTGAGTGCCAACTGGTATTTTTCGATTGCTAAAAATACCGGTGCATTGTTGGCAGAGTCACGCTTATAGATTTGCTTCATCTCTTCGCAGCTCAACCACCCGCATTGCCTCATATGCCCCACGAATTCCCTCGGATGAAACCGCCAATCAGCCTTCAGAAAGGCCTCCGGTAAATCAGGAAACGTCACCGCCTTCGCGTGCTTCACAAACCGCTCCCACTTCTGCACCCCAGTCGCGTCGTCATCCGTTGACTTGAAATCCTCCGTCTCCAGCCAGCCGTACCGTTTCTCGACATCCTTCTGGTCCCACTCGCTCGGAAACTTGCAGATCGTCCGGCGCAGCTTGTGGCGCACCTCGGGTTCTCCCAATCGCCGCGCCAGTTGCGCGCGCTCCATGCGCCGGTCGTTGGTCCGGTCGGGATCGCGGATCAGCGTCTTCATGCGCAGCGAATCGCAGCGCTGGTCGGTCTGGGTCGTGTCGTCGTCGAAGCAATTCCAGCCCGTGATCGCCGGGAAGTCGGCATCGCTGAACTTGAAGGTTCCGGGCGCATTGAGATCGACCCAGAGCCCTCCGTCCGGCGTGACGACCTTGCGCCAGTGGGCGGCGTTGGCCGGCAGCGCGTCGGGCCCCAGGTTGCGGCCGAAGCGCAGCAGCTCGTACCAGCCGCTGGGGCTGCTCGTGGCTTGCGTGGCGACATCGAGCGTGCCGTGGCGGTCGTTGGCGACGGCGGACAGGTCGTACTCGAAGCTCTGCGAGGCGCCGGGGCGCATGGTGGCAACGGTGATGTAGTCGTAACGGCTGTCGTTGCGGGGTTGGCCGATCGGCGCGCCCAGCTTGTCGTAGCTGGCGAGGATCGCGCTGCCGTGCTCATAGGTGATCTGCACCCATTGCGCGGCGCGCAAGGTGTCGGGCAGGAAGAAGTCGGTGGCGGCGCTCGCTGCGCCGCCTGTGTGGACGGCAGAACGCAAGTGGCTGGTCGGCTGGCTCGAGCGGGTCGGCGTGCCCGCAGGCAGGTAGATGTAAAGGCTTCCGAACACGGCGTCGGTGCGGCCGTTGGCGGTCGGTGGCTGGGGCGCCAGCGGGTCGGCCCAGTTCCGCTTGCGGGTGGTGAGCTTCTCGAGGTTCGCCTCGTCGCAGCAGATCTCGAAATGGATCTGCCCGTCGTGGCCGTAGATCTGTCCCGGCGTGCCCAGCGCTTCCTTTCGGTAGACGAAATCCCCGGCCTTCAGCGGCCGGCGCGTCCTCGGGTGGCTGGCGAGGCTGCCCAGGTGCATGCACGCGCTGTAGTAGACGAACTCGGTCGCCACCGCGCCCGCCGCACCAATCTCGCCCTTGTGTTCGATGACGACGAAGCCGTCGCTGGTCCACGCGGGGCTGGGTGTGCCTGCGTTGAACGGGTTGTAGTTGAGCGCGTGGTGGACGTCGTTGTCGGGCACGGTCGGCGGATGCACGAAGACGACGGTCCCGTCGGCAATGGCGCGCACCGGAAGGTACGCGCCCGCGGCCTGCGGTGCCTGGAGGTGGATGCCGTTGTGCCAAGCCAGCTGGAGGCTGAGGGGGAACGAGCCTTCGGCGGCGTTGGTGCTCGATAGCCGGGAGGTCGGCTGCGCCATGGCGGCGTCGAGCCAGGCGGTTTCGGATTGCGACGGCCGGGCAGGCAGGAAGGGTGGGCTGAGGATCATGCGAACCATGAAGAAGGTGGAAGGCCGGGCGCGTCCCGGCCGGGGGTCCACAGTCTTGGCGGCTCAGCGATTTCGCACTGCTAACAATGGTCACCCCTGCATGCGGGGTGCGCACAAAACCCGCGCGAAGCGGGCAAATGTCATGCGCCGCTATTTGGCCAGGTGCCCCAGCGGCAACGCGCTGCTCGCCTTCACCTCGCCCAGCGAGAAGCTGGTGTGCAGGTCCTTCACGTTCGGCAGGTTCATCAGGTGCTGCCGCGCGAAGGCCGAGAAGCCGTTCAGGTCTTGCGCCACCACCTGCAGCTCGAAGGTGCCGGTGCCGCTGATGTAGTGGCAGGCCACCACCTCGGGCATCTTGCGGATCGCGTCTTCCAGCTTGCGGGTGGCCTCGTTGGTGACGCGCTCGGTGTCCACGCGCACGAAAGCGAGCACGCCCAGCCCTATCTTGTGGCGGTCGATCTCGGCGCGGTAGCCCTTGATGAAGCCCGCCTCCTCCAGCGCACGCACCCGGCGCCAGCAGGGCGCGGCCGACAGGCCCACGCGCTGGGCAAGCTCGGCGTTCGTGAGGCGGCCGTCGGCCTGCAGTTCTTGCAGGATTGCGAGGTCGAACTTGTCAATGCTTTCCATGAGTGCCGATATTAAGCAAGATTCTTTCTGGAAGCGCGTTTTTCAGGGCAAAGAACGCAAACACCTGTCGCGAACCCCGGCATACACTTTGCGTGATCATGGGCTCGCGCCCTACCGGGCACAGACCCACAGCCAATCCAGCCAGGCCCACAAGGCCCTGCCAATACGGAGACAGACAACATGAACGCCCCGCTGCCCGAGCACATCCGCCGCGCGCTAGAAACCGTCACGCTCGACGACAAATACAGTCTGGACTATGGCCGCGCTTTCATGAGCGGCGTGCAAGCCCTCGTGAAGCTGCCCATGCTGCAGCAGTTGCGCGACAAGCAGGCCGGCAAGAACACCGCCGGTTTCATCAGCGGCTACCGCGGCTCCCCGCTCGGCGGCTACGACCAGGCGCTGTGGAAGGCCAGCAAGTTCCTGAAGGAACAGAACATCGTCTTCCAGCCGGGCGTGAACGAAGAGCTTGCGGCCACCGCGCTCTGGGGCACCCAGCAACTGGGCTTTTCGCCGCAAGGCACCAACAAGTTCGACGGCGTCTTCGGCATCTGGTACGGCAAGGGCCCGGGCGTGGACCGCTGCTCGGACGTCTTCAAGCACGCCAACATGGCGGGCACCACCGAATTCGGCGGCGTGATCGCGGTGGCGGGCGACGACCACATCTCCAAGAGCTCCACCGCCGCCCACCAGAGCGACCACATCTTCAAGGCCTGCGGCACGCCGGTGTTCTTTCCGACCAGCGTGCAGGAAATCCTGGACCTGGGCATCCACGCCTTCGCCATGAGCCGCTTCTCGGGCGTGTGGTCGGGCATGAAGACGATCCAGGAGATCGTGGAGTCGAGCGCCACGGCGATGATCGACCCCGAACGCGTCGAGATCGTCATTCCCACCGACTTCGAAATGCCGCCGGGCGGCCTGCACATCCGCTGGCCCGACCACGCGCTGGAGCAGGAAGCGCGGCTCATGCACTACAAATGGTATGCCGCGCTCGCCTACATCCGCGCCAACCGCCTGAACCACAACGTGATTCAGGGCCCGAACGACCGCTTCGGCATCATGGCCAGCGGCAAGGCCTTCAACGACACGCGCCAGGCGCTGCTGGACCTGGGCCTGGACGACGCGGCCTGCCGCCAGCTGGGCATCCGCCTGCACAAGGTGGGCGTGGTGTGGCCGCTCGAAGCGCAGCTCACGCGCGAATTCGCCACCGGCCTGCAGGAAATCCTGGTGGTCGAGGAGAAGCGCCAGGTCATCGAATACCAGCTCAAGGAAGAGCTCTACAACTGGCGCCCCGACGTGCGCCCCAACGTGGTCGGCAAGTTCGACGAAGGCGAAGTGCACGCGGCCGAGGGTTACTCGGGCGGTGAATGGTCGATGCCCAACCCGACCGCGCACACGCTCCTGCGCGCCAACGCGGACCTGAACCCCGCGCTCATCGCCAAGGCGATCGCCGGGCGGCTGAAGAAAACCGGCCTCTTGGCCGCGGCCGGCGCCGACATGACCGCGCGCATCGACGCGCAGCTGGCCATCCTCGAAGCCAAGGAGCGTTCGATGGTGGTGCAGCAGGCCTCCACCAGCGTGGCCGACGCCACGCGCCAGCCTTGGTTCTGTTCGGGCTGCCCGCACAACACCAGCACCGTGGTGCCCGAGGGTTCGCGCGCGATGGGCGGCATCGGCTGCCACTTCATGGCGACCTGGATGGACCGCTCCACCATCGGCTTCACGCAGATGGGCGGCGAGGGCGTGCCGTGGGTGGGCCAGCAGCCCTTCACGACCGACCAGCACATCTTCGCGAACCTGGGCGACGGCACGTACTTCCACAGCGGCCTGCTCGCGATTCGCCAGAGCATCGCGGCCGGCGTGAACATCACCTACAAGATCCTCTACAACGACGCGGTCGCCATGACCGGCGGCCAGCAGGTCGGCGAGCGCCCCGAAGGCCACTCGGTGCTGCAGATTGCCGAGAGCCTGCATGCCGAGGGCGCCAAGAAGGTCGTGATCGTCACCGACGAGCCCGAGAAGTACGAGGGCGTCTCGATCCCGGGCGACCACGTGCAGGTGAAGCACCGCGACCTGCTCGACGACATCCAGCGCGAGTTCCGCGCCATCGCCGGCACCACGGCCATCATCTACGACCAGACCTGCGCCACCGAGAAGCGCCGCCGCCGCAAGCGGGGAACGGCCGTCGATCCGGCCAAGCGCGTGGTCATCAACGAGCTGGTGTGCGAAGGCTGCGGCGACTGCAGCGTGCAGAGCAACTGCCTCTCGGTGGAGCCGCTGGAGACCGAATTCGGCCGCAAGCGCACCATCAACCAGAGCAGCTGCAACAAGGACATGAGCTGCCTGAAGGGCTTCTGCCCGAGCTTCGTGACCGTCGAGGGCGGCCAGCTCAAGAAGAAGAGCAAGAGCAAGGGCGCGACGCCGGCCGAGTTCGGCCTCCTGCCCGAGCCGGCGATTCCGTCGCTCGCGGGCGGCAAGGTCTGGGGCGTGGTGGTGGCAGGCGTCGGCGGCACCGGCGTCATCACCATCGGCCAGCTCCTGGGCATGGCCGCGCACATCGAGGCCAAGGGCATCGTCACGCAGGACGCGGCAGGCCTGGCGCAAAAAGGCGGCGCCACCTGGAGCCACGTGCTCATCGGCGACACGCAGGACGACATCCGCACCACGCGCGTCGGCACCGCCGCGGCCGATTTGATCCTGGCCTGCGACCCGCTGGTCACGGTCAACGGCGAAACCATGGCGCGCATGCGCGAAGGGCGCACGCACGTGGCGCTCAACAGCCACAGCTCGCCCACGGCCGCCTTCGTGCGCAACGCCAACTGGCAGAACCCCGAAGACGCCTGCGCCGCCGAGATCGCGCGCGCCGTGGGCATCGACGGCATCGGCACTTTCGACGCCGATGCGGCCGCCACCACGCTGATGGGCGACAGCATCTACGTCAACCCGATGATCCTGGGCTACGCCTGGCAAAAGGGCTGGATCCCGCTGGCGCACGAGTCGCTGATGCGCGCCATCGAGCTGAACGCCGTGGCCATCGAGAACAACAAGACCGCCTTCGAATGGGGCCGCCAGGCGGCCGTTCGACCCGAGGAGCTGCAAAAGCGCGTGCGCCCGGGCCAGGTCATCGAGTTCAAGAAGCGAGAGACGGTCGAAGCCCTCGTGGCACGCCGCGCCGAGTTCCTGACCGGCTACCAGAACGCCGCCTACGCCGAGGAATACAAGCAGTTCGTGGCGAAGGTGCAGCAGTCGGAATCGTCGCTGCTGGGCAAGACGGCGCTCACCGAGACGGTGGCGCGCTACCTGTTCAAGCTCATGGCGTACAAGGACGAGTACGAGGTGGCGCGCCTGCACACCGACCGTTCGTTCCTCGACCGCGTCGAGGGCATGTTCGAAGGCGACTTCAAACTCAACTACCACCTTGCCCCGCCGATCGTTGCCAAAAAGAACGCCAAGGGCCAGCTGCAGAAGCAGAAGTTCGGCCCCTGGATGCTCACGGGCTTCCGCTTCCTGGCGAAGTTGAAGGGCCTGCGCGGCACGGCGCTCGACATCTTCGGCCGTACCGAGGAGCGCAAGACCGAGCGCGCGCTGATCGCCGAATACCGCGCGAGCATCGACGAGGTGATCGGCGCGCTGCGTGCCGACAACCACGCGCTGGCGCTGGAAATCGCGAGCCTGCCCGAGCAGATCCGCGGCTACGGTCACGTGAAGGAGCGAAACCTCGTGGCGGCCCGCACGCGCTGGAGCGAGCTGATGGCCCGGTGGCGCAATCCGCAGGGGCAGCGCGCGGCCGCCTGATTTTTCAGCCGTTCCAGCCTCCGAAGAGCGCCTGCCGGGCGCTCTTTGCTATTCAAAACGTAGCAAAGAACGGCCAAGCCGGATACCCGGAAAGCCCTCCCCACCGCGCCGGATAAGCCGGTGGGAGGGCGCCTTGCCCCGAATACAATGCCCGGTGCTGTGCGCGGCGCCAAGCCCCGCCGAGCTTTGACTTGCGGCCCGTATCCCGTGGCCGCGAAGAGATGGAATGGCAGGCCCGGTCCGCGCTCCTCTCGCTTCCTCTTCCCTATCTCTCTGCTGGAGACTCTCTTGTTCATTTCCTCTGCTTTCGCCCAGACCGCGCCCGCAGCCGCCGGCGGCGGCGACATGTTGTCCTCGCTCGGCAGCATGCTGCCCCTGGTGCTGATGTTCGTCGTGCTGTACTTCGTCATGATCCGCCCGCAAATGAAGCGCCAGAAGGAAGCCCGCGCCATGATCGAAGCCCTGGCCAAGGGTGACGAAGTCGCAACGGCCGGCGGCGTGCTCGGCAAGATCACCTCGCTGGGCGACCAGTACCTGGGCCTGGAAATCGCCAACGGCATCGAGATCAAGATCCAGCGCAGCGCCGTGGTCCAGGTCCTGCCCAAGGGCGCCGTCAAATAAAGGCGTGAGCTGATCCTTGCGCTTTGCGGCGCAGGGCCCCAATTCACGCCGTGTCCCGTTTCTTGAAAAGCGCTTTCTCATGAACCGTTACCCGGTCTGGAAGTACTCGATCATCGTGATCGTGCTGCTCGTGGGGCTCATCTACGCCCTGCCCAATTTCTTCGGCGAGTCGCCTGCGGTGCAGGTGTCGGCGGCCAAGTCCACCGTCAAGATCGATGCGTCGACCCAGGCCCGGGTCGAGAGCGTGCTCAAGGCAGCGGGCCTCGCGCCCGACCTGCTGACGCTCGAGCCGACCGCCGTGCGGGCGCGCTTCGTCACCACCGACGACCAGATCAAGGCGCGCGACGCGCTGCAGCAGGCCCTGGTGCCCAACGCAGACGAAGCTTCCTACGTGGTGGCGCTGAACCTCGTGTCGCGCTCGCCGCACTGGCTGACGGCGCTGCATGCCTTCCCGATGTACCTGGGTCTCGATCTGCGCGGCGGGGTCGACTTCCTGCTGCAGGTGGACATGCGCGGCGTGCTGGACAAGAAGGCCGAGTCCTTCGCCGGCGACATCCGCACGGGCCTGCGCGACAAGAAGGTGCGCGGCAGCGCGGTGAACCGCAACGGCCAGACGGTCGAGGTCACGCTGCGCGACGCCGACAGCCTTGAAATCGCCCGGCGCCTGATCCAGGACCAGATGCCCGACCTGAGCACCGTCGAGAGCCAGCAGGGCACCGAGTCGCGCATCGTGGCGAGCATCAAGCCCGAGGCCGCGCGCCGCTTCCAGGACGCGGCGCTCAAGCAGAACGTGACCACGCTGCACAACCGGATCAACGAACTCGGCGTGGCCGAGCCGGTGATCCAGCAGCAAGGCATCGACCGCATCGTCGTGCAGCTGCCCGGCATGCAGGACCCGGCCCAGGCCAAGACGATCATCGGCCGCACCGCCACGCTCGAGATGCGCATGGTGGACGAAAGCGCCGAAGGCCGCGCGGCCGAGCAGGGCACCGGGCCGGTGCCGTTCGGCTCCGAGAAATTCCTCGACCGCTCGGGCCGCGCCGTGATCGTGAAGAAGCAGGTGCTGGTCACCGGCGAGAACCTCACCGACGCGCAGCCCGGCTTCGAGCAGCAGACCAACCAGCCCAAGGTCGACCTGACCATGGACTCCAAGGGCGGCAACATCATGCGTGACGTGAGCCGCGAGAACTACAAGAAGCGCATGGCGATGCTGATCTTCGAGAAGGGCAAGGGCGAAGTGCTCACCGCTCCCTCGATCAACGGCGAGCTGGGCAACCGCTTCCAGGTGTCGGGCGCCATGACCGTGAGCGAAGCCAACGACCTCGCGCTGCTGCTGCGCGCCGGCTCGCTGGCCGCGCCGATGGAGATCATCCAGGAGCGCACCATCGGCCCGACGCAGGGCGCCGAGAACATCAAGAAGGGCTTCGACAGCGTGATGTACGGCTTCGCCGCGATCATGGTGTTCATGTGCCTCTACTACGCGCTGTTCGGCGTGTTCTCGTCGATCGCGCTGGCGGTCAACCTGATGCTGCTGGTGGCCATTCTCTCGATCCTGCAGGCCACGCTCACGCTGCCCGGCATCGCGGCCATGGCGCTGGCGATCGGCGTGGCCATCGACTCCAACGTGCTGATCAACGAGCGCGTGCGGGAAGAGCTTCGCAACGGCGCCTCGCCGCAGGCGGCGATCCATGCGGGCTACGAGCGCGCATGGGGCACGATTCTCGACTCCAACGTGACCACGCTGATCGCGGGCATCGCGCTCCTGGCCTTCGGCTCGGGCCCCGTGCGCGGCTTCGCGGTGGTGCACTGCATCGGCATCGTCACCTCGATGTTCTCGGCCGTGTTCTTCTCGCGCGGCCTGGTGAACTTCTGGTACGGCCAGAAGAAGAAGCTCAAGAGCGTGTCGATCGGCACGGTCTGGCGCCCGAAGACGGACGCCGCGGCTGTGGCCGAAACCAAGTAAGGGGCAGCAGCCATGGAATTCTTCCGGATCCACAAGACCATCCCGTTCATGCGCCACGCGCTGGTGCTGAACATCGTTTCCTTCGTCACCTTCGCGCTGGCCGTGTTCTTCCTGTTCCACCGCGGGCTGCACCTGTCGGTGGAGTTCACCGGCGGCACGGTGATGGAAGTGGCCTACAAGCAGTCGGCCGACGTCGGCAAGGTGCGCGACGTCGTCGCCAAGCTGGGCTACCAGGAGGTGCAGGTGCAGAGCTTCGGCACCTCGGTGCAGATCCGCCTGCCCGTGCACAAGGGCATGACCTCGACCCAGCAGAGCGACCAGGTGATGGGCGCGCTGAAGGCGGTCGAGCCGACGGTCGAGCTGCGCAGCAACGAGTTCGTCGGGCCGCAGGTGGGCGACGAGCTCACCAGCAACGGCCTGAAGGCGCTCGCCATGGTGGTCGTGGGCATCATGATCTACCTGGCGTTTCGCTTCGAATGGAAGTTTGCGCTGGCTACCGTTCTGGCCAACCTGCACGACGTGGTGATCATCCTGGGCTTCTTCGCCTTCTTCCAGTGGGAGTTCTCGCTGGCGGTGTTGGCGGCGGTGCTGGCGGTATTGGGCTATTCGGTGAATGAATCGGTCGTGATCTTCGACCGGGTGCGCGAGAACTTCCGCCGTTACCGCAAGATGACAACGGCCGAAGTGATCGACAGCGCGATCACCTCGACCATCAGCCGCACGATCATCACCCACGGCTCCACGCAGCTGGTGGTGCTGTCGATGTTCTTCTTCGGCGGCCCGACGCTGCATTACTTCGCCCTGGCGCTCACCATCGGCATCTGCTTTGGCATCTATTCCTCGTGCTTCGTGGCCGCTGCCATCGCGATGTGGCTGGGCGTGAAGCGCGAAGACCTGATCAAGGGCGGCCCGACCAAGCGCGACGGCGAATCCGAAGACGACCCCAACGCCGGCGCGGTGGTCTGACGGATACTTCAGGGTTCAACAAAAGCGGGGCGGCAGGGCCGCACCGCTGTTCGCGTGCAACGCTGGGCATTCTCCGCACTTGTGCGGTGACGCTTCCCGATGCAAGCTCGCGGTTGTTGCTGACGAACAAAGTTCTCCCCTGGCCTTCCCGATCTTTCAATGAGCATTGCGCGGTCCGCCTCTTCCCTGCAGCTCGCACGCGAGACGCGTGAGCGTTTCGTATTGGCCACGGAAGGGGCCATCGTCCCCTTGGCCCGCGCGATCCGCGACCGGCTGACGCAGCTGGCTTCCGAGGTAAGCAACGCCCGCGCGATGCAGGAGCACCGCGACGATTTCGTGGCGTTCCAGGGGCAGGCCACCCAATGGGTGACCCTCGCGCAGACGAGTTGGCGCAAGGCCCTGGGCGCTTCCGGCCAGACCGGCGGGCTCACGAGCTTTCCCACGGCGCTGCGGCTCGAGCTCATCGGCGACGAGGTCGTCGAGACCAACATCCTCGCCTCGCGCCTGGCGCAGGTGATCCACGACAAGGCGAGCTTCGAGCTCAGCGACCTGCGGCTGCGCATCCAGCACCTGGAAGGCACCAGCGAACTCGATTCGAAGGACGTGCTCAAGCCCGAGACGCTGGCCAGGCTGCTGGTGGAGCAGTGGCTGGCCGCGGGTCTCAGCCGCGAGCTCTGGAGCCGCATCCAGGACACGGTGCAGCAGCAGTTGCTCGATGTGGTCGTGAAAGCCTACGAGAGCGCCAATGCCCACCTGATCGCCAATGGCGTGATGCAGGAGATCGACCTCAAGAGCTTCGTGCGGCGCACCGGCAATGCCGGCGGCGGCAACAGTTCGGTCGCGGGCGGAGCGGGGACGGGCACCGCACCGATGGACGGCGGCGGCCAGCAGCGATCCGGCTTCGGCGCCCAGGCGCCGCAACAGCAGCACGTCTCCGTGCCGATGTCCACGTCGTCGACCATCGGTGGCTCGCCGCTCACGATCGCGCGGCAGCGCGCGCAGACCGCGCTTCTGAGCCTCAAGCGCTTCGTCACCGCGCGCATCGGCGGCGACACCACCATCGTCAGCGCCCAGAACTCGATCGCCGCCACCGCACAGGCGGGACGTGCGACCGGCCCCGGCTCGGGCGGCGGCAACGTGGCTGGCGCCGGCGTTGGCGGCAGCACCGGGCCCCGAGCGTTCTCCAGGACCTTTGCCGGCGCCATCGCCGACGCCGAGGCCGCCTACCGCATGGCGGCCACGCAGTACATGGAGGCGTCCGGCGAGCAGGCCACGCTGATCCAGCAGACCGCAGTCGACCTGCGCCGGCGCAGCGCCGAACTCAAGAAGCGCGCGCCCACCACGGCCGACAAGGCCACCGTCGAGATCGTCGCGCTCATGTTCCAGGCCATCCTCGCGGAAGAGCGGATTCCGTTCTCGGCGCGCGTGTGGTTCGCGCGGCTGCAAATGCCGGTGCTGCGCGTGGCCATCGCCGAGCCCGAATTCTTCGGGACGCTGCAGCACCCCGCGCGCATGCTGATCGACCGCATGGGCTCCTGCGTGATGGGCTTCGATGCGGCCGCCATCACCGGCAGCGCGCTCGAGGGCGAGATCCGCCGCGTGGTGCAGGTGATCGAGCAGTACCCCGAGACTGGTCAGCGCGTGTTCAAGCTCGTGTTCGACGAGTTCGTCGCCTTCCTCAACCGCTACCTCACGCAGAGCGACACCACGCAGCGCGTGATGAGCGTCGCGCAGCAGGTCGAGCAGAAGGAGACAATGGCGATCCAGTACACCATCGAGTTGCGCAAGATGCTCAACGACATGCCGGTGCGCGACGAGATCCGCGAGTTTCTGTTCAAGGTCTGGGCCGAGGTGCTGGCGATTGCCGCGCTGCGCTACGGTGCGCAGGGCGAGCAGACGGTCATGCTCAAGCGCGTGGCCTCCGAGCTGGTCTGGGCCGCGAGCGCCAAGCCCAACCGCACCGACCGCGCCCGCGTTATCCAGGATTTGCCGCAGCTCCTGCAGCGCCTGCGCCAGGGCATGGCGCTCCTGGGCATCGTCGACGAGCCGCAGGAAGCGCACATCAAGACCATCGGCGCCACGCTGTCCGATGCGTTCCTCTCGAAGACCGAGGCCATTCCACAGGCCAAGATCGAAGCCATGGCCGAGCGCCTGGCGCACCTGGAAGATTTCGTGAGCGACATCGGCGGCACCGCCGACCTGCCGCTCGATGCCCACAGCATCGAACTGCTGCTGGGGGTGGACGCCGCATCGATCGAGGTGGTGCCCGATGCCGCCGGCGTGCAGGTGCCCGAGGACATGCTGGCCTGGGCGCACGAACTGCAGGTGGGCAACTGGTTCATGCTGGACCACAACGACCGCGTGAGCCAGGTGCAGTTCGTCTGGCGCAGCGACAGGAAGCAGCTGCACCTGTTCGCCACCGCAGATGGTCGCAGCTTCCTGATCCAGGCGGGCCGGTTGGCAACCTACCTGCAGGCGGGCCTCCTGGTGCCGGCCGAGGAAGAAACGCTCACGGTGCGCGCCACGCGCGAGGCGCTGGCGAAGCTCGATGCCAACCCCGAGCGTTTGCTGAACTAGCGAGCTGCGGTCCCTTTTCAAGAGTGCCGCGGAACCGGCTTTGCCGGGCCGCAGGCGCTGCCCCCGGTAAGGGGTTGGCGTAGCGACACGAAGTGCGCGAAGCCTGGGGGCGAGCCCAGCTCAATGCGCGATACGGCCTTCGCGGCTTTCGCAGAGCTCGTCGAGCACCAATGCATCGGGCTCGATGCCGGTGCTCCAGTGAACCATGAGCACGATGATCTTGAGTTCGTCGAGCGCCACCGGATCGCCCGGTGCCGCCATCGCGCGTTCGATCACGATCTCGCGCAATCCACACGACAGCACGTCCGACAGTTCGAGGAAACGGATGAAGCCGAGGCATTCGGCACCCAGGTGCTCCTGCTCGGCCTGGGAATAGACGCGCATGGCGTCGTCGGATTGGGGCAACGAGGCTTCGGGGGCTCCGCGGAAGCTGATCGTTGCGGTGGCATCGTCGTCGGGGTCGAGTTCCAGCTGTATGCCCTGCGTTGCGAGGCTCAGGCCGTCGAGCCAGTGCAGGGCATCGCGAATCTCGTCTGCCTCGAAGCCGTGGGCGCTGAGCTTGCGGCCCAGCTGTTCGGGTTCGGGGCAGGCATCGCCGCGCCAATAGTTTTCGTACACAAAAACAAGCACTTCGAACATGAGCCCAATATAGCCCACGAATGTGCGTGGCAGGCTAGGTGGAAGCCATTCGTTGGAAGAGTCCGCCGGGCAGTCGTGAAATGTGCCCGTCCAGTTCGAGCTCGAGCATCCTGGCCTGCAGCGCGGCTGCGCTCCATCCGGTGCGCGCGCTGAGGGCATCGAGGCTCACGGGTTCGAAGCCGAGCGCGTCGAGCAGCGGGTCTTCGGAGGCTGGTGCGTCATTGCCGCCGTGTCCGTTCGAGGCTGCGGCGTTTGCCACGCCGTTCGTGCGCAGCGGGGGCAGTTCTTCGAGGATGTCGGCCACCGACTCGACCAGCTTGGCGCCCTGGCGGATCAGCGCATGGCAGCCACGCGATTGCGGCGAGTGGATCGAGCCCGGGATGGCGAACACTTCCTTGCCCTGCTCCGAGGTGAGCCGTGCGGTGATGAGCGAGCCGGACGCCAACGCCGCCTCGACCACCAGCGTGCCGCGCGCCAGACCCGCGATCAGCCGGTTGCGCTTCGGAAAATTCTGCGTGAGGGGCGGCGTGCCGAGCGGCAGCTCGCTCACGATCAGCCCCTGCAGGGTGATGCGGTGCGCGAGGTCGCGATGCCGCGCGGGGTACACGCGGTCCAGGCCCGTGCCGACCACGGCCACCGTGGCGAGCCGCGGCGCATCGCCGGCGGCATCGAGCGCGCCCTGGTGCGCCGCGCCATCGACCCCCAGCGCCAGTCCAGAGATCACGGGCACCCCCGCATCGCCCAGCGCGCGGGCAAAGCTGCGCGCGTTGGTGGCGCCTTGCGGCGTCGGGTTGCGGCTGCCGACGACGGCGACGCTGTGCTGCAGCTGCGTGAGGTCGAAGTCCGCGGCGCCCAGCACATAGAGCATCAGCGGCGGGTCGGCCATCTCGAGCAGCGACGCGGGGTAGCCGGCATCGCCAAGCGTGACGAGGCGGCGGGTGACGCCGCTGGCGTCGGCCGTTTGCAGCCACTGCCAGGTCTGGTCGACCGCCGCCTGAAGGCCTTGGGGTGCCTGCTGGAGGGCATCTGCCTGCGCCGAGCTGACGACCTGCCGCAGCCCGGCATTGCCTTGCCCGAAAACCCCTTCGGGCAGGCCGAAGGCCGCGAGCAGCTTGCGCGCGGTGCCGTCGCCGATGCCCGGCGTCAGTGAAAGCCGCAGCCAGCCTGCGAGTTCTGCGCGTTCCAAACGGGTACGGGCGAGGACGTGGGCGCCGGAAAGCCGATCAGGGGTTGACGAGGAAGTCGCCCGCCTTCGGCGTGTCGTTGATCTCCAGCACCAGGGCGTAAGAGACCTTCTCGAAAGTGCGGAACACCATCAGGAGACCGATGCGTTCGTTCGGCAGCTTGATGGTTTCCTTGCGCGCGCCGGTGCGGTCGAGGATGGTTTCGCCGTTCTTCAGGATGGCCAGCACGTGGCCGCTGTCGATGCCGTCGCGCGTGCCCTTGTTGATGGCCACCACCTGGTTCTGCGCCGCGAACTGCACCGCGTTGCCGTAGACCGAGATGATCCGGCCGTCGACCTGCGTCGAAGGCGCGCGGGGCGCGTAGCTCAAGAGCTGGCGCGGCGGCTCGGGCAGCAGGCGGTCGCCGGCGCGCATTTCTTCGCGCGACGCCACGATGTCGATGCTGGCCGGAACGACCGTGATGATGTCCTTGTCGTCGACCGTCTCGATGGTGGTCGACTCGCCGCGCTGCAGCTGGGCCTTGCCCAGGTACTGCGCCTCGTAGCCGAGGATCTCGCCCGTGCCCGGGTCCTTCAGTGGCGTGGCGTTGCGGAAGATGCGGTAGTGCTGCACGGGGCCCGGCACCTCGACCAGCGGCGTCTCGGGGTTGCCGCGGGCGTAGGCCCGGTCGCCGCGCGACAGCAGCACGCGGCTGTCGTTGCCGGCGACGATGCGCGGCGCGCTATCTAGCGTGTTGGCGTCCACGACGATCGGCTCGCTGAGGAAGGGTTCGATCAGGCTCGGGTTGAGCGTGGGCAACGCCATGCCGGCCAGTGAATCGAAACGGGTGCGTGGTGACAGCTTGATGGTGCCGCCGTCGCCGCTCACGCCGCCGCGGCGGGTGGTCAGGCGTGCCCGGCCGCCACTCTTGTCCAGGTAGAGAACCTGGCCGGGGTAGATGCGGTGGGGGTTGGCGATCTCGTTGATGTTCATGCCCCACAGCTCCGGCCAGCGCCAGGGGCGCAGCAGGTAGAGGCGGGAGATGGCCCAGAGCGTATCGCCGGGCTTGACCGTGTATTCGTCGGGTGCCCGGGGCGACAGCTCGCTCAGCGGAACGCCCGCCTGGGCGGTCTGCTGTGCGGTGGCGCGCTGCTGAGGTGTGACAGGATAGTTTTGTGCCCAGGCCGTGGTGGCGCCGCAACTGCCGATTACCGCCAGGGCGGTCAGCGTGGCGAAGAGATTGGGGCGCTGGCGTTCGGTGGATCTGAGCTTTTTCATGTCTGGATGGGTGAGCGCGCGACGTATCGCTGCGCATACGAATCTCACAATTTGCTACGAATTCTGCGCCCGAAGCCCTTGGAAGGGCAACGTTTTCGGGCCTGCGGGGCGCCCGGCGTCGCGGAATTGGCGAAAATAGCCACAACTTCCCCCCGATTTCATGGCCAAACGAATCATTCTGAGTTACCCGGACAAGCGCCTGCACACGGTGGCCAAGCCGGTGCAGGGCGTCGATGCGCGCGTCAAGGCCCTGGTTGCCGACATGCTGGAGACCATGTACGACGCCGAAGGCATCGGCCTGGCGGCCACCCAGGTCGACGTGCACGAGCGGCTCGTCGTCATCGATGTCTCCGAAGAGCGCAACAAGCCGATCGTGCTGATCAACCCCGAAATAACCTGGGCGAGCGACGAGAAGGTACTCAACGAAGAGGGCTGCCTCTCCGTGCCTGGCATCTACGACGGCGTGATGCGCTCCACCTCGGTCAAGGTCCAGGCGCTCGACGAAAACGGCGAAATGCGCACCATCGAGGCCGAGGGCCTCCTGGCCGTGTGCATCCAGCACGAACTCGACCACCTGCTGGGCAAGGTCTTCGTCGAATACCTCTCGCCTCTCAAGCGCAACCGCATCAAGAGCAAGCTGCTCAAGCAACAGCGCGAAGAAATGCGCGAACGGGCCTGAACCTCATGACATTGCGCAGCCTCGGCTCCCTCGCGGCATTGGCGGTTCTTGCGGCCGTTGCCGGCTGTGCCAACGAGCCTACCCGCGTCCAGCCCGGCGCCACGGCCGCCGACACCCTGCAGCGCCTGGGTGCGCCCACCGGCCGCTATCCGCTCAACAACGGCGGCGAGCGCCTGCAGTATTCGCGCATGCCGGCCGGCTTCGAGGTCACCGACATCGATGTGGACGCCTCGGGCAAGGTGGTCTCGGTGACCCAGGTGCTCAACGAAGCACGCTTCGGCTACGACATCAAGGTCAACCAGTGGCGCCAGAACGATGTCATGGCGTTCTACGGCCGTCCGTACCAGATCGACCGCGTGAGCTCCTTCGACGGCGTCGTCTGGACATGGCGCTACAAGGCAGTGAACGAGCGGCGCATGCTCTATATCTATATCGACCCGACCGGCGTGGTCCGTCGCTATCACACGGGGGATGACCTCGAATTCGAACGGGTCCGGGATTGAGCCGGCTCAAGGTCGCTTTTGCGGGCACGCCCGAGTTCGCGCGCGTCGCCCTGGAGGCCATCGCCGCCGCCGGCCATGACATCGTCCTGGTGCTGAGCCAGCCCGACCGGCCTGCGGGTCGCGGCATGAAGCTGCAGGCATCCCCCGTCAAGCAGTGCGCCGTCGCCAACAACTGGCCGGTCGCGCAGCCACGGAGCCTGCGCCTGGACGGCAAATACCCCGACGAAGCAGCCATCGGTCGCGATGCCCTGCAGGAGGCCCAGCCCGACGTGATGGTGGTCGCTGCCTACGGGCTCATCCTGCCGCAGTGGGTGCTCGACCTGCCCGCGCACGGGTGCCTGAACATCCACGCGAGCCTGCTGCCGCGCTGGCGCGGCGCGGCGCCCATCCACCGCGCCATCGAAACCGGCGACCCGGAAACCGGCATCACCATCATGCAGATGGACGCTGGCCTGGACACCGGCGACATGCTGCTGCGCGAAGCCGTCGCCATCGGCGCCGACAACACCGCCCGCCTGCACGACCGCCTGGCCGCGCTCGGCGGCCGGATGATCGTAGAAGCACTGGCGAACCTCGGCAGCTTGACCCGCACGCCGCAGCCGGCCGAGGGCGTCACCTACGCCAACAAGGTCGAAAAACACGAGGCGCAGATCGACTGGGCCCAGTCCGCCGATGCCATCGTGCGACGCATCCGGGCATTCGATCCGTTTCCGGGCGCCAACAGCCCGCTCGACGGCGAGACCGTCAAGCTCTGGACCGCACACGCGGTGCCCGCCGATGCCTCGGCCGCGCCAGGCACGATCCTGGCCGTCAGCGACACCGGCGTCGCGGTGGCAGCGGGCGATGCCGGCGTGATGCTCACGGAGCTCCAGCGCCCGGGCGGCAAGCGTTTGCCCGTGGCCGATTTCCTGCGGGGCTTCGACCTGAAGCCCGGGCAGGTATTCGGCTGATGTTTCTTTCGCAAGCCATCCGCCAGCGCCCCGAATTCCGCAAGGGCATCCGCGACATGTCGTCGGCCGCGCTGGGCATCGGTGCCTGGGGCCTGATGACCGGCGTGGCCATGGTCAAGTCGAACATGAGCGTGGTCGAGGCGGTGGCGATGACGCTGTTCGTCTATGCCGGCAGTTCGCAGCTTGCGGCCATTCCGCTGCTCTTCGCGGGCGCGCCGGCGTGGGTGATCCTGGCGACGGGCTTCTGCGTCAACCTGCGCTTCGTGGTCTTCAGCCTGCACCTGCGGCCCTACCTCATGCACATGCCGCGCTGGCGGCGCCTCACGCACGGCTACCTGACGGCGGACCTGAGCTACGCGCTCTTCACGAAGCAGTACCCTGCGCCCCCCGTGACCCTTGCCGAGCAGCAGTCGCAGGAGGCCTACCTCACCGGCAACTACTTCGTGACCTGGTGTTCGTGGATGGGCATGAGCCTGCTGGGCATTGCGCTGGCCAACTTCATTCCGCAGACCTGGGGCCTGGGCTTCGCGGGCGTGCTGAGCCTGGTGGCGATCGTCTGCTCGATGGCGACGACGCCGTTGCGCGTGCTGGCCGCGCTGATCGCCGGCGCCACCGCCGTCGCGGCCTATGCGCTGCCGCTCAAGCTCAACATCGTCGTGGCCATCGGTGCCGCGGTGCTGCTGTGCTTCTGGCTCGAGAAGCAGTTCGGGCTCGACCCCGACGCGGAGGACGCCAAGTGAGAGGCACCGACCTGTGGACGCTGGGCGTCATCGCCGGCCTGGCACTCGTCACGGTGCTCACGCGCTGCTTCTTCTTCATCCTCGACCGTCCCTGGGGCCTGCCCGACTGGGCGCACCGCGCGCTGCACTACGCGCCGGCCGCGGCGCTGGCTGGCGTGATCGCGCCCGAGATCGTCATGACGCAGGGCCACCTGATCACCACGCTGCACGATGCGCGCCTGTATGCGGCCGTCGTCGGCGGCGCGTACTACTTCTGGCGCCGCGGCGTGCTCGGCACGATGCTGGCAGGCATGGCGGTGTACCTGCCGCTGCATCTCTGGCAGGGCTGGTAGGCCTTCAGCGCAGGGCCAAGGCCGTGCGCAGCGCGGCGGCGATGGCATCGGGCGTGGCGTTCGAAAGCGTCGCGGCGCGGTAGGCGTCGGGGCGCACGAGCACGAAGCTGCCGGCTTCATGAAGGCCGAGGTGGGCCGACAATTTTTCGTCGGCCTGCAGCGTCGGCAAGCCGCTGTCCCCGCCGATGGCGAGCAGGCGCAGCGGCAGCGATGCGGTCGCGTTCATCGCCTCCCTGGCTTCGTCGCTCGTGGGGTTCAACCAGAGGCCGATGCATCGGGTGCCGTCGGCCAGCAGCTGCATCAACGACGTCTCGCGGCCATCGGCCCAGCGCATCGGCAGGTTCTGCAGCGAGCGCCCGCCCTCGGGCAATTGCGGCGCGGCAGGGTAGTCGTTGGCGACCGACATGCGCCCGGTGTTCACCAGCGCCCGCGCGAACGGATGGCGCGCCGCCAGCGCCACCACCGCCCGCCGCAGCAGGTGCTCGGCCGGCGAACGCGGCGCGAGGAAACGCGCCGAGCGGCTGGTCACCCGCAGGTTCTCCTGCGCGGCGGGCTGGCGCTCCGCGTCGTAGCTGTCGAGCAGCGCATCGCCCGCCTGCCCCTGCGCGACCAGCGCCAGCTTCCAGCCGAGGTTCGCCGCATCCTGGATGCCGCTGTTGCCGCCGCGCGCGCCGAAGGGGCTCACCACGTGCGCCGCATCGCCGATGAAGAACACGCGGCCGTGGCGAAAGCGCTCGAGCAGATGGTCGCGGTAGCCGTACGGGCCGATCCAGACGAACTCGAATTCCACGTCCGGCCCGAGTTGCTCCCGCAGCCGCGCGCCCGCCACTTCGGGGCGGCTGATGTGGGCCGTGTCGCAGTCCTCGGGCATCTGGTAGTCGATGCGCCACACGCCGTCGGCCATCAGGTGCTGCCAGACGCCGCGGCCTTCGTTGAAGGGCGCGTCCACCCAGGTCCAGCGCTCGGTGGGCAGCGGCTTGGCAAAGCGCACGTCGCTGATGCACCAGCGGTCGGTGCTGCGCGACGCATGCGCCTCGATGCCCAGCTGCGTGCGGATCGGGCTGTTGGCGCCGGTCGCGTCGATCAGCCGGTCGGCCTCGATCGCGTAGCTGCCCGCCGGCGTCTCGATGTCCAGGCGCACGCCATCGGCCAGCTGTTCGACGCGCGTCACGCGGCTCTTCCAGCGCACGTCGGTCAGCCCGAGCTCGAGGATGCGCTCGACCAGGAACCACTCGACATAGAACTGCTGCAGGTTGATGAACGGCGGCTGCTTCGAGACGCTCGCCGCCTGCAGGTTGAAGTTGTAGACCTCCTCGACGCCCGAGAAGGTGCGCCCGAACGACCAGGTGATGCCCTTGGCCGCGATGCGTCCGCAGATGCCCAGGCGCTCGAAGATCTCCAGGCTCTTCTGCGCATAGCAGATGCCGCGCGATGACGCGCCGCGCACGCCGACGGTGTCGTCCTCGTCCAGCAGCACCGCGCGCACGCCGCGTCGCGCGAGGTCGCAGGCCAGCGTGAGCCCCGAGGGGCCGGCACCGACGATCACGATCGGATGGCGAACGATCTCGCCGCTGCCCAGTTCGGGCGGCGGCTCGAATGGCCAGGCCGGCAGCTCGTACGCCGGTGCGAACGCGAAGGTTTCCATCGATCGTCTAGAGCGCGTGGGCGAACCCGGCGATGGCGTCCGCCGCTTGCGGGATCAGCTCGGGCTGGCCCGCCAGGTAATGGTTGCCGCCCACGATGTCGACGTTGCGGATGCGCGCGCCGCCCGCGGCCATCCACGCGTCGCGCGTGCTCGGAAAGGTGGATTGATCGCCCGTGTAGGTCAGCAGCAGCTTGGGCACCGTGGTGCGCGCGAGATTGACCGGCCCATCGGCCTGCGAGCGCGACGACCATTGCGAGAGGAATGCGGTGAGCGAAGTGGTTCGGCCCATCGCATTGGCCGAGTAGTTCACTTGCCGCGCATCGCCCCACACGCTGCCGGGCAGGCGGTCGTTGGCATCGAGCGACAGGTCCACGCAGCGCGGGTCGGCATGCGTGCGGTACACGATGAAGGTCTGGTCGCGCGGTGCGCCCGGCGTGTTGCGCAGCAACGCGAGGCGGTCGATGCACCACTGCTCGATGCGGTCCAGCCGCGCCTTCTGCGCTGCGCTGAAGCGCGCGAGAAATTCGACGTCGTAGGGCACGCGATGCCGCGGGTCGTACATGTCCAGGTCGGGGTCCATCGACAGGGGATCGTGCTCGTCGGTGACCGAGGGGTCGATCCAGTCGCGCATCAGTCGCGTGCGGCCCAGGTGCGCGGCGCACAGCGCGATGCCGTCCACCGGCGGCAGGTCGCTCGGGTGCAGGTGCGTCGGATCGCCGTCGGGCAAATGCGTGGCGGTGAGGTGCTCGGCCTGCGCCTGGTAGAAGGCCGCGAGCGCTGCGCCGCCCGAGTTGCCGACGAGGAACACCTTCTCGTAGCCGGCTTCGCGCAGGTACCGCACACCGGCGCCCAGGTCCTGGATCGCGCGCTCCATCAGCAGCACCGTGTCGTTGCCCACGAAGCGCGAGTTCAACCCCATGCAGCAGATGCCGCGCTCGGCCAGCGGACCGATGAGGTAGTGGCCCATGAAATTACTGGTCGGATGCATCACGATGGCCGCGACCTTCTTCGGACCCTGCGGCGCGCGGTACGCGCCGTAGATGCGCGGGCGCAGCAACTGCAGGCCCGACTGGCTTTCCATCGCCGCGCCGGGCTTCACGTCGATGACGGCGAGTTGAAGGTCAGACATTCGAGGCGCCCTTTGCTGCACGAAGCCCCGCCTTGCGCGCCGTCCACGCATCGAGGTCCGCGCGCGCGTGCCGCGCATGCGCATCCATCTCCGCCTGCGGCACGGTCGGCGTCGTCAGTTCCAGGCGAATGCCGTTGGGATCGAAGAAGTAGATCGATTCGATGATGTGGTGGTCGGTCACCCCCAGCACCTCGACACCCGCGCCTTCGAGCCGCGCCTTGGCGGCCAGCAGGTCGTCCACCGAGTCGACGCGCAGCGCGATGTGGTTGACCCAGGCGGGTGTGTTGGGCGAAGGCAGCGCGGCGGTGTCGTCGCCAAGGTCGAAGAAGGCGATGTAGGAGCCGTCGCGCATCTGGAAAAAGATGTGTACGTAGGGGCAGTATTCGCCCGTGCTCGGCACGTGGTCGCTCTGGATGATGTGCGCCAGCGGCAGGCCCAGCAGGTCTTCGTAGAAGTGGCGGGTCTCTTCGCTGTCGCGGCAGCGCCAGGCGAAGTGGTGAAGGCCCCGGACAGGTGGCGCGGTGTTGGCGGTCGTCGGCATTCGGGTCTCCGTTGGAGCCGCTATTTGGCGATGCTGCGTCTTATGATGCAATCGAAATTAATTCATCGATTGATGAAATAGACGTATGAATCTGACCCTGCGCCAGCTGCGAGCCTTCGCCGCCGTTGCCGAGGCCGGCAGCTTCACCGCCGCCGCGCAGCAACTGCATCTCACGCAGTCGGCACTCAGCGTGCTGGTGCGCGAACTCGAACGCGAGATGGGCGTGCAGCTGCTCGATCGCCATACGCGGCGCGTGCAACTCTCGGAGGCCGGGCGCGAGTTTTTGCCCTCGGTACATCGCCTCCTCGGCGACCTCACGAGCGCCGTGGCCGGCGTGACCGATCTTCGTGACAAGAAGAAAGGCTTGCTACGTCTTGCGGCGCCGCAGCTCATGGCCTGCACGCTGATGCCGCGCGTGATCGCGCTCTATCGCGCGGCGTATCCCGATGTCGACGTGCGCCTGGCCGACACGTTGCCCGAGCACCTGCTGGCCGGCGTGATCGCTGGCGATGTGGAGCTGGCGGTCGGGCAGGACGTGGCGGTGGACGCCACCATCGACCGCCGCACGCTGCTGCGCGACCGGCACTGGCTGATCTGCCCGCCCGACCACGCCTTTGCCAGGCGCCGCAAGGTGCGCTGGCACGAGCTCGGCCCCTGCACCTTCATCGCGCCCACGCGCGACTTCCGCCAGCGCGTGCTGCCCGAACTGGCCCCGGCGGACCGCGAGCTGATGCTGCGCCCCGGCACCCAGGAGGTGTCGTACATGACGACCGCGCTCGGCATGGTGGCCGCGGGGCTCGGGCTCACCGTGTGCCCGACCTATTCGGCGCCGCTGGTACGCGCACACGGGCTGCAGATGGTGCGGCTGGAGTCGCCCGACTTCCACCGCGAGGTGTGCGTCTACAGCGCGGCGCGGCGCGCGCTCTCGCCGGCCGCCGCGAGCTTCGTCGAGATCCTGGAGCGCTTCGCCAAGGCGCAGCCGAAGGGTTGAAAAGCATCAGAACCCCGCAAGAGGCGCATAGAGCGCCCGCAGGGCGATACCTACAATGCAAGACGACCTGTTTTCCACTATCTCCAGAGACCCATGAACGTCATTCGATTCACCGACCTCTGCGCTGAGGGCAAGGCCGCCGGCCAGCGCGTCTTCATCCGCGCCGATCTCAACGTGCCGCAGGACGATGCAGGCAACATCACCGAGGACACGCGCATCCGCGCCTCGGTGCCGTGCATCCAGCTGGCGCTCGACGCCGGCGCCGCCGTGATGGTTACTTCGCACCTGGGCCGCCCGACCGAAGGCGAGTTCAAGCCCGAAGACTCGCTCGCTCCGGTGGCCAAGCGCCTGGGCGAACTGCTCGGCCGCGATGTGCCGCTGGTGGCCAACTGGGTCGATGGCGTCGACGTCAAGCCCGGCCAGGTCGTGCTGCTGGAGAACTGCCGCGTCAACAAGGGCGAGAAGAAGAACGACGAGGCGCTCGCCCGCAAGCTCGCCGCGCTCACCGACATCTACGTGAACGACGCATTCGGCACCGCCCACCGCGCCGAGGCCACCACCTACGGCATCGCGCAATTCGCCAGGATCGCCGCGGCCGGCCCGCTGCTCGCTGCCGAGATCGACGCCATCACCAAGGCGCTGGCCCAGCCCAAGCGGCCGCTGGTGGCCATCGTGGCCGGTTCCAAGGTCAGCACCAAGCTCACCATCCTCAAGAGCCTGTCGGCCAACGTGGACCAGCTGATCGTCGGCGGCGGCATCGCCAACACCTTCATGCTGGCGGCGGGCCTTTCGATCGGCAAGTCGCTGGCCGAGCCCGACCTGGTCGACCAGGCCAAGGCGGTGATCGAGGCGATGCGCGCACGCGGTGCCGACGTGCCGATTCCCGTGGACGTGGTCACCGCCAAGACCTTCGCGGCCGATGCGCCTGCCACCGTCAAGGACGCGAGCGACGTGGCCGACGACGACCTGATCCTGGACATCGGCCCCAAGACGGCCGCGATCCTTGCGGCGCAACTGCGCGAAGCCGGCACCATCGTCTGGAACGGCCCGGTCGGCGTGTTCGAGTTCGACGCGTTCGCCGGCGGCACCAAGGCCATCGCACAAGCCATTGCCGAGAGCAGCGCGTTCTCGATCGCCGGCGGCGGCGACACGCTCGCAGCCATCGCCAAGTACGGCATCGAAAAGCAGGTCGGCTACATCTCGACCGGCGGCGGCGCCTTCCTCGAAGTGCTGGAGGGCAAGACCCTGCCGGCCTTCGAAATTCTGAGCAAGCGCGCGGCGGGGTGATCTCCGCGGCGGGGAATCTCGTGAGGGTGACTTCCGTCAGACACACAAAGTGTATACAGTAGCGAATACAAAACGGAGACACATTTCATGAGCACGGATCGCATCCCCCGCCACGCCACCAAGATCGTCGCCACCCTCGGCCCGGCGTCCAGCACCCCCGAACTGCTGGAGAAGATGATCCAGGCCAAGGTCAGCGTGGTGCGCCTGAATTTCAGCCACGGCACGGCGCAGGACCACATCGACCGCGCCACCATGGTCCGTGAAGCCGCCCGCAAGGCCGGGCGCGAAGTGGCCATCATGGCCGACCTGCAGGGACCGAAGATCCGCGTCGGCCGCTTCGCGCAGGGCAAGGTGCTGCTCGAGGCGGGCGCCAAGTTCGTGCTCGACGCCTCGCGCACCGAGCTGGGCGACGTCGATGCCGTGGGCCTGGACTACAAGGACCTGCCGCGCGACGTGAAGCCCGGCGACAGGCTGCTCCTGAACGACGGCCTGATCGTGCTCACGGTCGACGGCGTGAAGGGCGAAGCGGTCTACACCACCGTCAAGCTGGGTGGCGAACTCTCGAACAACAAGGGCATCAACAAGCAGGGCGGCGGCCTCACCGCCCCCGCGCTGACCGCCAAGGACATGGAAGACATCAAGACCGCGATGAGCTTCCAGGCCGACTACGTGGCCGTGAGCTTTCCGAAGAACGCCACCGACATGGAAATGGCCCGCCAGCTGTGCAACGTGGCGGCCGCCGAATACGGCCACAAGCCCGGGATGATCGCCAAGATCGAGCGCGCCGAAGCCATTCCGAAGCTCGAAGAGATCCTGCGCGCGAGCGACGGCATCATGGTCGCCCGCGGCGACCTGGCCGTCGAAGTCGGCAACGCCGCCGTGCCCGCGCTGCAGAAAAAGATGATCCGCATGGCGCGCGACATGGACAAGGTGGTGATCACCGCGACCCAGATGATGGAGTCGATGATCACCAACCCCGTGCCCACCCGCGCCGAGGTGAGCGACGTGGCCAACGCCGTGCTCGACGGCACTGACGCCGTGATGCTCTCGGCCGAAACCGCCTCGGGCCGCTACCCGCTGGAGACCGTGCAGGAGATGAGCCGCATCTGCGAGGCGGCCGAGGCGGCCGAAGACAAGATGCTCGACGCCGACTTCAGCGGCAAGACCTACAGCCGCATCGACCAGTCGATCGCGATGGGCGCGCTCTTCACCGCGCACCACCTGGGCGCCAAGGCCATCGTGGCGCTGACCGAGTCGGGCTCCACGATGCTGTGGATGAGCCGCCACCGCGCGCACATCCCGATGTACGCCCTGACCTCGCGCCTGGCCACGCAGCGCAAGCTTGCGCTGTACCGCAACGTGCGCCCGCTCCTGATGGATTCGGAAAGCGACCGCGACACCGCGCTGCTGCAGGCCGAGAACCACCTGAAGAAGCGCGGCATCGTGCAGAGCGGCGATGTCTACGCCATCACCTGCGGCGAGCCGATGGGTGCCCCCGGCGGCACCAACATGCTCAAGATCTGCCGCGCAAGTTAGGCGCACCTCCAGGCTTCGCGCACTTCGTGTCGCGCGCGCCAACCCCCTTGCGGGGGGTAACACCTGCGGGCCGGCAAAGCCGGTTCCGCGGTGTTCCTGGAATCAGCCGTTGCGGAACAGGAAGCTGTAGGCGTTCAAGGCGGGCACACCGCCCAGGTGCGCATACAGCACCTTGGAGCCTGCCGGGAATTCCCCGAGCCGCACCTTCTCGATCATCCCGTGCATCGACTTGCCCTCGTACACCGGGTCGGTCAGCATGCCTTCGAAGCGCGCGCAGAGGCGAATCGCCTCCAGCGTGCCTTCGTTCGGCAGCCCGTATTCCGGCCCGCCGAAGCGGCGGTCCAGCACCACGTCCTTCTCGGTGATTTCGCGGCCCAGCTCCACCAGCTCGGCCGTGTTCCTTGCGATGCGCACGATCTGCTCGAAGGTCTGCTGCGGCTTGGCCGAGGCGTCGATGCCGATCACGCGGTCGGCGCGGCCGTCGGCAGCGAAGCCCACCACCATGCCGGCCTGCGTGCTGCCGGTGACCGAGCAGACCACGATGTAGTCGAACTTGAAGCCGAGCTCGGCCTCCTGCTGGCGCACTTCCTCGGCAAAGCCGACGAAGCCCAGGCCGCCGCGCGGGTGCTCCGAACAGCCCGCGGGAATCGGGAACGGCTTGCCGCCGGCCTTGCGCACGTCGCTCATGGCCTCTTCCCAGCTCTTGCGGATGCCGATGTCGAAGCCCGCCGCATCCAGGCGCACGTCGGCGCCCAGGATGCGCGACATCTCGATGTTGCCGACCCGGTCGTACACCGCGTCGGAGTAGTTCACCCAGTTCTCCTGCACCAGCACGCACTTGAGGCCCAGGTGCGCAGCCACCGCGGCCACCTGCCGCGTCTGGTTCGACTGGATGCCGCCGATGGACACCAGCGTGTCGTAGCCGCCTTCCAGCGCCTCGGGGATCAGGTATTCGAGCTTGCGCGTCTTGTTGCCGCCGAAGGCCAAGCCGCTGTTGCAGTCCTCGCGCTTGGCATAGAGATCGACCTTGCCGCCCAGGTGGGCGCTAAGGCGCTTGAGCGGATGGATCGGCGTGGGGCCGAAGGTCAGGGCGTGGCGGGGAAATTTCTTCAGGTTCATCGATGCGGCTCCGAGGGGTTGAAGCCATCGATCGTAGGAAGAAGGGTTTGCAACGTGCTTGCGAAGTTCAAGGAGATTTCGGGAAAAAAGAAGGCAAGATGCGCCTGTAGAAGGTTTTTGGGTCAAGGATGGTTTCATGAGCACAACAAAGTTGCGTCCCTCGGTGGAGCTCGATCGCACCGACCGCGCGATCCTGCGCGCGCTGCAGCGCGACGCCTCGGTGTCGAACGTCGCGCTGGCCGCCAAGGTGAGCCTCAGTGCGCCGGCGTGCCTGCGCCGCGTCGAGCGGCTCAAGGAGGCCGGGTTCATCAAGGGCATCGTCGCGCTGCTCGATCCCGATGCGCTGGAGGTCGGCATGCTGGTGATGATCGGCGTGGTGCTCGACCGCTCCACGCCCGACTCGTTCTCCGACTTCGAGAAGGCCGCGCAGAAGGTGTCGGGCTGCCTCGAATGCCACGTGGTGACGGGCGAATTCGACTACTTCATGCTCGTGCGCACCCGCGACAACGACAGCTTCAACCGCCTGCACGCCGAGCAGCTGCTGTACCTGCCGGGCGTGCGGCAGATCCGCACCTTCGTGGTTCTGAAGCAAGTGCTGTCGACCACGCAGCTTCCGATCTGACGAAACCGCGGCTCGCCCGCGTGCGTACTGGTGCGATGAGCTTTCCTACCTTCGCGTCACTCCGCCGGCGCCGCAGCGCCATCGCCACCGCGTTCACCGTCGCCGCAGCCGCCGCGCTGTCGGCCTGCTCCCCGATCAAGGTGCTCAACGGGCTGGTGCCCGAAGACACCTACCAGTTCCAGGGCGGCATCGCCTACGGCGCGGCGCCCCGGCAGCAGCTGGACGTCTACCAGCCGCTGCCCGCCACGCAGCCAGGGCGCGGCGCGCGGCCGCTGGTGGTGTTTTTCTTCGGCGGCACGTGGACGAGCGGCGATCGCGCCAGCTACAAGTTCGTCGGCGAGGCGCTGGCGGCCCGGGGCGCGGTGGTCGTGATTCCCGACTACGGCCTCTCGCCCGCCTACACCTACCCGGTCTTCGTGCGCGACAGCGCGATGGCCGTCAAATGGGCGCTCGACAACGCCGCGCAACTCGGCGCCGACCCCAAGCAGGTCTACGTGATGGGACACAGCTCGGGTGGCTACAACGCCGCGATGGTGGCGCTGGACGATCGCTGGCTCGGCGAACTCGGCGCGAGCCCGAAGCAGCTCGCCGGCTGGATCGGCTTGGCCGGCCCCTACGACTTCCTGCCCATCGGCGACCCGCAGGCGCAGGCCGCCTTCAACTGGCCGAACACACCGCGCGACTCCCAGCCGCTCGTGCATGCGAGCGCCGCGTCGCCCCGCGCGCTGCTGATGGCGGCATCGAAGGACAACCTCGTCTACCCCGACCGCAACACCGGCCAGATGGCCGCGGCGCTGCGTGCCGCCGGGGTCCCGGTGCAGGTGCGGCTCTTCGACAACCTGAGCCACGTCACACTGATCGGCGCGTTCGGCAAGCCGATCCAGTGGCTGGGCGGTCCGGTGCTGCCGCCGGTCATGGACTTCCTCGGGTTGGCGTCAGTCCTGTCCCACAAGGGGGCTCGGTAGAATTGCGGTAGTTTTCTTTCGTCTTTCCGCCTTCTTCTTTCCCTATTTCCCGCGAGGTATTTCCATGGCACTCGTCTCGATGCGCGAACTGCTGGACCACGCCGCAGCCAACGGCTACGGCATTCCGGCCTTCAACGTCAACAATCTCGAACAGGTCCAGGCCGTGATGGAGGCCGCCAAGGAAACCGGCGCTCCCGTCATCCTGCAAGCCAGCGCAGGTGCCCGCAAATACGCCGGCGAAGCCTTCATCAAGCACCTGATCCAGGCCGCGATCGAGCAGTACCCGAACATCCCGCTGGTCATGCACCAGGACCACGGCCAGAACCCCGACGTCTGCAAGGGCGCCATCGACCTTGGCTTCAGCTCGGTCATGATGGACGGCTCGCTCGAGGCCGACGGCAAGACCATCGCCAGCTACGACTACAACGTGGACGTCACCAAGAAGGTGTCCGACATGGCCCACCGCCTGGGCGTGACCGTCGAAGGCGAGCTCGGCTGCCTCGGTTCGCTCGAAACCATGAAGGGCGACAAGGAAGACGGCCACGGCACCGACGACACCATGACGCGCGAGCAGCTGCTCACCGACCCCGAGCAGGCCGCCGACTTCGTCAAGCGCACCCAGATCGACGCACTGGCCATCGCCATCGGCACCAGCCACGGCGCCTACAAGTTCACGCGCGAGCCCACCGGCGACATCCTGGCGATCGACCGCATCAAGGAAATCCACCGCCGCATTCCCAACACCCACCTGGTGATGCACGGTTCCTCGAGCGTGCCGCAGGAACTGCTGGCGATCATTCGCCAGTACGGCGGCAACATGAAGGAAACCTACGGCGTGCCCGTCAAGGAAATCCAGGAAGCCATCAAGCACGGCGTGCGCAAGATCAACATCGACACCGACATCCGCCTGGCCATGACCGGCGCGGTGCGCAAGTTCCTGGCAGAGAACCCCGAGAAGTTCGACGCCCGCGAATGGCTCAAGCCCGCGCGCGAGGCCGCCAAGCTGATCTGCAAGCAGCGCTACATCGAGTTCGGCTGCGAAGGCCAGGGCGCCAAGATCAAGGGCGACACGCTGCAAGTGGTCGCCGCCAGGTACGCCAAGGGCGAACTGGCGCAGGAAGTCGTCTAACGAGGCTTGCCCCCAGGCTGCGCGCACTTCGTGTCGCTTCGCCAACTCCCTGCAGGGGGCGGGCCGGCCGCTTCGGGCGGCCGTGCGCGGCGGCCCTCCCGAACAGTCAGGGGTCTCTTCACGATCTTCGGGCCACCGTCAACGGTGGCTTTTTTCTGCGCGCACAATCCGAATCCCGCCATCCCGTTTTTCCATCGCATCTGCCCATGACCACCGTCCACACCTCCTCCATCCAGAGCCTGCCCCTGCTTGCGCGCGGCAAGGTGCGCGACAACTACGCCGTCGGCGAAGACCGCATCCTGATGGTCGCGAGCGACCGGCTGAGCGCCTTCGACGTGATCATGGGCGAGCCGATTCCCGGCAAGGGCGAGATCCTCACGCAGATGGCGCTGTGGTGGTTCGAGCGGCTCGGCCAGCTGTGCCCCAACCACCTGACCGGCGATGCGCCCGAGAGCGTGGTCACCGCCGAAGAAGTGCCCCAGGTCACCAAGCGCTCGATGCTGGTCAAGCGCCTGAAGCCGATCCCGGTCGAGGCCGTGGTGCGCGGGTACCTCGCCGGCAGCGGCTGGAAGGAGTACCAGGAAAGCCGCTCGGTCTGCGGCGTGCCGCTGCCCGAAGGCCTGACCAACGCGAGCAAGCTGCCGCGCCCGATCTTCACGCCCGCCGCCAAGGCCGCGGCCGGCGAGCACGACGAGAACATCAGCTACGACCGCGTGGTCGAGATCGTCGGCCCCAAGCTGGCGCAGCAGATCCGCGAGACCAGCATCGCCATCTACGAAACCGCCGCGCAGATCGCCCTGACCAAGGGAATGATCATTGCCGACACCAAGTTCGAATTCGGCCTGGACGAGGCCGGCACGCTGGTGCTGATGGACGAGGTGCTCACGCCCGACAGCTCGCGCTACTGGCCCGTCGAAGGCTACGAAGCGGCGCTCGCCGCCGGCACCAATCCGCCGAGCTACGACAAGCAGTTCGTGCGCGACTGGCTCGAAGCCACCAAGATCAACGGCAAGCCCTGGGACAAGACGCCGCCCGCGCCGCGCCTGCCGGCCGAAGTGATCGAAAAGACCGCCGCCAAGTACCGCGAAGCGCTCGAGCGCCTCACCGGTTGATCCATAGAGCCCCCCGGCTTTTCACTTCGCCTCGCTGCGCGTAATTCGCCACCCCCCAAGGGGGAGGCGCGGCTCGCCTTGGGGCGGCCCGGCGGCGGCCGCCTTCAGCGGTTTCCCGAACTCAGCGTCGCCACGGTCCGCCCGCCGGCGTCCAGCAGCGCGAGGCGCCCCGGCGCAAGGCTGTAGCTCGTCGTGCTCTGCAGGGCCGACAGGAACTGCGCCTCGTTGGCGCCGCGCACCGGGTCGGCGCAGGCCATGCGCGTGGCCGCCAGCTGCCCGATCCTCAAGCTGATGCCGCTGCGGGTGTAGGTGCCCGAGACGCGGTTGCAGCCGCCCGAGCCGCTGACGCGGCCGCTGCTGCGGTCGAACTGGATCTGCGCATCGCCGCCCGGCGTGATGGACTCGTCGCCCAGCTGCGTGAGGCGCCACAGCGGCCCTTCGATCGGTTCGTCCAGGCTGATGCCGCTCCCGCAGCCGGTCAAGGTGGTCAACAGCGCAGCCGTTGCAAGCACGGGGAGCGCGATGTGGCGGGCGAAGGAACGCATGGCCAGTCTTTCCTTTTGAATCTGCAACAAGATGAATCGGGCGCCATCGTATTCGACGCGGCTCAGCTCGCCAATGACGCCAGCGCCACGCCGCCCGCCAGCCGGACCTTCACGCAGCGCCGCACGCTGGCGGGCGTGCCATCTTGGGCGAGCAGCGCGGGCCATTCGGCTTGCGCCTGGCGCACCGTGTCGCGGGCAATCGCCATGAGCCGCGCGGGGCGCAGCAGGCCCGCCGAGCGCAGCAGGGCGTCGAGCGCCGGCCAGTCGAAGGCGCGCAGCTTGGCGTCGATCGCCCGGTTGACGCCGTAGTCGCCGGCCGGTACGTCCTCGAAGAAGGCCGCCACGCACACCGGGTCGTACAGCGGCGCCAGCACCGGTGCCACGCCGTCGGGGTAGCGCAGGGCCCAGTTCTTCAGGTGCGCGTCGCTGTTGCCCAGCAGGATGAAGGCGACGATGCGCCGCACGCATTCGCGCACGTCGGCCACCGGGTTGGGCGAGAGCCGGTCGAGCACGCGCAGCATCGCGGGCCAGTCGACCGCCAGGCCCCGGCCGTATTTCTGCCGGGGCTCGTACTGCAGCACTTGCGCGAACTCCTCCATGTGGATGCGCCCGCCCTCGGGGGTGCGGTCGAAGCGGCGCACCGCGAGGATGTGCTCGAAGCGCACCTGCTCGGGCAGGTCGGCGTCGGCGCGGCCGATCACGCTGGCTTCGGCGCAGTCCAGGCCGAGCGCACCGCAGAGGCGATAGCCGGTGAATTCGTTGTCGACCAGGTCGGGATGCCGCGTGCTCGGCAGCTTGAGGATGAAGGAGCCGAGCTCGCCGCCGGGCCGCCCCAAGGCGGGTGCGCCCCCTTGGGGGGCCGCGAGGCGCAGCCGAGCTTCGGGGCTGTGCAAGCCGTGACGCCGCACCACGTAGCGCCGGCCGTCCTGCACGGCCGAGAACTTGGTCACGACGCCCGGAATGGCGGCGGCGTCTTCCACCGGCATCTCGACGAAGCCGGGCTCCAGCACATCCAGGCCGAGCGCGGTGTGCCAGTGGCGCACGGTGTCGGGAATGCCTTCGGCCGTGGGCACCGGCTCGACTTCGAGCGCGCCCATCAGGTCGTGGCCGGCGGCCGCCAGCAGCTCGAATTCGTCGTCGGCCGCGCAGCCGCGCTGTTGCGCGAGGCGCTCGCGGTTGTGGCCTTCGGGCAGCAGGTTCTGGAAGTAGCTCGGCCAGTGGCCGTCGCTGCGCGAGACGCGTGTGTCGCGCGCCGAGGCCAGGATCGCGCGGGTCGCGGCCTCGTCGGCGCCGCGGTAGGCGAGCGAAAGCGTCGGCCGTCCGGGATCGGCGATGTACGCCTCGTCGAACGACACGCGCAGGATGTCGCCGTACTGCGAGAGATAGCCGATGGCGCGCCGCCCGCCGCTGGGCCGCCCCGGGGCGGGCGAGCCCCCTCGGGGGACAGCGCCCACACCAGGAGCGGAAGCGTGGGGGCTTTGTGCATCGCCACCCGGCGCATGCAGGTACATCCGCAGGTAGCGGATGCCGGTGTTGAAGGCGGCGCTGGTGCTCACCGGCTTTCGTCAGCCAGGCTCTGTGCGATGGACGGCGGTGCGCCGACACCTGCCGGCTGCCCGAGCAGGCGGCCGCCCGAGCGCACGAAGTCTTCGAGTTGCGGACGCAGGCTGGCGGGCACGGGCATCAGCTCGAGCCCCAGCACGCGCGCCATTTCGAGCAGCGTCGACAGGCGCGGATCGATCTGGCCGCTTTCGATGCGCTGCACCGTCATGCGCGAGAGCCCCGCCTGGGTGGCCAGCGCCTCCTGGCTGAGGCCACCGGCCTTCCGGGCTTTTTCGAGTTCTTCAGTGAGTTGGAGCATTGGCGTACGCTTTTCTTTCAAATTGAGTAGCAATGCTATCTATCTAAGGCCGAGAAGACAATAAAAAAGCGACCCTTGAGTCGCTTTATCAATTCAATGCGCATCAAACTGCGCATTTTGGTTTTTCAGCTTAGCACGACGCTGCTCAGGCGGCGGCGGTACGTGGCCACGACCGGATCGTCCGGCGGAATCTGCCCGTCGGCCACTTTCACTTTCGGCGGCTCGATCACGTCGAGGATCGCGACGTAGGTCTTGCGAGCGAGCTCCTCGCTCCAGCTCTTGTCGCGCATCAGGATGTCGAGCAGCTCGTCCATCGCATCGGTCCAGCGCTGCCCGGCCATCAGGAGGCGGGCGCGCCCGAAGCGGGCGTCGAAGTCGCGCTTGTTGGCGGCGATCTTCGCGTCGAACTCGGCGATCGCGGGTGCGGCACCTGCGACCGGCACTGCGAAATCGATGGCGTCCATCCAGCGCTGCAGCGCATCGAAGCGGCGCACCAGCCCGGTCTTGGCGATCACGGGCGCGAAGGCGACCTTGGCGTCGTCGACGCGGCCTTCCTGCAGCAGGAGCTTGATGTAGTCGAAGCGGGCGTCGTCGTTGGCGGGGTCAGTGGCCACGGCGTGCTGCAGCTTCTCGAGTGCGCCCTCCGTGTCGCCCTCGGCCAGCGCTTCCTGCGCGGCGGCTTCTTCCGAGGCGGCTTCGGCCTCGTCGGCGCCCGGCACGTGCTTGTCGAGGAATTCGCGGATCTTCTCGGCCGGGATGGCTCCGACGAAGCCGTCGACCGGCTGGCCGTCCTTGAACATCACGCAGAACGGGATGCTGCGAACGCCGAACATCTCGGAGAGTTGCGACGAGATCTGCGGCACCTTGTCGGCGTCCAGCTTGGCCAGCGTGAAGCGGCCGGCGTATTCGACCTCGAGCTTTTCGAGCACCGGGCCGAGCTGCTTGCAGGGGCCGCACCATTCGGCCCAGATGTCCAGCAGCACCGGCGTGGCGACGGAGCCTTCGATCAGTTCGGCCTGGAAATTTTCGAGAGTGATGTCGATCATCGGAACCAACTGGGGGTGAAACGTAAAATTGAAACCATGAACGAAACCATTCAGGTCGGTGTAGTGATGGGCTCGAACTCCGATTGGGAGACGATGCGCAACGCGGTCGAGATTCTCCAGCAATTCGGAATCGGGCACGAAGCGAAGGTGGTCTCGGCCCACCGGATGCCCGATGCGCTGTTCGCGTACGCCGAAAGCGCCGCCGGGCGCGGGCTCACCGCGATCATCGCGGGAGCGGGCGGCGCGGCCCACCTGCCGGGCATGCTGGCCTCCAAAACCACGGTGCCGGTGCTCGGCGTGCCGGTGGCCAGCCGCCACCTGCAGGGCGTCGATTCCCTCTACAGCATCGTGCAGATGCCCAAGGGCGTGCCGGTGGCCACCTTTGCGATCGGCAATGCCGGCGCGGCCAACGCGGCGCTGTTCGCGGTGGCGATGCTGGCGGTCAACGACCCCGCGCTGCGCGCGAAGCTCGACGCCTTCCGCACGGCCCAGACCGCCGCTGCCGAAGCCATGACGCTGCCGCCGGCCCCCGCGGGCGAGGCACCTTCCGTTTCCCCTTTCTCGCCGCAAGGCGGAGGTGCCCTGTGACCAAGAACGGCGATCTGCCCATCCTCCCGGGCGCCACGCTCGGCGTGCTCGGAGGCGGCCAGCTGGGCCGCATGTTCGCGCACGCTGCCCAGCGAATGGGCTACTTCACCGCAGTGCTCGACCCCGACGCCGACAGCCCCGCCGGCCGGGTGAGCCATCACCACATCCACACCGACTACGCCGATGTCGACGGCCTCGCCCGCCTGGCCGGCCTGGCCGACGCAGTCACGACCGAGTTCGAGAACGTGCCCGCGCCCTCGCTGGAGCACCTGGCCGTGGCGCGCCCCGTGGCGCCCGGCGCCTCGGCCATCGCCATCGCGCAGGACCGCATTGCCGAGAAGGCCCACTTCACCCGCTGCGGCGTGCCCTGCGCGCCCTATGCGGCCATCGAGACGGCCGCCCAGCTCGCCGCCGTCGAAGACCACCTCCTGCCCGGCATCCTGAAGACCGCGCGGTTGGGCTACGACGGCAAGGGCCAGCAACGCGTGAAGACGCGCGCCGAGCTGGTCGAGGCCTGGCAGGCCACCGGCTGCGTGCCCTGCGTGCTCGAGAAGCTGCTGCCGCTTGAATTCGAATGCTCGGTGATCCTCGCGCGCGGCCGCGACGGTCAGATCGTGCACTTTCCGCCCCAGCGCAACCTGCATCGCGACGGCATCCTGGCCGTCACCGAGGTGCATGCGCTGAACATGCCCAAGACGGTGGCGCAGGGCGCGGTCAATTCCGCGAAAAGCATCGCCAACGGCCTGGGCTACGTCGGCGTGCTGTGCGTCGAGTTCTTCGCGCTGGCCGACGGCTCGCTGGTGGTCAACGAAATGGCGCCGCGCCCGCACAACAGCGGCCACTACACCATGGAAGCCTGCGACGTGTCGCAGTTCGAGCTGCAGGTGCGCACTCTCGCCGGCCTGCCGCTCTCGCCGCCGCGCCAGCACAGCCCCGCGATCATGCTGAACCTGCTGGGCGACCTGTGGTTCTCGTCCGGTGAGGAAAAGCCGGTTTCGCCGCGCTGGAGCGACGTGCTCGCGCTGCCCGGCGTGCACCTGCACCTCTACGGAAAGATCGAGCCGCGGCCCGGCCGCAAGATGGGCCACCTGACCCTCACCGGCGCGACGCTGGAGAGCGTGCGCGCCAATGCCTCGCAGGCGGCCCTGCTGCTGGGCCTGCCGGCGGTGGACGTGACTGGGCTCGCATGATCCTGGACGGCCAATCCCCCGAGGCCATCGCCGAGGCAGTGCGCAGGCTGCGCGCGGGCGGGCTGGTCGCATTCCCGACCGAGACCGTCTACGGCCTGGGCGCCGACGCGAGCAGCGACATGGCCGTGGCCGGGATCTTCAAGGCCAAGGGGCGGCCCTCCGACCATCCGCTGATCGTGCACGTCGCGGCCGGCATGAAGGGCACCGAGGCGCTCTCGCGCTTCGCCCAGCCGCTGCCGCTCTTCGCGCAGAAGCTGGTGCAGGCCTTCTGGCCCGGCCCGCTCACGTTGATCGTCACGCGCCAGCCCGGCGTGGGCGCCGCGGCCGCGGGCGGGCAGGACACCATCGGCCTGCGCTGCCCCTCGCACCCGGTGGCCCAGGCGCTCCTCGAAGCCTGCGCCGAGCAGGGCGTGCCGGGCGTCGCGGGGCCGAGCGCCAACCGCTTCGGCCGCGTGAGCCCGACCACGGCCCAGCATGTGTACGACGAGTTCGGCGAGGCGGTGCCGGTGGTCGACGGCGGCGCCTGCGAGGTCGGCATCGAATCGACCATCGTCGACTGCAGCCGGGGCGCGCCCGTGCTGCTGCGCCCCGGCCTCATCACACGCGCGCAGATCGAAGCGGCCTGCGGCGAGAAGCTCAGCGATCGCGACGTGCTCGAAACCCCCGACCCGCGCGCCTCGGGCACGCTCGAGGCGCACTACGCGCCGAACGCCAAGGTGCGCCTGATGGATGCGAAAGCGCTGCAGACGGGCCTCGATGTGCTCGGCGCCAATGCCGCGCACATCGCGGTCTGGTCGCGCAGCAGCCTGCGCTGCCGCTCGCAGCGCGTGCTGCAGCGGCGCATGCCCGACGACGCGGCGGCCAGCGCGCACCAGCTGTTCGCGGTGCTGCGCGAATTCGACGCGCAGGGCGTCAAGCTGATCTGGGTCGAGACGCCGCCCGACACGCCCGAGTGGGAAGGCGTGCGCGACCGCCTTCAGCGAGCGGCCGCAGCCTGATCGGAAAACACCGAGGAACCGGCTTCGCCGGGGCTCAGGTGTTGCCCCCGGTAGGGGGAAGGCGCGCGCCACACGAAGTGCGCGCAGCCTGGGGCGAGACCTATCCCCCGGCAGCCAACACACCCTGGAAGAACCCGCGCGCTGCCGCCAGGCAGAACGGCGGCGCCAGCGTGCCGTGGTAGGCGGCGGTGACGGCACGGGCCTTGTCTGCGTCGCTGCCCGCCGTGCTCTGCGCGAGCGTGCCCTTGGCCTGAGCGAAGCCGGCGCGGGCGGCCGAGTAGGCGTCGGTCGCGGCCGAATCCTCCAGGTCCACCACCGACAGCGCCGCGGCCGGCATGCCCTTCGCGCGGAAGTAGCCCGCCGTGGCGCGGGTGCTGGCGAAGTTGACCGTCGGGTCGTTGGCGCCGCCGCACATCAGCATCGGCCGGGTCGGCACCCAGTTGCGCAGGTCGTTGGCGAGCGCCGCCTTGCGAAAGCCCACCGAGGGGCTGCAGTTGAGCGGCGTCGTCGAGCTCAGCGAGGCTGCCGTCGGCGGCAGCGCGTTGCCCGGGCAGGCGTTCGACTGGATGTCGGTGGCCGCCTGCGTGAGGTAGCTCTGGCGGATCAGGTTGTTGGCGCCATAGAAGATCGACAGGTCGGGGCTCACCGGTCCCGGCGTCGCATTGGCCGGGAACAGCGCCAGCTGCGGCAGCTTGCCCTGGGCGAAGAGGGTGCTGGTGGGCGTCAGGCTCGGCAGCAGGGTGTCGATGCCGGTGGCGTACTGCGCTTCGTACACGTCGCTGGTGGCGTTGTAGACGTTGCCGAACTGCTGCTGCCAACTGGTCGAGAGCAGCGGCACGAAGATCGTCGAGCCCAGCGCCGGCCAGCCGAGGAAGGTGTAGTCGGTCAGCAGGCTGATGGCCGAAGGCGCCGAAAGCGGCGCCGAGGCCGTGACCGCCTTGCCCGTGGCCTGCATCTCGCGGTGCGCGGCCATTGCCACATAGCCGCCCTGCGAATAGCCGGTGATGAAGAGCGACCCCGCATCGTTCGCGTCGATGTTCGAGAAGGTCTTGCGCGCGGCGGTGAGCGCATCGACCATGTCCTTGCCCTGCTGGTCGCCGTTCAGGTACGGGTGGTAGGGCAGCGTCGACTTGTCGTAGCCCGCGTAATTCGGCGCGACCACGATGTAGCCCTGCGCCGCGAGCATGGCGGCCACCACCACGCCTTCGCCGGCGGCGGCCTGGTTGATATCGGTCCACTTGGCGAAGTTGTAGTCGCGGGCGGTGTTGGTGCCGTGCGCATAGAGCACCACCGGACGCGCGCCGTTGCAGGCCACGTCGGTGCCCGCGGGCACCATGATCGCGGCGGTCGCGGTGGTGGCTTCGCCCTTGCCGCCGACGGTGCGGTATTCGAGGTAGCGCGTGTCGATGCCGCACTTGGGCGTGCCCGCGACCTGCAGCAGCGCGCGGCCCTTGTCGTCGGCCCCCAGCAGCGTCTTGAACTGGTCGACCGACAGCCGCGTGACCTGCTCGGGCGGATTGGTGACCACCGAACCGCGCCCCGTGTCGGCGACCGGCGGCGGAAAGCCCACGCCGATGCCTCCGCCACCGCCTCCGCCGCCACCCCCGCAGGCTGCCAGGAGCAGCGTGACGCCGGCAAGGGCCGCCAGCCTGGGCAGCGGGGTGGAAGGTTGTTGTCGTTGCGGCTTGTTCAAGGCGTGTCTCCTGCTGCGTGGCTGTGACGCTGTGTATGGAATCGAACGAGCGTCCGATTCTGGGCAGCGCCATGCCCGCGCGCAAGCGGCGTCCGCCTACAGAAGTTTTCAGTACACCCCGGTGCGGCCTACCAGGCTGAAGCAGCCGTTGCGGGTCAGTTGTCCTGCGCTGCCCAATCGACCAACGCGTCGAACGCGGCGCGCGTGGCCACCGCGTTCTCGCCGTTGGCGATGGCCACCAGCACATAGCGCCGGCCGCTCGCGCCGTGCACGTAGCCGGCCACGCCCGAGGCATCGCGCAGCGTGCCGGTCTTCAGGTGCGCGGCGCCGCCCGAGCGCAGCGCGCGCTTCTTCAGCGTGCCATCGACGCCCGAGGCGGGGAGCGACGACATCAGCTCCGGCATCACCGGCGAGCGCCACGCCACCTGCAGCATCTTGCCCATCGCGGCGGCGCTGATGCGCTCGTCGCGCGAGAGGCCCGAGCCGTTCTCGAACACCGGCTGCGCCTCGCCGGTGCCGATGCGGTCGCGCCACCACTGGCCCAGCGCGCTGCGCGAGGCCTCGAAGGTGCCTCGGTTCTTCTGCGTGAGGCCGATGGTGAGGAACACTTGCTGCGCCATCACGTTGTTGCTGTACTTGTTGATGTCGCGGATCACCTCGGCCAGCGGCGGCGAACTGAACTCGAAGGCCGGCTTCAGGCCCGCGGGCACGCGCCCTTCGCGCATCTGGCCGCCCACGCGTCCGCCCATCTCGGCCCACATGCCACCGAGCGCGCGCAGGCTGTAGGTGCGCGGATCGCCGTACGCCACGGCCCAGCTCTTCTCGCCGCAGGTGGCCGGAAAACCGCCGTTGAAGCGGATGCGGTTGACGTCGCTGAAATCGGTCTTGAGCGCGGTGCGCCAGTCGCCGCATTCGCCGGGCACGAGCGGCACCGTGGCCGGCATCGCCACACTCGCGAGCGGCGGCTCGTAGCTCACGCGCGCGATCTGCCCGGCGCGGTCGGGCGCGAAGGTCATGTTGACCGACTTGAAGTTGATCAGGAGCGCATCGGGCGATGCGTTGTAGGGGCGCAGCGGCTCGCCGTCGAAGGCGCTCGGGTCGTTCTCGACCGTGTTCTCGAAGGCGCTGCGGTCGATGACGATGTCGCCGCTCACCGTGGTGATGCCCAGGCCCTGCACGTGGCGCAGCATGAGCCACACGCGCTCGAGCACCAGCTTCGGATCGCCCTGGCCCTTGATGTAGAGGTTGCCGTTGAGCACGCCGTTGCTGACCGGGCCCTCGACGTACACCGGCGTGTTCCAGCTGTAGGCGGGCCCGAGCAGGTCGAGCGCCGCGTAGGTGGTGACCAGCTTCATCATCGACGCCGGATTCACCGGCACCTGCGTCCTCCATGCCAGGCGCGGCGGACGCACGCCGTCGGCGTCAGCCACCAGCAGCGTCACCGTGTCGCGCGACACCTTGGCGCGTGCCAGGGCGGTTTCGACTTCGGTGGGGAGGGCCTGCTGGGCCAGGGCGCTGGCCGAGGCCAGTGCGGCCAGGCAGATGAAGAGCGGGGGGATCAGGCGAGAGGCGATGGGCATCCGGCGATTATCCCGGGCGGCCTGCCGCTTCTCGACGCTACGCCGGCACGAAGACGTGCAGCTTCGCGTGGTACAGCAGCATCACCGTCTTGGCATCGACGATGCGGCCGTCCGCCACCATCGCGAGCGCCTCGTCGATGCCCAGTTCGAGCACCTCGATGTCCTCGCCCTCCTCGGCCAGCCCGCCCCCGCTGCCGATGCGCATCGAGGGCTCGTAGGGCGCGACGAAGAAGTGCAGCTTCTCGGTCACGGAGCCCGGGCTCATGAAGGTCTCGAAGATCTTCTGCACCGTGCCGAGCCGGTAGCCCAGTTCTTCCTCGACCTCGGCGCGGATGCGCTCCTCGGGCGCCGCGTTGTCGAGCAGCCCCGCCGCGGCTTCGATCAGCAGGTCGTCGTGGCCGTTGACGAAGGCCGGGTAGCGGAACTGCCGCGTCAGGAGCACCGTGCGCTGCGCGAGGTTGTAGGGCAGCAGCGTCGCGCCGTTGCCGCGGTCGTAGGTCTCGCGGTCCATGCGCTGCCACTGGCCGTCGTTGCGCCGCCACTCGAAGCGGGTGGTCTTGAGCACGTACCAGTTGTCGGAAAGGAGGGTGGTTTCGTGCACCCGGACGCGGTCTTGGAGGGTCATGGGCGGCGAGCATAGGCGCGAATTCGTGCAATAACAAGAAATTTCGTGCAGAAAGCGTGCAGCGCGGCTACCATCGGCCGATGCTCACCCGCCAGCGCAAGCAACACATCCTCTCGGTCCTGCAGCGCGACGGCAACGTCGTGGCCAAGTCGCTCAGCGAAGAACTCGCGCTCTCCGAAGACACCATCCGCCGCGACCTGCGCGAACTGGCGGCCGAGGGCCTGTTGCAGCGCGTGCACGGCGGCGCGCTGCCCATTGCGCCGGCCGACACCGATTTCGCGAGCCGCCAGCAGCTCGCGCCCGACGAGAAGGTGGCCATCGGCCGGGCCGCGGCGCGGCTGGTCAAGCCGGGGCAGGTGGTCTTCATCGACGGCGGCACCACCGCCGTGCAGCTCGCGCGCCACCTGCCGAAGAAACTGCAGGCGACGGTGGTCACGCACAGCCCCTCGGTGGCGATCGAGCTGGTCTCGCACACGCAGCTGGAGGTGGTGCTGATCGGCGGGCGCCTGTTCAAGCATTCGCTGGTGGCGATCGGTGCCGCGGCCATGGGCGCCATCGCGCGGGTCCATGCCGACACCTTTTTCATGGGCGTCGCGGGCGTGCATGTCGAGGCGGGGCTGACCACCGGCGACATCGAGGAGGCCGAGATCAAGCGCGCGCTGATGGCGGCATCGGCCGAGACGGTGGTGCTGGCCTCGTCCGAGAAGCTGGGCGTGGCGTCGGCCTGGGTGATCAATCCGGTCACCGCGGCGACGAGCCTGCTGGTATCGCCCGACGCTCCGCCCAAGGCGCTGGCGCCGCTGCGCAAGGCCGGGCTCGCCATCTTGCGCAGCGACGACCCCGGTGCCGGCTGATTTGCCCCAGCCTGGGCGTGCCCCCGGAGCGCCCTCGATAATCGGGGGATGCCCATCGCGTCCCGCTTCCTCGCCTTCGACACCAGCACCGAGCACCTTTCGGTGGCGGTACAGAACGGCGAGCAACTGCTTGCGCACAGCGGCGCGGGCGGCGCACAGGCCTCGACAACGCTGCTGCCGCTGATCCAGCAATTGATGGCCGACGCCGGTTTGAAGCTGGCCGATCTCGATGCGATCGTCTTCGGCCGCGGGCCGGGGTCGTTCACGGGCCTTCGCACCGCCTGCTCGGTGGCGCAGGGCCTGGCCTTCGGCGCCAACGTGCCGCTGCTGCCGGTCGACACGCTGCTGGCCGTGGCCGAGGAGGCGCGCCACGCCTTCGGCGCCCGGCAGGTCGTGGCGGTGCTCGATGCGCGCATGGACCAGCTCTACGCCGCCCGCTACGACTTCGATGCCGCCGGCCCGCTCGGCGATGGCGGTGAAGGCGGTGACGGCGAGCCGCTGCTGCTCTCGCCCGAGGCGCTCGAGGTGCCCGCCGGCTGGTCGCTGGCCGGCAATGCCTTTTCTGCCTACGGCCCCCGTCTTGCGCCCGCCACCGCCCGCCACGAGGTGCTGCCCACCGCCACCGCGATGCTGCGGCTGGCCCCGGCGCTGCTCGCGGCCGGGCGGATCGTTCCGGCGGCGCAGGCCTGGCCGCTCTATGTTCGCGATAAAGTGGCGCAAACCACCGAGGAGCGCGCTGCCATCAAGGCGGCCGCTGCCGCAGCCGTTACTCCACCCGCCACCGCATGAGCGCCGTCCTCCAGCCCGTCGAAGCCCGCCTCGAGCCGCTCACCGTCGAGCGGATCGACGCCGTCTGTGCGGTCGAGCAGACGGCCTACACCCACCCCTGGACGCGCGCGAACTTCACCGATTCGATGGCCGTGGGCTACCACTGCCAGTGCCTGCTGGCGCCCGGGCTGGCGAAGGGCGTGACCTCGCCGGTCACGGGCCTGGGCGAAACGCTCATCGGCTACTTCGTCGCCATGAAGGGCGTGGACGAGGTGCACCTGCTCAACATCACCGTGGCGCCGGCTTTCCAGCGCCAGGGCTGGGCGCCGCTGATGCTGGAGGCGCTCACCGGCTGGTCGCGCGCCGAGGGTGCGCAATGGCTCTGGCTCGAGGTCCGCGAGAGTAACCGGCGCGCGCTGGAGATCTATGCGCGGCAGGGCTTTCGCAGCGTGGGTGTGCGCAAGGGCTACTACCCGGCGTTCGAAGGCAAGCGCGAAGACGCGGTCGTGATGAGTTTGCGTTTGAACGAAACAGGCTCCGCCTGGGGAGCCCTGAAGTAATGAATGCGGTGCAGACACTGAAGCTCGATGCGCGCCAGCGCGCGATGCTCGACGAGATGCGGGTCAAGGTCTGGTGGCCGGTGCCCGAGGCCGCCGAGGTGGCCGAGGTCGTCGAGGCTGCGCCCGTGGCGGAGCGGGCGGTCGACGTGGCGCCGGAACCGGTCGCCGAGCGCCATGTGCCGCGAGCGCCGGTCGCTGCGCCTTTGCCGGTCGCAAGGCCGGTGGCCGCACCCGCGCCGGCCGCACGCCCGACCGCGCCCGCCGCACAGGGCGCCGCCGTGCTCGTCGAAGCGCCCTGCCGCCTCTATGCCGATGCCGCCGGAGCTCCGGCTTCTCCGCAAGGCGGCTGGCTCGTCGTGGCCGACATGCCCCCCGAGGCCGACGGCCGCCACGGCGAGCCGTTCTCGGGCGACGCCGGCCGCCTGCTCGACAACATGCTGCGCGCCCTGAAGCTGCACGACGGCAAGACGCCGGTGCACCTCATGCGCACGCATCGCGGCGTGGCCGCCGGCCATCCCGGCAGCCCGCGCCAGATGGCCGAAGCCTTCGGCGAACACGCCGCCACGCTCGCGCCGAGCGTCGTGCTGGCGATGGGCCCGCTGGCTGCTCAGGGCCTGATGCAGAGCGGCGATCCGCTGGGCAAGCTGCGCGGCCGCGCGGTGCCGCTGGCATCGGCCAATGGCGTGCCGGTGGTGGCGACCTACCACCCGGCGTACCTGCTGCGAAACCCCGCCGACAAGGCGCGCGCCTGGGCCGATCTCTGCCTCGCGGCCGAACAGCAAGCGCCGTCGACCTGAGACTGCCCGATGGGGTCCTTAAAATCGGCCCCCATGACTTTTCTCGACAAGCTGGCCGCCGCACAGCAAAAAAACGGTTCGTTGCTCTGCGTGGGGCTCGATCCCGAGCCGGCCAGGTTCCCCGGGGGATACAAGGGCGACGCCGCCAGCATCTATGACTTCTGCGCGCGCATCGTCGACGCGACGGCCGACCTGGTCATCGCCTTCAAGCCGCAGATCGCCTACTTTGCCGCACACCGCGCCGAAGCCCAGCTCGAAAAGCTCATGGAGCACATGCGCCGCAACGCGCCCCATGTGCCCGTGATCCTGGACGCCAAGCGCGGCGACATCGGCTCCACCGCCGAGCAGTACGCCATCGAAGCCTTCGAGCGCTACGGCGCCGACGCGGTGACGCTCTCGCCCTTCATGGGCTTCGACTCGGTGGCGCCGTACCTCAAGCACGAAGGCAAGGGCGCCTTCCTGCTGTGCCGCACCAGCAATCCGGGCGGCGCCGACCTGCAGGGCCAGCGCCTGGCCGATATCGAAGGCCAGCCTTTCCTCTACGAGCACGTCGCCAAGCTGGCGCAGGGCCCGTGGAACCTCAACGGCCAACTCGGCCTCGTGGTGGGCGCGACCTACCCGGCGGAAATCGAGCGGGTGCGCGCACTTGCGCCGACGGTGCCGCTGCTGATTCCGGGCGTCGGCGCCCAGGGCGGCGATGCGGTCGCCACCGTGCGCGCCGGCTGGCGGCCCGACGCGCCGATCATCGTGAACTCGTCGCGGGCGATCATCTACGCCTCGTCGGGCGAAGACTTCGCGGATGCGGCCAAGAATGCGGCCCGCGCGACCCGCGACGCCCTCGAAGCGGCCAAGCCCTGAACCGTCAGGCTCTCCGGAGCCGGGTGAAGAGCTCGAACTCCCAGTTGCGCATGCCCAGGAGCAGCGTGTAGCCCTCGCGGTCCTTGGCCGACAGCTTCTGGTCGGTCTGGTGCTGCTGCGCGAAGTCCTGCGCCACGCGCTGCAGGCGCTCCAGGAACGCCGGCGCCAGCGAGCGGCTGATCGAGCCGTGCACCAGCAGCAGGCCTTCGGCCGGGCCGTCGAACCCGCCGCGGTAGTAGTCCAGCACCACGTTCTCGCGGAAGAACTCCATCACAGGGCCGTGCGGCCGCCAGCGGAAGGTCTTGGCGAGCTTCAGGCGATACCGGTTGAGCGGGCGCAGCTCGATGATGCCGATGCGGTCCAGCTGCGCGAGGCAGCCGATGCACTCGGCCTCGCTGATCCGGTAGGCGGTCACGATCTGTTCCAGCGTCCACTGGCTCAGCACGCTGATGGCCACCAGCAGCAGCTTCTTGTCCTTGACCACCGCTTTCTCTTGCTCGTGCGTCAGTTCCTTTAGGAGCGGCTGGGCGTCGGCCACGCGGCGGGCCAGTTCGGCGAAATCGATCTTCAGGGCCCGGCAGATGGCGTCCACGCGCGACAGCGGCATGTCGCTCTTGGCCAGCATCCGCTTGACGCTGGATTCGGCCATGTCGAGCGACCGAGCCAAGTCGGCGTAGGTCATGCGGGCGCTTTTGAGTTCGTTCTTGAGGGCGAGTACGAGGTCGACGGTGGTGCTCATGAAGGGTGCGTGGCGCTGGGTGGGTATTAGAAAAAGATACCGTTGGGTGTGAAATAGTGCCTCGTATCGATTCTCGATGCCTCCAGAGCGACTGGCAACTAAATTCCGCGGCTCGTTACCCACCCAACCGAGGTCCGCCATGCTCTTGCCCGCTCTCAGCCGCCGTGAACGCGCCCTGCTCGTCACCTTCGCGCTGCTCACGCTCGTCGCCTTCTTCGGCCCCGCGTTGCCGGCGGCCGACGTGGCGTTCGCCTCGGTGTTCGCCGATGACCGTGGCTGGCACGGCCTGCCGAACGCGATGGACGTGCTGAGCAACCTGCCGTTCGTGGTGATCGGCTTCCTCGGGCTCTATCGCCTCAACCGCATCGACCGCTCGCACCAGGAGGCGCTCTCCGAGTACCCGCTGGCGCCGCCCGCCAGCGATCCGCCGGACAACACCCTGGACTGCGCCTGGCTCTTCTTCGCCGGCCTGATCGCCACCGCTGCCGGCTCGGCCTTCTATCACCTGATGCCCGACGCCCCCCGGCTCGCGGCGGACCGCGCCGGCATGGCGGTGGCCTTCGCGGGGCTCATCGGTATCGCGGTGTGCGAGCGGGTGAGCCAGCGCACCGGCTGGCCGGCGGCGTGGTTCGTTCTCACGGCGGGCCTGCTGGCGGCCGAGGTGGCACAGGAAACCGGCAACGTCATGCCCTGGGCGCTGGTGCAGTTCGGTGGCATGGCGCTGGTGCTCACCCTGGCGCTGGCCGCACCGATGCGCGGCGCGGTCGGGCTCAAGCTGGGCTGGGTGATCTTTTTCTACGCGCTGGCCAAGGCCTTCGAGCTGGGCGACCGCCAGATCTACGAGGCGACGCATCACCTGGTCTCCGGCCACACGCTCAAGCACCTGACGGCGGCGCTCGCGGGCCTGCCGGTGCTGCTGGCGCTCAGGACGATGGAGAAGGGCTGGCAAGCCGATTTGCTGCGGCACAATCCCGACGCAGCCGCTGTGACGGCGTGAACTGGAACGACCCCCAGGCTTCGCGCACTGCGTGTCGCTGTGCCGACCCCCTGGAGGGGGCAACGCCGGCGGCCCGGCAAGGCCGGTTCCGCGGCGTTTTCCGAAGGTGCAGTAGAAAACCAAGAGGAGAATTCTTCGAATGACGACCCCCGCTGCTGCCGCCACCCCCATGGCGCCTCACGAAGCGAACGCCCACGCCAACCAGTTCGCCTTGCTCAAGCAGCGGCGTTTCGCGCCTTTCTTCTGGACCCAGTTCGCGGGCGCGGCGAACGACAACCTCTTCAAGTTCGCCTTTACCGTCATGGTGACCTACCAGCTGCAGCTGAGCTGGATGCCGCCGGCCATGGCGGGCCTGGCGATCGGGGCGCTGTTCATCCTGCCCTTCCTGCTGTTCTCGGCCACGGCCGGGCAGCTCACCGACAAGTTCGACAAGACGAAGATGATCCGCTTCGTCAAGAACCTGGAGATCGCGATCATGCTGATCGCCGCCTGGGGCTTCGTCACGGCCAATGCGGTGGTGTTGCTGGGTTGCGTGTTCCTCATGGGGCTGCACTCCACGCTGTTCGGCCCCGTCAAGTTCGCCTACCTGCCGCAGGTGCTCGATTCGCGCGAACTCACCGGCGGCAACGGCATGGTCGAGATGGGCACCTTCGTCGCGATTCTTCTCGGCCAGGTCGCGGGCGGCCTCCTGGTGGCGGTGCCGCAGATCGGCCACACGAGCGTGGCCGTGGCCTGCGTGCTGCTCGCGCTGGTCGGGCGGGCCGTGGCGCAGGCCATTCCGCAGGCGCCGGCCACCGACCCGGGGCTGGTCATCAACTGGAATCCCTTCAGCGAAACCTGGCGCAACCTGAAGCTCGCGCACGGCAACGTGGTGGTGTTCCGGTCGCTGCTGGGCATTTCGTGGATGTGGTTCTTCGGCGCGGTGTTCCTGAGCCAATTCCCGAACTTCGCCAAGGAAGTGCTGCACGGCGACGAGCAGGTGGCCTCGCTGCTGCTGGTGGTGTTTTCCGTCGGCATCGGCGTCGGCTCGCTCCTGTGCGAGACGCTCAGCCGCCGGCAGGTGGAAATCGGCCTCGTGCCGCTGGGCGCGATCGGCATGAGCGTGTTCGCGATCGACCTGTACTTCGCCTCGCGCGCGCTGCCGAAGGTGGCCGAGATGGGCCTGGGCGCCTTCGTGCACCAGCCCGCGCACTGGCGCGTGATGGCCGACCTCGCGCTGCTCTCGCTCTTCGCGGGGCTCTACAGCGTGCCGATGTACGCGCTCATCCAGCTGCGCAGCCAGCCCACGCACCGGGCGCGGATCATCGCGGCGAACAACATCCTCAATGCGCTCTTCATGATCGGCAGCTCGGTCATCGCGGGTGCGCTGCTGGGCGCGGGCTTCACGATTCCGCAGATCTTTCTCTTCACCGGCATCGCCAACGCGGTGGTGGCGTTCTACATCTTCATGCTGGTGCCCGAGTATTTGCTGCGCTTCGTGGCCTGGGTGCTGTCGCGTTTCGTCTACCGCTTCGAGATCAAGGGCGACGAGCACATTCCCACCGAGGGCGCGGCGGTGCTGGTGTGCAACCACGTGAGCTTCATCGACGCGGTGCTGCTGATGGCGGCGAGCCCGCGGCCCATCCGCTTCATCATGGACCACCGCATCTTCAAGGTGCCGGTGCTCGGGTGGCTCTTCAAGCTGGCCAAGGCCATCCCCATCGCGCCGCAGAAGGAAGACCCCGCCGCGTACGAAGCGGCCTTCGCCAAGGCGCTGGCCGTGCTGCGAGAGGGCGACCTGCTCGCGATCTTCCCCGAGGGCGCGATCACCCGCGACGGCACGCTGCAGCCCTTCAAGGGCGGCGTGATGAAGATCGTCGAAAGCGCGCGCGCCGAAGGCATCGAGCCGCCGGTGATCCCGATGGCGCTGACCAACCTCTGGGGCTCGTACTTCAGCCGCATCGAGCTGCGTGGCGGCCAACAGGTCGCCATGGCCAAGCCCTTCCGCCGCGGCTTCTACAGCCGCGTGGGCCTCAATGTCGGGCAGGCCGTGCCGCCGCAGGAGGTGCGGCCCGAGGCGCTGCAGCAGCGCGTGAGCGGGTTGCTGGCGGCCTGAAAAGTATCCCTTCGAGATACCAGTAGCGGCTCAAACCGGAACTGGTCGAAGCATTCGAGTCCCGCGGTGCGGTGGCGAACCATCATTCGCCCACCTTCACAACGCCGCGAGGCACTCATGCAAACCTTCTCATCCACCTCCGTTTCGATCCAGCGCGACACGCGGGCCTGGCAGTTCCAGGTCTGGGCTTCCTTCGCAGTCGCCGTCTTCCTCTGCGCCACCGGCTTGAGCTGGCTGCCGGGCGAGGCGCTGGACCGGGCGTTCATGGTGATGGGCTACGTGTTCTGCCTGAGCACCGCTTTCATGCTGGCCAAGTTCATTCGCGACAGCCAGCAAGCCGAAGGCACTGCCGGCCGCGATGTGCCGATGTGGCGGCTGGTGGTCTGGGGCAGCTTCTTCACCGCGATGGGCCTCACCGGCTGGGGCCTGGTCCGCATGGAGATCAACGACGCCTACAAGGCCTTCCTGGGCGTGAGCTGGCTGTTTCTCATCAGCTCGGCCTTCACGCTGGCCAAGACGCTGCGCGACCGCCATGAAGCCGACCTGATCGATGCCCGCCTGCAAGGCCGCCGCGCCGCCCGCCAGGAAGCCGCCGCTTCCGCCGCTGCCGAATGAACGCGGCCGTTTCTTCAACCATTGCCAACGAACGAAAGACCGCCATGAAAAAGTCGATTGCCACGCTCGCTCTCGCCATCTGCTGCGCGTTCGCCGGTGTCGCGGCTCCGCTTCATGCACAGGCCCAGAGCGACGCTTCGGCAGCGCTCTCGATGCTGCCCGTCGCCTCGGTGATCGGCGCGGCCTCCGTCGTCGGCGCCTCCGCCACCGCGGTGGTCGCGGTGCCCGCGGCGCTGTCGGTGGGCGGCTCGACGCTCGCCGTGGTTGCCGTCGAGGCGTCGGCCGACGGCACCGTCTATGTGCTGGAACGTGCGTCGGACGGCGCACGTGCCAGCGTCAAGGTGATGGGTCGTGCCGCCAACGGCGCGGCCGCGTCGGTCGGCACGGCTGTCGTGGTCAGCGTGATCGGCAGCGGCGTCGTGCTGTCGGCCGCGGGCGAGGTGCTGGCCTTCGTGCCGAACGCCATCGGCCGCGCGCTGCTGCACAACGAGAGGCTGTCATGAGGCGCGCGCTCGCGGTGTGCCTGCTCGCGCTCGTGGCACTGCAGGCGCAGGCCGGGCGCTCGTGCGAGCAGGTCAAGCCGACCCCGGCGCTCATCGTCAAGGGCATGCAGCTGGCCGAACGCACCTCGCAGCAGCTCGATGCGAGCGGCGCGCGCGTCGTGCTGCTGGCGCGTGCCGGGCAAGACCTCGGCAAGTACGGCCTGCGCTACTCGCACCTGGGCATTGCCTACAAGACCGACGAAGGCCCGTGGCGCGTGGTGCACAAGCTCAACCAGTGCGGCACCGCGGTGGCTGCGGTCTACCGCCAGGGGCTGGGCGAATTCTTCCTCGACGACCTGTGGCGCTACGAAGCCGCCTGGGTCGTGCCCACGCCGCAGGTGCAAGCGCAGTTGCTCGCCGCGCTCAACGAGTCGCCCTCGCGCATCGTGCGGCTGAACGTGGCGCCCTACAGCATCGTGAGCTATGCCTGGGGCCAGAAGTACCAGCAGTCGAACCAGTGGGCCATCGAGACGCTGGCCGCCGCGATGGAGCCCGCCACCATCGGCAACCGCGCGCAGGCGCAGGCGTGGATGCAGTTCAAGGGCTACGAGCCGACCACGCTGAAGCTCGGCCCGCTCACGCGGCTTGGCGGCCGCGTGGGCTCGGCCAACATCGCCTTCGACGACCATCCGAACGAGAAGCGGTTTTCGGACCGCATCGAGACGGTGACGGTCGACTCGGTCTTCGCGTGGATGCCGCGCGCGGGCCTGGGTGGGGCGCCGGTGGCGTTCAAGCTGCAATAAGAAATCCCCTGGAGAAGAAACCAAATGAGCAAGTCATTGCGCCTGTCCGAAAAATGGTTTCGCCGCGGCCTCTGGCTCGTGGCGCTGGTGTTCGCGAGCTTCCTGATCGGCCTGGGCAGCACGGTCGTCGGCGACCTGCCGCAGGTCGAGCGCGTGCGCGGCATCGACGACTTCATCGACCTGCGCGCGGCCGAGCCGCTGCGGGGCACCATCAAGGCGTCCGAAGCCACGGAGCTGCAGGCCGCGCGCGACCTCGACCAGATCCGCCTGCAGCTCGTCGCCGCACAGCAGGCCAGCGCCAATGCGCGCGAGACCTTCGGCAACTGGATCGCGACCCGCCGCGCCACCGCGCAGCCCGACCAGGACACCGAGCTCATCGCGCGCACCAAGGCGCTCGATGCGTTCAAGCAGAAGGAAGACGCCGTCCAGCGCCAGGTCAACGCGCAGCAGAAGATCATGCTCGACGCGCGCCAGGCCGAGCAGCGCGCCCGCTCGGCGCTCGCCGAGCTGGAGCGCGATGCGCAGGTGAAGCTCGATGCCGAGTACCGCCGCATCGAGCTGCGCGTGTTCGCCTACCGCCTGGCGCTCACGCTGCCGCTCCTGGTGGTGGCCGGCTGGCTCTTCGCGAAGAAGCGCAAGAGCACCTACTGGCCGTTCGTCTGGGGCTTCATCTTCTTCGCGTTGTTCGCCTTCTTCGTGGAGCTGGTGCCCTACCTGCCGAGCTATGGCGGCTATGTGCGCTACGTCGTGGGCATCGTGCTCACGGTGCTCGTCGGGCGCTACGCGATCGTCGCGCTCAACGCGTACCTCGCGCGCCAGAAGCTCGCCGAGCAGCAGCCCGACCAGGTGCGCCGCGAAGAGCTGAGCTACGACACCGCGCTCGTGCGGCTCGGCAAGGGTGTGTGCCCCGGCTGCGAACGGCCGGTGGACCTGAAGAACGCCGAGATCGATTTCTGCCCGCACTGCGGCATCGGCCTGTTCGATCATTGCGGCGTGTGCGAGGCGCGCAAGAGCGCGTTCTCCAGGTTCTGCCATGCCTGCGGCACCTCGGCCCATGCGGAGCACGCTGGCGGCACCGCGCCGGCTTGAGGGCGCGAAGGCGCTTTATCTTTGCAGCGCAGGCGGGTATTCCGCACGCGCGGGGGCCGAATTTGGCGAGCCTGTCGCCGCAAGGTGTTAGAACCTGGGCCTGCGCTGCATTTCGCACGCAGCCGGCGTTCGCTTTCATGCGTCGCCCGGCCCCTGCCACGCACGACGAGGACATCCTTCCATGAGCTTTTTCGGCAAGATTTTTTCCAAGATTTTTCCGTCGGCCAACGCCGCTGAAGTCGTCGCCGCACCGCCGGCGCCGGCACCGGGCGCACCGGCCGTTGCGGCACCGCCGCCTTCGATCCCGCTGGGTGACGTGCCTGCCATCCTGGACGCGATGCCTGGTGCCGCCGGCCTGAACTGGCGCACCTCGATCGTGGACCTGCTCAAGCTGCTGGGCCTGGACAGCAGCCTTGCCGCGCGCAAGGAGCTGGCCAGCGAAATCCTCTACAGCGACGGCGAGCCGGGTTCGGCCGAATGGAACATCGGCCTGCACAAGCAGGTGATGAGCCGCATCGCAGCCAATGGCGGCACGCTGCCCGCCGAACTGCGCGACTGATCCGGCCCCCGGACCACGCCAACGCAAAAGCCCGGCCATGCCGGGCTTTTTTGCGTCCTGCCTCGTTCCTTTTTCCTGCCTCGACGAAGAGGAGAAAGGAAGCCGAAGGCTTCAGGTCCAGCCGGCATCCACCACGTAGTCCTGTGCGGTGCACATCTTCGAGTCGTCGGCCGCCAGGAAGAGCGCCATGGCCGCGATGTCCTCGGCCATCACGCGCCCCGGCAGGCACTGGGCCGCATCGATCTCGGCGGCGGACTCGGGCTTGACCCACAGCTTGATCTGCCGCTCGGTCATCACCCAGCCCGGCATGATCGTGTTGACGCGGATGTTCTGTTTGCCCAGGTCCCGAGCCAGCGAGCGTGTGAGACCCCGCACCCCCGCCTTGCAGGCCTGGTAGACCGGGTAGCCGCGGCCTTTCATCATCCAGCTGATCGAGCCGAAGTTGACGATCGAGCCACCGCCCAGGGCGCGCATGTCTTCGGCCACCGCCTGTGCGGCAAAGAACTGGTGCTTGATATTGACGGCCACGAGGCGATCGAAGTCGTCGCTGGTCACATCGGCCATCTCGTGGCGCCGGTCGTTGGCGGCGTTGTTCAACAGCACGCCGATGGGGCCGAAGCGCGCGCGCACCGCAGCGATGGTGGCCGAGAGCGCGGCCGTGTCGGTCACGTCGCAGGCGGCGAACAGCGCGGGCGCATCGCCCTGCAGCTGGGCGGCGAGCGCCGTGCCGGCGGCCGTGTCGAGGTCGCAGAAGCCGACCTTCGCGCCCTGCGCATGGAAGGCCCGCACGAGCGCTTCGCCGATGCCGCTGGCACCGCCAGAGATGAAGACGGTGCGCCCGGCCAGCGACGGATAGCGGGCGGTGTAGGGGGAGGCGGGTGAAGCGGGGGAAGCGGGAGTGGCTGTGGTCATGGGAGTGAAGACGACGGCGGTGGAAACAGGCCACGAGCGTACCGGATGCGGCCGCCATGGTGGAAACGCGGCCTTCCGCCCGGCGTATGGCTTCCGGCCTGTGGGCAGGAGGGCGTTGCATGGATAGGCTTGCGGCCATGAACTCGTTCAATCGCCGCGCCCTGTGCAGCTTTGCGCTTCTCCCTGCCCTCATCGTGACGCGCCAGGTACGCGCCCAGGCCGCGGCGCCCATCCTGCTGTTCAAGATGGTTTCACCGCGCGACGACGTCGTGGTCGGCATCGAGGCGGCTCAGCTCGGCGCCGGCGCCACGCCGGCCGTCCAGCGCCTGGCCGCGATGCTGGCCGACAAGGGCCAGCTCACGCTCTGGCAATACGCCTCGCAGCACGGCGAGGGCGGCGCGCTGGTGCAGGCGCCGCTGCGGCAGATCGTGGTGTTCAAGAACGACCTGCTGCGCATCGAGCCGTACACCACGCCGCTCGCGATCAAGGCGCCAAGCGCCGCCAAGTAGGGCGCGCGGCGAGCTGCCGGCTAGACGCCGCGCGCGCGCTCGGCCTTGAACCGCGCGCGGAATTCCGTGAACGTGCCCGCATCGAGCGCCGCACGAATCTCGGTCATCAGGTTCAGGTAGTAGTGCAGGTTGTGGATGGTGCACAGCATCGGCCCGAGCATTTCGCCGCAGCGGTCCAGATGGTGCAGGTAGGCGCGGCTGAAGCCTTCGCGGCCGCCGTCGTTCCAGCTCACGCCCGAGGTGCCAGCGCAGGCATGGCAGGTGCAACTGGGGTCCACCGGCTGCGGGTCGCTCTTGTGGCGCGCGTTGCGCATCTTCAGGTCGCCGAAACGTGTGAACATCGTCCCGTTGCGCGCATTGCGCGTGGGCATCACGCAGTCGAACATGTCCACGCCGTCGGCCACGCCCTGCACCAGGTCCTCGGGCGTGCCCACGCCCATCAGGTAGCGCGGCTTGTTCGCGGGCAGCCGGTGCGGCGTGTGGCCCATGATGTGCAGCATCTCTTCCTTGGGCTCGCCCACGCTCACGCCGCCGATGGCGTAGCCGGGGAAGTCCATGTCGACCAGCGCGGCGAGCGATTCCTCGCGCAGGTTCTCGAACATGCCGCCCTGCACGATGCCGAACAGCGCATTCGGGTTCTCGAGCCGCGCGAATTCAGACTGGCAGCGCCTGGCCCAGCGCAGGCTCAGCTCCATCGAGATGCGCGCCTCGGCCTCGGTCGTGATGTGGCCCTTGGTGTCGTAGGGCGTGCACTCGTCGAACTGCATCACGATGTCGCTGTTCAGCACGGTCTGGATCTGCATCGACACCTCGGGCGTGAGGAAGAGCTTGTCGCCGTTGACGGGCGAGGCGAACTTCACGCCCTCCTCGCTGATCTTGCGCATCGCACCCAGCGACCACACCTGGAAGCCGCCCGAGTCGGTGAGGATGGGTTTGTTCCACTTCTCGAACTGGTGCAGTCCGCCGAAGCTCTGCATCACGTCCAGGCCCGGTCGCATCCACAGGTGGAAGGTGTTGCCCAGAATGATCTGCGCGCCCATCTCTTCCAGGCTGCGCGGCATCACGCCCTTGACGGTGCCGTAGGTGCCCACGGGCATGAAGATCGGCGTCTGCACCTTGCCGTGGTTGAGCGTGAGCGTGGCGCGGCGCGCGTGGCTGTCGGGGTCGGTCTTGAGGAGTTCGAAGTTCAGCATGGTCGTCTTCAATCTTTTTGTCGTGCCAGCAGCATGGCGTCGCCATAACTGAAGAAGCGGTAGCGGTTGGCGATGGCGTGGGCATAGAGCGCCATCACGCGCTCGTACCCGGCGAAGGCCGAGACCAGCATCATCAGCGTGCTCTTGGGCAAATGGAAGTTGGTGACGAGTACATCGACGTGCGCGAAGGCGAAACCCGGCGTGATGAAGATGCGCGTGTCGCCCGTCGCCTCGCCGCTCTTGGCCCACGATTCAAGTGTGCGAACGGTGGTCGTACCGACCGCGACCACGCGGCCGCCGCGCGCCTTGCACTCGGCGATCGCGCGCTGCGTGGCTTCGGGCACCTCGTAGCGCTCGGCATGCATCGTGTGTTCGGCGATGTTTTCGGTCTTCACCGGCTGGAAGGTGCCCGCGCCCACGTGCAGCGTGACGTTGGCTCGTTGCACGCCCCGCGCTTCGAGCGCGGCCAGCAGGCCTTCGTCGAAATGCAGCGCTGCGGTCGGTGCGGCCACCGCGCCCGGCACGCGCGCGAACACGGTCTGGTAGCGGCTCTCGTCGTCGGCCGAATCTGTGTGCGTGATGTAGGGCGGCAGCGGCACGTGGCCGCAGCGCTCCATCAGCAGGTAGGGGTTCTCGCCGGTATCGCTCTCGAAGGCGAAGCGGAACAGCGCGCCGTCTTCCTCGGGCCAGCGGCCCAGCAGCGTGGCGCGAAAGCCGCCGACCATCTGCAGCGTGGTGCCCACCGGCGGCTTCTTGCTGACCTTCATGTGCGCCACCACCTCCTGGCCCTGCAGCACGCGCTCGACCAGCAGTTCGAGCTTGCCGCCGGTCGGCTTCTCGCCGAAGAGGCGCGCCTTGACCACGCGCGTGTCGTTGAAGACCAGCAGGTCTCCCTCGCGCAGCAGCGAGGGCAGGTCCTTGAAGATGCGGTCGGCCGGTGCATCCCCTGTGCCGTCGAGGAGACGGGAGGCGGTGCGTTCGGAGGCGGGGTGCTGCGCCACCAGGTCGGGGGGCAGGTCGAAATCGAAATCGGAGAGCGTGAAGGCGCGCATGGTGCTTGAGGGCCGGACGGGCCCGTGCCAAGGAGGCATGGAAAGGGAAGAAACCGCGGGAAGGCGGCGATTGTCCCATGCCCGGAATCAGGGGGCCGGCGCGGGGTTGCCGAGGCAGAATCGACGGATGGTCGATTCATCCGTCGCGCGCGTTCCGCTGGCGCCTCCTCCCTCCGAAGGCGAACTCTTCAAGAAGATCCTCGGACGCGCCTGGCAGGGCCTGCACCCGGACATCCGCCGGCGCTTCGACAGGAACCCGTCGCCCGGCAAGGCGCTGCATTACCTGGGCGCGTTGAGCGAGCTGCGCTGCTCGCGCTTCGGCAAGCTGCTGGGGCACCTGACGCAGCCGTTGATCCAGGGCGCGTTGATCCCCTACAGCGACAGCCACTTCCCGGTCGAGATCCAGGTCTACGCCAGGCCCGACGACCCGGCCATCTACAAGCAGCGCATCTACCGCCTGCACGGGCGCAAGCCCATCCAGTTCACCAGCTTCATGCGCGAGAGCGAACGCGGCGAGGTGCTGGAGTACGTGGGCATGGGCCTGGGCATGAAGCTGGTGCTGAGCGTGGAAAACGGCAGCCTGCATTTCCAGAGCGACGGCTATTTCTGGGACGTGCTCGGCTGGCGCATTCCGCTGCCCGGCGTGTTCACGCCCGGCAAGACCTTTCTCTGGCACCACAACGAAACGCCCGAGCGCTTCAACATCCGCATCGAGATCCGGCACTGGCTCATGGGCACGACCTTCACCCAGGTCGGCGTGTTCGAGGAAGTGGCCGATCCGGGGGGCGCCGCCGCATGATCGACACGCACCTTCTGGCGTTGCAGCTCATGGCAGCGCAGGGGCTGATGGGCGCGTTCGACACGCTCTATCACCACGAAGGCACCGAGGCGCTCGCGCAGCGCAACACGGCGCGGCGCGAGCTGGCGATCCATGCGGTGCGCTCGTCGATCTACTGCGCGATGTTCATCGGGCTGTCGTCATGGGCCTGGCATGGCGCGTGGGCCTGGGTGCTGCTGGCCGTGTTCGGCGTGGAGATCGTGCTCACGCTGTGGGACTTCGTGGTCGAAGACGGCAGCCGCCTCCTGCCGCCGACCGAGCGCGTCACGCACACGGTGCTGGCCATCAACGCCGGCGCGTTCATCGCGCTGCTGGCGATGAATGCAGTGGACTGGGCCGCGCAGCCGACGGCGCTGGTGTGGCAGCCGCAAGGCTGGCTGGGTGCATTTCTCGCGCTGTGCGGCGCAGGTGTCGGCATCTCGGGGCTGCGCGACGGGCTCGCGGCACGCGCATTGTTCCGGCGCACGGCGCAGGAAGAGGCGCGCGCCGCCGAGGCGCCGGTGCATTTCGGCACGCGGCCGCAACGCGTGCTGGTGACCGGCGGCACCGGCTTCATCGGCCAGACCCTGGTGCGCCACCTGCTGGCCGATGGCCATGCCGTGACCGTGTGGACGCGCGACGCGCGTTCGGCCGCATGGAACTTCGGCGGCGCTGTGCGCTGCGTGCAGCGGCTCGACCAGATCCCCGAGACCGACCCGTGCGACGTGGTCGTCAACCTCGCAGGCGCGCGCATCCTCGGCCAGCGTTGGAGCGAGCGGCGCCAGCGGCAACTGCTGCAAAGCCGCGAGGGGCTCACCCGCACGCTGGTCGAATGGATCGCCACGCGTCCGCGCAAGCCCTGGCTGCTGCTGTCGGGCTCGGCCATCGGCTACTACGGGGTGCAGCCGCAAGGCGATGCCACCGAACTGGCCGAAGACGCGCCGCCGCAGGACATCTTCATGTCGACGCTGTGCCAGCGGTGGGAGCAGGCGGCGCAGGCCGCGACGGCGCACGGCGTGCACGTGGCCTGCATGCGCTTCGGATTCGTGCTCGGCCACCAGGGCTCGTTGCCTCAACTGCTGCTGCCCGTGGCGCTGGGCATGGGCGGCCGGCTGGGGAGCGGGCGGCAGTGGCTGTCGTGGGTTCATGTGCACGACGTCATCCGCGCCATGGCCCATGTGTGGAGTGCTGCCGAGCATGCGAGAACCGACAGGCCCGCGACCGCGCAGGCCTTCAACTTCACCGCACCCGGCGCACTCAGCCAGGAGGAATTCACCCGCGTCGCCGCGAGCGTCATGCACCGGCCCTTCTGGATGCCGACGCCCGCAGCGCCGGTCAAGCTCTTGCTGGGCGAACAGGCCGACCTCCTGCTCGAAGGCCAGCGCGTGGTGCCGGCCCAGTTGCTGCAGACGGGATTTCGTTTCGCGTTCCCCGATGCCCGCAGCGCCTTGACGGACCTTTGCCGGCCGCGATAGAAGCCTTGCCCGTGCCCGCCAAGAAAGCTCCCTCCACGCCGGTAGACGCCGCCACCGCGCCGTCGCCGCCGCAGCCACCCGGCTCGGGCCTGAGCCTCGTGCAGCGCGCCCTGCGCAAGCTGGGCCTCGTGCGCGACATCGACTTCGCGCTCTACCTGCCGATGCGCTACGAGGACGAGACGCGCATCGTCAAGCTCGCCGACACGCGCGACGGCGACATGGCGCAGGTGGAGGGCGTGGTCACCGAGTGCGAGGTGGTGTACCGCCCGCGCCGCCAGCTGATCGCCACCATCGACGACGGCAGCGACACCTGTCAGCTGCGCTTCTTCAACTTCTACCCCTCGCAGCAAAAGCAGCTCGCGATCGGCGCGCGGGTGCGCGTGCGCGGCGAGATGCGCGGCGGCTTCGTGGGGCGGCAGATCATGCATCCCACCGTCAAGGCCGCGGGCACTTCGCTCCCGGAGGCGCTCACGCCTGTCTATTCGACCGTCGCCGGCCTGGCGCAACCGGTGCTGCGGCGCGAGGTGCGCTCGGGCCTCGCACGCGCGGTGCTCGACGAGACGATTCCGGTGCAGATCGGCCTGCGCGGCGCGTGGGACCTGCGCAGCTCGCTGACCTTCCTGCACTACCCCACGCCCGATGTGGCGATGGCGACGCTCGAAGACCACAGCCATCCGGCCTGGCAGCGCATCAAGGCCGAGGAATTGCTCGCGCAGCAGCTCTCGCAATTGCAGGCCCGGCTGGAGCGTGCGGCGCAGCGTGCGCCGGTGCTGCCTTCGTCGCCGCAGCCCGTGGCGACTTCGCTGCATGCGCAGTTGCTCGCGGTGCTGCCTTTCGGCCTGACCGGCGCGCAGCAGCGCGTGGGCGAGGAGATCACGCGCGACCTCGGCCGCGAGATTCCGATGCACCGGCTGCTGCAGGGCGATGTCGGCTCGGGCAAGACCGTGGTGGCGGCGCTCGCGGCGGCGCGCGCCATCGACGCGGGTTTCCAGTGCGCGCTGATGGCGCCGACCGAAATCCTCGCGGCCCAGCACTTCGGCAAGCTCGTGGGCTGGCTCGATCCGCTCCTGGCCGCGCGCGGCCTGCGCGTGGCCTGGCTCACCGGCAGCCAGAAGAAGAAGGAGCGCGACGCGATGTCGGCCGCGGTGGAGAGCGGCGAGGCCGCGCTGGTCATCGGCACGCATGCGGTCATTTCGGAGAAGGTGCGCTTCAGGAACCTCGCGCTCGCGATCATCGACGAGCAGCACCGCTTCGGCGTCGCGCAGCGCCTTGCCTTGCGCGGCAAGGCCGTGGGCCACCTCGAGCCGCACCTCTTGATGATGAGCGCCACGCCCATCCCGCGCACGCTCGCGATGAGCTACTACGCCGACCTGGACGTCTCCACGCTCGACGAGCTGCCGCCGGGCCGCACGCCCATCGTCACCAAGCTGGTGGCCGACCACCGGCGCGACGAGGTGATCGACCGCATCCAGGCGCAGATCGCGCAGGGCCGGCAGGTCTACTGGGTGTGCCCGCTGATCGAGGAGAGCGAGGCGGTCGACCTGCGCAACGCCACCGAGACGCGCGACGAGCTGGCCGAAACGCTCGGGGACGCCATCCACGTCGGCCTGCTGCATTCGCGCATGCCGACGGCCGAGAAGCAGGCGGTGATGGCGGCCTTCACTGCCAACGAGATCCAGGTGCTGGTGAGCACCACGGTGATCGAGGTGGGCGTCGATGTGCCCAATGCGTCGCTGATGGTGATCGAGCATGCCGAGCGCTTCGGGCTCTCGCAACTGCACCAGCTGCGAGGCCGCGTGGGGCGCGGTGCCGCGGCCTCGGCCTGCGTGCTGCTCTACGCACCGGGCGACAGCGGCCGCGTGGGCGAGGCCGCGCGCGCACGGCTCAAGGCGATGGCCGAGACGGGCGACGGCTTCGAGATCGCGCGCCGCGACCTGGAGATCCGCGGCCCCGGCGAATTCCTGGGCGCGCGCCAGTCGGGCGCGCCGCTGCTGCGCTTTGCCGACCTGACCACCGACACGCTGCTGCTCGACTGGGCCCGCGAACTCGCGCCGGTGATGCTCGAGAGGCACGCCGAGCTGGCCCAGCGGCACATCGATCGCTGGCTCGGCACCAAGGCCGAATACCTGAAGGCCTGAGCGACCGCGCGGTGTCTACGCCGCGGGGCGGCGGGTGAAGGCGAGGATCAGCCCGAAGCCGACCATCATGCTGCCGCTCACCTTGTTGAACCAGCGCATCGCGCGGCTGCCGTTGGCCAGCCGGCGCATGCGCGCGCCGAGCATCGCGTAGAGCGCGATCGCGACCAGCTCGAACACCAGGAAGGTCGCGCCCAGCAGCACGTAGCTGGAGGCGTAGGCGCCGGGCACCACGAACTGCGGGAAGAACGCGGTGAACACCAGGATGGCCTTCGGGTTGCCGGCCGCCACGGTGAACTCCTGCCGCGCCAGTGCGCGCAGCGAAGGCGGCGCGGCCGCATCCCGTGCCTGCACCTCGGCTGTCGGCGCCGGTGCGCGCAGGAGGCGTATGCCGATCCACACCAGGTAGGCCGCACCGAGGTACTTGATGACATCGAAGGCCAGCTCCGAGGCCACCAGCACCGCGCCCATGCCCAGGCCCGCCACCGCAATCATGAGCGCGAAGGCCACGAGGCGCCCGCTGGCCGCGATCACCGCGGGCGACACGCCGTGCTTCGCACCGTTGGTGACCGACAGCAGGTTGTTGGGGCCGAATGCCATGTTGATGGCGAAGCAGGCCGGCAGGAAGAGCAGGTAGGCAGACAGGGTCATGGCGTATCCGTCAGCGGGAGTTGCGGGGTCTTGCGGGAAGGGCGCATTATTGGCATGAAGCTCGCGCCGTCCTGATCAGTTGTCGATGCCGCCCTCGGGCATCTGCCGCGCGTAGACCGCGAGCACGATGCGCTCGGAGTGGATCAGGTAGTCGTTCAGCGAGGCCGAGCCTTCGGCGAACTTGCCCGCCTCGATGAGCTCCAGCAGCTTGGTGTTCATGTCCACGTAGGGCGCGTGCAGGAACTCCGGGTCCTTCAGCAGCCCGAAGGCCAGCCGCAGCTCGACCAGGATGTGCGCGAACAGCACGTTGAGCCGCTCGCTGTCCGCCAGCTCCACGATGCCCTTGTGGAACTCCATGTTCGCCGTGCCCACGCCCAGCCAGTCGCCCGCGTCGCGGCACTTCAGCGCGACTTCGACCGCCTCGCGCATGTGCTTCTTGGCCGGGTGGCGCGGGTAGGCCTGGGCCAGCGCCTGGCACTCGATGAGCCGGCGCACCCGGTAGATGTCGATGATCGAGGCGATGCTCGGCACCGCCACGAACACGCCGCGGTTGGGCGCGTGCTTGAGCAGCCCCTCCTTGGTCAGCGTGCGGAACACCTCGCGCAGGGTGTTGCGCGAAATCTCGAAGCTGTCGGCCAGCGCGGCCTCCGACAGCCGCTGCCCTGGCGAGAACTCGCCCTTCACGATCTTCTGGCGGATGAGCTCGGCGACCCGGTCGTTGAGCGTCTGCGCGCCGGGCGAGGACGAGGCGGGGGAAGTCGGTGAAGCCAGGGAATTCATGCCGGAGGTGAGTGGAAGGACGAGCGAAAAAAGGCAGATGAGCGGGGAACCGCGAGTTTGCAGCAGTTTCGCGCCGTCCCTCCGCAGGTTTCGGGCCACGTCGCGGATGCACCAAATGGGTCGGCCTCAGGGTTTTCATGGGGACTTTCGGGCACTGTTGTTGGGCACACTCACCATGATTGTTCAACAATTGCTAATTAATGAGTGATGCAAGTGAAATCAATTGCTCATTCATTGGCACGAGGTTTGCGTCAAGCGAAGGCCGGCGCTCCCGCGCAAGGTGTCTCTGAATCCATAACGAAAGACCAACATGACTCCTGACATCCCTCATCTGTGGCCCTTGATCGGCGTGGCCGTGATCATTGCGGGCTTCATCCTGCGCTTCAATCCGATGCTGGTGGTGATCGTCACGGCCATCGTGACGGCGGTCGCCGCGGGCTTCGGGCCGATGGCCATCCTCACGGCCATCGGCAGCGGGTTCGTCAAGACGCGCAACCTGCCGCTGATCATTCTTCTGCCGCTGGCCGTCATCGGCCTGCTCGAGCGCCACGGCCTGCGCCAGCACGCGCAGAACTGGATCAGCCGCATCAAGTCGGCCACCGCCGGGCGCCTGCTGATCGTGTACCTGGCCGCGCGCGAGCTCACCGCCGCCGTCGGCCTCACCAGCCTGGGCGGCCACCCGCAGATGGTTCGCCCGCTGCTCGCGCCCATGGCCGAAGGCGCCACCGAAACCCGCTACGGCAAGCTGCCCGAGCGCATCCGCCACAAGTTGCGCGCCTACGCCGCGGCCACCGACAACGTGGGCCTGTTCTTCGGCGAGGACATCTTCGTGGCATTCGGCGCCATCGTGCTGATGAGCACCTTCCTGCACGAGGCCGGCATCGACGTGGAGCCGCTGCACATCGCGCTGTGGGGCATTCCGACGGCCATTGCCGCGTTCATCATCCATTCGTGGCGCCTGCGCCGGCTCGACCAGTCGATCGCGCGCGAGATGGCGGGCGAGACGGCGCACGACGCTGTCGTTGCACCTGTTGCCACCCCGGAAGGCCGCTGATCATGATCCTCTCGATCCAGCACCTCTACATCCTGGTCGGCCTGATCCTCGCGGTCACGGCCATCATGACGCTGACCGACAGGCAGCACCCCAAGCGCTACACCAGCGGCCTTTTCTGGGCGCTGTATTCGCTCGTGTTCCTCATCGGCGACCAGCTGCCGCCGGCCTGGGTCGGCGTGGGCGCCATCGCCATGGCGGTCATTGCCGGCATGCGCGGCGTGGGCGCGGGCAAGCACCGCGAGCCGACCGCCGCCCAATACGAAACCAGCGCCAGGCGCCTGGGCAACAAGCTCTTCATGCCGGCACTGGCGATCCCGCTGGTCACCGTGATCGGCACCGTGCTCATGAGCAAGGTGAAGATCGGCGACGCCTTCCTGCTGGACCCCAAGAACACCACGCTGGTGAGCCTGGGCGTGGGCTGCGTCATCGCATTGGCGCTGGCCTGCTGGCTGACGCGCGAGACGCCCATGCAGGGCCTGCGCGAGTCCAGGCGCCTGACCGACGCGCTGGGCTGGGCCGTGGTGCTGCCGCAGATGCTGGGCATGCTGGGGCTGGTGTTCTCGGACGCGGGCGTGGGCAAGGCGGTGGCGTACATCACCACCAGCTACATCAACATGGACATCCGCTTCGTGGCGGTGGCCGTGTACGTGGTGGGCATGGCGCTTTTCACCATCATCATGGGCAACGGCTTCGCGGCCTTCCCGGTGATGACGGGCGGCGTGGGCGTGCCGGTGCTGGTGGGCGTGTACCACGGCGATCCGGCCGTGATGGCGGCCATCGGCATGTTCTCGGGCTACTGCGGCACGCTGATGACGCCGATGGCGGCCAACTTCAACATCGTGCCGGCGGCGCTGCTGGAGCTGCCCGACAAGAACGCGGTGATCAAGGTGCAGGTGCCGACCGCCGCCGCCTTGCTGGTGGTCAACATCTTCCTGCTGTACTTTTTGATGTTCCGCTGAGGCACTGCGCATGACCTCCGATGCCAAGGCACCCCGGGTGCTGCTCGCGGGCTTCGAGCCCTTCGAGAACGATCCCGTCAACCCCGCGTGGGAGATCGCGCGCGCGCTCGACGGCTGGACCTGCGAGGGCGCATCGGTGCATGCACTGCAGTTGCCCTGCGTGTTCGGCCGCGCCATCGACACGCTCGACGCGGCGCTGGCGGACATCCTCGGCGGGCAGGCGCCGCTGCCGCTGGTGCTGTGCGTGGGCGCCGCAGGCGGGCGCACCGAGATCTCGATGGAGCGCGCCGCGCTGAACGTGGACGACGCGCGCATTCCCGACAACGCGGGCCATCAGCCGATCGACGTGGAAGTGGTGGCCGGCGGCCCGGCCGCGTATTTCTCGAGCCTGCCCATCAAGGCCATGGTGCGCGACGTGCGCGCCGCGGGGCTGCCCGCGGCCGTGTCGAACAGCGCCGGCACCTTCGTATGCAACCACATCTTCTATGCGCTGATGCATCGCCTGGCCACGCAGCCCGTGCTGGCACGCACGCGCGGCGGCTTCGTGCACGTGCCCTACCTGCCCGAGCAGGCGGCCTCCAGGCCGGGCGTCGCGAGCATGGCGCTGGCCGCGCAAGTGGAAGCCTTGCGCGTGGCGATCCGAACCGCGCTCACGGTGCGCGAAGACGTGCGCGAAACAGCCGGCCGCCTGCATTGAGCTTGCATTGATATCCATGGCGCGCACCCCCCGCGCGCCGGAAAGACGAACGATGAACATCGACTTGAACAGCGACTTGGGAGAGAGCCTGGGCGTGTGGCGCATGGGCGACGACGCGGCCATGCTGTCGCTGGTGAGCAGCGCCAACGTGGCCTGCGGCTTCCACGCGGGAGACCCGGCCGGCATCCTGCGCACGCTGCGCCAGGCGAAGGAGCGCGGCGTGGCGATCGGCGCGCACGTGTCCTACTGCGACCTCGTGGGGTTCGGGCGCCGCAACATGGACGTGGAAAGCGCCGACCTGCGCGCCGACGTGATCTACCAGATCGGCGCGCTGAAAGGCCTGGCCGCCGCGGTCGGCACCACGGTGCGCTACGTGAAACCCCACGGCGCGCTCTACAACACCATCGCCCACGACGAGCGCCAGGCGCGCGACGTGATCGCGGCCATCGGCGCGGTCGACTCCACGCTGTGCCTGGTCGCGCTGGCAGGCTCGCCACTGCTGGGCTGGGCGCGCGCCGAAGGCTTGCGCGCCGTGGCCGAGGCCTTCGCCGACCGCGCCTACACGCCCCAGGGCGCGCTGGTGTCGCGCCGCGAACCCGGCGCGGTGCTGCACGATGCCGAAGAGGTGGCCGAGCGCATGCTGCGCCTGGCCGCCGATGGCGTGCTCACGGCGATCGACGGCAGCACGGTGCGCATCGAGGCCGAATCGGTCTGCGTGCACGGCGACAGCCCGGGCGCGGTCGAGATGGCGCGCCAGGTGCGCGTGCGGCTCGAGCAGGCGGGCGTTTCGATCCGGCCCTTCGTGGACTCCCTTGTGGACGCCGCCGCATGACGATGCGCTTTCTGCCGGTCAACCTGAACGCGCTGCTGGTCGAGCTCGACGACCTGCCGCAGACGCTGGCGCTGCTGGCCTCGCTGCGCGCCGAGCCCATCGCGGGCATCGAGGAGCTGGTGCCGGCGGCGCGCACGCTGCTGGTCACGTTCCGCCCGGCCGCCATCGGCGCGGACGAGCTCGTGCGCCGCATCGGGCAGCGCAGCCTGGGCGCACGCGAGGCGCGCGTCGACAAGCGCATCGAGATTGCGGTGCGCTACGACGGCGAAGACCTGGCCGAAGTGGCCGGGCTGCTGGGCATCGCACCCGAGGAAGTGGTGCGCCGCCACACGGGCAGCGACTACACGGTGGCCTTCACCGGCTTTGCGCCCGGCTTCGCCTACCTCTCGGGCGGCGACGCGAGCCTGAACGTGCCGCGCCGCAAGGTGCCGCGCACGCGCATCCCGGCGGGCGCCGTGGGCCTGGCGGGCAGTTTCAGCGGCGTCTATCCGCAGGCCAGCCCGGGCGGCTGGCAGATCATCGGCATCACCGATGCGCCGATGTGGGACCTGTCGCGCGAGACGCCCGCGCTGCTGCAGCCGGGCGACACGGTGCGCTTCGTGGATGTCACGGCGCAGCCGCAGGCGGTGCCCGCACCCGCAGCCGTCGCGGTTGTCCAGCCCGTCGCCGCCAAGGCCGGCAGCGCCTTCGAGGTCCGCGCCGCCGGACTGCAGGCGCTGCTGCAGGACGGCGGCCGCCATGGCCAGGCGAAGCAGGGCGTGTCCGTCTCGGGCGCGATGGACCGGCGCTCGCTGCAGGCGGCCAACCGGCTGGTCGGCAACGCATCGGACATGGCCTGCCTCGAGATCGCCTACGGCGGCTTCCAATTCGCCTGCCGTGGCGATGCGGTGGTGGCGATCACCGGTGCCGATGCGCCCCTGACGCTCACCCGCGCCGATGGCACTTCATGGCCGCTGCCGCGCTACCAGGCGATCGCGCTGGGCGACGGCGACGTGCTCGCGCTCGGCGAACCGCAGGCCGGCATCCGCAGCTACCTGGCGGTGCGCGGCGGCTTCGACATGGCGCCGGTGCTCGGCAGCCTTTCGACCGACACGCTCGCGCGCATCGGCCCGCCCGCCCTGGCCACGGGCGATGTGCTGCCCTTGCGCGCGGTTGCCACCGGCGCGCTGGTCGGCGCGCCCGAAACGCCGCCGGCCGACCTGCCCACGGTGCGCGAGGAAGTCGTGCTCGACATCGTGCTCGGCCCGCGCACCGACTGGTTCACGCCCGACGCGCTCGCGCTGCTGTGCAGCCAGTCGTGGGCGGTCACGCCGCAGTCGAACCGCGTGGGCATCCGGCTCGCGGGCGAGGTGCCCCTGGCGCGCGCCATCCACGCCGAACTGCCGAGCGAAGGCACCGCGCATGGTGCGCTCCAGGTGCCGCCCAGCGGCCAGCCCGTGCTGTTCCTGGCCGACCATCCGCTGACCGGCGGCTACCCCGTGGTCGCGTCCGTCGCCACCCATCACCTGGACCGCGCGGGGCAGATTCCCGTGAACGCGCGCGTGCGGTTCAACCCGATCCCGGCGCCCGGGCCCGTCGCCCCAAGTGCCTCCAGCATCTCGTGAAAGCCCTCCGATGAAAAAACTCCTGATCGCCAACCGCGGCGAAATCGCCGTTCGCATCGCGCGCGCCTGCGCCGACCACGGTGTGCAGTCGGTCGCCGTCTACGCCGACGCCGACCTGAACGCGCTGCACGCGCGCATGGCCGACGAGGCCTACGGGCTCGAAGGCGACAGGCCCGCCGACACCTACCTGAACATCGCCAAGCTGCTTGCCGTGGCCAAGCGCAGCGGAGCCGACGCGGTGCACCCGGGCTATGGCTTCCTTTCCGAAAGCGCCGCGTTCGCGCAGGCCGTGATCGACGCCGGGCTTACCTGGGTCGGCCCCTCGCCCGCGGCCATCGCGATGCTGGGCGACAAGGTGCAGGCACGCAAGCTCGCGCTGAAGGTGGGTGCGCCGCTGGTGGCGGGCACGGCCGATCCGGTGAAGAACGCGGGCGAGGTGCTCGCATTCGCCGAGGCGCACGGCCTGCCGGTCGCGATCAAGGCGGCCTTCGGCGGCGGCGGTCGCGGCATCAAGGTGGCGTGGCGGCTCGACGAGGTCGAGGGGCTGTACGAATCGGCGGTGCGCGAGGCCGTCACGGCCTTCGGGCGCGGCGAGTGCTATGTGGAGCAGTTCCTCGACCGGCCGCGCCACGTCGAGGCCCAGGTGCTGGCCGACACGCACGGCAACGTGGTGGTGCTCGGCACGCGCGACTGCTCGCTGCAGCGTCGCAACCAGAAGCTGGTCGAAGAAGCGCCCGCACCCTTCCTCAGTGACGAACAGCGCGCGCGCATCCACCAGTCGGCGCGCGACATCTGCGCCGAGGCCGGCTACACCGGCGCGGGCACGGTCGAATTCATGCTGAGCGCGAGCGGCGCCATCTCCTTCCTCGAGGTCAACACGCGCCTGCAGGTGGAGCACCCGGTGACCGAGGAAACCACGGGCATCGACCTGGTGATCGAGCAGTTGCGCATCGCCGAGGGGTTGCCGCTGTCGATCACGCAGACGCCGGTGCCGCGCGGCCATGCCTTCGAGTTCCGCATCAACGCCGAGGACGTGGGACGCGGCTTCCTGCCCGCGCCGGGGCCGGTGAAGGTGTTCGAGGCGCCCTCGGGCCCGGGCGTGCGCGTGGACACGGGCGTGGACGCGGGCTCGCAGGTGCCGGGCACCTTCGATTCGCTGATGGCCAAGCTCATCGTCACCGGCGCCACGCGCGCGCAGGCCATCGCGCGCGCGCGCCGTGCGCTGAAGGAATTCCGCATCGAGGGCCTGCCCACGGTGCTGCCATTCCACCGCGCCGTGATGACGCACCCGGACTTCGTCTCGGGCGATGCCTTCAAGGTGCACACGCGCTGGATCGAGACGGACTTTGCCAACGGCGAGGCGCCCGCCATGCGGCCAGACCCGGCGCCCGACACCGCGCTGCTGCGCACCGCGATCGAAGTGGACGGCAAGCGCATGGCGCTGGGCCTGCCTGCGGTGCTGCTGGGTGGGTTGTCGGCTGCCGCAGGAACGCCGGGCATCGCGGCGGCCGAAGCGCCTGCGGCCGATGCCGCGGCGGTTGCCGCGCCCGTGTCGGGCACGCTGCAGGGCTGGAAGGTGGCCGACGGCGACGAGGTGGCGCAGGGCGCCGTCGTCGCCGTGATGGAGGCCATGAAGATGGAGATGCAGGTCGTCGCGCACCGCGCGGGGCGCATCGCCTTCTCGGTGGCGACGGGCGGCTATGTGGCGGCGGGCGCCACGCTCGCGACCATCGGCTGATGCCATGGAGCACCTCGCCCTGACGCGTCGGTCCTTCCACATGCTGGCGTGCGGTGCGGGGAGTTTGTGCGCGCTGCCGCCCGCCTGGGCCGCGCCCGGCGCCGTCGTGTGGCGGCTGGCCACCGGCTATCCGGCGGAGAACTTCCACACCGTCAACCTCGTGGCGATGGCGCGCGAGGTCGAGCAGGCCACCCAGGGGCAGCTGCGCGTCGAGGTCCATCCGAAAAACACGCTGTTCGCGATGAACGCCATCCGCGCGGCGGTGCAGGACGGCAAGGCCGAGGCCGGCGAAGCCATCATGAGCAGCCTGGTCGCCGAGGTGCCGCTCGCGGGCGCCGACTCGGTGCCGTTCATCACGCACGGCTACGCCGACGCGATGCGGCTGTGGCGCATCCAGCGCCCGCTGATCGAGCGCGAGTTCACGCAGCGCGGCCTGCGCGTGCTCTATGCCGTGGCCTGGCCGCCGCAGGGCCTGTACGCGAACCGCCCGCTGGCCGGCATGGGCGATGTGCGCGGCCTGCGCATGCGCGCCTACAACGCCACCACTGCGCGCATCGCCACGCTGATGGGTGCGGTGCCGGTCGACGTGCCGGCCGCCGAACTCGACAAGGCGCTGGCCGACGGCCGCATCGACTGCATGCTGACCTCGGCCGTTACGGGGGTGGAAAGCCGGGTGTGGCAGTCGATGCGCTTCTTCTACGACATCGACGCCTGGTTTCCGAAGAACCTGGTGTTCGCCAACGGCAAGGCCTGGGACGCGCTGGCCGCGCCCTCGCGCGACGCGCTGCAGACCGCCTGCGCGGCCGCCGAGCGGCGCGGCTGGGCGGACAGCGCCGCCGCCGCGGCCCGCTCGATGGACGAACTGCGCCGCAACGGGGTGAAGACCGAGCCGGTGTCCTATCTGTTCAACCGCGACCTGCGGCGCCTGGGCGAGCACTTTTCGCTGGACTGGGTCAGGCAGGTGGGGGTGGGGGCGAACGACATCTTCATTCCGTATTTCGACGGGCGCTGAGGGACGCGGGGCGCGGCGCAAGGCCCGCTTAGACCCCAGGGCGCTCCTGTCACGCCCGCTTGCGCATAATTGACGCAAGCTATGACTCTCACCGAACTCAAATACATCGTCGCAGTAGCCCGCGAACGGCACTTCGGCAAGGCGGCCGAGGCCTGCTACGTCTCCCAACCGACCCTCTCGGTGGCCATCAAGAAGCTCGAGGATGAGCTGGAGGTCAAGCTCTTCGAGCGCAGCGCCGGCGAAGTGACCGTCACGCCGCTGGGCGAGCAGATCGTGCAGCAGGCGCAAAGCGTGCTCGACCAGGCCGCCAGCATCAAGGAAATCGCCAAGCGCGGCAAAGACCCGCTTGCCGGACCGCTCAACCTGGGCGTGATCTACACCATCGGCCCGTATCTCCTGCCCGACCTGGTGCGCCAGGTGATCGCACGCACGCCGCAGATGCCGCTGGTGCTGCAGGAGAACTTCACCGCCAAGCTGCTGGAGATGCTGCGTGCCGGCGAAATCGACTGCGCGATCATGGCCGAGCCCTTTCCCGATACGGGCCTGGCGATGGCGCCGCTGTACGACGAGCCTTTCATGGCCGCGCTGCCGGTCAATCACAAGTTTGCCGGCCGCGAATCGATCACCTCCGACGAGCTGCAGAACGAGACCATGCTGCTGCTGGGCACCGGCCACTGCTTTCGCGACCACGTGCTCGAGGTGTGCCCCGAGTTCGCGCGCTTCTCCAGCAATGCCGAAGGCATCCGCAAGAGCTTCGAGGGCTCGTCGCTGGAGACCATCAAGCACATGGTGGCCTCGGGCATGGGCGTGACGCTGGTGCCGCGGTTGTCGGTGCCGGCCGAGGCGCTCAAGCCCAAGCCCAAGGGCAAGAAAGACGCCGAGCAGATGCTGCGCTACCTGCCGGTGCGCGACGCGCACGACCGCGAGCCGCCCACGCGCCGCGTGGTGCTGGCGTGGCGGCGCACCTTCACGCGCTACGAGGCGATCGCCGCGCTGCGCAATGCCATCTATGCCTGCGAGTTGCCGGGCGTCAAACGTTTGTCCTGACGATTTGCGAAGTCGGCCTACGTGCCGGCCGTTTTGAATCGTTGATCGCTGGGATAGAGTGACGCTGTTGCGAAGCCGCGTGCCGGCTTCGAGAATCGACATGTTCATCTCAACTTGAAGAAAGACCACTCGCCATGGCCAAAGCTCCAAAGAAAACCAAGCCAGCGTCCACCCCCTCCTCGGGCAAGGTGCCCAAAAAGGGCGGCGCCATCGTCGCGCAGGAGTCCGGCAGCCGCAACGCGCCGATCATCAACATCGGCATCGAGCGCCAGGACCGCGCGGCCATCGCCGAAGGCCTGAGCCGCGTGCTGGCCGACACCTACACGCTGTATCTCACGACGCACAACTTCCACTGGAACGTGACCGGCCCGCACTTCAACTCGCTGCATGCGATGTTCATGGGCCAGTACACCGAGCTGTGGGGCGCGACCGACGTGCTCGCCGAACGCATTCGCGCCCTCGGCCACTACGCGCCGGGCTCGTACGCCGAGTTCAGCAAGATCGCCACCGTGCCCGACGTGCCCCAGAACCCGCCCAAGGCGATGGAGATGGTGCGCATCCTGGTGAAGGGCCACGAAACGGTCTCCCGCATCGCGCGCGAATTCATCCCCGTGGCCGAAGAGGCCGGCGACGATCCGACCGCCGACATGCTGACCGCGCGCTGCACGGTGCACGATCAGACCGCCTGGATGCTGCGTTCGCTGCTCGAGGATTGAGTTGACGGGCATCCCGGAATCCGGGAAGCGAAAACAGAGAGCGGCACAATGGCCGCTCTTTTTTCGTCCGTCGTTTTCGTCCTTCTGCCGCCGCATGCTTGCCCGTCGTCTCGCGCTCTACCTCGACCTGATCCGCTGGAACCGCCCTGCCGGCTGGCTGTTGCTGCTCTGGCCCACGCTGGGCGCGCTCTGGTTCGCGGCCGACGGCTGGCCGGGCTGGCAGCTGGTCGTGGTGTTCACGCTCGGCACCTTCCTCATGCGCAGCGCGGGCTGCTGCGTCAACGACGTGGCCGACCGCGACTTCGACCGGCACGTCAAGCGCACCGCCCAGCGGCCCGTGACGAGCGGCGCCATCTCGGTCAGGGAAGCGCTCGCGCTCGGCGCCGTGCTCGCACTCATGGCCTTCGGGCTGGTGCTCACCACCAACCGGGTGACGGTGCTGTGGTCGTTCGCTGCGCTGGCCATCACGCTGATCTATCCGTTCGCCAAGCGCTTCGTGTCGATCCCGCAGGCGGTGCTGGGCATTGCCTTCAGCTTCGGCATCCCGATGGCCTTCGCGGCGGTGCAGTCCACAGTGCCGGTGTTCGCCGCGTGGCTCTTGGCCGGCAACCTCTTCTGGGTGCTTGCCTACGACACCGAGTACGCGATGGTCGACCGCGACGACGACCTCAAGATCGGCATGAAGACCTCGGCCATCACCTTCGGCCGCTTGGACGTGGCGGCCGTGATGATGAGCTACGCGATCTTCCTGGCGGTCTGGGCGTGGGCCGGTGCCAGCCGGTCATTGGGCGTGCTGTTCTTCGCGGGGATCGCCATCGCTGCAGGGCAGGCGCTCTGGCACTGGCGGTTGATTCGCGATCGGACCCGCGACGGCTGCTTCAAGGCCTTCCGGCTGAATCATTGGCTGGGCTTCACGGTGTTCGCCGGCGTTGTCGCCGGCTACGCCATCCGTTGAAGGAGCGCGCATGCTCGACCGCCTGACGCAGAAGATCGGCCAGGAAGGCCTGTCCGAGTGGCATGCCATCACGCAGCAGATGGTCGACCAGTACGCGGTGCTTTCGGGCGATGGCGAAGGCGAATGGATCCACCTCGACCCGGAGCGCGCGGCCTGCGAGGCGAGCTACGGCGGCACGATCGTGCCGGGCTTCTTCCAGGTCTCGCACCTGATCCGGCTGACTGGCGAGGCCATGCGCACGCTGCTGCAGTTCGATTCGAACCACGCGCTGAACTATGGATTCGACCGCCTGCGCTTCGTCAGGCCGATGCCGGTGGGCGCACGCTTCCGGGCGCGTGTGCGCATCCTGGGCGCGACGCCCAAGGGAGAAGATGGCTTTCTGCTGAAGGAAGAGGTGCTGCTCGAACTCGAGGACGGCACCGTCACGCTGGCGGCCGAGTGGCTGTTTTTCCTCGGGCCGCGCGCGCTTGCCGGCTGATCGGGCTCAGCCGCGCCCGAATTCGTCGCCCAGCTCGGCCGCCCGCTTCTGCGCGGCGCGAATGGCGGTCTTGAACTGCGCCTTGACGTCCGCGCCTTCCAGCGAAGTGATCGCCGCGTAGGTCGTGCCGCCCTTGGAGGTCACGCGCTCGCGCAGCACCGAAGGTGGCTCGGTCGCGCTGTGCGCCAGCGCCGAGGCGCCGGTGAAGGTGCCGATGGCCAGCCGCTGGGCCTGGTCGGGCGTGAGGCCCATCTCGACGCCGGCTTCGGTCATCGCCTCGATGAAATAGAACACGTAGGCCGGGCCCGAGCCGGACATGGCGGTGACCGCGTCGAGTGCGGGTTCGGCATCGACCCAAAGCAACTCGCCAGTGGGTGTGAGCAACTGGCTGACGAGCGCCCGATCGGCGCCGGTGACGTCCGGCCGCGCGAAGAGGCCCGTCATGCCCTGGCCGACCAGTGCGGGCGTGTTGGGCATGGCGCGCACCACGCGTTCGGTGCCGACCCAGCGGGCGATGCTGTCCGACGGAATGCCTGCGGCCACGCTCAGGTGGAGTGCGTCCCCGGCGAATGCGCGCACCTGCTTGGCAGCTTCGGCGAAGGTCTGCGGCTTCACGGCCCACACCACGACGGCGCAGCGCGAAAGACCCTCGCCGGCCTCGGTCTCTGCCGTGATGCCGAAGGACTGCGCGAGCTTCGTGCGCGCCGCCTCGAAGGGCTCGACCACCTCGAACGCGTCGGCCGGCGTGCCTTGCTGGATCAGGCCGCCGATGATGGCGCTGGCCATGTTGCCGCCGCCGATGAAGGCGATGGGCGGCAGGGGTGCGGGGGCGGTACGGGGCAGGAAGGTTACGGCGATGGTCATGGTCGGTCGATGTATTCGAAGGCGGCGAACTGGGTCACTTGCAGCGGGTTGAAATTGTCGTCGCTCACGACCACCAGCAGGCGGTTGCCGTTGGCCAGCGGCGGTCCCCAGCACATGCCCTCGGTGTTGTCGAGGCGGGACAGGCCGAGTGCGGCGAAGTCGGCCACCAGGGTCTTGGCAACGGGCTGGTGGTTGCCTGGGGCGAGCGCATCGACGGCGAGCACGTCGCTGGCGGCGCGGGTGTCGACTTCGTAGAGGCGCAGCGAGTTGCCGGCGCCGGTGGCATAGGCGCGCTCGAGCACCAGCATGCGGTGCGCATCGAGCATCAGCACCTCGCTCACGCCGTTGTCGGCGTAGCTGCCGGGGATCAGGGGCCGAAGGGGGATGGCGTCGGGAACGTAGGCGATCTGGCGGGTGGTTTTGCCGGTATCCAGGTCGACCTGGGTGAAGCGGCAGGGGCCACCGGGCGCACGGACGCTAGGGATGGGCCCGTCCTGTATCAGGGCGTTTTCCATCGAGAGCCAGGCGAAGCGGCCGTCGGGCGTGAGGGCGATGCCTTCGAAGGTCAGGTTGTCGCGCGGACCGCGGCGCTGGGCCGGGTCGGGCGTGAACATGGCGGGCAGGGCGAATTCGCGCAGAAAACGGCCGTCGCGCGCCGATTCATACAGCGCGGGGCCGAAACCCCGGGCGATGTCGCCTTCGCTGGTCCAGAGCAGGGTGCCGGTGGATGAGCGCAAGCGGATGGCTTCGGGGTCGGGAACCGGGAGCCCGGCGATCGCGTGCCGCCGGTCGGGCCAAGGTCCGCCGCCCGGGCGTTGCAGCTCAACAACGCCGGTCGGCTCTGGCTGGGCGGCTTGCGGGAGGGGCCAGCGCGCCGTATAGCAGCGGACGGGTGCAAGGTCTGACCGGTCGTCGCTGATAAGCAGGTACTCACCTCGGGCGGCGTCGTAGTCGATGCCGGAGAGGCCGCCGGCCGTGGTGTCTTCTATATGCAGCCGGTGCGCCCAGCGCGCCTCGGCGATGCACCGCAAGCGTCCGGTGGCTGGAACTGGCGCTGCGCTGCCGCATCCGGCAAGGCCCAGCGCCAGCGCGGCAGCTGCACTTCCAAGAAGGCTGCGGCGGGTAGGGAGCGGTGGTGAAAGATGGGTTCGGGCAGTGGCGCGCACGCCTTGGAGTCTAGTGCCAGCACGTGGTGGTGTAATGAGTCGGTTGACATCGGCAGAAGTGCCTGCAATAATCGCGGGCTTCGCTTCCAAAAGGCGAAGCTTTCAGCCCAAAGCGGAAGTGCCTCGAGTGGTTCGAGGCGCCAACGACGGGCCCAAGACTGACCGCGGTGTCTCCCTCCTGGAGGCTCATCGGTACAAGTTGGGAATATCAAGAAATGATCCAAACTGAATCCCGGCTCGAAGTGGCCGACAACACGGGCGCGAAATCCGTCCTGTGTATCAAGGTGCTCGGTGGCTCCAAGCGGCGTTATGCCAGCGTGGGCGACGTCATCAAGGTCAGCATCAAGGAAGCCGCTCCGCGTGGTCGCGTCAAGAAGGGCGAGATCTACAGCGCAGTGGTGGTCCGCACCGCCAAGGGCATCCGTCGCGCCGACGGCTCGCTCGTCAAGTTCGACGGCAACGCAGCAGTGTTGCTCAACGCCAAGCTGGAGCCTATCGGCACCCGCATCTTCGGACCGGTGACGCGCGAGCTGCGCACCGAAAAGTTCATGAAGATCGTGTCGCTGGCACCCGAAGTTCTGTAAGGACAACAACGCCATGAACAAGATTCGCAAAGGCGACCAGGTCATCGTGTTGGCCGGTCGTGACAAGGGCAAGCGCGGTACCGTGTCGCTCCGCAAGGACGACTCGCACATCGTCATCGAAGGCCTGAACCTCGTGAAGAAGCACACCAAGCCGAACCCGCTCAAGGGTACGACCGGTGGCATCGTCGAGAAGTCCATGCCCATTCACCAATCCAACGTGGCGATCTTCAATGCCGCGACCGGCAAGGCCGATCGCGTGGGCATCAAGATCACCCAGGGTGCTGACGGCAAGCGCGTGGCTGTTCGCGTCTTCAAGTCCAGCGGCGACGAAATCAAGTTCGCCTAAGAGGTACTCACATGGCACGTCTCCAACAACACTATCGCGAAAAGATCGCGAAAGACCTGACGGAAAAGTTCGGCTACAAGTCGCCGATGCAGGTCCCCCGCCTCACCAAGATCACCCTGAACATGGGTGTGGGTGAAGCAGTCGCCGACAAGAAGGTTCTCGACAACGCTGTCGCCGACCTGACCAAGATCGCCGGCCAGAAGCCCGTGGTCACCAAGTCGAAGAAGGCTATCGCCGGTTTCAAGATCCGCGAAAACCAGCCCATCGGCTGCATGGTCACGCTGCGTGGCGTGCAGATGTATGAGTTCCTGGACCGTTTCGTGACCATCGCGCTGCCGCGTGTTCGCGACTTCCGCGGCATCTCCGGCCGTGCGTTCGACGGCCGTGGCAACTACAACATCGGCGTCAAGGAACAGATCATTTTCCCCGAGATCGAGTACGACAAGGTCGATGCCCTGCGCGGTCTCAATATCAGCATCACGACGACGGCCAAGACCGACGAAGAAGCCAAGGCGCTTCTCGCTGGTTTCCGTTTCCCGTTCAAGAACTGAGGTGATCTGTGGCTAAAGCATCTTTGATCCAGCGCGAACTCAAGCGCGACAAGCTGGTTGCCAAGTTCGCTGCGAAGCACGCGGAACTGAAGGCAATTTCCAACGACGTGAAGAAGAGCGACGAAGAGCGCGCTGCTGCCCGCCTGGGCCTGCAGAAGCTCCCGCGCAACGCGAACCCCACGCGTCAGCGCAACCGCTGCGAAATTACCGGTCGCCCCCGTGGCACCTTCCGTCAATTCGGTCTGGCCCGCGCCAAGATCCGCGAACTGGCTTTCAATGGCGACATCCCCGGTGTCACCAAGGCCAGCTGGTAAGCCAGGCAGGAGCAAACAACATGAGCATGAGTGATCCCATTGCCGACCTGCTGACGCGTATCCGTAACGCGCAGATGGTGGCGAAGCCCACCGTGTCGGTCCCGTCTTCCAAGGTGAAGGTCGCGATCGCACAAGTCCTGAAGGACGAGGGCTACATCGACGGCTTCCAGGTCAAGACCGAAGCCGGCAAGAGCGAACTTGAAATCGTCCTGAAGTACTACGCTGGCCGTCCGGTCATCGAGCGCATCGAGCGCGTGAGCCGTCCTGGCCTGCGTGTCTACAAGGCCAGTGCTTCCATTCCGCAAGTCCAGAACGGCCTCGGCGTTGCGATCGTCACGACCCCCCAGGGTGTGATGACCGACCGCAAGGCGCGCGCCACCGGTGTCGGCGGCGAAGTTCTGTGCTACGTCGCCTAACCGAGACATCGAGGAGTCACTGAAATGTCCCGAGTAGGAAAAATGCCGATCACCATCCCCGCAGGCGTGGATGTGTCGATCAAGGAAGACCAGATCAGCGTCAAGGGCACGGGCGGCACGCTCAACCTTGCACGCAACCCCCTGGTGAAGGTCGTCAGCAACGACGGCAAGCTGAACTTCGAACCGGCCAACGAATCGCGTGAAGCGAATGCGATGAGCGGCACGATCCGTCAGCTGGTGAACAACATGGTGGTTGGCGTGACCAAGGGCTTCGAGAAGAAGCTCAACCTGGTCGGCGTCGGCTACAAGGCCGCAGCGTCCAACAACAAGTTGAACCTGCAAGTCGGTTACTCGCACCCGGTCAACATCGACATGCCGCAAGGCATCACGGTGGCCACTGCGACCCCGACCGAAATCGTGATCAAGGGTGCTGACCGTCAGCGCGTTGGTCAAATCGCCGCTGAGATCCGCGCTGTTCGTCCGCCTGAGCCTTACAAGGGCAAGGGCATCCGTTATTCGGACGAGAAGATCGTGATCAAAGAGACCAAGAAGAAGTAAGGGGCAGCAAAATGATGTTGACCAAAAAAGCACAGCGTCTTCGCCGCTCGCGCCAGACCCGCATTCGCATCGCGACGCAGGGCGTGGCCCGTCTGACGGTGAACCGCACCAACCTGCACATCTATGCCACCGTCATTTCCGACGACGGCACCAAGGTGATCGCAAGCGCATCGACGGCCGAAGCCGAAGTGCGCACCTCGCTCGGCGGTTCGGGCAAGGGCGGCAATGCCGCTGCAGCCACCGCCGTCGGCAAGCGCATCGCTGAAAAGGCGAAGGCCGCCGGCGTCGAGAAGGTCGCCTTCGACCGCGCAGGTTTTGCGTACCACGGCCGCGTCAAGGCGCTGGCCGAGGCGGCTCGCGAAGCCGGTCTGCAGTTCTAACCGGACACGAGATTCAAAATGGCAAAGATTCAAGCAAGAACGCAGAACGAAGGCCCTGAAGACGGTTTGCGCGAAAAGATGATCGCGATCAACCGCGTCACCAAGGTGGTGAAGGGTGGTCGTATCCTCGGTTTCGCAGCGCTGACCGTCGTGGGCGACGGCGAAGGCCGCGTCGGCATGGGCAAGGGCAAGTCGAAGGAAGTGCCTGCTGCCGTGCAGAAGGCGATGGAAGAAGCTCGCCGCAACCTGGCCAAGATCTCGATCAAGAACGGCACGCTGCATCACCGCGTGACGGGTCACCATGGCGCCGCTTCGGTCGTCATGATCCCCGCCCCGAAGGGTACCGGCATCATCGCCGGCGGCCCGATGCGCGCCGTGTTCGAAGTCATGGGCATCACCGACATCGTGGCCAAGAGCCATGGTTCGTCGAACCCCTACAACATGGTTCGCGCCACGCTCGACGGGTTGAAGAACTCGACGACCGCGTCGGAAGTGGCTGCCAAGCGCGGCCTGACCGTCGAAGAAATCTTCGCTTAAGCGTAAGCCTGAAGGAAGCATTCAAATGACGACGCAACAACAAACCCTCAAGGTGCAATTGGTCAAGAGCCCGATTGGCACCAAGGAATCGCATCGCGCGACCGTGCGTGGCCTCGGCCTGCGCAAGCTCAACAGCGTGAGCGAGCTGCAGGACACCCCGGCGGTGCGCGGCATGATCAACAAGATCAGTTATCTGGTCAAAGTTCTGTAAGAGAGACTGATATGGAACTCAATGGCATCAAGCCGGCAGCCGGCGCCAAGCACGCCAAGCGCCGCGTCGGCCGCGGTATCGGCTCGGGCATCGGCAAGACCGCAGGTCGCGGTCACAAGGGCCAGAAGTCGCGCGCTGGCGGCTTCCACAAGGTTGGTTTCGAAGGCGGCCAGATGCCGCTGCAGCGTCGCCTGCCCAAGCGTGGTTTCAAGTCGCACCTGCTGAAGTTCAACGCTGAAGTCACGCTGACTGCCCTCGAGCAGCTCGGCCTGGCCGAAGTGGATGTCCTGGCGCTGAAGCAAGCCGGCCTCGTGGGCCAACTTGCCAAGGTCGTCAAGATCGTCAAGACCGGTGAACTCACCAAGGCCGTCAAGCTGACGGGCGTGGGTGCAACCGCTGGCGCCAAGGCTGCAATCGAAGCAGCCGGCGGCAGCGTCGCCTGATCACCATCGGACTGAAAGAAGTTCTTCGTGGCAACTAACGCGGCAACGATCGCAAAAACAGGCAAGTTCGGCGACCTTCGTCGTCGGCTCGTCTTTTTGCTGCTCGCGCTCGTGGTCTACCGGATTGGCGCGCACATTCCTGTGCCGGGTATCAACCCGGACCAGCTGGCGGCGCTCTTCCAGGGCCAGCAGGGCGGCATTCTGAGCCTGTTCAACATGTTCTCGGGCGGGGCGCTGTCGCGCTTCACCGTGTTCGCGTTGGGGATCATGCCGTACATCTCGGCGTCGATCATCATGCAGCTGATGACCTACGTGCTTCCGACCTTCGAGCAATTGAAGAAGGAAGGCGAGGCCGGCCGCCGCAAGATCACGCAGTACACGCGCTATGGCGCGCTCGGTCTGGCCCTGTTCCAGTCGTTCAGCATCGCAGTGGCCCTCGAATCGTCGGCCGGTCTGGTTATCGCCCCCGGTTTCGGCTTCCGCCTGACCGCCATGGTGAGCCTGACGGCAGGTTCGATGTTCCTGATGTGGCTCGGCGAGCAGATCACCGAACGCGGCTTGGGCAACGGCATCTCGATCCTGATCTTTGCAGGCATCGCAGCAGGTCTGCCGAGTGCCGTGGCAGGTCTCGGTTCGCTGGTGACCACCGGTGCGATGAACCCGATCGTTGCGCTCTTCATTATCGCGGTCGTGGTCCTGGTGACTTACTTCGTGGTGTTCGTCGAACGCGGCCAGCGCAAGATCCTCGTGAACTATGCGCGGCGCCAGGTCGGCAACAAGGTCTATGGCGGCCAGTCGTCGCACCTGCCCTTGAAGCTGAACATGGCTGGCGTGATTCCTCCGATCTTCGCCTCGTCGATCATCCTGCTGCCTGCAACGGTGGTCGGCTGGTTCAGTACCGGTGAGGGTGGTTTCCGCTGGATCAAGGACATCGCCGGCGCGCTGCGTCCGGGCGAGCCGATCTACGTGCTGCTGTACGCTGCCGCGATCGTTTTCTTCTGCTTCTTCTACACGGCTCTCGTGTTCAACAGCAAGGAAACGGCCGACAACCTGAAGAAGAGTGGTGCATTCATACCTGGCATTCGCCCGGGTGACCAGACCGCTCGCTATATCGACAAGATTCTGGTTCGCCTGACGTTGGCCGGCGCGGTGTACATCACCTTCGTCTGCCTGCTGCCCGAGTTCCTGATCCTGAAGTACAACGTGCCGTTCTACTTCGGTGGTACCTCCCTGCTGATCATCGTGGTCGTCACGATGGACTTCATGGCCCAGGTGCAAAACTACATGATGTCCCAGCAGTACGAATCGCTGCTGAAGAAGGCGAACTTCAAGACATCGTAGGGCTGTGAGTTTCAGTATTGAGAATATTGGGTAAGTGGGCGGTGTACCGCCACGTTAAACAGTTTTAGGAGAATGAAATGAGAGTTTCGGCTTCGGTCAAAACCATCTGCCGTAATTGCAAGGTCATCCGCCGTAAAGGTGTGGTGCGTGTGATTTGCACCGACCCGCGCCACAAGCAGCGCCAGGGTTGATTGAAGAGTATTAGAGGACGCACATGGCACGTATTGCTGGCATCAACATTCCGCCGCACAAGCACGCTGAAATCGGCCTGACCGCCATTTTCGGTATCGGTCGCACCCGCGCCCGTCAAATCTGCGAAGCGAGCGGCATCGAATATTCGAAGAAGATCAAGGATCTGACCGACGCCGATCTCGAGAAGATCCGCGATCAGATCGCTCTGTTCACGATCGAAGGCGATCTGCGTCGCGAGACGACGATGAACATCAAGCGTTTGATGGACATCGGCTGCTATCGCGGCTTCCGTCACCGTCGCGGCCTGCCGATGCGCGGCCAGCGCACGCGCACCAATGCCCGCACCCGCAAGGGTCCGCGCAAGGCTGCGCAGTCCCTGAAGAAATAAGGATAGACCAGCATGGCTAAAGCACCTGCAAACAACGCCGCACAGCGCGTTCGCAAGAAGGTTCGCAAGAACGTTGCGGACGGTATCGCCCACGTGCATGCCTCGTTCAACAACACCATCATCACGATCACCGATCGCCAGGGCAACGCCCTGTCGTGGGCTTCGTCGGGTGGCCAGGGCTTCAAGGGCTCGCGCAAGTCGACCCCGTTCGCTGCGCAGGTCGCTTCCGAAGTGGCCGGCCGTGCTGCTGTCGAACAAGGTATCAAGAACCTCGACGTCGAGATCAAGGGCCCGGGCCCCGGTCGCGAATCGTCGGTGCGCGCACTGGCTGCGCTCGGCATCCGGATCAATTCCATTGCCGACGTGACGCCCGTTCCGCACAACGGCTGCCGTCCCCAGAAGCGTCGCCGCATCTGATCGTCAGTCCGCAAGGCGCAGCCAGCTTTCGAGCGGCTGCGCATTTGTTTTTTAACTAAGCCCACCGCCATCCGCGTCCCGCTGATGGCTCCCGCAGGCAACTGCGGCAGATGACACAAAGGAATACTCGTGGCACGCTACCTCGGCCCCAAGGCCAAACTTTCCCGCCGTGAAGGCACCGACCTGTTCCTGAAGAGCGCCCGTCGTTCGATTCAAGACAAGGCCAAGTTCGATTCCAAGCCCGGCCAGCACGGTCGCACTTCGGGTCAGCGCACGTCGGACTACGGTCTGCAACTGCGTGAAAAGCAGAAGGTCAAGCGCATGTACGGCGTGCTGGAAAAGCAATTCCGCCGCTACTTCGAAGAAGCCGATCGCCGCCGTGGCAACACTGGCGCCAACCTGCTGTTCATTCTTGAATCGCGCTTGGACAACGTCGTTTACCGCATGGGCTTCGGCTCGACCCGCGCTGAAGCACGTCAGCTCGTGTCGCACAAGGCGATCACGGTGAACGGCCAATCGGTCAACATCCCGTCGTACCTGGTCAAGACCGGCGACGTGATCGCTGTGCGCGACAAGTCGAAGAAGCAGAACCGCATTGTTGAAGCGCTTCAACTCGCCCAGCAAGTCGGCATTCCGGCTTGGGTCGATGTGAACGCCGACAAGGCCGAAGGCACCTTCAAGAAGGTGCCCGATCGCGACGAATTCGCAGCCGACATCAACGAATCGCTGATCGTCGAACTCTATTCGCGTTGATATTTTTGTTCCCGCACGCCTCGCGCGTATGGGAGACAAGTTTTTGTTGTTCACGTTCCTGCCCCGTGCTTTGTTGCGGGTCAGGTGCTTCACCAGCCTTACCGGTGTAACGAGCCGGGGGTATTGAGAGGAAGTCTGCATGCAAACCACCCTGCTGAAACCCAAGACCATTCAGGTCGAGCAACTTGCCGCCAACAAGGCCAAGGTGACGCTTGAGCCTTTCGAGCGCGGCTACGGCCACACGCTCGGCAACGCGCTGCGTCGCGTCCTGCTGTCGTCCATGGTCGGTTACTCGGCCACCGAAGTCACGATCGCTGGCGTTCTGCATGAGTACTCGTCGATCGACGGCGTGCAGGAAGATGTCGTCAACATCCTTCTGAATCTCAAGGGTGTGGTGTTCAAGCTCCACAACCGCGACGAAGTCACGCTGAGCCTGCGCAAGGACGGCGAAGGCCCGGTCCTGGCATCGGACATCCAGACCCCGCACGACGTCGAGATCATCAATCCCGACCACGTGATCGCGCACCTGTCGCAAGGCGGCAAGCTCGACATGCAGATCAAGGTCGAGAAGGGTCGCGGCTACGTGCCCGGCACGATGCGCCGCTATGCCGACGAGCCGACCAAGTCGATTGGCCGCATCGTTCTCGACGCGTCGTTCTCGCCCGTCAAGCGCGTGAGCTACACCGTCGAAAGCGCCCGCGTCGAACAGCGTACCGACCTGGACAAGCTCCTGGTCGAGATCGAAACCAACGGTGCCATCACCGCTGAAGATGCGGTCCGCGCCTCGGCTAAAATCCTGGTCGAGCAGCTCGCAGTGTTCGCACAGCTCGAAGGCGGCGAACTGGCTGCATTCGATGCACCGGCACCGCGCAGCGCACAGCAATTCGATCCGATCCTGCTGCGCCCTGTCGACGAGCTCGAGCTCACCGTGCGTTCGGCCAACTGCCTGAAGGCCGAAAACATCTACTACATCGGTGACCTGATCCAGCGCACCGAGAACGAGTTGCTCAAGACCCCGAACTTGGGTCGCAAGTCGCTCAACGAAATCAAGGAAGTCCTCGCTTCGCGCGGCCTCACCTTGGGTATGAAGCTTGAAAGCTGGCCGCCGGCCGGTCTCGACAAGCGTTGATTTTTGTTTTGAATTGAGCCCATGAGGGCTCGTGCCCGGGCAGTACCTGACACGGCTGCCTGTTTAATAAAGTAAAGGAAAAGCACCATGCGTCACGGACACGGACTTCGCAAACTCAACCGCACCAGCTCGCACCGCCTTGCGATGCTGCAGAACATGATGAATTCGCTCATCGAGCACGAAGTCATCAAGACCACGGTCCCCAAGGCCAAGGAACTGCGCCGCGTCATCGAACCGATGATCACGCTCGCCAAGAAGCCCACGCTCGCCAACAAGCGCCTGGCTTTCGACCGCCTGCGCGACCGCGACAGCGTCGTCAAGCTCTTCGCCGATCTGGGCCCGCGTTTCGCGGCACGTCCGGGCGGTTACACGCGCATCCTGAAGATGGGTTTCCGCGTGGGCGACAACGCGCCGATGGCTCTGGTCGAACTGGTCGACCGTCCTGAAATTAAAGAAGCAGATGCCGAGCAAGGCGCTGCAGAATAAGCTATAATTCGATCTTGCCGCGCGATGGAGCAGCCTGGTAGCTCGTTGGGCTCATAACCCAAAGGTCGCAAGTTCAAATCTTGCTCGCGCAACCAATTTAAAAGGCCCTTTGAATTTTCAAAGGGCCTTTTTTCTTGGGTCGGAAATTGAATGAATGAAGCCCTCGCAATGAGGGCTTTTTAATTTTCCAGATCTCCTGGATTTTTCAGCCGTGCCAGGCCGAGCAGCGAATCACGCTGCAGAAATTCCCGCGATGGAAATGCGGCTCCTTGTCCGCGATCACGTCGGCTTTCACATTGCCAAAGGTGGTGTCCGGCTTGTGTTTGATGCCGTCGTAGAAGGCCTGGATGATGTCTTCCTTGAAGTGTTCGGTACGCGGATGTGCATGGACGACCTGCGTGCGCTCGGCTTCGCTGTACTCCGGGTAGGACAGCCCGAGCACGTCCATCTCAACCCCTGCCGTCACCAGCGCCACGACCGGATGCATGTGCTTCGGGATGCCCGGCGTCGTGTGCAGCGCGATTGCCGTCCAGACCAGGTCGACGTCCTGCTGCGAGATCCCGCGGCCGCGCAGGAAATCGCGCGCCACATTGGCCCCGTCGACCTCGAAGCGCTCGGTCGTGCTGCTGTGCGCCTTCACCAGCCCCATGTCGTGGAACATCGCGCCCGCGTAGAGCAACTCCGGGTCGAATGTGAGCCCGCGGCGCTTGCCGGCCAATGCGCCGAAGTAATAGACCCGGCTGGAGTGGTGGAACAGCAGCGAGGGCACCGTGTCCCGGACCACTTCGGTGATCTCGCGCGCAAGCTTGCTGTCGGGGATGCGGACCCCGTCGATCGTCGTCAAAGCCATGTGGATTTCTCCTGTGAGTGTGGGAACAACTTTAGGAGTCGGCTAGAGTGTCTTCAATAGACGTGTTATGGCAAATCCTGCCATTGCGCCTGTGAAAGAGACACGAGAACAACCATGCGCACCACGAAGACCATCGCGATCCTTGCCATGCCCGGCGTCCAATTGCTGGACGTCTCTGGCCCGCTCGACGTGTTCGCCGAGGCGAACGTGCAGGCGCGTACCGAGGCCTACCGGCTGCGCGTCATCGCGAGCCAGCCCGGCGCCATCCGCAGTTCATCGGGCGTGCGGCTCATGCCCGACGCCGTCATCGGCGAGGACATCGACGAGGCGATCCACACGCTCCTGGTGGCCGGCACGCCGCATGCCGCGAGCGCGGCGACCCACCTTGACGTCACCGCGTGGCTGCGCAAGGTCACGCCCAAGGTGCGCCGTTTCGGCTCAGTCTGCAGCGGCGCTTTCGTGCTGGCGCAGGCGGGGGTGCTCAATGGGAAGCGAGTCACGACGCACTGGGCAGTGGCCGATCAGTTGGCGCAGGCCTTCCCCGCGGTGCAAGTCGACGTCGATGCCATCCACGTGCGAGACGGGCGCCTTCGCACCGCTGCCGGCGTGACCGCGGGCCTCGATCTGGCGCTGGCGCTGGTGGAGGAAGACCTTGGCCGCGAGATCGCCATGAAGGTCGCCGCCCAGCTCGTGATGTTCTTCAAGCGTCCGGGCGGCCAGATGCAGTTCAGCCGGAAGGGCGAGGCTGCGCCCACCGGCCGATCGGCCCTGCAGGAGGTCCAGCGCTGGATCGCGGCGAACCCCGCGGAGGACCACAGCGTCGCCCACCTGGCCGGACGCATGAGCCTGAGCCCTCGCCACTTCGCACGGCTGTTCACGCAAGAGGTCGGAGCCACGCCCGCAGCCTGGGTGGAAGGCATTCGTGTCTCCGCCGCACGCCGACTGCTCGAGTCCGGCGATGCTGCGCCGAAGCAGGTGGCCGCCCAATGCGGATTTGCCGATGCCGACACCTTGCGGCGCGCATTCCAGCGCCAGGTCGGCATCACGCCGGCGGAGTACCGCAAGCGTTACGCGCATGCCGTCGGCTGACGGCATGGCGAAATAAATGGTCAGTCCGGAATAACCGCCGTGACCTCGATCTCGACCTTCGCCCGGTGCTCGACCAGCGCCGCTACCTGCACGCAGGTCATTGCCGGGAAGTTGCGTCCCATCGCATCGCGATAGACCGGGCCCAGCTCGGCCAGCCGGCGGCTGTATTCGTCGCGGTCCGTTACATACCAGGTCATGCGGACCATGTGCTCGGGGCCCGCGCCGCCCGCACGCAGCACCTCGGCGATGTTGCGCAGCGCGAGGCCGCACTGCTCGATGAAGTCGTCCGACTCGAATTGCTGCTGCGCATTCCAGCCGATCTGGCCACCGACGAACAGCATGGTGCCGCGCGCTGCGACGCCGTTCGCATAGCCCTTGGGAGGCAGCCAGCCCTCGGGCTGCAGGAGTTTGTTGATCATGGTGTGCTGTTGAGTTGTCTCAGTTTGAATCGCTGGAGCTTGCCGGTCTCGGTGCGCGGAAGCACCGTCACGAACTCGATCTCCCGCGGGTATTTGAAGGGTGCGATCGTGGCCTTCACATGGTCTTGCAACGCCTTCACCAGGGTCGCGTCGCCTTCGTTGCCGGGCTTGAGCACGCAGAAGGCCTTCACGATCATGCCGCGGTCCGCATCGGGCTTGCCGATCACGCCGCACTCGGCCACCGCGGGGTGCTTGAGCAGCGCGTCTTCGACCTCCGGACCGCCGACGTTGTAGCCGGCGGTGATGATCATGTCGTCGGCGCGCGCCTGGTAGAAGAAGTAGCCGTCGTCGTCCTGCACGAACGAATCGCCGGGGTAGTTCCAGCCGTTCTTCACGTAATCGGCCTGGCGCGGATCGTCCAGGTAGCGGCAGCCGACCGGCCCTTGCAGCGCCAACTTGCCGACGGTGCCGTGCGGCACCTCGTTGCCCTTGTCGTCAACCACCTTCGCGGTGAAGCCGGGCACCGCCTTGCCAACCGCGCCCTTGCGCACGTCGTTGCCCGCGGCGGAGATGTAGATGTGGAACACCTCGGTGCCGCCGATGCCGTCAAGCATCTCGATGCCGGTGGCTTCCTTCCACAGCTGGCGCGTCGCATCGGGCAGGGCCTCGCCCGCGCTCACGCTGATGCGCAGACTCGGCATGCCGTGCTGCTTCACGAACGGCGCCATCTGGCGATAGAACGTGGGCGCGGTGTAGCAGATGGTCGCGCCGACCTCGTTGATGAGCTTCACCAGTCCTTCAGGCGTGAACGGTGCATCGGCAAAGTACACCGAGGCGCCGGCCCACATCGGGAACACGAGCAAACCGCCGAGCCCGAAGGTGAACGCCAGCGGCGGCGAGCCCACGACGATGTCGTCGCTGCGCGCCTTGAGGACGTGGCGCGGCCAGGTCTCGCACATCGCGAGCACGTCGCGGTGCGTGGTGACGGGCGCCTTGGGCTTGCCCGTGGTGCCCGACGTGAACGCGAGCAACGCGATGTCGTCCGCCGCTGTGGGGCACGCGGTGAATACGCCGCTCTTGCCCGCGGCGCGTGCGGAAAGCGAGTCCGCCGCATCGGGCTTGTTGAATGCGATCACCGTTGCGAGCACCGGATGCTCCTTCTGCGCAGTCGCCAGTTCGTCGAGCAGGCGACCGTCGCACAGCGCGGCAACAGGGCGGGCCTTCTCGATGATCTCGCCGAGTTCCTTCGCACGCAGCAACGGCATCGTCGCCACCGCGATCAAGCCGGCCTTCACCACTGCAAGCCACGCGAGCGCCATCGCCACCGAGTTGCCGCCGCGCAGCAGCACGCGGTTGCCGGGCACGAGCCGGAGGTCTTCGGTCAGTACCTGCGCGATGCGGTTGACCTCGACGGCAGCCTGCCTGTACGTGAGCGTGCCGGCCGGCGAGCGCAGCATCGGCTTGTCGCCGAAGCCCTTGGCATCGGCCTTGTCCAGCAGCTCCTCCACGAGGTTCAACTGGTCGGGCAACTGCAGCTCGGGCAGGTCATAGCGAAAGACCGGCAACTGCGCGGCGGGCGGCAGGCGGTCGTGAACGAAGCGGTCGACTTGGGCAGACACGGTATTTATCCCCGCAGAACGGATTTGCCAATGATCAGTTGTTGGACTTCCGTCGCGCCTTCGTAGATGCGCAGCGAGCGGATGTCGCGGTAGAGGCTTTCAATCTTCGTGCCAACCTTCACGCCGAGACCACCGTGCATCTGCAGTGCCATGTCGATCACGCGGCTCGCGTTCTCGGTGGCGCACATCTTGGCCATCGCTGCTGCGGCGGACACATCGCCCACCGCCACTGCACCGCGTTGTTCGGCGTCGTCGCGCATCCATGCGGCGCGGTAGGTGAGCAGTGCGGCGCTGTCGATCAGCGCGGCCATCTCGCCGAGCTTGGCTTGCGTGAGCTGGAAGTCGGCGAGCGTCTGGCCGAACATGCGGCGGCTCTTTGCGTGCGCGATGGCCTCGGCCAGCGCGCGGCGGCCCATGCCGAGCGCAGCGGCCGCGACCGATGCGCGGAAGATGTCCAGCGTGCGCATCGCGAGCTTGAAGCCACCGTTGAGTTCACCGAGCTGCGCGGTGCGCGGCACGACGCAGTTCTCGAAACGCAACGTGGCAAGCGGGTGCGGTGCCATCACGTCGATGTGCTCGGAGGTGTCGAGGCCGGGCGTCTTCGCATCGACGATGAACACGGTGATGCCTCGGGTGCCGCCGGTCGGATCGGTCTTGGCGAACATGCAATAGAAATCGGCGATGCCGCCGTTGCTGATCCAGGTCTTCGTGCCGTTCAGCAGCCAGCCATCGGCCGTCGGCTCGGCACGCATGGCCATTGCGGCCACGTCCGAGCCCGCATCGGGCTCGCTCAATGCGAAGGCCGCGATCTTCTCGCCCTTGCCGACCGCAGCCAGATATTGCGATTGCTGTTCCTGCGTGCCCGCGAGCGTGATCGCGCCGCTGCCCAGTCCCTGCATCGCAAAGGCGAAGTCGGCCAGCGGCGAGTGATAGCCGAGGGTCTCGCGCAGCAGCACGAGCGCGCGCGAATCGAGGCGCTCCAGCGCGCCGCCCGCACTGCCGGGCACGGCGTAGCGCAGCCAGCCGCCATCGCCGAGGCGGCGCACCCATTCCCGGCAAGCCGCGCGGTCGTCGCGCTCGTCGATTTCCTGCGCTGCGCACCAGGGCAGCAGGTCGCGTGCGAGCGAGCGATGGGCTTCATCGAAGAAGGGCAGCGCGAGGTGCGCCGTCGAAGGTGGTGCGGGGATTTTCGTCATCATGGCTCAGTCCCCACCGAACACCGGCTTGCGCTTCGCCGCGAAGGCTTCGTACGCACGCTTGAAGTCTTCGGTCTGCATGCAGATCGCCTGCGCCTGCGCTTCGGCCTCGATGGCCTGGTCGATGGTCATCGACCATTCCTGCGCCAGCATCGTCTTGGTCATGCCGTGCGCGAAGCTCGGGCCTTCGGCCAGTTCACGCGCCATCTTGGTGGCAGCCTCGAGCAGTGCATCGCTTTCGTGCAGCGCGTTGAAGAAGCCCCAGGCGTGGCCTTCCTGCGCCGTCATCGCACGGCCGGTGAAAAGCAGCTCCGACGCGCGGCCCTGGCCGATCACGCGCGGCAGCAATGCGCACGCACCCATGTCCGCGCCCGCGAGGCCCACGCGGGTGAAGAGGAACGCGGTGCGCGTGGCCGGCGAGCCATAGCGCAGGTCGCAGGCCAGCGCGATCATCGCGCCAGCGCCGGCGCACACGCCGTCGATGGCGCCCACGATCGGTTGCGGACAGGCGCGGATCGCCTTCACCAGGTCGCCGGTCATGCGCGTGAACTCGAGCAGCTCGGGCATGCGCATGCCCGTGAGCGGCCCGATGATCTCGTGCACGTCGCCGCCCGAGCAGAAGTTGCCGCCCGCGCCGGTGATGACGATGGCCTTCACGTCGGTCGCGTAGTTCAATGCGCGGAACAGGTCGCGCAGCTCGGCGTACGAATCGAAAGTCAGCGGGTTCTTGCGCTCGGGGCGATTCAGCGTGACGGTGCCGACGCCGGCCTCGTAGCTCCATGCGAAGTGCTCGGCCTTGTAGGCGGCCTTGGCTTCGAATTGCGCGCGCATGGGATTGCTCGCGCCGATGTAATGCTTCATGGGGTCTCCGCCAATTGGCTGTGTGAGTGTTGCTTGACCTTGCCGAGCAGCTTGTGCAGCTGCGCGATCTCCTTGCTGCTGAGGCCCGCGAAGGCCTCGACGATCCAGTCCTCGTGCTGCTGCGCCATCTCGTTGAAGAGCTTGCGGCCGCGCGCGGTGAGCCGCACGCGCCAGGCGCGGCGGTCCCCTTCGACGTTGATGCGCTCGACCACGCCTTCGGTCACGAGCTGGTCGGTGATGCCGGTGACATTGCCGCCTGTCACCATCATCCGGCGCGAGAGCTCGTTCATCTTCAGGCCTTCGGGCGAGCGCTCCAGTTGCGACATCAGGTCGAAGCGCGGCAGCGTGGTGGCGAACTGGGAGCGCAACTCGTTGCGTACCTGCTTCTCGATCAGCTGGGTGCAGGTGAGCAACCGCAGCCAGAGCCGCAAGGCTTCGGGATGTTCGCTGTGCGCGCGCGCTTCGAGGTCCATGTCAGTGCGTCTCCTCGGGGTTCGGCGCGGCGGCCGTCGCTGCGTTGGCCGCGGCGATCTGCTGCTGCTTGGCGATCTCGCGGTACATCTGGTCGCGGCCGCTCAGGTATTGCCTGGGCCATTCGACATCGCGGCTCTGCAGCTTGGCGGCCTCGTGCAGCGTCCATGCGGGGTCTGCCAGGTGCGGGCGCGCGATGGCGCAGAGGTCGGCACGGCCGGCCGCGATGATGCTGTTGGCCTGGTCCGCTTCGGTGATCGCGCCCACGGCGATGGTCGCGATGCCGACCTCGTTGCGGATGCGGTCGGAAAACGGCGTCTGGTACATGCGGCCGTACACCGGCTTGGCGGCACGCGTGGTCTGCCCAGACGACACGTCGATGAAATCGGCGCCGGCGTCCTTGAAGAGGCGCGCGACGATCACGGCCTCAGCGTCGGTGTTGCCGCCCGGCGCCCAGTCGTGCGCGGAGATGCGCACGCTCATCGGCTTGTCCTCGGGCCACACGGCACGCATCGCGCGGAACACGTCGAGCGGGTAGCGGCAGCGCGCCTCGATGTCGCCGCCGTATTCGTCGGTGCGCTGGTTGGTGAGCGGGCTGATGAAGGCCGACAGCAGGTAGCCGTGCGCGCAGTGCAGCTCGAGCCAGTCGAAGCCGCACTCGACGGCGCGGCGGGTCGAGTCGACGAACTGGTCGCGCAGCGTGTCCATCTCGGTGCGCGTGATGGCGGCAGGCAACTGGTTCTGCTCGCCATAGGGCAGCGCGCTGGCGCCGAGCACCGGCCAGTTGCCGTCTTCCAGCGGTTCGTCGGTGCCTTCCCAGCCCACGCGCGTCGAGCCCTTCGGGCCGCTGTGGCCCAGCTGCATCGCGATCTTCGCGCTCGACTGCGTATGCACGAAATCGACGATGCGCTTGAATGCGGCCTGCTGCGTGTCGTTGTAAAGGCCGGTGCACGCCGGAGTGATACGGCCTTCGGGCGTCGGACTCGTCATCTCGACGAACACCATCGCGGCGCCGCCGAGCGCGCGTGCGCCCAGGTGCACCAGCAGGAAGTCCTGCGGCACGCCGTCGACCGCGCTGTAGGTGGCCATCGGCGAGACCAGGATGCGGTTCTTGAGGGTGAGCCCGCGAACCTTGTAGGGCATGAGCATGGGCGCCATCGCCTTGCCGCCCGCGAGCCACTGCTCGTAGCCGCTGAGCCATTGCGTGTCGCGCACGCGCAGGTTCTCGTGGGAGATGCGCTGCGAGCGCGTGAGCAGCGAATAGGCGAACTGCTCGATCTGCATGCCGGTGTAGCGCGGCACGTTCTCGAACCACTCGGTGGAGTTGCGTGCGGCGTTCTGGATCTTCAGCACCTCGACGCTGCGGCGCGCCTCGTAGCCTTCGAGCACGTGGTCGAGCGTGCCGCCCTGTTCGAACTCGTTCGCGAGGTCGATCGCATCCTCGAGCGCGAGCTTGGTGCCCGAGCCGATCGAGAAGTGCGCCGTGTGCGCCGCATCGCCCATCAAAACCACTGGCACCGAGCGGCCCTCGACGTCGATGCGGTGCGTCCAGCGTTCGCACACCACGCGCGGAAAGCGGATCCAGTTGGCCGAGCCGCGCAGGTGCGTGGCATTGCTGATCAGCGAGTGACCGCCCAGGTACTTGGCGAACAGCTTCTCGCAGAAGGCGATGGCCTCGGGTTGCTCCATCTGGTCGAGGCCGTGGGCCTTCCACACGGCTTCGGGCGTCTCGACGATGAAGGTGGAGGTCTTGTCATCGAACTGGTAGGCATGCGCCTGGAACCAGCCGTGCTCGGTTTCCTCGAAGGCGAAGGTGAAGGCGTCGAAGGTCTGGTGCGTGCCCAGCCACACGAAGCGGCAATTGCGCAGGTCGACATCGGGCTTGAACACGTCGGCGTAGCGCTGGCGGATGCGGCTGTTCAGGCCGTCGCTCGCAATCACGAGGTCGGCCTTGTACTGGGCGGCGATCGCCTGGTCGTCGGTGGCGTCGGTTTCGAACACGAGGTCCACGCCCAACGCGAGGCAGCGCTCCTGAAGGATGTTGAGCAGGCGCTTGCGCCCGATGCCGCAGAAGCCGTGGCCGCCCGAGCGCACCTGGCGGCCCTTGAAGAACACCTGGATGTCGTCCCAGTGATGGAACTCGTTGCCGATCAGCGCCGCGGTGTCGGCATCGGCGGCCTTGAGGTTGCCCAGGGTCTGGTCGCTCAGCACCACGCCCCAGCCGAAGGTGTCGAACGGCCGGTTGCGCTCCACCACCGTGATATGCAACGCGGGGTTGCGCGCCTTCATCAGCAGGGCGAAATACAGGCCTGCCGGCCCGCCGCCGATGCACAGGATGCGCTGGAGGTCCGAGGCGGGGGCGGATGGGAGCGGACTGAGGCTGTTCATGGTTGAATAGTTTAGACATAAACAATCTGCTGTCAATGCTGGTTTCGTAACCGGCCGGCCCCCGGGGGAGGCCGGCTCCGGCGGGGATGCAAACACTTGCAAAAATCAATACCATCGGCCTCATGCAAAACTTGATACCCAAGATCGAGTCGCAGCTGGCTTCGCTGCCTGTCCCCATCGCGCTGGAACTGCCGGATGGCCGGCGCGTTGCCCAGGCGGGAGCCCGCGTCACGCTGGCTTTCAAGGAGTGGGCGGTGCTGGCCAAGCTGGCCGCCCGGCAGGTGGGGGCCATCGGGGAGGCCTATGTCGAGGGCAAGGTGCAGATCGAAGGCGCCATGCGCGACCTGATCGATGCCACCGTCGGCATGCTGCCCGGCAACCCGGCCGAAACCGACACCGGCTGGTGGAGCCGCCTGCAGCGCAGGGCCAAGTCGCACGGCTCGCATTCGCTGCGCAAGGACGCCGCGCAGATCGAATTCCACTACGACGTCTCCGACGACTTCTACGCGCTCTGGCTCGACGCGCGCCGGGTCTATTCATGCGCCTACTTCCGCACGCCCGACCTCACGCTGGCAGAGGCGCAGGAAGCCAAGCTCGACCACATCTGCAAGAAGCTCATGCTGCAGCCGGGCGAGCGCTACCTGGACATCGGCTCGGGCTGGGGTGCTCTGCTCTTGTGGGCGGCCGAGCACTACGGCGTCGATGCCACCGGCATCACGCTGTCGAAGAACCAGCATGCCTATGTGCAGCGCCTCATCGAAGAGAAGGGCCTGCAGGGCCGCGTGCGCGTCGAGCTGCGCGACTACCGCGAGCTCTCGGCCGATCGGCCCTTCGACAAGATCTCATCGGTCGGCATGTTCGAGCACGTGGGCGCGGCCAACATGCCGACCTACTTTCGCAAGATCCACTCGCTGCTCAAGCCGGGCGGCCTGGTGCTCAACCACGGCATCACTTCGGGCGAGCTCAACTACCGTCAGCTCGGCGCGGGCATGGGCGACTTCATCGAGAAGTACATCTTCCCCGGCGGCGAGCTGCTGCACGTGACGCACGTGCTGCGCGAGACGGCGGCCGCGGGCCTGGAGATGGTCGACACCGAGAGCCTGCGCCCGCACTATGCGCGCACGCTCTGGGCCTGGTCCGACGCGCTCGAGGCGCAGCTGGACGCCGCGCGCGAGGTGCTGCAGCGCAGCGGCGGCCGCCAGGGCGAGAACGCGGAGCGCGTGCTGCGCGCCTATCGCCTCTACCTGGCGGGCTCGGCCATGAGTTTCGAGCAGGGATGGATTTCCTTGCACCAGATGTTGTCGACAAAGCCTGACGGCAATGTAGGGCGCGCAGGCGTCTTGCGCGGTGCGCAATCGGTGTACCCTTTTGCCCGTGACTACATCTACAAGTGAGTGAAAAAAATCATGCTCTATCGCTTCAAGTCCCGGGCCGCTCCCGATTTCGTGATGCTCGAAGTCCACGCGCGCCAACTGCTCGACATCGTCGGCAAATCCCCGGCGCCGCAAGGCATCATCACGGTCGAGCAGATTCCCGCTGCTATCGCGGCGCTCGAGGCCGCACTGGCGCGTGAAGGCAGCAATGCGCACAACAACGACGACTACGCCGTCGAAGGCCACACCAGCGATGCCGAGAAGCAGCATGTAGGCCTGCACCAGCGTGCAGCGCCCCTGCTTCACATGCTCAAGGACTCGCAGGCCGACAGCAAGGACGTGACCTGGAGCACCTGACCGGATTCAGGCCAGAACCCTTACCAGAAACACCGCGGAACCGGCTCCGCCGGGCCGCAGGTGTTGCCCCCTGCAAGGGGGTTGGCGCAGCGACACGAAGTGCGCGAAGCCTGGGGGTCAGTCCACTTTCGCGCCGGAGTCTTTCACGACCTTCGCCCACTTCACGTGCTCGCTAGCAATGAGCTTGGTGAAGTCGGCCGGCGAATTGCCGCTCGGGATCGCACCCTGCGCGAGCATCTTCTCCTTGATGGCGGGCGTGCCGAGCGACTTGGCCACTTCCTGCTGAATCCGGTTCACGATCTCCGGCGAGGTGCCGGCCGGCGCCAGGAGGCCGAACCATGAGCTCGCCTCGAAGCCCTTGAGCGTCGGGCCGCCCGCCTCCTCTACCGTCGGAAGGTCGGGCAGTGCCGGCGATCGCTGCGAGCTGGTCACGGCCAGCGCGGTGAGCTTGCCGCCCTTGATCTGCGCCATCGACGAGGGCAGGTTGTCGAACATCACGTCGGCATTGCCGCCCACCATGTCCAGCAGTGCCGGGCCCGAGCCCTTGTACGGGATGTGCGCCATGAAGGTGCCCGTCATGCTCTTGAAGAGCTCGCCCGCCAGGTGGATCGAGGTGCCGCTGCCGCTCGATGCCATGTTGAGCTTGCCCGGGTTGGCCTTGGTGTACTTGATGAAGTCCTGCACGTTGTGGATGTTCAGCGCCTTCGCTTTCTCGGCGTTCATTTCCATCACGTTCGGCACGGCCGCCACGAGCGTGATCGGCGCGAAGTCCTTGATCGGATCGAAAGGCAGCTTCGGGTACAGCGCGCGGTTGATGCCATGCGTGCCCACCGTGCCCATCAGCAGCGTGTAGCCGTCGTTCGGCGCGCGCGCGACGAGTTCGGCGCCCACGTTGCCGCCCGCGCCCGCACGGTTGTCCACGATGAACTGCTGGCCGAAGGCCTTGGAGAGTTCGGGCGCCACGGCGCGCGCCAGGATGTCGGTGGTGCCGCCGGCCGCAAAGGGCACGACGATGCGCACGGGCTTGGTCGGCCAGGTGCCCTGTGCCCACGCGGCGGGCGCCATCAAGGCGACGGCTGCGGCAGCGGCCGACACCGTCAGCGCGGCCCGGCGATTCGTTTTGAAAGATAAGTTCATGCGGCTGTTTGTACAGGTGAACCCCGCCCGCCGCCGCGAGTGAAAACCCCGGGAACCGGCGCCTTCAGCCCACTTGCATCCGCTGCGAAAACCGTTCGCTGTGGAATCGTTCCAGCACGAAGTCGACGAACACCCGGGTTTTCTGCGGCAGCAGCTTCTTGCTCGGGTAGTAGAGCCACACCACGCCCGCATCGAAATGCCATTCGGGCAGCAGCCGCACCAGCTCGCCGGTGCGCAGGCCCCGCTCGACGAAAGGCATCGGCAGCATCGCCGCGCCCAGCCCCAGCATGGCGGCCTGCGCGATCGCCTCGGGGTCGTTGAAGATCGCGCGCGGCCGCGGCAGCTCCACCGTGGCCTGCTGGCCGTTCGCGTGCTGCAGTGTCCAGCTGCGCAGCCGCCCGGTGGGGGAGGAGCGCCGCAGCAGCGCGTCGAGCGTTGCCAGGTCGGCAGGTTGCGTGGGCATCCCGCGCCCCGCCATGTAGGCAGGAGATGCGACCGCGACCACGTGGATGCGCGAGAGCTCCCGCGCCACCACGCCGGGCGACAGTTCGATGCCGCCGCCGATGGCCGCATCGAACCCCTCGCCGACCAGGTCCACCTGCTGGTTGTCGAAATACCAGTCGGGCAGGATGGCCGGGTAGCGCGCGAGAAAGTCGCCCATCATCGGCAGCACGTGCTCGCGCCCGAACGCCTGGCCCATGCTCACCTTGAGCGTGCCGGCGGGCTGCCCGTCGTCTTTCGCGAGGCCGGCCACCGCCTCCTGCAGCGTGGCGAGCGGCCCGCCGATCTGCGCCAGGAAGCGCTCCCCGCCTTCGGTCAGCGTGAGCCGGCGCGTGCTGCGCTGAAACAGGCGCACGCCCAGCCGCGCTTCGAGCCGCGCAACGTTCTTGCTGACCGCCGCCGGCGTGAGTCCGAGGCGCCGCGCGGCCGCCGAGAAGCTGCCGCTTTCGGCGCTCTGCACGAAGGATTCGAGGTGATTGAGCGGTTCCATGCCGCCATTTTCAATCTCATCTTCAACTTTGGGTTGAATTTGATTGCGTCGATTGACGGCTACCGGAGAAGGAGTGGAATGCCGACACTGAGGCCATTCCTCCACTCAACGAACGGAAAAAATCATGGCTTCCACCGCTTCTTCTTCTGCATCCCCCGTCCTGGCCGGCAAGGTGGCCTTCGTCACCGGCGGTTCGCGCGGCATCGGCGCGGCCATCGTGCGGCGCCTGGTGCGCGACGGCGCCGCCGTGGCCTTCAGCTACGCGAGTTCGGCCGCGCCGGCCGACGAACTGGTGCGCAGCATCCAGTCCGAAGGCGGCCGCGCGCTCGCGCTGAAGATCGACAGCGCCGACGCCGCGGCCCTCACCGCCGGCATCGACGAAGCCGCCCGCACGCTCGGCAAGATCGACATCCTGGTGAACAACGCCGGTGTGTTCCTCGGCGGCGCCCTGGACGACTTCTCGCTCGAAGACTTCGACAAGACGCTCGACATCAACGTGCGCGCCGTGTTCGTTGCCGCCAAGGCGGCCTCGCGCCACATGGGCGAAGGCGGCCGCGTCATCAACATCGGCAGCACCAACGCCGAGCGCATGCCCTGGCCCGGCGGCGCGGCCTACGCGATGAGCAAGTCCGCGCTCAAGGGCCTGGTGCAGGGCCTGGCACGCGACCTGGGTCCGCGCGGCATCACCGTCAACAACGTGCAGCCCGGTCCGGTCAACACCGACATGAACCCGGTCGACGGCCCGAACGCCGCGGCGATGCACGGCCTGATGGCACTGGCCCGCCACGGCCACCCCGACGAAATCGCGGGCATGGTGGCGTACCTGGCCAGCCCCGATGCAGCCTTCGTGACCGGCGCGAGCCTGAACATCGACGGCGGCTTCGCCGCCTGAGGCCGAACCCCCAGGCCAAGCCGGCAGGCTCAGCCCAGCAGCTTCCTCGCGGCGGCCGCGACGGCCTCCGCGCCGATGCGCGACTGGGCCTCCAGCACCGGCGCATAGCCCACTGGAATGCGCGGCGCACCGAGCCGCGCGATGCGGCAGCCCGTGGCCTCCGCGGCGCTGGCGGCGATCTCGGCGCCGAAGCCCGCGGCCTGCACCGCCTCGTGCACGACCAGCAACCGCCCGGTGCGCGCGCACGACGAGAGCACCGTCTCGCGGTCCCAGGGCCACAGCGTGCGCAGGTCGATCAGGTCCACCGCGATGCCTTCGGCCGCAAGCGCATTGCACGCCGCGGCACAGGCCTGCATCTGCCGGCTCCAGCTCACCAGCGTGAGCGCGTTGCCTTCGCGCACGCGAGCCGCCTTGCCGAGCGGCACGGCGATGTCTTCGTCCACATCGCCCCGCAAGCCCCACAGCGTCTTGTGCTCGATGTAGACCACCGGGTCGCCGCACTGCAGCGCAGCGCGCAAGAGGCCGTAGTTGTCCTGCGGCGTCGAGGGGCTCACCACCACCACGCCCGGCAGGTGCGCGAACCACGCTTCGAGCGATTGCGAATGCTGCGCCGCCGACGCATCCCAGATGCCGCCCGGCATGCGCGCCACCAGCGGCACGCGCCCTTGGCCGCCGAACATGAAGCGGTTCTTGGCGGCCTGGTTCACCAGCTCGTCCATGCCGCACAGCGCGAAGTCGACCACGCGCATCTCGACCACCGGCCGCAGCCCCGCGAGCGCCATGCCCACGCCGGCACCCATGATCGCGGCCTCGCTGATCGGCGTGTCGATCACGCGTTCGGCGCCGAAGGTTTCCTGCAGCCCCTTGTACTGGCCGAAGATGCCGCCGCGGCCGACGTCTTCGCCGAGCACGACCACGCGCGCATCGGCTTCCATCTCGCGTTTCACGGCGAGCACGGCGGCTTCGGCGTAGCTCAGTTCCTTGCTCAATGCCATTGGCCCGCTCCGATGGTCTGCACGTCGGTGAATGCGGCGCCGGCATCGGGCCAGGGCGCCGCATCGGCGATGGCGAGCGCTGTATCGACTTCGTCGCGCGCCGCGTTCTCGATGGCATCGAGCGTGGCCGCGCTCACGCCGGCCGAGAGCAGGTGCCCGCGCGTGCGCGCGATCGGATCGGTCTGGAGCGCCGCGGCCAGTTCGGCCGGATCGCGGTACGCCGCAAGATCGACCGACACGTGCCCCTTCACGCGGTACGTCAGCGCATGCAGCAGGCGCGGCCCGGCGCCGCCGCGCACTTCGTTCACCAGCCGCGCGGCGGCCTCGTGCACCGCGAACACGTCGTTGCCGTCGACCTGCGTGGCCGCGATGTCCATCGACATGGCGCGCGCCGAGGCGCCGTCGCCCGCGGTCATCGGCCCGCTCGCGGTGGTGGCGCTCCAGCGGTTGTCCTCGCAGACGAAAAGCACCGGCAATTCGTACACGCGCGCCCAGTTCAGTGCTTCGAGAAAGGGTCCGCGGTTGATGGCGCCATCGCCGAAGAAGCAGACCGTGATGTCGTCGCCTTTCTTCATGAGCTTTTGCGCGTGCGCTGCGCCGACCGCGATCGGCAGCCCCGCCGCGACCACGCCGTTGGCGCCCAGCATGCCGACCGAGAAATCCGCGATGTGCATGGAGCCGCCCTTGCCGCCGTTGAAGCCGGTGGCCTTGCCGAAAAGCTCGCACATCATGCGGGTGAGGTCCGCGCCTTTGGCCAGCGTGTGGCCGTGGCCGCGGTGCGTGGAGGTGAGGTAGTCGCTGGTGCGCAGATGGGCGCAGACGCCGGCCGGCACGGCTTCCTGTCCGGTCGAGAGGTGCAGCGGACCGCGCACCTTGGCGGCACCGGCCGCCTGCTGGCCGTAGGCGCTCACGCCTCCCTGGCTGGCCGTCTCTGCGGCGTTCTCGAACGCGCGGATGCGCACCATGGTGCGATAGAGCGCCTCGCCGGCGCCGGATGTGCTCGAGTCCATCTTGTCTCCAGCGCCTCTGGAATGGGCGCGTGGCAAAAATCGTATCAGTATCGAGCGGCAGGACGGAGTTAGCTCGAGCGGCACGCGGCCCGCACGATGCGCGCCGTCGGGTTCTGCTTCATGTCGCGAAAGAGCATCGGCTTGGGCGCATCGCTGTAGTCCGCGACATGGTGCGGCTCGCCCTGCCACAGGGGCTCGATGTAGAAGCGCGCGGCCACGTAGGAGGCGCGCCGCGCCTGGCAGTCGAACACCACGCGCGATTCGTAGGAGCGGTAGGGCACGCCGTCCCAGTTGGTGCGCGGCGCAGAGCGGTTCACGCGCAGGTTCATGGCCTGCCGCGCGGGTTCCGCTGGCGCCGCAGCGCCGGACGGATCGACCTGCACGGTGTCGGCCGCCTTGTCTTGCGGATCGCCCACCACCGTGAACCACGCGGACTGCGCGTGGGCCATGCTGCCAAGCAGGCCGATTGCCATCAACCAGTACCTCACGCCAATCGCTCCGGAAGAACGGCACGCTCGCGTGCCGGGCTCAAAAAAAGCCGACCTTGCCGGCCGGCCGCTGAAACATCAATTTACCGTTCTTCGGGAAGGGCGCTTGTCGGACAGCGCCGCTCGGGGAATTCCCCGATGCCAATCCAATGCCCTCGATGGGATAGTTAGTTCGCCTTTCAAACTAACTAATTTCTTACACGGCAGGAGAGACACCGATGCAACTCAAACAAACTTTGGCCGCCATGGCCTTCGGCCTCACCGCCGTGAGCGCACTGGCCCAAACCGTGGTGGGCGTGAGCTGGTCCAACTTCCAGGAAGAGCGCTGGAAGACCGACGAGGCGGCCATCAAGGCGCAGCTCGAGAAGCTCGGCGCCAAGTACATCAGCGCCGATGCGGGCGGCTCGCCCGAAAAGCAGCTGGGCGACATCGAGGGCCTGATGTCCAAGGGCGCCAAGGCGCTCATCGTTCTCGCGATGGACAAGGACGCGATCCTGCCGGCCATCACCAAGGCCACGCGCCAGAAGGTGCCCGTGGTCGCGTACGACCGCCTGATCGAGGCGCCCGGCGTCTTCTACATCACCTTCGACAACGTCGAGGTCGGCCGCATGGAGGCGCGCGAGGTGCTCAAGGTCAAGCCCAAGGGCAACTACGTGATCATCAAGGGCTCGCCGAGCGACCCCAACGCCGACTTCCTGCGCGCGGGCCAGCAGGAGGTGCTCGAGGCCTCCATCAAGAAGGGCGATATCAAGATCGTCGGCGACGAGTACACCGAAGGCTGGAAGCCCGAAGTTGCGCAGAAGAACATGGAGCAGATCCTCACCAAGAACGCCAACAAGGTCGATGCGGTGGTGGCTGCCAACGACGGCACCGCCGGCGGCGCGGTCGCGGCGCTCACGGCCAAGGGCCTGCGCGGCGTGCCGGTGTCGGGCCAGGACGCGGACTTCGCGGCGCTCAACCGCATCGCGCTGGGCACGCAGACCGCCACCATCTTCAAGGACTCGCGCGAGCTCGGCCGCGAAGCCGCCACCGCGGCCATCTCGCTCTCGCAGGGCAAGCCGGTCGAGAAGGCGGCGCAGTGGAACTCGGGCCCGAAGAAGGTCGCGCTCTCCTCGCGCCTGCTCACGCCGGTGCCCGTCACGCGCGACAACCTCGACGTCGTGGTCAAGGCCGGCTGGATCAAGAAGGACGAGCTCTGCAAGGGCGTCCCTGCGGCCAGCGCGCCGGCGGCCTGCAAGTAGGCCGGCCAGGCCAGTCGTCAATCCGCGCGATGAATATGTCAGGCCGGGCTGTGAAGCCCGGCCGGGACGCCGTCGCGCATTCGCTTCGATGAGGGACTGAAAAATGAGCAATCAAACGCCGGGATGGTGGCGCCGAACGGGCGTCGACCTGCGCCTGATCCTGATGTGCGTGCTGCTGGTCGTCATGGCGGTGGCCTTCAGCGTCATGTCGGGCGGCGTGTTCCTCTCGCCCGAGAACCTCTACAACGTCGCGCAGCAGACCGCCGTGGTGGGGATCGTCTCCACCGTGATGGTGCTGATCATCGTGGCGCGCCACATCGACCTGTCGGTCGGCTCGGTGATGGGTTTCGTGGGCGTGCTCATCGCGTACCTGCAATACACCTCGGGCTGGTCGTGGCCCACGGCCTGCCTCGCGGGCCTGGCGGTGGCCCTCTTGGTGTCGATCTATCAGGGCTGGCTCACCGCCGTGCTCGGCGTGCCTTCGTTCGTGGTCACGCTCGGCGGCCTGATGTCGTTCCGCGGCGCGGCGTTCCTCGTGGCCGACGGCAAGACGCAGCCGGTGAACGACGAATTCTTCCAGCGCCTGGGCGGCGGCTACGACGGCGGCATCGGCACCACCGCGAGCTGGGTGATCGCGGCGCTGGTGGCCCTCGTGCTCTTCGGGCGCATGGTGCAGAAGCGCCGCGCGCGCCAGCGCTACGACATGCCGACCGAGCCGCTGTGGCTCGACGTGCTCATCGCGGCCGTGCCGGTGGCGGTGGTGTTCGGCTTCGCGGCGGTCATGAACAACTACCAGATTTCCTCCAAGTCGGAGCCGCAGGGCATTCCGATCCCGGTGCTGATCTGGGCGGTGGTGGCCATCGTGCTGTCGTTCATCGTGCACCGCACGCGCTTCGGGCGCTATGTGTTCGCGATGGGCGGCAACCCCGATGCGGCGGCGCTGGTGGGCATTCCGGTCAAGCGCGTGACGCTGATGCTGTTCGCGCTGCTCGCCGTGCTGGTCACCGTCGCGGCGATCGTGTCGATCGCGCGGCTCAACGCCGGCACCAATTCGCTGGGCACCGGCATGGAGCTCTACGTGATCGCGGCGGCCGTCATCGGCGGCACGGCGCTCGCGGGGGGCAGCGGTTCGATCTTCGGCTCGGTGCTGGGGGCGCTCATCATGCAGTCGCTCGACAGCGGCATGCTGCTGCTCGACGTGCCGATCGGCAAGCGCATGGTCATCATCGGCCAGGTGCTGATCGTGGCGGTCGTGTTCGACGTGCTGTATCGCCGCAAATTCGGGGAGAACTGACATGCAGACCATCGACACCTCCAGGCCCCTCGTCGAACTGCGCGAGATCCGCAAGGCCTTCGGCGGCGTGAAGGCCGTGGACGGCGTGAGCGTGAACCTCTACCCCGGCGAAGTGGTCGCGCTGCTCGGCCACAACGGCGCGGGCAAGTCCACGCTCATGAAGATGCTCGCGGGCGCCTACCCCATCGACTCGGGCGACACGCTCATTGCAGGCGAGAAGGTCAACATCCGCACGCCCGCCGAAGCGCAGGCGCAGGGCATCGAGACGATTTACCAGACGCTCGCGCTCGCGGACAACCTCGACTCGGTGTCCAACCTCTTTCTCGGCCGCGAGAAGATGACGCGCTGGAACACGCTGGACGACCACTTCATGGAGGTGCAGGCGCGAAAAGTGTTCCATCGCCTGAACAAGAACTTCACCAACATCCGCGTGCCGGTGCGGCGTCTCTCGGGCGGCCAGCGGCAAGTGGTGGCGATCTCGCGCGCGCTGTATTTCAACGCGCGCATCCTCATCATGGACGAGCCCTGCGCCGCGCTCGGCCCGGAAGAAACCGCAATGGTCGGCGGCCTCGTGAAGCAGCTCAAGGCCGATGGCGTGGGCATCTTCCTCATCACGCACGACATGCCCGACGTGTTCTCGCTGAGCGACCGTGTGGCCGTGATGAAGAACGGCAAGCTCGTGGGCACCTACCGCACCGAAGACGTGACCGAGGACGAAGTGCTCGGGATGATCATCGCGGGCAAGCGCCCCGAGGGCAAGGCAGAGGCGCACCATGCGGCATCGGCCGCCGTCGTGACCGCAGCCTGATCCACTCCGCGGCATGACGACCATCGCCGACCATCAGCTCTTGAAGCGCATGAACCGCAGCGTGCTGCTGCGGTTGCTGCGTGCGCAGCCGGGGCTGTCGCGCGCGCGCCTGGCCACCGTGAGCGGCCTCACGAAATCCACCGTGAGCCTCTTGGTGCGCGAGCTGCTCGACGAAGGCTGGCTCAAGGAATCGGATGCGGCCGTGAACGACGGGCTCGGCCGGCCCTCGACGCCGCTGCAGATCGACGTCGGCGTGCGCGCGCTGATGGGCGTGGAGATCGCGGTGGAGACCGTGCGGCTCGTGTGCGTCTCGCTGCAGGGCGAGGTGCTGTATTCCAACACCCACGCGCTCACCGACGGCTCGCCCGCCGGCGTGTGCGCGCAGGTCGCGCGCATGGCTTCGGCGGCGCACAGGCAGCTCGATGCGCTGGGCCTTCGCCTCTCGAGCATCGGCGTGTGCGTGCCGGGCGCGGTGGACGATTGCACCGGCGTCGTCCGCTTCGCGCCCAACCTCGGCTGGCGCAACGTGAGCCTGTTGCCCGCGCTCGAAAAATCGTTCGCCGCGGCGGGCCTGCCCGGCGTCACGGTGCAGCTGCAGAACGATGCCGACGCGGCCGTGCTCGGCGAATACGAATTCGCCGCGGGCGAGGGTGAAGACCCGCTGATCTTCGTGAGCTGTGACGTCGGCGTGGGCGCGGGCGTGATCCTGAACGACCGCCTCTTCACCGGCGCGCAGGGCATGGCCGGCGAGATCGGCCACACGATCCTCGAGCTCGACGGCCCGCTGTGCTCGTGCGGCCGCCGCGGCTGCGCCGAAGCCTTCTTCGGCTCGCGCACGCTGGAGCGCGAGGGCGTCGATACGCAGCGCGCCGCCGCCTTCTTCGGCGTGCTGCTGCAGAACCTGTGGGTGACGTTCAATCCGCGCGCGATCGTCATCGGCGGCAAGTCGTGCGCTGCGCAGCGCGGCTTCGTGCAGGCCGCGTTCGAACGCGTGAAGCGCCATGCCGACGGCGCGGGCATGCCGGCGCCCGAGCTGCGCACCGCGCGCTATGAAGAGCTCGCGCCCGCGGTCGGCGCGGCGGCACTCGCGCTGCACGAATACTTAAGGCCGCTGCAACCCGATGCGCGAACGCGGCGCGCGCGCGCTGAGCGCGTTCTCGCCGCGGCCTGAGCCTTCGGCCTACGCGCGGCGCGCGACCGATGGCCTAACGTCGGACCCTGCCTCCGGGAGTCCAAGCCATGCCGCGTTCGTCCGCACAGTTCACCCAGCCCGCCGAGTCCTCCTCTCCCTCCGCATTGCTTGTGGTGATCGCCGTGGCCCTCGGCCTCGCGGGCCTTGCGCTCGTGGCCGCGGGAGCGTGGCTCATTGCGCTCGGGGGCTCCTGGTATTACCTCGTCGCGGGGCTCGGGCTCATCGCCTCGGCACTGCTCATGCGGCGTGGCGGCGGCATCGGGCTGCTGTTCTACGCGGCGGTGGTCCTGCTCACGCTGGTGTGGTCGTTGTGGGAGGTGGGCCTGGACTGGTGGCCGCTGGCCGCGCGCGGCGACGTGTTCTTCGTGGGGGGCCTCGTCCTCCTCACGCCCTGGGTGGCGCGTGCGCTCGCGCGGCGCGACGCGACGGGCATCGGCCGCACACGCGCCGTGCTCGGCGCGGTGCTGGCGGCCTTCCTGCTGGCGGCGGTGTTCTCGTGGGCGCGCGAGCCCGGCCGCATCGAAGGCATCGCGCCGCTGCCCGATGCGCCGGCCAATGCAACGGCCTCGGCACTTGCCAGCCCGCCCCCGCCGATGGACGACTGGACCGCCTACGGCGGCACCGGCTTCGGCCAGCGCTACTCGGCGCTCGACCAGATCACGCCGGCCAACGTCGGGCAGCTCGAAGAGGCCTGGCACTTCCGCACCGGCGACGTGCGCGCCCAGCCCGGCGATCCGGAAGAGACGACGTTCGAAGTCACGCCGCTGAAGATCGGCGAGCGCCTCTTTCTCTGCACGCCGCACCAAGCGGTGGTGGCGCTCGATGCGACCACGGGCAAGCAGCTCTGGCGCTACACGCCCGAGATCAAGCGCCCGCTCGCGCTGCAGCACCTGACCTGCCGGGGCTTGTCGTATCACGCAGGCAGCGCAACGCAACCTGCCGCCGCATCGACGCCCTCGCCTTCACCCTCGGCACCCGCGGGCGACTGCGACGCCAAGCTCTTCATGCCCACCGCCGACGGCCGTGTGATCGCGCTCGACCCCCAGAACGGCAAGCCGTGCCTGGCCTTCGGCGGCGGCAGCGGGCAGATCGACCTCTGGAAGAACATGCCCAACGTGAGCCTGGGCGCGTATTACTCGACCTCGCCGGTCGTCGTGACGCGCTCGCTCATCGTGGTGGGCGGCACGGTGCTGGACAACGTCTCGACCAAGGAAACCTCGGGCGTGATCCGCGCGTTCGACGTGAACACCGGCGCGCTCGTGTGGAACTGGGATTCGGGCAACCCCGAGGAGACCGCGCCCATTGCAGCCGACCGCACCTACACCGTCAATTCGCCCAACAGCTGGTCGATCTCCAGCGTGGACGAGGCGCTGGGGCTGGTCTACGTGCCCACGGGCAACCAGCCGCCGGACCAGTGGGGCGGCAAGCGCACCGAGGGCGCGGAGCGCTATTCGTCGTCGGTGGTCGCGCTCGACCTGGCGAGCGGCCGGGTGCGCTGGAGTTTCCAGACGGTGCACCACGACCTCTGGGACTACGACGTGCCCGCGCAGCCCAGCCTCATCGACCTGCGCGTGGGCAGCGAGACCATTCCGGCGCTGGTGCAGCCGACCAAGCAGGGCGAGCTCTTCGTGCTCGACCGGCGCAACGGCAAGCCCATCGTGCCGGTGAACGAGCGGCCCGCGCCGCAGGGCGCGGCCACGGGCGATCGCACCGCGCCGACGCAGCCGGTGTCGGGCCTGTCGTTCGATCCGCCCGCGCTCAAGCCGGCCGACATGTGGGGCGCCACGGTGTTCGACCAGCTCGCCTGCCGCATCGCTTTTCACCGGCTGCGCTACGAAGGCCGCTTCACGCCGCCGTCGACGCAGGGCTCGCTCATCTATCCGGGCAACTTCGGCGTCTTCAACTGGGGCAGCATCGCGGTCGATCCGCAGCGGCAGATCGCCTTCACCACGCCCGCGTCGCTGGCCTTCGTCTCGCGGCTGGTGCCGCGCGCGGACGACACCACGCGCTACGTGCAGGGCAAGGGGCAGCCCACCGGCAGCCTGCCCGCGCTCAACGAGAACTTCGGCGCGCCGTTCGCGATCAAGCTCAACCCGTTCACCTCGGTGCTGGGGCTGCCGTGCCAGGCGCCGCCGTGGGGGCACGTGGCGGGGGCGGACCTGCGCAGCGGCAAGGTCATCTGGATGCACAAGAACGGCACCGTGCGCGACAGCTCGCCGTTGCCGCTGCCCTTCGCGATGGGCGTGCCCAACCTCGGCGGGCCGGTGATGACCGCGGGCGGCGTGGCCTTCCTGTCGGGCACGCTCGACCAGTTCGTGCGCGGCTACGACGTGGGCAACGGCAAGGAGCTCTGGCGCAGCCGGCTGCCCGCGGGCGGACAGGCCACGCCGATGACCTACCGCGGCAGCGACGGGCGGCAGTACGTCGTGGTGGCTGCGGGTGGGCATGGGTCCCTCGGCACGCGCACCGGGGACCATGTGATCGCCTACGCGCTGCCCAGGCGATAGGCGAGAAACGACATTCGGCCGGTGCTCAATCGAGCTGCAGTCCCGCCTCCTGCGCCGCCTTGGGCAGCACGGCCAGTTCGCGCTTGAGCACGTCCGCGAAAGCCTGGGGCGTGTTGCCGGTCGCAGGCGCCACGCCGCCCAGTTCGTTCAGGCGCTTGCGGAACGCCGGTTCGGCGGTGATCTTGGCGATTTTTTCGCCCAGCAGCTTGACCACCGGTGCGGGTGTCTTCGCGGGCGCCACCACGCCGAACCAGACATCGAAGTCCACGCCGCCGGGCACGCCCTGCTCGGTCAGGGTCGCCACGTCGGGCCACAGCTCCGAGCGGCCGTTGCGCAACTGGCCGATGGCCTTGAGCTTGCCCGACTGGATGAAGCTGCGCACGTCCCCGGTACCCAGCAGGCCCCAGGTCACTTCGTTGGCCATCAGGGCCTGCACCAGCGGCGCGCCGCCCTTGTAGGGCACGTGCGTGAAGTTGCCGTCGGCGTTCGCGTTGAAGGCTTCCGATGCCAGGTGCGACAGTCCGCCCGCGCCGGCCGATCCGTAGGGCAGGCCGCCCTTGCCGGCCTTCTTGCCGGCGGCCAGCAGCTCCTGCACGTTCTTGTACGGCGATTTCTCGGGCACCACCAAGAGCAGCGGCGCCAGCGAAATACGCGACACCGGCACGAAGTCCGAGGACTGGAAGCCCGCTTTCTTGTAGATGACCGGATTGATCGACAGCATGCCCGTGAGCGTCACCGCCAGCGTGTGGCCGTCGGCGGGGCTTTGCGCCACGTTGATCATGGCGATGTTGCCGCCGGCGCCCGGGCGGTTCTCGACCAGGACGGTCTGCCCCAGCTCTTCCTGCAGGCGCGGGCTCAGCATGCGCGCGGCCACGTCGGTGGCGCCGCCCGGCGGGTAGGGCACGACCAGGCGGATCGGCTTGGTCGGATAGGCGCCGGCGCCGTCTTGCGCCATGGCGAAAGTGCCGAGGCCCAGGGCCAGTGTTCCTGCCGCGACGGCGCGGCCGATGAGGTTGAGAGTACGCACGTTTTTGCTCCTGGTTTTTCTAAGGGGGACCGAAAGGGGCGGACTCAGCGGGCGCCGCCGGCCTCGTAGCGGGCCTGCTTTTCTTCGAGCGCATGCCAGCCGATGAGGTCCTTGAACTCGGCCATCGGCGTCTGCGCGAAAGGCAGGTCGGCGAAATCGCCCGAGCGCCGGCGTGCCAGCTCGCGCAGGTTGGCCTGCACCGTGTGCACGGTGGTCAGGAGGCTCGCGATCGGATAGCTCGCGATCGCCGCCACGCTCTCGATCTGCGCGCGGGTCAGCGCGGTCATCCAGGTGCCGGCCATCAGCATCAGCGACAGCCGGCGGCCGCAGGTTTCGCGCAGCTGCACGAGTTGCTCGTAGCTGCCGAAGGTGCGCGAGATGGGCTGGATCAGGTCGGCGCCGGCCTCGGCGTACCGCGCCGCGCGCTCCAGCGCTTCGGCCGGGTCCTGGGCATCGGTGCGCGCGACGATCAGGAGGTCGGGGTCGGTGCGCGCATCGAGGGCGGCCTTGATGCGCGCGAGCGCGTCGTCCATCGACACCAGCGTGGATGTCGGCGCGGCGGCGGGGCAGCGCTTGGGGCTGACCTGATCTTCCAGCTGCAGCGCCGCGGCACCCGCCTTCTCGAACTCGCGCACGGCGCGGGCCACGTTCAGCACGCTGCCGTAGCCGGTGTCCGCGTCCACGAAGATCGGCTTGCGCACCACGTTGGCCATGCGGTTCACGGTGGCGACGTTCTCGCTGAGCGTGTACAGCTCCATGTCGGGCTGGCCCAGCAGCGCGGCGGAGATGCCGAAGCCCGTGCTGAAGATGCCGTCGAAGTCCGACTGGTCCACCAGCAGGGCCGACAGCGCGTCTTGCGCGCCGCCGCACCAGAGGGTCGGGCCGTGGGTGATGCGCTGGCGCAGCGCCTGGCGTGATGAAGTCATCGTCTCTGTCTCCTGGAAAAATTGCGCCGCTGCCCGGCATGGGCGCTGCGCCATGGGCTTGCAGAAAAAGGTCAGGCCATGCGGCGCTTCAGATAGGGAATGAGCCCTCCCGCATCCAGCATGCCGCGCTCGGAATCGGAGAAGGGCTGCAGCGTCAGGGTCTGGCCCGAGCGCAGGTTCTTCACTTCGTTCGTGGCCCAGTTCACCGTGAGCTCGTCGCCGCGCGCGGTGGCCGCGCGGATGCCCGGGCAGCTCACGAGCGGAAAGCCCATGCTCGTCTCGCCGCGGAAAAACCCGGGCGAGAACGACTCGGCGATCACCGCGGCAATGCCCAGGTGCCGCATGGCGCGCATGGCCGGATAGTGCGGATGGCCGTAGCCGAAGTTGTGGCCGCCGACGAGCAGGTCGCCCTTGCCCACGCTGGCCGCGAAGTCCGGCGTGTAGTCGGCCATGGCCAGTGCGGCCAGCTCCTTCACGTCGGTGATCTTGATGTTGCGCACGCCGACGATGAGGTCGATGTCGTAGTCGTCTTCCTCGAAGACCCAGGCCGCGCGGCCCTGCAGGTTGGCCAGGCTCATGCGGCGGCTCCCGCGGCTTGCGCCAGGTAGGGGCGCGGGTCGGCGATGCGGCCTTCCAGCGCGGAGGCCGCCACCACCGCGGCGTTGCAGATGTAGATCTCCGAATCCACGCTGCCCATGCGCCCCGGCGTGTTCAGCGTGCCGGTGGACACGGCGCGCTGGCCGTCGGTCATGGTGGCGATGCGGCCGAAGCAATAGTCGCAGCTGGGCGAGCTGATGAAGGCCCCGGCTTCGACCAGCACCTCGATCAGCCCCTCGCGCGCGGCGGCCGCCATGATGGCCTTGGACGTGGGCACCACGTGCAGCTGGAAGCCCGGCTGGATGCGGCGGCCGCGCAGCACCTCGGCCGCGATGCGCAGGTCTTCGAGCCGGCCGCTGGCGCACGAGCCGAGATACCCGGTGTGCACTTCGACGCCGGTGAAGTCCTTCAGGTCCCGCGTGTTGGCGGGGCTCGGCGGAATCACGACGATGGGCTCCAGCGTCGAGACGTCGATCGTCACCACCTTGTCGTAGTGCGCATCGGCATCGGGATACACCGGCGCGAGTGCGATCTTCGAGCGGCCCTGCACATAGGCCAGCGTCTTGGCATCGGGCGCGATGAGCATCGTGGTCGCGCCGAGGAACATGGCCTGGCCGCAAATGGTCTGGCGCCCTTCGATGCTCATCGCGTCGATCACGGGCCCGCACAGTTCCACCACCTTGAAGCGGCAGGAGGCCGGGCCCATCACGCGGACCATGTGGTGGAACACGTCGCGCGCCATCACCCCGGGCTGCAGCGTTCCCGTCAGCTCGACCTTCACCGTCGCCGGCACGGTCATGGTGAGCGTCTCGGTCACGAAGGATTCGAGCACGCCTTTGCGCGCACCGAAGGCGAAGGTGCCGAAGGCTCCGAGCTGGCTCACATGGCCGTCGAAGTGGACGGCAAAGGCGCCCGGCGTGGCGTAGCCCATTTCGGCGGCCACTTGGTGGCCGATGCCTTCGCGCTCGTGCACCGGCACGCCCTGTTCCTTTCCCCAGGCGCGGGTGATCTTGTGCAGTTCCTCTTCCTTCGGGGCGGTGGCCGGGACCATGTGGTCGATGAACAGCACGAAGCGCTCGGGGCTCGAAACCTTCTCGATGCCGAAGTCTTCCCGCGTTTCCTTGAAGAACACATCGGTGTAGCCGGGAAAGTCGTAGGCGATCACGAAGTCCGGCCGCGCCGTGATCTCTTCGCCGGGCACCACCGCCGGCCTGCCGGCGGCGCGGGCCAGGATCTTCTCTGTCATCGTCTGGGGCATCTGCTTGACCTTCACTTCCACAATATGGCAGTTGGATGGGTTCTGGATCCCTATTACATTCGAGCGAATTTCCCTCCTCTTGGGGAACAACCCGAATTACTGCCGCATTGTGGAAACTAAACGCCGAACCGCTCTTTCGAAAACCCCCTCGACCGCGCCGCCGGCCGCCAGCGGCGCGCGCTCGGGCACGCAGAGCATCGAGCGCGTGGTCGGCATGCTGCGCGTGGTGGCCTCCCGTGGGAGGCGCGGCATGCGGATCGCCGATGTCGTGAGCCTGAGCGGCCTGCCCATGTCCACCTGCTTTCGCATGCTGCAGCGGCTGGAAGTGGAAGGGCTGCTGGTGCGCGACCTGCTCACCCGCAAGTACCACCTGGGGCCGCTCCTGTACGAGCTGGGCATGCTGGCCCAGCCGCATTACCAGTTGAGCGAGCTGTGCGAGGAGGCGCTGCGCACCATCGCCGAGCTGACGCACGACACGGTGTACCTGAGCGAGCGGCGAGGCCCCGAATCCATCTGCACCAGCCGGGCGCTGGGTGCCTACCCCATCAAGGCGCTGACGCTCGATGTGGGCATTCGCCGCCCCATGGGCGTGGGCGCCGGCGGCCTCGCGATCCTGAGCGCGCTTCCGGAGGCCGAAGCGGAGCTGATCGTCGCCGCCAACGAGGCGCGCTATGCCAAGTTCGGCGCATTCGGGCCGGGCTTCCTGCGCGACGCCATCGCGCAGACGCGTGCGCAGGGCTATTCGTTCCTGGACAGCGCGGCCACGCCCGGCGCCGCGGCCATCGGCGTGGCTTTTCCGCCCGACAACCCGGTCGCCGCGGTGAGCGTGGCGGCCGTTTCCAGCCGCATGGGGCCGGCGCGGCGCGCCGAAGTGGCGAAGATCATCCACCAGCAGGTGCGTGCGATCTGCGTGCTGCTCGAGGCCAAGTCGATGGCGCCTTCATCGGGCCGCGACGGCGATTGACGGGTGACTGACCGGCGCCTGCCGGCCCGCACCGGACGTCAGGACTCCCAGCCGCGCATGCGGCGGTAGAGCGTGCCGCGCGACACGTTGAGCTGGCGCGCGGCCTGCGACACGTTGCCGCCATGCGCCGCGAGCGTTTCCTCGATCAGCTTGCGGCTGTGTTCCTGCAGCGTCTCCGCGTGCGGCCCATCGGTGGCCGCCGTGCACGCAGGCGCCGCCGCTGCATCCACCGAAAGTTCGACGGGCGCGGGCGCATGCACGCCCGGCATGGCCACCGCGTGCTGGAAGTCCACCCCGTCCGCGCCCTTCAGGTGCGCCTGCACCCAGACGCCCAGGCCACTGGCCAGGCGCAGCGGCTGCGCCGATTCGCGGCGGCCCAGCCGCAGCAGGCTCGCGAGGTCGTGCCCCAGCAGGCATTCGACATCGCGCTCGCCCGCCGCTTCGGGCAAGCGCCCGAGCAGCCGCGCGCCGGCATTGTTGAGCCACGCTATCGTGCCGTCCGGCGCGATGCCCGCGAGCGCTTCGAGCGGCGTGCCCAGCAGTGTCGGGCTCGCCTGGAAACGCAGGATGAGGTGGTCGCGCGACTGCGCCTGCAGCAGGCGGTTCTCGATCGTCGTGGCGTACAGCGACACCATCGACGCCGCATCGAAGCCGAAGCGCCGTGCCTCCGCCGTGAGGTCGAGCACGCCGGCCAGCCGGCCCTTCACGTCGCGGATCGGCGCGGCTGCGCACTGCATCTCGCGCAGCACGTCGAAGTAGTGCTCGGCACCATCGACGGTGCAGGCCTGCCCGGTGCTCGCGACGATGCCCGGCGCGGTCGTGCCCACGATGCGCTCGGAGATGTTCACGCCCACGCGCGCGGTCTTGCGCAGCACCGGCTGGTGCGCGGCGCACGGCTGCTGGGTGACATGCACCACCACGCCTTCGCGGTCGGTGAGGATCACGCGGCAGTCGGTGCCCGCGAGCGCGTGCTCCATCTGCCCGAGCTCCTGGCGCGCCACGTCGAGCAGCTCGCGGTTGCGCGCGAGCGTGGCGTGCAGGCGGCTGGGCGTGACGGCATCGAAGGGCACGATGCGCTGGCGGTCGGCATGGGTGCGGGTGCAGCGCATCCACGACTGCAGCACAGCCTCGCCGATGAGGCCCGAGGGTCGCACGCCTTCCTCGAAGAACTGCCGCCGCGCGAGCGCCACGCGCTGCGCGGGCGTGCTGGCGAAGAGCTGGCGCGGCGCATCCGCGGTGCCCAGCCTGTCGAACATGTCGTGAGCCATGGTGCTCGATGCCTCCCTGGATTCGGGGACCACAGCGAATGTGTTCCGCAATGGAACAAGGCTCGATTGGGGAAATCCCGAAGGTGAAGGCGAGCGCCGCGCGAACGATCCTTGGCCCACAAGGAGACCCACGATGAAGAAAACCACCACCGGGCTGCGCCTGCTGGCCGGCGCCTTGCTGTGCCTGGGCGCATCGCTGGCCGCGGCACAGACCCAGTCCCAGACTCCGCAGGACCGCGCCGCCGCCGCAGTCAAGAAGGTCGACGGCAACTTCGTGCGCGCCAATGCGGCGCAGAAAACCCCCGACTGGCCCAGCGTCGGCCTGGACTACGCCGAATCGCGCTTCAGCAAGCTCGACCAGGTGAACGCGGGCAACGTCAAGCAGCTCGGGCTGGTCTGGTCGTACGACCTGGAATCGACACGCGGGGTGGAATCCACGCCGCTGGTGGTGGACGGCATCATGTACGTCACCGCCTCGTGGAGCGTGGTGCATGCGATCGACACGCGCACCGGGCAGAAGCTCTGGACCTTCGATCCGCAGGTCGACAAATCGAAAGGCTTCAGGGGCTGCTGCGACGTGGTGAACCGCGGCGTGGCGCTGCACGAAGGCCGCGTCTACGTGGCCGCCTACGACGGCCGGCTCATCGCGCTCGATGCGGCCACGGGCCAGAAGGTGTGGGAGAAGAACACCATCGAAGGGCAGAAGGGCAGCTACACCATCACCGGCGCGCCGCGCGTCTTCAAGGGCAAGGTCATCATCGGCAACGGCGGCGCCGAATACGGCGTGCGCGGCTACGTGACCGCCTACGACGCGAAGACCGGCGACCAGAAATGGCGCTGGTTCGTGGTGCCGGGCGATCCGGCCAAGCCCTTCGAGGACGAGTCGATGGCGCGCGCCGCCAAGACCTGGGACCCGAGCGGCAAGTACTGGGAAGCCGGCGGCGGCGGCACCGCGTGGGACAGCTTCGCCTTCGACCCCGAACTCAACCTGATGTACGTGGGCACCGGCAACGGCTCGCCGTGGTCGCACAAGGCGCGCAGCCCCAAGGGCGGCGACAACCTGTACCTCGGCTCGGTGGTGGCGCTGGACCCCGACACCGGAAAGTACGTGTGGCACTACCAGGAGACGCCCGGCGACAACTGGGACTACACCTCCACGCAGTCGATGATCCTGGCCAACGTCAAGCTCGGAGGCAAGGCGCGCAAGGTGCTGCTGCATGCGCCCAAGAACGGCTTCTTCTTCGTCATCGACCGCACCAACGGCAAGTTCATCTCGGCGAAGAACTTCGTCGAGGTGAACTGGGCCACCGGCTACGACAAGAACGGCCGCCCCATCGAGATCGCCGCCGCGCGCCAGAACGAGAAGCCCGGCGACAGCATCCCCGGCCCCTTCGGCGCGCACAACTGGCACCCGATGTCGTTCAACCCGCAGACGGGCCTGGCCTACCTGCCCGCGCAGAACGTGCCGATCAACCTGATGGACGACAAGGAGTGGAAGTTCGACCAGAACGTGCCCGGCCGCCCGCATGCCGCGATGGGCTGGAACACCGCGAAGGCGATCAACGCCGAGCCGCCCAAGAGCAAGCCCTTCGGCCGCCTCGTCGCATGGGACCCGGTGGCGCAGAAGGAAGCATGGGGCGTGGAATACGCCTCGCCCTGGAACGGCGGCACGCTCACCACAGCCGGCAACCTCGTGTTCCAGGGCACGGCCGACGGGCGCCTCCTGGCCTACAACGCGAAGACCGGCGAGAAGCTGTGGGAAACGCCCACCGGCACCGGCGTGGTCGCGGCGCCCTCGACCTACATGGTGGACGGCAAGCAGTACGTGTCGGTGGCCGTGGGCTGGGGCGGCGTGTACGGCCTCGCGCAGCGCGCCACCGAGAAACAGGGGCCGGGCACGGTCTAAACCTTCGCGGTCGGCGGCACCGCCAGGATGCCGGACTTCGTGCAGTACCGCATGAGCAAGCTGGTGCAGGGCGTGAAGTACGACCCCGCCAAGGTGCAGGCCGGCACCATGCTCTACGTGAGCAACTGCGTGTTCTGCCACGGCGTGCCGGGCGTGGACCGCGGCGGCAACATCCCCAACCTGGGCTACATGGACTCGGCCTACATCGAGAACCTGGACAAGTTCATCCTGAAGGGCCCGGCCATGGCGCGCGGCATGCCCGACTTCACCGGCAAGCTCTCGGGCGAGGACATCGAGAGCATCAAGGCGTTCATCCAGGGGACGGCGGACGCAATCAGGCCGAAGTAAGGCCACTGCATGCAATTGGCGTGATCCAGTCGCAGGACACCGCAGAACCGGCTTTGCCGGGCTGCAGGTGTCGCCCCCGGTAGGGGGGAGGAGAAGCGACACGAAGTGCGCGAAGCCTGGGGGCGAGCCTCATCCAGCCAGCCGCAACTCGTGGATCAGCCCCGCCACGTTGCCCACCTCCAGCTTGTCGTAGATCGACTGGATGTGGTTGCGCACCGTGGCCGGCGAGCGGCTCAGGATGGCGGCGATGTCCTTGTGCGTATCACCGCGCGCCAGCAGCTCGGCGATGGTGTGCTCGCGCGGCGTGAGGCTGTCGGCGCGGCAGCGCATGCGGCTTTTCAGGAACAGGAGGCGCTGCTCCACGCGGTGCGTGACCACGATCGCGTGCCCGCTGTAGCGCGCGTGGCCATGCAGGAAGTGCTTGAGCAGCGCATCGGGCAGCGTGCGCCCGTGCCATGACGGCCACTCTGTCTTCAGCGTCGTCTCGAAGAAGTTGTCGGCGTGATAGAGCACGCCCCGCAGGTCGCCGATGGCCGAGCCGCTGGGCGCCTGGCTGCCGGCCTCCAGCCGGTCCAGGTGAACGATGCGGTTGAGCGCCAGCGCCTGCATGAGGTGCGGCGACAGGCTGGCCAGGAGGTTCACCTCCTCGGGCTTGCAGTGCGCGTCGGGGTCGGCGCGGAACAGCGAGAACCAGTGCATGAAGTTGGACCGCGGGTCGCTGTCCATCGTGATGAAGATGTTGTTCTGGTCGTAGCGCTGCACGTAGTCCAGGAACGGCGCGTACGTGGTGCCGCTCCACCAGCTCTTGGAGTGGAAGCCCCGCGTGCCGTGCCCCTTGCCGAAGAAGCTCGCGGCCGCCGAGTCCAGGTGCTTGAAGTTGTCGTACTCCATCATCATCTCGGGCGTCTTGCGGTGCAGGTGCAGCGTGTGCACGTCGATGCCTTCGGCGGCCGTGGTGGCCGTGCCCCACATCGACGCGTCGAAGGGCAGCACCGGCTTGACCAGCTCGAGCGCGGCGTCCTGGAACGCATCGATCGGCAACTCGTGCGAGAGCCGGTAGAGCTGCAGCAGCAGCAAGCTGAAGTCGTGCAGTGCCGGGGAGGTCATCCGCGCAGTTTTCCCGTACCGGCGGGGTACCGCATCCCATGTTTCCGTGATTCGCGGATGCGTACTTTCCCATTCCTTTGCCGAAACCCCGGGGTAGGGGCCGGCGCGTTTCAAGAATGGTGCATTTGCATCATTTTTTCTTCGAAAAGTGAAAGCTATTGTTTGCGGGACCCCGGGAGGTCCGGAGTTTTCAACCTTTTTCGAAGAGCCCCAAGATGCCACATCTCACCCGCAAGATCCCCCATGCCCTGTCGATCGTCACCCTGGCGCTTCTCGCCGCATGCGGCGGGGGTGGAGGAGGCGGCGGCGGTGGCGGCTTCGGCTTCATCCCGCCGGCCTCGGGCGGCAACGGTGGCGGCGGCGAGCCGCCCGCGGCGGCCAGCACCACGCTCAGCGGCACGGTCGCCACCGGCGCGGCCTTCGCCGGCGCGGCGCTCACGGTGTTCGACCAGACCGGCGCCAAGGTCTGCGAAGTGACCACCACGCCCGAGGGCACCTACACCTGCACGCTGCCCGCCGGCACCAAGGCGCCGCTGGTGATCCGGGCCGTGCGCGACGACCTCACGCTCTACAGCACCACCGCGAGCACCGCGACCGGCACCACCAACGTGACGCCGCTGACCACCATCATCGTGGCGCAGCTCGCGCCCAACGGCGACCCGTCGAAGCTGGCCGCCGCGATCCAGGCCGATGCCGGCGCCGTGACGGCGGGCTCGATCAGCGACCAGGTCGCCAAGCTCGTCGCTGCGCTGCAGCCGCTGCTCACCGCGCTGAACCTGAGCATCGACCCGATGAGCGGCGAGTTCCAGGCCAACGGCTCGGGCCAGGACCGGGTGCTCGATTCGATCAACGTGTCGGTGCGCCCCGATGGCGCCGCCTCCAACATCGAGATCACGGTGAAGGCGCTGCCGGCCGGCGAGGAAACGGCACCTGTCTCCATCGTGTTCCGCAGCGGCGACGAGACCATCGTTCCGCTGCCCGCGATCGATACCGCCGCCCTCGTGCAGCCGCCCACGCCAGCCATGGTGCAGTCGTTGCTGGAGCGCATCAACGCCTGCTATGCGCTGCCGGTGGAGCAGCGCGTGAACAGCCCCATCAATCCCGACGGCAATTCGTTCGGCACCGCGGCCAACGTGGTGGCGCCCGCCTGCCGCACGCTCTTTGCGGGCGACAGCCCGGAGAGCTTCCAGTCCTTCGGCGCTCCCATCGGGCGCGATGCCGGCGGCGCGCGCCGCTCGTTCGAGAGTCTGTTCCGCTTCGGCCCGACCAACCTGAAGCACGACCGCGGCAACTTCGAATACTTCTATCCCAACGGCGACATCGCGCTCACCTACCGCTGGACCGACGTGCTGGGCAACACCGACAACGACGTGTTCAACGCCAAGGTGGTGGACGGCGTGCTCAAGCTCACGGGCAACGGCAACGCCTACCGGGCGTTCGTGCGTCCGCAGTCGGAGAAGAAGGATTACCTGAAGCACCAGAACCTGGTGTTCAATTCGGCGGGCTATGCCCTCTCGGTGGACAACGTGCTCAGCCAGGGCCAGTCGGTCTTCTCGAAGGTGGTTGCGACCACTGCGGCGTTTCCAGGCAAGGAGCTCGTGCTGGTGCCCAGGGCCGGGCTCACCACGCTCGTGCTCACGGCCGACGGCACTGCGAGCGGCACGCCGCTCAACTCCGCAGGCTGGCGCATGGCCGCGCGCTACGCAGACCCGGCGCAGGCGGGCAACCCGAGCGATTTCGAGACCGGCAATCTCTTCGCCTCGCCGCAGTACACCGACGAGCAACTTGCGAAGATTCCCGACCAGACGGTCTGGAAGCTGGAATTCTTCCCTGCGGGCGGCGGCAACAACGTGGTGCAGTACGTGCGCACCTTCTCGCGCGCGCCGACCATCGCCGAAGCCGTGCAGACGCCGACAGTGGAACTCGCACCGGCGCTGCGCGCCGAGTTGCTGGCGGAGACGCAGGGCGTGGCCCGAGGCATCGTTTTCCCGGCGCCGATTCCCTCGGATCCCGAGGCCAACAACATCGACTTCAGTGCCGAGGGCAACCTCGACGGCTGGGTCGTGCCGGGCGGCGCGCTGGCGCCGACGACGTTCCTGGTCGCCGGACGCGGCCCCAACAACAACCGCTTCACCGATTCGATCACCGTGCGCACCACGGCGCGCAAGGCGATCATCAATTGCCAGCCGGTGAATACGCCGAGCGACAACCACTGCGCGCAGGTGGGGCCGAACGCCTACCAGTACGCGCAGGGCTCGTCGGTCAGCACCTTCATCTTCTCGGCACGCACCGCGCGCCAGGTGGATGTGCGCAAGAACTTCGAGGTGTGGACGGTCACGCCGCTGCCCTGAAATTCGCTGCTGCGAACGCCATGAAAAAAGCCGCCGGTCCCGAGGGCCGGCGGCTTTCACGCATTCAGTTCAAGAAACACCGAGGAACCGGCCTTGCCGGGCCTCAGGTGTTGCCCCCGGCAGGGGGTTGGCGCAGCGAAACGAAGCGCGCGCAGCCTGGGGGCGAGCAACAGGTCAGTCGGCGTAGACGCCAGCGGCCTTGATGATCGGGCCCCACTTGGCGATTTCGGCGGACACGAACTTCTTGTGCTCGGCCGGCTCGGTGCGCTTGTCGGTGGTGATCACCGCGCCCAGCGCTTCTTCACGCTTGATGAAGCCGGGGTCCTTCATGGCGGCCTTGATGGCTTCGTTCAGCTTCTTGAGCACCGGTGCCGGCGTGCCCTTCGGCGCGTACATGCCGTGCCAGATCGACACTTCAAAGCCCTTGACGCCCGCTTCCTGCAGCGTGGGCAGGTCCTTCAGGGCCGGCGTGGCGAGGCGCTTGGCGGTGGTCACGGCATAGGCCTTGACCTTCTTGGCCTCGATCTGCGAGGTGGTGTTGGTGGTCTGGTCGCACAGCAAGTCGATCTGGCCGCCCAGCAGGTCGGCGATGGCGGGGGCCGTGCCCTTGTAGGGAACCGGCGTCATCTCGACCTTCAGCGCGCTCTGGAACAGGAGGCCGCACAGGTGCGAGGCGGCGCCCAGGCCGGCGTTGCCCAGGTTGATCTTGCCCTTGTTGGCTTCGATCCAGGTCGTCAGTTCCTTGTAGTTGTTGGCCGGAAGCGTCGGCTTGCCGATCAGCGTCATCGGCACTTCGTTGACCATGCCCAGGTACTCGAAGTCGGTTTCGACGTTGAACGGGAGCTTGCGGTAGAGCGCCGGCATCGTGGACATGCCGATGTGGTTGAGCAGCAGCGTGTAGCCGTCGGGGTTGGCGCGCGCCACCTTGGCGGTGCCGATGGAGCTGCCGGCGCCGGCGGTGTTGTCCACCACGATCGTGGTGCCCAGCGTCTTCTGCATGGCTTCGGCCAGGTCGCGCGCGACGCGGTCGGTCGGGCCGCCGGCGGCGAAAGGCACCACCAGCGTGACGGTCTTGCCTGCAGGGAATTCCTGGGCGTGAGCGCCGACGGCGGCGGCGGCAATCGCCGTAAGGGCAAGCAATTTCTTCATGAAGTCTCCGGGACGGTTGAGTTTGAAAATCGGCCGCGATCTTATAGGCTGACCACCGCCTGACCTATACCGAATAGCCCTTAGGTCCGTGACGAAATCCACCTCTTCCTCGGGCATGATCGGCGCTCGCAGATCGCGCCGGGGGGCGCGAAAAACAACCACAACAACGCAGGCCCCGAGGGGCCGCACCGAGGAGGAAATTCCAATGGATCCACTGGTCTACCCGCGCGAGCGATGGCTCGGCAACATCACGCTCGGACTGGGCGTTCTGATCTGGGGGCTGCTGGTGCTGGGCACCCTGGGCATCGCGCTCATCTACGTGCTGCTGGGCTTCATCGCCTATGTGTTCGCACAGTCGGCCTTCATCGCCTGGATCAAGGGCACCGCCGTGAAGCTCTCGCCCACCCAGCTGCCCGAGCTGCACGCGCGCTTCAAGGCCTGCTGCGGCTACCTGGGCATCGAGAACCCGCCCGAGGCCTACCTGCTGCATGGCGACGGCATCTTCAACGCCTTTGCCACCCGCTTCTTCGGGCGCGACTTCGTCGTGCTGCTGTCCGACGTGGTCGATGCAATGGAAACCCAGCCGGACGGCATCAACTTCTACATCGGCCACGAACTCGGGCACATCAAGCAGCGCCACCTCACGGGCCACATCTGGCGCATGCCGGTGCTCTGGCTGCCGCTCCTGGGCGCAGCCTATTCGCGTGCCCAGGAGTACACCTGCGACCTGCACGGCGCCGCCTGCTGCGAGGAGCCCGACTCGGCGCCCCGCGCGCTCGTGGCGCTGGCCGCCGGCGCGCAGCAGTGGCGCAACGTGGACCTGCAGCGCTATGCCGACCAGTCGGCGGGCAACAGCGGCTTCTGGGCCTCGTTCCACGAACTGATCGGCGGCTACCCGTGGCTCACCAAGCGCGTGGCGCGAGCCATCGATCCGGCCGCGAAGCTGCCGGGCCGCAACCCCCTGGCCTACGTGCTCGCGATCTTCGTGCCCAACACCGGCCGCGCGGGCGGCGGCGCGCTCGCCTTGCTGGTGGTCGTGGCGATCATCGGCATCCTGGCGGCGGTGGCCCTTCCGGCCTACCAGGAATACCAGACGCGCGCCGTCGTCTCGAAAGCGTGGTTCCAGGCCGCGCCGGTGCGCGAGACGCTCGGCACCTACTACAAGGACAAGCAGGAGATCCCGGAGTCCCTCGAGGCCGCCGGTGCGCCGGAGACCCTGCCAGACGGCTCGGCCCTGAAGCTCGACGCCGACACGATGGTGCTGGAAGTGGAGACCGCCAAGGGCACGCTGCGCATGGAGCCCTCCGCCACCGACGACGGCATCGACTGGCACTGCACCGCAGGCGAGGGTCTGACCGCCAAGGCGCTGCCGGTCGCCTGCCGCAAGTAGTTGTCGCTTCTCGCACGACAAATGCCGGTGTGAGGTAAAGCGTCGTAAGAGAAGGTTGCCGCCCGTCGAACTGTCCGACAGGCGGACCCGGCGCACGCCGATGCGTGCCCCGGGCGTGGGCCCTAGGGTGAAGTTTCATCGACACCGAAACACATCCAGAAGGAGCACACATCCATGCCCATCACCACCTCGTCACTGGACGGAATGAAAGTCGCCATCCTCGTTGCGGACGGCTTCGAGCAGATCGAGATGACCGAGCCGCGCAAGGCGCTCGACCGTGCCGGCGCCCACACCCAGGTCGTCTCTCCCATGGACGGCAGCGTGCGCGGCTGGAACCACCACGACCCCGCCGACACCTTCGAGGTCGACGTGCCGCTCCAGGGCGCCAAGGCAGAGGAGTTCGACGCGCTGCTCTTGCCGGGCGGCGTCGTGAACCCCGACACCTTGCGCATCGACCCCGATGCCGTGGCCTTCGTGCGCGCCTTCGTCGCGGCGGGCAAACCCATCGCCGCGATCTGCCATGGACCGTGGACGCTGATCGATGCCGGTGGCGTCAAGGGCAAGAAGATGACCTCGTGGCCGTCGCTGCGTGCCGATCTGCGCAACGCGGGCGCGAAGTGGAGCGATGCCGAAGTGGTGGTCGATCGCGACCTCGTCACGAGCCGCAAGCCCGACGACCTGCCGGCCTTCATTCGCGAGATGACCAAGATGTTCGAGCTCGCGTACGAACCCGCGCTGCATTGATCGCCGCGCTCAGCGCGCGATGGCAGGGCCTGTGTAGCGGGCGCGCGGCCTGATTAACTGGCCCGTGGCCTGCTGCTCGAGCACGTGCGCCGTCCAGCCGACGGCACGCGCGAGCGCGAACAGCATCAGCGGCGCATCGGCCGGCAGCTTGTGCACGGCGGCCATCGCGGCCAGCGCGAAATCGATGTTCGCCGCGTCGCCCAGCAGCTTCTCGCCCGTGGCGCGCAACGACGCGAAGGCGGGCGGCAGTTCGATGACCTCCAGCAACGCGCTGCAGCGCGCATCGCCCGCGGGATAGAGCGGGTGCCCGAAGGCCGCGAGCGGCCGGTCGTGTGCGAGCCATTCGCGCACGGCGGCTTCGCTGCCCAACGCCGTGACGCTGCGCATCATGGCCTGCACGGCCGCCGCGGCGCCGCCGTGCAACGGCCCGGTGAGCGTGGAGAGGCCCGTGAGCAAGCAGGCCGCGAGCGAAGCGCCCGTGGAGGCGGTCACCCGCGCCGCGAAGGTCGATGCGTTGAGTTCGTGGTCGGCCATCAGCACGAGTGCGCGGCGCAGCACGTCGGCCGCGCGCGGACGGCGCCACGCCGTGGCCAGCCGCGTGTGCAAACGGGCCGCCGGCGAGCGCGACGGGCCGAGCAGTGCATCGGCGAGGGTGCCGATCACGTGGGCTGCCTCGGCCTGCAGCGCGCTGCGCGAACGGCCGCGCGAAGGCAGGTCGGTCGCCGCGCGTGCAGCGAGCGCGAGCAGGCCTGCCTGCAATGGCGTTGCGGCCTTGGCAGGCGCGGGCACTGAGGCCGTGGCCACCGTGGCCGCGAAGTGCGGCGGCGCGCTTTCCCACAGCAGGCCCGCGACGTCTTCGAGCGTGGCATGCCCGGCCAGCTCGCAGGCGTCCTGCCCGCGATACCAGAGCCGCCCTTCGGCCACCGTCGATACCGCGGAAGGCAGCACCGGCTCGCCCCACTGGATGGCCTCGCTCGCCACCGTCTCGCTGCTGCGCCTCCCGCGCGTGCGCGCCGCAACGCGCTGCACGTCGTCGCGGTGGTAGAGGCTGCGGCGCGGATCCGCCGCGTCGGGCTTGGCGCGGATGCGGCCGCGGCTCACGCTCGCGTAGAGCGTTTGCGGGCGCACCTGCATCAGTTCGAGCGCTTCGGCGGCGGGGAGCCAGAGGGGCGGCTTGGTCATGTTGATGGAATGGATCAAGATTGACGTCAATGTTAGCGCCGACAGAATCGATGCCATCGTGACAACCCAGGAGTACGAAACGATGAACAACGACGATGGCCTCGAAGGCGTGGTGGCCGCGCACACCGTGCTGTCCGAGGTGGACGGCGCGGCAGGCCGGCTGGTCATCCGCGGGCACCAGCTCGATGAGATCGCGCAGCGCTGGCGCTATGAGGACGTAGTGGCGCTGCTGTTCCAGGGCTTCTTCGACACCGCGCCGGATGCTGCAGCCCTGCGCGGCGCACTCGGCCGCGCGCGCCGCGAAGCCTTCGAGCGCCTGCAACCCAACGACGACGCGCTGCTGCGCAAGATGCCGCCCATCGAAGCGGTGCGCGCGCTGCTGGCACGGCTGCCCGATGGCGACGACCTCGCCACCGCGCTGCGGCTGGTCGCGGCGCCCGCCGTCTACACCGCGGCCGTGATGCGGTGGCGCCTGGGCGTGCAGGCACTTGCGCCCGACGACTCGCTGCCGTATGCCGCCGACATGCTGCGCATGCTGCATGGCCGCACGCCCACGGCCGCGCAGGCCGCCGCGCTGGACACCTACCTGGTCACCGTGTGCGACCACGGCCTCAACGCCTCGACCTTCGCCGCACGCGTGGTGGCGTCGACGGGCGCGGGCCTGGCATCGGCGGTGCTCGCCGGCATCAGCGCGCTCAAGGGCCCGCTGCACGGCGGTGCGCCCGGCCCGGTGCTCGATGCGCTCGATGCCATCGGCACCGCTGGCAACGCGCGCCACTGGCTCGAAGGCGCGGTGGCCAGCGGCCAGCGCCTGATGGGCTTCGGCCACCGCATCTACCGCGTGCGCGATCCGCGTGCCGATGCGCTCAAGGGCGCGCTGCGCCGGTTGAGCGCCGAGGGCAGCGTCAACGCCGCGCGCTTCGAACTGGCCGAGGCGGCGGAGCAGGCCGCGCTCGCGATCCTGCGCGAGAAGAAGCCCGACCGCGCGCTGGAGACCAACGTCGAGTTCTACACCGCGCTGCTGCTCGAAGCGCTGGGCTTCGGCCGCGAAAGCTTCACCTGCGTGTTCGCTGCCGGCCGCGTGAGCGGATGGGTGGCTCATGCGCGCGAGCAGGTGAAGAAGGGCAGGCTCATTCGGCCGCAGTCCGTGTACGTGGGGCCCGCGCCGGAAGCGGCCGAAGCCGCGCTCGCACACTGAGCCCGCGAGGCAAACGCTAGGCAAACGCTAGGCAAACGCTAGGCAAACGCGAGGCCCGCGTGCCCTCGCACCGTCATCCGGTACGCTCGTTGTCTTCGCATGCCGACCGCGGCATGCATGACGCAATTCGAAAGTATTCCTATGACGGTGAACCCTTCCGACGAGCGCGCGCTGCGCCTGCCCCGCGACTTTGCGCTGATCGCACTGGGGCTAGATGTGGCCATGTTCGTGATCAGCACCGTCGTGCTGCTGACGCGGTTCACGCCCGACGTCGAGCAGATCCGCAGTGCCTACGCGCAACCGGAGCTCTGGATCAGCATGCTGGCCGGCGTCGCGGTGCCCTGGACGCTGTCGGCCGCGCTCGCCTGGAGCCACGCACGCAATGCGCTCGAAAGGCTCGGCGTGGCGAACGTGGCGCTGTCGCACGATGCGAGGCTGCGCTTCGCAACCGTGTGGGCACTCGTGGTCGCGTTCAGCTACTACGGCCTGACACCGCTGTTCTTCAAGATCAGGGCGCTCTTCATGCTCGGCGGCCGCTTCGAGGAGTTCTCCGGCTACTCGCCTTATCTCGGCATGGGCGCTGCCATGCTGTTGCAGTCCGTTGTGCAGCTGGCGGTGCTGGTGCTCGGCATCTGGGTTGCGGCACGCCTCGCGCTGAGCCGCAGCCGCGGCAAGGACGTGCCGGTTCGCGCACCGGCGAATGCGGCCTTCGAGGTTTCCGGCGCGCCGCCGCGCCGCGCCGTCGCGTGGCTGATCGCTGCGCTCTTCGCGTCGATGCAACTGTGGAGCAGCCTGGCGGTGTCCAACTGGCTTTTCCGGTCGGATGACAACGCGATCAGGTTGCTGCTCACCCTGGTGCTGCCGTGGCTCGCGGCCTTTGCGCTCGCTTTCTGGGGCGCCTGGCTCGGTACGCGGGCCGGCATGTCGCTGGCGCGGCCTTTCAGGGCCGTGGCAGCGTCCGTGTCGGCCTTCGTGCTGGTGCAGGTGCTGAGCCTCGTCATCGTGGTCGCGTGGTTCTTCATTGCCTACGCGAGCTCCATGCGCATGTCGAACACCCTCGGGGCCATCGGCGTCACCGTGGCGCTCGCGCTGGTCTATGCGGCGCTGGTGGTGGCGATCACGCGCGCCCTCACGCGCCGGTTCTATCGCCGCTACTTGTAGCTGCGCGCGTCCTCGATCACCTTGCCGTCGTTCGGCAGGCTGCCCGGCGCCACCAGCTCGATGGTGCCGCGCAACTTGGTCACCTCGCGCACCGCATCGGCAATGCGCGCTTCCAGTCCGTCCGGCGCGCCCGCGCATTCGAGCCTGAAGGTCATCTGGTCGTCGCCCATCTCGCCCGAGACCACGAGGCGCGCGCGCAGGATCTCCGGAAAGCGCCGCGCGATCTCCGCCACCTGCGAGGGATGCACGAACATGCCACGCACCTTGGTGGTCTGGTCGGCGCGGCCGAGCCAGCCCTTGATGCGCTTGTTGGTGCGGCCCGTGGGGCAGGTGCCCGCGAGCACGGCGGAGAGGTCGCCGGTGCCGAAGCGCACCAGCGGGTAGTCGGGGTTGAAGCTGGTGACGACGATCTCGCCCACCTCGCCGTCGGGCACCGGGTCGCCCGTGCCGGGGCGCACGATCTCCACCAGCACGCCTTCGTCGATCACCAGGCCTTCGCGTGCGCTGGTCTCGTAGGCAATGAGGCCGAGGTCGGCGGTGGCGTAGCACTGCGTGCCTTTCACGCCATGCGCGGCGATCCAGTCGTGCAGGCTCGGCGGAAAGGCTTCGCCGGACACCAGGGCCTTGGTGAGCGAGGGCAGCTTCTGCCCCTTTTCCTCGGCCTTCTCCAGCAGGATCTTCAGGAAGCTCGGCGTGCCCGCATAGCCCTCGGGCTTCAGGTCGACGATGGCTTCGAGCTGTTGCTCGGTCTGCCCGGTGCCGCCCGCGAACACGGTGCAGCCCATGGCGCGCGCGCCGCTCTCCATGATGGAGCCCGCGGGGGTCATGTGGTAGCTGAAGCTGTTGTGGATGAGCTCGCCGCTGCGAAAGCCCGCCGCGTGCAACGCCCGAGCGGTGCGCCAGTAGTCGCGCGCTTCGCCCTCGGGTTCGTAGATGGTGCCGGGGCTCGCGAACACGCGCGGCATGCGCGGGCCGCGCACGATCGATGCGAAGCCGCCGAACGGGTCGTCGGCGCGGCCTGCCTTCTGCAACTCGAGCAATTCCGACTTGCGCGTGACCGGAAGTCTGGCGAGCGCCTCGCGCGTCGTCACGTCCGCGGGCTTCACGCCGTCGAGGATCTTCCTGAACGCGGCGGTTGCCGTCTGCGCTTGCGCGATCTGCTTCGGCAGCGCGGCGAGCAGGTCGCGCTCGCGTTCGGCGGGGTCGCGGATTTCGAGCTTGTCGTAGTGGTCGGTCATGTCCGTACCCTTTGTCTTTTCAATTCGGTGCTGGACCGGCTGGCGTTGTTCTTCAGGGCGTGTGCACAGGCCACCGGGTACTCCCCTCCGCGAATGTCCCCCGGCCTTCGGCCTCCTCCTTGATTTCGCTGCGGGGAGCACCCGATGCCCTGTGCACCAGGGGCGCTGTCGTTGTGCTGGCTGTTCGACCACCGTTGCGAACAACGAGCACGCCGATGGGGTGCCTTGCGCAGCGAAATAAAGGAGGAGCCGAAGGCGGGGGGCATTCGCGGAGCAAGGTACCCCGTCGGCGTGATCGCGCACTGGACAACGGCATACCAGTCTTTCAAGCCAGCCACCTCTTGCGTCGCTTGTAACTCTTCACGTCGCGGAAGCTCTTGCGATCGGCACCGCCCACGCCGAGGTAGAACTCCTTGACGTCTTCGTTCTCGCGCAGGCTCTTGGCCTCGCCGTCCATCACGATGCGGCCGTTCTCCAGGATGTAGCCGTAGTCGGCGTAGCGCAGCGCCATGTTGGTGTTCTGCTCGGCCAGGAGGAAGGTCACGTGTTCCTTGGTGTTGAGGTCTTTCACGATCTCGAACACCTCTTCCACGATCTGCGGCGCGAGGCCCATCGAGGGTTCGTCCAGCAGCACCATCGTCGGGTTGGCCATCAGCGCGCGGCCGATGGCGCACATCTGCTGCTCGCCGCCCGAGGTGTAGGCCGCCTGCGAGGTGCGGCGCGTCTTCAGGCGCGGGAAATACGCATACACCTTGTCCAGCGTCTGCTGCACTGCGGCCTTGCCGTCGGTGCGCGTGTAGGCGCCGGTCATCAGGTTCTCCTCGATCGTGAGGTGGGCGAAGCAATGGCGGCCTTCCATCACCTGGATGAGGCCGCGCTTGACCAGCTCGGCCGGCGACAGCGCCTCGATGCGGTCGCCGCGCAGCTCGATGGTGCCCTTGGTCACCGCGCCTCGCTCGCCCGCGAGCAGGTTGCTCACCGCGCGCAGCGTGGTCGTCTTGCCCGCGCCGTTGCCGCCGAGCAGCGCCACGATGCCGCCTTCGGGCACGGTGAGCGACACGCCCTTGAGCACGAGGATCACGTGGTTGTAGATGACCTCGATGCCGTTGACGTTGAGAAGGATGTTGGGTTCGCTCATGGTGTGGTCCGAAGCATTCGAAAGAACAACGACGCTGCTCTTTCAGATGCCCGCTTGACCCACCACCCTTCGGGGAACACCGCGGAACCGGCTTTGCCGGGCCGCAGGTGTTGCCCCCTGCAAGGGGGTGGGAGAAGCGACACGAAGTGCGCGCAGCCTTGGGGTTAGGTCAAGACTGGCAGTCGGCGGCTTCGCGGCGTGTCAGCTTTTTCTCGCCGGCGTACTTGTCGGCGGCAGTCTTGACCATCGGCTTGATGATCTGGTCGTCGGCCTCGTACCAGTCGGACATGCCGCCCCACTTGGCGCCGTCCCAGGTATGCACGCGCGCCCAGGTCGAGCCCATGTGGTCCTGGCACGAGGTGCTCACCGGACGCATCACGCCCGAGAAGCCCAGCGCGTCGAGCTTCTTCTGGTCGAGGGCGAGGTTCTCCATGCCCCAGCGCACCTGCTCGCCGGTCATGACCTTGCCCTTGCCGAAGCGCTCCTGCGCGCGCTTGACCGCCTCGATGGTCAGCATCTGGATGATCACGCCGCGGGTGTAGAGCACCGAGCCGACTTCTTCCTTCGGACCCGTGCCCTGGCCCTTGTCGTGCACCTGCTTGAGGATGTCCTGGATCACCTTGGGCTGCGTGCCCGAGGTGTTGAGCGCAAGCGCGTTGTAGCCCTTGGCGTTGGCGCCCACGTCCTTCACGTCGGGTTCGGCGCCGGCCCACCACACGCCGTACATCTTCTCGCGCGGGTAGCCCGTGGCCACGGCTTCCTTCAGGGCGGTGGAGTTCATCACGCCCCAGCCCCACAGCAGCACGAAGTCGGGGCGCGACTGGCGCACCTGAAGCCAAGCCGATTTCTGTTCCACGCCGGGCGCAGTCACCGGGATCAGCGAGAGCTCGAAGCCGTTCTGCTTGGCGCGTTCCTGCAGCAGCGGAATCGGCTCCTTGCCGAACGGCGAGTCGTGATAGACGAGGGCGATCTTCTTGCCCTTGAGCTTGTCCATGCCGCCTTCTTTTTTGCCGATGTGCTGGATCAGGATGTCCGCCGCGGTCCAGTAGCTGCCCATCAGCGGGAAATTCCACTTGAAGACGCCGCCGTCCTGCGAGGCCGAGAGGCCGTAGCCCAGCGTGATGAGCGGGATCTTGTCGGTGGGCACCTTGTCGGTCAGCGCGAAGGTGATGCCGGTGGCCTGCGGGTCGAACAGCGCGACGCCCGGACGGCCCTTCAGGCGCTCGTAGCATTCCACGCCCTTGTCGGTCGCGTAGCCGGTCTCGCACTCTTCGTAGGCGATCTTCACGCCGTTGATGCCGCCGGTGGCATTGACGTACTTGATGTAGTCCTGCTTGCCGTTGGCCCACGGCGTGCCGTTGGGCGCGTAGGGGCCGGTGCGGTAGACCAGCAGCGGGAAGAACTGCTCCTTGGCCTGCGCGGTGGCGATCGATGGCGCGAGCATGGCGCCGAGGGTGCTGGCCACCAGGGCGGCGGTCAGAGCGAGCGATTTCAGTTTCATGCCTGTCTCCTTTTGTGGGCACCTCGGTGCCGGGTTTTTTACGAACGAACGGGAACTCTCGGAATGCGTTGTCAGTGCGGGAAGGGCCAGAGCCGCAGCTTCTCCTTGGCCGTGGACCACAGCCGTGCGAGGCCGTGCGGCTCGACGATCAGGAAGAACACGATGAGCGCGCCGAAGATCATCGTCTCCAGGTGCGAGGCGAGCGCGGTGGAAATCGAGAAGCCCAGCCACGCGGGCAGCTGGTTCAAAAAGAGCGGCAGCAGCACGATGAAGGCGGCGCCGAAGAAGCTGCCCATGATCGAGCCGAGCCCGCCGATGATCACCATGAACAGCAGCTGGAACGAGCGGTCGATGCTGAACGCCGCAGGTTCCCACGCACCCAGGTGGATGAAGCCCCACAGCGCGCCGGCCACGCCCACGATGAAGCTGCTCACCGCGAAGGCCGTGAGCTTGGCGTACACCGGGCGGATGCCGATCACCGCGGCGGCCACGTCCATGTCGCGCATGGCCATCCATTCGCGGCCGATGGCGCTGCGCACCAGGTTCTTGGCCAGCAGCGCGAACACCACCACGAAGATGAGGCAGAACAGGTACTTCTGCACCGGCGACTCGATCGGCACGCCGAACACGTTGAGCCCCGCCACGCTCACCGAACCCGAGGACGAGTTGTTGGTGAACCACTGGATGCGCAGGAACGCCCAGTCGGTGAAGAACTGCGCGGCGAGCGTTGCCACCGCCAGGTACAGCCCCTTGATGCGCAGGCTCGGAATGCCGAAGAGGACGCCGATCACCGTGGCGCAGAGGCCGCCCAAGAGCAGCGAGGCGATGAGCGGCATGCCGTCGATGCGCACCTGGAAGTTGTAGGCCGCGTACGCGCCCACCGCCATGAAGGCGCCGGTGCCCAGCGAGATCTGCCCGCAGTAGCCCACCAGGATGTTGAGGCCGAGCGCCGCGAGCGACAGGATCAGGAAGGGCGTGAGGATGGCGCGCATCCAGTAGTCCGAGATGCCCAGCGGCACCACGACGAACGCCACGAGCAGCAGCACCAGCATCGCGATGCGGTCCTGCGCGATCGGGAGGATCTGTTGGTCGGCCCTGTAGCTCGACTTGAACTGGCCGTTTTCTCTGTAGAACATTGCTCAGACCCGATCGATGATTTTTTGGCTATGGCCCGCTTCGCTCAACTTGCTTCGCAAGTTAGCCTCCACCGAAAAATTGCTGATCTCGTATCTCATACGCGATCAATGATTTTTTCGCCGAACAGGCCTTGGGGCCGAACCAGCAGGAAGACCAGCGCCAACACATAGGCGAACCAGATCTCGATGCCGCCACCGAGCATGGGGCCGAGATAGATTTCAGACAGCTTCTCGCCTACGCCGATCAGGAGGCCGCCGATGATGGCGCCCGGAATCGAGGTGAGCCCGCCGAGGATCACTACCGGCAACGCCTTCAGCGCCACCAGCGACAGCGAGAACTGCACGCCCAGCTTCGAGCCCCAGATGATCCCGGCCACCAGCGCCGAGAAACCGGCCACCGACCACACGATCACCCAGATGCGCTGCAGCGGAATGCCGATGGACTGCGCGGCCTGGTGGTCGTCGGCCACTGCGCGAAGCGCGCGGCCGGTCGCGGTCTTCTGGAAGAAGATGGCCAGCACCACCACGAGCGCGGCCGACACCGCCGCGGCGACCAGGTCTTCCTGGCTCAGCAGCAGGCCGCCCTGGAAGGTGCCCTCGAGCACCATCAGGGGTTCCTTGGGCATGCCCACGTCGATCTTGTAGATGTCGTTGCCGAAGATCGTCTGGCCCACACCGTCGAGAAAGTAGGCGATGCCCAGCGTGGCCATGAGAAGCGTGATGCCTTCCTGGTTCACGAGCTTGCTGAGCGCGAGCCGTTCGATGAGCCAGGCCACCACGATCATCACGGCCATCGCCGCGATGAAGGCCAGGATGTTTGCGAGGATGAGGCTCTGGAAGCCGAACCACAGCGGGAACCACTCGGAGAACCGCGCCATCGCCAGCGCCGCGAACAGCACCATCGCGCCCTGCGCGAAGTTGAAGACGCCCGAGGCCTTGTAGATCAGCACGAAGCCGATGGCGATCAGCGAATAGAGCATGCCGACCATGAGGCCGCCGAAGAGGGTTTCAAGAAAAAAGCCCATGTCAGTGTCTTTCTTGTTTTTCTCCCTCCCCTTCCGGGGGAGGGTTGGGGTGGGGGCACGCGGCGCCTGATGAGGCGCGGTTGTGTTGCGAGGGCTGTCG
>NZ_JXQQ01000080.1 GCF_000834655.1 Variovorax paradoxus
GGGGCCGACGCGCAGCGAGCGCATCGCGAGCTCGGCCGCGGTGAGCTCGGCCACGGCCGCGAGCGGGGGCGAGAGCGCCTGGCCGTCGAGCAGCGCCAGCGCGGCGGCGGCTTCGGCCAGGCGGCCGAGCAGCAGCAGCCGGCGCGCCGCGATGAGCCGCGCCTGCCGCGCGTTGGCAAGATCGTCGTGCGCTTCGAGCGTGGCAGCCGCCGCCGCGAGCGCACGTGGCGTGCCGCCGAGGTCGCGCATGGCCATCGCCACCTCGGCCTCGGCGACTACGCACCGCGCACGCGCGAGCTCTTCATGCGCGCCGAAAGCCCGCGCGGCGCGGCGCAGCAGTTCGCGGGCGCGCGGGTGTTCGCCCAGCTGCGCCATGGCGATGCCGCGCAGCGCCAGCGCGGGCGGATCGTCGCGCAGCGCGACCCGCTTGAGGGCGCCGAGCGCATCCCCGGCGGCGAGGGCGCGGGCGGAGGCGGCGATCAGGGAATCCATGGGCGCCGAGGCTACACCGGCCCACGGGTCCGGCTCGGAGGCTTCCTCCTGTCCTACACGCGCCCCATGGCACGGCCCCGAGCATGGCGCCATGAGTAAATCGATTCTTGTGTGCGTGAGCGCGGCCGCGTTCTGCGCAGTGGCCGTCGCCGAACCCGTGAAGATCCCCGTCGACAGCGGCGAGAAGGGCACCGTCTATGTCGCCCCCAACGTCAACCCGACCGAAACCTCGGCCTACACCAAGGGCGCGACGGTCGGCGTGGAGCGGCCCGACGGCAGCGGCACCTACATCGGCACCGACACCTCGATGCCGCGCCCCGTCTATTCACTCGGCGCGAGCACGGGCGGAAACACCTCGTTCAGCGGCGGCGTGACCTCCGACGGCAAGGCGAACAACGGCGTGAAGGCCGGCGTCACCATCAAGTACTGATGCGACAGGCGCGAAGAACGTGGCGATGACCTTACTGTCTCGCGTACGCCTTCCGCCCCTTGGCCTCGGCGGCCTGCAGTTCCCTGGCGGTGAGCACATAGGCCGTGTTGCCGACCAGCCGCCGCACCGCGAGGTCGATGAACGCCTTCGCCCGCGCGGGCTGCGCGGCGCGGCTGCCGTAGTACACGAAAGTGCTCGAGTGGTCGTCCACATGTCGCGTCAGCAGCGGCACCAGGCGGCCCTCGCGGATGTGCGTCGCCGAGATCACGCCTGTCATCAGCCCGAGCACATGGCCGGCCAGCACGGCCTCGGTCTCCAGCGCCTCGTCGTTGATGCACAGCGCGGGCACGACGTGATGCTCGACGCGCGCGCCTTCCACTTTCACGTACCAGGGCAGCACCCGTCCGGTGCCCGGGTGGCGAAAGGCGCTGCAGCGGTGCGCGGCGAGTGCGTTCAGGCTGTCCGGCGCGCCATGCTGCGCGAGGTACGAAGGTGCCGCGCAGATGATGAGCTGCGACGGAAAGAGCCGCCGCGCGATCACGCCCTCGGCCGTCGATTGCCCCACACGAAAACCCACGTCCACGCGGTCTTCCACCCAGTTGCCGATGCGGTCGTCCAGCTGCACGTCGGGCTGCACGCCGGGGTGCTCGCGGCAGAACTCGTCGAGCAGCGGCCACAGCACGGGCGCGAAGGTCGAGCGAGGCCCCACGATGCGCAGCGGCCCCGCGATCTCGTCCTTGGCCTGTCGCGCCATGTGCAGCGCGCGCTGCAGGCCCAGGAGCGCGGGCTGTGCGGCTTCGAGAAACTGCCGGCCCTCGTCGGTGAGCGACAGGCTGCGCGTCGTGCGGTGAAAGAGCCGCACGCCCAGGTGCTGCTCCAGCTGGGCCAGCGCCTGGCTCGCCGCCTGCGGCGTGATGCCCTGCGCGGCAGCCGCCTGGCGAAGGCTGCCGAGCTCGGCGGTCTTGGCGAATGTGGCGATGGAACGCAGTTCGTTGATGGGCATGGGCTGCTCCTTTCGGCGCACTCATTATCAAGAGCAACTTGCCAGTCCTTCAAGGTTGGAGGGGCTATTCGCATGCCGGACGGAAACCTAAAGTGAGTTCACGGGCCGCGCCGTGGGCGTCGGCCGTTCTTCCCCTGCGCGCGGACCCGCCCCCTTGGCGGCGCGCGCATCCCCCGATGAAAAAAGGAGCGAAAGCGACATGACCACGACGACGCCCGACAAATTCACCATCTCCCGACGCGGCCTGCTCAAGACCGGTGCCGCGGCCGCTTCGGTGCCGACGGCACTGGCCGCCGCCCCGGCCGTGGCCGCTCCGGCCCCGGCGCCCGGCGGCGCGGCGCTTGCCCGCGTGACGCTCGTCGTCAACGGCAAGACGCAGCGCCTGTCGCTCGACACGCGCACCACCTTGCTCGATGCGCTGCGCGAGCACCTGCACCTCACAGGCACCAAGAAGGGCTGCGACCACGGCCAGTGCGGCGCCTGCACCGTGATGCTCGACGGCCGGCGCATCAACGCCTGCCTCACGCTCGCGGTGATGCACGAGGGCGCGAAGGTCACCACCATCGAAGGCCTGGGCGCACCGGGCCGCATGCATCCGATGCAGACCGCGTTCGTCAAGCACGATGGCTACCAGTGCGGCTACTGCACGCCGGGGCAGGTCTGCTCGGCCGTGGGCATGCTGGGCGAAATCGCGCAGGGCGTCCCGAGCCATGTGAGCGCCGATCTCACGGCCAGGCCACAGCTTTCGACCGTCGAGTTCCGCGAGCGCATGAGCGGCAACATCTGTCGATGCGGGGCCTACAGCAACATCGTCGACGCCATCTCCGAGGTGGCGGGCGTCGCGGGAGCAAAAGCATGAGAGCCTTCACCTACGAGCGCGCCACTTCGCCCGCGCAGGCCGTCTCGGCCGCGGCACGCACACCGGGCGCACGCTTCATCGCGGGCGGCACCAACCTGCTCGACCTCATGAAGCTGGAGATCGAGACGCCCGGCCACCTGATCGACGTCAATGGCCTGGGCTTCGACAAGGTCGAGAGCACGCAGAACGGCGGCCTTCGCATCGGCGCGCTGGTGCGCAACACCGACCTCGCCGCGAACGAGCGCGTGCGGCGCGACTACGGCGTGCTCTCGCGTGCGCTGCTCGCGGGCGCATCCGCCCAGCTGCGCAACAAGGCGACCACCGCGGGGAACCTGCTGCAGCGCACGCGCTGCCCGTACTTCTACGACACCAACCAGCCGTGCAACAAGCGCCAGCCCGACAGCGGCTGCTCGGCCATCGGCGGGTTCAGCCGCCAGCACGCGGTGATCGGGGCGAGCGAGGCATGCATCGCCACGCAACCGAGCGACATGGCCGTGGCGATGCGCGTGCTCGATGCGGGCGTGGAGACGGTGCGCACCGATGGCTCGCGCCGCACGATCCCGATTGCCGACTTCCACAGGCTGCCCGGCGCCACGCCGCAGGTCGAGACTGCACTCGAGCCCGGCGAGCTCATCACGGCGGTCACGCTGCCGGCGCCCGTCGGCGGCAAGCACGTCTATCACAAGGTGCGCGACCGCGCGTCGTATGCGTTCGCGCTGGTCTCGGTCGCCGCGATCGTGCAGCGCGACGGCTCGGGCCGCGTCGCGCTCGGCGGCGTGGCGCACAGGCCTTGGCGCGTCGAAGCGGCCGAGCGCGAATTGCCCCGCGGCGCAGCCGCCACCACCGCCGTGCTGCTGGCCGGCGCCCGACCGACCGAGCAGAACGCCTTCAAGGTGACGCTGGTCGAACGCACCCTCGATGCGGTGCTGGCAGATGCCAAGGAAGCCAGGAGCTGAGCGATGAAATTCGACACACCCGCCACCACCAACCCGATCGACCAGCTCAAGGTCGTCGGCCAGCCGCTGGACCGCATCGACGGCGCGCTCAAGACCACGGGCACCGCGCCCTATGCCTACGAGCGCCATGACGTTGCGCCCGATGCGGCCTACGGCTACATCCTTGGCGCGGCCATCGCCAAGGGCCGCATCGTCGCCATCGACCAGGCCCGTGCCAGGGCCGCGCCCGGTGTGATCGCCATCGTCACCGCCGAGAACGCGGGCAAGCTGGGCAAGGGCAACTTCAACACCGCGCGCCTCCTGGCCGGCCCCACGGTCGAGCACTACCACCAGGCCGTCGCGCTGGTGGTGGCCGAGACCTTCGAGCAGGCCCGCGCCGCCGCGCAGTTGCTGCGCGTGGAATACGCCCGCACCGAAGGCGATTTCGACCTGGCCGGCGCGAAGGCATCGACCGACAAGCGCACCACCGACAGCAACAAGACCGTCGGCGATTTCTCGGACGCCTTCGGCAAGGCCGAGGTGAAGCTGGACGAGACCTACACCACGCCCGACCACTCGCACGCGATGATGGAGCCGATGGCCTCCACCGCCGCATGGCGCGGCGACAAGGTCGTGGTGTGGACCTCCAACCAGATGATCGACTGGACCCGCACCGACCTCGCGAGCACGCTGGGCATTCCGAAGGACAACGTGCGCCTGGTCTCGCCGTTCATCGGCGGCGGCTTCGGCGCCAAGCTGTTCCTGCGCGCCGACACGCTGCTGGCGGCCGTCGGCGCCCGCATCGCGCGTCGCCCGGTGAAGGTGGCGCTGCAGCGGCCGCTGGTGGCCAACAACACCACGCACCGGCCGGCGACCATCCAGCGCATCCGCATCGGCGCCACGCGGCAGGGAAAGATCACCGCCATCGGGCACGAGAGCTGGTCGGGCAACCTCGTCGGCGGCAAGCCCGAGAACGCGGTGCAGCAGACCCAACTGCTCTATGCCGGCGAGCACCGCCTGACGGGCACCAGGCTCGCATCGCTCGACCTCCCGGAAGGCAATGCGATGCGCGCGCCGGGCGAGGCGCCGGGCCTCATGGCGCTGGAGATCGCCATCGACGAACTGGCCGAGAAGCTCGGCATGGACCCGGTGGAGTTTCGCGTGCTCAACGACACGCAGGTGGACCCCGCGAACCCGAACCGCCGCTTCTCGCAGCGCCGCCTCATCGAGTGCCTGCGCACCGGCGCGCAGCGTTTCGAATGGGCACAGCGCAACGCGAAGCCGGCGCAGCGGCGCGAGGGCCGGTGGTGGATCGGCACCGGCCTGGCGGCTGCGTTCCGCAACAACCAGGTCATGAAGTCGGGCGCTCGCGTGCGGCTCGACGGGCGCGGGATCGTCACGGTCGAAACCGACATGACCGACATCGGCACGGGCAGCTACACCATCATTGCGCAGACCGCGGCCGAGATGATGGGCGTGCCGATCGAGAAGGTCGTGGTGCGCCTGGGCGACTCGTCGTTCCCGGTGTCCGCGGGCTCGGGCGGGCAGTGGGGCGCGAACAGCGCGACCGCGGGCGTTTACGCGGCCTGCGTGAAGCTGCGCGAGGCCGTCGCGCAACGCGCGGGGCTCGATGCGTCCACAGCGAGCTTCGCCGATGGCATGGTTCGCGCCGGTGGGCGCAACGTGTCGCTTGCCTCGGTGGCGGGCGAGGGCGGCCTCGTGGTCGAGGACACGATGGAGTTCGGCGACCTCACCAAGCAATACCAGCAGTCCACCTTCGGCGCGCATTTCGTCGAAGTGGCCGTGGATGCCTACACCGCCGAAGTGCGCGTGCGCCGCATGCTCGCCGTGTGCGCGGCGGGGCGCATTCTCAACCCCAAGTCGGCGCGCAGCCAGGTCATCGGCGGCATGACGATGGGCGTGGGCGCGGCGCTGATGGAAGAGCTCGCGGTCGACAAGCGCCAGGGCTTCTTCGTCAACCACGACCTGGCCGGCTACGAGGTGCCGGTGCATGCCGACATCCCGCACCAGGAGGTGATCTTCCTGGACGAGACCGACCCCATGTCCTCGCCGATGAAGGCCAAGGGCGTGGGCGAGCTGGGCATCTGCGGCGTCGGTGCGGCGGTGGCAAACGCCATCTACAACGCGACCGGCGTGCGGGTGCGCGACTACCCGGTCACGCTCGACAAGCTGCTGGGGCGCATGCCTTCGGAGGCGATCTGAATGGGCCGGATGAGGCCAGGTGCGGGGACGAGGCCTGCGACTAGACTCCCGTGCATCACTGCATGAGGAGACCCTTGATGTCGATCGACACCCTCGCCACCTGGCACCGGCTCGTCAAAGAGCGCGACGTGAAAGGGCTCGATGCCCTGCTTGACGACAACGCCGTCTTTCTCTCGCCCGTGGTCCACAAGCCGCAGCTGGGCAAGGCCATCACCGCGAAGTACCTGGGCGCGGCCTTCCACGTCTTCTTCAACGAGACCTTCCGCTATGTTCGCGAGCTCGAGGGCGACCGCGATGCGGTGCTCGAATTCGAGGTCGAGATCGACGGCATCTCCGTCAACGGCGTGGACATGATCAAGTGGAACGACGCGGGCAAGATCATCGAGTTCAAGGTGATGCTGCGGCCCTTGAAAGCCGTCAACCTGATCCACGAGAAGATGGGCGCGATGCTGCAGGCCGCATCGTCCTTGTCTTGACCGGCGCGCATAAGGCATTGCGTTCGATACAGAACCGTTCGGGCTGAGCCTGTCGAAGCCTTGCGTGGCGCTTCGACGTGCTCGGCGTGAACGGTTTGTCTTTTCGAACGCGCTCCGTATCAGACCAGCGTGCCGTACACGATGAACCCGTCGTGCGTGGCTACCTTGTCGTAGAGCGTGCGCCCGGCCGTGTTGGTCGTGTGCGTCTGCCAGTACACGCGGTGGCCGCCCACGCGCTTCACATGCGCGTACACGCCCTCGATCAATTGCCTTCCCACACCCTGGCCGCGCTCCGACGGCAGCGTGAACAGGTCCGACAGGTAGCAGGTCGGCTCGATGCGCGTCATGCTGCGGTGAAAGAGGTAGTGCGTGAGCCCCACGAGCTGCCCGTCGCGCTCCGCCACGAGCGCATGCACCGGCTCGTAGGCGTCGAAGAAGCGCTGCCACGTGACCTGCGTGATCTCGTCGGGCAACGCGGTCGGGCCCTCGCGTCCGTAGAAGGCGTTGTAGCCGTCCCAGAGCGGCTTCCAGCCTTCGTAGTCTTCGGGCACCGGGGGGCGGATGAGGAGGGAAGAGGTCGTCATGCTGCGGATTGCAACACGACTCGGCCCGCCGCTTCCGACCGCTATTTTTCGTCGCGCAGCCAGTACCACTTGTAGAGCGCGCGCTGCCCGATGCGCCGGAACGGCGCGAACGCGCGCGATTCCACCAGCCCCATCACGTTCGGGAAGGGCAGCGGCGAGCGGTAGATTGGCAGCTCGAACACCTCCTTGCCCGCGTCCTTGCCGGCCAGGCGCTCGGCCAGCCGCTTGCCGGCCCAGGTCGAGAACGACACGCCGTTGCCGCCGTAGCCCACCGCGTACCAGATCTTCTTGCCCGCATCGGGCTGCGTGATGCGCGGCATCATGTCGTGGCTCATGTCCACCCAGCCCCACCACGAGTAGTCGATGCGGATGTCGGTGAGCGGCGGAAACTTGCGCGCGATCGCATCGGTCAGCAGCTTCAGGTGCACCGGGTCTTCGGCGTCCGCGCCGCTCACCGCGCTGCGGCTGCCGATCTGCAGCCGGTTGCCTTTGAGGAGCCGGTAGTAGAAGCGCAGCGTGCGCGTGTCCGTCAGGAAGGTGTGCGACCTGAAATTGGTCGCGGCCAGTTCCGCATCGGAGAGCGGACGCGTCACCACCGAGTTCGAGAGGATCGGCATGATCCGGTTCTTGAGCATCGGGCTCAACGCTTGTCCCGTGTAGCCGCCGGTGCATACCGCCACGCGGCGCGCGCGCACCGTGCCGGCCGGCGTGCGCAGGTGATGCACTCCGTCGATGGTGTGCCAGCCCTGCACCGGGCTGGAGGTATGCACCGTCACGCCCAGGGCGCGCGCCCGGCGCATCAGCCCGAAGGTGAACTTCAGCGGATGGATGCCCACGCCCTCGGCCTCGAACATCGCGCCCTTGGCCTCGCGCTCGTCGCAGTAGTCGCGCCGCAGCTCCTCGGTGCCCATCATGCGGGTCGCGTAGCCGAAGGTCTCGCGCATGAGGCGCGCCTCGGCTTCGAGGCCGGCGAGCTTCTCGGGCCGGTGCGCCAGGTAGAGGTGACCGCCGTCGAAGGCATCGCAATCGATCTGCGTCGTGAGGTGGCGGAAGTTCTCGAAGCCGCCGCGGATCTCGGCGTCGAGCTTCTTCGCGGTGTCCAGGCCCCAGCGCTCGATCCACTGCGAGCGCTTCAAGCGCCCGCTCGCGTTCTGGCCCTGACCGCCGCTGCGGCTGGAGCAACCCCATGCGGCCTGGTTGGCCTCCAGCACCGTGGCCTGGATGCCGTGCTCCTGCGCGAGGTAAAGGGCGGTCGCCATGCCCGTGGCGCCCGAGCCGATGATGGCCACGTCCACGTCGATGTCGGTCACCAGGGGACCGTCGTCCTCGGGCGGCGTGCCGGCGCTGGCCACCCACCAGGTGGGTGCGTAGGCGCGGCCCGCGCCGGGGTCGGGTGCGAGCAGCGGGTCGTATTGCGGGTCGTAGGGGCGGAACGGGTCTTGGGGCGGTTGCATGGGAGCGGCGCCGTCGATGGTCGCGGCGCTGGCGGCACAGGTGAATCGGGCGGTCCCTGCTGCGATGGTCATGAGAGGGCTCCAGTGAGGAAGGCGGTGGCGGCCGGCCTTCGTGCTTGCTCTTGCTTGCGCTACTTCGCCGCAGGCAGGTTCGGCCTGGCCTTGCGGAACACGTTCTTCAGGTGGATCTTTCCGTCCCTGAAGGTGAAGACGTCGATGCCGTCGGTCTCGATGCGGCTGCCGTCGGCGGCGGTGCCGGTGAAGGTCCATTGCGAGGTGCCGAAGTCGCCGTGCACGAAGTGCCGGCCGTTGACCCACTGCGCATCGGGCACCGCCTGCCAGGCGCCCGCGAACGCCTTGCGCACCGCCTCCGTGCCCACATGGCGGGTACCGCAGGCGTCGGGCCCGGCAGCGGTCTGGAAGATGCAGTCCGGCGTCATGAAGCCCATCAGCGCGTCGATGTCGTGGCGGTTCCAGGCGTCGCTGAAGGCGGCGAGGGTGTCGGTGGTCACTGGAGAAGAGGAAGAAGGCTGGACGGTCACGCGGGAGCTCCGGGGCGGAAATGGATTGGCTCAAGCCTAGGCAGCGGGGTGCCGGCGCGATAGGTCCAGATGAGGGAATTCGACCGAGCCAGAACGCCGCCAGAGCGCCCCGGCCCACGATGCCTGCCCTAAACTGCGGCGCACCATGCCCCCGAATCCGCGATCCACCCAGTGGGCGCAGCTTTTCGCGCTGCCCGACCAGCCCGCATTGCCGCTGCAGGCCCGCTTGCGAACCGCGGTGGTGCAGGCGATCCTCGAAGAGCATCTCGCGCCCGGTGCGCCGCTGCCCTCGTCGCGCGAACTGGCGGCCCTGCTCGGCTTGAGCCGCAACACCGTCACCTCGGCGTACCTGCAGCTCATCGACGAAGGCTTCCTGGAAGCGCGCCCGCGCAGCGGCGTGTTCGTGGCGCACAACGCGCGCCCGCTCTCCGCGGTGCATGCCGAGCCGCTGGTCGGCCGCAGCGGCCAGGCGAGCCAGCCGCCCGACTGGTCGGGTCGCGTGCTGCGCTCGCTGGTCGACAAACCCACGCTCTCCAAGCCCGACCGGTGGCGCGACTACCCGTACCCCTTTGTCTACGGCAACTACGACCCGCAGCTCTTTCCGACCGAAGACTTCCGCGAGTGCTGCGCCCGAAGCCTCGCGCGCTCGCAACTGCCGCACTGGACGCCCGACTTCGAAACCGACGACGTGCCCGACCTCATCGAGCAGATCCGCACGCGCTTGCTGCCCAAGCGCGGCGTGTTCGCGCTGAAGGAAGAGATCCTCGTCACCATGGGCGCGCAGCACGCGTATTACCTTCTGGCCGAGGCGCTCTTCGACGAGCAGACCCGCGTGGGGCTCGAGGAGCCCGGCCATCCGCATGCGCGCAACAGCTTCTCGCTGCGGCAGCCCAAGTGGGTGGAGGTCGATGTCGATGAAGACGGGCTCGTGGTCGATGCGCTGCCCGCCGCCGACTACCTCTTCGTCACGCCCTCGCACCAGAGTCCGACGACCGCCACGTTGAGCCTGGAGCGACGGCAGTGGCTGCTGCGCAAGGCGGAGCTGCAGGACTTCGTGATCATCGAGGACGACTACGAGGCGGAGAACCTGTACGAGGGGGCGCCAATGCCTGCGCTCAAGAGTCTGGACAAGACGGGGCGAGTGATCTACGTGGGGTCTGTGTCGAAGAGCCTGTCGCCTGCGTTGCGGCTGGGGTTCATCGTTGCGCCTCGGGCGTTGATCAAGGAGCTTCGGCTGATTCGGCATGCGATGGTGCGGCATCCGAGTGCTTTCTTGCAGCACGCCTATGCGCTGTTTCTTTCGCTGGGGCATCACGAGTCGCATGCGCGGCGGGTGAATCACGCGATGCAGGAGCGGTTGGCTATTGCGGCGCAAGCGCTGCGGGATCATTTGCCGGATTTCGAGTTTCGGCTGCCTTCGGGAGGGGCTTCGATTTGGGTGCAGGCGCCTACCTGGGTGGATGCCACTGAGCTTTCTTTGATGGCGCGGAATCATGGGGTTTTGATCGAGGCGGGGGATGTGTTCTTTGCACGGCCGCCGTATCCGTGTCCGTTCTTTCGGCTGCGGTTGTCGTCCATTGCTGCGTCGCAGATTCCGGCTGGGATTCGGGCTCTTGGGCTTGCTGTCGAGGAGTTGGCTTTGGCGCGGGGTGAGAAGAGGGCTGCTGGGCTTCGTTCGCACTGAACTGGTTTGTTTTCCGAGGCCGGGTCTCGGCCCGGCGGCCGACCTACTTTTCTTTGCTTTCGCCAAAGAAAAGTAGGCAAAAGAAAGGCGACCCCGCTGTCTGCGACCCTTCGCTGCGCTGCGGGCAACCTGCGGTGCTCGCGTTTCGCGGGGTCTCGCAGAACTCGCTTCGCTCAAACAGCT
>NZ_JXQQ01000081.1 GCF_000834655.1 Variovorax paradoxus
CAGCCCAAGCAGGCACCGCTGACGCTGCCGCCCGCGGCCGCTCCGCAGGACATGCGCGACGAGGCGCGCGCGAGCAGCGTGCCCGCGGCGATCTGAAGCCCGACCCGTTATCCGTCAGCCCAATCCAATCCGTTCACGCTGAGCCTCTCGAAGCGCTGCGCGAGGCTTCGACAAGCTCAGCCCGAACGGCGTGGTTCAAGCCAGATTGAACGGCAGCTGCCGCAAAGGCTTGCCCGTCAGCTGCGCGATGGCATTGGCGAACGCGGGCGCCAGCGGCGGCAGCCCCGGCTCCCCCATGCCCTTGGGCGCATCGGCGCTGGGCACGACGTGGATGTCGAACTCCGGCACCTGCGTGATGCGGGCCACGGTGAAATCGCCGAAGTTGCCCTGCTGCACGACGCCGTCCTTCAGCGTGATCGCGCTGCCGGCCAGGCACGTCGACAGCCCCATCACCGCCGCGCCCTGCACCTGCGCCTCCACGCTGCGCGGGTTGACGACCAGGTTGCAGTGCACGCCGCTGGTCACGCGGTGCAGCACCGGCTGGCCGTCCTTGACCGATGCCTCCACCACATAGGCCACCACCGACTCGAAGGACTCGTGCACCGCCACGCCCCAGGCGCGGCCGTCCGCGAGCTTCTTCTTGCCGTAGCCGCTCTTGTCCACTGCCAGTTGCAGCGCGGCGCGATGGCGCGGGTGCTTGTCGCCGAAGAGCTGCATGCGGTAGGCCACCGGGTCCTGCTTCGTGCTGCGGGCGATCTCGTCGATCAGCGTTTCCATGACGAAGGCAGTGTGCGTGGAGCCCACGCTGCGCCACCACAGAACAGGCACGTTGACCTCGGGGTGGTGCACCGTCAGGCGCATCGGCACCGGGTACGGGTCGCGCATGCCCTCCACCGCCGTGGCGTCGATGCCGTCCTTCACCATCATTCCGCCGAACACGGTGCCCGAGGTGATGGACTGGCCCACGATCACGTGGTCCCACGCGAGGATCTTGCCGCGCTCGTCGAAGCCGATGCGCGCGCGATGCAGATGCATCGGCCGGTAGTAGCCGCCCTTGATGTCGTCCTCGCGGCTCCACAAGAGGCGCACGGGCGCATCGAGGCCTGCGGCGCGCGTGGCCTTGGCGATCTCGCAGGCCTCGACCACGAAGTCGCTCGAGCCCACGAAGCGCCGGCCGAAACCGCCGCCCGCCATCTGCACGTTCACCTTCACCTGCGCGGCATCGAGCTTCAGCGTGCGCGCCGCGGCCTGGCCGTCGAGGTCGGCGGACTGCGTACCGACCCACAGTTCGGCGCGGCCGTCCGAGAGCTTCACGGTGCAGTTGATCGGCTCCATCGGCGCGTGCGCGAGGTACGGAAACACGAACTCGGCCTCCAGCTTGCGCGGCGCATTGGCCAGCGGCGCCATGTCGGCGTCGAACTTGCGGTTGCCGGGGCGGCCGGCCAATTCGCGGTACTGGACCAGCTGCCTGTCGCTGTCCACCTTCTCGACGGCGGCCGTGTCCCACTGCAGCTTCAGCGCATCGCGGCCCAGCTTGGCCGGCCAGTACCCGTCGGCCACCACGGCCACGCCTTCGGCGCCGCGGTCCAGCGGAATGCGCACCACGGCCTTGACGCCCTTGACGGCGCGCGCGGCGCTGTCGTCCACCGACGCGAGGCGCGCGCCGAACACCGGCGGATGGGCCACCACCGCCGTGAGTTGGCCGGGCTGCCGCACATCGATGCCGAAGTCCTGACGTCCGCTGCTCTTGGCGCGCGCGTCCAGGCGCGTGGTCGCGCGGCCGATGATGCGGAAGTCCTTCGGGTCCTTCAGCACGACCTTCTCGGGCACCGGCAGCGCCATGGCCGCTTCGGCCAGTTCGCCGTAGCCGAGCTTCCGCCCGCCCGGGCCGATCACCGTGCCGGCCTGCGTGCGCAGCGTGGACACATCGACCTTCCAGCGCGCCGCCGCGGCTGACATCAGCATCGCGCGGGCGCGCGCGCCGAGTTCGCGGTACTGCGTGAAGCTGTTCTTGATCGAGTTGGAGCCGCCGGTCAGGTGCATGCCGAAGAGCGGGTCGGCGTATGCCGCATCGTTCGTGCCGCTGCGGCTGCGCACCAGGGCCCAGTCGGCGTCCAGCTCCTCGGCCAGGATCATCGGCAGGCCGGTCTGCACACCCTGGCCGAATTCGAGGCGGTTGATGGTCACCGTGACTTCGCCGTTGGGCGCGATCTGCACGAAGGCCGAGGGCTGCTGCGTCGGCTTCAAGCCGCCGGCCGCCGGCTTCGCACCGTCGGCCTGCGCCGCGGCCAGATGGGGAAAGGCGCCGAGCACGAGCCCGCCGGCGCCGGCCATTTTCAGGAAGCTGCGGCGAGGCAGCGTGGCGGCCTCGTCGGTGGAAGGCCGTGCCATCAGGCGCTGCAGCGCGCGCGGCAGTTCGTCGTAGTCGATGTTGGGCAGCATGGTGGCGGCTCCTTAAGCGAGGTTGCGGGCCGCATCGGCCACGGCGGCGCGAATGCGCACATAGGTGCCGCATCGGCAGATGTTGCCGGCCATGGCCGAATCGATCTCGTCCACGCTGGGCTGCTTGCCCGCGGGCAGCGACTTCAGGAACGCGGTCGCGCTCATGATCTGGCCGCTCTGGCAGTAGCCGCACTGCGCCACGTCGTGCTTGACCCAGGCGCTGTGCACGGCCGCGCCGACGCGGTCGCTGCCGTCGGTGGCGGCTTCGATCGTGGTGATCTTCTTGCCCTGCGCGGCGGAAATCGGCGTGATGCAGGAGCGGATCGCCTGGCCATCCAGGTGCACGGTGCAGGCGCCGCACAGCGCGGCGCCGCAGCCGAACTTGGTGCCGGTCATGCCCAGCGTGTCGCGCAGGGCCCAGAGGATGGGGGTGCCGGGATCGGCATCGACCGCGTGGTCGCGGCCATTGACGTGGAGCGCACTCATGTTCTTTTTCTCCGTGGGTGGGTGGTTGAAACGATCGGGTTCACTTGGCGCCGTCGAGCAGCCATTGCGCGAGCGCCTGCAGGTCGGGATCGGGGACCTGGGCCTGCGGCGGCATCGGCATCGCGCCCCATTTGCCCGAACTGCCGGCCTTGATGCTGGCGGCCAGTTGCGCGGCCGTGCCCTTGCCGTCGCCGTATTTCGCGCCGATGTCCTTCCACGACGGGCCCACCACCTTGGTGGCGGGCTGGTGGCAGGCGGCGCACGAATACTTCTGCGCCAGCGCCAGGCTCGCGGCGGCGTGCTGCGGCCACATGGCGCCTGCGCCAAGGCCCAGGACCATCGCGAGGGACGCGGTGATGGAAGCGGTCTTTTCTGTTTTCATCGTGGAACCGTGGAAAAAGGAAGTTGTCTGAATCGACGGACGGCCTTCGGCGCACGACACCGCATGCAGCCCAATCCATCGCGGGCCAGTGTCGGGCGAAGACCCTCCGGCCGTTTGCCCAATCCACGCGTGTTCTTGCCTGAAACAACGAGACTGCGCCGGAAACGCGTGGCGAACGAAATGCGCCAGCTAGACTTTTTCGGTGGCGTCATTCGAAAGGATTCAGATGGAAGCAGAAGCGGTACAGGCGGCGAAGCAGGAAGCGTCGGGCGCCGACGACGTCCTGGGCGACCTGACCCGGGCGGTGGCACGCATCGCGCAGAGCGACGGCGACTTCCTCACCGCCATTCCCGAGCTCTCGCTGCACCGCCGCAGCGCCACGACCGACCCGATGCACTGCCTCTACGGATTCGGCGTCGGCATCACCGTGAGCGGGCAGAAGCGGGTGGCGCTCGGCGAGGAGGTGTTCGACTATTCGGCAGGCCAGTCGCTGCTGACGACGGCCGACCTGCCCGTGGTGACGCACATCACCCGGGCCAGCGCGGCGCAGCCCTTCATGGGCCTCATGCTCCGGCTCGACCCGCGCGCCGTCGTGCAGGCCGCCGCCGAGATGGCCTTGCCGCAGCCGACCAGGGATTGCAGCTACCGGGCCATGTCGCTCGGCGATCTCGATGCCACGCTGCTGGGCGCGGTGACGCGGCTCATCGAACTGCTCCACGAGCCAAGGCTGCTCCCGCAGCTCGCACCACTGCTGCAGCAGGAGATCCTGGTGCGGCTGCTCGCGGGGCGCCACGGCCCGCAACTGCAGCGCCTCGTGGCGGTCGGTTCGCCGAGCCAGCAGGTGGTGCAGAGCATGACCTGGCTCAAGCTGAATTTCACGCAGCCCGTGCTCGCGGACGACCTGGCCGCCTCCGTGCACATGAGCCCCTCGACGTTCCGGCAGCACTTCCGTGCCGTGGCGGGCATGAGCCCGATGCAGTACCTGAAGCAACTGCGCCTGCAGGAAGCGCGGCAACTGATGCTGAACCAGGGCATCGACGCCGGCACCGCGGGCGTTCGCGTGGGCTACGAGAGCGCCTCGCAGTTCAGCCGCGAATACGCGCGCCTCTTCGGCGCGCCGCCGCTGCGCGACATCCGGCGGATGCGCGAAACGAACTGAGCCGCCGCCGGGGCCATCCGCGCCCTTGCGCCGGCCGGCGCGCGCCATTTGCTACCCTCGGCGCACCATGTCTCCCAGTTCCGCATCGGCCGCCGAGGCCCCCTCACCGGCATCTTCGGCATCGCCTGCCGCTGCGCCTTCCGGCTTGCCGCGCTACGTGGCGCTCGCCGGCCCCACCGCATCGGGCAAGACGGCCGCCGCATTGGCCCTCGCGAAGCTGCAGCCGGTGGAGATCGTCTCGGTCGATTCCGCCCTCGTCTACCGCGGCATGGACATCGGCACGGCCAAGCCCACGGCGGCCGAGCAGGCCGCGGTGCCGCATCACCTGATCGACATCCTCGATGCGCGCAAGAGCTACAGCGCCGCCGCCTTCGTGGCCGATGCGACGCGGCTCATCGACGAGATTCGCGCACGCGGCGCACTGCCGCTGCTGGTGGGCGGCACGATGCTGTACTTCAAGGCGCTGTTCGACGGCATCGATGCGATGCCCGCAGCCGATGCGGCGGTGCGCGCGCGCATCGATTCGCAAGCCGCCGAACGCGGCTGGCCCGCAATGCACGCACGGCTCGCCGAGGTCGATCCCGTGACGGCCGCGCGCCTTGCGCCGCAAGACAGCCAGCGCATCCAGCGTGCGCTCGAGGTGTGGGAGAGCAGCGGCCAGCCGCTCTCGAGCTTTCATGCGAGCGACAACAAGACCGCCAAGGCCGTGGACGGCGGCGTGCTCTTCTCGCTCGAACCCACCGATCGCGCCTGGCTGCATGCGCGCATTGCCGACCGCTTCGACGCGATGCTCGCCGCGGGTTTTCTCGACGAAGTCAAGGCGCTGCGCGCGCGCGGCGATCTCTCGACCGACCTGCCCTCGATGCGCTGCGTCGGCTACCGGCAGGCGTGGGAAATGCTCGATGCCTGCGGCACGTCCGCGCCAGATGCCAGGGCCATGCAAGACCTGCGCGAGCGCGGCATCGCCGCCACGCGCCAGCTCGCCAAGCGGCAGATCACCTGGCTGCGCAGCATGCCGCAGCGCACCGTGGTCGCCTGCGATGCACCCGACGCGGTGCAGACCGCGGTTCGACTGATTTCAAAGACCACCCTCACCACTTCGCCCGGATGACGCTGCGCATTACCAACCTCGGCAAGCATTACGGCGAAGCGCCGGTCTTCGAAAACGTGACGCTCGAAGTCCAGCCCGGCGAGTTCGTCGCCATCGTGGGCGAGTCGGGCGTCGGCAAGTCGACGCTGCTCAACTGCATGGCGGGCCTGGACACCTGGGACCAGGGCACGGTCATGCACGACGGCACCGACATCGGCGCGCTCGACGGCGAAGCCTGCGCGCTCTGGCGGCGCAGGCACGTCGGCTTCGTGTTCCAGGCGTTCCACGTGCTGCCGCACCTGGACGTGGCGCAGAACGTGTCGCTGCCGCTGATGCTGCTCGGCCAGAAAAAAGACGACGGCCGCGTCGCGCACATGCTCGATGCGGTCGGCCTGCCCGGCATGGGCGCGCGGCTGCCGCAGACGCTCTCTGGCGGTCAGCTGCAGCGCGTGGCGATCGCGCGTGCGCTGGTCCATCGGCCCGCGCTGCTGCTCGCCGACGAGCCCACGGGCAACCTCGACCCGACCACGGCCGCGAAGGTGATGGAACTCCTGATCGGCCAGACGCGCGAGCACGGCGCCTCGCTGGTGCTGGTCACGCACTCCGAGAGCGCGGCCGCCCGCGCGGACCGCCTGCTGCACCTGACGGCCGGCGGGATTCGCTGATCGGAGATTGCGTTCGCTCTACCGAAGCCGTTCGGGCTGAGCTTGTCGAAGCCTCGTGCGTCGCTTCGACGCGCTCAGCGTGAACGGCCCCATCCTTTCGAACGCAGCCCGGTCCCGATATGGGATTACGCGAGCAGCGCCGCGTAGCGCGACAGGTCCACGTTGCCGCCGCTGATCACGATGCCCACGCGCTTGCCGGCGATGGCCTCGCCTGCCGCGATGGCGCCCGCGAAGGCGAGGCAACCCGTCGGCTCCACCACCATCTTCATGCGCTCGGCGAAGAAGCGCATCGCCTCCACGAGCTGGTCGTCGGTCACCGTGAAGATGTCGTCCACGTCGCGCTGGATGATGCCGAAGGTGTACTGGCCCAGGTGCTGCGTCTGCGCGCCGTCGGCGATGGTCTTGGGCGTTTCGATGTGCACGATCTTCCCGGTGCGGAACGACTGCTGCCCGTCGTTGCCCGCCTCAGGCTCCACGCCGTAGACCTTGCAATCGGGCGAGAGCGCCCGCGCCGACAGCGCCGAGCCCGAGAGCAGGCCGCCGCCGCCCAGGCACACGAAGAGGTGGTCAAGCGGCCCGGTTTCCTCGATCAGTTCCTTCACCGCCGTGCCCTGGCCCGAGAGCACGTCCGGGTGGTCATAGGGGGGAATCATCGTCATGCCGCGCTCCTGCGCGAGCTGCTTCGTCACCGCCTCGCGGTCTTCGGTGAAGCGGTCGTACATCACCACTTCGGCGCCATAGCCCTTCGTGGCCGCAACCTTGGCGGCGGGCGCGTCCTTGGGCATGACGATCACGGCGGGCATCGACAGGAGCCGCGCCGACAGCGCGATGGCCTGCGCATGGTTGCCCGACGAGAAGGCGATCACGCCGCCCTTGCGCTGCGCCGCATCGAACCTGGAGAGCGCGTTGAATGCGCCGCGGAACTTGAACGCGCCCATGCGCTGGAAGTTCTCGCACTTGAAGAAGAACTGCGCGCCCCAGCGCTCGTTGGCGGTGGTCGATTGCAGCACCGGCGTGCGGTGGGCGTGGCCTTCGAGCCGCGCGGCCGCGGCGGTGACGTCGTCGTAGGTAGGTAGTTGCATGGGTCGAGCTTAGCGAAGGCTTACGTTTTTTTGCAGACCTCGTCGGTAAAAACCCGGGATGCGCGACGGGCCGGATCTTCGTACTCTGTATACAGAGTTCAAAAGAAAGCCGCCATGCCCGCCCAGCTCGTCAGCATCGAGGTCGCGCCCGACCTCGTGGACCAGGTCTACCGCGCCTTGCTCGGCGCCATCAGCAGCGGTTCGCTGGCGCCGGGCGAGCGCATCACGCAGGAAGACATCGCGCAGCGCCTCTCGGTGTCTCGCCAGCCCGTGCTGCAGGCGCTGCGCCTCCTGAAGAAAGACGGCTTCGTGCACGATGCGCCCGGCCGCGGCGTGCTGGTGGCGCCGCTCGATGCGGAGGGCATGCGCCAGATCTACCAGGTGCGCGGCGTGCTCGACGTGCTGGCCGCGCGCCTGGCGGCGCAGCAGCGTTTTCGCATCGACCCCAAGCTCATCGAACGCGGCCGGCGCGCCGCGCGCGGGCGCAATGTCGAAGCCATGATCGATGCCGACGTGGCCTTTCACCGCGCCATCTACGACGCCTCGGGCAACCCGCTGATCGGCCAGAGCGCCGACCCGCACTGGCGGCACCTGCGCCGCGCGATGGGCGCGGTGCTGCAGGCCGAGCCCCAGCGTGAATCGCTGTGGGACGAGCACGAAGCCATCGCCGCCGCCATCGCCGCGGGCAACGCGGACCGCGCCGCGCGCCTGAGCGAAGAGCACGTCGCGCAGGCCAGCGAGGCGCTGGCCCGGCGCCTCGCCGAGCAGCAGGCCCGCAACGCACCCACTCACACCCACAAAGGAGACAAGGCATGAAGCTGACCCCCGAGCAACGCGCGCAGTTCGAGCGCGACGGCTACCTGTTCTTCCCCGGCCATTTCTCGCCCGAAGAGACCAAGGCCTTGACCGATGCGGTGCCCGATCTCTACAGCAAGCGCGAGGCCTTCAACGTGCGCGAGAAAGGCTCCGACGCGGTGCGCACGAACTTCGCCGCGCACCTGATCAGCGAGCCCTTCGCCAGGCTCGCACGCCACCCGCGCATGGTCGGCCCGGTGATGGATCTCTTCGAGGAAGAGGTCTACATGCACCAGTTCAAGATCAACGGAAAGATGGCCTTTGAAGGCCAGGTGTGGCAGTGGCACCAGGACTACGGCACCTGGCTCAACGACGACCTGATGCCCACCGAGCGCGCGATGAACGTGGCGATTTTCCTGGACGACGTGAACGAGCACAACGGCCCGCTGATGTTCATTCCGGGCAGCCACCGCAAGGGCGTGGTGGATGCGAAGCACGACCTCACGACCACGAGCTACCCGCTCTGGACGGTGGACAACGACCTGATCGCGCAGCTCGTCGATCGCGCCGGCGGCAAGGAGGGCGGCATCGTCTCGCCCAAAGGGCCGGCCGGCTCGATGATCCTCTTTCACAGCTGCCTCGTGCACGCCTCGGGCAGCAATCTCTCGCCCTTCAACCGCGTGGCGGTGTACCTGAGCCTGTGCGCCGTCAGCAACCACATCCGCCGCCACAAGCGGCCCGAATACATCGCGCACCGCGACTTCACGCCCATCGAGATGCTGCCCGACGATTGCCTCCTGAAGCCCTACCCCGTCGATGTGCCATGGAAGCACGGCCTGCCCGAGAGCGCGCTGCAAACGTCGCTCGAAGTGCGCGACACCGCGGAGGCCTGACCCCATGAGCCTTTACTCCCGCCTGCAGCAGCGCGCCGCCGAAGGCCGCCCCATCCGCATCGGCCTCATCGGCGCCGGCAAGTTCGGCTCGATGTACCTCGCGCAGATTCCGCGCACGCCCGGCGTGCAGCTCGTGGCGATTGCTGACCTGTCGCCCGCCGCGGCGCGCGCGAACCTCGAGCGCGTGGGCTGGAAAGCCGAGCGCACCGCCGCGGGCTCGGTGCAGGAGGCGATGAAGACCGGAAACACCTGGATCACCGACGACTGGCAGGCCGTGACGCGCGAGCCCTCCATCAACATCGTGGTCGAGTGCACCGGCAACCCGGTCGCGGCCGTCGACCATTGCCTCGATGCCTTCGCGCACGGCAAGCACGTGGTCAACGTGACGGTGGAGGCCGATGCGTTCTGCGGACCGCTGCTCGCGCACAAGGCGCAGCAGGCGGGCGTGATCTATTCGCTGGCCTTCGGCGACCAGCCCGCGCTCATCTGCGACCTGGTCGACTGGGCGCGCACCTGCGGCTTTCCGGTGGTGGCGGCCGGGCGCGGCCACAAGTGGCTGCCGCACTTCACCGAATCGACGCCCGAGACAGTGTGGAGCAACTACGGCCTCACGCCCGAGCAGGCGCTGCGCGGCGGGCTCAATCCGAAGATGTTCAACAGCTTTCTCGATGGCTCCAAGCCGTCGATAGAGAGCTCCGCGGTGGCCAACGCCACCGGCCTCACCGTGCCGTCGGATGGCCTCCTCTACCCGCCCGCGAGCGTGGAAGACATTCCCTTCGTCACCCGCCCGCGCAGCGAAGGCGGCGTGCTGGAGCGCAAGGGAATGGTGGAGGTGATCTCCTCGCTCGAAGCCGACGGCCGCAAGATTCCGTACGACATCCGCATGGGCGTGTGGGTCACGGTCGAGGCCGAGACCGACTACATCAAGAACTGCTTCGAGGAATACAACGCCCACACCGACCCGAGCGGACGCTACTTCACGCTCTACAAGCGCTGGCACCTGATCGGGCTGGAGGTCGGCATGTCGGTCGCGAGCGTGGCGCTTCGCGGCGAAGCCACAGGCGTGGCCACCTGCTGGAACGCCGACGTGGTCGCCACCGCGAAGCGCGACCTCGCCGCGGGCGAGATGCTCGATGGCGAAGGCGGCTACACCGTGTGGGGCAAGCTGCTGCCGGCCGAGCGCTCGCTGCGCCTGGGCGGCCTGCCGCTCGGGCTGGCGCACAACGTCAAGCTCGTGCGCCCCGTGAAGAAGGGCCAGAGCCTCAGCTGGGCCGACGTGGCGATCGACACGTCGACCGCTGCCTACAAGCTGCGCAGCGAAATGGAAAGCATGTTCTCGGCATCCGTCGACGAGAAAGCGGCCTAAAGACGTAGGTAGCGCAACCGTTGCGCCGCACGGCGATCGCGTAAAAAATAATCTGCGCGGCACGGATCCCCCGTGTCGAAATGACCGGCTGCGGGCCGTCATTGTGGTGAGCGATCCTGCTCAGCAAGCTTTTCCTTCACGGAGAGACACCATGCAGTACATGTTGATGTTCTATCAGCCCGCGGCGGAGTTCGAACAGCGCGACGACCCATCTTCCGCAGCCTACCGGTCCAGCTGGGTCGCGTATGCCGACGCGGTGCGCCAGTCGGGCGTCGCGCTCGGCGGCCACGGCCTCTTGCCGCCCATGACCGGCACCACGCTGCGCATACGAGGCGACAAGCGCCAGGTGCAGGACGGCCCCTTCGCCGACACCAAGGAGCAACTGGGCGGCTACTTGGTGGTCGAGGTGCCCGACCTGGACGCCGCGCTCGAATGGGCGGCGCGGGCGCCCTGCGCTTCAAGCGGTGGCGTGGAGGTGCGGCCGGTTTTTACGGCCACAGCGGCAACCATGGCCGCGGCAGCGTGAGCGCCCCGGCGGCTCATCAGGCCGCCGAAAAGGCGGCGCGCGAATCGTACGGCCGCCTGCTGGCCATCCTCTCGGCACGCACGCACGACATCGCCGCTTCCGAAGACGCGCTCGCCGACGCCTTCGCGCGCGCGCTCGAGCGCTGGCCGTCCGACGGCATTCCCGTGCAGCCCGATGCGTGGCTCCTGAGCGTGGCGCGGCACCGCAAGCTGGACGCCTGGCGCCACAGCCGCGTGCAGGACCAGGCCACGCAAACCCTGCTGCTGCTGGCCGGCGAAATGGACGAGGCCGACGCCGAAGGCAGCGCCGTGCCCGACGAGCGGCTGCGCCTGCTCTTCGTCTGCGCGCATCCGGCCATCGACGCGGCGGCCCGCGCGCCGTTGATGCTGCAGACCGTGCTGGGCCTGGACGCCGCGCGCATGGCCGGCGCCTTTCTCACCGCGCCCGCGACGCTCGGCCAGCGCCTCGTGCGGGCCAAGGCGCGCATCCGCGCGGCGGGCATCCCCTTCGAATACCCCGAGGCGCGCGATCTGCCGCAGCGCCTGCAGGACGTGCTCGACGGCATCTACGCCGCCTACGGCACTGGCTGGGACGACGTCGACGGCGCCGATGCGCTGCCGCGCGGCCTCACCTGCGAGGCCATCGACCTCGGCCGCATCCTCTGCCGCCTGATGCCGGGCGAACCCGAGCCGCTGGGCCTGCTCGCGCTGATGCTCTTCTGCGAAAGCCGCGCCGCCGCCCGGCGCAGCGAGACCGGCGCCTACGTGCCGCTGGACCAGCAGGACACCCTGCGCTGGGACCCCGACCTGCTGGCGGAGGCCGAGCGGTGCCTGCGCCTGGCATCCGAGATGAAGTCGCTCGGCGCCTACCAGCTGGAGGCCGCCATCCAGTCGGCCCACTGCGAACGCCGCGTGGGCGCGCCGGTGGCGCCCGAGGTGCTGGTGTCGCTGTACGAAGGCCTGCTGGCCTTGCGGCCCAGCATCGGCGCGCAGGTCAGCCGCGCCTGCGCGCTTGCGAATGCGCGCGGGCCCGAGGTCGGGCTGCGCGCGCTCGAAGCAATTCCGCCGGACGACGTGGCGAGCTACCAGCCCTTCTGGGCCGCGCGCGCGCATCTGCTCGCAGCCGGCGGCGCGCGTGCCGCGGCGCGGCAGGCCTACGACCGCGCGATCGGGCTGAGCGCGAATGCGGCGGTGCGGGCGTATCTCAACGCGATGTCGCAGCGGCTCTGAGCGATCCGCTTACTTCGCATTGAACGTGCGTGGAAACAGCGCCGCCTGCGAGCGATCGCGCAGGCGGTAGCTCATCGCCGGGCGGCCGAGGCTGCCAGCGACCATGCCCGCCTCTTCCATGAATTCGCCATCGAGCATGCGCTTGCGGAAGGCACTCTTGTCCATGCTGCGGCCCAGCACGACCTCATAGGTGTGCTGCAGCGCCGGCAGGGTGAAAGGTTCTTCCAGCAGAAAGGCCGGCAGCGAGGTGTATTCGACCTTGCTGCGCAGCCGGGCGACGGCTGCGTCGAGCAGCTCGCCGTGATCGAAGGCCAGGCGCTTGCGAGATGCGGCATCGACCTCGAACCAGGCCACCTCGGCCGCGTTGGCACCACTGCGCAACTGCATGGCCTCTGCGGGGATCAGCGCGTAGAAGCAATGCGTGGCCGACCATCCGCGCGGATCGCGCCCCGCGCCGCCCCAGCTGCCCAACTGTTCCAGATAGGGCGTCACCACGCCGGTCTTCTCGCGGAGCTTGCGCAGGGCGCAGTCGAGCAACGTGGCGTCTTCGTCGACGTTCACGAAGCCACCGGGCAGTGCCCACTTGCCCGGAAACGGCTCGGCGGTGTCGGAGGGCCGGCGCACCAGCAGGACCTGCAGGGCATCGTCGAGCACAGTGAACATCACCACGTCGACGGTGACCAGCGGACGCGGAAAGGTCAGGGATGGGATGGTCGACTTTGGGGTGCTCACGATGGTGGCTTGACTCCAGATTTATTAGTTGTACTATACAACCCTTAATTAGTTGCACAGAACAACCAAAAGGAAACCGGGGATAAAACAATGACGAGAAACATGCCCAGCGCGCTGCGCAGCAACGAAGACCTGCTCGTGCACATCGCCCAGGGCCACGCGGTCGACTACCTCTTCTTCTGGGGCCATCAGCTCCCGAAGGACGGCAGCGTCGGCAAGAGCTGCTTCAGCCAGTGGTACGAAGCGCCTTTCACCGTCGAAGGCATCGCCTACCGCACCGCGGAGCATTTCATGATGGCGGGCAAGGCACGGCTCTTCGGCGACGCGGCCACCTGCGAAAGGATCGTTGCTGCGCGCACGCCCGGCGAGGCGAAAAAGCTGGGACGCCAGATCGACAACTTCGATGAGGCGGCGTGGCTCGACGCCCGCTTCGACCTGGTGACGCGCGGCAACATCGCGAAGTTCTCGCAGAACAAGGCGCTCCGTGCGTTCCTGCTCGGCACCGGCCAGCAGGTGCTGGTCGAGGCGAGCCCGGTCGATGCCATCTGGGGCATCGGGCTGGCCGCGACGGACGCGGCGGCGCAGGACCCGCGCACCTGGAAAGGCCTGAACCTGCTGGGCTATGCGCTGATGGCGGCCCGCGACGAACTGAGGGCTGCCCCATGAACGCAACGCGCTACCAAGGGTGCCTGCTCGGGCTGGCCTGCGGCGATGCCGTGGGCACCACCGTGGAGTTCAGCTCACGCGGCAGCTTCACGCCAGTGACCGGGATGCACGGCGGCGGTCCGTTCGGCCTCGAGCCGGGCGAATGGACCGACGACACCTCGATGGCGCTGTGCCTCGCGGCGAGCCTGATCCATTGCCAGGGCTTCGATGCGATCGACCAGATGAACCGCTACTGCAACTGGCGCAACGTCGGCTACATGAGCAGCAACGGGCGCTGCTTCGACATCGGCGGCACGGTGTCGGCGGCCCTCACCCGCTACCTCGCATCGGGCGACCCGTTCGCAGGCGACCCCAGCCCACGCACGGCCGGCAACGGCGCGCTGATGCGGCTTGCGCCGGTGCCGATGTTCTTCGCAGCCAGCGCCGAAGCGACATGGCAACAGGCCGGAGAAAGCAGCCGCACCACCCATGGCGCACAGGAAGCCATCGAGTGCTCGCAACTCTTCGCATTGCAGTTGCGCGCGGCGCTGCTGGGCGAAGGCAAGGCTGCGATCCTCGCCGCAGCGCCGCTGGCGCCCTTGGGTGAAAAAGTCGCAGCGCTGGCGCGCGGCGACTACGCATCGAAACCGATCGAACGCATCAAGGGCTCGGGCTATTGCGTCGAATCGCTCGAAGCGGCGCTCTGGTGCTTCGCGCACACCGATTCCTTCGAGCAGGCAGTGCTCGCAGCCACCAACCTTGGCGACGATGCGGATACCACCGCCGCGATCTGCGGCCAGATCGCGGGCGCCTTCTACGGTGTGGACGGCATTCCAGCCGGCTGGCTGCACAAGCTCGTGATGCGCGAGGAAATCACGCAGATGGCCAACGACCTCCTCGCGCTCGCGCAGCGCTGAAGGCCCCCGCGCCTCACTCCTGCGGCGCGGCGGCCACCTCGCCCATGCGCCGCCCTTCGAGCTGGCTCCCACCCTGCGCCAGTGTCACGCCCACCACCGCATTGCCCTCGCCGCGCTGGAAGACGACCTGCGCACCGATCGCGGCCACCGCGAAGCGGTCGGTGCCCGTCGGCGTGAGCGCGTTGTAGCCGCGCCCCGTTTCGCGCACCAGCAGGCGCCCGTTGCGCACCGTGAAGCCCAGCGCCTTGGTCTTGTTGATGCGGTACTCGCCCTTGTAGTCGTCCAGCCGCTTCGGATCGACAGGCACTTCCGTCGTCGACACCGGGTAGCGGTTCTTGCCGATCGCCAGCATCACAGGCTGCAGCGGCGCGCGCGCGTTGCTGCTGAGCACGATCAGCGCCTCGCCGGTGTCGGGCGCGAGCAGCCACAGCGTGCGGTAGCCCTCGGTGAGGCCCGCGTGGAAATAGGTGCGGCGCCCGCCCTCGGGGCCGCGCACCATCACCGCGTAGCCGATCTCGGCGCCCTCGTAGCGCGCGAGCGGCGTGAGCATGCGCGCCGCGGCCGGCCCCAGCGGGCCGCTTGCGCCGGCCAGGACCGCACGGCTGAAAGTCATCATGTCCGCCGCCGTCGAACGCAGGGCGCTGGCCGGCGCGTAGGCCATCATGTCCAGCAACGGCTGGCGCCGGTCGCCGGCGAAGGCCGGGGCCATGCGCGAGGCCTTGTCGCCGAGCGGGATCACGGTGTCGTTCATGCCCAGCGGCTCGGTGATGCGCGCGCGCACCAGCTCGCCCCATGAGGTGTTGTAGCGCTCGGCCAGCAGTTGCCCGAGCAGCGCCATGCCGAAGTTGCTGTATGCGGCTTCGCACGGCGCAGCCGGCGCGGTGAGCCTGATGCGCGAGAGCGCGGCCCAGAACATTGCCTTGTCGAAGGTGCGCAGCTGCTCGGCGAGCGGCGCACCGCCCGTCACGCCATCGGCCATCACGGGCATGCAGCCCGTGTGGGTAGCGAGCTGCTTCAAAGTGACCGCGGCCACCGCGGGCGGCACGCCGTGCACCTTGCCTGCGAGCACCTTGCCCACGGTGTCGTCCAGCTTGAGGTCGCCGCGCTCCACAGCCTGAGCGAGCAAGAGCCCGGTGAAGACCTTGGTGACCGAGCCGATCTCGAACATCGGTTGCTCGGCGCTGCTGGGCTCGATGGGGCGCGGAGGCGAGAGCGGCTCCGGGTTGTAGGCCGCGCCGTACGAGGCTTTGCCGTTGCGCAAGAGGCCGATGACGAGCGTTCCGCGCTCGGCCCCGAGCGCCGCCTTGGCCAGCACGGCCGGATCGCTCGCGAGGGACAGCGGCTGCTGTTGTTGCTGCGGCGGCGGCTGAAGCTGCGCAGCCGCGCTGTCGGCCAGCAGCGGCGCGAGAACCCATGCCGCGAACCAGCGGCGGCGCATCACCGGGAACATGTCTCTGGACAAGGCTGGGGGCAGGAGCCGCATCGTCGAATTCCTCGGGGCATCGTCGTCGAAAGAGGCGCCATCGTGCCATGCGGATGTAACTGGCGCTGGCAGCCACAATGGACGCATGCGTGCATTGCTCACCACCTTCTCCTGGCAGGAACTGCGTCACCACCCCTGGCGCAACGCGGCGGCCGTGCTGGCCGTGATGCTGGGCGTGGCGCTCGCGTTCTCGGTGCAGCTCATCAACGCCTCGGCGCTCGACGAGTTCTCCAGCGCGGTGCGATCGGTCAATGGCCAGCCCGACCTCGAGGTGCGCGCCGTGCAGGGCAGCTTCGACGAAGCGGTGTTCGCACGACTGGCCCGCCATCCGCAGGTGACGCTCGCGAGCCCGGTGCTCGAGTTCCAGGGCCTGGCCCTAGCCAGCGGCGAAAGGCAGGTGCCGATGCGCGTGATCGGCGTCGATGCGCTGGCGCTCCCCACCATCGCGCCCGCGCTGATGCCGCAGCCCGCGGCCGGCGCCGACCGCTTCGCGCTGTTCGCGCCGGGCCATGTGTTCCTCAACGCTTCAGCGCGCAGCGTGCTGGGCCTGCCGACGGAGGCCAGCGGCAGCACCACCGAGACGGTGCAGCTGCGCAGCGGCGCCACGTGGCACCGGCTCGACGTGGCGGGCCACGTCACGGCCAGCGGCACGGCGCTCGCGGTGATGGACATCGCAGCCGCGCAAGACCTGTTCGACCAGGTCGGCCGGTTGAGCCGCATCGATTTGCGGCTTGCGCCGGGCACCGACCGTCCGGCGTTCATCGATGCGCTCCAGAAATCCCCCGGCTGGCCCGCGGGCGTGCAGTTTGCGGAGCCGGGCGATGCGGCCGAGCGCGTGAGCAACCTCTCGCGCGCCTACCGCGTCAACCTCACCGTGCTGGCGCTCGTGGCGTTGTTCACGGGGGCGTTTCTCGTGTTCTCGGTGCTGGCGTTGAGCGTGGCCAAGCGCGCGCAGCAGTTCGCGCTGCTGGGCGTGCTCGGCCTCACGCCGCGCGAGCGGCTGCGGCTGGTGCTGGCCGAATCGCTGGTGCTGGGCGTGATCGGCAGCGCCGCCGGCCTTGCGCTGGGCACCGCACTCGCGTCCTTCGCGCTGCGGGTGCTGGGCGGCGACCTGGGCGGCGGGTACTTCGAAGGCGTCGCGCCCAAGCTGCACTGGAGCAGCGGTGCCGCGCTGCTCTACGGCGGCCTCGGCGTGGCCGCAGCGCTGGTGGGCGGCTGGTGGCCCGCGCGCGCGGCACAGGCGCTGCCCGAGGCGCAGACGCTCAAGGGCCTCGGTGCCGCGCCCACGCAGAGCCGCAGCCACTGGCTCGCGCTCGGGCTGGTCGCGGCGAGCGCGGCGCTGGCGAACATCCCGGCCATCGGCGGCATTCCGGTTGCGGCGTACCTCTCGGTGGCGTGCTTGCTGGTGGGCGGCATCACTGCCCTGCCCTGGCTGATCGCGCTGCTGTACGACCGCATCGCGCCCGCGTTCGCCGAGCGCGTGCTGCCGATGCTGGCCATCGAGCGCGCGCGGCGCATGCGCGGCACGGCAGCAGTGGCGGTGAGCGGCGTGGTCGCGAGCCTCAGCCTCGCGGTGGCGCTCACGGTGATGGTCGCGAGCTTTCGCGATTCGGTGACGCACTGGCTCGACGTGGTGCTGCCCGCCGACCTGTACGTGCGCGCCACCTCGGGCGGCCGCGGCAGCAACAGCGGAGGCACGAGCAGCACCGACACCGCGACCTTTCCGCCCGCCTTCGTGCAGGCGCTGGCGCAGCTGCCCGGCGTGGCGCGCACAGGCACGCTGCGCACGCAGTCGCTGCAGCTCGATGCCTCGCAGCCGGCCGTGGCGCTGATCGCGCGCAGCCTGGAAGGCAGTGCATCGCAATCGCTGCCGCTGGTCGGCGCCGCATTGCCCGTGCCGCCGGGGCAGATCGGCATCTACGTGAGCGAGCCGATGGTGGAGCTCTACGGCGCGAAGCCGGGCACGGCCTTCGCGCCGCTGGCCGCGGCACTGTCGGCCACCGAGCTCCCCACGACAGCCGCTCACACCTACTTCGTGGCCGGCGTGTGGCGCGACTACGCGCGGCAGTTCGGCGCGATCACGATGGACGCGCGCGACTACGAGCGCATCACCGGCCAGCACGAAGTGAGCGACATCGCGCTGTGGCTCGCGCCGGACGCCTCCGAAGGCGCCGTGCAGGCGGGCGTGCGAGCGCTCGCGGCGCGCCAGGGCGGCGGCTCACCCGAGTCGGTCGAGATCGCCTCGGTCGGGCAGATCCGCACGACGTCGCTGCGCATCTTCGACCGCAGCTTCGCGGTGACCTACTGGCTGCAGGCCGTGGCCATCGCCATCGGCCTCTTCGGCATCGCGGCGAGCTTCAGCGCGCAGGTGCTCGCGCGGCGCAAGGAATTCGGGCTGCTCGCGCACCTGGGATTCACGCGGCGGCAGGTGCTCGCGGTGGTGGCGGGCGAAGGCGCGGCGTGGACGGCGATCGGCGCCGTGGCCGGGCTGGGTCTGGGGCTGGCCGTGTCGGTGGTGCTCGTGAAGGTGGTGAACCCGCAGAGCTTTCACTGGACGATGGACCTGCTCGTGCCGTGGGTGCGGTTGATCGCGCTGTGCGGCGCGGTGGTGGTGGCGGGCACCGTCACCGCGTGGCTGGCGGGACGGGCGGCGGCCGGCAAGGATGTGGTGCTGGCGGTGAAAGAGGACTGGTAAGGCCCGCGTCCTTCAACGCTCAGAGGCCGGAGGTTGCGTTCCAGTCGACGAGGCCCGTGCCGCTCCAGTGGCCGAAAGAGGTGAGGTCCATCTTGGGCCGGCCGATGCGGCGCCAGATGTCGATCATGTTCACGACGCGGATGTCGTCGAACACGACCACCACCTCGCGCGACAGGTTCAGCGTGACCAGGTTGGCGAGGATGTTCGCTTCGGTGATGCCGTCCTTCGGCCCGTCGACAAAGATCAGCTCGGCCGATTCGAACAGCGCACAATGCGGCGCGATGCCGCCCGGCGCGGAGATGTCGTGCAGCACCTGCCGCACGCGGCCCGCAGCGAAATCGGAAGGCGCGAGCCAGGTGTCGGAAAAGCTGTCCCACGCCAGCAGGTCGAAGGTGGTCAGCGTGCCCGATGGCTGCAGCTCCTGCGCGAGCGCCAGCGTGCCCATGCCGGTGAAGGTGCCGATCTCGATCACCGTCTTCGGGTTCAAGCTGCGCACCAGCGCGGCGAGCAGCCGGTAGTGCTCGCCGGGCCAGGTGTCGAACCAGTGCGGCTCTTTCGATGCGCGGCCTTCGTAGATGGGCAGCGCCACGTCCATCGCCACCGAAGACGCCGCGAGGGCGACCTCCATCAGGCGCCGGCTGGGCCGGGCGGGCTCGTCATCCATGCTCGCGATGATCGAGACCTCTTTGTGGCGTGCGGGGACTGCTGCGAATTTCTGGTTGAGTTCGTCGAGGGTCATGCCGCCTACTTTGCGGGCGTCAGCTGGATGCGCTCGACCGTCTCCTTCTCGACCGCCCCGCGGCTGTAGACCAGCGGGACGTATTTGCCTTCGAGCCACAGCGGCGCGAGGTCTCGGTAGTTCGGACTGTCCGGGTTGCCCGACTGGCCCGGCGTGTTGATGACGCGCGAGGCGTCCCAGTTGCCCACGTCGAGCACCATGCGGAACGACGCGCCCGAGGTCAACTTGTAGTCGCTCGCGCGGTAGGTGGCTGCCATCGGTGTGAAGCTGGAGCCGGACATCGGCCAGTCGCCCACGTCGAGCTTCTTTCGCGTGGCCGCATCGACCACGCCGGCGAGCGGATGTCGGAATTCCGCGCGGTGCAAAGTGCCCCACTTCCAGGCCTTCATGTCGGGGCCGAGCTTGGCGGTGAGTTCCTGCATGGCGGCCGGCAGCGTCTGCAGCAGCAAGGCATCGCGCTGCGCGTCGGTGATCCAGCCGAACGGGTTTTCCAGCAGCAGCACCATGCGCGTGTTGTCGCCGGGCGCCGCCAGCGGTGCGCCCACATCGCCCGCGCCGGCCTTGAGCACCGCCGCACGCAAGGGCTTGCTGCTCCACACCTCGTAGAGCGCGGCCGCGGCGCTGTCGCGGTCCATCGTGCCGTCCCAGCCCTGCAGCAGCCGCAGGCCGGCGGCCGTCTGGGCGTCGTCGCTGCGCAGGCCGGCGAGCAGCTTCAGCAGCCGCTGCGCGGGCGTGGCGACGATGTCGTTCTGCATGCGCTCCGAGTCCTCGATGGTGAAGCGCGAACCCGCCGCCACCTTCGCGGCGAACAGCTCCTTCAAACGACGGGCACGGGCCGCATCGCTCCATTCGTAGCCGATCCCCTTCTTCGCGGCGGGATGGTCGGGCGGAATGTTGTTCTCGTTCGCGGTCACCACGTAGCCGCGCGCGGGGTTGAACTCCGACGGCAGCTCGTCGCCATTGCGGAAGCCCGACCATTCGTAGCGACCGTCTCCCGGCACGGGCATGAGCCCGTCCCAATTGGGCCGGATCGGCGTGAGCCCGCCCGGAATCCAGCCGACGTTGCCGCTGCTGTCGGCATACACCTGGTTCTCGCCCGGTGCGCCCCAGCGGTTCATCGCGGCGCGGAACTGGTCCCAGTTGCGTGCGCGCATGTAGTCCATCGAGCCGAAGTACGGCGCCATGCCGGGCTCCAGCCAGGCGGCGCGCAATGCGTACGCGCGGCGCTTGCCGGGCTCGGACAGCAGCACCGGGCCGTGGCGCGTGAAGGTGTTGACCACCTCGCGCGGTGCGCCCTCGCCCTTGACCGCGATGCGCTCGGTCACGCGCGTCATCGGCTCCCAGCGGCCCTGGTAGCGGTACTCGTTGGGGTTGCGCGGATTCAGCTGGTACACGTACAGGTCTTCCTGGTCCATGTAGAAGCGCGTGAGGCCGAAGGCGATGGTGCCGTTGTGGCCGATCGACAGGCCCGGCAGGAACGGCTCGCCCGCGCCGATCGCGTCCATGCCGGGCGCGCTCAGGTGCGTCATGTAGCGAAGGCTCGGCGCGCCGTGCGAGCGGTGCGGATCGTTGGCCAGGATGGGCCGGCCCGTGGACGTGAGCTTCGGCGAGATGACCCAGTTGTTGCTGCCGTAGGCGCCCGTGGGGTCGCCTTGCAGGGCCTGTTGCTGCGCCGCATCCTGCACGGCTTTCGCGGCGATCGACTCGGCGCTGCCGGGCAGCAAGGCAACCGGCGTGGAGGGCGCGCCCGCATCCATGCCGACCCGCGTGTTCGCCTTGGTGAACTGCGGCGATTCGGTCGCGCGCATGTAGGCCGCGCGCAGTTCCGCTGCGGGGATGGTGCAGGGGTCGAACCCCACGGGCACCTTGGGCGTGACCGGCGGATCGAGTTCACGGCGCAGCCAGTCGGCCTTGATGCCAGGACCGCCGGCGCAGAAGGCGCGCGCGCGGTCGACCTCGGAGGTGAAATTGAGCGTGAGCCCGTGGTGCCGGATGCGCACCACGTCTTCGGGCGACCACGTGGCCGGCTGGTAGCCCAGCAATGCGAACTCGGTCGGCAGCAGCGCGGGCTGTGCGCGAACCTGCGCGACGTAGGCGTTGACGCCGGCGGTGAAAGCCTCGGCCACGCGCTTGGCGTCGGAGCCGTAGGCGAGCCACTCGCGGTACATGTCGCCGCGGTAGAGCACGGCGCGCGCAGCGCGGTCGCTCTCGACCCAGGCGGGGCCGAAGTCCTTGGCCATTTCGCCGAGGCCGCGCTTGCGCCAGAGGTCCATCTGCCAGAGCCGGTCGCGTGCGGCGATGAAGCCCTGCGCCACGAAGGCGTCGTAGAGCGTGCCCGCGTACAGGTGCGGCACGCCCCAGCGGTCGACCAGCACTTCGGCGGGTTTCTCGAGGCCGGGTACGGCGAAGGACGATGCGGGGCGGGTCGGCGTGGTGTTGCTGCCGCCCGGCGGACCGGACGCGCAGCCTGCCAGGGCGATGGCGGCAAGTGCGATGGCTGAAAGTGCGCCGGTGGAAAGCCGATGGCTCGGCATGCGTCGCGCGGCCAGGCGCGGGCTCGTTCTTTTCATGTGTCTCGTCTCCTGCCTTGTTGATGGCAGCGCACAGTATCCCGATTTCCACCGGCGGCCGGGTTACAAGGCATGACTTGTAGACTGGCGCGCTATGCAGCCCACACCCTCCTCCCCTTCCTGCAGCGGCTGGCTCGGCAGCGCCATCCGCCGCATCGAGGCCGACTACCAGCGCAGCGCCGACACGCACCTGATTCCGCTGCCGATGCCCGCGCTCGCCGCAGCTGGCATCGACCTGTACCTGAAGGACGAATCCACCCACCCGACCGGCAGCCTCAAGCACCGGCTCGCGCGGTCGCTCTTTCTCTATGCGCTGTGCAACGGCTGGGTGCGCGAGGGCACGACGATCGTCGAGGCCTCGAGCGGATCGACGGCGGTGAGCGAGGCCTACTTCGCGCGCCTGCTGGGCCTGCCCTTCATCGCGGTGATGCCGCGCAGCACCTCGCCCGAGAAGGTCGCGCAGATCGCCTTCTACGGCGCGAGCTGCCACTTCGTCGACCACGCCGCGCAGGTGTACGAAGAGGCCCGCGCGCTGGCCGAGCGCACCGGCGGCCACTACATGGACCAGTTCACCTACGCCGAGCGCGCGACCGACTGGCGGGGCAACAACAACATCGCCGAGAGCATGTTCCAGCAGATGGCACGGGAGCGCCATCCGATCCCCGAATGGATCGTGGTGGGCGCGGGCACCGGCGGCACCAGCGCGACCATCGGCCGGTACCTGCGCTACCGCTGCCACGACACGCAGGTGTGCGTGCCCGACCCCGAGGGCTCGGTGTTCTCGGCCTACCACCGCACGGGCGACGCGACGCTCACGGACGTTGGCTCCCGCATCGAAGGCATCGGGCGGCCGCGCGTGGAGCCGAGCTTCATCCGCACGCTGGTCGATCGCATGATCGAGGTGCCGAACCTCGATTCGGTGGCGGCGATGCATGCGCTCTCGGCGCTGCTGGGGCGCAAGGTGGGGCCTTCGACGGGCACCAACTTCATCGGCATGCTGGCCGTGGCGAAGGAGATGCGCGCCGCCGGGCGGCGAGGCTCGATTCTTTCGCTGTTGTGCGATGCGGGCGAGCGCTACCTTCCCAGCTACCACGATGCGGCGTGGGTGCAGAACGCGTTCGGCGACATCGGGCCGGCGCAGCAGCGCATCGATGCGCTGGTGGCGGGGTGATGTCGTTCGGCCCTTTCGGTCTCTCGCGGCGCGGCCTGCTGCTCGCCGCGCTGGCCGCGGCACCCGCGAGTTGGGCATTGCCCCCGCGCACGCTGCAGTTCCCGCGCGACTTCGGCAGCCACCCCGACCTGCGCACCGAGTGGTGGTACATCACCGGCCACGCGAAGAATGCGGCGGGCCGCGCGTTCGGTTTCCAGGTGACCTTCTTCCGCTCGCGCATCGACGCGACGCAGGACATGCGCTCGGCCTTCGCCGCGAAGAACCTCGTGTTCGCGCACGCGGCGGTCACCGACCTCGAAGGCCGCGTGCTGCTGCACGACCAGCGCATCGCGCGCGCCGGCTTCGAGGTGGCATCGGCGAGCGAAGCCGACACCGACGTGCGGCTGCGCGACTGGTCGCTGGTGCGCAGGGACGGCAGCTATGCAGCGCGCATTCCGGCCGGCGAGTTCGCGCTCGACCTGCGCTTCGCGCCGACGCAACCGGTGCTGCTGCAAGGCAGCGCCGGCCTCTCGCGCAAGGGCCCCGATGAAGCGCAGGCGAGCTACTACTACAGCGAGCCCCAGCTGAAGACGCAGGGCAGGCTCACCCTCAAGGGCCAGGCCTTCGACGTCGCCGGCACCGCGTGGCTCGACCATGAATGGAGCGAGGCGCTCATGCACCCCGAGGCCGTGGGCTGGGACTGGATCGGCATGAACCTGGACGACGGCAGCGCGCTCACTGCTTTTCATCTGCGCCGCAAGGACGGCAGCGCCTTGTGGGGTGGCGGCTCGTTCCGCACACGCGACGGGGTGTTGCGTGTCTTCAGGAACGACGAGGTGCGTTTCGAGAGGGTCAACGCGTGGCGCAGTCCGCGCACGCGGGCGTTGTACCCGACGCAGTGGCGCGTGCAGACGCCTTCCGGCAACTTCGAGGTACGCGCCCTGCTCGACGACCAGGAGCTGGACAGCCGGGGTTCGACCGGCGGCGTGTATTGGGAGGGTCTCAGCGACCTGCTCGATGCAGAGGGCAAGCGCGTAGGGCGTGGCTATCTGGAGATGACGGGCTACGCCGCGCCCTTGCGGCTATGACGGATGCACCGCAGTGCAAGGCCTGACAACCGGCAATGCCCGAGATGCGTTGGGCACCGTGCATCGCATCATTTCAAGAAGAGAGGCCCCCATGAAGATTCGACTCACCGCGCTGGCCCTGGCCGGTAGCTTTTGCCTGCTTGCAGCGCCAACCGGCGCGAGCGCGCAGGTCTCGGTAAACATCAACGTGCCCGGCTTGGTCATGATGGCCCCGCCGCCGCCACGCTACGAGGCCGCACCGCCGCCGCGCGGCGGCTTCGTATGGGTGCCGGGCCGCTGGGCCTGGGACGGCCGTGCGTACGCCTGGCGCCAAGGCAGCTGGCAACGCGAGCGCGTGGGCTACGCGTACGCACCGGGCCGCTGGGTCGAAGACCGCGGCGGCTGGCGCTGGAACGAAGGCGATTGGCGCCGGCGCGAAGAACGGCGCGAGGCCCGGCGTGAAGTTCGCCGCGAGCGCGAATGGAACGACGACCACCGGCACCATGACCGCGATCGCCACCATGGCCATGACCGGGGAGGCTTCTGCCCACCCGGCCAGGCCAAAAAGGGCAACTGCTGACAGGCATGAAAAAGGGAGCGCAAGGCTCCCTTTTTTTTTCGCGGTGCCGACCGGTTCGGCCTGGCTACTTGGAGCGCCGCCGGTCGATGAACGCAATGATCTCGCCCATGATCCCCTTGCGGAACGCGAGCACGCAGATCACGAAGATCAGGCCCGTGACCATGGTCACCGACTCGCCCAGCGTGTTGAACCAGTCGACGGTCGTGACGCGCGCCAGGAAGTTGCCCAGCTCTCCGATCTTGTTCTCCAGCAGCACGACCACCGCCGAGCCGACCAGCGGACCCGACAGCGTGCCCAGGCCTCCGACCAGCGTCATCAGGATGACCTGGCCCGAGGCGGTCCAGTGCACGTCCGACAGCGTGGCGAAGCCCAGCACCAGCGTCTTGAGCGAACCTGCAAGGCCCGAGAGCGCCGCGGAGATCACGAAGGCCAGCAGCTTGAAGCGGCTCACGTCGTAGCCCAGCGAGAGCGCACGCGGTTCGTTTTCCTTGATGCCCTTCAGGACCTGCCCGAACGGCGAGTGGATGGTGCGCACGATCAGGAGGAACGCTGCCACCACGACGACCAGCGCGACGTAGTACATCGTGAGGTCGTTCGCCAGATCGATGACGCCGAAGAGCTTGCCGCGCGGCACGCCCTGCAGGCCGTCCTCGCCGCCGGTGAACTTGGCCTGCAGCGCGACGAAGAACATCATCTGCGCGAGCGCCAGCGTGATCATCGCGAAGTAGATGCCTTGGCGCCGGATGGCCAGGATGCCGAAGATCCAGCCAAGGAAAGCGCCGCTGAGGGTGCCGGCGATGAGGCCGAGTTCAGGGGTGAGGCCCCAGACCTTCATGGCATGGCCAGCGACATAGGCCGAGCCGCCCAGGAAGGCCGCATGGCCGAACGACAGCAGGCCGGTGAAGCCCAGCAGCAGGTTGAAGGCCGCGGCGAACAGCGCGAAGCACATGAGCTTCATCACGAACACCGGGTAGGCGCCGAAGAACGGCGCGAGCACCAGGGCGAGCAGAAGCAGCGCGTAGACGACGGTGGAGATTTTTTTCATGTTCATGCCGTCCGCCTTACTTCTCTTTGCCGAACAGGCCGGCGGGGCGAATCAGCAGCACGATGACCATGATCACGAAGACGACGGTGGAGGAAGCCTCCGGATAGAAAACCTTGGTGAGCCCTTCGATCACGCCGAGCCCCAGCCCCGTGAGGATGGCGCCCATGATCGAGCCCATGCCGCCGATCACGACGACGGCGAACACCACGATGATGAGGTTCTGCCCCATGAGCGGCGACACCTGCATGACCGGCGCGGCCAGCACGCCCGCGAAGGCCGCGAGCGCGCAGCCGAACGCGTAGGTCAGCGTGATCATCAGCGGCACGTTGACGCCGAAGGCTTCCACCAGGCGCGGGTTCTCGGTGCCGGCGCGGAGATAAGCGCCCAGGCGCGTCTTCTCGATCACATACCAGGTGGCAAAGCAGATCACCAGCGAGGCGACGACCACCCATGCGCGGTAGTTGGGCAGCACCATGAAGCCCAGGTCGGTGGCGCTGGAGAGCGCATCGGGCGCGTCGTAGGGCAGGCCCGAGACACCGTAGACCGAGCGGAATACGCCTTCGATCAAGAGCGTGAGACCGAGCGTGAGCAAGAGACCGTAGAGGTGGTCGAGCTTGTAGATCCAGCGCAAGAGCAGCCGCTCGATCACCACGCCGAAGAGGCCGATGAGGATGGGCGCCGCGATCAGCATCACCCAGTAGTTGATGCCGAAATACTCCATGGCCATCCAGGTGAGGACGGCCCCCAGCATGAACAGCGCGCCGTGCGCGAAGTTGATGACGTTGAGCAAACCGAAGATCACCGCCAGCCCGAGGCTCAGGATGGCGTAGAACGAGCCGTTGACCAGCCCCAGGAGGAGCTGGCTCAACAAGGCAGGGAGGGAAATGTTCATAAGCGTTTCAGGAAGCCGTCGGCCGTTCTTTCTCTTTCGCGGGGGCCGCCGCGCACGGCCGCCCGAAGCGGCCGGCCCGCCCTCCTTGCAAAGGGAGGTAGGCGAAGCGACACGCAGTGCGCGCAGCCTGGAGGGTTACTTCCACAACGCGCACTTGCTCTCGGCCTTCGTGGTGAAGACTTCCTCGCCCTTCAACTTCTGGATCACCTTGTAGTAGTCCCAGGGCTGCTTCGATTCGGCCGGCGACTTCACCTGCACCAGGTACATGTCGTGCACGAAGCGGCCGTCGGCGCGCACGGTGCCCTTGGCATAGAAGTCGTCGATGGGCGTGGCCTTGATGGTTTCCATCACCTTGTCGGCATCGACCGTCTTGGCGGCCTGCACGGCCTTCAGGTAGGTCATGGTGGCCGAGTAGTCGGCGGCCTGGATGTCGGTGGGCATGCGCTTGGTCTTCTCGAAGAAGCGCTTGCCGAAGGCGCGCGTCTTGTCGTCCAGGTTCCAGTCCCAGCTGGTGGTGAGCAGGAGGCCCTCGGTGTTCTTCAGGCCCAGGCTGTGCACGTCGGTCACGAACACCAGCAGGCCCACCATCTTCATCGACTTGGTAATGCCGAATTCCTTCGCGGCCTTGATCGAATTGATGGTGTCGCCGCCGGCATTGGCGAGCGCGAGCACCTGCGCCTTGGAGTTCTGCGCCTGCAGCAGGAACGAAGAGAAGTCAGACGTGTTGAGCGGGTGCTTGACGCTCCCGAGCACGGTGCCGCCCTTTTCCTTCACCACCTTGGTGGCGTCGGCTTCGAGGGCTTGGCCGAAGGCGTAGTCGGCGGTGAGGAAATACCAGCTCTTGTCGCCGCGCGCGATCACCGCGCTGCCGGTGCCCTTGGCCAGCGCCACGGTGTCGTAGGCGTAGTGCACGGTGTAGGGCGAGCATTGTTCGTTGGTGAGCGCCGAACTGCCCGCGCCGTTCACGATGAAGACGCGCTTCTTCTCCTGCGCCACCTTCGCCATCGCGAGGCCGGTGCCCGAGCTGGTGCCGCCGAACAGCATCGTGAGGCCCTGCGTGTCGATCCATTCGCGCGCCTTCGAGGCGGCGATGTCGGCCTTGTTCTGGTGGTCGGCCGACAGCAGCTCGATGGGCATGCCGTTGACCTTGCCGCCGAAGTCGTCGATGGCCATCTGGATCGCGAGGGCGCCGTTCTTGCCCTCCACGTCCGCGTAGAGGCTGGACATGTCGGTGATGAAACCGATCTTGACCTTGTCCTGCGCCTGGGCAGCGCCCGCGGCCAATGCGATGGCAAGAGAGATGCCTGAGAGCAAGAACGTCTTTTTCATGGTCAAGAACTCCTAATGAAGGAACGGAAAATCGTGAGGGCCGCCGCGCACGGCCGCCCGAAGCGGCCGGTCCGCCCCCGGTAGGGGGTGGGCGAAGCGACACGAAGTGCGCGCAGCCTGGGGGCGAGCAACATTTACTTCCAGGCGGCGCATTTCGTTTCGGCCTTGGTCGTGAAGACCTGGTCGCCCGGCAGCGTCTTGAGCACCTTCAGGTAGTCCCAGGGCTTCTTCGACTCGGCGGGCGACTTCACTTCGACCAGGTACATGTCGTGGATGAAGCTGCCGTCGGCGCGGATCTGGCCCTTGGCGTAGAAGTCGTCGATCTTCATGCTCTTGAGCTGCGCCATCACCTTGTCGGAATCAGTGGTCTTGGCGGCGGCCACGGCCTTCAGGTAGGTGGTGGTGGCCGAGTAGTCGGCGGCCTGCACGTCGGTGGGCATGCGCTTGGTCTTCTCGAAGAAGCGATTGGCGAACTTGCGCGTGTCGTCGTTCAGGTCCCAGTACCAGCTGGTGGTGTGCAGCAGGCCTTCGGTGTTCTTCAGGCCCAGGCTGTGCACGTCGCTCAGGAAGACCAGGAGACCCGCGGTCTTCATGGTCTTGTTGATGCCGAATTCCTTCGATGCCTTGATCGCATTGATGGTGTCGCCGCCCGCGTTGGCAAGGCCCAGGATCTGCGCCTTGGAGTTCTGCGCCTGCAGCAGGAACGAGGAGAAGTCCGATGCGTTCAGCGGATGGCGCACCGCGCCCACCACCGTGCCGCCCTTTTCCTTCACGACCTTGGTCGTGTCGGCTTCCAGCGCGTGGCCGAAGGCGTAGTCGGCCGTGAGGAAGAACCAGCTCTTGCCGCCACGGTCTACCACTGCCGCGCCGGTGCCCTTGGCAAGCGCCACGGTGTCGTATGCGTAGTGCACGGTGTAGGGCGAGCACTGCTCGTTGGTGAGCACCGAGCTGCCCGCGCCATTGTTGAAGTACACGCGCTTCTTCTCTTCGGCCACCTTGGCGGTCGCGAGCGCGGTGCCGGAGTTGGTGCCGCCGAAGATCATGGTCACGCCGGCCGTGTCGACCCACTCGCGGGCCTTGGAGGCGGCGATGTCGGCCTTGTTCTGGTGGTCTGCCACCAGGAGTTCGATGGGTTGGCCCAGCACCTTGCCGCCGAAGTCGTCGATCGCCATCTGGATGGCGGTGGCACCGCCCTTGCCTTCGAGGTCGGCGTAGAGGCTGGACAGGTCGGTGACGAAGCCGATCTTCACTTTTTCCTGCGCCTGCGCAGCGCCCGCGCTGAGGGCGAGCATGGCGACGGCAGTGGCGATGAGGCCGAGTTTCTTGTTCATGGTGTTTGTCTCCTGAAAAATCTTGAGGTGTTTGAGTGGGGTTCAGACGCCGAGCAGCTCGGTGAGCACCGGCATCTTGGCTTCGAGCTCGGACGCGCCGAACTTCTCCACGATGCGCCCGTGCTCCATCACATAGAAGCGGTCGGCCAGCGGCGCGGCAAAGCGGAAGTTCTGCTCCACCATCACGATGGTGTAGCCCTTGGCGCGCAGCGTGGTGATCATGCGGGCCAGCGCCTGCACGATGACCGGTGCGAGGCCTTCGGAAATTTCGTCGAGCAACAGCAGCTTGGCGCCCGTGCGAAGGATGCGCGCGACGGCCAGCATCTGCTGCTCGCCGCCCGACAGGCGCGTGCCCTGGCTATGGCGCCGCTCGGCCAGGTTGGGGAACATGGTGTAGATCTCTTCGACCGACATGCCCGGGCCGGCACCCTTGAGTTCGGGCGGCAGCAGCAGGTTTTCTTCGCACGAGAGGCTCGCGAAGATGCCGCGCTCTTCGGGGCAGTAGCCGATGCCCAGGTGCGCGATGCGGTGCGTGGGCATCGCAATGGTCTCTTTGCCGTTGACCTCGATGCTGCCCTTGCGAGCGCCCGTGAGGCCCATGATGGCGCGCAGCGTGGTGGTGCGGCCCGCGCCGTTGCGGCCCAGCAGCGTGACGACTTCGCCGGGCTGCACGACCATGTCGACGCCGTGGAGCACGTGCGATTCGCCGTACCAGGCTTGGAGGCCCTTGATTTCCAAAGCAGCGGTCATGTCAGTGCGCGCCCTGCATTTCGCCGTCCGTCGTGCCCATGTAGGCCTCCATGACCTGCGGGTTCTTCGAGACTTCGGCGTAGGGGCCTTCGGCCAGCACCGCGCCGCGTTGCAGCACGGTAATGGTGTCGGCGATGGTGGAGACCACGCTCATGTTGTGTTCGACCATGAGGATGGTGCGTCCGGCCGATACGCGCTTGATGAGTTCGGCCACGCGGTGCACGTCTTCGTGGCCCATGCCCTGCGTGGGTTCGTCCAGCAGCATCAGCTCGGGCTCCATCGCCAGCGTGGTGGCAATCTCCAGTGCGCGCTTGCGGCCGTACGGCAGGTTCACGGTCTGTTCGTCGGCGAGTTCCTCGAGGCCGACTTCAGCCAGCAGCTCGCGGGCTCTGGCATCCAGCGGCTTGAGCGACTTCTCGCTTTTCCAGAAGTGGTACGAGGTGCCCAGCCGGCGCTGCAGGCCCAGGCGCACGTTTTCCAGCAGCGTCAGGTGCGGGAACACGGCCGAGATCTGGAACGAGCGGATGATGCCGCGCCGCGCGATCTGCGCGGGGCGCTCGCCGGTGATGTCCTGCCCGTTGAACAGGATCGTGCCCGCGGTGGGCTCCAGGAACTTGGTGAGCAGGTTGAAGCAGGTGGTCTTGCCGGCGCCATTGGGGCCGATGAGTGCGTGGATCGAGCCGCGCACCACCGAGAGGTTGACCTTGCTGACCGCGGTGAACCCCTTGAATTCCTTGGTTAGCTGGCGTGTTTCGAGGATGACGTCGCTCATCTCGCGAGGTCGCCCGGGTTCGGAAAAAAGAAGTCGGTCATGCAGTCCATCTCGGCGCGCCACCATGGAGCGCGGACCGATTGTTCGTGGGCGACTCGCGCTTGGATACTGGGGCAAATGCCTATGCTGCACTGCAACCTGCTTGCAACAGAGAAGTTATGCACGATCACCAACTGTCGTCGCAGTGACAATGCGGCCTCTCGACCTGTCGAAGATCGCCTTCTTCGACACCGAGACCGACGCTCCGATCGCTTGAGAACGACAACCCTCATCTGCTTGTCATGCCCGATTTCCGCTCCCCCGATTTCCTGATCGACCACATCCGGCACACCCTGGCCTTCTACGAAGCGCGCGACACCGATCCTTCGGGCGGGTTCTTCCACTTCTTCAGGGACGACGGCACGGTCTACGACCGCCGCACGCGACACCTGGTGAGCAGCACGCGCTTCGTGTTCAACCATGCGAATGCGTACCGCCGCTTCGGCGTTGCGGCGGACCTTGACGCAACGCGCCACGGCCTGGCCTTCCTGCACGATGCGCACGCGCTGCCCGGAGGCGGTTTTGCGTGGCTGCTCGACTGGCACGAAGGCCGCGCCACCGTGCTGGACGACACCCAGCACTGCTACGGCCTGGCTTTCGTGCTGCTCGCGCATGCGCATGCGCTGATGGCCGGCGTGACCGAGGCGCGCGAAGGGCTCGCCCACGCGTGGGACCTGATGGAGCGGCACTTCTGGGAGCCGAGCCACCACCTCTATGCCGACGAAGCGACGCCCGACTGGTGCGTAGCGCCCTACCGCGGCCAGAACGCCAACATGCATGCCTGCGAGGCGACGATGGCGGCCTTCGAAGCGACAGGCGACACACGCTACCTCGACCGCGCGCTCGAGTTGGCGCAGGCCGTGACGGGACGGCAGGCGGCACTGGCCGATGGGCTGGTGTGGGAGCACTACCGCGCCGACTGGTCGGTCGACTGGGACTTCAACCGCGGCGACCGCAGCGACATCTTCCGGCCCTGGGGTTTCCAGACCGGGCACCTGACCGAATGGGCCAAGCTGCTGCTGCAGCTGGAACGGCTGCTGAATGCGCAGAGTGGTGATACCAGCTGGATCGTGCCGCGCGCCCGCCACTTCTTCGACACCGCGATGCTCCGCGGCTGGGATGCGGGCAACGGCGGGCTGGTCTACGGCTTCGCGCCCGACGGTTCGCTGTACGACGGCGACAAGTATTTCTGGGTGCAGGCCGAGAGCTTCGCCGCCGCCGCCCTGCTCGCCGTGCGCACCGGAGAGGCTGGCTATTGGGACTGGTACGACAGCATCTGGGCGTATTCGTGGGCGCACTTCGTGGACCACAGGCACGGCGCCTGGTACCGCATCCTGACGCCGAAGAACCGGAAGACCGGCGACGAGAAGAGCCCGGCCGGCAAGACCGACTATCACACGATGGGCGCGTGCTACGACGTGTTGAAGGCCTTGGGCAAATGAAAACCCCCAGGGTCCCGAAGAAGCCTGGGGGTCACGGTGTGGCGCGTTGTCAGTGCGCGCCCGCCGCGGCGTCGCCGCCGGCGCCGCCCTTCTGCGGCTTGGCAAGCCAAACGAGC
>NZ_JXQQ01000082.1 GCF_000834655.1 Variovorax paradoxus
TGTCGCGTGCGGGAGGCCGGCTCCTACAGGCAGGCCTGCCGCACCCCGACACAGGCGGTTTTTCGGGCCTCCTACGGTGACTTCAGGGCTGGCGGCAAGGTAGCCCAACGTTCTCCATTCATCACTCCATCGAGACAAGCAAAGGAACAGATCATGACCAAGCACACGACCATTTTTCGAAGCACGGCGCTCGCCGTGCTGATGGCTGCGGCCGGCAGCGCCATGGCCCAGGCCACGTCCATTCCCGCCCAGCCCGACCCGTCGGTGGGCGGCCAAGCCAGCACGATGACCCCGGCCGGCGTGGCCAATCCGCCGCAGCGCCCCGACAATTCGATGCCCGCTTCCCGCGAGGCCGTGAAGGCCGAGGCGCGCGTGCAGAACCGAAACAACGCCAACAGCATGGTGCCCAAGGGCGAGGCCACGACCACGATCAACCACCAGCCCAACGCCATGCCGCAGCCGACCGGCGAGATGTCGCGTGCTGAAGTCAGCCAGCAGGCGCGCAAGGTGAAGCCGCGCTTCGGCGAGAAGGGCGAACGCCCTGACGTGCCGACCAACCCGACCGACAAGACCGGTACGCCGAAGTAACCCGGTCAGCGGCCTCCGGGGCCTGAAACGAAAGAGCCCGCAGCGCCTTGTGCGCTGCGGGCTCTTTTCATGCACCACCGTCACCGGTGGCGGCTTGCTCAGCTCTTGACGGGCGCCGCGTTGTGCTGGCCGTCATGGCCGCGGTGGAATCGATGGCCGTGGCCACCGGCGTGCACCGTTTCAGCGTCGAAGGTCTTCTGCTGCTCGGGGGTCAGCGCGGCATAGAAGGTCTTCGTGGCTTCGGCGCGCTTGGCGAACATCGCGCTGCGCTCGGCCTGGCGGGTCTGCATGCGTTCCAGGCGCTGGGGCGTGGTCAGCTTGGCGAACTCGGCGCGGTCCATGCGCTGCGGGCGGGCACCGGCCGGCGGCTGGTTGGCCGTGGTGTAGGTGGTCCATGCGCCTTCCTGGGCGGCAGTCAGCTTGAGCTTGTCCTTCAGCGCAGCCAGGCGCTTGGCGCGGTGCTCCTTCATGCGCTCCATGCGCTGGGCGGGGTCCATGCGCTTGTGCTGCGCCTTGGGGGCTGCGGTGGTGTCGGCCTGCGCCACGGAGGCGGCAGGTGCCGGCGTGGTGGTTGCGGCCGGCGCTTGAGCGAAGGCACCGGAAGAGGCGAGGGCGGCCGAGCCGAGGAGGCTCGCCCAGACGATGCGTTGGCGAAGAGAAATCATGAGAAGTGCTTCCTTTCGAAGAAGCCCGCCGCCGATGGGCAGCAGGTGAGGGCAAGTGTGGAAGACCTCTGTATCGCCACCGTTAGCCTGAAGTGAGCTTGCGTAAAGAATGATGAATGGCGCCGGTGGCAGCGCGCATTCGCGTGACTTATTTGGGCCGCGGCCGCTTCAGGCCCCGGTCGGGCGGCTGCAGCTTGCCCGCGCGCAACTCGCCGACCGCACGGGCGACGGCACGCGCCACGTTGCGCACCTCTTCCTGCGCGTCGTTATCGGCGTCGAGCGTTTCGTGGCTGGTGGCATAGGGCTCGTAGTAGCCGATGTAGCGGTCCAGGCGCGCCTGCGTGCCGGCATCGATCAGGCCCATCCAGTCGAGCCAGTCGGTGAGGTTGCGGCGCAGGCTTTCGACCCCGGCCACGTCGCCGTGCACCACCACGCCGTAGGCGCGGCCATCCAGGTGCTTGGGATAGCCCCAGCCCTCGAGTTCGAGGGCCTTGGCTTCCTCGGGCTTCTTGCCGTGCGTGCTCGTCGGGTCGGGGTTGCCGCCGTCGGCGCATACGAGGCGGTCGATCATGAGCTTGAGCGGGCTGGTGGCCTGGTACCAGTGCGTGGGCGTGAGCAGGATCACGCCATGCGCGGCGACCCAGCGCTCGTAGATCTCGTTCATCCAGTCGCCGGTCTGGCGCAGCGAATGGTTGGGGTAGCAGCTGCAGGGCCAGTGGCACAGCGGCATCGCGGTGGAGACGCAACCCTTGCAGGGGTGGATCTGCCGCCCGTACTCCGAAGTGACCAGGCTCAGGTCGAGCATGTCGGCTTCGATGCCGGCGCCTTCGAGCACCTCTTGCGCGAGCCCCGCGAGGCGCCATGTCTTGGAGACCTCGCCGGGGCAGGTGCCGTCGTTGCGCGGAGAGCCATTGATCACCAGCACGCGCGACCGCGTCTGCGGCTGGCCCCACGCCGCCTGCGCGGCGTCGATGCGCGCCTTGGCTTCGAGCCAGTCGACCGAGAGGTCGTAGCCGGGGTCCGCATAGCCGGGCCCGGCCTTGCGCGTGACGGGCGCCTTGCGGCCTTCCTGGTAGGCCTCCCATGCGATCAACTCGATGCGATGGAGCGACTCGGCCTCGGTCTTGAAGGCAGGGTCCTGGAAAGGCTGCATGAAGCGGTCATGGAACTGGGCGCGCTGCAGCGTGTCGGGCGCCTGTCCTTTTCGGATCGTGGAGGGCATGGGCGCAATCTATGCGCCGCCTGCCGCGGTGCAGCCTGCACCGCGATGCCGACTTTCGGTAGGCCCGCGACTACAGGCAGGCTCAGCCGAGCTGGCCGTTCTGGAAGTCGTGCACGGCCTGCTTCACTTCTTCCTGCGTGTTCATCACGAAAGGTCCGTATTGCGCGATGGGTTCGTGCAGCGGGCGGCCTGCGATCAGCAACGCGCGCGCCGGGCTGTGGTTGGTGGCGCCGGCACGCAGCACCACGCCGTCGCTGCCCGCGTCGTTGGCGAGGATGGCCATGCGACGCGTCGGCACTTCGCTCCCCGCGATCCAGAGCGATTCGCGGAACACGTAGACCAGCGCGTTGTGGTCCGCGGGCAGCGGCTGCGCGAACTCGGCGCCCGGCGGCAGCGTGATGTCCAGGTAGAGCGGCTCGGTGTGCGCCCGCAGCACCGCGCCGTCGATGCCGTGGCTGGTGCCGGCGATCACGCGCACGTGCACGCCGTCGGCGGTGGTGTATTCGGGGATCTCTTCGCTCTGGATGTCGCGGTACCAGGGGTCGCGCATCTTGTCCTTGGCGGGGAGGTTGAGCCAGAGCTGAAAGCCCTCCATGAGGCCCTCTTCCTGCTCGGGCAGTTCGCTGTGCACGAGGCCGCGGCCGGCGGTCATCCACTGCACGCCGCCGTTCTGGAGCAGCCCTTCGTGGCCCGCGCTGTCGCGGTGGCGCATGCGGCCCGCGATCATGTAGGTGACGGTTTCGAAGCCCCGGTGCGGATGGTTCGGAAACCCGCCGATGTAGTCGCCCGGATTGTCGCTGCCGAAGGCGTCGAGCATCAGGTACGGATCGAGCCGCTTCTGCAGCGGCTGCTGCAGCACGCGGGTGAGCTTGACGCCGTCGCCGTCGCTGGTGGAAACCCCGGCCACGATGTGGTCCAGGCCGCGCGGCGCGGTGACGGGTTGGGTGGGGTGGTTGGCATTCTTCTTCATGCGGCCCATCGTGTCACTAACGCCCTGACCGCGCCACCGGTGGGGATGACCTGATCCGTGTCAGCCGGCAGCCTTGGGGCGAGCCCTCAAGCGGGCCACTGCTGGCGCTGCCAGTAGCGGTATTGCCAGTGCGTCGTGAAACCGGCGCGCCGGTAGAGCGACAGCGCCGGATGGTTCTGCGCATCGACCTGCAGGAACACGCGTTCGAAGCCCGCCGTCAGCGCCGCTTGCGCAAGCCCCGCCAGCACACGCCCCGCCAGCCCCCGGCCGCGGTGCGCCTTGTCGGTGCGCATGCCGTGCACGCTGGCCCAGCCATGCCCGAAGGCCATGGCGCCGGCGGCCACGGTGCGCCCGTTCTCGCGCACGCTCGCATAGAGCGAGCCCCTGGCGCGGGCCAGCGAGCGCACGCGATGGGCGCCGTCCACCGGATCGAACCCCTCGCCCAGAAACAGCGCGGCCCAGGCATCGTCGGGTGCGCGGTCGACGTCGGCCATCGAACCGGCGCCGGTCGGCACCTGCCGCAGCTGCAGCATCTGCCGCGCCGTTCCGATCTGCACGCAGGTGGGGCTGTCCTCGATGTAGTGCCGGCGCTCCAGCTCGGCGCGCAAGCCGTCGAAGCAGCCGGCATCGGCCAGCCGCAGCGCAGGCACAACCTGGCGGCTGTCGTAGCGGTCCTCGATGCGGTCCAGCGTGGCCGGCTCCACCCCGCCGCGGTGCAGCGGAACCGCCGACCTGGCGCGCTTGACGGTCCCGCCATCGAACGGCAGCAGCCAGCCGTCGAGTTCCTCGCAGGCCTCGGGCGACACCGCGGCGACGGTGGCGCGTTCGATGGCTTCGATGTCGGCAATGCTCTGCGCTGCGCTCATGGTGTGTTGGCCTCCGGTGCGGCGTACTTGGCCGCTGCCACGCTCTTGAGCAGCGTTTCGCGCTGGTTGCGGCTGATGCCGCGCACGCTTTCCGCAACCCACTTGGTGCGGTCCGCGTCGATGCGCCCGTCGCGCCGCCATTGCTCGAGCACGGCCTGCGGCTTGTGCAGCATGGCGGCGAG
>NZ_JXQQ01000083.1 GCF_000834655.1 Variovorax paradoxus
TTCCTACACGACGCATCTCACGCAGGTCTGGACCGTGTACTTCGCGGTCGTGGTCGTGTCGTCGATCGTGGTCTACCTGACGATGCCGTTCTCGGCCTGGTCGCTTCTTGCCAATGTGCTGTCGCCCGTGTCGGTGGGCCTGCTTTTCGTGGGCGAGCACCTGATCCGCTACCGGCTGCACCCCGAGTTCGAGCGCACGCGCCTGGTCGATGCGGTGCGCGCCTTCTACGGCACCTCGACGATCGACAACGGCGCCGGCCCCCGGTAACACAGGCGCAGCCCGCGTGACGACAGACAACCCCCTCCTGCCCCTGCTCGCGGACCGCGACCCCGACGACCCGCTGGCCTGGCGCGCCGGCGTACCGGTGAGCACCCGCCAGTTCCTGGCCGACGTGGCCCGCTTCGCGCCGGTGCTGCCGGACGAGGGCCCCGCGGTCAACCTGTGCGTCGACCGCTACGCGTTCGCGGTGAGCCTGGGCGCTGCGCTGCTGCGCGGGCACGCAAGCCTCTTGCCGCCCGATGCGCGCCCCGACACGCTGGCGCGCCTCGTCGAGAGCCATGGCACCCGGCTTTTTGCGCTCACCGACGACACGAAACTCGAAACGCCCGGCATGCAGAGCGTGCTGATCGAAGACCGCTCCAGCCTCGACGGCGATGCGAGCGCAACCGTGCCTGCGTTCGACGGCGCGATGCACGCGGCCAGCCTGCTCACCTCGGGCTCCACCGGCGCGCCGCAGCCGCATGCCAAGACCTGGCGCACGCTGGTAGGCGACGTGGCCGTGGCGGTCGAGCGGCTCTGCCGCGTGCTCGAACGCCCCACGCTCGAAGGCCTGACGCTGGTTGCCACCGTGCCGGTGCAGCACAGCTACGGGCTCGAATCGTCGGTGCTGCTGGCGATGCTGGGCGGTGCCGCTTTCGAAAGCGGGCGGCCGTTCTTTCCGGCCGACGTGGCGCAGACGCTGGCCTCGGTGCCGCGCCCGCGCGCGCTGGTGACCACGCCGTTCCATCTCAAGACGCTGCTGCTGTCGGGCATCGAACTGCCGCCGGTGGACCTGATCCTCTCGGCCACCGCGCCGCTGTCGCCGCAGCTCGCGCTGCAGGCCGAGCAGGCCATGGGCGCCGTGCTGCTCGAGATCTACGGCAGCACCGAGTCGGGCCAGGTCGCCACGCGCCGCACGACCGAGAGCGAAATCTGGGAAAACTTCGGCCAGATCCGCGTGCGTGCGGAGCCGGGCGAGGCCGATGGCCCCGAGCGCTTCATCTTCGAAGGCGACTTCCTGCCCGAGCCGACGCCCATGGCCGACGTGCTCGAATTGCTCGACGACCGGCGCTTTCGCCTGTTCGGCCGCGCGAACGACCTGATCCACGTGGCCGGCCGGCGCAGCTCGCTGGCGCACTTGAACTATCACCTCAACAGCATTGCGGGCGTCGACGACGGCGCCTTCTGGCTGCCCGACGAGGTGGCCGACGGCGTGGTGCGGCCGATCGCTTTCGTGGTGGCGCCCACGCTGACGGCGGGCGCCATCGTCGCCGCGCTGCGCCAGCGCCTCGAGCCGGTGTTCGTACCGCGGCGCGTGGTGCAGGTGAAGTCGTTCCCGCGCGAAGGCACCGGCAAGCTCACCGTGCGGGCGCTGCGCGAATTCGCGCTGGCCCAACTTGCGGAAGACGACACGCCGGTGCAGATCGTCCACACGGTGCCCGCAGACCATCCTTCTTTTGCCGGCCATTTCCCGGGCCAGCCGCTGCTGCCAGGCGCGCTGGTGCTGGCCGAGGTGGTCGAGGCCATCCAGCGCGTGCCAGCGCTGGTCGCCCGGCTTGGTGCGACGCCGACGCTCGCGGCGGCCAAGTTTCTCGCACCCGTGCGGCCTGGCAGCACGCTCTCCATCGAGCTGCATCCCGAAGCGGGCGCGGGCCGCGGCGTCCGTTTCGACGTGCGTTGCGACGGCGTGGTGGCTGTCAGCGGCCGCTGGACGGCCGTGCAAGAGTCTGCGTGATGAAGCACACCGACGCCGAAACGCGCGCCGTCAACGAGGCGGCCCAGACTGCGCAGGCGACGCAGAAGGGCGGCTGGACCCAGGCGCCCGAGCGCAGCAACATGCTGGCGCTGCGCTTCATCTGTTTCATGGCGCTGGTGTGCGGGCGTCACGTCACGCGGCTGCTGCTGCCTCCGATCAGCCTGTACTTTTTGCTTTTCGCTCCTGCGCCGCGCCGCCAGATCAAGCGCTACCTGTTCCGGGCCATCGGCCCGCACGCGGGCTGGATCGACGGCTACCGGCTGCTGCACGCCTTTTCGTCGACCGTGCTCGACCGCGTGTACTTCCTGCGCGGACGCATGGACCTCTTCAAGCTGACGATCGAAGGCAACGAGCCGCTGGAGACCGAAGCCGACGAAGGGCGGGGCGCGTTCCTGCTCGGCGCCCACGTCGGCAGCTTCGAGGTCATGGGCGCCTGCAAGCACCGCACGCGGCAGCACGACCTTCGCCTGGCGATGCTGATGTACCCGGACAACGCACAGCGCATCACCGCCATCCTCAATGCCATCGCGTTGCCCGAGATGCGGCCGCACGTGATCGCGCTCGGCCGGCCGCACTCGATGCTCGCGCTGCGCGATTGGCTCGACAGCGGCGGGCTGGGCGGCATGCTCGCCGACCGCACCCTGCCGGGCAGCGAAGACCAACCCTCGCACCACCGCGGCAACAACATCGTGCTGCCGTTCCTCGGGCAGCCCGCCACTTTCAACGACGGGCCGTTCCGGCTCGCCGCGCTGCTGCGCCGCAAGGTGTTCTTCATGGCCGGCCTCTATGGCGGGGGGGCCCGCTACGATGTCCGCTTCGATCCGCTGGCCGACTTCGGCGAGCCTGCCGCCGATGCCGCGGACCGCGAGCGGCGCATCCGCGCCGCCGTCGAGGCCTACGTCGCACGCCTGGAGGCGCTGTGCCGCGCTTATCCGTACAACTGGTTCAACTTTCATGATTTCTGGCTCGAAGATACGGCTTGACCGGCTTTGCAGGGTGTTTCTACTCGCGGTGGCTTTCTGCGCCGCGCCGGCGTGGGCGTTCGACCTGCCCGAGCTGATGGGCCTGCTGGCCAAGCAGAAGAGCGGCGAGGCCCGCTTCACCGAACAGCGTTTCGTGCACGGGCTGGAAGGCCCGCTCGATGCGAGCGGCACGCTGAGCTTCGACGCACCCGACAAGCTGGTGCGCCGCACGCTGTCGCCGCGCATCGAGACCATGGCGGTCGACGGCAACACGCTGACGCTCTCGCGCGGCGGCCGCAACCGCACACTGGCGCTGGACAGCATGCCCGAGCTGCTCGGCCTGGTCGAAGCCATGCGCGGCACGTTGAGCGGCGACGGCGCTACGCTGCAGCGCTACTTCAAGAGCACGGTGACCGGCGCGCCGGGCAAGTGGACGCTCGACCTCTCTCCCATGGACAGCCGGCTGGCCGCGCAGGTGCGCAGCATTCGCATCAGCGGCCGCGCGAGCGACGTGCTCGGGCTGGAGATGGAGTTCGTCGGCGGTGACCGCTCGGTCATGAACATCTCGCCGAACGCGCCGGCGCCTGCGCCCGCGGCATCCCCCAACGCGGCCCCGTCCGGCGCGGCCGGACGCACCGCACCGTGACTGCCGCGACGGCGCCGCAGGCGGGCGGCCCGCCGAGCTGGCAGCGCAGGGCGGTCGTGCTGCTCGCGTGGCTGCTGGTGCTGGTGTGCGGTGCGGTGGTGATCGCGCGTACGCAGATCGGCGCCGATCTCTCGGCGTTCTTGCCCAAGAGCCCCGACCTGCGCCAGCGCGTGCTGATCGAGCAGCTGCAAAGCGGCGTCGCCTCGCGCACGCTGATGCTGGGCATCGAAGGCGGCACCGCCGAGCAGCGCGCGACGGTCTCGCGCGCCACGGCCAAGACCATGCGCGAGAGCCAGCTTTTCGACCTGATCCAGAACGGCGACGTCGGCGATTGGAGCGAGGCTGGCGCCTGGGTGCTTCAGCACCGCTACCAACTGTCGCCCGGCGTCACGCCCGCGCAGTTCACCGCAGAAGGCCTGCGCGACGCGATCAACGAGACGCTGTCGATGCTCGGCACGCCGGCCGGCAACGTGATCAAGCCCTTGCTCGATCGCGACCCGACCGGCGAGACGCAGCGCATCGCCATGGAGCTGGTGCCCGCGAGCGCGCCGCGCAGCGAAGACGGCGTGTGGATGTCGCGCAGCGCGCCGCGCGCACTGATGATCGCCACCACGCGCGCCGCTGGGAGCGACCTGGACGCGCAGGCCGTGGCCATCGCGAAGGTCCATGCGGCCTTCGAAGCCGCCACGCGCGACATGGGCGAGGCCAAGCCCAAGCTGCTGCTGAGCGGCCCCCCGGTGTTCTCGGTGATGAGCCGCGACAAGATCAAGACCGAAGCCATCCACCTCGCCATCGTCGGCGGCATCGTGATGGGCGCGCTGCTGCTGCTGGCGTTTGCCTCGCCGCGCGCGCTGCTCATCGCCTTCCTGCCGGTCGCCACCGGCGTGGTGATCGGCACTGCGAGCGTGAGCCTGGTGTTCGGCTCGGTGCACGGCCTCACGCTGGGATTCGGCAGCACGCTGATCGGCGAGACGGTCGACTACGCCATCTATTACCTGATCCAGGCGCGCGGGGCGGCCGTGGCCGGCACCGGCTGGCAGCGCTGGCGCGACCTCAACTGGCCCACGGTGCGGCTCGGGCTGCTGACCTCGGTGTGCGGCTTCGCGGCGCTGGTGTTCTCGGGTTTTCCGGGGCTCGCGCAACTGGGCGTGTTTTCGATTGCCGGCCTGGTCGCTGCCGCGCTGGCCACGCGCTACGTGCTGCCGATGCTCGCGCCCGACGGCGCGACCGGCATGGGCATGCGCAGGTACATGGCGCAGGTCGCCGGCATGCTGGTGCGCGGCCTGCCGCGGCTGCGCTGGCCGCTCGCGGCGCTCGGCGTGGCCGCGCTGGGGCTGGTGCTGTGGCAGGGCGGGCACCTCTGGCGCGCCGACTTGGGAGCGATGAGTCCGGTGCCCAAGTCGGCCCAGCAGCTGGACGAGATGTTGCGCAACGACATCGGCGCGAGCGACGGCGGCGTGCTGGTGGTGGCCTACGGAGACGACGAGCAGGCGGCGCTGCGCAACACCGAAGCGGCCGCCGCCAAGCTCGATGCGCTGGTCGATACGGCCGAACTCGGCGGCTACGAGGCCGTCACGCGCGTGCTGCCGAGTGCAGCGGCGCAGGCCGCGCGCATCGCAAGCCTGCCCGATGCCGCAACGCTGCAAGCCAACCTGGCCGAGGCCACGAAGGGCCTGCCGCTGCCGGCCTCGCGGCTCGGGCCTTTCCTGGCCGACGTTGAGGCGGCGCGCCAACTCGCGCCCGTGCAGCGCGCCGACCTGGCCGGCGGCCCGCTCGGCTCCGTGCTGAACACGCTGATGTACCAGCGCCCCGGCGGCGGATGGGCGACGCTGCTGGTGCTGCACCCCGGTCCGAAATTCGACCAGGGCCGGCTCGAAGCCGCGCTGGCCGGTACCACCGACGTTCAGGTCGTCGATGTCGGCCGCGAACTCGCGAGCCTGTACCAGCGCTACTTGCACGAGGCTTTCGTGCAGGTGCTGCTCGGCGCGCTGGCGGTGGTGGTGCTGCTGGGCATCTACCTGCGCTCGTGGCGCCGGCTGCTGGCCGTGTGCCAGCCGCTGGTGTTCGCGGTGATGCTCACGCTGGGCGGCATGGCGCTGGCGCAGGCCGCGCTCGGCATCCTGCACCTGGTGGGGCTGCTGCTGATCGTGGCGGTCGGTTCGAACTACGCGCTGTTCTTCGACCAGCTACGCACGACGGGGCGGGCGGACGAAGACACGTTGGCCTCGCTGATGCTGGCCAACCTGACGACGGTGGTGTCGTTCGGCTTGATTGCGATATCGGATATCCCGGCATTGTCTTCAATCGGTCGCGTGGTCGCGCCGGGAGCGCTGCTGGCGCTGCTGCTGTCGGCGGCATTCGCCCGGCATGTCGCCCCGCCGGCGGAGTCGTCCACGCAGCGCACCTGATGGGAAAATCCGTCGCGATGTCTTCCGCTACCGCCGCCCCTGAATCCTGGCCCTGGCCGCCGGCCATGCGCGCCAGCGCGGCTTGGCATGTGGCCGCCATCGGCGCGGGCGTGCTGGTGCCGGGCGCGTGGCCCTGGGCCATCGGCGCGATCGTGCTCAATCACGCGCTGATCACCGGTGCCGGGCTCACGCCGCGCAGCAACCTGCTGGGCCCCAACGTCACGCGCTTGCCCGAAGCGGCCGCTGCCCGCCGCGAAGTCGCGATCACCATCGACGACGGGCCGGAGCCTGAAGTCACGCCCCGCGTGCTCGACCTGCTGGACGCCCATGGCCAGCGCGCCACCTTCTTTTGCATCGCCGAGCGCGTGCTCGCGCATCCGGAGCTGGCCCGCGAGATCGTGGCGCGCGGCCACAGCATCCAGAACCACACGGCGAGGCACCGGCACAACTTCTCGTTTCTCGGGCCGCGCGGCTTCGCGAGCGAGATCGCGCGGGCGCAGGACATCCTGACCGAAGTCACGGGCCAGCGCCCGACCTGCTTTCGCGCGCCTGCCGGGCTGCGCAATCCGTTTCTCGAACCGGTGCTGCATCGCCTGGGCCTCTCGCTCGTGAGCTGGACGCGGCGCGGCTTCGACACGCGCGAAGGCGACCCCGCCAAGGTGATGGCGCGCCTCGCCCGCAACCTGCAGGCCCGCGACATCCTGTTGCTGCACGACGGCAACGCCGCGCGCACCGCCGAAGGAAAACCCGTTTTGCTGGAGGTATTGCCCTTGTTGCTCGAACGCCTGCGCGCCGATGGATTGCGCGCCGTGACCCTGCCCGAAGGGATGAAGTCGTGAGTGCCGTGATGCCGTCGTCATCCACGGACAACGCGTGGCGCGAGCTGCATGAAGCGGCGACCGTTCCCTACAAGAAGGGCGGCACCTTCGCCTGGCAGTTTGCCCGCGGCAAGCTCGGACGCGACCCGGTGTTTCGCGGGCTGCTCGAACGCGGGCTGATCGATGCGCAGCATCGGCGCGTGGTCGACATCGGCTGCGGACAGGGCCTCTTCGTGAGCCTGCTGGCGTCGATGAGCACCATGCAGCAGCAGGGGCGCTGGCCCGCTTCGTGGCCGGCCACGCCGGCGGCTGCGGACTACACCGGCATCGAGCTGATGCCCAAGGACGTGGCGCGCGCCGAGGCGTCGGTCGGCCACCTGCAGCCGACGCCGCGCCTGGTGTGCGCCGACATGTGTTCGGCCGCGTTGCCCGATTGCGACCTGGTCGTGATCCTCGACGTGCTGCACTACGTCGACCTCACGGCGCAAGAGGGCGTGCTGACGCGGGTGCGCGATGCGCTGCGTCGCGGCGGCAACCCGAAGGCGCGGCTGCTGCTGCGCGTGGGCGACGCATCGAGCCGCCGCGGTTTCGCGATCAGCCAATGGGTCGATCGCACGGTCACGCGCATCCGCGGCCACAAGGTCTCGCCGACCTGGGGCCGGCCGCTCGCCGAGTGGACGGCGCTGCTGCAGCGCCTGGGTTTTCGCGTGCAGAGCATTCCGATGAGCGAAGGCACGCCCTTCGCCAACGTGCTCCTGGTGGCCGACCTGGAGGCCGCCGCTTGACGGCGCCGCAGACGCTCGACCGCGCAGGCATTGCCGCGCGCATTCCGCACAGCGGCAGCATGTGCCTGCTGGAGCAGCTCGACGGGTGGGACGCGGAGGTGATCCGCTGCAGCACGACGACGCACCGGCTGGCGGACAACCCGCTGCGCACCGCCGGCGGTTTGCTGGCGCCGAACCTCATCGAGTACGCGGCGCAGGCCATGGCGTTGCATGGCGGCCTGTTGGCTGCCGAGGGCAGCACGCCGTCGGCCGGCTTTCTTGCGAGTGCGCGCAATGTGCGGCTGGCGGTGGCGCGGCTCGACGACATCGAAGGCGCATTGCGGGTGCAGGCCAGGCGCCTGTCGGGCGACGAGCGGCAGATCCTTTATGAATTCGCGGTGAATGCCGACGACGGCCGCACGCTGGCCGAGGGCCGGGCCGTGGTGGTCCTGAACACGCCGCTCGCAACAGAAAGCACCGCATCATGAGTCTCGAAGGAAAGCGCGCGCTGATCACGGGCGCCAGCGGCGCACTTGGTGCCGCCATGGCCGAGCGTTTTGCACGCGATGGCGCGACGGTGCTGCTGCACGCGAATTCGCGACCGGAAGCAGTCGAGCAACTGGCCGCTTCGATCATGGCGGCGGGCGGCAAGGCCGAATGCCATGTGTTCGACCTGCGCAGCGACGAAGCTTCGGCAGCGGCGTGCGCGCGCATTCTGGAAGGCGGGCCGGTCCAGGTCCTCGTGAACAACGCCGGGGTGCACGACGACGCCGTGTTGCCGGGCATGCGCGCCGACCAGTGGCACAAGGTGATCGACGTGTCGCTCAACGGATTCTTCCGCGTGACGCAGCCGTTGCTGCTGCCGATGATGCGCACGCGCTGGGGGCGCATCCTGAACATCTCTTCGGTGTCCGCGATCACCGGCAACCGGGGGCAGGTGAACTACGCCGCGGCCAAGGGCGCGCTCAACAGCGCGACCAAGGCGCTGTCGCTCGAAGTGGCGTCGCGCGGCGTGACGGTCAATGCGATTGCGCCGGGGATCATCGCGTCGCCGATGGCGGATGCGGTGTTCGATCCCGCGGTCATCAACCAGATGGTGCCGGTGAAGCGGGCGGGAACGCCGCAGGAAGTCGCCGCGCTGGCCTCGTTCCTGGCCAGCGACGAAGCGGCCTACATCACGGGGCAGGTGATCTCGATCAACGGCGGGATGATTTGAGGCCGCTCGGGGGCGTTACAGCGGCAGCGTGTCGAACGCGGCGTAGGCCGTAGCCAGCCACGACTTCACGCGCTGGCGTTCCAGCAGGCCCAGCGCATGCGGCCCTTCGCGGTCGTTCACTGCCTTCCAGAAGCTCGTGTTCTGCGCGTCGATCTTGCGCATGCTGGCTTCGTGCAGGCGCGGCAGGGCAATGACCCGGGCGCCGTTCGCGTTCGCCTTGGAGAGCGATTGCGACGCCAGCAGCATCCCGAAGTCGCTGCCGCGCCCGTAGTTCTGCACCACGATGTAGTTGGGCCGGTTGCCGAAGGTGTCGATCAGCGTGCCGAGCAGGTCGGTGGAGTCCTTGCCGTCGTCGAGCACGTGCCAGAAATTGACGGTCACGCCGATTTCGGCGAACACGTCGAACAGGTCCGACTCCTTGATCCAGCGCGACAGCGGGGCCAGCGTCTGGGCGGCCAGGTCGACGATCACGCTCTGCTTCGGATTGCTTTCGAAGCCGTTCACGACCGTGTCGAGTCCTTCGTAGCTGTCCACCACGACGGGGGAGGCGAAGCCTTCGTAGAAGCGGGTAAACGAGCTGTGCGAGCGGTCGGTGTCGAAGCCGGTGAAGGGGCGGCTGCGGTCGATGAAGTACTGCGCCAGGACGCGCGCCGTGACCGACTTGCCGACACCGCCTTTTTCGCCGCCGATGAAATTGATGGAGCTCATGAGTTGCTGCTGCCTCGAATGGGTTGGGGGGTGGAGGGCTGAATCATTCTAGGGGGCGTGTTTTTCCGTGGGCCTATTTGCCGCGCTTGGCCATGGCTTGCAGCAACGGGTGTGCCTGCAAGCGCTGTTGCAGCCGCTTCTTCCACGGCGCGGGCAGCGTCGAGCCGTCGATCATTTCGGGCCAGAGGTTGCGGGCGAGCCGAGCGGTGTCGGCGACCACGCGCCGCACCAAAGGTTCGTGCAGGCCGGTCGAGAAGCAGAAGGCGCGCACGTTGGCGGGCGTGAAGAGGGCGGTGCGCCGGGGCGCAGCGGCGTTCGTCGGCAGGAGGGGAAGCGCATGGCCGTCGACGCCCTGGATCGCTGCGTACGCGACGATGTCGTAGGCCGGCGCGAGGCGTGGCGCAATGCCGTCGGCGTACAGCACGCCGAAGTTCTTCAAGTGGGCGTCGGGGTTGCCGAGGAGGTCGTTCACTGCGAGGCGCCGCACGAGTTCGAGTACGGCGTCTTCGCCCAGCGAGGGAAAGGCCTGCATGGCGAGTGCCATGTCGAGGTAGCTGGCGCTGTACTTGTGCATCGGATCCACGGCGAGCACTTGCGCGAAGTCCTCGAAATGGATGCGGCGCGCGCCGTCGCGGTCGAAGCGCGTCACGGCCAGGAAGTCGGGCTCGTCGGGCAGCGCGTAGCTGTGCTCCGCCTTGATCGCCGAGAGCGGCGCCAGCTCGGCGATGCACACCTCGACGCCCGCGGCGCCCGCCATTTGCAGCGACAGCATTTCGAGCTGCGGCATGTGCGGCCGTCCGGCCACCGGCAGCTTGGCGATCACGCGGGTGCTCGCGCCGGCGCGCGTGCGCGCCACGTAGCGGCCGCCCTGGCGGCGCAGGCCCAGCTTGGGCTGCACGCCGGACACCGAGATGCCTTGCGGCATCGGCAGCTCCACCACCGACATCTCGAGCGCGTCCTGGTCCTGGGTGATCAGCCGCTGCAGCGTGCCGCGATCGACAGACACCGGCTTGGCGCTCACCGCACCGGGCAGGTCGCCGCCGCAGGCTGCGAGCAGCTCGAAGTGATCGTTCTCGCGGCAGCCGCGCAACTGCGCGATGTGGCTGCGCAGCACGCCTTCGGGCAGCAGGTTCTGGAAGAAGCGCGGAAGCTGGCCGCCCTGGGCGTTGAAGAGCGGGTTCTTCACGTCGCTCCAGAGGGCGGCCTGCGCGGCCGGGTCGCTCGCCACCATCGAGAGGGACAGCACCTCCGGCGGCGGCGCGGCGATCAACTCCGGCTCCGCCACGAAGCGGCACAGGTCCGCGTACTGGAAGAGCTTGCCGAAGCGTCGCGTGCCGAGCGAGATCTCCAGGATCTTGACATTCATGGCGAGCCGCGCTTGTTTGTGTAAGGCGGCGGGGACGGGGCTTGTGCGACCGCATGGCCCACGCGGGTGGTGACGGGGCGATAGCCGGGATCGGTACCCGCGCTTTCGCCGAAGCCCTTGGGCGCCAGCTGCAGTTCCAGCCCGAGCGCATCGACCAGCGCGAGCAACGAGGACATCTGCGGATTGCCCTGGAGGCTCAAGGCGTTGCGCACAGAGCGCTCGGTGAGCCCCGAGCGCGAAGCGATGTCCGCGGTCGAGAGTCCCGTGGCATCGCGTCGCGCGGTAAGAGTGGTGATGAGTTCCTGCTTGTTCACGGAAACATATTACCGCAAATGGCATTTTGGGAAATATATTTCCCCAAATCATTCGGCTTGGCAAGCCTATTTAGGCAGCATCGTGAAGAAGGGCATGACGACGCCCATGACCCAGTTCTGCCCGAAATCGAGCGCTGCGCGGCGGTATTTCTCGTCGGCCTGCGCGGCCAGCAGATCGAGCCGGGCCACCACCTTCGACAGCTCCCGGTCGGCCACGAGGTTGCGGCCGCGCTCGCTGATCTCGGTGGCCAGCAGCAGCGGCTGGCCGTCGGGGGCGGTCTTGGAGGAGATCAGCCAGAGCGATATCTCGAAATTGCGCGCGGCCCGGTAGCTGTTCTCGGCATCGACGCCATCAATCATGGTCTGTTCCCAGGTGCCGCCGTTGGCCTGCTTGAGCATCGAAGCCCAGCCGACCACCAGCGCCGCGACGCGGTCGCCCTGGTAGGCCTGGGGCCCGGTCTCGAAGGCCAGGCGGATCGCCTCGATGCCGGTGGCCCCGCGCAGCTCGGGCAGGTCGGGGCCCTTCAGCACCGCGTCCCAGGCCCGTTGGCTCGCGTCGTCGACGTTTGCCGCAGATTTGCGCCATTCCCGCGGATTGCGCCGGTAGAGCGTGGTCTGCACGCGCCGGATCGACTGGAGGTTGTCGCGCAACGAAAGGTTGGCGATGCGGTTGGCGCCGGACTGCAGCCATTCCTGGTTGGCATAGGGCTCGGCGCGCTCGGTCGATCGGGTCGCCGCGCAGCCCGCCAGGCCGAGCAAGGAGGCAGCCCCGGCCAGAAGGCAGGTGCGTCGCGCCGCAAGGGGTAAAACCGGAGAAACACTCATGCCCTGACGTTATCATCCAAGACTGGGGCGGCGGCTCGCTTCTAGCTGCGGGCCCGTGCAATTTTCCTTACAAATCAATACCTTGGCGTTAATGCCAAGGCAGGCCGACAAGTCGTGCGTCTCAATTCCATCAAGCTCTCGGGCTTCAAGTCGTTCGCCGAACCCACCAACTTCCTGCTGCCGGGCCAATTGGTCGGCGTGGTGGGGCCCAACGGTTGCGGGAAGTCGAACATCATGGATGCGGTGCGCTGGGTGCTCGGGGAATCGCGCGCCTCCGAACTGCGCGGCGAGTCGATGCAGGACGTGATCTTCAACGGCACAACCACCCGCAAGCAGGCCAGCCGCTCGAGCGTCGAACTGGTGTTCGACAACGCCGACCACCGCGCCGGCGGCCAGTGGAACCAGTTCGGCGAAATCGCCGTGCGGCGCGTACTCACGCGCGACGGCACCAGCAGCTACTACATCAACAACCAGCCGGTGCGTCGCCGCGACGTGCAGGACGTGTTCCTGGGCACCGGCCTGGGCCCGCGCGCCTACGCCATCATCGGCCAGGGCACGATCAGCCGGATCATCGAATCCAAGCCCGAGGAACTGCGCCTGTTCCTGGAGGAAGCCGCCGGCGTCTCCAAGTACAAGGAACGCCGCCGCGAAACCGAAAACCGCCTGGGCGACACGCGAGAGAACCTCACGCGCGTCGAGGACATCCTGCGCGAACTCAACGCCAACCTCGAGAAGCTCGAGAAGCAGGCCGAGGTGGCCGCGCGCTACAACCTGCTGCAGGGCGACGCCACGAAGAAGCAGCACCAGCTGTGGTTCCTCAAGCGCAGCGAGAGCGATGCCGACCAGGCCAAGATCAAGTCCGATTCCGAAAAGGCGATCAACGACCTCGAATCGCGCACCGCGGACCTGCGCCGCATCGAGGCCGAACTCGAGACCGTGCGCCAGGCCCACTACGCGGCCGGCGACCAGGTCAACCAGGCACAGGGCAAGCTCTACGAGGCCAGCGCCGAAGTCGGGCGGCTCGAAGGCGAGATCCGTTTCGTAGTCGAAGGCCGCCAGCGCGTCGAACAGCGGCTGGTGCAGCTGCGCGAGCAGATGGGCCAGTGGGGCACCCGCCGCGAAGAGGCCGAGGCCGAGATCGAAACGCTGGCCGGCAAGGGCGTCGATGCCGAAGAGCAGGCGATCCTTTTGGCTGCGCAGCTCGAGGAACACGACGCGCGCATGCCCGAGCTCGAAGAAGCCGTGCAGCGCGCCCAGGACGAGGCCAACAGCCAGCGCACGACCGTCTCGCAGGTGCAGCAGCAGATCCAGGTGCTGGCCGCCGACCAACGCAACATCGAAGACCAGAGCCGCCAGCTCACGCAGCGCAGCGAACGCCTGCGCGCCGACCAGAACGCGCTGGCCGCGCCCGATGAGGCACGCCTGCTCGACATGCAGGAGCAACTGGCCGCCGCGCAGGAAACCGCCAGCGAAGCCGAGGCCCGCCTGCACGAGCTGCAGGAAGCCGTGCCGCAACTGGACGACGACCGCCGCGCAAAGCAGCAGGCCGTCAACACCGAAGGTGCGCGCCATGCCGAGTTCTCGGCGCGGCTCGAAGCGCTGCGTGCGCTGCAGGAAAAGGTCAAGACCGACGGCAAGCTGGCTCCGTGGCTCGCCAAGCACGGCCTGGATGGGCTTCAGGGCCTGTGGAGCCGCATCCACATCGAGCAGGGCTGGGAAAGCGCGCTCGAAGCGGCCCTGCGCGAGCGCCTGGGCGCGCTCGAAGTCAGCCGGCTCGACATGGTCCGTGCCTTCGGCAACGACGCGCCGCCGGCCAAGCTCGCGTTCTACAGCCCGCCGTCGGCCGGAGCGCCGCAGGGCGCCGCGACGCTGCCGCGGCTGTCGAGCCTGTTGCGGCTGAACGATGCCGGCCAGCAAGCCTTGCTGAACGACTGGCTCCACGGCTGCTACACCGCCTCCAGCTTCGAAGAAGCGCTGGCGCAGCGCGCCACGCTGCAGCCGGGCGAAGTCATCTACGTGCAGAGCGGCCATGCCGTGTCCTCGCACAGCGTCAACTTCTACGCGCCAGATTCCGAGCAGGCCGGCCTGCTGGCCCGCCAGCAGGAAATGGAAAACCTGGAGCGCCAGCTCAAGGCCCAGACGCTCATCAACGAAGAAGCGCGCACCGCGCTGATCCGTGCGGAAGCCGCCTACGGCGACGCCGCCCAGCGCCTCGTGACCGCGCGGCGCGAAGCGGCCGATACCCAATCGCGCGCCCACGAACTGCAGGTCGAGACGCTGCGCATGACCCAGCTCGCCGAGCAGACGCGTGCGCGCAGCCAGCAGCTGGCTTCCGACCTCGGCGAGGTCGATGCGCAACTCGAAGAGCTGCAGGAAAAGCGCATCGCCGCCGAAGGCCGCTTCGAAGAGCTCGACATGCAACTGGCCGACAGCCAGGAGCGCCACGCCCAGCTCGACGAGCGCGTGATCGAAGCCGGCCGCGCGCTGAATGCCAGCCGCGAGCAGCACCGCAGCCTGGAGCGCCAGGCGCAGGAAGCCACGTTCTCGCAACGCACGCTCGAAGCTCGCCGCGCCGAACTGAATCGCGCCATCGAGACCGCATCGCAGCAGGTCGTGGCGCTCACCGACGAAGACGAGCGCGCCCGCGCCGAGCTGGGCCGCCTGTCCGACGCCGCAGCGCAAGCCGGCCTGCAGGACGCGCTGTCGCTCAAGCTCGAACGCGAGACCGCACTCGGCGCCTCCCGCAGCCAGTACGACGACCTCACGCTCAAGCTGCGCGCGAGCGACGAGCGCCGCCTGCAGCTGGAGCGCGAGCTCGATCCGCTGCGCCAGCGCATCACCGAGTTCCAGCTGAAGGAACAGGCCGCGCGCCTGGGTGTCGAGCAGTACCAGCAGCTGCTGGAAGACGCTGGCGCCGACCTGGAAGCCATCGCGCAGTCGATCGAGACCGACAAGGTGCGCCTGACCGGCCTGCAGAGCGAAATCGATCGCCTCAACCGCGAAGTCGTCGCGCTGGGCGCGGTCAACCTCGCCGCGCTCGACGAACTCGCGATCGCGAGCGAGCGCAAGACCTTCCTCGATGCCCAGTCGGCCGACCTGAATGAAGCCATCGGCACGCTCGAAGATGCCATCCGCAAGATCGACGCCGAGACGCGCGACCTGCTCGGCGGCACCTTCAAGATCGTCAACGAGCACTTCAGCCGCATGTTCCCCGAGCTCTTCGGTGGCGGCAATGCAAGACTCGTGATGACGGGCGACGAAATCCTCGATGCCGGCGTGCAGGTGCTCGCACAGCCGCCCGGCAAGAAGAACCAGACCATCCACCTGCTCTCGGGCGGCGAGAAGGCGCTCACGGCCATCGCGCTGGTGTTTGCCATCTTCCAGCTCAACCCGGCGCCTTTCTGCCTGCTGGACGAAGTGGACGCGCCGCTGGACGACGCGAACACCGAGCGCTATGCCAAACTCGTGACCGCCATGAGCCGCGAAACCCAGTTCCTCTTCATCAGCCACAACAAGATCGCCATGGAAATGGCCGAGCAGCTGATCGGCGTCACGATGCAGGAGCAGGGCGTCTCGCGCATCGTCGCGGTGGACATGGAGGCCGCGGCCTCCATGGTCGAGGCCGCCTGAGTCGAGCGGCGCGCATGAGCAATCTCACTCTCGCTCTCTCCATTCTTGGAGGCCTCGTCCTCGCGGCCGTCGTCGGCTACGAAACCTTCATGTCGCGCCGCAACGCACCGCGCCAGCCCGATGCGGTCGACACCGCGCTGGCCGACGCGGAGCGGTCCATGTCGTCGGCCGACGGCGTGGAGCCGATGCTGCATGTCGATCCGAACCAGATATCGGCGCAAGACCGCCACGAGCCCCTGTTCGACCCCGACCTGCCGGCGCCCAGCGGCGTCCCGGTCGCCACCGGCGAGCGGCGCGGCGGGCTCGATCCGCTGATCGACGTGATCGCACCGGTGTCGCTGGACGGCCTGGCCTCGGGCGATGCCGCCATCGCGGCCATGCCGCCGACGCGGCGCGCGGGCAGCAAGCCGGTCGCCATCGAGGGCTTGAACGAGCACACCGGCCAGTGGGAGCCGCCCGTCGCGGGTCAACGCTACAGCGCGTTCCAGGTCGGCGTGCAGCTGGCCAATCGCACGGGCGCGCTCAACGAGATCGAATACTCCGAATTCGTGGTCAAGGCGCAGGCCTTTGCCGATGCGGTCAACGGCTCGCCCGAATTTCCCGAGATGCTCGACGAAGTGGCGCGGGCCCGCGAGCTCGACCAGTTCGCCAGCGCGCACGATGCGCAGCTGGGCTTCGTGCTGCGTGCGCTGCATGCGGCCTGGAGCCCGGGCTACGTGCAGCAGAACGCCGCGCGGCTCGGCTTCGTGGCGGGCATCATCCCGGGGCGCATGGTGCTGCCCACGGGCGAGGTCGGCCTGCCGCCGATTCTTGGGCTCGCCTTCGACACCCAGGCCGCGCTTGCCGACGATCCGGCGCAATCGGCCATCCGCGAGCTCAGCCTGAGCCTGGACGTGCCGCAGGTCGATCGCGCCGAGGAGCCGTTCCGCCGCATGCGCGAAGCCGCCGCCACGCTCGCGCGCGAGATGGACGGCGTGGTGACCGACAGCGACGGCCAGTTGCTGCGCGACGAGACGATGGACGTCATCGGCAGCGACCTCGAGCAGCTCTACGACACGCTCGATGCACGCGACCTCGCGGCCGGCTCACCGCTGGCACGGCGCCTCTTCAGCTAACTCCGACCTTCGGGAGACACCCACATGACGACGCGCGACGAGGCGGCACGCGAAGCCGCCGCACTGAGCGAACAGCTTCACAAGCACGCCCACCTCTATTACGTGCTCGACGCGCCCGCACTGCCCGACGCCGAGTACGACAAGCTGTTCCAGCGCCTGCAGGCCCTGGAGACGGAGTTTCCCGAGCTGCGCACACCCGATTCGCCGACGCAGCGCGTGGGCGGCAAGGTGCTCGACGGCTTTGCCAAGGTGCGCCACAAGGTGCCCATGCTCTCGATCCGCACGGAGACCGACATCACGCCCGGCGGCGCGAGCGCCTTCGATGCGCGCGTGCGCAAGGAGCTGGGCCTGCCCGAAGACGGGCCGCAGGTGTCGTACGTATGCGAGCTCAAGTTCGACGGTCTCGCCATGAACCTGCGCTACGAAAACGGCGTGCTGGTGCAGGCGGCAACGCGCGGAGATGGCGAAGTCGGCGAGGACGTCACGCAGAACATCCGCACGGTGCGCGAGATTCCGCTGCGGCTCGGGGGCAAGGCGCCGCCCGTGGTCGAGGTGCGCGGCGAGGTCTACATGAAGCGCGCCGATTTCGACGCGCTCAACGAACGTCAGCGCGAAAAGATCGCCGCCGGCCAGAAGAACGAGAAGGTGTTCGTCAATCCGCGCAATGCGGCAGCCGGCGCGGTTCGCCAGCTCGATCCGGCGATTGCGGCGGCACGGCCACTGAGCTTTTTTGCCTACGGCCTCGGCGAAGTCACGCCGGCCGCGGAAGGCGGCCCGGATTGCCCGACGCAGTTCGACTGGCTGCAGCAGTTCCATGCCTGGGGTTTTCCCGTGGCCTCGCAGACTGCACGGGCCACCGGAGCCATCGAGTTGATCGCGTTCCACGAAAACATCGGCCGCCAGCGCGATGCCTTGCCCTACGACATCGATGGCGTGGTCTACAAGGTCGACAGCGTCGAGTTGCAGCGGCAGCTCGGTTTCGTCTCGCGCGAGCCACGCTGGGCCGTGGCGCACAAGTACCCGGCGCAGGAGCAACTCACCGAGGTGCTCGGCATCGAGATCCAGGTCGGCCGCACCGGCAAGCTCACGCCGGTCGCCAAGCTCGCGCCGGTGTTCGTCGGCGGCGTGACCGTGACCAACGCCACGCTGCACAACGAGGACGAAGCCCGCCGCAAGGACGTTCGCGTGGGCGACACGGTCATCGTGCGGCGCGCGGGCGACGTGATTCCCGAAGTGGTCGGCGTGGTGCCCGAGAGCCTTGCCAAGCCGGAGGGCGAACGCGGCCAGATCTTCACCATGCCGCACAAGTGCCCCGTCTGCGGCTCGGATGCGGTGCGCGAAGAGGAAGAGGTCGACTACCGGTGCACCGGCGGCCTGTTCTGCGCGGCGCAGCGCAAGGAGGCGATCCTGCACTTCGCAGCGCGGCGCGCGGTCGACGTCGACGGGCTGGGTGACAAGCTGGTCGAGCAACTGGTGGACGCCAACCTCATCCGTACCTTGCCCGATCTCTACAAGCTCGGATTCACCACGCTCGCGGGCCTGGAACGGATGGCCGAGAAGTCGGCCAAGAACCTTGTCGATGCGCTCGAGGCGTCCAAGAAAACCACGCTGCCGCGTTTCCTTTTCGGCCTGGGCATTCGGCACGTGGGCGAGAGCACGGCGAAAGACCTGGCCAAGCACTTCGGCAAGCTTGACGCCATCATGGACGCGACCGAAGAGCAATTGCTGGAGGTCAACGACGTGGGCCCGGTGGTGGCGCAGAGCCTGCGCACCTTCTTCGACCAACCGCACAACCGCGAGGTGGTCGAACAGCTGCGCGCCTGCGGGCTGACCTGGGAAGAGGGCGAGCCCGCAGCCCGTGCGCCGAAGCCGTTGGCGGGCCTGACCTTCGTGATCACCGGTACCCTTCCTACGCTGGGCCGCGACGAGGCAAAGGATAAATTGGAGGCAGCCGGCGCAAAGGTCGCCGGTTCCGTCAGCAAGAAGACCCATTACCTCGTCGCCGGTGAAGAAGCCGGCAGCAAGCTCGACAAGGCTCGCGAAATCGGGGTGACCGTGATCGACGAGGCGCGTATGCTGGAGATTCTGGAGAGCGGCATCCCGGAGTGAGCTTCGGCACCCGCCGCCTCTTTACCGGCCGTTACGCAGCTTCATCGCAGCGCAGTCAACAGGGTCTACAACCTGACGTTGAAAGAAAACTGAAGGTCAACAAGGAGTCCCTCATGCAAAAAACTCGCGTTCTTGGTGCCAGCGTTGTCCTCGGCGGCCTCGCGCTGCTGACGGGCTGCGTTGCGGTCCCGGGCGATCCGTATTACTCGGGCGGGGGGTACTCCGAGCCGTACTATTCCGACCCGTCGCCAGTGGTCGTTTCACCAGCCCCGGTCTACATCCAGGGCGGGGGCTACTACGAGCGAGGCCGCTATTACGACCGTCGTCCGTACTACGGTCGCCCTGGCTATCCGGCCGTTCGTCCGGGCTATCCCGCGGTGCGTCCCGGGTATCCGGCCGGTCGCCCGCCGGGCAACTGGGGCGGTGGCCGTCCTCCCTCCGCCGGTGGTGGCGTCCCGGGCATCACGCCGTCGCAGCCTCAGCAGATGCCTCAAGGCCGCGCGCGCCTGTGGACCTCGCCGGACTCGAAGAACAACCCCGGCGGCATCCCGTGACCATGGGCTGAGGCTGTCGCGATAATCGCGCGATGGCCATTCGCGAAATACTCAAGATGGGCGACCCCCGGCTGCTGCGCATCGCGCAGCCGGTCGCCGCTTTCGATACCGACGAACTGCACCTCCTGGTGCGCGACATGTTCGAGACCATGCATGCGGTCAACGGCGCCGGCCTCGCGGCCCCGCAGATCGGCGTGGACCAGCAACTGGTGATCTTCGGTACCGACATCGTCAACCCCCGCTATCCCGACGCGCCGCCGGTGCCCCGCACCGTGCTGCTGAATCCCGTCATCACGCCCATCGGCGAAGACGAGGAGGAGGGCTGGGAAGGGTGCCTCTCGGTGCCGGGCCTGCGCGGCGTGGTGCCGCGCTTCGCCAACATCCGCTATACCGGCTTCGATCCGTACGGCGAGCCCATCGACCGGGTCGCCAGCGGGTTTCATGCGCGCGTGGTGCAGCATGAAGTCGATCACCTGCTGGGCAAGCTCTATCCGATGCGGGTGCGCGATTTCTCGCGCTTCGGCTACACCGAGGTCCTGTTTCCGGGTCTCGATGCGGCCGACGACGACTGAGGCACCAGGCCCCAACCGCGCCCAGTCGTTATCTGTTGCTGAGGCCGAAGCGGCCGCCGCCCGTGAAGGCCAGCGAAATCGCCGCGAACAGGAACATGCCCTGCAGTTCCAGCGCCCACCCGCCTTGGCCGTTGATCGCGCCGAGGTCCTTGCGGTGCACCAGCCAGATCGCCACCAGCATGTTGATCGCCACGATCACTGCGGCCGGCCGCGTGAACAGGCCGACGATCAGCAGCGCGGGCGCCAGGATTTCACCGACATAGACCCCGTACGCCAGGAAGGCCGGCAGGCCGTGCGAGGCCAGCATGCCGCCGATGCCGTCGACGCCCTTGGTGACCTTGGCCACGCCGTGCAGCAGGATGAGGATGCCCAGCGCGAGGCGCAGAACGAGCTTGCCGGTGTCGTCGGACTTGAACATTGTGTGATTCCTGTTCGGGAGAGTTGATAAAGGGCCGTATGGTATTGCGGTATTGCCGCGTGGCCGGGCATAAGCATTCAACCGAGCGTTCTTTGGCGCGCCGCAGCGACGCCCCGTACACTGCCTTTCGTTGTCTGTTGAGGAGAAACACACCCATGAAAATCCGATTCCGCCCGGCCCTGATCGCCGCCGCATCCTTGGTCGCCCTGGCCACCGCCGCACCGGCCTTCGCGGGCAAGACGCTCGACGCGGTCAAGCAGCGCGGCACGGTCAAGTGCGGCGTGACCAACGGGGTGGCGGGCTTTTCCGCACCGGACACCCAGGGCAACTGGTCGGGCCTGGACGTCGACACCTGCCGCGCCATCGCCGCGGCCGTGCTCGGCGATGCGAAGAAGGTCGACTTCGTGCCCCTCAATTCGCAGCAGCGCTTCTCGGCCCTGCAGGCCGGCGAGATCGACATCCTCGCGCGCAACACCACCTGGACGCTCACGCGAGACGCCTCGCTCGGCTTCAACTTCACCACCATCACCTACTACGACGGCCAGGGTTTCCTCGTGCCCAAGAAGCTCAAGGTGACGAGCGCCAAGCAACTGAAGAACGCCACCATCTGCACCCAGTCGGGCACCACCAACGAGAAGAACGTCTCCGACTACTTCCGTGCGCAGAACATCCCGGTGAAGACGGTCGTCTTCGAGAGCTTCGAGGCCTCGTTCAAGGCCTTCTTCTCGGGCCGCTGCCAGGCTTTCACGACCGACGCTTCGGCCCTCGCGGGCCTGCGCAACAAGGAGGCGCCGAACCCCGACGACTACATCATCCTGCCCGAGCTGATCTCCAAGGAGCCGCTCGCACCGCTGGTGCGCCGCGGCGACGACGAATGGTTCGCCATTGCCAAGTGGGTGCCCAACGCGCTCATCGAGGCCGAGGAGGCCGGCGTCACGCAGGCCAATGCCGACGCGCTCAAGGCCAGCAGCAAGGACCCGGCGCAGCAGCGCCTGGTCGGCACCGGTGAAGACCTGGGCAAGCTGCTGGGCCTGGACAAGGACTGGTCGTTCCGCGCGATCAAGGCCGTGGGCAACTACGGCGAAGTGTTCGAGCGCAACGTCGGGCCGAAGTCGGTGCTCAAGCTGCCGCGCGGCTCCAACAATCTGTGGAGCAAGGGCGGGCTGATCTACGCACCACCGGTGCGATGAGCCGCGAGGGCGCCTCGCGCCGCGGCGCCTGGCTGGCCTGGGTCGTCCAGGCGGTGCTGGTGCTGGCTGTCGTGGCCGGCGCCTTCTGGGTGGTGCACCACGCGCTCGACGTGCTGCGCGCCCGCGGCGTTCGCTCAGGCTTCGACTTTCTTACCGAGCCTGCGGGCTTTTCGATCAGCGAAGGCTGGCTCGATTTCAACGCCAGCCAGCCGTTCTGGCGCGCCTTTCTCGCGGGCCTGATCAACACGGTGCGGGCGGCGGTGCCCGCGGCGATCTTCTCGGTTGTGCTGGGCACGCTCATCGGCATCGGCCGTCTGGCGCCGCATGTGCTGCTGCGCGGCATCTGCACCGCGTATGTCGAGTTGCTGCGCAATGTGCCGCTGCTGGTGCAGCTGCTGATGCTGGCCTTCGCGATGGCGAACCTCTTGCCCGACCCGACCGAGCCCGTACGCCTCTTGCCCGGCGTGTGGCTCAGCAAGGGAGGGCTCAGCGTGCCGTGGCCCGTGGCAGGCGAGGGCGGCTGGTGGCCGACGCATTTCGAGTGGCCCGAGCGGGGCGATTTCGGCGTGAGCGGCGGCGCGGCGCTGAGTCCCGAATACGTGACGATCGTCGCGGGCCTGTCGTTCTATTCGGCTGCGTTCGTCGCGGAGATCGTGCGCGCCGGCATCCTGTCGGTCTCTCAGGGGCAGGTGCTGGCGGGGCAGGCGCTGGGCCTGTCGTCGGTGCAGCAGTTGCGCATCGTGATCCTGCCGCAGGCGCTGCGGGTGATCGTGCCTTCGCTCACCAACCAGTTGCTCAGCCTCGTCAAGAACTCATCGCTCGCGGTGGCCGTGGGCTATCCGGAGCTGGTGTCGGTCGCCAACACCACCATCGGCTCGAACGGCCGCGCCTTCGAGTGCATCGCGATCATCATGGCGGTGTACCTGCTGCTGTCGCTCGTGATCTCCTTCGGCATGAACCGCTACAACGCGCGCGTCGCATTGCGGGGGTGGCGATGAGGAATGTCGCGCAAGGCCCGATTGCCTGGCGCCGCGAGCTCTGGGGTTCGCCGCTGCGCGCGCTGGCGACTGTGCTGCTGATCGCGCTGCTCGCGTGGGTCGGCTTTCACATCGTCGACTGGGCCGTGGTGCATGCGGTGTTCCGCGCCGATGCCGAAGCCTGCCGCGCGGTCCAGCATGGCGCCTGCTGGGGCGTGGTGGCCGAGAAATGGCGGCCGATGCTGTTCGGCCGCTTCCCTTACGAAGAGCAATGGCGCCCGGCGATCGCGGTGGTCGTGCTCTCTGCCGTCACCGTGCTGAGCGCCTGGCCGCGCAGCTGGCGCTGGTGGCTGGTGCCGCTGTGGGTCGTCGCGCTGCTGCTGTTCGTGCTGCTGATGCGCGGCGGCGTGATGGGTTTGAGTCATGTGCCGACCAGCCGCTGGGGCGGTCTGCCGCTGACCATCGGGTTGGCGGTGGTCGGACTGGCTCTGGCCTTTCCACTCGCGCTGCTGCTCGCGCTGGGCCGGCGTTCTGGCTGGCCGGTGGTTCGCACGCTGAGCGCGAGCTACATCGAGCTGGTGCGCGGCGTGCCGCTAATCTCGGTGCTGTTCATGGCTTCGTTCCTGCTGCCGCTGCTGTGGCCGGCGGGTTGGCAGCCCGACGTGCTGGTGCGCGTGCTCGCCGGCCTCACGCTCTTCGTCGCGGCCTATCTGGCCGAGATCATCCGCGGCGGCCTGCAGGCGGTGCCGCGCGGACAGACCGAAGTGGCGATGGCGCTCGGCTTCGGCCGCTGGCCGGTGCAGCGCGACATCGTGCTGCCGCAGGCCTTGCGCCTGGTCGTGCCGGCGCTCACCAACAGCGTGGTCGGCACGCTGAAGGACACCTCGCTCGTCACCGTCGTGGGCCTTTTCGAGCTGACCGGCGCGTTGGGCCTCGCGCTCGGCGGCGACCCGGTCTGGCGGCCGTTCTACCTCGAGGGCTATCTCTTCATCGCCGCCGTGTATTGGGTCTTGTGCTTCGGGCTCTCGCGCTACAGCGTCTGGCTGGAGCGCAGGCTGGCGAGCGCGCCGACCTGAGCGGCATCCTGCGCGCCGTCGTCCTGCAGCCCGAGCGCGACGGCCTTGGGTTGCGGCGCCTTCGTCACGAGGCTCACGGCCACGACAACCGCTGCGTTGATGGCCATGGCGATCAGCCCGGCCTCCCATTGCGGCACGGTCGCGGCCCAGAACTTCGCCGCGAACGGCGCCAGCAGCGCGACGAAGCCTGCGACCAACCCGGCCAGCACGCCGACCGCGCTCGTGCGCTTCCACAGGAACCCGAGGAAAACGCCGGGCGCGAGCATGCCGATGGCCGAGTACGCATCGAGCAGGATCTTCACCAGCGAGCCTTTCTGGCTCACCGACAGCCACACGGCGATGGCCGCGAAGACCACCAGCGAGCCGCGCGACAGCGCCAATGACGCACGCTCGCTCAGGCCGCTGCTGAATGGACGCACCACATTGCGCGTGAAGATCGAGCCGGCCGTCAGCAGCAGCAGCGACCCGGGCGCCAGCGCCAGCAGGAAGCCAGTGCCTGCCAGCAGCCCGACCATCCACGCCGGATAGCGGTCGGACACGAACTGCAGCAGCGCCGCATTGAGGTTGCCGCCCGGCGGCTGCGTCTGCGCCAGCAGTGCCGCGAAGCCCAGCAGGATGATGAAGAAATAAGCCAGCGAATACAGCGGCTGCCAGATCGCGTTGCGGCGAATGGCCGTCGCGCTGTGCGCGGTGTACGACATCTGGAAGAGATGCGGAAACACCCAGTTCCCCAGCGCGATGTTGATCGCCGAAGTCATGAGCCAGATCGCGGTGGTGGGCGAGGTGGCGTCCAGCCCCGGGAACTTGCCGATGCCCGGGTGCTTGGCCTCCGCCATCGAGAACAGGTCGAGCAGCGAGGCCGCGCCCACCTTGCTCGCCACGGTGACGCTCAGCAGCACCACCACGACCACCATCAGCACGTCTTTCACGCCCGCGGCGAAGGCGGCGGAGCGCACGCCTGCAACGAAGACGAAGGCGATCATCAGGACGCCGGCGCCGATGGTCGCGGCCTCGCTGCCGATGCTGTTGCCCAGCGTGAGCTGCACGATCAGCCCGAGGCTCACCAACTGGATCTGCACGTAGACCACGAGCGACGCGATGCCGACCACGCCGGTCAGCACGCCCAGCCACGGCGCCTCGTAGCGCGCGGCGAAGAAGTCGGACTGCGTGAGCAGCTTGCCGATGCGCCCCGCGCGCCAGATCCGCGGCATCAGCCAGTAGCCGACCGCATAGCTCATCGAGACCGAGCAGAACGCGAGGTATGCCGGTGCGCCCAGCGCCCAGGCGTAGCCCGAGATGCCGAGCACCGCGAAGGTGGTGTAGACCTCGCCCGCGTTCATGAACCAGAAGACCAGCGTGCCGAGGCTGCGTCCGCCAACGGCCCAGTCGGCGAAGTTGTTGGCGCGGCGCGTGCGGCGGCCATAGGCGATGGCGCCGGCGACGGTCGCGAGCAGGATGGCCAGGACGATGGCGAGCTTCATGGTGCGCCGTCCTCGTGGCTTTTCAGGCTGTGGGCGAGGAAGGCGGCTTCCTCGTCTTCGACGCCGGCTTTAGCGTCGAGGCGGAAGACGATCGCGATGACCACGCTGGTCAGCACGATGCCCGCCATCTGCCAGAACATGGGGAAGGGCAGTCCGAACGGGGTGAGCGCGATGTCGTTCACGGCCGGTGCGAGGCAGGCTTGCCAGATGAACGGAAAGACCAGCAGCCAGCGGTGTCCGAGGCGTCGCCGGGTGGCGCGTGTGGGGGGAAGCGGGTCGGCCATCTCGATGCTCCTGTAAAGTATTACTGCACGATCTGGGCGCGGAGTGTGCAGAGAAAATGCACAAAGCACAAGTGGGATCGACGGCAGTATTCACTGGAGGACCCCGGCGATATCCGACCGATTCATGATGCTTGACGTGCACCAGAACCGTACATAACATCCCGATTGCTGTGCTGTGTGAATGCACAAAAAAGAAACAAAGAAAGATCCAGTCCATGATCGGCGACCGACTGAAGGAGTTGCGAACGGCCCGCGGGCTGTCTCTGCGCGAATTGGCCGCACAGGCCGGCGTGTCCGCCACGCTGCTGAGCCAGATCGAGCGCGCCGTCACCGATCCCAGCCTGGAAACCCTGCGTCGGCTCGCGGGCGTGTTCGGCGAATCGGTGTCCTCGCTGTTCTCGGAGCCGACGCCGCCCACCGTCTGGATCAGCCGCCCGAGCCAGCGGGTGATGCTCACCGCGCCCAAGGGCCAGGTGGCCTACGAGCGCCTGACCGCAGGCGCCGGCCAACTGGAAGTGCTGCGCGCCGTGCTCGAGCCGGGCCAGATGTCGGCCGACGAGCCGCGCGGCCACGAATCTGCCGAGTGCGTCTACGTCGTCGCGGGCGCGCTGGTGGCGCAGGTGGCGGGCGTCGACTACGCGGTGAAGGCCGGCGAGAGCATCTCCTTCGACGCGCGGCTGCCGCACCGCTACCTGAATGCATCGAAGGCGCCGACCGAAATCATCCTGTCCGTCACCCCACCGAACCCCTGACATGAACACTCCGACATCCCCGGACGACGGCGCCTTCACGCTCTACGACCTGCGCGTCGAGGTGGTTGCGCCCGAAGGCGCGAAGCTCTACTGCAACGCCAAGGTCGGCGACTATTTCGAACTGCGCGGCGAGATGCTGCACCTCCCGGAGGGGCAGGGCTTCTCGATCTATTCGCTGGGCGCCTTGCTGCCGCTGCTCGCGGCCAAGCAGCGCCCCACCGACGCCAACGACTGGATGAGCACCGACGCCGAGGTGGCGTGCCCCGACCCGCATTGCCCCTCGCGCTTTCGCATCACGCGCACCGCGACGCGCGTTTTCCGCCACGCCGACACCACGGCCGTGGTCCACCCTTCCAAGCAGAACCCATGAGCCAACTGCAACGCATCGACCTCGCGCCGAACTATTCGATCTCCCGCCTGCTGAAAGGCGGCTGGCAACTGGCCGGCGGGCACGGCGGCATCGACCGCGCCGCGGCCATCGCCGACATGGCCGCCTACTACCAAGCCGGCATCACCACCTTCGATTGCGCCGACATCTACACCGGCGTGGAAGAGCTGATTGGCGATTTCCGGCGCGAGCACGTCGCACGCCATGGCAGCGAAAGCCTCTCGCAATTGCGCGTGCACACCAAGTTCGTGCCCGACCTTGCAACGCTCGCCCAGATCGACAAGCGCCAGGTCGAGCAGACCATCGACCGTTCGCTGCAGCGCCTGGGCGTCGAGCGGCTGGACCTCGTGCAATTCCACTGGTGGGACTACAGCGTGGCGCGCTACGTCGAGGTCGCGCACTGGCTGAAGGAGCTGCAGCGCGCCGGAAAGATCGAGCTGCTGGGCGGTACCAATTTCGACACCGCGCGCGTGCGCGAGCTGGGCGATGCCGGTGTGCCGCTGCGCAGCATGCAGGTCCAGTACTCGCTGCTCGACCAGCGGCCGCAGCCGACGCTGGCGCCGTACTGCGCGGCATCTGGCATCCAGTTGCTGTGCTACGGCAGCGTGGCCGGCGGGTTTCTCTCGGAGCGCTGGCTCGGCGCGAGCGAGCCGCGGGAGCCTTACGAGAACCGGTCGCTGGTCAAGTACAAGCTCGTCATCGATGACTTCGGCGGGTGGGAGCTGTTCCAGCAACTGCTGCTGCAACTGCAGAAGGTGGCGCAACGGCACGACACGTCGATCGCCACGGTGGCGATGCGCTGGGTGCTGCAGCAGCCGCAGGTGGCGGGCGTGATCGTCGGCGTGCGGCGCGGCGACCATCTGGCGGATCACTTGAAGGTGCTGTCGCTGCAGCTCGACGCCGACGACATCGCCACGCTCGATACCGTGCTGGCGCAGCGCCAGCCGCCGAGCGGCGACGTGTACGCCGTCGAGCGCGACATCGAAGGCCGACACGGCCGCGTGATGAAGTACGACCTCAACAAAGAGCCGCACTGAACCTGCTCAGGCCCTGGGTCGCGGCACCAGTTCGGGATAGCCGGTTGCCGGATCGTGTTCGCGCGAGAAGCGCCATTCGGGCAGCCAGGCGATCAGGATCTCGGCGGTGGTGCGCACCGTGCAGCCCGGCGCGACATGGCCGCCGCGCACTTGTCCTGCCGCATCCGACACGCTGATGTGCAGATGAGCGCCGTCCGGCGAAAGCGTGCCGGACAGCGTGAGGATTTCGAGATCGCCTTGGAGCACGGCAGCGCTTTCCACGCCGGCATACCGGATGCGCGCGCCTCGCAGGCTGCCGATGCCCGAGACGACAAAGGCTGCTTCGGCGCCGCGCTGCTTGAGCGCCGCATCGAGCGCGCCGCGCAGATCGTCGCCCGGGTTCAGGCGCAGCGCGTGGGCTTCCATGAACGACCTCCCTGGCTTCAGCTCGACAGTGCCTTGTCCACCAGCTGCTGCGCCTCTTCGAGGATGCGCGCGAGGTGCTCCGCGCCCTTGAAGCTCTCGCCGTAGACCTTGTAGATGTTCTCCGTGCCCGAGGGCCGTGCCGCGAACCAGCCGTTCGCGGTAACGACCTTCACGCCGCCGATGGCCGCGCCGTTGCCGGGTGCATGGCTCAGCACGGCCTCGATCTTGTCGCCCGCCAGTTCGGTCGAGCTCACCTGCTGCGGCGAGAGGTTCGACAGCTTCTTCTTCTGCTCGACCGTTGCCGCCGCATCCACGCGGTCGGACACCGGCAGCCCCAGCGCCTGGGTGAGCTCCGCATAGCGCTCGCCCGGGTCGCGGCCGGTGCGTGCGGCGATCTCGGCCGAGAGCAGGGCGGGCACCATGCCGTCCTTGTCGGTGGTCCACGCCGAGCCGTCGTGGCGCAGGAAAGTCGCGCCGGCGCTTTCTTCGCCGCCGAAGCCGAGCGATCCTTCGACGAGGCCGTCGACGAACCACTTGAAGCCGACCGGCACTTCGTAGAGCTTGCGCCCGAGGCGGGCCGTGACGCGGTCGATCATCTGGCTGCTCACCACCGTCTTGCCGACGGCTGCACCCGCGGGCCATTGCGGTCGGTGCGTGTAGAGGTAGTCGACCATCACCGCGAGGTAGCTGTTGGGCTGCATCAGGCCCGCGCTGCGCGTGACCACGCCGTGGCGGTCGTGGTCGGTGTCGCAGGCGAAGGCGATGCCGAAGCGGTCTTTCAGGGCGATCAGCTTGTGCATCGCGTCGGGCGAGGAGGGGTCCATGCGGATGCGGCCATCCCAGTCGAGCGACATGAAGCGGAAGGTCGGGTCGACCTCCTGGTTCAGCACCGTGAGGCGCTGGAGCTTGTAGCGCTCGGCAATCGCCGGCCAGTAGTGCACGCCGGCGCCGCCGAGCGGATCGACGCCCAGGTCGATCTGCACGCCGCGAATCGCGTCCATGTCGAGCACCTGCGCGAGGTCTTCGACGTAGGTGCGGAGGTAGTCGTGCCGGTGCGTGGTGGAAGCCTTCAGCGCCTGCGCGAGCGGCATGCGCTTCACGCCTTCGAGCTTGTTCGCGAGCATCTTGTTGGCGGCGGCTTCGACGGCGGAAGTGATGTCGGTGCCGGCGGGCCCGCCGTTGGGCGGGTTGTACTTGAAGCCTCCGCTCTCGGGCGGGTTGTGCGAGGGCGTGATGACGATGCCGTCTGCCAGGCCCGTCGCGCGGCCGCGGTTGTAGACCAGGATCGCGTGCGACACGGCGGGGGTCGGCGTGTACTCGTCGTCCTTCGAGAGCATCAGCTCGACGCCGTTGGCGGCCAGCACCTCGACCGCGCTGCTGAAGGCGGGCGTGGAGAGCGCGTGCGTGTCGATGCCGAGGAAGAGCGGGCCGTCGATGCCTTTTTGCTTGCGGTAGTCGCAGATGGCCTGGCTGATCGCCAGCACGTGCCATTCGTTGAACGCATCGTCGAACGACGAGCCGCGGTGGCCCGAGGTGCCGAAGGCCACGCGCTGCGCGGGCACTGATGGATCGGGCCGGCCCGTGTAGTAGGCCGAGATCAGGCGCGGCACGTTCACCAGCAGTTCGAGGGGAGCGGGTTTGCCTGCGAGAGGATTTACTTGTTGACTCATGTCTTGGGTTTCCAGTCGTCGATTTGAATGAGGTCGCCGATGCGTTCGATGGTGATGTCGGCGGGCGCGTAGGCGGCAATGGCCTGCGCATCGAGCGCGTAGTGGCCTTGCCGCACGAAGACGGTGGTGAGCCGCGGCCCCCAGATCGCCTTCATGGCGGAGAGAAGGCGCAGCTTGTCGTCGACCATCACGTAGTGCGCCGCGGGGTGGCACTCCTCGATGGTGTCGAGCATCTGCTCCTTGTGCACGTAGATCAGCACGCGGCCTTCGACCGCGTCCCACAGGCCCGAGCGCTGCACCTTGCGCGGCTGGAACACCACGTCGCCGTCGGACAGGATCACCGTGGGGCCGTGGCGGCGCAGATGCTTCAGCGCATCGAGCGCGCCGGGGTACAGGCGATCGGCGAAGGGGTAGTCGATGAGAAAGCTCGACATCAGCAGCAGCCGCGAATCGCTCATGCCGCGCTTGCTTTCCTCGGCCCGGTAGCGCTGCAATGCACCCAGGTAGTCGACATAGCCGAGCTCGCTGCGCAGCGTCTCGAAGGCGGTCCAGTAGCGGTTGGCGCTCTCGGTGCCGAAGGCTTGCTCGAGATGGGCGCGCAGGTCGCCGACGACGCCGTCGTTGTCGAGCAGGGTGTTGTCGACGTCGACCAGGAAAACGGTGTCAGGGTGCTGTGTCATGTGGGGGCGCCCATTGGGCCGGAGTTGGCCGGAGCTGCATGCATCGGTTTCAGGATACGCCATCGAAAAGGCAGAGCCGATACCCATCGTGAATTAGTTGATGCTTTGTGTACCGGCTGGCTTAACCTGTGGGCGTCGTGTCGTTTTTGGCGAATAAGCTTCCACCCAGTTCAAGGAGCAAGAAAGTATGCGCATGAAGAATGGTCGAAGCTGGATGTGCCTGTCGGTCGTGGCCCTGTTGCTGGCGGGCTGCGCGGCGCCGCCCAAGGACCGCCCGCTGACCTCCGAGGTGCCCGAGCCGCCGAGCTTTGCGCCGCCCCCGGAAACCTGCCAGGCCGCGGCCGCTCGCTTCGGGCTCGGGTTGCAGGCGACCCAGGCGCTGTTGCAGGAAATGATGCAGCGGGCGGGCGCCAAGACCGGTCGCACGGTACCGGCGACGGAAACAGCGAGCCCGGCCCAAGACCCCACGCGCCTGAACCTTCAGGTCGAACCCACCGGCCGCATCGTCGGCGCGTACTGCGGCTGAAGTTGCCGATCAGGAGGCCAGCGCTTCCATCAGCTCCGTCTCGATCGCGAGCTGCGTTTTCTGGCCCTGCAGTTCGGGGCCGCTGATCAGGAAGGTGTCTTCCACCCGCTCGCCCAGGGTTGTGACCTTGGCCAGCTGCAGGTTGAGGTGATGGCGCGCGAGCACCCGCGCCACCGAATACAAGAGGCCCGCACGGTCGCTAGCCGAGATGTTGAGCAGCCAACGCTGCGCCTTGTCGTCGGGCAGGAGGCTGATGCGCGGCTTGATCGGAAAGCTGCGCACCCGGCGCGACACCCGTCCCATGCTCGGCGGGGGCAGGGCGCCGGCTTCGGTGAGCGTTTGCCCGAGGCCCGACTCCACCATGCTGATGAGGTCGCGGTAATGGTCCGGCAGGAAGGTGGTCACGACCTGAAAGGTGTCCAGTGCATAGCCGTTGCTCGTGGTGTGCACCTTGGCATCCAGGATGCTGAAGGACGACTGGTCGAAGTAGCCGCAGATGCGCGCGAAAAGGTCGGGCTGGTCGGGTGTGTAGACCACCACCTGCAGGCCTTCGCCCACGGGCGACAGGTGGGCGCGCACGATGGGCGGCGCCTTCGGGTCGATCGGCACGTTCGCCGGCGGCACGAAGCGCGAGAGCTGCTTGGCGTGCCAGGCGATCTCGGTTGCGTCGTGGCGCATGAAGTAGCCGACGTCGAGCGTGTCCCACAGCGCCTTGTGCGCCTCGAAGCGCTGGGCGTGCAGGGCGAGTTGCACCAAGGCCTCGCGCTTGCGCGATTCGACCTCGGCGTCCGGATCGGGCATGCGGCCGCCGAGGGCGCGCAGCGTGTAGCGATACAGGTCTTCGAGCAGCTTGCCCTTCCACGCGTTCCACACGCGCGGCGAGGTGCCGCGGATGTCGGCGATGGTAAGCAGGTACAGGGCCGTGAGGTAGCGCTCGTTGCCCACGCGCTTGGCGAAGGCACCGATCACCTCGGGATCGCTCAGGTCCTGCTTCTGCGCCACCTGGCTCATCACCAGGTGTTCGGCCACGAGGAATTCGATGAGCTTGGAGTCTTCGCGCGCAATGCCGTGCTGCCGGCAGAAGCGCTGCACGTCGCGCGCACCGAGCGTGGAGTGGTCGCCGCCGCGGCCCTTGGCGATGTCGTGGAAGAGGGCGGCAACGTAAAGGATCCAGGGCTTGTCCCAACCGGCCGCGAGCTGCGAGCAGAACGGGTACTCGTGCGCGTGCTCGGCAATGAAGAAGCGCCGCACGTTGCGCAGCACCATCAGGATGTGCTGGTCCACCGTGTACACGTGGAACAGGTCGTGCTGCATCTGCCCCACGATGCTGCGGAACACGCGCAGGTACCGTCCCAGCACCGATGTCTGGTTCATCAGCCGGAAGGCATGCGTGATGCCGTAGGGCTGCAGCAGGATCCGCATGAAGGTCTCGTGGTTGACCCGGTCGTTGCGGAACTTGCTGTCCATCACGTGGCGCGCGTTGTAGAGCGCGCGCAGCGTGCGCGCCGACAGGCCCTTCACGCCGATGGTCTTCTGGTACAGCAGGAAGGTCTCGAGCACCGCATGCGGCTCGCGCTCGTAGAGGTCGTCGCTCGCGATCTCGATGAGGCCGGCGCGCTCGTAGAAGCGCTCGTTGATCGGCGTGTGCTGCTCGTCGCTCGGCTGCAGGCGCTCGGAGATGTTGAGCAGCAGGATCTGGTTGAGCTGCGACACGGCCTTGGCCGCCCAGTAATAGCGCCGCATCAGCGCCTCGCTGGACTTGCGCTGCGATTCGCTCTCGTACCCGAAGCTCGCGGCCACCGCGGTCTGCAGGTCGAACACCAGCCGGTCTTCGCGCCGGTTGGCGATCACGTGCAGCCGGGCGCGAATGAGCGAGAGCAGCGCCTCGTTGCGCTTGATCTGCTGCGCCTCGAAGGAGGTGGCCAGGCCGTTCTTGGCCAGGTCGTCCCAGCGGCTGCCGTAACCGGCGGCCTTGGTCATCCAGAGGATGGTCTGCAGGTCGCGCAGGCCGCCCGGCGACTCCTTGCAGTTGGGTTCGAGCGCGTACGGCGTGTTGTCGAACTTCTGGTGGCGGTGCCGCATTTCCTGCGACTTGGCCACGAAGAAGGCCTGCGGGTCGATGGCGCGCGTGAAGCGGCGGCGGAAAGCGACAAAAAGCTTCTTGTTGCCCGCGATCAGCCGCGCCTCGAGCAGCGAGGTCTGGACGGTGACGTCTTTCTCGGCCTCGGCCAGGCACTCGTCGACGGTGCGCACGCTGGAGCCGATCTCCAGGCCGGCGTCCCAGCAGTGGCCGATGAAGGCCTCGATGCGGGCCGGGTCGATCGTGGCGGCGTCGCCCTCGGGCGGCAGCAAGAGGAGCACATCGACGTCGGAATACGGAAACAGCTCGCCGCGGCCGAAGCCGCCGACGGCCACCAGCGTGAGCGAATCGCCGAAATCGGCGTCATGCCACAGGCTGCACAGCGTCTGGTCGGCCAGTGCCGAGAGCTGGCGCAGCACCGTGTGCACGCTGCGGGTAGGGGCGCGCGCAAAGCGCAGGGTGTCGAAAAGGGCGAGCTTCTTCGCGCGATAGGCTTCGCGCAGCGTCGCCACGTCGATCTTGGCTGCTTCGATCACGACCGGGCCGTGCGCCTGCGCGTCAGGTCTTGGTCGAGCTGACGAAGGAAGGCAGCGGCGGGCTGCCTTCCGACAGGGTCAGCACCTCGTAGCCGGTCTCTGTGACCAGCACCGTGTGCTCCCACTGGGCCGACAGCGAATGGTCGCGCGTGACGATGGTCCAGCCGTCGTACTGGCCGCCCTTGAAGTCTTCCTTCACGTCGCGCTTGCCTGCGTTGATCATCGGCTCGATGGTGAAGATCATGCCGGGCTTGAGCTCTTCCATGGTGCCCGGGCGGCCGTAGTGCAGCACCTGCGGTTCTTCGTGGAATCGCTGGCCCACGCCGTGCCCGCAGAACTCGCGCACGATCGAGAAGCCCTGGCCCTCGGCGAATTTCTGGATCGCATGGCCCACGTCGCCCAGATGGGCGCCCGGGCGCACCTGCAGGATGCCGTGCCACATGGCCTCGAAGGTGATGCTGCACAGCCGCTTGGCGGCGATGGAGGCGTCGCCGATCACGAACATGCGGCTGTTGTCGCCGAACCAGCCGTCCTTGATGACGGTGACGTCGACATTCATGATGTCGCCCTTCTTCAGGGGCTTGTCGTTCGGGATGCCGTGGCACACCACGTGGTTCACCGAGGTGCAGAGCGACTTCGGGAACGGGACGCTGCTGGCGCCCATGTAGCCCACCGTGGCCGAGGTGGTGCCCTGCTTGACCATGTATTCGGCGGCGAGCCGGTCCACGTCGTTGGTCGTGATGCCGGGCTTGATGAAGGGCGTGAGGTAGTCCAGCACCTCGGAGCCGAGGCGGCAGGCGACGCGCATGGCTTCGATGCCTGCAGCGTCTTTGTAGGTAATGCTCATGCCCGGAATTATCCCATCCACCAAGCTAAAATCTCGGGCTCACGCGGATGACCCCAGTCAGCGGCCATCCGCCTCGATTCCTTGATTCCCAACGCGGCCCCCGAGGCCCCAATCGACCGTGACGCAGCCCGCATCCCAAGCCCTTCCCGTCGTGACCCTGTTCGAGGGCGGCAGCGCACTCAGTGAATTCCGCGCGCGGCAACTGCTGCCGAAGCTGCAGGCCATCGAGCCGCGCATCGAGGGCATTTCGGCCCGTTTCGTCCATCTGGTGGTCACCGATGCCGCGCTCGATGCGGCCGGCCATGACCGCTTTGCCGCGCTGCTGACCTACGGCGAGCCCTTCGAGGCAGCGGCCAAGGCGGGCACCTCGGTGGTCGTCACGCCGCGCCTGGGCACCGTCTCGCCCTGGGCTTCGAAGGCCACCGACATCGCCCATAACTGCGGCCTGGCGCTGCGCCGGGTCGAGCGCGTCACGCAATATCACCTGAAGCTCAAGTCGCCGCTGATCGGCAAGGCGCCCGTCATCGAGGGCGACACGCTGGCCGCCGTCGCCGGCCCGCTGCACGACCGCATGACCGAATCGGTGCTCGCCACCGTCGAACAGGCGGCCAGCCTGTTCAGCGAACTGCCGGCCCAGCCGATGGCGCAGGTCGACGTGCAAACGGGTGGCCGCGAGGCGCTGGTCGCCGCTAACACCGGCTTCGGCCTGGCGCTGGCGGAGGACGAGATCGACTACCTCGTGGAAGCCTTCACCCGCCTGGGCCGCAACCCCAGCGACGTCGAATTGATGATGTTCGCGCAGGCCAACAGCGAACACTGCCGCCACAAGATCTTCAACGCCCAGTTCACCATCGACGGCAAGGCGCAGCCGCAGAGCCTGTTCTCGATGATCCGCCACACCGAGAAGCAGAACCCGCAGCACACGGTGATCGCCTATGCGGACAACGCCTCGGTGATGGAGGGCGCGACCATCGAACGCTTCGTTCCGGCCGACGGCTCGCAGAGCTATCAAAAAGATAGCGCCCTAAGCCATGTGCTGATGAAGGTCGAGACGCACAACCACCCGACCGCGATTTCGCCGTTTCCCGGCGCCTCGACGGGCGCTGGCGGCGAGATCCGCGACGAAGGCGCCACCGGCCGGGGTTCCAAGCCCAAGGCGGGCCTGACCGGCTTCACGGTGTCGAAGCTCTGGCCCGAAGAGGGCCACTACGGCAAGCCCGAGCACATCGCGAGCCCGCTGCAGATCATGACCGAGGGGCCGCTGGGCGGCGCCGCGTTCAACAACGAATTCGGCCGTCCCAACCTGCTGGGCTATTTCCGCGAATACGAGCAGGCCGTCGCGAGCGCCCTCGACACGGTGCAGCGCGGCTATCACAAGCCCATCATGATCGCGGGCGGCCTCGGCAGCATCGACGCCACGCAGACCAGGAAGATCCAGTTTCCCGCCGGCTCGCTGCTCATCCAGCTCGGCGGCCCGGGCATGCGCATCGGCATGGGCGGCAGCGCCGCCAGCTCGATGGCCACCGGCGCCAACGCGGCCGAGCTCGACTTCGACTCGGTGCAGCGCGGCAACCCCGAAATCGAACGCCGCGCGCAGGAGGTCATCAACCATTGCTGGCAGCAGGGGGCGGCCAATCCGATCCTGGCGATCCACGACGTGGGCGCGGGCGGCCTGAGCAATGCCTTCCCCGAACTGACCAACGATGCCGGCCGCGGTGCGCGCTTCGACCTGCGCGCCGTGCCGCTCGAAGAGTCGGGCATGGCGCCCAAGGAAATCTGGTGCAACGAAAGCCAGGAGCGCTACGTGCTTGCCATCGCGCCTGAATCGCTCGAGCAGTTCAAGGCCTTCTGCGAGCGCGAGCGCTGCCCGTTCTCGGTGGTCG
>NZ_JXQQ01000084.1 GCF_000834655.1 Variovorax paradoxus
GGCCCCAGCGGCGTTCGATGAAGCGCCAAGGGGAAACCAGCGCCGTCGTGCCCCCATCCCGACCTTCCCCCGGAAGGGGAAGGAGCAATGCGAAGACAACCCAGCGCGCTCATGCCTCCATCCCCATGTACACCCGCCGCACCTCCGGGTCGTTCATCACCGCGCGCGGCTCGCCCTCCGCCAGCTTCTGCCCGAAGTTGATGACGAACAACCGGTCCGCCAGCGACAGCAGCGCATGCACCACGTGCTCGATCCAGATCATCGTCACGCCGCGCGCCTTGATGCGCTTGAGCTCGTCGACCAGCACCGCGGCCTCGGGCTCGGTGAGGCCGCCCGCGATCTCGTCGAGCAGCAGCAGTTGCGGCTTCGTCGCCAGTGCGCGCGCGAGTTCGAGGCGCTTGCGGTCCAGCAGCGTGAGCCCGCCTGCCGGCTTGTTCGCATGCGGCATCAGGCCCGTCTGCTCCAGCACCTCATGCGCCGTGCGCCACGCATCGCGCTCGGTCTGCTGCCCGCCGAAGCAGGCCGCCGTCACGAGGTTCTCGAACACGCTCATGTTCCCGAACGGCTGCGGCACCTGGTAGCTGCGGCCGATGCCGGCGTGGCAGCGCTGGTGCGGCTTGAGCCGCGTCACGTCGCGTCCCGCGTACTCCACGCGCCCGGCATCGACGCGCACGTCGCCCGAGATCAGGTTGAACAGCGTGGTCTTGCCCGCGCCGTTCGGGCCGAGGATGCCCAGCGTCTCGCCCTCGGTCACGGCGAGCGAAATGCCGTCGGTGACCTTGAGCGCGCCGTAGGCCTTGCTCACGGCATGCAGTGCCAGCAGCGCCATGTCAGAGCAGCCGCAGCGCGCCGCCGGTCGGGATGCTCTTGGCCGCCTCGTTGTTCACGAGGGTGAGCTCGACCTTGTACTTCTTGCCCTTGCCCCACTGGCCGAGCACGAGCGGCGTCTTGCTCACGTTCTTGAACGGCCCCTGCCCGCCCCACTTCACGGGGCCGACCACCGAGTCGATCGAGGTCGATGCGACCGCATCGCGCACGTCGCCCGCCTTGAGCGACTTCGCACGGCCCAACGCATTCGCCGCCACCTCGAACAAGGCATGCGCAAAGCCGATGGGCTGGGTCCACTGCTTCTTCGCACCGGCTTCATAGGCCTCGGCCAGCGCCTTCGCGCTCTGCTGCGTAAGGCTCGATGTGAACGGGTGCGACGGACTCCACCACACCTCGGTCGAAAGACCGTCGCCCAGGTCGCCGAGCGCCTCGATCGCGCCGGGGAACAGGAGCGCCTTGCCCAGCGTGATGACCTTGGGCTTGAAGCCCTGCTGCCGCGCCTGCGTGAGGAAGGTCTTGGCATCGGGCGGGATCACCACGCCCGTGACGATTTCCACGCCCTCTTTCTTGAAGGCGGCGATCTGCGCGCTGAAGTCCTGCGTGCCGTTCTGGAAGCGCCCGGGGTCGGTGAGCGTGAAGCCCATCTGCGCGAGCGGCTTCGGAAAGCCCAGTTCCTTGTCGCCCCATGCGTTGCCGTCGCCGTCGTTCGGGAACAGGCCGCCCACCTTCTTGTTGGTGGCGAGCGTCTTCCAGCCGTTGGTGTAGTTGGCGATGACGTCTTCGAGCCCCCAGAACACGTGGTACGTCCAGTTGAAGCCCTTGGCCGGATCGCCCTTGCGGCCGAAGAACCACGGCTGCCACGGCACCACGCTGGAGATGCAGGGCACCTCGTTGAGTTCGCAGGCATCGCTCACCGGGTTGGCGGTTTCGGGCGTGCCTGCCGTGAGCACCAGCGCGACCTTGTCCTTGAGGATCAGGTCGTTGGCCACCTCGCCCGCGCGATTGGGGTTCGACTGGCTGTCCTTCAGCACGATCTGCACCGCGTACTTTTTTCCGCCGACGCCGATGCCGTCCTTGAACGCGGTCTTCATCTGCTCGATGACCCATTTGTCCGCTTCGCCGAATGGCGCGAGCGGGCCGGTCTGCGGCGAGACGTAGCCGATCTTGAGCGTGTCGGCCGCGAACACCAGCGGTGCCGCGCCCGAGGCGACGAGTGCGGCGGTGGCCTGCGTGAATTGCCTGCGATTGAATGTCATGGTTGTCTCCGTCTCTTGTGTGTTGGATGCCGCCCGGTCAGGGGTCAGCGCGCGAAGTGCGGCGGTATCTGCGCGTCGACGTTCACCCACACGCTTTTCACCTGCGTGTATTCGCGCATCGCATCGAACCCCATTTCGCGGCCGTAGCCGCTCTGGCCGACGCCGCCGAAGGGCGAGCCGGGGTTCACGCGCTTGTAGCTGTTGATCCACACCATGCCGGCGTGCAGGTCGCGCGCCACCTTGTGGGCGCGTTGCAGGTTGTTGGTCCACAGGCCGCTCCCCAGGCCGTAGTCGGTGCCGTTGGCGATCTGCATCGCCTCTTCGTCGTTCCTGAAGGTGAGCACGGTGACGAAGGGGCCGAACACTTCTTCCTGCGCCACGCGGTCCTTGTACGACTTCGCGCGCATCACGGTGGGCTCGACGTAGCAGCCCTTCGCAAGATCGCCGCCGGGCGACTTGCCGCCGGCGAGCAGTTCGCCGCCCTCGCCTTGCGCCACTTCGACGTAGCCCAGCACGCGCTCGCGGTGCTGCGCGCTGGTGAGCGGGCCCATCTCGGTGTCGTCGTCGAGCGGGTTGCCCAGGCGTATCGACTTTGCGAGCGGAATGAACTGCGCGAGGAACGCATCGGCGATCTTCTCGTGCAGCATCAGCCGCGAGCCCGCGATGCAGGCCTGCCCCTGGTTGTGGAAGATGGCCCACGCGCTGCCGTTGACGGCGGCTTGCAGGTTCGCATCCTCGAACACGATGTTGGGGCCCTTGCCGCCGAGTTCGAGCTGCACCTTCTTCAAGTTGCCCGCGCTCGCCTGCACGATGCGCCGGCCGGTCGCGGTGCTGCCGGTGAAGGCGATCTTCGCGATCTCCGGATGCTCTGCGATGTACTGGCCCGCGACGCTGCCCAGGCCCGGCAGCATGTTGACCACGCCGGGCGGCAGGCCCGCCTCGGCCATCAGCTCGGCGATGCGCAGCGAGCTGAGCGGCGTGATCTCGGCCGGCTTCATCACGATGCAGTTGCCGGCCGCGAGCGCGGGTGCCATCTTCCAGCTGGTGAACATCAGCGGAAAGTTCCACGGCACCACCTGCCCGACGATGCCCACGGGCTCCCGCAGCGTGTAGTTGAGAAAGCCCTCTTCGACCGGAATGGTCTCGCCCTGGAACTTGTCGGCCATGCCGCCGAAGTAGCGAAAGCATGCGGCCGTGCGCGGCACGTCCAGGCGGCGCGAATCGCGGATGGGGTGGCCGGTGTCGAGCGATTCGAGGCGTGCGAGCTCCTCGCCGCTGGCCTCGATGAGGTCGGCGAGTTTCAGCAGGATGCGGCCGCGGTCGGCTGCGGCCATGCGGCTCCATTTCGGGAACGCGCGCCTAGCTGCGGCCACGGCCTTGTCGACGTCGGCCTTGCCTGCGAGCGCGACATCGGCGATGGGCGTGTTGTCGTGCGGGTTGAGCGTGGCGAGGGTCTCGCCGGATTCCGCATCGACGAAGCGGCCGTCGATGAAGAGCTGGTGGCGGATGGGCGTGCGAAGGCCTGCCGCAGTGGCGATGTCATTGGGCTTCATGTTTTTGCATTCCTCCCTCTGCCGTTGGGGAGAGGGTCGGGGTGAGGGAGCGACGGTGGCTCGAGCACCACCTTCACCCCAGCCCTCTCCCGCGCGCGGGAGAGGGAGCCATTCAGAACTGCACGGGGATCTCGGGCGACTCGCCCTTCTGGATCTCGTACACGAGGCTCGGCGAGCCGTTCTCCCACACCAGCAGCATCGAGCGCTTGGGGCTGAAGCCCTGGTGGCGGCAGTACGCGGGCATGGCGGCCATGTCGCCGGCCTTCATGATCACGCGCGCCATGGGCTTGCCGGTGTTCTTGTCGCCGCAGTCCCAGTGGATCTCGTCGGTCATCTGGAAGAACCACTCGACGCGGTCGTTGCCGTGGATGATCGGCAGGATGTGCTCCTCGGTCGTCGGGCACATGTAGCTGTGCTTCACCACCGAGGTGAAGCTCGGGTTCCAGGTGACCTGCGAGCGGCTCAGGAAGCCGAAGAGGTTGAAGGCGTGCACTTCGTTCTCGAAGCCGGGCTCGGGGTGCAGCTCGGGCTCGGCCTGCGGCACGTCGGCGAAGGCGCGGTTGACCGGCGCGCCGCGCGCGTCGCTGCGCAGGTCGAGGTCGCCCTTCAGGCCCACGCAGCGTTTGGCAAGCTCGCGCGCCCGGGTGATCTTGGCGGTGTTGTTGCCGCTCTTGCGGCCGTAGGGCGAGCCGGTTTCCTGCGGCGCGCTGAAGGGGTCGAAGGCCTCGTTGGTCCAGTCGTCGAGCATGGCCTCGAAGGTGGCGCGGATCTGCGCGGTCGGAAAGTTTTCCAGGAGGTCGATGCCCGCGTCCTTCATCGTGCCGTTGAAGCTGCCGGCGTACAGGTCGACCGAGTCGTAGTGGTTGACGGTGCCGAACACGTCGTCGAAATTCACCCAGCCGTAGAAGAAGCCCCAGGCCACGTCGCGCATCAACGCGCGCAGGTAGTTGCCGGCGTCCAGCGTGTGGCTCATGGGGCGGCCGTCGCGGGTCTTCCAGCCGATGTGCACGAAATATTCGTCGCGGCGAAAGCTGAAGCTGCCGAGCGAAAAGTCCTTGTAGCCGAGCGTGGCGTCGGGCTGCGATGCGATCACGCGGGCGAGTTCTGCGGGTGCGTTCATGGTGTGTGGCTCCTGGATGCGTGCTGCGTTCAATGCGACTGGCAGATGTCGGCCCACTTCTCGACGGAGAGATCGCCCTTGCAGCTTTGAAGCACGATCACACCCGGCTTGCCGGCGGTGCGGAACTGGTAGGCGGTGTTCTTCGGCAAGAGGCCCTGGTGGCCGCGCGAGAGCTTCATCCACCCCATCTTCCTGCCCTTGGGCTCGCCCTTCACGAGCACGGCGCCGTTCTTTTCCGTGTCGGCGACGGCCTGGCTCGCGTCGAGCTGCACGAGGTGCACTTCGACATCGCCATCCATCACGAGCGCGAACTCGTCGTGCGCGCAGGTGAACCAGGGCGAGGTGCCTTCGGCGCGCAGCGTCTCGAGCACGTAGATCTGGTTCTGGCCGAACACGACCTTCTCGTAGGGCTTGCTGGTGCTCGCGATCTCGAAGCAGTTGGAGAACGCGTAGTGGCGCACGTCGTCGTCGATCGGCTCGACGTGGCCTTTCTCGAAATGCTCGAGCGATCCGAAGCGGGTCTTGTAGGCAGTCGAAGTGGTGGAAGCGGGGGCTGTCATGGCTTGTCTCCTTGGATGAGCGAACTCTAGGAGTCATGCCGTCCCGCCGGTAGGGACCAGATTGGAAGAGGATTATTCGGAGTCTCCGAACAATCGGCCGGGTTTACCCGGGATCGCTAGCCGCTCGACCGGCTGAATTCAATGAGTTCGGCCGGGATCATTCCGCGCTCGATCAGCGTGGCGTCCCAGGGCGGCACGCGGGTGAAGCGCGTGGCGATGTGCTCGATGAACAGACGCAGCTTCAGCGCATTGCGCGAGGTGCCCGCATACACCGCGCTCAGCGAGAACGACGAGAGCTGGTGCTCCGCCAGCACGACGCGCAGGTCGCCGCGCGCGATGGCATCGCCCGCCACCAGCGTCGGCAGGCACACGATGCCCGCGTGCTCCAGCGCGTATTCGCGCAGCAGGTGCACGCTGTTCGTGAGCAGCGCCGCGGCCAGGTAGATGGTGGTCTGCTCGCCCTTGTGATGAAAGGTCCAGCGGTCGCGCGTGGGATAGCCCGAGTACAGGCCCAGCTTGTGGCGGTGCAGCTCGCGCGGCGTGGCCGGCGTGCCGTGCGCCTCGAGGTAGGCGGGCGTGGCGCACAGCAGCCGCCGCACCGGAAAGAGCGGGCGCGACACCAGCTCCTGCGAGGCCGCGGGAAATATCTGCAGCGCGCAATCGACACCGGCCTTGACCGGATCGACCACCGCATCGCTCACGATCAGCTCCAGGTGGATGTCGGGGTAGGTGGTGTGGAACTCGTGCAGCAGCGAGGCGAAACGGCCCAGCACCATGCCGGTCAGCGCATGGACGCGCAGCGTGCCCGACGGGGTGCCGCGCGCATCGCGCATCTGGTCAACGATGTCGTTGGCGCGGCCGACCAGCTCGGTGCAGTCGCGCAGGAACGCCTGTCCCATGTCGCTGAGCCGGACCACGCGCGTGCTGCGGTGGAACAGCGGCGCGCCGAGAAACTCCTCCAGCTGCTTGACGCGCGTGGTGACCACCGAATTGGCCACCCGCAACTGCCGCGCGGCCTCCGCAAAGCTCTGGGTCTGCGCGACGCGAACGAAAGTTTCAATGCTTTGGAGGCGGTCCACGGCGGCACTGTACTGCGCGGGCCTGCTTTTTGCGCCCGGCGGCGGGGCGATCGGCGGCCCATCGGGGAAAGCCCGGGGACGGGCCGTTGCGGGCAAGACGAAACACCGTCATCCCTGTGTCAGAAGGTTAACTGGCCCACTTACAATCCTTGCCGCCCAGCACTGCTGCGTTATCCACCCCCTACGAGGTCTTGTCCGCAATGCCCAAGAGCCCCCGGCCTCGCGCCCGCTTCAGTTTTTCTCCCACCATGCGCGCACTGCTGCTGGCCGTTGCCTGCGGCGTGGCACTCCCGGCACTGGCCGCGATCGAGCATGAAGACGTCGACCGCCTCATGCAGGCGGGCAGGCTCGACGAGGCGATGACCAAGGCCGATGCATTCCTCAAAGACAAGCCGCGCGATCCGCAGATGCGCTTCCTGAAGGCCGTGATCCAGCTGGACACCGGCAAGCGCGCCGAGGCGATCGCCGCCTTCACCCAGCTCACGCTGGACGCCCCCGAGCTGCCCGAGCCGTACAACAACCTCGCGGTGATCTACGCGAGCCAGAACCAGTTCGACAAGGCCCGCAGCGCGCTGGAAAGCGCCATTCGCACCAACCCCAGCTACGCCACCGCCCAGGAAAACCTCGGCGACGTGTACGCCCGGCTCGCGAGCCAGGCCTACAGCAAGGCGCTGCAGCTGGACCAGAACAACACCGCGGTGCAGCCCAAGCTGGCCGTGATCCGCACGCTCTTCACACCGACGCCGCCGGGCGCCAAGCCCGCGGCGCTGGTCGCCTCGGCCGCGCCGGAGCGGCCCGCGCCTGCGGTCAAGGCAGCACCGCCCGCGCCAACGCCGGCCCCTGCTGCGCCTGCGCCTGCTCCCGCACCGGCTGCCAAGGTCGCCGCTGCACCGGCGCCAGCACCCGCACCCGTTGCGGCCCCGGCCAAGGCGCCCGAAGCCGCACCGACGCCCGCGCCCGCCCCTGCCGCCGCATCGGCCGCCACCGCCGAGATCGAATCCGCCGTGCGCGGCTGGGCCTCGGCCTGGGCCGGCCAGGACATGGACCGATACCTGGCCGCCTACGGCCCCGACTTCACCCCCGGCGGCGGCCAGAGCCGCAAGGCCTGGGAAGAAGACCGGCGCGCGCGCATCGTGGGCAAGTCGAGCATCAGCGTGAACATCGAGAACCTGGTGATCAAGGTCGACGGCCAGAACGCCACGGCCAAGTTCCGCCAGATCTATCGCGCGGACAGCCTCAACATCTCGAGCCGGAAGACGCTGGACCTGCAGCGCTCGGGCAACCAATGGCACATTCGCAAGGAAAGCGTCGGCGGCTAGTGACAGACATCGTCCGGCGCGGCCGGCTTCAGAATCCTCCGTTCCCGCGCCGCGGGAACCTGCTCGCAGTGCTGATGACCGCATCGGCACTGATGCTGGCGGCGCCCGGCGGCGCCTTCGCATCGAACAAGCCGGGCAGCGCAAAAACAAACAGCAGCAACAGCGCCAAGGCCGGCAAGAACGCCGGCAGCCGCAGCGCCGCGCATGCAACAGGCAGCCGGTCTGCCGGCAAGGAAGCCCGGGGCGGCGCCGGCAAGTCGGTGCAGGCCAAGGGCAAGAAGGCATCGCTGGCGGAGGCGCGGAGCGCGTCCGTCGCCGCCGCCGCTGCCAAACCCGCTCGCAGGTCCGCGCCCGCCGCTTCCATCCAGGAAGCCAGCAGCGCCGAAGCCCGGCTGATTTCCGTCTACGAGATGTTCGGCCGCGGCCAGTCCCGCCCCGCGCTGGCCAAGGCCCGCGACCTGGTGCGGGACTATCCCAACTTCCAGCTCGCGCAGCTCGTCTACGGCGACCTGCTCGCCGCGCAGGTGCCGCCCACGAATTCGCTCCCCGACAGCGCCGGCATCGCGCGTCTGCGCGGCAATCCGGCCATGGCCGAACTGCACGAGGAATCGCGCCGCCGCCTGCAGGCCCTGCGCGAGAGGCCGCCCGCGGGCACCGTGCCCTCGCAGTTCCTGTCGCTCTCCACGCGCAGCCGCTACGCCATCGCGGTGGATGCCTCGCGCTCCCGCCTGTACCTGATGGAGAACTCCGACAAGGGGTTGAAGCTGGTGGCCGACTACTACATCTCGGTGGGCAAGTCGGGCACCGACAAGGTCACCGAGGGCGACGCCCGCACGCCGCTGGGCGTTTACTACATCACCAGCAGCCTCGATCCGAAGTCGCTGAAGGACTTCTACGGCGCGGGCGCCCTGCCCATCAACTACCCGAACCCGTACGACGTGCGGCGCGGCAAGACCGGCGGCGGCATCTGGCTGCACGGCACGCCGCCCCAGCAGTTCGCGCGGGCGCCGCTGGCCAGCGACGGTTGCGTGGTCATGGCCAACCCGGACTTGAAGCAGTTGCTGCGAAAGGTGCAGATCGGCGCCACGCCGGTGGTCACAGCCCGCAGCCTGCAATGGATATCGCCGCCGCAGGCCGAAAAAGAAGCCCAGGCATTTAATAGCGCAATTACCGCCTGGAAAGATACACGCGCCAGCGGAAATGAAGCGCAATTGAAGAAATTCTATTTGCCCGATTTCCAGCGCAACAGCAAAAAAACGACCGAAGGTATTTCGGTGCTGCACGACGAAGTCGAATATGCGCAAGGCAAGCGCGTGCAGTTCAAGGACATGTCGTACCTGCACTGGCGCGACGGCGACGACACCATGGTCGCCACCTTCGGCGAAGTCTTCGAAGGCGAGAAGAGCGGACGCACCCGGCGCCAGTACTGGCTCAAACAGGGTACCGAGTGGAAGCTCTTCCACGAGGAAATCCTCGGCTGACGGCCGGCCGAGACCCTCTCGGCGATGCGGCCACCCCCTTCGATCTGTGAAATTTTGCGCACGCGCAGCGCCTAATTTGCGCGTTACAACTCTCTGTTACATACCCGGTGCTACGTAACACGTAACGCCTCTGTCCCCGTAACACCCGCCCTTCGCGCGTTCCCGAGACCGTAACGTCCCCTCCCATCTTCATGGGAGTCTGGGGCCGGTTTACAGAGGGAAAAATACGTCTCACGATTGTTAACTGACCTGACCGGGATCGCCTGGGTCCAGGTCGCAGGAAGTTGGCCGCCATCCTGCTAGTCCTTCTCCAATATCACACGAAGGACCTCACTCCCTCGGGTTTCTCTTGTTGATACACGGAGTTACGCTGTATAACATCCACATCGTCAGTCGTTGTTAACACTTCCTAAAGGGGTAAACCATGCTTAGTTCTATTACTCGTTTTCTGCGCGACGAAGAAGGTGCTACCGCAATTGAATATGGAATTATTGCGGGCCTGATTTCAATTGCGATCGTGTCCGTGCTTCCCGGAGTGGGCACCAGACTTGTGACGGTTTTTGAGCGAATTCGCGACGCACTCCCTACCGCTCCAGCTCCCGCGGGTTAAGAACGGCCGTGGCATTGGGATGCCTGCTCTGGCTTCTTTTCGTCACCGTCTATGACTTCCGACAACGCCGCGTCCCGAATTGGCTTGTGCTTGCAGGAGCCGCTGCGGCTCTCGCTGCACTCGCCCTCGGGATGCAGCCTTTCGGAATCGACTGGACCCAGGCGCTCCTCGGCGCAGGCGTCGGCTTCGGCTTCCTGCTGCTTTTCTATGCCTTCGGCCTCATGGGAGCAGGCGACGTGAAATTCGCAGGCGCTCTCGGACTCTGGGTCGGCCTGGCCGCCATGGGTCCCATCTGGATCGTCGCCAGCCTCTTGGCCGGCGCACACAGCGCGTTGTGGCATCTCCTGCAACGCTGGCCCTTTTCCCCGCGGCTCATCTCGATCCTGGCGGGTCCGACTTTGGCAGCCAACGGCGGCACCGCACCGCGCCGGGCTCGCTTCATTCCCTACGCGGCTTACCTGGCCATGGCCACGGCGGCATGGATGGTCTGGGGACGACAGAGCTAGCAGTTCCTGCCTCTCTGTCACTGCAGGCCATTCATTCCTCACTTTTCATGACTGCTTGCTCTCACTCCTCAGCCCGCCGCCCATGATCAATCTCACCAAAATCCTCGCAGCCATCCTGGTGCTCCTGGCCATCGCATTGGGCGGCTATGCCTGGATGCTGAGCCGGCAGGCACCCGTGCAGACCGCGCAGGCCAACGGCCCGGCACCCGCGACCGTCAAGGCGCAGCAGGTGCTGGTCTATCCGGTCGTCGTCGCCGCCAAGCCGCTGCCCGCGGGCCAGGCGATCCCCGCCGACGCCTTGCGCGTGGAGCGGCTGACGATCAACCCGGCAGGCGCATTCCAGGACGTGGCCGTCGCCGCCGGCCGCGTCCCCGTGCTGGATCTCGCCGAGGGCACGCCGGTGATGGAGAACCAGCTGGTCTCGGGCCTCGCCCTGCGAATTGCAGAGGGCGAGCGTGCCGTCGCGGTGAAGGCCGACGAGGTCATGGGCGTGGGCAACAAGCTGCAGCCCGGCGATTTCGTGGACGTCTTCATCACGCTCAAGTCGGACGGCAAGGACGTGGACCGCAGCCAGGCCCGCCTGCTCCTGTCGCGCAAGCGCGTGCTGGCATTCGGCAACGCATCGGTCGACGGCCTGCCGCCCAAGGGAACCGACAAGGCCGCGGCACAGCAAGCCCAGCGCGCCGAGCCCGCCCGCACCGCGGTGCTCGCGGTGCCCGTCGATGAAGTGAACCGCCTGACCATCGGCGACGCCAGCGGCAGGCTGATGCTGGCCCTGCGCAACCCGAACGACATGTCGGAGCCGGACCCCAAGCTCTTCGCCGACCTGCCGACCGCCTTGCAGCCCGTGCAGGCCAAGGCGGGCGAGGCGCGCCGCGCGCCGCTCGAAGGCCTGGACCGCGCCCAGGCCGGCCTCACCGCTGCCGACCTGGTCACCGGCGGCAAGGGCCCGGCCGTGCGGCCGCAGGTGGCCGAAGTGCGGGCCGCCAGCGCCGTCCCGCGCGCCGCCGGCCCCGCCCGCACGGGACTGCAGGTGGAGGTCATTCGCGGCGAGCGCAGCGAAACCGTGAACTACTGATTGATTGCCGATTGCGCAGCACGACACCCGTCATCCAGGAACAACAAATGCACAACACGCCCAGCGAGCCGACGACCAGCGCCACTCGCAGTCCCGGGGAAGTTTCATCGCGGCTGCTGCGGCCGTCCCTGATCGCCCTGTGCGCGACGGCGCAGGCTGTCTGGCCGCTGGCATCCACCGCCGCCGACACGCAGTCGGCGCAGGCGGGGCGCTCGCAGAAAGCGCAGCCATCGCCGCTGCAGCCGGTGCAACTGCAACAACCGCGCACGCTCACCCTGGGCGCCGGCACGCAGCAGGAGCTCTTGATCGACAAGGGCATCGACCGCATGGCGATCGGCGACGAAGCCGTGGCCGGCGTCACGATCACGCGCAAGACACCCAATTCCCCCGCCGCCCGGCTGATCGTGACCGGCAAGGCCGCCGGGCGCACCACGCTCATGGTCTGGGAAAAGGGCAACAACGCCGCCACCACCTACACGCTCGAAGTGCGCCGCCGCTCGTCCACGCTCAACGGCACCATGGACAGCATGCCGGCGCACCAGCAGGCGCGCGACGCCGCGCTGGCCAGCACCCCCGACAAGGCCGAACTGAACGACCGCTCGATCGTCAACGTGCGAAGCAACACCGTGCAGGTCGAGGTGAAGGTGGTGGAGTTCAACCGCAGTGTGCTCAAGCAGGCGGGGCTCAACATCTTCAGCACCCGCACCAACTCGAACGGCTTCAGCTTCGGGGTGTTCTCGCCCTCGTCGCTCAGGTCCGCCAACTTTGCATCCGACGGCACCATCAGCGGCGAATACAACAATCCGCTCGCGCAAGCCTTCAGCCTCCTGTTCAACTTCAGCAAGGCCGGCATCGGCCTGAACGTCGGCTTCCTCGAAGGCAACGGCATGGCGCGCGTGCTCGCCGAGCCCACGCTCGTGGCCATGTCGGGCCAGAGCGCCAGCTTCCTCTCGGGCGGCGAGCTGCCGGTGCCGGTGCCGCAGGGCCTGGGCACCACCAGCATCGAATACAAGCCCTTCGGCATCGGCCTCACGCTGACGCCCACGGTGCTGTCGAACGAACGCATCGTGCTCAAGGTGGCGCCCGAAGCCAGCGACCTGGACTACACGAATTCGCTGAGCATCAACGGCGTGGCGGTTCCGGCCATCACCACGCGCCGCGCGGACACCACGGTGGAACTGGGCGACGGCGAGAGCTTCATCATCGGCGGCCTCGTGAGCCGCACCACCACCTCCAACGCCGACAAGGTGCCGCTGCTGGGCGACCTGCCGATCCTGGGGTCCTTCTTCAAGCAGAACAAGTACCAGATGAACGAGAAGGAGCTCGTGATCATGGTCACGCCGCACCTGGTCAAGCCCATCGCGCGCGGCACCGACCTCGCGCCCTACCTGCCCGGCAGCGCCGAGCAACGCGACGGCGCCGTGTGGCGTTCGTATTTCCTGGGCGGCGCGATCGATACCGCAGTCCCGGGTTTCTCGCGTTGACAGCCACAGCCCCCTCCTCGCCAGGCAGCACCATGAACGCTCCACGCGACAACCTTCCAGAAGTGGGCGCAGAAACCTACCTGTTCGCATCGGGCAACGGCAGCCACATCACCTGGCTCACCGATGCGCTCTCCCGCCTCGGCTCGGTGGTGGTGCTCGGCCCGGACACCAAGTCGATCGACGAGCGCATCGCGCTGCTCGGTCCGGTGGCGGTGTTCATCGATTTCTCGCTCGACCAGTGCGAGACCGCCGGCCCGCTGCATCAGCGCCTGAAGCGCGACTGGCCCGCGTTGCCGGTGCTCGCCACCGGCGTCTCGTCCGAGCCTGCCGCCATGCTCGCAGCGCTGCGCGCGGGTGTGGACGATTTCGTCGACATCTCGGCGCCCCCCGCGGATGCGGTGAGCACGCTGCGAACGCTGATCGAGCGGCGCAGTTCCCAGCAGGTGAGCACGCGCGGGCGCACCCTGGCGCTGCTCGGCGCACGCGCGGGCCTGGGCGTCACCACGCTGGCGACCAGCCTCGCGCTGACGCTCAACGACGTGCTCGCGCAAGCGCAGGCACAGGCGCAAGCGGCCGCGCGCGGCCCGGCACGCGCCGCGCGCCACGGCGTGGCGCTGCTCGACCTGGGCCTGCCGGCGCGCGACGGACTGCTCTACCTGGACACCCAAAGCGGCTTCAGCTTTGTCGACGGCGTTCGCAACCTGCGCCGGCTCGACCAGACCCTGCTGCACACGGCGCTGGCGCATCACAGCAGCGGCGTCGCGGTGCTGCCGCTGCCCGCGAGCCTCGCGCAGGTGCGCGAGATCTCGCATGCCGACTCGGTCGCGCTCATCAAGCGCCTGACCGACTTCTTCGATTTCCAGATCGCCGACCTGGGCGGTTTCTCCACCGTCGACTTCGTGGCGCAGACCGTGCGCGAGGCGCAACGCACCTGGGTGGTCTGCGACCAGAGCATCGGCGCGATCGTCTCCACCGCCAACCTGCTCAAGGATCTGCGCACGCGCGAGGTCGACACGACGCATCTCTCGCTGGTGGTCAACAAGTTCGACAGCCACGTGGACCTCACCGCCAAGGACATCGCCGAGCGCCTGGAGCTGCCGCTGCATCACGTGATTCCCGCACGCAGCGCGCCTTTGCTGTCGGCCGCGAGCCGCGGCGAAATGCTGGTGCGCACCGCGCGCAACGACCCGTATTCGCAGGCCGTCTCCGCGCTGGCCCGAGGCCTGCAGCAGGAATTCATGTCTCCAACAGGCCAGCCGCCGGCCAAAGATCCTCGCTGGAGCGCGTTGATTTCGCGTTTCCGCAAGAGCCCAAGTGAAGGTTGAGCCCCCATGTCCAACGATATCGAATTTGCCGACGACGACCAGGCGTTCATCAATTCGCAGCAGTTCCAGGACATCAAGAGCTGGACGCACGATCACCTGTTGAGCCGCATCGAGGAGCTGGGCGCGGAGTTCGGCCGCTGGTCGCGTGCGTCGATCCAGCAGTTCGTCGAACTCGAAGTGGACAGCTTCGTGCGCCTTCGCCGCGTGCCGATCAACGACCGCGAGATGCAGCTCATCTCCGACGCGCTGACCAAGGAACTGGCGGGCTTCGGTCCGCTGGAAGACCTGCTCAACGACCCGGCGGTGGAAGACATCCTGATCAACGGCTACCAGAACGTGTATGTCTCCCGCCACGGCATGCTGGAGCGCGAGACGGTGCGCTTCGCCGATGCCGAGCATGTGATGCGCATCGTGCGCCGCATCCTCGCGCCGCTGGGCCGCCGGCTCGACGAATCCAACCCGATGGTCGATGCGCGCCTGCCGGACGGCGGCCGCATCAACGTGATCATCGAGCCGCTGGCCATCGACGGCCTCTCGGTCTCGATCCGCAAGTTCCGCAAGGAACCCCTCACGCCGGCCGACCTGGTGAAGCTCGGTACTTTCGATGCGGGCATGGCGCAGTTGCTGGAGATCGCGGTACGCGCGCGCTGCAACATCCTCGTGAGCGGCGGCACCAGCTCGGGCAAGACCTCGCTGCTCAATGCGCTGGCCAGCTACATCCCGGCGCGCGAGCGGGTCATCACCATCGAAGACACCGCCGAACTCTCCCTGGGCACCAGCCACGTCGTGCGGCTGGAGAGCCGGCCGGGCGGCTTCGACGGCACGGGCGTCATCTCCATTCGCGACCTGCTGCGCAACAGCCTGCGCATGCGGCCGGACCGGATCATCGTGGGCGAAGTGCGCGGCGCCGAAGTCATCGAGATGATGCAGGCCATGAACACCGGCCACGAAGGCTCGATGGGCACCATCCACGCGAGCTCGCCGCGCGAATGCCTCTACCGGCTGGAAATGCTCGCGGGCTTCGCGGGCTACCAGGGCAGCGAGGTGAGCCTGCGCCGGCAGATCGCCAACGCCATCGACTTCATCGTGCAGATCGGCCGGCTCTCGGGCGGCCAGCGGCGCATCATTTCGCTGAGCGAAGTCACCGGGGTCAACGACAACATCGTCGCGATGCAGGAGCTGTACCGCTACGAGCCCATCGTCTCGCCCGACGGCGAGGAGCGCGACCGCTGGGTGTCGCTGGGCATCGCGCCGCATTCGCCCAAGATCACGCGCTTTCGCCAATCGTTGACGCGGGCGGCGCAGGGAGACGGCCGTGCGTGAAGGCCTGCTCGTCGTAGCCGTCATCGCGCTGCTGGCAGCAGCCGCGGGATTGCTGCTGTGGCAGTGGGCCAGGAAGCGGCAGGTGCGGCAGGCCGCGGAGCGCCACCTGCGCCAGCAGATCCTTGCCAGCAGTTCGCAGGGAATGCCGGTGCCGATGCCCGTGCGGGACATGGCCGCGAACGAGCCGCCGCTGGGCCTGACCACCGACCCCTGGCTGGAAACCGAGGCCACATCGAAAGTCTCCGTCCCCACCGGGATGGTCGACAAGCTCATGCCCGGCTGGCTCGTGGGCGTGGTCCAGCCACGCACCATCGTGCTGGCCCTGGCGGGCATCGCGCTGCTCTGCCTCCTGGCCGGCGCGTTCGGCGGCTGGCTTGCCGCATTCGGCGTGCTGCTGCTGATGCTGCTCGTCGCGACCTTCGTGCTCTGGCTCCAGCTGCAGAAATTCCGCCGCAAGCTGGTGAGCCAGCTGCCCGCCTACATCGATGCGATGGTGCGCCTCATCACCATCGGCAACTCCACGCAGGCCGCCTTCCAGCTGGCGATTTCCACCACCGAGACGCCGCTGCGCGGGCACCTGGAGCGCTCGGCCGCGCTGGTGCGCGCGGGCGTGGACCTGGACCGCGCGCTGCACCAGACCGCCGCCAACGTGCGCGTCGAAGAACTGTTTCTGCTCGCGTCCATCCTGGGCCTGGGCGTGCGCTACGGCGGCCGTGCCGACCTGCTGCTCGAGCGCGTGGCCAACTTCATGCGCGACCGCGAGCAGGCAGAGCACGAACTCGTCGCGATGTCCGCGGAGACGCGGCTCTCGGCCTGGATCCTCGGATTGCTGCCGGTGGGCGTCGGGGCGTTCCTGATCATGAGCAACCCGAGCTATTTCCTCGGCATGTGGAACGACGGCACGGGCCGCATCCTCATCTTTTCCGCGCTGGGCCTGCAGCTGACGGGCGCCGCGCTGCTCTACCGCCTGGCGAGGCTGGCATGACATTCACGCCCAACCAGTTGGCCATCTTCGCCCTGGTGCTGCTGGCCGTGGGACTGATGGTCGGCGCCGGCGCGCTGTTCGCGGCCGAACTGCGGCGCACGCGCAGCGGACAGGTCATCGGCCGTGCCATCCGCCAGGCCGGCGCGCCGGCCGATGCCAAGGCAGACGACAGGGCCGGCCCCGAGACCGTGCCAGATGCCGAAACGCCGGCACATGCCGACCGCGAGCTGCCCTTCCACTGGCTCGATTCGCGGCTGGGCCGGGCGCTGGTGGCGGACGAGGACAGGAACCTCATCGACCAGTGCGGCCTGCCCTCCAAGCGCACGCAACTGGTCTTCCTGGTCACGCGCATCCTGCTCGCGCTGGTGCTCCCGTTCCTGGTCTATGTGGTCTGGGGCGAAGGCCGTGCGCAGCGCACGGTGACCTTCGTGCTGGCCGCCTCCTTCGTGGTCGGTTTCATGGCGCCCAAGTGGGTGCTGGGCCGCATCGCCGCGGGACGGCGCGAACGCGCGGCGCAGGAACTGCCGCTTTTCATCGACCTGCTTCGGCTGCTGCAGGGCGTGGGCCTGAGCCTCGACCAGAGCCTGCAGATCATGGCCTCCGACTTCCAGCACGTGTTGAAGGTGCTGGGCTACGAACTGACGCTGGCCAACAACCAGTACAGCCGAGGCCGCACGCGCGAGCACTCGCTGCAACGCCTGGCCACCCTGCACAAGAACGAGGACCTGCGCGGCCTCGTCTCCCTGCTGGTGCAGGTCGACCGGCACGGCGGCGCGGTGCAGGAGCCCCTGCGCATCTTCAGCGACCGGCTGCGCGAGCACCGGCGCTCGGAGATGAAGGAGCGCATCGGAAAGATCACCGTGAAGATGACCGGCGTCATGGTGACCACGCTCTTGCCGGCACTGGTCATCGTGACTGCGGGACCGGGTTTCATCGCGATATTCCGTTCACTGGGAGCCGTCACCAAATGAAAACCCTCGCCATTTCCATGCGCTCCCGCGCGGCAGGCCGCATGCTGGCCTGCACGGCCGCCGCGCTCGCCGCCCTCGCGGCGGCCGGCTGCGGCACCCTCAAGGACCAGTACGCCGCCAGCAACGACGCGCAGCAGCGGGCGGTTGCCGAGGCGGCCGCCGACACCAGGGCCGGCGCCGCCATCGACACCAAGGCCACGTACCTGCGGCTGGTCGAGCAGATGCAGAACGAAGGCCTGTGGTTCGCATCGCTGGCCCACATCGATGCGCTGGAGCAGCGCTGGGGCGTGTCGCCCGAATCCACGCGCGCGCGTGCCGATGCATTGCGCCAGACCGGCCAGGCCGCGCCGAGCGAGGCGGCCTACAAGCGCCTCATCGGCACGCCGCTGGAGAGCGCCGGCTACCGCGGTCTCGGCCTCCTGGCAGGCGCGCGCGGAAGCTTCCCCGAAGCCGTGCAACTGCTCAAGCAGGCCCAGCGCCAGACCCCGACCGATGCCCTGCTGCTCAGCGACCTGGGCTATGCGAGCCTTCGCGCGGGACAGATCGCCGATGCGCGGTTGCCGCTGATGCAGGCGCTGCAATTGAGCCCGACCAACACCCAGGCGCAGGCCAACCTCGCGCTCTACCTCGAAGCCACCGACCAGGGCGAGCAGGCCAACCGATTGATGGAAGCCAACCGCATGCCGGCAGCCACGCGCGCAGCCGTGCGCGAAGCCGCGCAACAACTGCGCACCGGTGCGCCGCTCGCGGCAACCGGTGGCGCTCCCCTCGCCACGCCTCTTGCCGTTCGCCCGCTGTCGAGCGGCACGACGCTGGCGCGGGACGATGCGGCGCCCCCGCCCCTGGCACTGAAGGCATCGCGCTGGGCCGGCATGGGCGGCGTGCGCACCGCGAGCCAGCTGAACCCGTCCACCGCGGATTCCGCCGCGTCACCCCTTCCGACCGCACGAGCCACTCCATGAAAAAAGAACACGCCTTTCGCTTCGCCGCACTGTCGTCCGCCTTCGGCGTGAGCGTCGCACTGATGGTCTTTGCGCCCGTCGCGCTGGCGCAGGAGGCCAAGCCCGCCGCGCCGATGACGAAGAGCCAGGCTCAGCCCACGGCAGCGCCTGCGACCGCACCCGTGCCGTCGCACGACCATGAGGAAATGGCCGAGGACGAAGACTTCGTCTACGAACCGCTGCAGGTAGGCGATGCGACGCAGGGCCTGCTCGCCTGGCAGCGCAGCGGCGAGATCGCCTCCACCACGCCGCGCCCCATCGCGGGCAGCGTGGCGAACCGCAGCTACGAGCGGTACCTCAAGAGCTTCGAGTTTCCGATTCCGGAGCGCATGAGCTCGTCGGTCAAGTCGTCGTCCGGTTCGGGCAGCAGCGCCACCGCACCCAGGTAAGGCCGAGACAGGACCCGGTCCCCACACCCGCATCGCCATGAAAACGCCAGGCACCCGCCCCGCAGCACGCCGCCAACGCGGCGTGTATGCGATCGAGTTCGCGATGGTGTTCCTGATCTTCTTCGCAGTGCTTTACGGGGCCATCTGCTACGGCATGCTGTTCGCGTTTCGCCTGGGCGTGCAGAACGCGGCGGAAGACGGCGCGCGTGCGGCGTTGCGCTACCAGTCCACGCTGCAGGGCCGGCAAGACCATGCGCGAGCCGTCGCGCAACAGGCCATCACATGGCTGCCAACCGTGGTGACGCGCAATGTCCAGGCCACGGTCTGCGGCGTCGTCAGCAACGTCTGCGGAACGCCGACCTGCGGCCCGGAGTGGGACGCCCGCTGCCAGATGGTGGTCACCGTCACCGCATCGAACATGAACGGCCTGCTGCCGCCGCTGCCTGCTTTCGCGATGCCGAACATCATCATCGGCAAGGCCAGCATGCTCCTCGATGGGAGGTCGCCATGATTGCCGGCCGCGTGAAAAGCAGAGAGCGCGGCGTGGCCGCGATCGAATTCGCGCTGGTCTTCGTGCTGCTTTTCAGCGTCCTGTACGCGGTCGCGACATTCGGCGCGGTCTTCTACACGCAGCAGGTGGTCACGCGCGCCGCGGAGGAAGGCGCGCGGGTCGCGAGCATGGTGACCGCACCAGTCGGCAACGACGCGCGGGTCACCGATGCCGTCTATGGCGCCCTGGCCAATTCGCTCGTGGTTCCTGCTTCTTCCAATGCCAGCGTGACGACGCGTCGCGCCTGGATCGCCGCCACGGTGGTGGTGACCGCAGCGCCGAGCGGCGCAGGCACATCGGCCGCCTATGTGGTGACCGTGAGCTATCCGTACAGCGCGAACCGCCTGCTTCCGACGATGCCGTTGCTGGACCTCAGCACATGGGTGCCCGACCAACTGCGGAGCCGATCGACCATCGCGCTCCGGTCCTGAAGGGGAGTTCACCGCCATGGCCACAGCACTCCGGAATTCCCTTCGCCGCGCAGCCCGACAGGCGCCCGGGCCGCGCGGTGCGCGCGCACGCGGCTCCATCATCATCAACACGGCCATTGCGCTGAGCCTGGTCGTCATCACGCTTCTCGGAACCCAGATCGGCTACCTGATGCTGATGAAGCGGGAGCTCCAGAAGACTGCGGATCTGGCGGCGCTTTCGGGGGCTCAATCGTTGCTGCCGCTCAGCTGCGTCGACGCCACGACCGCCGCGGTTGCCAATGCTGCGCAGAACATGCCGCCGATGCTGCCGCCGCTGGCCGCAGCGAATGTCGAATGCGGGAACTGGGATCCCCAGACCCGCGAGGCGCCCCAGCATTTCGGCGCACCCAATACGGGCCAGTTCTTCAATGCCGTGCGCGTGAGACTTTCGAGGACACCTGCGTTGCTGCTGCCGAATCTCTCGGGCGGGCAGCCTTACACGATCACGGTGCAGGCGCTGGCGGCGCAGCGGCAGCCGCTCGCTTCGCTGAACATCCGCAGCACGCTGCTGTCGGTGGACACCAAGCAGTCCGCGCTGCTGAATGCCGTCTTCGGCGGTCTGTTGGGTGGTTCGCTGAGTCTGCAGGCCGCGGGGTGGCAGGGCCTGCTCAACACCAACATCCAGCTGCTGAGTTTTCTCGACCAGCTCAAGCTGGACCTGAACATCAGCGCCGCCAACTACGACCAGGTCCTCAACACCGACGTGAACGCGGGCGTCCTGCTGCAGAGCATGATCACGGTCATGGAGCGCGGTGGGAGCACCGCCGCCTTCACGGTGCAGGCCCTGCGCGATCTGCTGGTGAGCGTGCAGGCCTCGCCGTTCACCTTGAAGCTCAGCGACCTGCTGGGCATCGCTTCCGGTACGGATGCAGCAGGCCTGAGCACCGAACTTCAACTCTTCCAGATCGTGCAGGGAATGATCCAGGTCGCGAACGGAAAGAACGGGCTCGCAGCCACCGTGCCGATCACCCTGCCCGGCATCGCCGGCGTGACGACCAAGCTGCAGGTCATCGAGCCGCCGCAGATCTCGGCGGTCGGCAATCCCGCGCTGATCAACGCCAGCCTCGGCGTCAACGATCCCAACAAAATCTATGTCCGGACGGCCCAGGTCCGGCTGCTGATGTCGGTCAACCTCAGCGGCGTCACGAATGTACTTTCCGATGTGGGTTCGGCTGCGCTCGGCGCCCTCTCGCCGATCGTCAATTTCCTGGACAGCGTCGTGTCGCTGAACCTCGGCACCATCGTGACCGACCTTGTCGGACTGGTCGGCTGCGGCGGCCTTCTGCCTGCATGCCAACCGCAGAAAGTCATCTACACGGCCGCGCTTCCCGCCCCCATCGACATCGGGATCAGTTCGGGCAACGGATCCGCTCTCGTGACTGGCCATGCATGCAACGCCGCCGACAGCAAGTCGTTGAACGTGCGCGCAGACACCAGCGTCGCGCGCCTCAGCGTTGGCAAGGTCACCAACATGTTCTCTTCGTCGCTTCCTCCGACGGCCGAGCCGGTGGGCATTGTCGAGATCGGCTACCGCGAAGCGAAATACGACAGTTGCCTGCTGCTGTCGCTGTTGTGCAGCGGCAAGAAATGGAAGAACCCGAGCGGCACCTACGTCGTCGATATGAACAGCGCCAAGAAGACCGTCATCTCGGGTCTTGGGCTCGTGATCAACTCCGACGTCGGCGGCAGCGCGAACGGTACGGCACTGACCTACCTGGCGCCAGCTCCCGCGAACCTGCCGGAGATCGATGCGGCGCCCTACGACGGCACGGTACCAGACCCATCATTCAAGAAGATCAGCGCAACGTCCCTCGTCCAGAGCCTGGGTTCCACCTTGGGTGGCATCCAGCTCCAGCCGTATTCGAGCGATGCCAGCGGCGTCCTCGGAGGCGTGCTCAACGGCGCGCTGAACCTCATCAGCAACCTCCTGAACACCCTGCAGACTGTGATCAAGAACGCGCTGGGGCCTTTGCTCGATCCCACAGTCAACGCCTTACTCGACCTGCTGGGCATCGATCTGGCGCAAGCAGAAGTGGGAGCCCGTCTTTCCTGCCATCGAGGCGCCGAGCTGGTTTATTGACATGCGCATTCTTTCCCCATGAGTTCCCCCTCCAACTTCGACGAACTCGACCTCTTTGTCTGGGAAGGCAAAGCCGACATCCTCGACCGCATCGCGCGGTGCATGGCGAGCTTCGACGTGGAAGTCACCCGGGCCGACGGACTGCCGCCGCCGCAGCAGGAGCGCGGCGCGGCGCTGCGGCCTTCGGTTGCGATCATCAGCGTCACGGTCATCGACAGCGGCGGGCTCGCGCACGCCACCGAGTTCCTGCAGGGCATGCCGGTGATCTGGGTCGCCGCGGGTTCGCGCGAGCGTGACTCGCGCACCTATCCGCCCGAATACCTGCACGTGCTGCCCTACGACTTCACCTGCGCCGAGCTGCGCACGATGGTCGCCAAGCTCGTGCGGCAGCTGCGCGCGCGCGATGTCGCGCCGCAGGCGCCCGATGTGCTGGTGGCGCACTCCGAAGCCATGCAGGCGCTGCTCGCCGAAGTGGGCGCGTTTGCCGACTGCAACCACCCGGTGCTGGTGCGCGGCGAGACCGGCGTCGGCAAGGAGCGCATCGCGCAGCAACTGCACCTGGGGCACCAGTCGTACAGCAAGGGCGCGTTCGTGGCGGTGAACTGTGGCGCGATCCCGGACGGTCTCTTCGAGTCGCTCTTCTTCGGTCACACCAAGGGCTCGTTCACGGGCGCAGTGCATGCGCACCGCGGCTATTTCGAGCAGGCCACGGGCGGCACGCTGTTCCTCGATGAAATCGGCGACCTGCCGCGCTACCAGCAGGTCAAGCTCTTGCGCGTGCTGGAAGACAACGCGGTGACGCGGCTGGGTGCGACCTCGCCGATACGGGTCGACTTCCGGCTCGTGGCGGCGACCAACCGCAACCTGCGCGAGATGGTGGCGAGCGGCGAATTCCGCGCCGACCTGTTCTACCGGCTCGCGGTGATCGAGCTGCATGTGCCGAGCCTCGAGGAGCGCGGCGAGGTCGACAAGATCGCGATCTTCAAGGCGCTGCTGAGCAACGTGCTCGGCGACGAGCTCGAGACGCTGGGCGAGACGCCGCACTGGCTCAGCGATGCGGTGGCCGAAACCTATTTCCCCGGCAACGTGCGCCAGTTGCGCAACCTTGCCGAGCGCGTGGGCGTGATCGCGCGGCAGCTGCATGGCTGGGACCAGAACCTGATCCAGCGCGCCATCGCCCTCACGCGCGGCACGCCGACGCCGGCGATGTCGGCCGAAAGACACGGCAGCGGCGCAGGCAACGCAGGCGGTGTCGCGCTCGACGGCAGCGGCGACCGCAAGGGGTGGAACAGCGGCGAGCGCAACCGCATCATCGCGGCGCTGGAGATCAACGACTGGAAGCGCCAGGACACCGCGCAGCACCTGGGCATCAGCCGCAAGGTGCTGTGGGAAAAAATGCGCAAGTACCAGATCCTCGACGGCGAGCCCGGCATCCCCGAAGACGCGTGAGCTGGGCTCGCCCCCAGGCTTCGCGCACTTCGTGTCGCTTCGCCTCCCCCCTACCGGGGGCAACACCTGAGGCCCGGCGAAGCCGGTTCCTCGGTGTTCCACGAACTTGCGGGGCTTTGCTTCGCTCGCCCTTGTTTTTTCAGCGGGGCGTCAGGCGGGGGGTGCGGCGCAGCGGCGGGTTGTTGGCCGCGGCGCCCGGCGAGCGTTCGACGACCGGCTCGTTCGGGCAGGCTGCGTTGCTCGAAATGCACAGCGCCGCGAGGAGGCCGTCTTCGGTGAGCATCGAACGGTTGGGCGGGCCGAACATGCGGTCGATCCAGCTGTTCATGACATCGGGCTCGATGCGCAGTTCGCCGGTGGTGCGCGCCAGGCGCAGCTCGGAGATGCGCAGGTCGAAGACGCCGTCGACGTAGTCGAACAGCAGCGTGTAGTAGTCCAGCTGCGCGTCGAGCACCTTGGGCAGGGTCTCGCGGCCGAATTCCATCAGGCGGCGGCGGCCGCGAAAGGCCTGGCCCGACGTGCTGACGGCTTCCATGAGCTGCTTCTCGCGCTCGCGTCCCGACACGGTGCGGGCCCATGACGCCGAGGTGAGTTCGAACAGGTTGTTCTTCACGCCTTCGAGCTTGGCTTCCTGGTTCGCGACTTCGGCCAGCGCGCTCTTCAGGCGCAGTTGCCGGTCGAAGCCGTTGCCGAAGTTCCAGTTGAGCTCGAAGGCCGCGCGCGTCGGGTCCTGCGGCGACACGCCCCGCGGGTCCTTGCTCTTCACGACGACGGCATCGAGCGTCGGGTAGAGGCTCGATTCCTGTTGGTCGACCAGCGCCCTCGCGCGCTCGATGCGGCCCTGGGCCTCGGCGATCTCGGTGCTGCGCGCTTCGGCGCGGCGCAGCGCCTCTTCCTGCGAGGCGATGCGCCACTGCGGCGGCGCCGCGAGCACCGGCAACGACTCGGTGTTGGGCGAGAACTTGAAGTAGTTGCGGAACTTGGCGAGCGCCTCGTCGCGCTGGGCCTCGAAGTCGGATTCGCGCGCGGCCACCAGGGCGCGCCGGGAGGCCGCCATGTTCAGGTCGTTGTCGCCCGAGACGCCGAGCGCGACACGGCGGGCCTCGGCCTTGGAGAGCTCCGCCACCACCTCGGTGGCCTTGTGCGCGATCTGCTTCTTCAGGTCGAAGCGCTGCACCTGCAGATAGGCGGTGAGCGCATCCAGCACCACCTTCTGAGAGGTGGTGATGACGGCCTCGTCGTCCGCCTTGTTGCCGGCCTCGGCCGCGCGCTGCGCGGCGCTCATGGCACCGCCATCGATGAGGCTCACGCGCGCCTCGGCGGTGAGCACGGTGTAGCCCTGGGTCCTGGCGTTGTCCGCGCCGCTGTTGTAATTGCCGGACGAGGTGCCGATCTTGAAGCGGGGGTAGCGCGCCTGCTTGGCGGCATCGACGCTGTAGCTGCTGGTGGTGGCCGCCGCCTGGGCGGTCTGCACCTCGGGGTATTCCTGCGACAGGGCGATCAGCGCCTGCTTCACGCGCTGGGCGTAGTTCGCGGCGCCGACGGACGGCGTGGACAGGCGCCGTGCGAGCGAGAGCGATGGCACAGGCACCTGCGACGCCTCCGGTGCCTCAGGTGCTTGCTGCACCTCTTGCGCAAGGGCGGTCGGCGGGAGCGCGAAGCTCGCGCACAGTGCTGCGCACAGCACACCGGTGCCCGTGGTGCGGCGCCGGCTGGTAGCGATGCGGCCCCTCATGGTTCGCGGAAGGCTTCGCGCCGCAACTTGAGCACTGGACGAAGGATGTACCAGATGAACGGGTCGGTGCCTACGCGCAGGTCGACTTCGGACTCCATGCCGGCGGTGATGCGGTTCTCCTCGCGGCCCACGTGCGATTGCGACATGCTGATCAGCAGCCGGTAGTAGGGCGCGCCCTGGGCGATGGCCGCGTCGCGATCGGCATCGGCCGCCACCAGCATCACCTTGCCTTCGACGGCGCCGTAGCGCAGGTAGTCGTAGGCGGTGATCTTCACGCGTGCCGACTGGCCGATCTCCACGAAGCCGCGGTCGTTCGGATTGAGCCGGGCCTCCACCATGATCTCGTCCTTGTCGGGCACCACTTCGAGGATGGCTTCGCCGGGCTTGACCACCCAGCCCGGGCTGGAGTTGCGCAGGCCCTTGACGATGCCATCCGAGGGCGCCTTCACCACGGTGCGCGAACGCTGCGTGCGGGCGCGCGCCAGGTCTTCGCTCAGGCTGGCGAACTGGCGCTCGACCGTGGCCAGCTCGTCCGATGCGCGGCGTCGGTAGCGGCCCTCGGCCTCGGCCATCTTGGCCTGCGATTCGGTGATGGCGGCGTTGGCGGACACCACGCCCTGTCGGGCCACCGCGAGTTCGCTGCGCACGCCCTCGGCCTGGCGGCGCTTCTCGAGCACCTCGACCTGGCCGACGAGTTTTTCGCTGAGCAGTTGCTCGGAGATCTCGAGTTCCTTCTGCATCAGCACCAGCCGGTCGTTCAGGCCCTTGACCTTGGCCTGCTGCTCCAGCTGCTTGCTGCGCGCCTGCTCCAGGCCCGAGACCGCGCCGGCCATGACGCCGCGCTGTTCTAGCGCGCGCGCCTGGTAGGCGCCCAGCTCGCCTTCGAACACGTCCTGGTCCAGGTCGGCGGCGAAGGACTGGCGGTTGAGCGGCTGGCCGCGACTCTCGGCGATGAGGCGCACGCGCGTGGCCTGCGTGGCCGCGTAGCGGGCGGTGAGTTCTTCGAGGTTGAGGCCGCTGCCGCCCAGGTCGATCTCGACCAGCGACTGGCCCTGCTTGACCGTCTCGCCCTCCTTCACCAGCACCGCGCTGACGATACCGCCTTCCAGATGCTGGATGGACTTGACGCGGTCCGAAGGGATCACGCGGCCCGGCGCGACGACCACGGTTTCCATCGGAAAGCCGAGCCCGATCAGGGCCAGCACGCCGATGGCACCGCCGATGATCCACTGGCGCCGGCGCCCCTGCGGCGAGGTCCGCGCCGCGCGCTTCTGCTCTTCGTCCTGAAGGATCTGCGGCAGGTCTGATTTCACAACGAGCTCTCCTCCAGGCTTCGCGCACTTCGTATCGCTGCGCCCACCCCCTCACCGGGGGCATTGCCGGCGGCCCGGACAAGCCGGTTCCGCGGCATTCCATGACGGTGGGGCTGCGTCCATCTCATGCGTCGTGCATTGCTCATCGGATTCGTGTTCTTACGCCATGGAGCGGGAGGCCGAGGCCCCCGCGTTGTCTTCGTCGCCCACCGCCACCAGCGGCTTCTTCACGCCGAAGAGCTTGGGCACCATGACCGCGGCGGTGCCCACTTCGACATTGCCCTGGCCCGTCACGTGGTAGACCGCCGAGGCGGCCGAGACGATGCGCAGCGAGTGCGTGACCACCACCACGGTGCGCACCTTGGCCACCGCCAGCAGCGTGGCGAGCAGGTTGCGCTCGCTCTGGAAATCCAGGTCGTTGCTGGGCTCGTCGAGCACCAGCACCGAGGGCTTGCGCAGGAAGCTCATCGCCAGCGCGAGCTTGCGGCGCTCGCCCACCGAGACGCCGGTGCCGCCTTCGCCGACCATGGTGCGGTAGCCGTCGGGCAGGCGCGAGATGAAGTCGTGCGCGCCCGAGAGCTTGCAGGCCGAGACGATCTGCTCGTCGCTCTGGCCGGGGGCCGCGCGGCGCATGGTGTCGATCAGCGAGCCGCCGAACCAGTAGACCTCCTGCGAGAGATAGCTGATCCAGCGCGAGAGCTCTTCGCGGCCGAACTGCGAGAGGTCGTACTCGCCGATGCTGATGATCCCGCGCGTGGGCGCATACAGGCCCGACAGCAGCTTGACCAGCGTCGACTTGCCCGCGCCGTTGCGCCCGACGATCACGTGCAGCCCGCCAGGGCCGATGTCCAGGTCGACGCTTTCCAGCACCGGCTGCTGCGCGGTCTCTGTGAAGCTGAAGCTCACGTCTTTCAGCGTGATGCGGCCGAGAGGCTGCGGCAGCGTCATGCCAGTGGGGGGCTTCTCGACCGGCTCGGCCAGCACGGTTTCCAGGCGCCTGGCCGCTTCCTTGGCGGTGGCCAGCGCGCGCCAGTTCGACACGAGCCCGGCCACAGGCTGCAGCGCCTTGAGCGCCAGCATGTTGGAAGCCACGAGGCCGCCGACCGTCATCCATTGCTCCATCACCGAGATGGCGCCCACCGTCACCACGACCACAGAGAAGACGGTGAGCAGCACCGTGGTGCCGTCGCGCGCGGTTTCGATCTGGCCGTTCTTGCTGAAGCTCTCGGAGAGCCAGGCGTTGTAGGTCTGGCGCCACATGTCGCTGATGGGGCCGTCGTTGGCCTGCGTCTTGAGCGTCTCGCGCGCGTTGCAGATCTCCGAGGTCATGCGATCGAGGCCCCGGCCGCGCTGCACTTCCTCCACGCGGCCGGCGCGCACTTCGTCGGCCCACCACCAGGCCAGGAACGACATGATCGCCAGGAACGCGGCCACCACCGGCAGTACCGGCAAGGCGACGATGCCGATCACCACGAGCGCGAAGACGGCCATGGGCAGGTCGAAGATCGATTGCGCGAGACCGCCGGTGACCGTGCCGCGCACCGAGCCCACGTCGCGGAAGTACTGCTGCCACACCGAGGCCGGGCGCGCTTCGAGCGCGCGCAGCGGGCGGGCCAGCATCGACTGCAGCAGCGCGCCCGAGACGCCGTGGTCGATGATCGCGCCCGCGTTGCGCAGCATGCGCGAGCGCCGCGTGCGCAGCCAGAACTCGATGCACAGGAAGAACAGGATGCCGCTGACCAGCGCGGCGAGCGTCGAAGTGCCGCTGCGCGAGAGCACGCGGTCATAGACCTGCAGCAGGAAGATGGAAGGCAGCAGCCCGAACAGGCTGATGGGGAGCGAACGCCACGCCGCGCTCTTGACCAGCGGGTAAGCCGCGCGAAAAGCCGTGTGGAGCGCACCCGCGTAGGGACTGGCTCCCGGCTCGTCCGGAGTTTCGGCAACCAGCTGGCTGGGCAAGAGAAACTTGATCATGAGAAAAGGCCGATCCGTCGAGCATTGACGCTCGAATCATTATCGACTGTTACGCAACATTACAAAGCAAAAAATCGCTTGCCGTGCACCTCAGCATCGGGGGGCGCGCGCCTTTGTTGCTTCGATTTGCCGCTCGGTTCTCATGTCGCGTTGAAACGCCGTTTGCGTGGCCGTGCAGCCCGCCTGCCGGTCCACCGTCGCCTCGCCCTTCACTACGGGCAAACCCTCTGCCAGCACCAATGCGATGTTCGCGCACAACAGCATGCACACCAACCATGCGAACAACAGCTGGAGCCAGCCGAGCCACCAGCGCCGCGGCGCCTCCACGTCGCGTTCGTAGGGCATGCGAATCAACGCGTTCCATCTCATGGCAATGCTTTCAAAACCCGGGCGAGCCGGGACAGGCCGACGCCGGCGGAACTCTTGGCCAGCACCCAGTCGCCCGGTTGCAGCAGACCGCCCAATGCGGTCGACAGGTCCGACACGTCCACGAACCAGTGCGAACGGACCTTGGTACGGATGCGCGCGTGCAGCGCCCGCATGAGCGGACCGCACAGCAGCACCCGGTCAGGCTGCGACGCCAGCAACTCTTCCTCCAAGTCGAGGTGATGGCGTTGCGCCGCGGGACCCAGCTCCTGCATGTCGCCAAGGATGGCGACACGGCGCGCAGGCTCGCATGGGGCTTGTGACAGCAATTCGAGCGCCGCCCGCATCGAGCTGGGGTTGGCGTCATAGGTTTCATCGATCAGCTTGAAGCTTCCGCCGCCGATGTGAATGGTGTGCAGCGCACCGCGTCCGCCCGGCGGCTCGAAGTGCGCGAAGGGTTCGACCGCGGCGGCCAGCGGCAGGCGCAGCGCCTGCAGCGCGCCGAGCGCGGCGACGGCGCTCGCGCCCATGTGGCGCCCCGGCGCGTTGAGCCGAAGCTGGAAGGGCTCCCCCGCCACCTGCGCCTGCACCTCGCCGTGGTCGAAGGCCAGCAGGCGCACGTCGGCATCCTTGTGCTCGCCGTAGGTCACGATCTGCAGCTGGTGCGCCATCGCGGCTTCGGCGAAGGTCGTGAACTCGGGCATGTCGCGGTTGAGCACCACGTTGTCGCCGGCGGCCATGCCCTGGAAGATCCGGCTGTCCATGCGCGCGGCCGCGTCCGAGGGGCCGCGGTGTTTCTGAGATGCAGCCGAGAGACCGGTCACCACCACCAGCGAAGGCCGCACCAGTTGCGACGACGCCGGCATGTGCGAGGTGCCCATCTCCAGCACCCAGTAGGCCGCGTGCCGAGGCATGCAGGTGAGGTTCCACGCGATGCCCGAGGGCAGGCTGATATTGCCTTCGGGCTGCCCGACCTCGCCCCACACGGTGAGCGCGCCGGCCAGCATCGCGGCCACGGTGCTGCTGCCGGTGCCGTGGCCCAGCACGCCGCAGACGCGGCCGGTGAATTCGGTGCGCGCATGTTCACCGAGTTGCAGCACGGCTTGCAGCACATTCGGCACCTTGAGCACCGGCACGCGCTTGTCCAGGTGCGGCTTGGGGTCGGTGCACAGCACCGCCGCGGCCGGCTGCAGCACGCCCTTGAGCGTGACCGCCGCCAGCGGCGTCTTCGACGGGCGCGTCTGGTTCTCGAACACCACGCGGCCCTTGCGCATGAAGGAGCGCTGCGTCACGCCGCTCGCGCGCCAGCCGTCTTCGGGGCGCACCACCCATTCGCCGTGGGTCACGCGCGCCATTTCGCTCGCGGTCCAGGCGGCGCTGTCATCCCTTGCGCTGCCGGCGGCGCTGCTCGCGCCCAGCGGCACGCGGCGCTCGAGCAGGTAGCGGTGGTACGACGCGAAGCCCGAGACGTACTGCTCGACATCGTCGATGCGCACACGAAACGCGTGGTGGCGAATGAAGAAGGAGCCGACCACGGTGGACGGCCGCCGGAAGTACATCGCCACCTCCGGCCAGAAGAAGCCGTTGAGGAGGTAATGGGCGCGGTAGTCGAGCGCGCGGTAGAACTTCTCGGTGTCCAGCTCGTCCAGCAGGTGCCGCATCGCAGGCATGCTCTCCAGGCGCTGCAGCATCTGCTGCGCGGCGAGCATGAGCCCGAGCAGCGTCGGGAAGGTGGTCTTGCGGTCGAGCACGAAGTCCAGGTAGCCCGCCACGTTCTGCAGCCCGAAGCGGAAGTACCTCTCCTGCGGGCTCCAGTGGGTGAGCTCGTTGACGCAGCAGCTCAACCAGTGGTCGTGCGCCTGCCAGTGCTGGCTCGCGATGAAATGATCGAAAGTCTTCTCCACCGCCGCGAGCCAGCGCGCATCGCGCGTGAGGCCGTAGAGGCGCATGAGGCCGTAGGCCGCCTCGCCGTCGTAGTAGATGACGCGCGAGGCTTGCTTGACCGCCAGGTCGGTGGCGTGCAGCACGTGGTTGAAGCGGCCGGTGGCCGCATCCTGCAGCGACACGATGCCCAGCGCGAGCTTCTCGAGCAGCGGCAGCCAGCGGCGCGTGTCCATGAGCTCGCAGTACTTCACCAGCGCGAGCACGCAGGCCGCGTTGCCGCCGAGCTTGATCTCCCCGCCGGTGTCCACGAGAAAGGCCACCTCGCGGCCGTCGGCGAGCTGGTAGTCGCGGATCAGCCAGTTGGTGAGGTGGTCGAGCGCGCGGTCGATGGCCGAGCGCAGGGTTTCGTCGCGCGTGACCTCCCACGCTTCGAGCATGGCGTGGATCGCGCTCGCATGGCGCATCGCGTCGTAGGTCGGGATGCGGCGGTCGAAGCACGGGAAGTAGCCGTACACGAAGAGCCCGTCGCTCTGCACCTGGCGCGCGAGGTACGCGGAGCCGCTGCGCACCAGGTCCATCGCCGACTGCGGGTTGAGCGCGGGCAGCTGGCGCCGGCCCGCATCGAGCCCCGTGCCGATGAGCTTGTGCACCACGCCGTCGGGCTGGCAGAACACGCCCACGGTCGCCAGCAGGTAGACCGGCTGGTCCGCCGGCATGTCCAGCATGAGCGGGCGCTGGAAACGCGCCTGGCCGTAGGCCTCGAAGTTGCGCGGGTTCATCACCGCATGCGCGATCGTCGAGTCGCCCGCCAGCATCGCGTTGGCGTTGAGCTCCTGCTCGGTGAAGGCAATCTCGAAGTCCTTGTCGAAGGCCAGGCCGAGGCGAAAGTAGTTGCGCTTGACGGCGGTGAGCTGCGTCTTGAACTGCGCCCAGTCCATCGGGCTCGCGCCCTCGACCCAGTCGATGCGAAGCCAGGGCGAGACCACGCCGTGGTCGCGCACCCAGCCTTCGGCGAGGTCGGCGCCTTCGCGCCATGCGGTCTCGAACTCGGCGGCCCGCGCGTGCACGACGTGCGCACGCTGCGAACCGTCGCTCACCGAGAAGAACAGCGTGAAAGCGGGGTATGGGGCAGGCAGCGCCGCGCACACCGACGCCAGGCGTTCGTGGCAGGCGTGGAGCTGGTCTGAAAAGGACATCATTCGGCCCCGATCGAGTGCGGGAGACCGGTCGCGTCCGTCATCTATCGGCTCTCGCTCGGACGACGGAACTGCTCACCGGAGACTGTTGCCTTCGACGTCATCGCTTGGGCTTTCGACTTCAGCGGTAGCTGAACTCGGCGCGGCGATTGAGCTGGTAGCCCTCCTCGGTGGTTTCCTGCGACGCGGGCTTTTCGATGCCCCAGCTGATGGCCTCGACGCGCTCGGCCGGCACGCCCAGCTGCGTGAGCGCACGTTGCACCGACTCCGAACGGCGCTGCCCCAGCGCGAGGTTGTATTCGCGGCCGCCGCGCGAGTCGGTATGGCCTTCGATGACCACGCGGCTGGCCGGACGGTTCTTCAGGAAGCTCGCATGCGCTTCCACGATGCGCTGGTCCTGCGCGCGGATGTTGTATTTGTCGAAGTCGAAGTACACGATCTTCGGCACGCCCACGGGTCCGTTCGTCAGCGGCGCAGGCGGCGGAGGTTCCACCTTGGCCACCGCCGCCGCGCCCTTGTTCGAGTAGTAGTAGGTCGCGTCGTCGCGACCGCTCTTGGGCGTACTGCAGGCAACGAGGCTGGCCCCGAGCGCAACGATGGCCAATATCCGGAAATTCTTTTTCATAGCAATCCTTTCGCGGGACAGGCCGGTGGCCGGCCTGTCCCTGTCTGCGGTTTCCCTCTTCCCTCTCTCCTTCGCTCTTTCTTGATCAACCCAACAGGCCGTGCAGGATGTTGGTGACCGGCGACGCTGCGTGCTCGACCAGGCTGGTGATCGGGGTCACGACCTCGGTCACCAGCGGGGTGACCGCGTGGTCGACGCTGTTCACCACGGTGCTGACCGTGTCGACCACCGGTGCCACCGCACCCGATGCGCCTGCCAGGATGTCGGCCACCGGCTCGACCGCCCCGGTCGCGGCACCCGCCACCGTGGCGACGATCGGTGCGACCGTGTCCGTGAGGCCGCTTGCCACGTCGGAGACCGGCTGCAGGATGTTGGCGACCGGACCGTCGCTGCCCAGGACGCCGCCGAGCAGTCCGCCGACCAGGCCGTCCTGACCCAGCAGGCTGCCGACCAGGCCGTCGTTGCCCAGCAGGTTGCCCACGAGGCCGTCGTCGCCCAGGAGGCCGCCGACGATGCCGTCGTTGCCGAGGACGCCGCCGAGCGGGCCGCCGTCGCCGCCGAGGACGCCGCCCAGGAGGCCGTCGTCACCCAGGACACCACCGACGATGCCGCCGTCGCCGAGGACGCCGCCGAGCAGGCCGCCGTCACCGCCGAGCACGCCGCCCAGGAGGCCGTCGTCACCCAGGACGCCGCCGAGAAGGCCGCCGTCGCCGCCGAGCACGCCGCCCAGCAAGCCGTCGTCACCCAGGACACCGCCGAGAAGGCCGCCGTCGCCGCCGAGCACGCCGCCCAGGAAGCCGTCGTCACCCAGGACACCGCCGAGGAGGCCGCCGTCGCCGCCGAGCAGACCGCCCAGCAAGCCGTCGTCACCCAGGACACCGCCGAGAAGGCCGCCGTCGCCGCCGAGCACGCCGCCCAGGAGGCCGTCATCACCCAGGACACCGCCGAGGAGACCGCCGTCGCCGCCGAGCACGCCGCCAAGCAGCCCGTCGTCACCCAGGACACCGCCGAGAAGGCCACCGTCGCCGCCGAGCACGCCGCCCAGGAGGCCGTCGTCACCCAGGACACTGCCGAGAAGGCCGCCGTCGCCGCCGAGCACGCCGCCCAGCAGGCCGTCATCACCCAGGACACCGCCGAGGAGGCCGCCGTCGCCGCCGAGCAGACCGCCCAGCAAGCCGTCGTCACCCAGGACACCGCCGAGGAGGCCACCGTCGCCGCCAAGCACGCCGCCCAGCAGGCCGTCATCACCCAGGACACCGCCGAGAAGACCGCCGTCGCCGCCGAGCACGCCGCCCAGCAGGCCGTCATCACCCAGGACGCCGCCGAGGAGGCCGCCGTCGCCGCCGAGCAAACCGCCCAGGAGGCCGTCGTCACCGAGGACGCCGCCTAGGAGGCCGCCGTCGCCGCCGAGCAGACCGCCCAACAGGCCGTCGTCACCGACGACACCGCCGAGGAGGCCGCCGTCGCCTCCGAGCACGCCACCCAGCAGGCCGTCGTCACCCAGCACGCCGCCCAGCAGGCCGCCGTCCACCAGGTTTGCCACGCCATCGGTGAGGAAGTCCACTTGCGTGTCCACCGCATTCAGCAGCGCCGCCGTCGTTCCCGCGCCGAGCAGCTGGTCGGCCAGCGGGCTCACGAGGCCGCTCACACCGTCCGTCACCTGGCCCACCACGCCGTCGACCGGGTCGAGGATGTTGGGGTTGTTCGGGGTGAACACATCGCCGAGCACCGGAGCCAGCAGGCCGTCGACCACGTCGGTGACGTTGTCGGTGAGGCCGGCCACCGGGGTCAGCAGGTCACCCAGGCCCAACTCGCCGAGCAGGCCGTTGTTCAGGCCGGCGGCGATGCCGCCCACGATGCTGTCGGCCGGATCGAGCAGCGCCGGGCCGCCAGGCGTGCCGGGGTTGCCGCCGCCGATGCCGTCCAGGACGCCGCCGAGCAGACCGCCCAGGAGGCCGTCTTCACCGACGAGGCCACCCACGATGCCGTCTTCGCCGAGCAGGCCGCCGGCCAGGCCGTCCGGTCCGAGCAGACCGCCGACCACGCCGTCTTCGCCGAGCAGGCCGCCGACCAGACCGTCGTCGCCCAGGAGACCACCGACGACGCCGTCGTCGCCGAGCAGGCCACCCACGAGGCCGTCGCCTCCCAGGAGGCCGCCGACGATGCCGTCTTCACCGAGCACACCGCCCAGCAGACCGTCCTGGCCGAGCACGCCGCCGACGATGCCGTCGTCTCCGAGCAGGCCGCCCACGAGACCGTCGTCGCCCAGCAGGCCGCCGACCAGGCCGTCGTTGCCGAGCAGGCCGCCGACGATGCCGTTGCTGCCGAGGAGGCCGTCTTCACCGAGCAGGCCACCCACCAGGCCGTCGTCGCCAAGCAGGCCGCCGACGATGCCGTCTTCACCCAGGAGGCCGCCGAGCAGGCCGTCGCCACCGAGCGCGCCGCCCAGCGGGCCGCCGTCACCCAGCAAACCGCCGACGATGCCGTCCTGGCCGAGCAGACCGCCCAGCACGCCGTCTTCACCGAGCAGGCCACCGGCCAGGCCGCCTTCGCCCAGCAGGTTGCCGAGCGTGCCGTCTTCGCCGAGCAGACCGCCGACCAGGCCGTCGTCGCCCAGCAGGCCGCCCAGGGCGCTGCCGTCGCCGGTCAGGCCACCCAGGAGGCCGCCTGCACCGAGCACACCGCCCAGCACGTTGCCGAGCGCGCCGTCTTCACCGAGCAGGCCGCCCAGCGCGCCGTCGTCGCCCAGCAGGTTGCCGAGCAGGCCGCCCAGGGCGCTGTCGTCGCCGATCAGGCCACCGACGATGCCGTCGTCGCCCAGCAGGCTGCCGACCAGGCCGTCTTCGGCAAGCAGGCCACCGATCAGGCCGTCTTCGCCCAGCACGCCTTCGAGCAGGCCGCCGACGATGCCGTCTTCGCCGAGCACGCCATCCAGGCCGAGGCCGGCGGTCAGGCCGCCGAGCGGGCCTTCACCGGCCAGCAGGTTGTGCAGGCCGTCGGTCACGTAGTCGACCTGGCCGAGCAGCGAGCCGAGCAGCGCATCGGTCACGCCGGCACCCAGCAGGTCGTCCACGACGGGGCTCAGCGTGTTGCCCAGCGGATCGAGGATGTTGCCCACGGCGTTGTCGACCGAGTCGAACTCGTTGGGGTCGTTCGGCGTGAATTCGGAACCGAGCAGCGGAGCCAGCACGCTGTCGACCACATCGGTCACACCGTCGACGATCGGGGACACCGGGGCCAGGGCGCCGCCCAGGCCGAGGGTGTCGTCGATCGCGCCGACCACGCCGTGGACGAGGCCGTCGCCCGGATCGAGGAGGTGGTCTGCGTCTGCGTCTGCGTCTGCGTCTGCGTCGGCATCGGCGTCAGCGTCCGCATCGGCATCGGCATCGGCGTCTGCGTCTGCATCGGCATCGGCGTCAGCATCTGCATCTGCATCTGCATCTGCATCTGCATCGGCGTCGGCATCGGCATCGGCATCGGCATCGGCATCGGCATCGGCATCGGCATCGGCATCGGCATCGGCGTCAGCGTCAGCGTCAGCGTCAGCGTCAGCGTCGGCGTCGGCGTCGGCGTCGGCGTCGGCGTCGGCGTCGGCGTCGGCATCTGCATCTGCGTCTGCGTCTGCATCGGCGTCTGCATCGGCGTCTGCATCGGCATCGGCGTCTGCGTCTGCGTCTGCGTCTGCGTCTGCGTCTGCGTCTGCGTCTGCATCGGCATCGGCATCGGCATCTGCATCGCCGTCTGCATCCGCATCAGCGTCCGCATCCGCGTCGGCGTCTGCATCGCCGCCATCGCCAAGACCGGGAACCAGGAACGGCACGCCGCTGCTGTCGCCGCCGCCACCGCCGCCCAGCGCAGCGCCCAGTGCCGCGGCACCGAGGGCTCCCAGCGCGAATTCACCCAGGCCGATGCCGCTGCCGGCCGCGAGCTTCTTGGTCACGGCCAAGGCCGCTGCATCTGCGTCGCTGTCGGGCGGGGTGACCTGCAGGTCGCCCGAGGCCACATCGACATTCACTTGTTCGAGGCCGCCCGGCAGCTTGGTCGAGCCGATGGTCGCATCGGTGCCGCCGGTGAAGACGCCGGCCAGCGGCGCCTTGTTGGAAGCCGAGCCGGGGAACATGACGTTGGCATGTCCGTCCTGGGGAACGATCACGCGGTCGCCCGCGATCAGGGTCTGGTTGCCATCCACCGGAATGCGGACACCGTCGCGCATCACGGCAGTGCCGGGCGTAGCATTGGACAATGTCCCGATGCTTGCAGGCCCGGACGGGGCAACGGAGGCCGCCGAACTCGCAATGGCAGGACTGCCCAGCGGAGTGACGGTGGCTTGGGCAAGAACCACAGGAGCTGCGCTGGATGCGGCAAGTCCTTCGGTCGAATCGGTCGATGCTTGTGGAGCGTTCATGGCAGCCTCTGTGACAAAAGATGCATGTACAGGGGCAACTTGCGTGCCGCTTTTTCCAAGCCCTGCCAACGAGGCGCCGCCATCGACTCAAGTCATTGATTTGTATGAAAAAATTTCTGAAAACCGCCGGTGCGGCGGCACATCGAAACATCGCGTAAGGAGGTCATTTCGCGATTCGTTACGTAACGATGTAACGCCCCGTACCCGGAACGCCGCGCATGTTCCGGGTCGCCGAAGCGATCGATCGCGATGGCCTTGGCCGCGTCTGCCTCTCCACCTTTTTCTTCCTCTATCTATATATGTTCAACCCCTCCCAGGAAGACGTGCGCCGCTTCTTCTGCGACGTGTACGCCAAGCACCGGCAGGGCCTTCCGATGGAAGCGCTCGAGACCATCGCCGCCGGCTGGATCGACGAACACCCCGAGTACCACGAGGACCTGGCCGATGCCGACGCCGCGGTGGCGCGCGTGTACGACGGAGCGAACGGCCGCGAGAACCCGTTCCTTCATTTGTCGATGCATCTGTCGATCAGCGAGCAATGTTCCATCGACCAGCCGCGCGGCATTCGCCAGGCCGTCGAGCTGCTGGCCGCGCGCCGCGGCTCGCTGCTGCATGCGCATCACGAGGCGATGGATTGCCTCGGCCAGATGATGTGGGAGAGCCAGCGCGCAGGGCGCCCGCCCGACGGCGAAGGCTACGTGGCCTGCGTGCAGCGCCGCGCCACGAAAGACTAGAAGCAGGCTCGCCTCCAGGCTGCTCGCACTTCGTGTCGCTTCGCCTTAACCCTGCCGGGGGCGAGACCTGAGGCCCGGCTAAGCCGGTTCCTCGGTGTTTCACGAAGGGGTCCGGGCATTCCTTCGAGATCGCGCGGGCACGGCACCCTGGTGCTTCGCGCCTTCGCGCAGCAACGCGGCCATCGCAACGCGCAGCGACGAGGCCTCGGCATCGCTGCGCAGCAGCAGGCCGACCGGCTCTTCCGTGCCCGCCGTGTCGATGTGCAGGCGCACGAGCCGGCCTTGCGCGAGCTCATCGCGCGCGGCGCCGAGCGGCGTAACCCAGACGGCATCGGACACCGCCACCAGCGCGCGCGCCACCGCCACGTCGAGCGTCTGCAGCGCATGGGTCGGCAAGACGAGGCCGCGCGCGGACAGGAAGCTCTCGGTGTTGTGACGCGGGATCGTGCCCTCGCCGTACACCACCAGCGGGTAGTCGAGCACCGCCTGCACCGGCGCCGGCTTGAGCGAGAGCGGGTGCCCGGCGCGCACCGCGAACACCAGCGGCTCGGTGTACAGCAGCTCGAAGCTCAGGCCGCCCATGAGGCGCGGATCGCTCATGCGGCCGACCACCAGGTCGAGCTCGCCCGCGCGCAATTCGTCGAGCAGCACCGCGTTGGCGGCGCTCTTCACCGCGATCTGCGCGGCGGGCCAGTGGTCCCGCAGGCGCGCGAGCGCCGAGGGCAGCAGCGCGGGCGCCACGCTCGGCAGCGCGCCGATGCGCAGGCGCTCGATGCGGCCGCCGGCCGTCGGCGCCACCGCCTCTGCGCTGGCGTCGAGCGCTTCGAGCACGCGCAGCGCATGCGCCAGCAGTTGCTCGCCGGCCGGCGTGAGGCCCTGCACCCCGCGGCGGCCGGCCTGGCTGCGGTCGACCAGCCGGGTGCCCACGATGGCTTCGAGCTCCGACAGCGTCTTGGACACCGCCGGCTGGCTCAGCGCGAGCCGCGAGGCCGCGCGCGCCAGGTGGCGCTCCTGTGCCACGGCGACGAAGGCGCGCAGGTGCCGCAACTGCACGTTGCGCACGAACTCCTGGCGAAGGTCGGTGGGCGTGTTCAATGACTGCCGGTTATGAAAGAGAGAGCAATCTTCAATTTACATCATCGGACGGCGCTTCTAAAGTCTCGGCTTCCGGATTCGTCCCACGACAGGAGACAACGCACATGCCGACCCCCACCAAGGGCCCCCTTCCCACGCTCACCCCGCGCGACTGGGAATCCCACCCCGCCTACGTCTACCCCGGCTACAAGTCGACGGTGAAGCGCGGCCCGCAAAAGCCGCTGATCCCCCTGAAGGCCTCGCTGGGCGAGCTCCAGCAGCCCGTGTACGGCCACGACAGCATCGGCGAGTTCGACCATGACCTCACGCGCAACGCGCGCCGCAACGGCGAGCCGCTGGGCGAACGCATGATCCTCACCGGCCAAGTGCTCGACGAGCGCCGCCGCCCGGTCGCCAACACGCTGGTGGAGCTCTGGCAGGCCAATGCCTCCGGCCGCTACGTGCACAAGGTCGACCAGCACGATGCGCCGCTGGACCCCAACTTCCTCGGCGCGGGCCGGTGCCTGACCGACAGCGAAGGCCGCTACCGCTTCCTCACCATCAAGCCCGGCGCCTACCCGTGGGGCAACCATCCGAACGCCTGGCGCCCGCAGCACATCCACCTGTCGCTGTTCGGCCAGAGCTTCGCGAGCCGCCTGGTCACGCAGATGTACTTCCCCGGCGATCCGCTGATGCAGTACGACCCGATGATCACCGGCACCCCCGAGCGCTATCGCAACCGCCTGATCGCCGACTTCAGCCTCGACATCACCGAGGAGGGCTACGCGCTGGGCTACCAGTTCGACATCGTGCTGCGCGGCGCCGACGAGACGCCGTTCGAGAACCGCTGAAAGGATTCCCCATGCCATTGATGACCGCCCAGGAAGCCGACTTCGGCCAGACCCCCTCCCAGACCGTGGGCCCCTACTTCGCCTACGGCCTCACCGCCACGCAGTACGGCTACGACTTCGACCAGCCGTTCGACGCCGTCCTGGCGCTCGACGGCGCCGCCGGCCAGCGCATCCGCCTGGAAGGCCGGGTGATCGACGGCGACGGCAACGCGATCGGCGATGCGCTGGTCGAGATCAGCCAGCCCGACGGCGAAGGCCGCTATCCGCAGACGCCCGAGGAAGCCCGCGCGCTGGGCTTTCGCGCCTTCGGCCGCGTGGGCACAGGCACCGATGCGCAGAGCCGCTTCGTGTTCCACACCGTCAAGCCCGGCGCAGAAGCGCCCGGCGAGGCGCCGCACATCAACGTGATCGTGCTGATGCGCGGCATGCTGCTGCATGCGTTCACGCGCGTGTATTTCAGCGACGAGGCCGAGGCCAACGCCAAGGACGCGGTGCTGCAGAGCGTACCGGCCGAGCGCCGCCACACCCTCGTCGCCGAGCGCGTGGAGCAAGGCGGCGCGGTGAGCTACCGCATCGACATCCGCATGCAGGGCGCGGACGAGACGGCGTTCTTCGACGTTTGATCTCAGGGAAATCCCGGTCATGAAAAAGCCCGCATCGCGCGGGCTTTTTTTATGCGGGACGCGAAGCGCTTACTGCGCTGCGTGGTGGATGCGCGACTCGGGCACCGTCTTCAGTTCGCCGGGCACCGAGCTGATGTAGCTGGCCAGCGTCTTGAGTTCGGCGTTGGTGAACTTCTTGGGTTCGACCTGGCCGGCCATCACCGCATTCGAGCGGCCCAGGTGGCTGTTGTTCTTGACGCGGTACGACTTGAGCGCCACGAAGAGGTAGTCGGCATGCTGTCCGGCCAGCTTGGGCACGGTGCCGTCGTTCGGGGTGTTGAAGTTGGCGCCGTGGCACTTGGTGCAGCTGTTGTCGGGGCCGTTGCGGCCGACCAGCGCGGTGATGTTGTCAGGCATGGCCTTGGCGAGGGCGGCCGGAGGTGCATCGCCTTCCTTCACGCCCAGCTGGCTGTAGTAGGCGGCCACGTCGGCGATGTCCTGATCGGAGAGCGAATCGGCAATGGCGCGCATGGTGGGGTGCTTGCGGTCGCCGCCCTTGTACTGGGTGAGCGCGGCGGCGATGTAGGTGGCGCTCTGGCCAGCGATCATCGGCACCTTGTGGATCTCGGGGAAGCTGGCCTGGTAGCCGATGATGCCATGGCAGCCCACGCACATCTGAACCTTCTTGGCACCGTTCTGGGCGTTGCCCGTGACTTGTTGGGCTTGTGCCGAGAGCGTCACGCAAGCGACAGCAAGGGCAAACATCGTGGTCAACAGCTTGTTCATTTTGCGCGCACAATCTCGTGGAGATACAGTTTTTCGAATCAACATTCGATTATATGCAGGGGTCTTCCGGAACCCCGTGCAGGCCAACCCTGAGGCTGCACGACGCGCATCGAGTGTGTTCTTTTCTCCACCCCGCCTTTCCACTTCGCTTCGCGTTCACTCATGAAATTCAAGGGCTCAGACAACTACGTCGCCACTCAGGACCTGATGCTGGCGGTCAACGCCGCCATCACGCTCAAGCGTCCGCTGCTCGTCAAGGGCGAGCCCGGCACGGGCAAGACCATGCTGGCCGAGGAAGTGGCGCAATCGCTCGGGCTGCCGCTTCTGCAGTGGCACATCAAGTCGACCACCAAGGCGCAGCAGGGCCTGTATGAATACGACGCGGTGAGTCGCCTGCGCGATTCGCAGCTGTCCGACGTGGACGGCGGCGAGCGCGTGAAGGACATCCAGAACTACATCGTCAAGGGCGTGCTCTGGCAGGCCTTCACGGCCGACGAGCCGGTGGCCCTCCTCATCGACGAGATCGACAAGGCCGACATCGAATTCCCGAACGACCTGCTGCGCGAAATCGACCGCATGGAGTTCTACTGCTACGAAACGCGCGAGCTCATCCGCGCCAAGCACCGGCCGGTGGTGTTCATCACCTCCAACAACGAGAAGGAGCTGCCCGACGCGTTCCTTCGCCGCTGCTTCTTCCACTACATCAAGTTCCCCGACGCCGAGACGATGAAGCACATCGTCGCCGTGCACTTCCCGGGCCTGAAGCAAGAGCTGCTCACGGCCGCGATGAAGACCTTCTACGACGTGCGCAACCTGCCTGGCCTCAAGAAGAAGCCCTCGACCTCCGAGTTGCTCGACTGGCTCAAGCTCCTGGTGGCCGAAGACATTCCCCTCGAAGCCCTGCAAAGCAAGGACGACAAGGTCGCCGTGCCGCCGCTGGTGGGCGCGCTGCTCAAGAACGAACAGGACGTGACGCTCTTCGAGAAGCTGGTCTTCATGCAGCGCAACAACCGATGAGCGAATCGCCGCGACCGCATCCCACGAGCCAACTGCTCAAGCTGGGCGTGGCCCAGGCGGTGCTGTTCGTCGCGGGTGCGTTGCTCGGCCGCTGGGTCGGGCTGCTGCTGGGCCTGGATGCGTTCGGCGCCGGCGGCTACGGCAACAAGGAGATCTTCGGCATCCTCCTGATCGGCCTGGGCGGCGGTGGCGGGGTACAGATCGCACGCGCCTGGTATGTGCGCAAGTACGGCAATCCGAGAAGCTGAAAAACCGAACCCGAGGGTGTTTGAAAGATGGCGTTCGTCGAACCTGTCACGCTGAAGGCCCGCGACATCGCGCTGGTGCCGCTCGCGCTCGACCACGAAGACGGCCTGCGCACCGCGGCCGCCGACGGCGAGCTCTGGAAGCTGCGCGTGACCTCCGTGCCCGAACCCGAGAACACCCGCGCCTACATCGAGACCGCGCTCAAGACGCCCGACCGCGTCGCCTTCGCCGTCACCGAGGCGGCCACCGGCACGGTGCTCGGCAGCACGAGCTACCACGACATCTTGCCGGCCGTGAAGCGCATCGAGATCGGCTACACCTGGTATGCCGGACGCTGCCAGCGCACCCACGTCAACACCACTTGCAAGCTCCTGATGCTCACGCATGCGTTCGAGGCGCTCGGCTGCAACGTGGTGGGCTGGCGCACCGACAATTTCAACTTCGCCTCGCAGCGCGCCATCGAGCGGCTGGGCGCGAGAAAAGACGGCGTGGTCCGCGGCAATGCGATGCGCCGCGACGGCACCATCCGTGACACCGTCATGTACAGCCTCCGCGCGGGCGAGTGGCCCGAGGTGCGGGCGCAGCTCCTCTACCTGCTCGACAAGCCGCGCGACTGAAACACAAGGAGCGACCCCATGCTCATCGACTTCTTCTACACCCTGCGCTCGGCCAAGCTGCCGGTGTCCGTCAAGGAATACCTCACGCTGCTCGAAGCGCTGCAGGCCGACGTGGTGGGCCCCAACTCCGATGGCGCCTACGGCCTGGACGACTTCTACTACCTCTCGCGCACCGCGCTCGTGAAGGACGAGAAGCACTACGACAAGTTCGACCGCGCCTTCGCCGCCTATTTCAAGGGCGTGGAGATGCTCACCGACTTCACCAAGGAAGTGCCGCTCGACTGGCTCAAGAAGACGCTGGAGCGCGAGTTCACTGCCGAAGAGAAAGCCAAGATCGAGAAGATGGGCTGGGACGAGCTCATGGAAACGCTCAAGAAGCGCTTCGAGGAGCAGAAGGAGCGCCACGAGGGCGGCAGCAAGTGGATCGGCACCGGCGGCACCTCGCCCTTCGGCAACGGCGGCTACAACCCGCAGGGCATCCGCATCGGCGGCGCGGGCAAGAACAAGAGCGCCGTGAAGGTGTGGGACCAGCGCGCCTACAAAGACTACGACGACAGCCAGGAGCTGGGCACGCGCAACATCAAGGTGGCGCTGCGGCGCCTGCGCAAGTTCGCGCGCGAGGGCCACGAGGAAGAGCTCGACCTGGACAACACCATCCACTCGACCGCGGCCAACGCCGGCTACCTGGACATCAAGATGCGGCCCGAGCGCCACAACAACGTCAAGGTGCTGCTGCTCATGGACGTTGGCGGCACGATGGACGAGCACATCCAGCGCGTGGAGGAGCTGTTCTCGGCCGTGAAGACCGAGTTCAAGCACCTAGAGTTCTATTACTTCCACAACTGCGTCTACGACTTCATGTGGAAGAACAACAAGCGCCGCTTCTCCGAGAAGTTCGCGACCTGGGACATCCTGCGCAAGTACAACAAGGACTACAAGCTCATCTTCGTCGGCGACGCGACCATGAGCCCCTACGAGATCCTGCAGCCCGGCGGCAGCGTCGAATACAACAACGAAGAGGCCGGCGCCGAGTGGATCCAGCGCCTGACGCACACCTTCCCGAAGTTCGCGTGGATCAACCCCGAGCCCCAGGGCGTGTGGCAATACCGGCAGAGCATCGCGGTGATGCAGCAGCTCATGTCCAACCGCATGTACCCGCTCACGCTGCGCGGCCTGGAAGACGCGATGCGCATGCTCTCCAAGTAATGCACACGTAGGACGCCGCCGTTCTGTATCCGGAAGCTTCAGGAACGGACAAATCTTGCTGTCAGAATCCGCCCATGGTCAGGGTGGTTTCCGTCTTCTCGCCGGCGTGGTGGCCGGCTTTGCTTTTTTGTAGCGTCCTTCTTTTGCAAGGCTGCAGCTTGCTGCCGAAAAAAGAAAGCACCGAAGGCAAGCCCGTCGCGGGCCTGGTGCGCAGCGGCGGTGCCGACAGCACCCCCGCCAAGGACGAGAAAAAGACCGACAAGCGCAACGCCTTCACCGTCGATGTGCGCGGGCCCGAAGCGGTGCGCGACTACCTCACGCTTCATCTGGAAATCCAGCGGTATCGCGAGCTCGACGACCTCGGTGCGACGGAAATCTCCCGCCTCATGGTGGCCGCCGAAGCCAACGCGCGCGAGCTGCTCGGCACCCTGGGCTACTTCACCCCCACGCTGACGCTCGAACTCAACGAGACGCCCGAGAGCACCAAGGCCCCGCGCGAGATCGTCATCACCGTCGCGCCCGGCGAGCCCACCAAGGTGAGCAACGTGCAGATCAGCTACGCCGGAGCGATTGCCGACGACACGGCCGCCGAGGCGCAGCGCGACTCGATCCGCACCGGCTGGGCCCTGCGGGCGGGCCTGCCCTTCACCCAGCAGGCCTGGGACGACGCCAAGACCACCGCGCTGCGCAGCCTCACGGCCAAGCGCTTCCCCACCGGCAACATCGAGGTGAGCCGCGCCGAGGTCGATGCCGACCGCAGCGAGGCGCGCCTGAACGTCACCTACCAGTCGGGCCCTGCCTACAAGTTCGGCCCGCTCATGCTGCGCGGCATCGAGCGCTACGACCCCGACGGCGCACGCCGCATCGCTCGCCTGCCCACCGGCACCGACTACGACCAGCAGAAGCTGCTCGATGCGCAGCAGCGCCTGGCCAGCAGCGGCTACTACGACTCGGTGTTCCTCACGCTGGACACCGAGAGCGGCAACCCGCTGGCCGCGCCCGTCATCGCGCAGCTGCGCGAGGCGCCGCTGCAGAAGGTGGTGATGGGCGCCGGCTTCACCACCGACAACGGCCCGCGCCTGTCGATCGACCACATCCACAACCAGATCCCGCTGCTGGGCTGGCGCGCGGTCTCGCGGCTCTCGGTGGACAACGACGTCAAGTCGCTGGGTACCGAGTGGAACGCGATCCCCAACGACAAGGGCTGGCGCTGGTTCTCCGGCGCCGAGCTCAAGCGCGAGGAGTCGGGCAGCTACATCGTGGACAGCGGGCGGCTGCGCGGCGGGCGCAACAAGTCCAGCGACCACATCGACCGAAGCTACTTCCTGCAGTACGACTACGCGCAGAACCGCGGCATCAACGCGCCGCCCTCGGCCTCGGCGGTCACCGCCAACTGGGGCTGGACCGGGCGCTACTTCGACGACAACGCCGCGCCCACGCGCGGCTACGCGCTGGCGCTCGAACTCGCGGCCGGCTACACGCTCACGGGCGAGCAGATGCCCTTCACCCGCACCTACGCACGCTGGCTCGGCGTGATGCCGATCGGCGCGGCCGAAGACACCGAAACCCGTGCGCGCCGCAGCCGCCTGCAGTTGCGCCTGGAGGCCGGCGCGGTGTCGGCGAAAGACTCCGCGCAGATCCCGTCCACGCTGATGTTCCTGACCGGCGGCGACACCACCGTGCGCGGCTACAGCTACAAGCAGATCGGCACCGTGCGCGCCGACGGCCAGACCGTCGCGGGCCGCTACCTGGGCGTGGCGAGCGTCGAGTGGCAGCGGCCCTTCGTCTACAACAACAAGCTCACCGAATGGGAGAGCGTGGTGTTCGTCGATGCCGGCGCCGTGGCCGACAAGCCCGGCGAACTCAAGCCCAAGGTGGGCGTGGGCGTCGGCGCGCGCTGGCGCAGCCCGGTCGGGCCGGTGCAGGCCGACCTCGCCTACGGCGTGGACACGAAGAAATTCCGCCTGCACTTTCGCCTCGGCTTCACCTTCTGAGCCGCCGCCCGATGCCGAACGAAGAAGCCATCTCCACGCCCACGCCCTCACCCGCGCCCACGCCGCCTGCGGTCAAGGCCAGGCGCTCGCGCGCGCGCCGTGCAGCGCGTGCGCTGGCATGGACCTTCGCGGGCCTCTTTCTCGCCGTGCTGCTGCTCGTCGCGGGCGCGTGGTGGTGGCTGGGCTCGAACACCTCGCTCGCCTTCGCGCTCGCGCAGGCGGCGCAGCGCCTCCCCGCGGGCCAGACGCTAGAGAGCCGCGACGTGACCGGGTCGCTGCGCACCGGCGGGCACATCGGCTGGCTCAAATACCAGAGCGCGAGCATCGCCGTCGAAGTGAACGACGCGACCATCGGCTGGCAGTTCGCGCCCCTCTTCCAGCGCAAGGTGCAGCTGGGTGAAGTGCATGCCAGGCAGGTGCTGATCGAAAAGCGCGGCCCGCCGAGCGAGGAGCCCGCCAAGCCGCTCGAGCAGCTCGCGCTGCCGATCGACGTGGACGTGCCCTTCCGCATCGACGAGGTCCGTTGGGCAGGCCCACCGGTGCTGCAGGCGACGAACCTCGCGGGCAACTACGTCTACAAGAACGCGGAGCACGCGCTCGAGGTGAAGGGCGTCGACATCGCCGACGGCCACTACAGCGCGCGCGTCAAGCTGCAGGGCCCCGCGCCGATGGCGATCGATGCCGCGCTCGACGGCCGCGTAAAGGCGCCGCTGGCCGAAGGCCGCCACATCGACGTGATCGCGAAAGCCACCGTGAAGGGCACGCTCGCGGGCACCGCGGCGCGGCTGCAGGTCGCCGCCGAACTCAAGCCCGCCGAAGAAAACGCCGATGCGCCGATGGAGGCGAAGCTGCAAGCGCAGATCGCGCCCTGGCTGCCGCAGCCGGTGATCGATGCCAAGGCCGATCTTGGCAACGTCGATGCATCGAGCCTGTGGCCCGGCGCGCCGCAGACGCGGCTCACCGGCAGCGTCTCGGTCGAACCCGATGCCGACGCGGGCCCCGGTGCGTGGAAAGCATCGGCCGACATCCGCAACGCACTGCCCGGCCCGTGGGACCAATCGAAGCTGCCGGTCGAACAGGTGCAGGGCCGCGTGGGCTTCGACGGCACCAATTGGACCATTCCCGAAGCCACGGTGCGCGCCGGCGGCGGCCGCATCGATGCCGAGGGCCGCTGGAGCCCCGCGCCCTCGCCGTGGCAGATCCGCGCGACGGTGCGCAGCGTGCGCCCCGGCGCGCTGCACAGCGAGCTGGCCGGCGCCCCCGTCAGCGGCCAGGTCACCGCGCAGCAGCGCGAAGACGCCATCACGTTCGATGCCGCGCTCAAGGCCGAAGGCGGCGCGGGCAGCAAGGCGCTGCCGGGCTTCGCGCTCGACCGCGCACTGGCACAAGGCCAGTGGAAAGACCAGGTGCTCGACCTGCGCACGCTGCGCATCGAGGCCCAGCGCGCGAGCGTGGACGGCAAGCTGCAGGTGCGCGTGGCCGAGCAGGCAGCGAGCGGCAAGCTGAACCTCGTGCTGCCCGGCGGCGGCGCGCAGCTCGAAGGGCGCATCGCGCCGGACGCGGGCGCCGGCGACATCAAGGCGCGCATCGACGACGCCGACACCCTGCAGCGCTGGGTCGAGGGCCTGCCCGGTCTCTCGGCCGTGTTCGCAGGCGCGACGGCCAAGGGCTCGGCGCGGCTCGATGCAAGCTGGCAGGGCGGCTGGCGGACGATCCAGCGCCGCATCGAGAACGCGAACGCACCGGCGCAGCGCGGCATCTCGGAGCCCACGCTCAAGGCCGCGCTCGCAGTGCCCCGCCTCGACCTGACACTGCCGGCCGCGCAAGCCGGCGCGGCAGCCACCGCGGTGCAGCTGCGCGAGCTGCAAGCCGACCTCTCTGGCAGCCTCGCGCAGGCCGCGCTCACGCTGAAAGGCGAAGCCACCACCGGCACCCAGAAGATCACGCTCGACACCCGAGCCAGCGGCGGTATCGCAGGTGCCAACCAGTGGCGCGCCGCCCTCGCCAGCCTGCGCCTGCAGGCGCAGGACAGCGCCCGCCCCGGCAACCCGTGGATCGTCGAGCTGAGCCGCGAAGTCACCGCCACCATCCGCGCCGGAGGAACCCCGGCCCGCCTCGACATCGAAGCCTCCGCCGCCTCCGCCACGCTGCGCGGCCCGGTGCCCGGCACCGTGCGCATCGACTGGCAGCCGCTGCGTTTCAGCCAGAGCGGCGCGGCGCCGAACAAGGTGTTCCGCGTGCAGTCGAAAGGCCAGATGCAGGGCCTGCCGATGGCCTGGGCCGGCGCCTTCGGTGCGAGCTCGACGCTGAGCGAGCTCGGCATCAGCGGCGACCTGATGTTCGACGGCGACTGGGACATCGACGCCGGCGACACGCTGCGCGCCAAGGCCCGCATCGCACGCCAGAGCGGCGACATCCGCGTGCAGGCCGGCGAGGCCGCGCTGGTCACCCGCATCACGAGCGCCGGGACCGGCACCGCGAGCGAACGCACCATGAACTCCGCCTCGGCGGGCGGCGCGGATTCGCCCAGCACCCCGGCCGGCCTGCGCCAGGCCGAACTGCGTCTCGATGCCGAAGGGGACGCGGTGCGTGCGACGCTTGCGTGGGACAGCGAACGCGCCGGCAAGATCAATGCCGACATGAACACGCGCGTCACGCAGCGCGCGGGTGGCTGGCAGTGGGCGCCCGATGCGCCGCTGGGCGGCAGCATCAAGGCCGCGCTGCCGAACCTGGGCGTGTGGTCGATGCTCGCGCCGCCAGGCTGGCGCATCGCCGGCACGCTCGATGCCAACGCCGCGCTCTCGGGCAACCGCGCCGCGCCGCGCTGGAACGGCACGCTGGGCGCCGACAAGCTCGCGCTGCGCGCCCCGGTCGAAGGGCTCGACCTGCGCGACGGGCGCCTGCGCGCCAGCCTCACCGGCGAGCGCATCGAGATCACCGAGTTCACGCTCAAGGGCGGCGCCGGCAGCTCGGCCCGCATCGGCGGCCAGAGCGGCAACCGCAGCACTGCGGCGAGCGAGGCGAACACCGACGGCGGATCGCTCTCGGCGCGCGGCGAGATGAGCTGGGGCAGCACATCGGCCGCCGCCACGCCGAGCATCCGCATGGCGATGCAGGGCGAACTGCGCGCGCTGCGCGTGCTGGTGCGCACCGACCGGCAGGTCACGCTCTCGGGCGACCTGCAGGCGCAGCTGAACGCCGGCCAGTTCACCGTGCGCGGCAAGCTCAAGACCGACCGCGCCGTCATCATCCTGCCCGACGAGACCGCGCCCAGCCTCGGCAGCGACGTGGTCGTTCGCTCGGCCGCCAAGGACCGCGAAGCCGCCGAGGCCGCGCAGCGCGAATCGGCCCGCGCCGATGCGCAGGCCGCCAAGCCGCAGACAGCGAAGCCGCCCGACATCGTCGTCAACTTCGACCTGGGCGACGACTTCGCGGTGCAGGGACGCGGCATCACCACGCGCCTGGAAGGCAACCTGGAGATCCGCAGCACCAAGCTGAACGCACCGCCGCGCATCACCGGCGAAGTGAAGACCGTGAAGGGACAGTACCGCGCCTACGGCCAGCAGCTCGATGTCGAAACCGGCGTGGCGCGCTTCAACGGCCCCTTCGACAACCCGCAACTCGACATCCTGGCGATCCGCCCCAACCTTTCGCAGCGCGCCGGCGTGCAGATCACCGGCAGCGCGCAATCGCCGCGCGTGAAGCTCTACTCGGAGCCCGCGCTCTCCGATGCGGAGACGCTGTCGTGGGTCATTCTTGGCCGCGCCTCGGCCACCAGCGGCGGCGAGTCGGCGCTGCTGCAGCAGGCCGCGCTCGCGGTGCTGGGCAAGATCGGCAAGGGCGGCAGCGGCGGCAGCCTGGCGAGCCGCTTCGGCCTGGACGAACTCGGCTTCAAGGGCCCTGGCAGCGGCGGCGACCTGCGCGAATCCGCGGTCACGCTGGGCAAGCGGCTCTCCAAGGATTTCTACATCACCTACGAGCGCAGCCTGGGCGGCACCTTCGGCACGATCTTCATCTTCTACGACCTCACGCAACGCCTCACGCTGCGCGGACAGGCCGGTCAGAAAAGCGGCCTCGATCTGATCTACACGGTGAAGTACGACTAGGGTCTGCGCCCTGCCAGAACGGAGTTCCAAAACCGAGGGACTTCGATCTTGACCCGGCCAAATGCCGAGTTAACAATTCGTCGACGCCTTCACCGAGGAGCGACGATGAAAAATGATGGAGACAAGGGCGACCACAGCCCGGTTCCGGTATCGGACCGTCAGACGTACGACCCGCCGGCATCGCAACGGATCACGCGCGTGCGCAGCGTGCTGCACGCGGTGATCGCGGTCATCGCCCTGCTGGCGATCGGCACGTCGATCCCGCACTGGGGCGGCGACGAATTTCCCGTGATGAGCCTGGTGATCTACGTGGCGGGCATGGTCTTCATCGCCATGCCGCTGTGCCTCTGCTACGAGGCGCTGCTCAAGTCGTACACGGAGCAGCAGCAGATGAGGGGCAGCAGCCCCACCTGAGGCACCTGCCCCGGCCGGCGACCTAACCCGCGTCGCCCCCGCCCTGCGGAAACTGCTCCCTCTTGTCGGCCGCATCGAGCGCCCCGCCCGGCATCAGGTTCGCGCGGTGGCTGCGCACCGCCGACGCGACGATCGGCATCAGGTGCGTCGCGCCGCCCGCCTCGAGCGAGCGGATCAGCTGCAGGCGCATGCTCGGCGCCCAGAACGATTTCAGGTGCGCCGCGATCGCGTCCGTGGCCATCGTCGCGTTGTCGGGCGACTGGGCCTGGAAGAAGCTGCCGATCTGGTTGGCCATCTTGACCAGTTGCGCCGTCGGATCGTGGTCGTGCATGCACTGCCTTTGAGAGAGATGAAGTTGCCGGCCGCTCGCCCGCGTCGATGTCAGTGCGCGCGGCGTCCGGTCGGTGTGGGTGTGAGTTCCTGCCCGGCCGTCGTCACGCGCTCCGGGTGGCTGTAGACGGCCAGGTCGTCCTGGCGCGCGGAGCCCACCAGCGTGAGCCGTGCGCGTTCGGCCGTGGCCACCGCGAACGAGGTGGGCGCGGACACGGCAGCCAGCAGCGGCACGCCCGCCATCGCGGTCTTCTGCACCATCTCGAAACTCGCGCGGCTGGTCACGGCGATGAAGCCGGCCGATGCATCGACGTCGTTGCTCGCGAGCGCGCCGATGAGCTTGTCGAGCGCGTTGTGGCGGCCCACGTCTTCGCGCAGCCACATCACCTCGCCCTCGGCGGAGCACCACGCCGCCGCATGCACCGCGCCGGTGGCCTGCTGCAAGGTCTGCAGCGACTGGAACTGCGACATCGCGCGCGCAATGGCCTGCCGCTCCAGCACCACGCCGGCATCGCCGAGCACCGGCAACTCGCGCGACACGTGCGCCAGGCTCTCGGTGCCGCACAGGCCGCAGCCGGTGCGGCCCGCGATCGTGCGGCGCCGCTGCTTCAGGCGCGTGAACGCGGCGCTCGCCACCTGCAGGCGCACCGTGATGCCGAGGTCCGAAGGCGCGATGTCCACCGCGTAGAGCTCGTGCGGCGCATCGAGGATGCCTTCGCTCAGCGAGAAGCCGAGCGCGAAGTCTTCCAGGTCCAGCGGCGTCGCGAGCATCACCGCGTGCGAGATGCCGTTGAACTCCAGCGCCACGGGCACTTCCTCGGCCACCCAGTCCTGCACCGCGTAGGCCTCGCCGCCGCGCACGCCGTGCACGGGCAGCAGCAGCGCGCCTTCGCAGAAAGTGTCGGCGCCTTCGGCGGCCGGCAGGGTGGCGATGTTCATGCCTGTTCCTGCCTCCGCCTACTTGGCCGGCGCCGTCTCGTTGCGCTTCTCCGGCAGCGCGCCGGCGGTCGCCAGGTCGATCTGCGTCTTGTTGAAGCGGCTGTACTCCTGCTGCCAGGTCGAGGGCTGCATCACCGGCATCACCTGCACCGCCGTCACCTTGTACTCGGGGCAGTTGGTGGCCCAGTCGGAGTTGTCGGTGGTGATGACGTTGGCGCCCGACTCGGGGAAGTGGAAGGTGGTGTAGACCACGCCCGGCTGCATGCGCTCGGACACCGTGGCGCGCAGCACCGTCTCGCCCGCGCGGCTCTGGATGCCGACCCAGTCGTCGTCCTTCACGCCGCGCTCCTCCGCGTCGTGCGGATGGATCTCCAGCCGGTCTTCGCCGTGCCACAGGTTGTTGTCGGTGCGGCGCGTCTGCGCGCCCACGTTGTACTGCGACAGGATGCGCCCGGTGGTCAGGAGCAGCGGGAACTTGCGCGTGACCTTCTCGTCGGTCGCCACGTACTGCGTGACGATGAAGCGGCCCTTGCCGCGCACGAAGGTGTCGATGTGCATGGTCGGCGTGCCCTCGGGCGCGTCGTCGTTGCAGGGCCACTGGATGCTGCCCAGTTCGTCCAGGCGCTTGTAGCTCACGCCGTGGAAGGTCGGCGTCAGCGCGGCGATCTCGGCCATGATGTCCTCGGGGCTCTTGTAGTCCATCGGGTAGCCCAGCGCCTGCGCGAGCTTCACCGTGATCTCCCAGTCGGCCAGGCCCGCCTTCGGCGGCATCACCTTGCGAACGCGCGAGATGCGGCGCTCCGCATTGGTGAAGGTGCCGTCCTTCTCGAGGAACGAGGAGCCCGGCAGGAACACGTGGGCGTACTTGGCGGTTTCGTTCAGGAACATGTCCTGCACGACCACGCACTCCATCGCCATCATCGCCGCGGCCACGTGCTGCGTGTTGGGGTCCGACTGCACGATGTCCTCGCCTTCGCAGTACAGCCCCTTGAAGGCGCCACCGATGGCGGACTCGAACATGTTGGGAATGCGCAGGCCCGGCTCCGGATCGATGGCGACGCCCCAGGCTGCCTCGAACGAAGCGCGCGTGGTGCTGTCCGACACGTGGCGGTAGCCCGGCAGCTCGTGCGGGAACGAACCCATGTCGCAGGCGCCCTGCACGTTGTTCTGGCCGCGCAGCGGGTTCACGCCCACGCCTTCGCGGCCGACGTTGCCGGTGGCCATCGCGAGGTTGGCGATGCCCATCACCGTGGTCGAGCCCTGGCTATGCTCGGTCACGCCCAGGCCGTAAAAGATGGCGCCGTTGGCGGCGCTCGCGAACAGGCGCGCGGCGGCGCGCATCTCCGCGGCCGGGACGCCGGTGGCCTTCTCGGTGGCCTCGGGCGATTGCTCGGGCTGCGCGACGAAGGCTTTCCAGGCGGCGAACGAGGCGGTGTCGCAGCGCTCGGCGATGAAGGCGTCGGCCGTGAGCCCCTCGGTCACGATGACGTGCGCGAGCGCAGTGACCACGGCTACGTTGGTGCCGGGCTTCAACTGCAGGTGGTGCGAGGCCTTCACGTGCGGCGACTTCACGATGTCGATGCGGCGCGGATCGACCACGATCAGCTTGGCGCCCTCGCGCAGGCGCTTCTTCATGCGCGAGGCGAACACCGGGTGGCCGTCGGTCGGGTTGGCGCCGATCACCATGATCACGTCGGCCTTCTCCACCGACTTGAAGGTCTGCGTGCCGGCCGATTCACCCAGCGTCTGCTTCAGCCCGTAGCCCGTGGGCGAGTGGCACACGCGGGCGCAGGTGTCGACGTTGTTGTTGCCGAAGGCCGCACGCACCAGCTTCTGCACGAGGTAGGTTTCCTCGTTGGTGCAGCGCGACGAAGTGATGCCGCCGATGGAGTCCTTGCCGTACTTGGCCTGCAGGCGCTTGAATTCGCCGGCCGCGTAGTTGAGCGCGGTGTCCCAGCTCACCTCCTGCCATGGGTCGCTGATGTTCTTTCGGATCATCGGCTTGAGCATGCGGTCCTGGTGCGTGGCGTAGCCCCAGGCGAAGCGGCCCTTCACGCACGAGTGGCCCTCGTTGGCCTTGCCGTCTTTCCACGGCGTCATGCGCACGACCTCGTTGCCCTTCATCTCGGCCTTGAATGCGCAACCCACGCCGCAGTACGCGCAGGTGGTGATGATGCTGTGCTCGGGCTGGCCGAGCCAGATGACCGACTTTTCCTGCAGCGTGGCCGTCGGGCAGGCCTCGACGCAGGCGCCGCAGCTCACGCATTCCGATTCCATGAAGGCCTCGTCCTGCCCCGGCGACACGCGCGACTCGAAGCCGCGGCCGCTGATGGTGAGCGCGAAGGTGCCCTGCGTTTCCTCGCAGGCGCGCACGCAGCGGTTGCAGACGATGCACTTCGACGGGTCGTAGGTGAAGTACGGGTTCGACTCGTCTTTCTGGTCCTTCAGGTGGTTGGCGCCGTCGAAGCCGTAGCGCACGTTGCGCAGGCCCGTGACGCCCGCCATGTCCTGCAGCTCGCAGTTGCCGTTGGCCGAGCAGGTGAGGCAATCGAGCGGATGGTCGGAGATGTACAGCTCCATCACGCCCTTGCGCAGGTCCTGCAGCTTGGGCGTCTGCGTGCGCACCTTCATGCCGGCTTCGGCCGGCGTGGTGCACGAGGCCGGAAAGCCCTTGCGGCCCTCGATCTCGACCAGGCACAGGCGGCACGAGCCGAAGGGCTCCAGGCTGTCGGTGGCGCAGAGCTTGGGCACGTTGATGCCTGCATCCACCGCCGCGCGCATGAGCGAAGTGCCCGCGGGCACGGTGACTTCGTTGCCGTCGATCTCCAGCGTCACTTCGCGCGTCGATTCGCGCTTGGGGGTGCCGTAGTCGATTTCTTTCAGATGGTCGAGCATGTGTTCTTGTCTCCTGCTGCTTGTGCGATGCGAGCGATGCGTTCGATGCTTTCAAGCAGCCTTGCGATCGGGAACCACGAGACCGAAGTCCTGTGGGAAATGGTCGAGTGCGGAAAGCACCGGGAACGGCGTCATGCCCCCCATGGCGCACAGCGAGCCGTGGACCATGGTGTTGCACAGGTCGCGCAGCAGGATCACGTGCTCCACGCGCTTGTTGTCCGCGCGGATCTTGTCGATCACCTCCACGCCGCGCGTCGAGCCGATGCGGCACGGCGTGCACTTGCCGCACGACTCGATGGCGCAGAACTCCATCGCATAGCGCGCGAGCTTGGAGAGGTCGGCCGTGTCGTCGTGCACCACGATGCCGCCGTGGCCCACCGTGCCGCCCACGGCCGCGTAGGCCTCGTAGTCCAGCGGCAGGTCCCATTGCGATTCGGGCAGGTAGGCCCCCAGCGGCCCGCCGACCTGCACCGCCTTGATCGGCCGGCCCGAGGCGGAGCCGCCGCCGTAGTCGTACAAGAGCTCTCGCAGCGTGACGCCGAAGGCCTTCTCCACCAGCCCGCCGTGCTTGATGTTGCCGGCCAGCTGCATCGGCAGCGTGCCGCGCGAGCGGCCCACGCCGAAGTCGCGGTAGTGCTCGGCGCCGCGTGCCAGGATCAGCGGCACGCTCGCGAGCGTGATCACGTTGTTGATGAGCGTCGGCTGCCCGAAGAGGCCGGCGATGGCCGGCAGCGGCGGCTTGGCGCGCACGATGCCGCGCTTGCCTTCCAGGCTTTCGAGCAGCGCGGTTTCTTCGCCGCACACATAAGAGCCCGCGCCCTTGCGCACTTCGAGCCAGAAGGTCCGGCCCGCGCCGAGGATGTTCTCGCCGAGGAAGCCCGCGGCTTCCGCCGCGCGGATCGCCTCGTTCATCGTCGCGATGGCGTGCGGGTATTCGGAGCGGATGTAGACGTAGCCCTTGGTCGCGCCGGTGGCGATGCCCGCGATGGTCATGCCCTCGATGAGCATGAGCGGATCGCCCTCCATCGTCATGCGGTCGGAGAAGGTGCCCGAGTCGCCCTCGTCGGCGTTGCAGACGATGTACTTCTGCGCGGCCGGCGTGGCCATCACCGTCTTCCACTTGATGCCCGCCGGGAACGCCGCGCCGCCGCGGCCGCGCAGGCCCGAGTCGAGCACCTGCTGCACCACTTCCTCGGGCTTCAGGCCCAGCGCGCGGCGCAGGCCCGCATAGCCTTCGTGCGCTTCGTAGTCGGCAACGGACACGGGATCGGTGATGCCCATGCGCGCGAAAGTCAGGCGCTCCTGCTTCTTGAGATACGGAATCTCGTCGGTCAGGCCGAGCGACAGCGGATGCGTCTGCGCGCCTTCGGCGAAGCCCGCATCGAACAGGTCGGCCACGTCGTCGATGGTCACCGGGCCATAGGCCACGCGGCCGGCCGGCGTCGACACCTCGACCATCGGTTCCAGCCAGAACAGGCCGCGCGAGCCGTTGCGCACCATGCTGAAAGACACGCCGCGAACGGCGGCCTCCTGCGCGATGCGCTCGGCCACGCGTTCCGCGCCGACCGCCAGTGCGGCCGAATCGCGCGGCACGTAAACAGTAAGGCCGCTCATGCGCAGTCTCCGTATTGCGCCACCAGCGCATCGAACGAGCGCGGCGTCATGCGCGCATGCGGTTCTTCGTTGATCGTCATGGCGGGCGACGAGGCGCACAGGCCCAGGCAGAAGGCCGGCTCCAGCGTGAAGTTGCCGTCCTTCGAATGGCCGTGTGCGCTGCAGCCCAGGCGCAGCTCCGCGTGGGCCAGCAGCGCATCGGCGCCCATCGACTGGCAGGCCTCGGCCCGGCAGATCTGGATCACGTGGCGCGCCGCGGGTGCGGAGCGAAAGTGGTGGTAATAGGTGATGACGCCATGCACTTCGGCGCGCGAGAGGTTCACGCCCTCGGCGATCGTCGTCACGGTGTGCGGCGGGATGTAGCCCAGCGCGTCCTGCACGTCGTGAAGGATCGGGAGCAGCGCCCCCGGCTCCTCGGCGCGCTCCTGCAGCACCTGGCGCACCGCGGCCAGTTCATCGGATTCGCTCATCGTGGCGTGTCGGCCCACTTCGTTCATGCGGCGCTCCTTACCGGGTTGTCATTCATCGTGGGTTTTGCTCTCCCGGCTTTTTTCATCCTACGACCGAAATACGCTCGCAGACACTGCCGATTGCCCTAGGAAAACTGTGCGGTTTCCCGCTCTGGAGGCACTGTCGGGGAATACGAAGGCAAAGACCTTGACTCAGGTCAATTTCCCGGAAACAAGGGGCCGCGCGCCGCCGGCCGAGACCTCGCGCAAGCCCGCGAGCGCCGGATCGACGATGGCGGGGTCGGCACCCACCGCGTAGACCGCGTACGCGGGGTAGAGGAACTCCGGCGTGTTGGGCACGCGCCGCAGGTGCCCCGACTCGAGGTGCCCGCGCACCACGTCGAGCCGGAAGTAGCCGGTGCCGCCGGCAGCGAGCAGGTACTCGCGCCCGAGCGGGCCGAGACCGGCCTTCACCGCCGCGTTGGAAAGCTCGGGAAACGCGAGCCCGTGCTGCGCCGCGAACTCGGGGCCCCAGTCGACATACACGTAGTCCGCCGGCCGCGGCACGCGGGGGCGCCTGGCGGTGGTGACCATCACGAGCTTTTCCTCGATCAGCAATTCCACGCGCAAGCCCGGCCGCTGCTGCGGCGCATACACGATGGCCACATCGAGCACGCCGCCCGCCACCTTGTCGAGCAGGTCGTGCGGAAAGCCGACCTCGGTGCGGATCGCCAACTGCGGCACGGCCTGCCGAAGCCACAGCAGCCAGCGCAGCAGCAGCGGGTCCCAGAGGCTGATCTCGCAACCGGCCGCGAGCACCGCCTGGCTGCCGTCGGGCACCGCCACCTGGTGGCGCGCCCGCTCCCATACCTGCACCAGCGTGGTCGCATGCGGAAGAAATTGTTCGCCCGCGCGCGTGAGGGCTGCCCCGGACTTGTTGCGCACGAAGAGCTTGCGGCGCAGCAACTCTTCGAGCGTTCGCACGCGTGCGCTCACCGAGGTCTGCGTCACATGCAGGCGTTCCGCGGCGCGCTGGAAGCTGCGTGTCTCGACGATCGCGAGGAAGGTCCGGGCCAGGTTGATGTCCATCGAGGCGCCCTCTTTGAATGCATTATTTTTGCATTCAACCGGCAATTAATCTCGTTTTACTTATGCGGTGGCCGGACAGAAGATGAAGGCTCTTTTCAAAACCCCAACGCAACCCGGGAGCCATTCATGCCCACACTCGGTCACTCCATTCAGGCGAAGGGCGCCGAGCGCTTCGCCGATGCGCTCAGGGGCCTCGCCGACGAGGCCTTCATGCTCGCGGAGGCCTTGCTCAGCCCCCGAAAGCTCATCGAGGACGTGGAGCAGATGCACGCCTTGCAGGTCGCGGCGGACACCATCGAAGCCACCGACCCGTGGCGGGCCGATGTGCTGCGCTCGCGCGCATCGCGCATCGGCCTTCGCTGAAGCGCGATGGAACTACGAGGCCAGGCGGCTTTTCTCGATGTGCTTGCGGCGCATCGGGCGCAACACGAACCAGGCCATCAGCGCGGCCGCGGCATTGACCGCGCTCGCGACGATGAATACCGCATGCCAGCTGCCGGTGGATGCGGCGAGCACGCTGGAGAGCGGCACCAGCAGCGACGCCGTGCCCTTTGCGGTGTAGAGCATGCCGGCGTTCGATGCGGCGTACTTGGAGCCGAAGGTGTCGGCGCAGGTCGACGGGAACAGGCTGTAGATCTCGCCCCATGCGAAGAACACCATGCCGGTCAGCAGCACGAAGAGGATGGGGTTCTGGCCGTAGTGGTACAGCGCCAGGATGCCGACCGCTTCGAGCGCGAAGGCGATGAACATCGTCTGCTCGCGGCCGATCTTGTCGGAGACCCAGCCGAAGAAGGGTCGCGTGAGGCCGTTGAGCACGCGGTCGATGGCCAGCGCGAAGGTCAGCGCGGGCAGCACAAGGCCCATGATGTTCACAGGCACGTCCATGATCTTGAAGTCCTGCGCAATGGGCGCGAGCTGCGCGGTGGCCATGAGGCCGCCGGCCGCCACCATCACGAACATCGCGTACATCACCCAGAAGATCGGCGAGCGCAGTACTTCGGACGGCGCGTAGTCGCGCTGCGACTGCTGCACGTTGCGGCTGTTCGACGCCTTCGCATGATCGGGTGCACGCGTCAGCAGCCAGGCCAGGGCAAAGACGATGACGCCCTGGCCGATCCCAAAATAGAGAAACGCAGACTCGTAGCCGCTGGTCTTGATCATCACGGAGATCGGGATGATCGTGAGCGCCGAGCCGGCACCGAAGCCCGCGGCGGTCATGCCCGCTGCGAGCCCGCGGCGATCGGGGAACCACTTGAGCGCATTGCCCACGCAGGTGCCGTACACCGCACCCGCGCCGATTCCGCCGACGGCCGCTGCGAAGTAGAGCATCGGCAGCGATGCGGCGAACGAATTCATCACCCAGCCGAGGCCGCAGAGCACGCCGCCCACGAGCACCACGGGGCGCGGGCCGAAGCGATCGACCAGGTAGCCCTCGATGGGCACGAGCCAGGTTTCGGTGAGCACGAAGATGGTGAAGGCCACCTGGATCGCGGCGCGGCTCCAGCCGTGCTTTTCAGCGATGGGGTTGACGAAGAGCGTCCAGCCGTACTGCAGGTTCGCGATCATCGCCATGCAGACGATGCCGATCAGCAACTGTCCCCATCGGTAGGCCTCGGATCGTTTGGCGGTGACGCCGTGGGTGGAATCCGATGGTGGATACATCGCGGGGTTGGAACCCGCAATCGTGGTGGTTGGCCGAGTCATGGAGTTGTCCTTAATGTTTTGATGAGTCCGACGGTCTCGGGAAAGACGACGCAATCAGAGTGAAAAAAAGAGAAATGAATCACTTGTTTTTGCGCGTGGATGACTGTCGGACTGCACGACTCAAAAACTCTTGACCGCAGTCAAGTTCACACGAATCGCGAGTTGTTGAGACCCCCGTGATATCCCTAGCACTCGACCATCTGCGTGCGCTTGTGTTGCTCGTTTTTTCGCTGCTGTTCAGGGCTGCACTCGCGCCGACGGTGGGCCCTGTTTCGCGAATGTCCTCCGGCCTGCGGCTTCCCCCTTGATTTCGCGAAACAGGGCCCACCATCAGCGCGAGCGCTTTCAGGGCAGTCGGTTGATCGGCCGTTCGCACAGAGCGCGTCCCAGTGCGCAGGGCATCGGGTGCTCCCCGCAGCGAAATCAAGGAGGAGGGGCGAAGCCCCGGGGGACATTCGCGGAGGGGAGTACCCGGTGGCCTGTGCACCCGTCCTGAACATAGGACTCGATACAGGCCTGCTCCCATCCATCGAGAGAAAAATTGACCTAGGTCAAGAAACGCGAAATCAGCGTTTGCGTGCGTCTAGGGTAAACCCTAAAATTGCGGGTAATCCCTTCAGTCTTTTTGATTCAACCTTCAGGAGCATTTCCGTGAACAACACCACCCTCGATTCCCGCGCGATCCGCAATGCATCGCCCGCTGCCGCCACCAACGAAGATGCGCTGCGCGACCTGGTCGCCGCGATGCCCATCGTGATCATGTTCAAGGCCGCCCGCGCCGCACTCGTGCAACACCGCAAGAGCATCCGCAGCGCACTGACCCAGTGATCGTGCCCCGCCCCAAAGACAAAGAGCGCTTCATGCGCTCTTTTGTTTTTTCAGGGCGCCAGCGGCTGTAGCTGCAGCGACTTGAACGGCACGATCTGCGAGATCAGCGATGCGCCGTCGCTCAGCAGGAAGTCCTTGAAGGCCTGCGCCACCGGCGGCAGGCGCTTGGTGCGGCGATGCACCACGTACCAGTTGAGCATCAGCGGAAAACCCTCCACGTCGAGCACGCAGAGGCTGCCCGACTTCAGCTCCTGGCTGATGGTGTGCGCAGAGACGAAGCTCACGCCCATGCCCGCGATCACCGCCTGCTTGATCGTCTCGGTGCTGCGGATCTCCATCGCGATGTTGATGTTCTCCAGTTCGCGGCCGAAGCCGTCTTCCATCGAATGCCAGGTGTCCGATGCCCTCTCGCGCACGACGAAGGGCTCGCGCATCAGGCGCTTCAGGGGAATGCCCGGCACGCCCACCAGCGGATGCGTCGGCGGCGCGACGATCACGTAGGGATGCGGCGCAAAGGCCTGGTTCGATGTGTCCAGGTCGATGGGCGGCCGCACCATGATCGCGAGGTCGGTGAGGTTCTCCGCGATGTGGGTCAAAAGGCCTTCGCGGTTGTGCACGGTGAAGTTCAGCGTCACGCCGCGGTGGCGGCTCGCGAACTCCACGAGGAGGCGCGGAAAGAAGTAGTCGCCCGCGCTGATGACCCCCACGTTGAGCTTGCCGCCCGAGACGCCCTTGAACTGCATCATCGCGTTCTCGGCGGCCTCGAACTGCTGGATGATCGCGCGGCTGATCTGCAGCAACTCGGCGCCCGCGGGCGTGAGAAAGATCTTCTTGCCGAACTGCTCGAACAGCACGTTGCCCGCATGCTCCTCGAGCTTGGCGACCTGCGTGGAGACCGCAGGTTGCGTGAGATGAAGCTCTTCTGCCGCACGCGAAAAACTCAAGAGCCGCGCAACGGCCTCGAAGACCTTCAACTGGCGCAGGGTCGCGTGCTTCATCGGTAGGGGTCCGGAAAACCGTTCGGGTTGAGCTTGTCTAAACCTCGCGCGGCGCTTCGACAAGCTCAGCGTGAACGGTGGGTGGCGTGTCCAATCTATCTTCCCACGCTCCTGGCATCAGTTCGGTATCCGTGCGACGTGCAACAGGTTCGTCGTGCCCGATAAGCCGAACGGCAACCCGGCCACCACCACCACGTCGTCGCCCGCCTTCGCGAAGCCTTCGGCCTGTGCGGTGCGGCAGGCGCAGTCGATCATCTCGGCCACGTCGTGCACGTCATCGACCAGTGCCGCATGCACGCCCCAGACCATCGCCATGCGGCGCGCGGCCGCCACGTCGGGCGTGAGGCTCAGGATCGGCACCGCCGGCCGCTCGCGCGCGGCGCGCAGGCTCGTGAAGCCCGAGGAGGTGTAGGTGACGGTGGCTGCCGGCGCGAGCAGCGCGGCCACCTGGCGCATCGATGCGCACACCGCATCGGCGGTGGTCGACAGCGCCGCATCGTGCGTGGCGTCGATGCCGGTGCGGTACGACGGGTCGGCCTCCACGCGCGCGACGATGCGGTCCATCATGCCGACCGCTTCGAGCGGGTACTTGCCCGAAGCCGATTCGGCAGAGAGCATCACCGCATCGACGCCGTCGTAGATGGCGGTGGCCACGTCGGACACTTCGGCGCGCGTCGGCACGGGCGCGGCGATCATCGATTCGAGCATCTGCGTGGCCACCACCACCGGCTTTCCGTGCTGGCGGCAGGCGCGCACGATGCGGCGCTGGAGTTCCGGCACCTGCTCGGGGGGCAGCTCCACGCCGAGGTCGCCGCGCGCGACCATGATGCCGTCGGCCAGCGCGACGATGCCGTCCAGGTGCTCGATGGCCGCGGGCTTCTCCAGCTTGGCCATGATCCATGCGCGCTTGCCGATGACCTCGCGCGCCTCGGCGATGTCCTCGGGCCGCTGCACGAACGAGAGCGCCACCCAGTCCACGCCCATCGAGAGCCCGAAGTCCAGATCGTCGCGGTCCTTCGGCGTGAGCGGCGAGATCGGCAGCAGCACGCTCGGCACGTTCACGCCCTTGCGGTCGGAGATCGGCCCGCCGACGATGACTGTGGTCTCCGCGAAATCGGCGCCGTGGCTCTCCACCCGCAGGCGCAGCTTGCCGTCGTCCAGCAAGAGGTCGGTGCCGGCCTGCAGCGCCGCGAAGATCTCGGGGTGCGGCAGCGGCGCGCGGCGGTAGTCGCCGTTGGTCTTCGTGTCCATGTCGAGGCGAAAACGCCGGCCCGCCTCCAGCTGCGAACGCCCGCCCTCGAAGGTGCCCAGCCGGAGCTTGGGGCCCTGCAGGTCGAGCAGCACGCCGATGGGCCGGCCGAACTCTTTCTCGAGCCGGCGAATCGCCTCCAGCCGGCGCGCATGGTCGTGCTGCGAGCCATGGCTGAAGTTCAGCCGGAACACATCCACGCCACGCTCGAACAGCGCGCGAATGGCTTGCTCGTCGGGCGTGGCCGGGCCGAGCGTGGCGACGATCTTTGCGCTGCGTGTGCGTCTCATGGCATGGCCTTGGTTTTCGGATAGCCGCCCGCGGCGCGGCTGTTGCTCCCTCTCCCCTTGGCGAGAGGGCCGGGATGAGGGCCGGCGGCGATGGCAACGGCGGCGTGCGTGTGAAGGCCTATGCCCTCACCCCTGCCCTCTCCCCAAGGGGAGAGTGAGAGAGGCACAGCACTCATGCCGCGACCTCGTGAAGCTTCACGCGCCCGCGTTGCTCTTCCATGGTCCGAGCCAAAAGCTTCACCAGCGTGTACACGGTATCGATGTGCGGCGTCGAGGTGTCGGTGAGCCGCGCCAGCTCGACCACCGCGCCCACGAGCGCATCGATCTCCGGCGCGCGGCCGGCTTCGACGTCCTGCAGCATCGAGGTCTTGTGCTTGCCCACCTTCTCGGCGCCGGCGATGCGCTTTTCCAGCGTCACCCGGAACTCGATGCCCAGCTTGTGCGCGACGGCCTGGGCCTCGCGCATCATCGCTGCGGCCAGGTCGCGAGAGGGCGGGTACTGGCATATGTCGACCAGCGTCGAATGCGAGAGGCTGCTGATCGGGTTGAAGGTGAGGTTGCCCCATAGCTTGAGCCAGATCTCGGCGCGGATGTTGTCCAGCACCGGCGCCTTGAAGCCCGCGCCGGTGAAGCAGGCCGCGACGCGGTTCACGCGTTCGCTCGAGGAGCCGTCGAGCTCGCCGACCGGGAAGCGATCGCCTTCGATGTGCTTCACCACGCCCGGTGCGATGAGCTCCGATGCGGGATACACCACGCACCCGATCACCCGCTCGGCCGGCACCTTCGCGCTCACCAGCCCCGTCGGGTCGACGCTGCGCACCGGCGTGCCCGCGAGCGCGCCGCCGTGGTCGTGGAAGTACCAGTACGGAATGCCGTTCTGCATCGTCACGACCATCGTCCCGGGGCCGAAGAGCTTGGGCACGTCGTTCGCCACGGCCTCGACCTGGTGCGCCTTCATCGCGAGGATGACGATGTCCTGCGGGCCGGCCTCGTCGTAGCTGTCGGTGGCCTTCACGTTGCGCGCCACCTGCTCCTCGCCCTCGGCCGAGACCAGCTTGAAGCCGTTGGCCTTGATCGCCGCGAGGTTCGCGCCCCGCACGATGAACGTGACGTCCTCGCCGGCCAGCGCGAGTTTCGCGCCGACCAGGCCGCCGATGGCGCCCGCGCCGATGACTGCAATCTTCATGTCGATCCCCAGTAGTTTTGAATGCGTTGCGCGAGGCCGGCAGCCTTCTTCGCCGTCTCAACCGAAGCGGTTGGAGAGCTTGCCGATGCCTTCGATGCCGATCTCGACCTGGCTGCCCGGCTTCATCGAGCCGACGCCCACCGAGGTGCCGCACAGGATCACGTCGCCGGGGTTCAGCGTCATGTCCTGCGAGATCAGGCTGACCAGCCGCTGCACGGAAAAGCGCATGTCGCTGATCGGATAGTTCTGGCGCTCTTCGCCGTTGAGCACGGTGGTCACCACAAGCGTCGCGGGGTCCAGGCCCGTGGCCACCACGGGGCCCATCGGGCAGAAGGTGTCGAAGCCCTTGGCGCGCACCCACTGGGCGAAGGATGCGTCGCGGTTCAGGATGTCGGCCACGGTCACGTCGTTGGCGCAGGTGTAGCCGAACACGTGGTCCAGCGCATCGGCCTCGGCCACGGCGGTGGCGGTCTTGCCGATGACGATGCCCAGCTCGCCCTCGAACACCACCTTGCCCTCGCACAGGGGTTTTTTGATCGCATCGCCGTGCGCCGCGAAGGAGTTGGGCGCCTTCAGCAGGTACAGCGGCTCCGCCGGCACCGGCAGGCTCAGCTTGGCGCCGAGCGCGTGGAAGTTGTTCCACAGCGCGATCACCTTCGTGGGCTCGCTGGGCGTGAGCAGCTTCAGGCCCGCGAGCACGAACACGCGGCCCGTGGGTTCGCAGCTTGCGTACATGTCGCCCTGGTGCTCGTGCACCGCATCGCCCACGACGGTCCCGAAGGTGGCCTTGCCGGCGTCTTCGAAACGGACCCACTGCGCTTTCTGCTGTTTCATTTGTTGTGTGCTTTCTTGAAATCTGCGAAACCGTGCCACGAGCGTTCGACGGATCGGGACGATCAGTCGAACGGGAGGTAGTCGGGAACGACGAGCGATGCGAGCAGCTTTCCCATCTCCGCCGGATTGCCGGTCACGTGGATGCCGCATTCCTTCATGACCGCGAGCTTTTCCTGCGCGGTGCCGCGCCCACCCGAGACGATGGCGCCCGCGTGGCCCATGCGCTTGCCGGGCGGCGCAGTGGCGCCGGCGATGAAGCCGACCACGGGCTTGCGCATGTGGTCCTTGATCCAGCGCGCGCAGACCTCTTCTTCGTTGCCGCCGATCTCGCCGACCATGATCACGGCGTCGGTGCGCGGGTCGTCGTTGAACATCCTGAGCACGTCGATGTGCTTGAGTCCGCCCACCGGATCGCCGCCGATGCCCACCACCGTCGATTGCCCGATGCCGAAGCGCGCGAGCTGGCTGGCCGCCTCGTAGGTCAGCGTGCCCGAGCGCGACACCACGCCGATGCGCCCGCGCTGGTGGATGTGCCCCGGCATGATCCCGATCTTGATTTCGTCGGGCGTGATGAGCCCCGGGCAGTTCGGCCCGAGCAGCAAGGTCTTGCTGCCCTCCATGCGGTGGCGCGTGCGGATCATGTCGCGCACCGGGATGCCTTCGGTGATGCAGATGACCAGGTCGAGCTCGGCATCGACCGCCTCGTCGATCGCGGCGGCCGCGAACGGCGGCGGCACGTAGATCACCGACACGGTGGCGCCGGTCTCGGCCTTCGCGTCCTTCACAGTGCCGAAGACCGGAATGCCGTCGAACGACTTGCCCGCCTTGTTCGGGTTCACGCCCGCGACGAAGCACTTCTGGCCGTTGCCGTAGTCGCGGCACATCGCGGTGTGGAACTGCCCGGTCTTGCCGGTGATGCCCTGCGTGATGACGCGGGTGTGCTTGTTGACGAGGATCGACATCTCAGTGGTTCCTCCGCGCCGCGGCGACGGCCAGTTGGGCGGCATCCGCCATGTCGTCGGCCGTGATGATCGGCAGGCCCGATTGCACGAGGATCGTGCGGCCCAAGCTCTCGTTCGTGCCCTTCATGCGCACGACCAGCGGCACCGAAAGCTCGACCTCGCGCGCGGCGGCGATCACGCCCCGCGCGATCACGTCGCACTTCATGATCCCGCCGAAGATGTTGACCAGGATCGCGCGCAGCTTGGGGTTTTGCAGCATCAGCTTGAAGGCCTGCGTGACCTTCTCGGCCGTCGCGCCGCCGCCCACGTCGAGAAAGTTGGCGGGCGAGCCGCCGTAGAGCTTGATCACGTCCATCGTCGCCATCGCGAGGCCCGCGCCGTTCACCAGGCACCCGATGTCGCCGTCCAGCGCGATGTACGAAAGGTCGAAACGCGAAGCCTCGAGCTCGGCCGGGTCTTCCTCGTCGAAGTCGCGCATCGCCACGATCTCGGGCTGGCGAAAGAGTGCGTTCGCATCGAAGTTGAACTTGGCGTCCAGCGCGATCACGCGGCCGTCGCGCGTCACCACGAGCGGGTTGATCTCGGCGAGCGACGCATCGCTCGCATCGAACGCCTGGTAGAGGTTCTGCATCAGGGTGCGCGCCTGCATCACCGACTTGCCCGAGAGGCCGATGCTGCGCGCCACGATATCGGCCTCGCTGCCCTTGAGGCCCGTGGCCGGATCGATGAGCACCTTGTGGATCTTGCCGGGCGTGCGCGCCGCGACTTCCTCGATGTCCATGCCGCCTTCGCTCGACGCCATCAGCGCCACGCGGCCCGATTCGCGGTCGACCACCATGGCCAGGTACATCTCCTTGTCCACCTCGATGCCCTCCTCCACCAGGAGGCGCTTGACCACGCGGCCTTCGGGGCCGGTCTGGTGGGTCTTGAGCGTCATGCCGAGCATCTGGCCTGCGTGCCGACGCACTTCGTCGACCGACCACGCGAGCTTCACGCCGCCGCCCTTGCCGCGGCCGCCGGCGTGGATCTGCGCCTTCACCACCCAGGCGCGGCCGCCCAGGCGGGTGGCGGCGTCGGCGGCTTCGTCGGCCGATGCGCAGGCGAATCCACGGGGCGTGGTCACGCCGTATTTGCGCAATACGTCCTTGCCCTGGTATTCGTGGATATTCATTGAATTACGCGCCGATCTCTGCGCCGTGGCTTTCGGCCCAATTGAAATAACGCCGGCTGCCGAGCCCCTCGCTCAATTCGCGTTGCTGGTGAATTTCCTTCTTCTGCTCGATCACCTCGGCCAGCGATTTGGCGTCGTAGGCGCGCAGCAGATGCGGCTGGTGCGTGCTGAGGTAATGGCACAGCCGCTCGGGGCCGTCCTGGCTCAGGCGCAGCAATTGGCAATAGGTTTCGCGGTCCCAGTGCCAGCGAAGGCCCAGCTCGTGGAAGGCGGCGTTGTAGGCGTTGCGCTCCGTCTCGGAGCTCCAGTATTGAATGGGCGCATCATCGATCATCATGAAATTTCTCCTGGAAATTAATGCCGGGCGACAAATGGATGGCGGGTCGGCATGATCAAAATGTAGATTCGATGATCGATAAATAATAGTTAAACTATTTTATTGAATGCATTTGCCATGCGTTATATGTGAATTGGCAAAAAAGAGCGCGGCTGTCCATTGCAAATGGCTTTCGCCATTTGCAAAAAACTCTTTATTTATCGATCGGCCGGCGTGCTGTTAATTCAAATCACACGCTCGGTGCGCAGCATGGCGATCTCGTCCACGCCATAGCCCAGCTGACGGAGCACTTCTTCGGTGTGCTCGCCCAGCAAGGGCGCCCGTGTCACCTCGGTCCGGCTGTCGGACATCTTGATGGGGTTGCCCACGGTCAGGTACTTGCCGCGCGTCGGGTGGTCCACCTCGACGATGGTGCCGGTCTCGCGCAGCGATTCGTCCGCGGCGATCTCCTTCATCGAGAGGATCGGGCCGCACGGAATGTCGAACTCGTTGAGGATGTCCATGGCCTCGAACTTGGTCTTGGTCATGGTCCATTGCTCGATGCGCGCGAAGATGGGCTTCAGGTGCAAGAGGCGCGCGGCGGGCGTGGCGTAGGCCTCGTCGGTGATCCAGCCCTCCTCGCCGATCACCTTGCAGACAGCCGGCCACACCGCGCCCTGCGTGATGAAGTAGATGTACGCGTTCGGGTCGGTCTCCCAGCCCTTGCACTTGAGGATGGAGCCCGGCTGCCCGCCGCCCGATGCGTTGCCCGCGCGCGGCACCGCGTCGCCGAACTTGCCGTCCGGGTACTGCGGGTATTCGTGCATGGTGCCGGTGCGCTCCAGGCGCTGCTGGTCGCGCATCTTCACGCGGCACAGGTTCAGCACGGCGTCCTGCATGGGCGCCAGCACCTGCTGGCCACGCCCGGTGTTGTTGCGCTGGTAGAGCGCGGCGACGATGCCCAGCGCCAGGTGCAGGCCGGTGCCGCTGTCGCCGATCTGCGCGCCGGTGACGACGGGCGGGCCGTCCTCGAAGCCGGTGGTCGACGCGGCGCCGCCCGCGCACTGCGCCACGTTCTCGTAGACCTTGCAGTGCTCGTACTTGCCGGGGCCGAAGCCCTTGACCGAGGCGACGATCATCCGCGGGTTGAGCTTCTGGATGTGCGCCCAGGTGATGCCCATGCGGTCGAGCGCGCCGGGCGCGAAGTTCTCCACCAGCACGTCGCAGGTCTTGATCAGCGTATCGAGGACCTGCTTGCCCTTGGGGTTCTTGGTGTCCAGCGTGATCGAGCGCTTGTTGTGGTTCAGCATCGTGAAGTAGAGGCTGTCCACGCCGGGAATGTCGCGCAGCTGGCCGCGCGTGGCGTCGCCTTCACCGGCGCGCTCCACCTTGATCACGTCGGCCCCGAACCAGGCCAGGAGCTGGGTGCAGGTGGGGCCCGACTGCACATGGGTGAAGTCGAGGATGCGGACGCCTTCGAGTGCCTTGCTCATCGTGTTGTCTCCTGTCTTATTTGTTCGTCGCGGCTTCGACTTCTACCAGACGGGCGCGCAGTTTGCGCTCCTCGGCGAAGCGGGCAGTCTCGTCGCGCACGATGGCGACGATGCCCGAAACCGTTTGATCGGGGGCGAACAGCATGGAGACCGTGAAGGCGATGGAAATCGTGTGCCCGTCCTTGTGGAGCGCGGGCACGCGCAGCACGTCGGCACCGTATTTGGTGACCGCCGTTTCCATCGTCTTGTGATAGCCATCCCAATGCCTCTGGCGTTGTCGCATGGGGATGATGATGTCCAGCGACTGCCCGAGCGCTTCGGCTTCGGTAAAGCCGAAGATGCGCTCGGCAGCCTTGTTCCACAGCGTGATGGCACCCTTGGCGTCGCAGACCATGATGGCGTCGCCGGCACCGGCAACGAGTTGGTTCAGATCGACGGTCGATGACGACAAGGTGTGCTCCCGCTTCTTTCTCTTCTGCAACGGCCTCAGACGGCCTTGGCTTCGCGCAGGTTGTCGATCTGGGCCTTGGAGTAGCCCAGCTCGGCCAGCACTTCGTCGGTGTGCTCGCCCAGGAGCGGCGAACCGGTGATCTCGGGCTTGAGGTCCGAGAACTTGATCGGGCTGCCCACGGTGAAGTAGCTGCCGCGCTCCTTGTGCGGCACTTCGACGATGGAGCCGCTGGCGCGCAGCGATTCGTCGTTCAAGAGTTCCTTCATCGTCAGCACCGGTGCGCACGGAATGTCGAACTTGCGCAGGATGTCGACCGCCTCGAACTTGGTCTTGTCCTGCAGCCAGCCTTCGATGGTCGCGAAGATGTCGGTGATGTGCGGCTGGCGCGCCTTGGCGGTCATGTAGTCGGGGTCGGTCTTCCACTCGGGCTTGCCGATCGCGTCGCAGATCGGTGCCCAGGCGTGGCCCTGCACGGTGAAGTAGATGTAGGCGTTCGGGTCGGTCTCCCAGCCCTTGCACTTGAGCACCCAGCCCGGCTGGCCGCCGCCGCCCGCATTGCCGCCGCGCGGCACCACGTCGCTGAACGTGCCGTGCGGGTATTGCGGGTATTCCTCGAGGTAGCCCAGGCGGTCCAGGCGCTGCTGGTCGCGCATCTTCACGCGGCAGAGGTTGAGCACCGCGTCCTGCATCGAGCAGGCCACGCGCTGGCCCTTGCCGGTCTGCTCGCGGCCGATGATGGCCGTCAGGATGCCGATGGCCAGGTGCATGCCGGTGTTGCTGTCGCCCAGCGCCGCGGCGCTCACGGTCGGCGGGCCGTCCCAGAAGCCGGTGGTCGATGCGGCGCCGCCTGCGCACTGCGCGACGTTCTCGTACACCTTCAGGTCGTCGTAGTGGTGGCCGTCGCTGAAGCCCTTGACCGAGGCGACGATCATCTTCGGGTTCAGTTCCTGGATGCGTTCCCAGCTGAAGCCCATGCGGTCGAGCGCGCCGGGGCCGAAGTTCTCCACCAGCACGTCCGACTCCTTGATGAGCTTCTCCAGCACCAGCTTGCCTTCGGGCTGCTTGGTGTCCAGCGTGAGCGAGCGCTTGTTGCTGTTGAGCATGGTGAAGTAGAGCGCATCCACATCCGGGATGTCGCGCAGCTGCGAGCGCGTGACGTCGCCGGCGCCGGGGCGCTCGACCTTGATGACGTCGGCGCCGAACCAGGCCAGCATCTGCGTGCAGGCGGGGCCTGCCTGCACGTGCGTGAAGTCGATGATCTTGATGCCGTTGAGGGGTTTGTTGTCGCTCATGTGATATCTCCTGGATGCTGAATGCGGGATGGGATTACTTCTTCTTCGCCGTGGCGGGATTCAGGCTCGTGATGCGCCCGCTCTCCGTGCCCGCGGTCTCGTCGATGACGGCGTTGATGAGGGTCGGGCGGCGCGAGGCGACGGCCTCGGTCAGCGCCTTCTGCAGCTCGTCGGCAGTGGTGGCGTTGACGCCCACGCCGCCGAAGGCTTCCATCAGCTTGTCGTAGCGCGCGTTCTTCACGAACACGGTGGGCGCCACGTCGGAGGTGCCGCTCGCGTTCACGTCGGTGCCGCGGTACACGCCGTTGTTGTTGAAGACGATGATGCAGATCGGCAGGTTGTAGCGGCAGATGGTTTCCACCTCCATGCCGCTGAAGCCGAAGGCGCTGTCGCCCTCGATGGCGATTACCGGCTTGTCGGTGACCACGGCGGCGGCGACGGCAAAGCCCATGCCGATGCCCATGATTCCCCAGGTGCCCACGTCCAGGCGCTTGCGCGGCTCGTACATGTCCACGATGCTGCGTGCGAAGTCCAGCGTGTTGGCGCCTTCGTTCACCACGATGGCATCGGGCCGCGCCTTCACCTGGTCGCGGATCACGCTGAGCGCGCTGTGGAAGTTCATCGGCGACGGACGCGCGGCGAGCGTCACGGCCATCTTGGAGAGGTTCTTGTCCTTGCGCTCGGCGATGGCGCCGGTCCATTCGGTGGGCGGCTTGGCCCACTTGGCATCGATGCCGCCCAGCAGCGCCGCGACGCACGAGCCGATGTCGCCGATCACCGGCGCGGCGATGGCCACGTTGCTGTCGATCTCGGTCGGTGCGATGTCGATCTGGATGAACTGCTTGGCGCCCTTGTCCTGCGCCCAGGTCTTGCCCTTGCCGTGCGAGAGCAGCCAGTTCAGGCGCGCGCCGATGAGCAGCACCACGTCGGCCTCTTGCAGCACGTAGGAGCGTGCAGCGGCGGCCGATTGCGCGTGCGTGTCGGGCAGCAGGCCCTTGGCCATCGACATCGGGAGGTAGGGAATACCCGTCTTCTCGACCAGCGCGCGGATGTCGGCGTCAGCCTGTGCATACGCGGCGCCCTTGCCCAGCAGGATGAGCGGCTTCTTCGCACCCTTGAGGAGGTCGAGCGCGCGCTTGACGGCATCGGGTGCGGGGATCTGGCGCGGTGCCGGATCGACCACCTTGATGAGCGAGGCACGGCCCTTGGCCGCGTCCATGGTCTGCGCGAAGAGCTTGGCCGGCAGGTCCAGGTACACGCCGCCGGGGCGGCCCGAGAGTGCCGAGCGGATGGCGCGCGCGATACCCACGCCGATGTCTTCGGCATGCAGCACGCGGAAGGCGGCCTTGCACAGCGGCTTGGCGATGGCCAGCTGGTCCATCTCTTCGTAGTCGCCCTGCTGCAGGTCGACGATTTCGCGCTCGCTCGATCCGCTGATGAGGATCATCGGGAAGCAGTTGGTGGTCGCGTTGGCCAGCGCCGTGAGGCCGTTGAGGAAACCGGGGGCCGACACCGTGAGGCAGATGCCGGGCTTTTGCGTGAGGAAGCCCGCGGCCGCGGCGGCGTTGCCCGCGTGCTGTTCGTGGCGGAACGAAATGACCCGCATGCCCTCGGCCTGCGCCATGCGCGTGAGGTCGGTGATCGGGATGCCGGGCAGGCCGAAGATGGTGTCGATGTCGTTCAGCTTCAGCGCATCGATGACCAGGTGGAAGCCGTCGGTCGTTTCGGCCTCCGGTGCGTCGTCCGCCACCGGTTTGAGGGCTCGCACGACCGCATCGCCGTCAACGGCCCGGCTCGTGGGCTTGAGGGCGTCGTCCAGGGTCGTGGATGCCTCTTTGTCCGTTCTTACTGAAGACATGTCTCTCCTTCTGCTTTGGTGAATGGCCGAGGCCCGAGCCGGGACTATGATTCGGGGGCATGCTTTCGAACGTTGACCTCGGTCAACTTTCCGGAAAACGGCACCGGCCAGATGAACCAGAAGTTGTTGCGAATTCGAGCAAGACGGGACCCATGACGTTGTTGGAAAACCACCCGGAAAAAAACATCATTCGCGCGCAGCTCCGGCAGAACGTCCTGCTCAAGGACCTGAGCGAGAGCGACCGCGCCGAACTGGAAGCCCACCTCGTGATCGTGGACGGCAACAAGGGCGATTTCCTGTTGCACCAGGGGGTGCGCGAGATGGAGCAGTACTTCATCCTCGACGGCATCCTCAAACGCGTCGTGAGCAACCCGGAAGGCAAGGAAATGATCCTTCGCTTCGCCGACGAGCACGACATGGAAACCAGCTATGCGGCACTGCGGCTGGGCACGCCGACGCCCTACGGCATCGTGTGCGTCACCAAGGCCCGCGTGGCGAGCCTGCCGCTCAAGGAATGGATCACCTTTCTCAACCGGCATCCCGAGACCAAGGAGCTGTTCGAGTACCTGGTGATGAAGGGGATGAGCGAGATCATGGCGCACACGATCACGCTGCATCTGCTGGATGCGCCGGGGCGGGTGCACCGGTTCATGCGCAAGCACCCCGAGCTGGAAGACCGGATTCCGAGCAAGGAGCTGGCTTCGTATCTCAATCTCTCCGCGGAAACCCTTAGCCGGCTGCGCAAGCGCGGAAAAATCTAGGCGCGGCCTCGAGATTTACTCCCTCCCTCTCCGGGGGAGGGTTGGGGTGGGGGCAACCGGCACTGGAACTGCTGGCCGCGCTTCGATGAAAGCCGCCGTGCCCCCACCCCAGCCCTCCCCCGGAAGGGGACGGAGCAAGGCAGGAAGCGCTCCCAAAAATCACGTCTGTTTGGCAGAAGCGAAGCGGCGCGAAGTCGCCATCAGCCGCAACTGGTTGTGCACACCTGTCACACCGGTCACCGCAGCCGCCACCGCTTCGGTCTGCGCGCGCTCTTCGGAGTTAAGGACGATCCCGCGCAGGATCACCTCCCCCTGGTTCGCATCGACCGTGACACGGATGTCGCTCGTCTCCGTCTGCTCCTTCAACGCCGCTTTCACGCGCGCCTGCAGCGCCATGTTCTTGAGCAGCGCGCGCGACGCAGGCGTCTCCGCGAACTCGGGGCGCGCCACCAGTTGGCTGATTTGCGCGACGCAGCTGTCGACCGTCACGCGGTCGGTGTTGAGCACCAGGTCGTAGAGCACCGGGTCGCCCCAGGTCACGCCGAACTGCGCATGCATGCGCGCAGCATGCGCCTGGTCGCTGCGGCGGATCTCGGCTTCGGCGAACGCGGCGTCGTCGGTCTCCAGGTCGCCCATGAGCCACTCGACGCGCTTCTCGAGCGAGCGCGTGATGCGCACGCACACCACGTGCGGCACGGGCCGCAAGAGGCAGGTCGCGCCCCATCCGCGCAGCACCACGTTGCCTCGGTCGGCGAGCGCGAAGAGCTCGTCGGCCGAGTAGAGCGCAACGCTGCGCTGGTCGGTCTTCAGGCGCTCCAGGAGGCCGGCCTTGCCGCCGCGCAGGCGGCCGATGAGGCTCTTGGAGACCTGCATCTTCTCGGCCAGGTGGTCGATGACTTCATGGCGCATGACGGCGAGCGAGAGCGTTTCCGCAAGCTTGACCGAAACATCCTTGGCGAGGGAACCCATCTCCTGGGTCAGTGCGATGACTGGCATGTGCGTGCTCCTTATTGTTCTCGCCGATCAATCCACGGGCCGCTCGACGGCGAACTCGTCGGGCTTCTTCGGCGGCTTGATGAGCGCGATGCCCTTGGAGATCAGCGGCCAGAACAGCAGCACCAGAGCCAGCGTCGTGATGCCGCCCACCAGCGGGTTCGAGAACATGATCATCACGTCGCCTTGCGAGACCAGCATCGCCTGGCGGAACGAGTCTTCGGCCTTGTCCCCGAGCACCAGCGCCAACACCAGCGGCGCAAGCGGGAAGTCGAGTTTCTTGAACAGGTAGCCGATCACGCCGAAGCCGAGCATGAACCAGATGTCGAGCATCGCGTTGTGCACGGTGTAGGCACCGATGGCGCAGATCACGATGATCACCGGCGCGATGATCGAGAACGGAATGCGCAGGATCGAGGCGAAAAGCGGCACCGTGCTCAGCACCACGATCAGGCCCACGATGTTGCCCAGGTACATGCTGGCGATGAGGCCCCACACGAAGTCCTTCTGCTCCACGAAAAGCAGCGGTCCGGGCTGCAGGCCCCAGATCAGCAGGCCCCCCAGCAGCACAGCGGCGGTCGGCGAACCGGGGATGCCCAGCGCCAGCATCGGCAGCAGCGCGCTGGTGCCCGCGGCGTGCGCCGCGGTCTCGGGGGCGACGACGCCTTCCATCTGGCCGGTGCCGAACTTGGAGCCCTTCTTCGACATCTTCTTCGCGAGGCCGTAGGCCATGAACGAAGCCGGTGTGGCGCCGCCGGGCGTGATGCCCATCCAGATGCCGATGAGCGAGCTGCGCAGCGACGTGACCCAGTACTGCGGCAGCTGCTTCCAGGTCTGCAGCACGACCTTGGGGTCGATCTTGGCGCTCTTGCCGGAGAACTTCAGGCCCTCTTCCATCGAGAGCAGGATTTCGCCGATGCCGAAGAGGCCGATCACCGCGATCAGGAAGTCGAAGCCGCGCATCAGCTCGGGCTGGCCGAAGGTCAGGCGAAGCTGGCCCGTGACCGTGTCCATGCCGACCGACGCCAGCGCGAAGCCCAGCGCCATCGACGCGAGGATCTTGAAGGGCGAGCCCTTGCCCATGCCCACGAAGCTGCAGAAGGTGAGCAGGTACACCGCGAAGAATTCGGGCGAGCCGAACTTGAGCGCGAACTTGGCCACCAGCGGCGCGAGGAAGGTGATCATCACCACCGCGATGAACGCACCCACGAACGACGAGGTGAAGGCCGTGGTGAGCGCGGCGCCCGCATGGCCCTGCTGGGCCATCGGGTAGCCATCGAAGGTGGTGGCCACCGACCAGGGCTCGCCGGGGATGTTGAACAGGATCGAGGTGATGGCCCCGCCGAACAACGCACCCCAGTAGATGCACGACAACATGATGATGGCCGAGGTCGGCGACATCGTGAAGGTGAGGGGCAGCAGAATCGCCACCCCGTTGGCGCCGCCCAGCCCCGGCAGCACGCCGATGAGCACGCCAAGAATGATCCCCACGAACATCAGCGCGATGTTCATCGGGGTCAGGATCACTGCAAAGCCCTGCATCAGGGCGCTGATTTCGTCCATTTCGCTGTGCTCCGTGAGTTCAGTAGCCGAGGAACCGGAGGGGGTCGAGCGAGCCTTTGAAAAGCGGCACCTTGAACCACACCTCGAACATGCAGAAGAAGACCGTGTTGACCGCGAGGGCCGCGATCACGCTCTTCACCCACGAGTACTTGCCCAGCACGATCATGAAGAGCGCGATGTAGATCGCAGACGCCACATAGATTCCCAGGAACGTGATGGCCAGCACATACACCGTGGCCGGCACCAGCACCGAGAGCACGCGCTTCAGCTGCACCGAATCGACGAACACCTCGGTGTTCCGGTTCTTGCCGAGCAGTGCCTGGTACAGGATGCCGGCGCCCGAGATCGTGATGATCACGCCGATGAAGAACGGGAAGTAGCCCGACCCCGGCCCGTCGCTCGTCCAGCCCGCGCCCAGCTTGCGGGCCTCGAACACCACCACCAGTCCGATGATGAGCAGCAGCACCGCCACCACCGCCTCGACCACGTAGGTGGCAACGCCCGAACGCGCCGCCCCATCGGAAATTTCTTCGTGCTCCATGGAGCCCCCGTCATGTTTGTAAGAGAAGGAAGACAGCGCGGTGCTCGACGCACGCTGACAGACCACAACCCGTTCACGCTGAGCCTGTCGAAGCGCTGCGCAAGGCTTCGACAAGCTCAGCCCGAACGGCTGTCGTCAATTCATCGGCCCCGAGTCCGGCTTACTTGCTGCTGGCCAGGAAGCCCGCGTCGGACATCAGCGTGCGGTGCGTCGTCTCGGCGGCGGTGAGCCAGTCGGCAAACGGCTTGCCGGTCATGAAGGTCGGGTTGAAGGCACCCTTCTCCATGTACTCCTTCCACTCGGGCGTGGCGGCCACCTTGGTGAGCAGGTCGGTGTAGAACTTCAGCTGCTCGGGCGTGACGCCGGCGGGCATGAAGATGCCGCGCAGCATCGTGTACTTGGTGGGCACGCCCGCCTCCTTGCAGGTGGGCACGTCGTTCCACGATTGCGTGTCGGTCACCTTCGCCTTGAAGGGCATGCGCTCGTCGTCGAACACGCACAGCGCGCGCAGCTTGCCGGCGCGCCATTGCGCCACCGCCTCGATCGGGTTGTTGACCGTGGAGTGCACGTGGCCGCCCACCAGCTGCACCGCCACTTCGCCGCCGCCCTTGAAGGGCACGTAGATGAACTTGGTGCCCGTGGCCTTCTCGAGCGCGACGGTGATGATCTGGTCTTCCTGCTTGGAACCGGTGCCGGCCATCTTGAACTTGTTGGGGCCCGCGGCCTTGGTGGCCGCGATGTATTCGCTGGCCGTCTTGTAGGGCGCGTCCACGTTGGTCCACAGCACGAACTGGTCGAGCGCCAGCATCGCGACGGGCGTCATGTCCTTCCAGTTGAAGGGCACGCCCGTGGCCATGGGCGTGGTGAACAGGTTCGACAGCGAGATGATGATCTTGTGCGGATCGCCCTTGGCCTCCTTCACCGCCAGGAAGCCCTCGGCGCCCGCGCCGCCCGACTTGTTGACGACGATGAGCGGCTCCTTCATGAGCTTGTACTTGATGACGATGCCCTGCAGCAGCCGCCCCATCTGGTCGGCGCCGCCGCCAGTGCCGGCGGGGATGACGAACTCCACTGGTTTGGTGGGTTCCCAGGCGAAGGCCGGGGCGGCAACGGTGGTGGCACCCAGCGCCAGCACGGCCGCGCCAATGGCTTTCGCAGGCCAGCTGCGGGCGCGCGAAGCGATGTTCTTCATCGTCATGTTTGTCTCCAGTCGGTGTAGGGTGCGCCCGTTGTTATTGTTGGATCTGAGCGGAGATACGAACAGGGCGGATGTTGCGCGCAGGCGTTCCGCGTCGACTTGACCGTGGTCAACTTCTTGGAGATTTCGTATCGGGGTTAGCCCGCGCTGACGGGTTTTTTGCAGTGCAGCGAAGTCGCGGCGCGAACCCTATAAAATCGCGGCGCGCACCGGCAACCCCTCGCCGGCCGGGCACCGAGCCCCTCGCGCCAGTCGTCTTCGTAGTTCAATGGATAGAACGGGGTCCTCCTAAGACTCAGATACAGGTTCGATTCCTGTCGAAGGCACCACCACCAGCACCAACATCGACACCGGCAAGCCGGCGTCGAGCCCGCCGGACTAGGCAGTCGGCCTCGGGCCGAACATGATGATCGCCATGCCGGCGAGACTCACCGCCACGCCGACCCAATCGGTGGTCGTCGGCCGGATGCCATCCACCGACCAGAGCCACAGCATCGCCACCCCGATGTAGACGCCGCCGTACGCGGCATAGACACGGCCGGCCGCCGCCGGGTGCAGCGAAAGCAGCCAGGCAAAGAGCGCCAGCGCGATCCCCGCAGGCACCAGCAGCCACGCCGACCGATCCTGCTTCAGCCAGAGATAGGGCAGATAGCAGCCGACGATTTCCGCCAGCGCCGTCACGATGAAAAGGGAGAGGGTCTTGAGCACTTCCATCCGGCGATTGTCCTGGCCTGCGACACCGAGGGCCTTCGTTGCCGCGCGCGAACGTGTCGTGACGCTCGATGCAACGCGTAGCCGCGCGCCGAATCCATCAGCCTTGCGCGATACGTGCCATACGTATCCGCCAGCGGCTCGGGAAATGCTCGGGGTGCCGGTGCGGCTCCGGCGCGGGACGCGGCGACCAGCACGACCGGTCAGTTCGCATTTCACCGCCCCGCTGACAGCGTGCACCCGCCAAAGCCGATCGGACCCGGGCCTCGCAGCGCCGTTCGTTCAAAGAGGGTCCGGCACCGTCCGCTCTTCGATCCAGTGCGTGCCTTCGCCGAAGACCTCGTTGCCCACCTCGACCATGATCTCCAGGTCGCGGCGCAGCACGGCCGTGTCGGGCTTCCAGCTTGCGGCCGCCTGAATCTGGTGCTTGAGGTGACTGACGTCGCGCGACCAGCCCAACCGGATCTCTTTCATGGCAGCCATCATTGAACAACGCGCGCCGCGGGGCAAATGCGGGAGCTGTTGTCCCTTCGGGGAGCACCCAAACTAAGGTTTACCTGCACGTGGCGCCATGCGCCATCTACGGCTCGGCGCGCCGGAAGCGCTCGATGTGCCCGAGCAGTTCCTCGAGCGGCACGGGCAGCGATATCTGCGGAATGTTGATGACGAAGCCCACCAGCGACGAGTTCGCCTTCATCAGCGTGCGCTTGAGCGGCGACGCCTTGGCCAGGTAGTCCTTCGGGTTGCGCAGCGACACCCCGAGAAATTTTTGCTGCTGAAACCTGATGACCTGCGCATCGGCGATATCGGACCACGGGATGAATCCCGCGGACAGCCCGGAGGCGTTGTCGGTGATGCCGCTGCGATCGATGGTGATCGCAGGCTTCCTCGACACGAGCCGGCTCAGTGCAAAAAGCGCGACCGCGCCGAGGAACACGATGCTTGCCCAGCCGATCAGCCAGCCCATGGCCTCGTCGCCCCGGATCGGATTCCTCAGCAGCCAGACGCCTCCTGCAACGAACAGTGCCGAGCCCGCAAAGAGCAGGCCGACGCGCAGGCGGCTGGGATAGATGACGACAGGAGTCATGGGAAGCGGGTCCTGGAGATGAAGGCTGCGGCAGGTTAACGCCTCCGCGCGGCAACGCAAAACAGAGGCCCCGCACGCCCCGGACGGCACCCATCGCGCGGTTCAAGAAGTTCTTGCAATTGAGACAGGCCTTTGCGGCAAAACGTCTCACTGCAATTCCTCCCTCGCATCCCCTCCTCGCCTACGCTGGGCGCACAGGAAGGAAGCAACGAATGACGAAGAAGCAAGACACCGAAGAACGCCCGCGAAGGGGCCGCCCGACATTGCCGGACGACGTGCGCGCAGTGCATGGTTCGGTCCGCCTGACGCGTGACCGCTGGGCCAAGTTGAGGCGGCTGGGCACGGCGTGGCTCAGCGGGGCGATCGATCGAGCGAAGGAGCAGGCGCCCAGGAAATGAACGCCGCGTATCAGGGCGTGTTGCGGTCTCAGCGGAGGCCGCGATCTTCTGAGGCAATTCAGGCGGCTGGAACGATGCGCAAACATCGAACCAGCCTGACCACAACGTGCAACCACCTTTGAAAGAACCCGCACATCATGGCTACCAGGAAGTCTAGCAAGCCCCCGACAAAGACCCCCACCGCTGCCAAGCCGATCGACACGACACCGCAGCCCCCGAAGAAAAGGACTTCCTCGACGCCGAGCGGCGCGACGTGATCCGCATGGCATCGTACGAAGCGCTCGACTGGATCGCCATCCTCCAGTCGCTCTCCGAGTCCGACACCTTCGACCCGCCGACGCTGGCCCGCCGGCTCCCCGACATCCTCAGGTGGCTCGATGAACTGAACGGCATCGTTCTTTCCGCCATCGACGACCCGAGCGACGAGACCGCCGCGCTGCGCCAGCGCCTGCGCCGAGGCGGCGCGACATGACGAGCCGGTAATGAATCGGGCCGCAGGGATCCTGCGGCCTTTCGCCGGCTCCTCGCGAACATAGGCTGACCCCGCATTGCTGAACGACGGTCGCTTCTTCGTGCCGCGGCGTCACATTTGGGAACGCATCTTCACCTTCGCGATGTGAGCGCGCGCCTGCCGCTGGGCGTTGAATGGTGCATCAGGGCTGTTTGTCGCCCGCTTCAGGAGATGAAATGTTGAATCCCCGAACCGTTCTCAAGCTGGCCGCGGCTGGTGTCGTTGCCGCAGGTGCCTTGTTCGCCGGTGCATCGGCCAATGCGGAAACCCACTGGTCCGTTGGCGTCAACCTGCCGGGCGTCGTCGTGAGCACGCCGGCCCCCGTCTACTATGAGCCAGCACCCGTCTACTCGCGGCCGGCGCCGACGTACTACCAGCCCCCGGCGCCCGTGTATTCCGCGCCCGCGCCTGTGTATTACGAACCGGGCTCCCGTTGGGAAGACCGGCGCGCGGAGCGTTGGGAAGAGCGCCGTGCAGAGCGCCGCGAATGGCGTCGCCGGCAGTGGGAGCGCGAGCAGCATCGCCGCTATTACGAAGATCGCGACTGATCGTTCAGTTCACCTGCGCACATAGCTCTTCGCGCCGCTGTCGCTCAGGCAGTACCGGCCTCCGCGCGGGCCCGTGCAGATGCGGCCGGAGCGGCACGCGCAATCTCCCGCGCTGGTTGCCTGCTGCGGCGCCAACAGGCCGCGCACCGCGCCGCCGTCTTGGGGGCCGGTGCAGACCTTTTTCGAGCCGCTGATCGATCCGTCATTGCAGACGAACAGCGCGCCCGCGCAGTCAGACACGCCGCCCTTGTCGCCCGAACGCGGGTAGTTGGTTTCGGCGTCGAATGCCGCGAGCAATCCACCGTGGGGCCTGCGGCTCTGCGTGGCGCTGGCGCTGTCCTGGCTGGTGGCGATCGGCCTCTTCGTCGTCCGGCGCTTGTAGGCACGCGCCCACGCGCAGGGTTTGCCTTCTCCCGCAAGCGCCGGCCAGGCGCGCGGCCAATGTAGAGGCCTACTTACCTCACGGAGACCCCGATCATGAAAAGCATCATCCTTTGGCTCTGCGGCGTGCCGCTGATCGTGATCATCGGCTTGAAGGTCTTCGGCATTCTCTGACCACCAGAAACCCGAGACACGTTCGATCCCCGGTTCCTCCTCACGGCGCCTCCGTGCGCCGTTCAAGCGTCCCCCAGGGGGCGCTTTTTTTGTGTGCGGGCCGGTGCCTCAGTGGGTTTCGCGGCGAAGCTGCTGCACGTCTTCATGCAGCGACTGCGCCCAGGTGCGGCGCTCGCGGCCGTGCGAATCCTGCGGTTCGCCGAATCGCACGATGGCCAGCAAGGGTGGCGCGCGGAGGGTGTTCCACAGCGACGTGAGCAGGTTGTCGTCGTCGATGTAGCGCGGCGCCTGGCTGGTCTCGCCGGTGGCGGCATCGGCGAAGCGCAGCGCGGCGGGCAGCACCGGCGCGCCTGACGAGATCGCGGCCTGCAGCAAGTTGGCGTGGAAGGGCAGCAGCCCACGGCCATCGCTGGTGGTGCCTTCGGGGAACACCCCGATCAGGTCGCCCTCGCGCAGCGCCTCGGTCATGTGGTGCACCACGCGCAGCGCATCGCGCCGGCGTTCGCGCTCGATGTAGAGCGAGCCCGCGCCGGTGGAGAGCGTGCCGATCAGAGGCCAGTGCTTGACGCCCGACTTGGACACGAAGCGCACATGGCGTGCCGCGTGGATGGCGGTGATGTCGAGCCACGAAAGGTGGTTGCTGATGAGCAGCACCGGCCCCGCGGGCGGCGGTGTGCCCTGCACCTTGAGCGTGATGCCCATGATCTCGAGCATGCGGCGAGACCACTCCTGAACGCGCGCATTGCGCTCGGCCTGCGTGAGGCCGGGAAAGGCGAAGCGGATCGTCCACCACCCGGCCAGCGCATGCCCCACCGCGTGCAGCAGGCGCCAGCAGGCCTTCAGCGAATGAACCATGGGAAGCGGGCTCTCTCTTTTTCAGCCGTGGACGACGCGGCCAGCAACCAGCGTGTGGCGCGCGCGGCCCTGCACCGGGTAGCCGGCGAACGGCGTGTGCTTGCCCTGGCTCTTGAGCGCATCGGGCTCGACCTGCCATTCGAGCGCCGGATCGAAGATGCAAAGGTCTGCGACGCCGCCTTCGGCGAGGCGTCCGATGCCGGTGCCCGCATCGGCGGCGGCCAGCAGACGCGCCGGCGCGGACGTGACGACCTCGATCGCCCGCGCGATGCCAGCGCCGCTGCGCTCGCCCCACTGCAGCGCGAGCGGCAGCAGCAGCTCCAGGCCGGTGGCGCCGGGCTCGGCTTCGGCAAAAGGCAGCGTCTTGGCGTCGGCCTCGACCGGCGTGTGGTCGGACACCAGCGCGTCGATGGTGCCGTCGGCCAGGCCCGCCGAGAGCGCGTCGCGGTCGCCCTGCTGACGCAGCGGCGGGTTCAGGCGCGCGCGGCTGTCGAAGTAGCCGATGTCGGTGTCGGCCAGGTGCAGCGAGTTGATGCTGACGTCGCAGGTCAGCGGCAGCCCCTGGGCCTTTGCTGCGCGCACCAGCGCCACGCCCGCGGCGCTGGAGATGCGGCACAGGTGCACGCGCGCGCCGGTGCTCTTCATGAGCTCGACGATAGTGAAGATGGCAATCGTCTCGGCCGAGACGGGCACGCCCGAGAGGCCCAGCCGCGTGGCGAGCGGGCCGCTGGCGGCCACGCCCTTGCCGAGGTCGCGGTCCTGCGGACGCAGCCACACGGTGTAGCCGAAGGTGCTTGCGTAGAGCAGCGCGCGCTGCAGCACCTGGGTGTCGGCCAGCGGCACGTCGGCCTGGCTGAAGCCGATGCAGCCGGCCTCGGTGAGTTCGGCCATCTCGGTGAGCACGCCGCCGGCCAGGCCGCGCGTGAGCGCGCCGAGCGGAAAGAGGCGCGCGCACTGCAGCTTCTCGGCGCGGAACTTGAGCATCTCGACCAGGCCGGGCTCGTCGAGCACGGGGTCGGTGTCGGGCGGGCACACGAGGCTGGTCACGCCGCCCGCGATGGCCGCGGCCATCTCGCTCTCCAGCATGCCTTCGTGCTCGTAGCCCGGTTCGCGCAGGCGCGCGGCGAGGTCCACGAGGCCGGGCGCAACGACGCAGCCCGCGGCATCGATCGTGCGGTCTGCCTTGAAGCCGGCGGGTACGTTGCCGATGCCGGCGATCTTGCCGTCGGCGATGGCGATGTCTGTCTTCTTGTCGGTGCCCGATGCGGGGTCGATGACGCGGCCGTTGGTGATGAGGATGTTCATGCGTCTGTACTTCCGGTGGCCGTCAGGGCCTTTTCGGGGAACACCGTGGAACCGGCTTCGCCGGGCCACTGGTGTTGCCCCCGGTAGGGGGTTGGCGAAGCGACACGAAGTGCGCGAAGACTGGGAGCGAGCAACATGTCTAGGCTTCGTTTCCTGCCACGATGCTCATCACCGCCATGCGCACCGCGATGCCGAAAGTGACCTGCGGAAGGATCACGCTCTGCTTGCCGTCGACCACGGCGGAGTCGATTTCCACGCCGCGGTTGATCGGCCCCGGGTGCATCACGATGGCATCCGACTTGGCCAGCTGCAGCTTCTCGGGCGTGAGCCCGTAGGTCTTGAAGAACTCCTGCGACGAGGGCAGCAGCGCGCCGCTCATGCGTTCGTTCTGCAGGCGCAGCATGATGATCACGTCGCAGTCCTTGATGCCCTCTTCGAGCGTGTGGCACACGCGCACGCCCATGCCGGCCATGTCGTTGGGCACCAGCGTCTTGGGGCCGACCACCCGCACTTCGGCGCAGCCGAGCGTGGTGAGCGCGTGGATGTCGGAGCGCGCCACGCGCGAGTGCAGCACGTCGCCGACGATCGCGACCGTGAGGTTCGCGAAGTCTTTCTTGTAGTGGCGGATCGTGTACATGTCGAGCAGCCCCTGCGTGGGGTGCGCGTGGCGGCCGTCGCCGGCGTTCACCACGTGCACGTGCGGTGCCACGTGCTGCGCGATCAGGTAAGGCGCGCCCGATTCGCTGTGGCGCACCACGAAGAGGTCGGCCGCCATCGCGCTCAGGTTGGCGATGGTGTCCAGGAGCGACTCGCCCTTGGTGGCCGAGGAGCGCGCGATGTCCAGGTTGATGACGTCGGCACTCAGGCGCTTGGCCGCGATCTCGAAGGTGGTGCGGGTGCGCGTCGAGTTCTCGAAGAACAGGTTGAACACGCTCTTGCCGCGCAGGAGCGGCACCTTCTTCACTTCGCGGTCGCTCACGCTGGTGAAGTTGGCGGCAGTGTCGAGGATGTGCGTGACGATGTCCTTGGGCAGCCCCTCGATCGACAGCAGGTGGATGAGTTCGCCGTGCTTGTTGAGCTGTGGATTTCGCTTGTAGAGCATTACTTGCAGGCCTCCCGCCGGGCCGCCCCAAGGCAGGCCTGCGCCCCCTCGGGGGGCAGTGAATACACGAAGTGATGAACGTGGGGGTTCACTTGTTCTCCTCCACCTTGAGGCTGAAGGCGCCGTCGTCGGCGCGGGCGAGCGCGAGGAGTTGCGTGTCCGGGAGCGTGAGCCTGGCAGCGGCGAAATCGGCCGCCACCGGCAGTTCGCGTCCACCGCGATCGACCAGCACCGCGAGCCGCACGCAGGCGGGACGGCCGAAGTCGAACAGCTCGTTGAGCACCGCGCGGATGGTGCGGCCGGTGTAGAGCACGTCGTCCAGAAGCAGCACGTCGGTGCCGTTCACGTCGAAGGGGAGCGAAGTCTGCGCGCTCGCCGAGAGGCCGCGGCGCGCGAAGTCGTCGCGGTGCATGGCCGACGAAATGACGCCGGGCGCACCGGGCAGGCCCAGGTCTTTCTGCAGCCGCTCGACCAGCCAGGCGCCGCCGGAGGTGATGCCGACCAGTTTGGTTTCAGGGCGCAGCAGCGCCTTCACGCCGGCCAGGAGATCGAGATACAACAACTCCGCGTCGGGAACGACAGGGCTCACGATGATTGCTCCAGGAAAAGGCAAGGGGAAAGAAAAGTTCGGGAAACGCCGTGGAACCGGCTTTGCCGGGCCACAGGTGTTGCTCCCGGTGAGGGGGAAGGAGAAGCGACACAAAGTGCGCCAAGCCTGGGGGAGCGCTTCATCATTGGAGACTCCTCAAAAATTGCTCCAGGATGATGCAGGCGGAGGCGGCATCGGCATCTTTTGCGCCGGACGCCAGTGCCTCGGTCGTGCTGTAGCGCTCGTCGACCTCGAACACCTGCAGGTTGAATCGGCCCCGCAGCTGGCGCGCGAACTTCTGCGCGCGGCGGGTGTTCTCGTGCGGGGCGCCATCGGGGTGATAGGGCACGCCGATCACGAGCGCGTCGGGCTGCCACTCCTTGATGCGCGCCTCGACCTGGGCGAAGCGGGCATCGCCCTCGGCCTTGATGGTGGCCTGCGGCGTGGCCGTTCGAAGCAGCCTGTTGCCGCTGGCCACGCCCGTGCGCTTCAGGCCGAAGTCGAAGGCCAGGAAGGTCTGGAAGTGGGACGGGACGGGAACAGATGAGGACGCAGCACTGTCGGACATCGCCGGTCCACTCACAGGGGGCCGCCGCGCACGGCCGCCCGAAGCGGCCGGCCCGCCCCCGGTAGGGGGGTGGCGAAGCGACACGAAGTGCGCGAAGACTGGGGGCGAGCCGAGGTCATCATGCGTGTCCGGCGTCGGGGGAGAGCTTCCAGGCTTCCAGGCCCAGCAGCAGGAGCGCCCGGTCGTAGCGCTGCTCGATCGGCGTATCGAAGATCACCGCCGGGTCGGCCAGCACGGTGAGCCAGCTGTTCTCGGCCAGCTCGGACTCCAGCTGGCCCTCGCCCCAGGCGGCGTAGCCCAGCGAAACCAGCACCTTGCGGGGGCCGGCGCCGGTGGCCAGGGCCTCCAGCACGTCCTTGGAGGTGGTCATCTCCAGCCCGCCGGGGATGGTCATCGTCGAGGCGTAGACCGATTCCTCGGGCTTCTCGGCCTGGGTGAAGACCGGCTCGTGCAGCACGAAGCCGCGCTCGGTCTGCACCGGGCCGCCCTGGAAGACCGGGGCGTCGCCCAGCTCGGGGCGGGCCAGGTGCAGCTCGATCTTCTCGAACAGCACCTTCAGGTTGATGTCGCTGGGTTTGTTGATCACCAGGCCGAGCGCACCGCGCTCGCTGTGTTCGCAGAGGTACACGACGCTGCGGTTGAAAGTTTTGTCTTCCATCCCGGGCATCGCTATCAAAAAGTGATGCGTGAGGTTCATCGGGGCAGAATCGGCAGCCATATGCCACCCATTTTACTGGCCGTCGACAAGACCTACCCCAAGGGGCTCATGTGGTTCCGCCGCGACCTGCGCGTGGACGACAACGCAGCCCTCTATCGCGCGCTGCGGGCCTGCCGCCAGCTCGTCTGCGTTTTCGTGTTCGACAAGGCGATCCTGGAGGGGCTGCCCAGCGCCGACCGGCGCGTCGAATTCATCCGCGAATCGCTGCTGGAACTGCAGGCCGAACTGGACGCCTTGGGCGGCGGGCTGATCGTGCGGCACTCCCACGCGGTGCAGGAAATCCCCGCGCTCGCGAGCGACCTGGACGTGCAGGCCGTGTTCGCCAACCGCGACGACGAGCCCGATGCGCTGGAGCGCGACGCCAAGGTGCTCGGCGCGCTGGCCAACGCCGGCATCGCCTTCCACACCTACAAGGACTCGACCGTCTTCGACCGCGACGAGGTCATGACCAAGACCGGCCAGCCCTACACGGTGTTCACGCCCTACAAGCGGGCGTGGCTTGCGAAGGTGGACTCGTTCTTCCTCAAGTCCTACCCCGTGCGAAGCCACGCCGAGGCGCTGGTGCCGCCGCCTCAGGCCTACCGGGAGCCGATGCTGTCGCTGGGCGAGCTCGGCTTCGAGAAGACCAACCTGGGCACGCTGGAGATCCCGACCGGCTCGCTCGGGGCCGGCGTGCTGTTCGAGGATTTCTTCGAGCGCATCGACCGCTACGAAGAAGCGCGCAACTTCCCCGCCGTGCGCGGCCCCAGCTACATGGGGGTGCACCTGCGCTTCGGCACGGTGTCGATCCGGCAGGTGGCGAGCGTGGCGCACCAGCTCTCGCTGCAGGGCAACCCGGGCGCGGCGACGTGGCTGAGCGAGCTGATCTGGCGGGACTTCTACTTCCAGATCCTCATGCACTTCCCGCACGTGCACACGGACGGCGAATCGAAGAGCTTTCGCCCCGAGTACGACAAGATCCAGTGGCACCACGGCAAGCACGCCGACCAGCTCTTCGACGCCTGGTGCGAGGGCCGCACCGGCTACCCGCTGGTCGATGCCGCGATGCTGCAGATCAACCAGAGCGGCTACATGCACAACCGGCTGCGCATGGTGGTGGCGAGCTTTCTCTGCAAGGACCTGGGGCTGGACTGGCGCCGCGGCGAGCGCTATTTCGCAGTGCACCTGAACGACTTCGAGCTGGCCTCCAACAACGGCGGCTGGCAGTGGGCGAGTTCGAGCGGGTGCGACGCACAGCCCTACTTCCGCATCTTCAACCCGGTGACGCAGAGCGAGCGCTTCGACCCCGAGGGCAAGTTCATCCGCCGCTACCTGCCGCAGCTGGCGGGGCTGTCGAACGCCGCCATTCACGCGCCGTGGATGGCGTCGCCGGTGGAGCTGGAGGCCGCGGGCATCAAGCTCGGCGAGACCTACCCCGCGCCCGTGGTGGACCATGCCGAGGCGCGCGAGAAGACGCTGCAGCGCTACGGCGTGGCGCGGGCCAAGGCGCTGCAGGGCGGTGGGCGCTAGGCGCGGCGCGCAACCTATTGTGTTATTGGCATAACAAGTTGCCCTCGCTACGATCACTTTGGCCAGTCCAAAGTATCCAGGGGGGAATTTCCATGCCCAACGGCTCCGCGCAGCTTGCGCGCGTACTCAGCGTCTCGTCGTCCGCCATGCCCGCGCTGGGCAACGGGCCGGCGCTGGAACCCGTCGCCATCGAGGGCGCCGAGGGGCTGAGCAGCCTGTTCCACTACACCCTGACCCTGGCGACGCCCGAGCGGCAGGGCTACAACGAGCGCCAGGCGGCCAACGTGGCCATCAAGCAACTGCTGGGCGAGATCCTCACCACGCACATCGTGCTCGATGGCCGCCCCGGCAAGGGCTCCGATCAGCGCCATATCTCGGGCCTGGTGACGCGGGTGCGATTCATGCGGCTGGAGAACCGGCGCGCGCTGTACGAGGCCGTGGTCGAGCCTTGGCTCACGCTGGCCACGCGCACCAGCGACTACCGGATCTTCCAGAACCAGGACGTGCTGGCCATCGTGAACGAGGTGCTCGGCAAGTACGGCATGCCGTTTGCGATCCGCGCGAGCCGCAGCTATCCGCCGCGCGAATTCCAGGTGCAGTACGGCGAGAGCGACTTCGACTTCGTCGCGCGCCTCCTGCACGAGTGGGGGCTCTACTACTACTTCGAGCACGAGCAGGGCGCGCACCGGCTGGTGGTCGTGGACGACATGGCCTCCCACCAGCCGTTCGCCCACGCGGGCTACCAGACCGTCCCCTTCCACGCCGCGGAGGCCACCGTGCGCGAGGAGCACTGCGACCGCTTCAACGCCTTCGAAGAGTTGCAGAGCGGCCGCTGGGTGAGCGACGATTTCGACTTCAAGCGCCCCCGGGCGGAACTGCAGCAGGTGAGCGCCATGCCGCGCAAGACCGCGCAGAACACCTGGGAGCGCTACGGCTGGCCCGGCGACTACGTGGTGGAGTCCGAGGGCGAGCAGTTGGTGCGCACGCGCATGGAAGAAACCGGCAGCCAGGGCGAGCGCGCGAGCGGAGCGGGCAACCTGCGCGCGGTGGTGCCGGGGTGCCTTCTCACGCTGGAGCGCCATCCGCAGAACGAATCGAACCGCCAATACCTGGTGACCCACGCGCGCCTGCGGCTGCAGGACGTGGGCGATGCGAGCGCGCAGCAGGAATTCGAGTGCCGGGTGGATTTCGAGGCGATCCCGGCCAGCAAGGTCTTCCGCGCGCCGGTGCCGCCCGCGCCGCGCCCGCGCACCACGGGCCCGCAGACGGCCATCGTCACGGGCCCGGCGGGCCGCGAGATCTGGACCGACGAATACGGCCGCGTGAAGCTCAGCTTCCACTGGAACCGCTACTGCACCAAGGACGAGAACAGCTCCTGCTGGGTGCGCGTGTCCTCGCCCTGGGCCGGCACCAATTTCGGCGGCATCCACATCCCGCGCATCGGCCAGGAGGTGATCGTCGATTTCGAGAACGGCGACCCCGACCGCCCCATCGTGACCGGGCGCGTCTACAACGCCGACAACATGCCGCCGTGGGCACTGCCGGCCCAGGCGACCCAGAGCGGCCTGCTCACGCGCAGTTCCGAAGGCGGCAACGAGTCCAATGCCAATGCCTTTCGCTTCGAGGACAAGAAGGGCCAGGAGCAGGTCTGGCTGCACGCCGAGCGCAACCACGACATCGAGGTGGAGAACGACGAGACCCACTGGGTGGGCCGCGACCGCGCCAAGACCGTGGACCACGACCAGTCCGAGCGCATCGGCAACAACAAGTCGATCACCGTGGGCGCCAACCACGTCGAGGAAATCGGCGAGAACAAGACGCTCACGGTCAAGCAGCACATGAGCCGCAACGTGCTCCTGACCTCCAGCGAGAAGGTCGGGCTCATCAAGAACACGGTGGTGGGTGTCGCGCAGAACTCCATGGTGGGCGTGGAGCGCATCGACATCGTGGGCAAGCAATACGACCTGAAGGTGGGCGACGAATTCAACATCAGCGCGGGCTCCGACATCCTCCATTACGCGAAGAACAACAACACCTTCGGCACCGAGAAGATCCTCCTGAGCGGCCCCGGCGGCTTCATCCAGATCGACGACAAGGGCATCGTCATCAACGCCAGGCACATCTGGCTGAAGTCGGACCAGATCGACTTCACCGGCCGGCAGTCGAACAAGGAATGCCTCTCGAGCAAGAAGCCCCGGATCAAGAGCGCCAAATGAGCCGCCTCAAGACCCGCGTGATCCACATCGCGGACGCCGAGCAGTTCGCCTCGGTCATCGGCGCGCATGCCGGGGGCAAATACATCCTGCTGGACCCTTCGGACGCGGTGCAGTACGAGGTGATCAAGGAAGTGAACAGCGCGCACAGCCGCTGCCTTTTCGACGGCGAAGAAAAGGAGGCAGCCGGTCTCTCCGCCCCCTATCTCCTCGACTGGGAGGCGATCCGGCCGGGCAACCGCGCGGGAATTGCCGCCTACGTCGCGGCCGGGCACGGCGTGGTCATCATCTCGGCGCTCGCGCCCGATGCGCTCAAGCGCCGGCTGAAGGTGCGGCTGCATCCCAGGGGCAACTACGGGCAGCTCAACAAGTTCTATACGGCGATCAATGCCAGTTTCTTCTTTGAATCCGAGGAGCGGTTCAGCGAATTGCTCCAGCATGCATCGAAGATCTATTGCCGCAATTTCCGGGAACGGCACGATTACCTCGTCTACGAGGCGCAATAGGAACCATGGCCACCTTCGACAACGCCATTCCCAAGACGCATCCGGAAAATTCCTCGCTTCGCAAGACGCTGCGCGAATGCGACGGCGACGCCTGTACCTGCCTGAAGGAAAAGATCGAGGAAATCGCGAATTCCAACAAAGGGCCCGGCAGCCCGAAGGGATTGGCGACGCGGTTCGCGGAACAGGTGCAAAAAGGCGCGCAGCCGCCGGGTACGACTTCGTGGGCCAATCACCAGAACGAAATTGCACGCCAGCAAAAGAATTTGCAGGACCATATCGACGAATACGATCAATCTGGGTGTCCCAATGGCCAATTGCCTTCGGGTGTGCGCCAATTGGCGTCCCGCCCCTTGCCCACGCAGGCCGATTGGGATGCGAACAACGTACCGATGCAGGGCATCGACCCGACGCCCGCGTATTGGGTGGGCGGCGCGGCGGTTGCCGGGTATGTAGGGTACAAGGTCATCCGCGCCATTGGCGTGTCTTTCTTTACTTCTCCGGTGGGAGGCGCCGTGAGCCTTGCCTTGCCATGAATGCGACCGACACGCCAGACTTTCACGCCGATCGCATCTGGGGAGAAGCGGCTATTTATTTCAGCCTCGACCTGTCCTCGGCCCTTTGGGAATTTCTGGAGACCGACCTGGATTACAAGGACGTGCTGCAGATCAATAGAAAATCGATTCTTGAAAACAGAAAGAAAAACGAAAAATCCCAGTCTTCGGACGATAGAGTGAAGTCGCAGATATCGATAATTGCGAGGACGCACGCGGCCGCACTTCGAGCCGGCACCGCATCCTATTCCCGGTTTGTGGAAGAGAAATTTTCCGGCTTTCAAGGCTATAGTCGCAACGCATATTTCTTCAATCCCGCGCTGTTCGACTGCCTGAATTTCAAGGAAAACTTCCGCAAGCAACTGAAGTCCGAATTAGGCGACGAATTTGACCTCAACCTTGCCAACCGCTCGTTCGACGACCATCGGGCCATGCAACTGCACCGCGAGGCGCTGCAAATCGACCGCACCATCGAAGCCGGCAGCCTGTCGGCCTGGGACCGGGAACTGCTCGCGAAACACCGGGGCGTGCTGGGTGCGGTCGATCCGCTCGGAACGGTCGTTCAACTAGCAATTCTCCAATTGAAAAATCAAGCCGTGGAAAAATCGATCGCCAAGATGAAACCGGATATCGTAGACAAGTTGCAGTCGATTTTCAAACGCACCATCGGAATTCATTGACATGAGCAGACAAGCGCGCCTCGGCGAATTGATCGCCATTCTTTCTCTGGAAGATATGAAGGAGATTTATCCTTATATCGACCTGGAAGGCGATGCCGACTCCATTTGCGCCCTCTTCAGGGATGCATTGCTCGATGCGGGTTATTCGCAAGACTACGAGAAAATAGCTGCATCGTTCCAACAATTGGTCTTGCCGAAAAAAGACCGGGACGCGCTGGACGCCTGGAGCCGCAGGCTCTATTTCGGCGTCCATGCCGAGGACATCGACGTCTCGTGCTGGCTGAAGATACTCAATGCGCTGCAGTTCCGGGGTGTCGAAGTGCAGGATGCCGATCCAGCCGGCAAAGCGCTTGTTTCGAAGATGCTCGCGGAATACAAGCGCATCCAGGACGACGGATATGCCCGGGACGTGGACCGCATCAAGCAATCTCCCATCCTGAATTCGCTCGACAAGAAAATAGCCGAAACATACAACTTCAATTATTTCGACGATTTCGCCGGCAACGATCCCTTTTTGACCGTCAAGGCAGTTCGCTCGGGCTTTCATCTCATTCGCTTCGTTGAAACAGCCGATGTCTTTGCCGAAACCGAATTTCCTTTCGATGCCCTGCGCGCGACGGGGCAAAAACTCATCGATGAAGATGGCATATGGATGCCGCCCAAAACCAGCGTGTGCGACATCCGCGCCGTGGCCGATCGCAACAAGATACGCCCTTGATTTTTTCCATGGACTTGGCACCGGAAATCAGCGGTAAAAGCCCGATTGAAATTGCCACGCGCAATTTCTTCGAGCGGCATATTTTTCGTTTGACCGAATTCGTCTACGGCGAATACTTTTCGGACCGCGAATATCCGTTCTACCTGCTCCTTTCGGAAATCAGGACACTGGTCAGGGCGTGCGAGGAATTCGGGCTCGACGATATCGACTGGCTCGAGAAGGTCGTGCAGGATTTCTACTCGCCGCACCCGTCGCGATTCAGCCCCGAAGACATGAGCTACCTGATGTCGATCGTCGCGAGCAATTCATCCTCCGAAGGCAAAAGTGCGGCCATTGCCTCCTTCACCAAGAACCTCAGATGAGCGATCTCATCGTCTGCGTGGGCGACACCACGACCCACGGCGGCACCGTGCTCGAAGGCTTCTCGTCGTTCTCGATCGACGGAAAGATCCCCGCCGGCGTGGGCCACATGGTCGCCTGCCCGCTGTGCAAGGGCGTGTTCCCGATTTCGAGCGGCGGCCGCCGGGCCAAGGTGCAGGGCATGGAGATCGCGGTGGACGGCATGAAGACGGCCTGCGGCGCCGCGCTGATCGCGTCGCAGAGCCGCGCGGGCATCGAATAGCCAGCACGGCGGCGCGCCAAAGAAAAAAGGCCCCGAAGGGCCTTTTTTCTTTGGCGCGGTGCAAGACCCGCCAGGGGCGTCAGGCAGCGGCCGCGAGCGTCGACTCGGTGGTGTACGCACGCACCAGGCGCAGCAGTTCCTCTTCCGAGTACGGCTTGCCCAGGTAGTGGTTCACGCCCAGCGTGCGCGCATAGTCGCGGTGCTTCTCGGCGATGCGCGAGGTGATCATGATGATCGGCAGTTCGGCCAGCGCGGCATCGGCGCGGATGTTTCGGGCCAGGTCGAAGCCGTCCATGCGCGGCATCTCGATGTCCGACAGCACCACCGACGGACGCTCCTGCTGCAGCCGCTCCAGCGCCTGCAGGCCGTCGGCCGCGAGCGACACGCGATAGCCTTCGCGCTGCAGCAGACGCTGCGTGACGCGGCGCACGGTGATGGAGTCGTCCACCACCAGCACCAGCGGCACCTGCGGCGCCACGGGGGCCAGCACCGGCATCGGCACCTGCGGTGCGTCCTGGTCGGCCGTGGCCGATGCGGCATGCGCCGGCACCGCGAGCGCGGCAGCCTGGCGCTGGCGCGCCTGATCGCCGTGCACTGCAGCGAGCGCCACCGGGTTGTAGATCAGCGCCACCGCGCCCGAGGCCAGCACCGAGATGCCGGCCAGGCCGGGCAGCCGCGCGAGCTGCGGGCCGAGGTTCTTCACCACGACTTCCTGGTTGCCCAGCACTTCGTCCACGTGCAGCGCAACGCGCTGTGCCGCGCTTCGCACGATCACGAGGGTGTTGTTCTTGGCACCGGCATGCTCGCTGCGGGTCGAGGCCTGCAGGAGCGCGCCGGCCCAGTAGAACGGCACCTGTTCGCTGCCGAACGGATGGCTGTTGTGCAGATAGGCCGCTTCCAGGTCGGTTCCGCCCACGCGCTGCACCAGTTCCACCAGGTTCGACGGCACGCCGATCGACACCTCGCCGGCACGCAGCATCACCACGTGCGTCACGGCGGTGGTCAGCGGCAGCACCAGCTTGAAGGTGGTGCCCTGGCCGGCGGTGCTGTGCGTTTCGATGCGGCCGCCGAGCGCCGAGATCTGCGCGCGCACCACGTCCATGCCGATGCCGCGGCCTGCCAGTTCGGAGACCTGTCCGGCCGTCGAGAAGCCCGGCTTGAAGATGAGCTCGGTGGCTTCTTCCGGCGTGAGTTCCTGGTCGCCCGCCAGCAGTCCGAGTGCGCGGGCGCGCTCGGCAATGCGTTTCTGGTCGAGGCCGGCGCCGTCGTCGCGGAAGCTCACCGAGACGTCGTTGCCTTCATGGTGCAGGTCGATGACGATCAGGCCGCTGGCGTCCTTGCCGGCTTTCTCGCGCGCCGCCGCATCCTCGATGCCGTGCGCCACGCAGTTGCGCAGCAAGTGCTCGAAGGCGGGCGTCATCCGGTCCAGCACGCCACGGTCCATTTCGATGGAGCCGCCGACGATGTCCAGGCGCACTTGCTTGCCGGTGTCCTTGGACGCCTGGCGCACCACGCGGTAGAGGCGGTCGGAGATGCCTTCGAACTCCACCATGCGCGTGCGCAGCAGGCCGCGCTGCAGTTCGCGGGTCTGGCGTGCCTGCACGCTCAGATCGTCTTCCGTCGCCTGCACCGTCTTTTGCAGGGTGCGCTGCACGGTGGCCACGTCGTTCACCGACTCGGCCATCATGCGGGTGAGTTCCTGCACGCGGGTGAAGCGGTCGAACTCCAGCGGGTCGAAGCTCTGCTGCGAATCCTTGGCTTGCGCCAGGCGCGACTGCATCTGGCTTTCGGCCTGCACTTCGATGTCGCGCAGCTGCTGGCGCAGGCGGTCCAGGTTGCCCGTGAGGTCGGAGAGCGATCCGCGCAGCTGGCCGAGCTCGGCCTCCAGGCGCGAACGCGTGATGATGACCTCGCCGGTCTGCGCGACCAGGCGGTCGAGCAGCTGGGTGCGGATGCGCACGGCCTGGCCCGATGCGGCGCGCAGCGGCGCAAGCAATGCGTGAGCCGGACGCGGCTGCAGCATGGTGACGGCCGGGCCGGCTGCTTCTTCCTGCGCGTCGGCAACCGGTGCGGCGTCTTCGTCGTTCGCCGGCACGCCGGTTTCGGACGCGACCTGCACCACCGCGATGGCCGGAGAAGGCGCGGTGGCCGCAGCCACGGCCTGGGCCATTTCGACCTGCGTGGCGTCGTCGGCCGCGCGCAGCGCGTCGAAGGTGGCCTGCAGGGCATCCAGGCGTGCCAGCAGTTTTTCGATGTCGGCCCGCTCCGCACCCTGGGAGCCCAGGATTTCGATCTCGGACTCCATGCGGTGCGCGCGTTCGCCCAGGCGCATGGCGCCGGCCAGGCGCGCACTGCCCTTGAGCGTGTGCAGCGTGCGCAGCACCGAGGCGCGCGGCGCGCTGTCGTCGGGGTGGTGCGACCACTGGCGAAGCGCCTCGCCCAGCTGGGGCAGCAGGTCGGCGGCCTCTTCCTCGAAGATCGGGAAGAGGTCGACGTCGACCGCGTCGGCCAGGTCGATGGCGTCTTCGGAATCGTCCAGCGCCACGTCGGCCATGCCGTCGCTGCTGGAAACGACCTGCTGGAACGGACGCACTTCGCTGCGCACGGCGGCTTCGAGCGGCATCGGTGCCGCCGCGATGTCGCGCAGCGCCTGCAGCGTGCCTTCGGCCGGATCGCGGAGGAAACCTACCGCGAACTGGTGCAGCAGGCGGCGCAACTCGTCGGCCGCGGCGACCAGCACCACGCCCTGCTCACGCGTGCCGCTGCCCTGCATCTGCAGGTGCTGCAGCGCCGATTCGAGCAGGCGCGCCATGCCCGAGAGGCTGTGGAAGCCCACGGTGGCCGAACTGCCGGCCAGCGAATGCGCGAGAGCGATGGTCGAGTCGGGCAGTCGTTCGTGCGATTCGAGCGCCCATTCACCCACGTCGGTGGCCAGTTGCCTGGACCATTCGTCGGCTTCGTTGAGATAGACGTTGTAGAGCGCGATGCCGATGCGCAACGGACCGATCACCTTGACCTGGTCTTCGGCGCCCGAAGCGGCGGAGAGGTCTTGCGCGACCTCTGCAGCTTCCGTGGCTTCCACTGCTTCCAAGACGTCGGCGGCTTCCACGGTTTCGATCACTTCGACGGCTTCCACCGTCTCGACAACCTCGGGTGCCGCGACAGGCTGCGGCGTCTCTTCTTCGGCCACGACGGCCGGCGGCTCGGCGGGCACTTCGACCGGGGCGGCAACCTCTGCCACGGGTTCGGGCGCCGGCTGCGCCTCGGGCTCGGCAATCGGCTCCAGCTCGGGCAGCGCCTCCAGCGGAGGCAGTTCCATGTCGTTGGCCTTGGGCTCGTTCGCCGGCACGGGCAGCGGCTCGGGGTCCCAGGCGAAATCGGGCAGCGCGGTGGCGGTCGGCACGGTGGCCTCGATGCCTGCCACGGGTTCCGGCTCCGCAGCAGCAACGGCGGGGGCAGCGGGCGCCTGCGTCTTCGAAGGCGCCAGGAAATCGAATTCCTCGCCGGCCGGCAGCGCCTGCAGCGGCGCGGGCGACGTGGGCTGCTTGTCGAAATCGATGAAGTCGGTGGACGTGAAATCGTCGTCGGCGTCCGAGGCTGCGGGCTTCTGCGGCTCTTCGAGCGCGGGGAGTTCGAAGACCGGCTCGGGTGCAGTCCGCGCCGGAGGGTCCGGCAGGAACGACAGGTCGGGCAGCGGCGGCAGCTCGGGTTCGGCGGCGATGTGGCGGGCGGCCACGGCCAATTGCTCGGCATCGGCCACGCGCACCGGCGGCGGCACGGGCTCGCCGGCCATCAGCGCATCGGCTACGCGGCTGAACGGGCCGGCCTGCCAGGAATGGGATTCGCCCGAGGCGATGGCTTCGACCCACTGGCCGAAATCGCGCAGCGTGCGCTCGGTGGCGGACAGCATCTCCGGCGTGGCGGGACGCTGGTCGGCCAGCCAGGTGTTGAGCACCTGCTCGAGCGACCAGGCGGCATCGCCGAAGTCGGTGAGGCCGACCATGCGCGAGCTGCCCTTGAGCGTGTGGAACGCGCGGCGCAGGATGGTGAGTTCTTCGACGTCGTCCGGATGGCTGCCCAGTTCGGTGATGGCGGCCAGGCCGTTGTGCACCACCTCGCGGGCTTCGTCCAGGAAGATGTTCTGCAGGTCGTCTTCTTCGAGCTCGGTGACCTCGGTGTCGGGCAGCGCGCCCGGTCCGGTGATCTTGGAGGTCCAGCTCTCGGCCTTGCGGCTGAATTCCTCGAGCGGCGTCGGCTTGGTCTTCCGGGCGGGCGCGGCGAGCGCGGCGAGCTTGGAGGCGATCTGCGCGTCGACTTCCTCGATGCTGAGCACGGGCTCGGCCACGGGCGCGGCGGCTGCGCCTTCGGTGCTGTCGACGGCCTGGCGGCCCATGAGCGGCTTGAGCTCGCCGGCTTCGGCGTCGAACACGAACAGGCGCTTGGCCAGCGCGGGCTGGTAGCCCAGCATGTCGATCAGGAAGCCCAGCGCGCCCAGGTTGTTGCCCAGGGCGTCGAAGCCGGCCATTTCCTCGGCGGGCGAGGTGCTGACCAGCATGGCCTCGACGTCTTCGCGCATGCGCTGCACGGTGAGCGCGGCCTGATCGAGGCCGAGCACGGAGAACACGCCGCGCATCTGCATGAGCTGCGTCGGCACGGTGCGCAGCAGGCCCTTTTCGGCGGGGCGGCGGAAATACTGGTCGAGCGACTTCTCGAGTTCGCTCAGGTGGCTGCGCAGCTCGTCGACCACGGTGCCCATGGTCTGGCGGTCGCTCACGCGGCGGTACAGGTCTTCCATCCACGGCTCGAGCGGCTCGGAATGGCCGCCCGCGCGCACGCGTTCGATGCGGCCCGCCAGCTGCAGGGTGCGGGAGGTGAGTTGCGGGTCGCTCGGGTCGAGGTCTTCGAGCGCGGCTTCCAGGTACAGCACCGAGGTGGCGACTTCCATCGCCAGTTCGGTATCGGGCGGCTGGCCCGACCTGACCGAGGCGTCGACGGCATGCGTCAGCGCATCGACCATCGGCAGGCTCGGCGGGTGCAGCTTCTGCAGCGATTCGCCCAGCTGCGCGAAGGTGTCGGCCACCTGGCGGGTGCGGGTGATGTCGCCGCCCGAGAGCGCCGACCACATTTCCTTGGCGGTCTCGATGCGCTTGCGGGCCTGCGCGAGCACCAGCGGATCGAAGCGGCCGAACTGCTCGACGGTGTAGTCGACGTGCTGCTCGTGGGCCACGCCCCAGGCGCTGCGCACGGTGCGGAGCGTCGCGGCCTCGTCGCGGGCGGTGGGTACGGCCTGCGCACAGAAGAAGAGAAGGTCCTGGCCGAGGCGGTCGGACACCAGGCTGTCGCCGCGCGCGAGCGTCGCGTATTGCAGCAGCACGCGGGTGGCCGCGCGCTTCACATACGCGTCGGCGGGAATGAGGCCCAGCGACAGCGCTTCGAAGAAGCCCGCGGCCAGGGTCCAGAAGCTGGCGACGCGGGGCAGCAGCGCGCCGCGTCCGAGCCCCAGGCACAAGCCCTGCAGGCGCTGGGCGGCCTGCATGTCGCCGGCCTTGACCAGCTGCAGCACTTCGCGGTCGAGCCGCGAGCGCACGGCCGGGTCGTAGGCGACGGCGGCCTGCGTGAGCGCGGGCTTGACCTCGACCCAGCGCCAGGCGGTGCTCCAGAGGTCGGCCGGATGGACGCGTTCGTTGCCGCCCAGTTCCAGCACGTCGCGGTATTGGGGAAAGAGCGCCACCGACGACACGGGCTTGCCGGCCAGCAGCGCGGTCAGGAAGTCGGTGACGGCGAAGCCGGCACGCTCGATCTTCAGGACGGCGCTTTCGGTGCAGCGCTGCGGTTCGGCAATGAAGCCTTGCACCGCGAATTCGATGGCGCCGAGCACCAGCGCGGGCGAGGAATGCCCGACCATCTGCAGCGCGCCGACGGCCTGGTGCAGTTGCTGGCGGGCCATTTGCAGCGGGCCGCTCTCGGGCTCGGTTGCACCGCCCACGTCGCGCACGAAGCGCCGCAACGACTTGCCCACACCGTCGAGGGATTTCTGGATTTCTCCCAGCACCCAGGCCAGCGGCCCGAGGTCTTCGGTGGCCGGCAGGTTGCCGGCGATGGGGGCCGTGGCAGGGGTTTGAATCGACACGTTGGTTGCTCGCCGTTCTTGATCTATCAGTTTTTCAATGGGCGCCACGCGCCCCGAATGCATACAGCCGTCGCCGTCACTTCAAGGCACACCGCGGAACCGGCCTGGCCGGGCCGCGGGTGTCGCCCCCGCAAGAGGGTTGCCGAAGCGGCATGAAGTGCGCAAAGGCTGGGGGAGAGCTTCATCAGGCAATCTTGAAACGGGCTACCGAGCGACGCAGTTCTTCGGCCATCTGCGACAGTTCGCGCACCTGCTGGGCCGTGGTACGCGTACCTTCTCCGGTCTGCTCGGTCACCGCAAAAATGTGCTGGATGTTCGCTGCCACCACGTTGGCCGAATCGGCTTCGCGGGAGGCGGACTGCGAGATCTGCTCGATCAGCTCGGCGAGGCGGCGGGACACGCGGTCAATCTCGGTCAGCGCGGTACCCGCGTTGTCGGACAGCTTCGCCCCTTCGACCACACCCTGCGTGGAGCGCTCCATGGCGCCCACGGCATCCTGGGTGTCGGTCTGAATCGCCTTCACCAGCGCCGAAATCTGGCGCGTGGCGTCTGCGGAGCGTTCGGCCAGTCGCTGAACTTCTTCCGCCACCACCGAGAAGCCTCGACCGGCTTCACCGGCCGATGCGGCTTGAATGGCGGCGTTCAGGGCCAGCACGTTCGTCTGTTCGGTAATGTCCGAGATCAGCTCGGTGATTTCGCCAATTTCCTGTGACGACTCGCCCAGGCGCTTGATCCGCTTGGAGGTTTCCTGGATCTGGTCGCGGATGGAGTTCATACCGCCGATGGCGTTCTGCACGGCCTGCAGGCCCGACGATGCGGCTTGCAGCGACTGGCGCGCCACCGTGGCGGACTCTTGCGCTTGCGAGGACACGCCGTTGATTCGCTCGGCCATGGTCAGCACCGACTGGCCGGTTTCGCGAATTTCGCGCAGCTGTTCGGTCGAGGCGGCGAGCAGTTCGGTCGAGGTGTTTTCCACCTGCGACGTCGTCTGCGCCACGCGGGTTGCCGTGTTCTGCACGTTGCCCACCAGCAAACGCAGTTCTTCCACCGTGTAGTTCACCGAGTCGGCGATGGCGCCGGTGATGTCCTCGGTCACGGTTGCTTCCTGCGTCAGGTCGCCTTCGGCCACTGTCTGCAGTTCGTTCATCAGCCGAAGAATGGCGGCCTGGTTGGCGTTGTTGATGCGGCCGGCTTCTTCCGAAGTCTGCTCGGCAGCCAGACGCTCGCGTTCGGCGTTGGCGGCACGTTCGCGGCCTTCGCGCACCTGTACGAAACCGATGGCGCCGGCCAGTGCCAAGGCAGCCAGCGACAGCACGAACAGCAAGACGATCGTTCCGGCGCCCAGACCCGTGCGGGCCGAGAGCTTGTCCTGCAGGTCGCCCAGCGACTTACGCAGCGGTTCGCTGTCGGTCAGGATGGACGCCTGCGCTTCGCGCGCCGCCACCAGACCCTGCAGGTTGCCCAGAATGGCGGAGGCCTGCGTGCGCATCTGTTCGTAGGTCTTCAGGATGGCTTCGAGCTGCTGGCGCGTCTGCGGGTCCTTCGAGCCGGGGAAGCGCTGCTGCGCGTTGCCGTCCAGCAGGCCGCGGGTGGTTTCCTGGAAGGTGTTCAGGTCCTTGCCCAGCAGGAACACGGCGTCGGGGTTCACACCCTCGACCGTGAAGAACTCGTTGGTCGACTTGCCGATGCGCTGCGTCAGCATCACGAGCTGGCCGGCGGCCGAGATCTCGGGCAGCGTGGCGTTCTGCTGCATCTTCAGCGAAGCGACGGTTTCCGTCATTTCGAGCAGCGTGGACGACTGCTGGTTGATGTCGCGCAGAGCGGCACCCACCTGGGTCAGGATCTGGCGCTGGGCCAGCACGGCCTTGGCGCTGGTGTCGGCACGTGCAACGAGAGGATTGATCTTGTTCATCTCCTCGTCGTACTGGTTGCCCACGCGCTCCAGACGCAGTGCGTCGTCGCCGTTGGTCAGGCCCGCAACGCGGCGCGAGAGGTCGTCCGCGCTGTCCTTCACTTCGACGAACGCCGAGGCGCTGCCGACGAGGGCCTGGGAGATCGACTTGGCCAGACGCTGCGACTGCATCAGCGACTGGCCGGTGGCCGCCACCTGCTGGGCGAGGCGTTCCGCGCGGAGAATGGCGGAGCCGGCCACCAGGAGCAGCAGCAACACCACGACCGCCAGCATGATCGCCAGGATCCGCTGTTGCCGGGCCGGGTTGGAACCCGTTCGCCCGGCGGGCGGGACGGCTTCGAGGGCCGCCGCGTCGAGCGCATCGGGCGTCTGGCCGTCGGCCAGGCCTTCGACGTCGCCGAAGCCGGTGGGCGCGGGCGAAACGGGGGACGAGCTTTCGCCCTTCCTCGCCAGGCGCACGGTTTTCTCGTCCGGAACCTGAACCGTATCGACATCGTCGAGCGATATCGAACCGGAGCCGTCGACGCGGGCCTTGTCGTTCCCGTTGCTCACGGGCAGTAATTTCTTGAACTTGTCGGCGATCGAGCTCACGGTCGGTCCTTCAGGTGGTTGCCAGTGCTGCGTGCCAAGGCACTACGCACCAATACTCAAAAACTGGGGTTGCTGCGAAAGCGCTTGCAGGTTGACTTCCTGCCAGCGCTCTCCTGCTGCGTCGGTATACAGATGCCCATGCCACGCAGGTGCTTCTGCGCCCGGAGCCTCGGAGGCCGTGAAGGCCTCCGCGCCCCGCAACCCCGCCAGTCGGTCGACCAGCAATGCGCAGTTGACTTCGAGCAGCTCGTTGAATGCAACGAGCCGCGATTGCATGCGCGCGGCCTCGGTGGTGGCCTGCGTGCCCGGCCCGCCCGTGGCGAAACCCGACAGGTGGACCACGCCGTAGAGGCCGCCGCGCAGATTGGCGACGCCGAGGAACCACGGCTCCGTGTAGGGCACGGGCTGTGGCGGCGTCCAGGGAAAGATTTCGCCGGCGTGTCCCAGCGGGAAGAGGTACTTGCCCTCGCCCGCCTCGACGGCAAGCCACGTCGCGGCCACGCCTGTCGTGCGCGCAGCCTGCAGACGGCTTGCTAGCCGGGACTGGAAGGCTCTCAGTGCGTCGCGATTCGCCATGGACTCAGCCGACTGCTGCTCAGGCGAGCGCGCTGATCTTGGACATCAGATCCGCCGCGTTGACCGGCTTCACGATGTAGTCGCGTGCGCCCTGGCGCATGCCCCAGACGCGATCGGTTTCCTGGTTCTTGCTCGTGCACAGGATGATCGGGATGGCGGCGTACTTCGGGTCGCGGGCGATGGCGCGGGTGAGCTGGAAGCCGTTCTGGCCGGGCATGACCACGTCCATGAGGATCAGGTCGGGTTGCTCTTCTTCCAGGCGGCGCATCGCGTCGTCGGCGTTTTCGGCCGTCTTCACGGCGAAGCCGTTCTTCTGGAGGAGGTCGGTCAAGAACACCAATTCAGTCTTGGAGTCGTCGACGACGAGGATTTTTCGAATAGGCATTACTGCACTTCCTGTTGAACGATGCCAAACTGCTGCACGGCCTGCAGCAGTTGGTCTTTGGTGAAAGGCTTGGTCAGGTAGTCTTGCGACCCCACCATGCGGCCGCGGGCCTTGTCGAATACACCGTCTTTCGAAGACAGCATGACGACCGGAACCTTGGAGAAATGAGCATTGCGCTTGATGATGGCGCAGGTCTGGTAGCCGTCGAGACGCGGCATGAGGATGTCGCAGAAAATCAGATGGGGCTTGTGGTCGTTAACCTTGGAGAGCGCATCGAAACCGTCTTCCGCCAGAAGAACCTCGTGCCCACCCTGCTTCAGAAAAATCTCGGCACTGCGCCGGATGGTGTTGCTGTCATCGATGACCAGCACCTTGTAACCTGATCCATTCGGGCCCATTGCAAACGCTCCTGCTCATGAGACTTGGATGCCCGCCGCGCCGTACATCGACGCAGATCGCGTAGCCCTATGCCAATTTTCAGATTTCAACCATTTCGAAGTCTTCCTTGCGCGCACCGCACTCAGGACAGGTCCAGTTCATCGGAACATCGGCCCAGGCAGTGCCTGCCGCGATCCCGTCTTCCGGTACACCAACCGCTTCGTCATAGATCCACCCACAAATCAGGCACATCCAAGTTTTCGTATTCATCGGAGCTTAAAGTCCTTGTTCATTAAATGCAACGAGTGTATCTATGCGTATCTCACTGGCGAGCTATAAACGTCGCGCCTATGCCACCATCCAGGAGATTCCGCCCGGCGTATGACCATCTACTTACATCCAGCAGACAACGCCCGCAAACCGGGCGATCTTAACGACCCCTCGCAGGACGCCGAAGCGCTCGCCGAACGCGACCTCAATCCGCCCTGCGTGCTGGTCTTCAATGCCAGCGATCCGAGCGGAGCGGGAGGCCTGGGTGCCGATGCCCTCGCCATGGCGTCGGTGGGCGCACACATTCTCCCCGTGGTGACAGGCGCCTACGCCCGGGACACAGCCGAGATATTCGACCATTTCGCGTTCGACGAAGAGGCCATCGCCGAGCAGGCGCGCGCCATCCTGGAAGACGTCGAAGTGCAGCTGATCAAGGTCGGTTTCGTCGGCTCGCCCGACGCCCTCAGCACCATCGCCGAGACCGCTTCCGACTACCCTGACGTGCCCGTGGTGGCCTATATGCCCAACCTTTCCTGGTGGGATGAAAACCAGATCGAGGCCTATCTGGACGCTTTTCGCGAGCTTGTCTTGCCGCAGACCACAGTGTTGGTTGGAAACCACAGTACGCTGTGGCGGTGGCTCCTTCCGGACTGGAGCGGCGAGCGCCCGCCCGGCGCGCGCGACATCGCCAAGGCTGCCGGCGAGTTCGGCGTGCCCTACACGCTGGTAACAGGCATGGTGCTGCCCGACCAGTTCATCGACAACGTGCTGGCCTCGCCGCAGTCGGTGCTCGCCAACGAGAAGTACGAGCGGCTCGAGGCGGTCTTCGCCGGCGCGGGCGACACGCTCTCGGCCGCGCTGGCCGCCCTGCTCGCAAGCGGCACCGACCTGGTGGCCGCGACCAGCGAAGCCCTCGCCTACATGGACCGGTGCCTGGACGCGGGCTTCCGCCCCGGCATGGGCCACGTGCTGCCCGACCGCCTGTTCTGGGCCGAGCCCGAGGACGACGACGAAGACGACGACCCCGATGCACCGCAAGATTTCGCCCTGCCCCCTCACGACACCCGCCACTGATCGATGACCGACAAGAACGACACTCTCTTCGAGCGCGCCCGCGCCGTGATCCCCGGCGGCGTGAACTCGCCCGTGCGCGCCTTCAAGGCCGTCGGCGGCACGCCTCGCTTCATCCAGCGCGCCGAAGGCGCCTATTTCTGGGATGCCAACGGCAAGCGCTACATCGACTACATCGGCTCCTGGGGCCCGATGATCCTGGGCCACGGCCACCCCGCCGTGGTCGAGGCGGTGCAGAAGGCAGTGCTCGAAGGCTTCTCGTACGGCGCGCCGACCGAGCGCGAAATCGAACTGGCAGAGGCCATCCTCGCGCTCGTGCCTTCCATGGAAATGGTGCGGCTCGTGAGCTCGGGCACCGAGGCCGCGATGAGCGCACTGCGCCTGGCACGCGGCGCCACTGGCCGTAAAAGCATCATCAAGTTCGAAGGCTGCTACCACGGCCATGCCGACGCGCTGCTCGTAAAGGCCGGCTCGGGCCTGGCCACATTCGGCAACCCGACTTCGGCCGGCGTGCCGCCCGAAGTGGTGCAGCACACGATCGTGCTGGAGTACAACAACCTTCAGCAGCTCGAAGAAGCGTTCTCGCTCCACGGCAACGACATCGCCTGCCTGATGATCGAGGCCATCGCCGGCAACATGAACTTCGTGCGCGCCACGCCCGAATTCGCCCGGCGCTGCCGCGAGCTCTGCACGAAGCACGGCGCGCTCCTGATCTTCGACGAGGTGATGACCGGTTTTCGCGTGGGCCTGCACGGCGCGCAGGGCGTGCTGGGCATCAAGCCCGATCTCACGGTGCTGGGCAAGGTCATCGGCGGGGGCATGCCGCTCGCGGCGTTCGGCGGTCCGCGCGCCATCATGGAGCAGCTCGCGCCGCAGGGGCCGGTCTACCAGGCCGGCACGCTGTCGGGCAACCCGGTGGCCACGGCGTGCGGCCTTGCCACGCTGAAGGAAATTGCCAAGCCCGGTTTCTACGAAGCACTCGGCAAGAAGACGCGCTCGCTGGTCGATGGCCTGAAGGCCGCCGCAGCGGCCGAAGGCCAGCCCTTCAACGCCGACAGCGAAGGCGGCATGTTCGGCTTTTTCCTCATGAAGGACCTGCCGCAAAACTATGCCACCGTGATGACAACCGACAACGCGAAGTTCAATGCGTTGTTTCATGGTTTGCTCGATCGCGGCGTGTATATTGCCCCCGCGCTGTACGAAGCAGGCTTCGTGAGCGCAGCGCACGGGGAGGAAGATATCGCAGCCACCATAGAAGCGGCACGAGAGATTTTCAGAACGCCTTAGTCCATGAACGCCCTGCGCCTGCTGCCGGTATCGAGTGCTGCCCTTGCTCTTCTTCTACCCGGCCTGGCGCTTGCGCAGGCGTCCTTCGAGCCGAAGAACATCTGGGTCAACCCGGGCTTCTATTCGGCGCACTTCGACAGCGGCAAGGGCCTGGAAAATTCCAACTTCGGCCTGGGCTTCGAATACCCGCTGAGCGACACCTACCGCATCACGGGCGGCACCTTTCGCAACAGCGACCGCAGGCAGTCGAACTACCTCGGCCTGTACGTGCTGCCCTTCGAGTTCTACGGCGTGAAGTTCGGCGCGGTGGTGGGCGGTTTCGACGGCTACCCCAACTATCGCAACGGCAACTGGTTCCCGGCCATCCTTCCGGTGGCGGCCATCGAGGGCAAGAACTGGGGCTTGAACGTCGCCTACGTGCCGACGGTCAAGAACCGCCTGTACGGCGCGATCACCTTCCAACTCAAGTACCGGTTCGGCACCCACGAATAGGCTCGCCCCCCAGGCTGCCCGCACTTCGTGTCGCTTCGCCAACCCCCTACCGGGGGCAACACCTGCGGCCCGGCAAAGCCGGTTCCGCGGTGTTCTCGAAAAAGCGGAAGAAGCGCCTTCAGTGCCGGAAGTGGCGCACGCCCGACAGCACCATCACCACGCCGCGTTCGTCCGCGGCATCGATCACTTCCTGGTCGCGCATCGAGCCGCCCGGCTGGATCACGCAGCTCGCGCCCGCATCCACCACCACGTCCAGGCCGTCGCGGAACGGGAAGAAGGCATCGCTCGCCACCGCCGTGTCCTTCAGCGACAGGCCCGCGTGCTCGGCCTTGATGCTGGCGATGCGGGCGGAGTCGAGGCGGCTCATCTGGCCCGCGCCGACGCCCATCGTCATGCCGTCGGCGCAGAACACGATCGCGTTGCTCTTCACGAACTTCGCGACCTTCCAGGCGAACAGCAGGTCCTGCAGTTGCTGCGGCGTGGGCTGCTTCTTGCTCACTACCTTGAGGTCGCTCTCGGCGAGCTCGTGGTTGTCGGCGGTCTGCATGAGAAGGCCCGAGCCGACGCGCTTGACGTCCATCAGGTTGCGGCCGTTCTCCCAGTCGGTCTTGCCGCCCGGCGGCAGCGCGATCTCGAGCACGCGCACGTTCAGCTTGGCCTTGGTGGCCTGGAACACTTCGAGCGCCTCGGGCGTATAGCCCGGCGCCATCAGCACTTCGACGAACTGCTTGTTGACCGCTTGCGCGGTGGCCAGGTCGACCGGACGGTTGAAGGCGATGATGCCGCCGAAGGCCGAGGTCGGATCGGTCTTGAAGGCCTTGGCATAGGCCTCGTTCGCGTCCTTGCCCACGGCCACGCCGCAGGGGTTGGCGTGCTTGACGATCACGCAGGCCGGCACGTCGAAGCTCTTGACGCATTCCCACGCCGCGTCGGCGTCGGCGATGTTGTTGTAGCTCAGCTCCTTGCCTTGCAGCTGCCTGGCCGATACCAGCGAGCCGGGCGCCGGATAGAGGTCGCGGTAGAACGCGGCCTGCTGGTGCGGGTTCTCGCCGTAGCGCAGGTCCTGCACCTTCACGAAGCGGCCGTTGCTCTGCGCGGGGAAGAGCGAGCGCGTGGGCGCAGGCTGGCCGATGCTGGCGTCGAAGTCGATCGCCGAGAGGTAGTCGCTGATCGCGCCGTCGTAGTCGGCGATGCGGTTGAACGCGGCCACCGAGAACGCGAACTTGGTCTTGTCGCTGAGCTTGCCGCCGGCCTTGAGCTCGGCGAGCGCCACGGGGTACTGCGCCGCGTCGGTGAGCACGCCCACGTCCTTCCAGTTCTTGGCCGCGCTGCGCACCATGGCCGGGCCGCCGATGTCGATGTTCTCGATCGCGTCTTCGAGCGTGCAACCGGGCTTGGCCACGGTCGACTCGAACGGGTAGAGGTTGACGATCAGGAGGTCGATGGTGTCGATGCCGTGTTCCTTGATCGCCGCCACGTGCGCGGGCAGGTCCCGCCGCGCAAGCAGTCCGCCGTGGATCTTGGGGTGCAGCGTCTTCACGCGGCCGTCGAGCATTTCGGGAAAGCCGGTGTGGTCGGCCACCTCGGTCACCGGCAGGCCCGCGTCGGCCAGGAGCTTGGCGGTGCCGCCGGTGGACAGCAGCTTGATGCCCAGCGCATGCAGCGCCTGGGCGAATTCGAGGATGCCGGTCTTGTCGGAAACGGAGATGAGTGCGGTCTGAGCCATGGGTATGCCGTGAAGTTATTTCAGAAGTTTGTGCTCGACCAATTTCTTGCGGAGCGTGTTTCGGTTGAGGCCCAGCCATTGCGCGGCCTTGGATTGATTGCCCTCGGCGCGCGTCATCACGACATCGAGCAAGGGCTTCTCGACCACGCGCACGAGCATCTCGTACATGCCGTCGGGTTCGGTGCCGCGCAGGTCGCGAAAGTAGCTGTCCAGACTGGTGCGCACGCAGTCTTCGATGTGTTTCTTGCTCATTGCTTCTTCTCTTCTTCTCTCAATCGACGGCGCAGGCCGCCTCCTCTTCACCGGACAGCTCTTCGGCCGCCTGGTGTGCGGGCATGCGGTCCATCCGGTCCGCAAGCCCGTCGAAATAGTCGCCCACCGCGCGAAGCTGCTCCGCGCAGTCCTCGATGGCGTTCATCGTGCTGCGGAAGGCCTCGCCGTCGGGAAGCGTGCGCACGTACCAGCCGATGTGCTTTCGCGCGGTGCGCACGCCGCTGAAATCGCCGTAGAGCGCGTAGTGCTCCACCAGGTGATCGAGCAGCAGGCGGCGGACCTCGGCGACCAGCGGCGGCGCGCGGTGCGTGCCGGTGTCCAGGAAGTGCGAGATCTCGCGAAAGATCCAGGGCCGGCCCTGCGCGGCGCGGCCGATCATCACCGCGTCGGCACCGGTGGCCGCGAGCACGTCGCGCGCCTTCTCGGGCGATGTGATGTCGCCGTTGGCCACCACCGGCACGCGCACCGCGGCCTTCACGGCGGCGATGGTGTCGTATTCGGCGTGGCCCTTGTAGCCTTGCTCGCGCGTGCGGCCGTGAACGGTGAGCATCTGCACGCCGGCCGATTCGAAATCGCGCGCGAGCTTCACCGCGTTGCGGTTGTCTTCGCTCCAGCCGGTGCGCATCTTGAGCGTGACCGGCACGTTGAATGGCTGCGCCGCATCGACCACAGCCTGCACGATCTCGAGGGCCAGCGGCTCGTCGCGCATCAGCGCCGAGCCCGCCCACTTGTTGCAGACCTTCTTGGCCGGGCAGCCCATGTTGATGTCGATGATCTGCGCGCCGCGCTCGATGTTGTAGACCGTGGCCTCGGCCATCATGGCCGCATCGGTGCCGGCGATCTGCACCGCGATGGGGCCCGGCTCGCCGTCGTGGTTGGCACGTCGCGAAGTCTTGAGCGTGCCCCAGAGTTCCTTGCGCGAGGTGACCATCTCGCTGACCGCATAACCCGCGCCGAGTTCGCGGCACAGCATGCGGAAGGGCCGGTCCGTCACGCCGGCCATGGGCGCGACGAACAGGCGGTTTTCCAGCGTGTGGGTGCCGATCTGCAAGGTCATGGGAAAGGAGGCGGTGCGCGTTCGGCTGCTGAAAAATGAGGCACGATTGTAGCCACCTGGGATTTCGGCGACTGAAACGATTTGCGCCTGCGGGACAGGCGTAAACACCAATGTCTCGCGGGGCCTTCTCCGACGCGGATGCGGTGCGGGTGCTGCCTATACTCCGCCGACCTTATGCAAGCCTGGCTCGACTCCCTCATGGCGCTGCTGGCGCTGCCGCAGTACGGCCTCTCGACGCTGTTCGTCGCCGCCTTCGTGTCGGCCACGCTGCTGCCGGTGGGCTCCGAGCCCATCCTGTTCGGCCTGCTCAGGCTCAACCCCGAGATGTTCTGGCCCGCCATCGCGGTCGCGACGGTGGGCAACACGCTGGGCGGCGCGGTCGACTGGTGGATGGGCTACGGCGCGCACAAGGTCGCTGACAAATACTCGCACTCGAAACACCACGTGCGCGTGCTCGGATGGCTCGAGCGCCTCGGGCCGAAGGCGTGTCTCCTGAGCTGGCTGCCGCTGGTGGGCGATCCGTTGTGCGCTGTGGCGGGCTGGCTCAAGCTGCCCTTCTGGCCGTGCCTTGGCTACATGGCCATCGGAAAATTCCTGCGCTACGTCTGCATGACCGTCGCGCTCATCTACATCTTCCCGGCCTGACGCAACCTCAGCTCAACAGGCCGTAGGGGCCGCCGCGTTCCAGCGCGCGCTTGTAGGCCGGCCGCGCATGGATGCGCTCTAGGTACCCCATGAGCCTGGGCCGCTTCGCATCGAGTCCGCCGCGCGCCTGCGAGGCTTCGACCACGAAACTCATCTGGATGTCGGCGCCCGTGAATTCGTCGCCGGCGAACCACTCGCTCTTGCCCAGTTCGGACTCCATGTAGTTCAGGTGGCTCGCGATGTTCGGGTTGATGAACGCCGACTTCGCCTTCGCCGCGATGGCCTTGGCCACCGGCTTGGCGAAGAAAGGCATCTTGCTCGTCTCGATGCGGTCGAACACCAGCTTGAGCAACAGCGGCGACATCGCGGTGCCCTCGGCGAAATGCAGCCAGTAGCGATAGCGCAAGGCCTCGGGCGTGCCGGCCGCGGGCGCGAGGCGGCCATGGCCGTAGCGCTCGATCACCGTCTCGATCACCGCACCCGATTCCGCGAGCGTGAGGCCGTCGTCCGTCGTCACCACCGGCGACTTGCCAAGCGGGTGAATGGCCTTGAGCGAAGCGGGCGCCAACATGGTCTGCGGATCGCGCTGGTAGTGAACGATCTCGTACGGCAGTTCGAGTTCTTCGAGCAGCCAGAGCACGCGCTGCGAGCGCGAATTGTTGAGATGGTGGACGGTGAGCATGGGGGCGAGCCTTGTGGAGAAATCGGGGCGCGCGCAGTCTAACAACAGGAAACATCGCCAACGCGGCTTTCGCACGCCCGCACACAGCGCCCCCGCCTACGAGAAACCGGAGGCTGCGCTTTCACACTCCTGCGAATGAAAAAATCCATCCGGCCCTGGAAGCCCCTGGCAGCCGGCCTCTGGCTCGGCATGCTCGCCTGTCACGCCTCGGCGCTGCAGCCCGAGGAAGTTTTTCGCAAGGCATCGCCCGCGGTCTGGACCGTCAAGGGCGACCAGGGCAACAACAAGACATCGGTCGGCAGCGCGGTCGCCGTGACGCCGGCCGCCCTGGCCACGGCCTGCCATGTGGTGAACGGCGCCATGTCGGCTACCGTGACGCAGGGCCAGACCACCATCAAGATCAAGAGCATCCTGCGCGACCCCGACACGTCGCGCGACCTGTGCGTGCTGATGACCGAAACGCCGCTGCAGTTGCCCGCCGTGCAGATCGCGCCGGTCGGCGACCTGCGCGTGGGCCAGCGCGTGTTTGCCATCGGCAGCCCGCACGGCCTCGAACTCACCTTGACCGAAGGCCTGATCTCCGCGCTGAGGCCAAGGGCCCAGGGCCAGTTGCCGATCATCCAGACCTCCGCGCCGGTGTCCTCGGGCTCGAGCGGCGGCGGATTGTTCGATGACGAAGGCCGGCTGGTCGGCGTCACCGACAGCGTGGCGCCCGGCGGAGCGAACCTCGGCTTTGCCTATCCGGCGCAATGGGTGATGGAACTGCCGCAGCGCGTGATCGCCGAGATGACGAAGTGGCGCGAGCTGCTCAAGAACGTCGGCGTGGCGCTCGGCCCCAACGGCGAACCCGCGCCCTCAGGCCATGCCGACCTGGCCGACGAAGCCGGCCTGCCGGTTGTCGGCAGCGACCCCGCGCAGATCCGCGCCGCGTACCGCCAGTTCCTGCTGCAGGCGCGGCCGCGTGCGTTCCTGATCACGAGCGACAACAAGTTCGGCACCGCCACCAACTCGGCCGCGCTGACCGAGCACCTCAAGGGATGCGCGGAGCGCAAGGTGGTGTGTGCGGCCTATGCGGTGGACAACACCGTGGTGTGGGGCAAGCAGCAAGTCGCCAAGTAGCCGCAGAGCCCTGCCAACTCGTCGCGAGACACCGCGGAACCGGCTCCGCCGGGCCGCAGGTGTCGCCCCCGGTAGGGGGTTGGAGAAGCGACACGAAGTGCGCGAAGCCTGGGGGCGAGCCAAGTTCAGGAGCTGAACAGGAAGTTCATCACGTCGCCATCCTTGACGACGTATTCCTTGCCTTCCGATCGCATCTTCCCCGCGTCCTTGGCGCCCTGCTCGCCCTTGAACGCGATGTAGTCGTCGAACGCGATGGTCTGCGCGCGGATGTAGCCCTTCTCGAAATCGCCGTGGATCACGCCGGCCGCCTGCGGGCCGGTGTCGCCGATGTGGATGGTCCAGGCGCGCACTTCCTTCACGCCGGCGGTGAAGTACGTCTGCAGGCCCAGCAGCTTGAAGGCTGCACGGATGAGGCGGTTCAGGCCCGGCTCGTCCTGGCCGATTTCGGCGAGGAACATCTTCTTGTCCTCGTCGTCCATCTCGGCGAGGTCCGCTTCGATCTTGGCGCAGATGGCGACCACGGGCGCGCCCTGCTTGGCAGCGTATTCGCGCAGGCGATCGAGGTAGGGGTTGTTCTCGAAGCCGTCTTCGGCCACATTGCCCACGAACATCGCGGGCTTGGCGGTGATGAGCGTGAAGCTCTTGACCAGCGGCTGCTCTTCCTTGGTGAACTCGAGCGCGCGCACGGGCGTGTTCTCGTTCAGGGCGGCCTGGCAGCGCTCCAGCAGGCCGACGAGCTTCTGCGCGTCCTTGTCGCCCGAGCGCGCCACCTTGGTGTGGCGGTGCAGCGCTTTCTCGACCGTGGCGAGGTCGGCCAGGCACAGTTCGGTCTGGATCACTTCGATGTCGGAGATCGGGTCGACCTTGCCGGCCACGTGGATCACGTTGTCGTCGTCGAAGCAGCGCACCACGTTCACCGTGGCATCCGTCTCGCGGATGTGCGCGAGGAACTTGTTGCCCAGGCCTTCGCCGGTGCTGGCGCCGGCCACGAGGCCGGCGATGTCGACGAACTCGACGATGGCGGGCACCACTCGCTCGGGCCCCACGATCGCGCTCAGTTGCGCCAGGCGCGGATCGGGCACTTCCACCACGCCCACGTTGGGCTCGATGGTGCAGAAAGGATAGTTTTCCGCTGCGATGCCGGCCTTGGTCAACGCATTGAAAAGGGTGGATTTACCGACGTTGGGCAGGCCGACGATGCCGCATTGCAAACTCATGGGAGGTCCTCTTGGGTAACCCGCGATTTTAGGCGACCATGCTTGCATGCCCGCCCGGCAGGTCTTCGGCCCCCTTCGTCCATCCCTCGAAAGCTCAGGGTTAAACCCGATTAGCAAACGTTTGCGCAAACGTTTTCGTTAGGTAATATCGGAGCCCCCGGCAGAGACCGGCGTACCGCTCAACCACACCTCAGGAGACACACCATGAAGTTCACCCGCCGCACCCTGCAAAGCGCCGCCGCGCTCACGCTGCTGGGCGCCATCGCCGCCACGCCCGCCTTCGCGCAGGACAAGCCCAAGGTCGCACTGGTCATGAAGTCGCTGGCCAACGAGTTCTTCCGCACCATGGAAGACGGCGCCAAGGCGCACAACAAGGCCAACGCCGCGAAGTACACGCTGGTGGCCAACGGCATCAAGGACGAGACCGACACCTCCGCCCAGATCAAGATGGTCGAGCAGATGGTGGCGCAGAAGATCAACGCGCTGGTCATCGCGCCGGCCGATTCGAAGGCGCTGGTGCCCGTGATCAAGGCCGCCATCGACAAGGGCATCCTGGTGGTCAACATCGACAACCAGCTCGACGCCGCCGCGCTCAAGGAAAAGGGCATCCAGGTGCCCTTCGTCGGCCCCGACAACCGCGCCGGCGCCAAGCTGGTGGGCGATGCGCTGGCCAAGGAGCTGAAGGCGGGCGACAAGGTCGGCATCATCGAAGGCGTCTCGACCACCTTCAATGCGCAGCAGCGCACCCTCGGCTACCAGGATGCCATGAAGGCCTCCAACGTGACGGTGGTGGGCGTGCAGTCGGGCCAGTGGGAAATCGACAAGGGCAACACGGTGGCCGCCGGCATGATGCGAGAGCACCCCGATCTCAAGGCGCTGCTCGCCGGCAACGACAGCATGGCGCTCGGCGCCGTGGCAGCGGTGAAGGCCGCGGGCAAGACCGGCAAGGTGCTGGTGGTGGGCTACGACAACATCGGCGCCATCAAGCCGATGCTCAAGGACGGCCGCGTGCTCGCCACTGCCGACCAGTTCGCCGCCAAGCAGGCCGTGTTCGGCATCGAGACCGCCCTGAAGGCCATCGCCGACAAGAAGAAGCAGTCGGAGATGCCCGCCGAAGTGAAGACCGACGTGGTGCTCGTCACCAAAGACTCCAAGTAAACCGAGAGAGCCAAGACGTTGAACGCAGCGCCCGCCATGAATTCCGGTCCACCCGTGCCCGTGCTCTCGCTGAGCGCGCTCGGCAAGGACTACGCGGCGCCGGTGCTCGACGACGTCTCGATCGTGCTGAACGCCGGCGAAGTGCTTGCCCTCACGGGTGAGAACGGCGCCGGCAAGAGCACGCTCTCGAAAATCGTCTGCGGCCTGGTGCAGCCCACGCGCGGCCAGATGCTGCTGGACGGCAAACCCTTCCAGCCGGGCTCCCGCCGCGATGCCGAGCGCCTGGGCGTGCGCATGGTGATGCAGGAACTGGGGCTGGTCACCACGCTGTCGGTGGCCGAGAACCTGCTGCTCGACCGCCTGCCCAACACGACCGGCTGGATCCGCAAGGCCAAGCTGCACGAGCTGGCCGCGCGCCAGCTCGCCAAGATCGGCATGGAGAACATCGACCCGGCCACGCCCGTCGCGCGGCTGGGCATCGGCCAGCAGCAGATGGTCGAGATCGCGCGCAACCTGCAGGACGACACCCGCGTGCTGGTGCTCGACGAGCCCACCGCGATGCTCACGCCGCGAGAAACCTCGCACCTCTTCGAGCAGATCGAGCTGCTGAAGGCGCGCGGCGTGGCGATCGTCTACGTGTCGCACCGCCTCGAAGAGCTGCAGCGCATCGCCGACCGCGTGGCGGTGCTGCGCGACGGCAAGCTGGTGGACGTGCGCGCCATGGCCGGCGTGCGCGAATCCGAACTGGTGCAACGCATGGTCGGCCGCGCGGTGCACGAGCACGAAGGCCGCGATCGCCGCGTCGCCGGGCCCGTGCTTCTGAGCGCGCGCGGCCTCGGCCGGGCGCAGGTGGTGCGCGACGTTGATCTCGACCTGCGCGCCGGTGAAATCATGGGCCTAGCCGGCCTGGTCGGCTCTGGCCGGACCGAACTGGTGCGCCTCCTCTTCGGTGCCGACCGCGCGGACCGAGGCGAAATTTCTCTCTACGACGCAAAGACCGGGGCGCAGCCCGTGCAGCACGTGCGCAAGGGCTGGCGCTCGCCGATGCAGGCGATCCGCGCCGGCATCGGCCTGGTCACCGAAGACCGCAAGTCGCAGGGCCTGCTGCTCACGCAATCGATCCGTGTCAACGCGACGCTGAGCGACCTGGGCGCGATCTCGCACGCCGGCTGGCTGCAGCGCGCCAAGGAACGCAATATCGCGCGACAGCTGGTGGAGCTCCTGCGCATCCGCTCGCGCAGCATCGAACAACCCGTCGCCACGCTGAGCGGCGGCAACCAGCAGAAGGTGGTGTTCGCGCGCTGGCTGCACCGCGAATGCAAGGTGTTGCTGCTCGATGAACCCACGCGCGGCGTGGACGTCGGTGCACGCGCCGACCTCTACGCCGAACTCGACCGCATGACCGACGCCGGCAAGGCGCTCTTGATGGTCTCGAGCGACCTGCGCGAACTGATGGCGATGTGCGACCGCATCGGCGTGATGAGCGCGGGCCGCCTGGTCGCCGTGTTCGAGCGCGGCGAATGGAGCGAGCAATCGCTGCTCGCCGCCGCGTTCAGCGACGCGACCGGACGCCCCGCCGCGCCAGCCACGTCGCACTCGTCCCCTCTTTCCGATTCGAACCCGGCCCACCCGGCCACTGCCGAGACCCCATGAACGCAGCCGTCCCGACAACCAATCCGCGCACCTCCGCACTGAAGGGCCAGCTGGGCACCTACCTCGGCCTCACGGTCGTGCTGGTGGGCATGATCGCGCTCTTCGGCTCGATGAGCGAATACTTCCTCACGCGCGACACCTTCATCTCGATCGCCAACGAAATCCCCGCGCTCGCCGTGATGGCGGTGGGCATGACCTTCGTGCTGATCATCGCGGGCATCGACCTGTCGGTCGGCTCGGTGCTCGCACTCAGCGCGGCCGTGACGGCCGCGGCCATCCTCGAGTGGAAGCTCTCGGTGCCGCTCGCCGCCATGCTCGGCCTGGCCACCGGCCTCGTCTGCGGCACGGTGACCGGCGCGGTGTCGGTCGCCTGGCGGCTGCCGAGCTTCATCGTCTCGCTGGGCATGCTCGAAGCGGTGCGCGGCGGCGCCTACCTCGTGACCGACTCGCGCACGCAGTACGTGGGCGATGCGATCTCGGGCCTGGCCGCGCCGTGGATCGGCGGCATCTCCGCTGCCTTCGTGCTCGCGGTGGTGCTGGTCGTCATCGGGCAGATGGTGCTCACGCGCACGGTGTTCGGCCGGCATGTGGTGGGCATCGGCACGAACGAGGAAGCGATGCGCCTGGCGGGTGTCGACCCGCGGCCGATCCGCATCATCGTGTTCGCCGTCACCGGTCTTCTTGCGGGCCTCGCGGGCCTGATGCAGTCGGCGCGGCTCGAAGCGGCCGACCCGAATGCGGGTGTCGGCATCGAGCTGCAGGTGATCGCGGCCGTGGTCATTGGCGGCACCAGCCTCATGGGCGGTCGCGGCTCGGTGGTCAACACCTTCTTCGGCGTGCTCATCATCGCGGTGCTCGAGGCCGGCCTAGCGCAGGTGGGCGCGAGCGAGCCGAGCAAACGCATCATCACGGGCGCCGTGATCGTGGTTGCGGTGATCATCGACACCTTGCGCCAGCGCCGCGCGGACCGCCGCCTGGCCTAGGAGAAGGTGTGAACGAATCTCACGCCTTCTGACGCTTCCCAAAGAACGAGGAACAACACCCCATGGCCACCATCAAGGACGTCGCGCTGCGCGCGGGAGTCTCCGTCACCACCGTCTCGCACGTGGTCAACGACACGCGCCATGTGAGCGCCAAGGGCCGCGAACGCGTCGAGCTCGCCATCCGCGAGCTGGGCTACGTGCCCAATGCGATGGCGCGCAGCTTGAAGAGCAACACCACCTCGACGCTCGGGATGCTGATTCCGAACAGCTCCAACCCCTACTTCGCCGAGATCGTTCGCATCGTGGAAGACCGCTGCTTCGGCGCCGGCTACACGCTGGTGCTGTGCAACACCGACGACGAGCCCCGGCGCCAGAGCGTGTACCTGCAGGTGCTGGCCGAGCGCCGCATCGACGGGCTGATCGTGGTGTCCACGGGCGACGACGACTCGCTGGTCACGCAACTGCAGGGCCTGCGCATCCCCACGGTGCTGGTCGACCGCGAGATCGCCGACCCGAGCTGCGACCTGGTGGAGACCGCGCACATGCAGGGCGGCCTGCTCGCGGTGCGGCACCTCCTGTCGCTCGGCCACAAGCGCATCGCCTGCATCGGCGGGCCCGAGGGCCTCACGCCCAGCGAGCAGCGCATCGAAGGCTGGCGCATGGCGCTGGCCGAGGCCGGAACCACGCCGAACGCCGATGCGCTGCTATGGCGCGGCGCCTTCACCAGCCAGAGCGGCTACGAGGCGATGCACGCCATCCTGCGCACCGAACATCCGCCTTCGGCCGTGTTCGTGTGCAACGACCTGATGGCCATCGGCGCGCTGCGCGCCGCGCATGAAAGCGGCGTGCACGTGCCCGACGAGCTCTCGATCGTCGGCTTCGACGACATCGAACTCTCGGCCTACACCAGCCCGCCGCTCACCACCGTGGCACAGCCCAAGGAACGCATCGGAGCGCTGGCGGTCGACATGCTGCTGGAGCGTGTGGGCGGCAAGCGGCGCGACGCGCGCAAGGTGGTGCTGCAGCCCGAGCTGCGCGTGCGCGCCTCGACCGCGCGCCATGCGAGCTTCCGCGAGGCCACCGCGCCCGCGACTTCTTCTTCGGCGCCCGCCGCCGGCGCGGCGCCTTCAACGGAAAACCGAAAGTCCCGCACCCCGTGAGTCCGAAGCCTTCTTCCCGCAGTTCCGAGCCGTCGCCGGTGCCTTTGCCGCCGCGCATCGTGGTGCTCGGCAGCCTCAACATGGACCTGGTGCTGCGCGTCCCCCATGCACCGGCCGCGGGCGAAACCCTGATCGGCCATTCGATCGCCAACATCCCCGGCGGCAAGGGCGCCAACCAGGCCGTGAGCTGCGCGCGCGAAGGCGGCCAGGTGCGCATGATCGGCTGCGTGGGTGACGACGCCCACGGCCGCGCGCTGCGCGAATCGCTGGAACGCGACGGCATCGACACCGCCGCGCTGCGCACGGTCGATGCGGAGCCCACGGGCACGGCGCTGATCCTGGTGGAAGACAGTGGCCAGAACCGCATCGTGATGATCCCCGGCGCCAACGCGAAGGTCGAGATCGACGAGCCCGCGCTTCGCGAGCAGCTGAAGGGCGCGGCCTTTCTCGTGATGCAGTTCGAGACGCCGATGGACCAGGTCGCGCGCGCCCTCTCGGTGGCGCACGAAGCGGGCTGCAAGGTGCTGCTCAACCCGTCGCCGGTGCAGGCGATTGCCGAGCCGCTCTGGCCGCGCATCGACACGCTGGTCGTCAACGAGATCGAAGCACAGACGCTGTGCGGCCAGTCGGCCGACAGCCCGCAGGAAGCCGCACTGGCCGGCAAGGCGCTGCGCGCCAAGGGCATCGACCGCGTGGTCGTCACGCTCGGCGCGCGCGGCGCGGTGGCCATCGACGCCGACGGTGCGCGCCACCATCCCGCACCGAAGGTGCAGGCGGTGGACACCACCGCCGCCGGCGACACCTTCCTCGGCGCGCTCGCGGTGGCATTGGGCGAAGGCCAGCCGTTCGACGAGGCGGTGCGCCTGGGCATCCGCGCCGCGGCGCTGTGCATCCAGCATCCCGGCGCCCAACCCTCCATTCCGCGGCGCGATGCCGTGCTGCAAAGTCCCCCGCCTCCCGACTGGATCACGCTGTGAAACGCTCTCCCCTGCTGCATGCCGAACTCTCGCAAGTGATTGCCGCTCTGGGGCACGGCGACATGGTGGTCATCGGCGATGCGGGACTGCCGATTCCCGATGGCCCGAAGCGCATCGACCTCGCGCTCACGCCCGGCATCCCGCGCGTCGCGGACGTGCTCAAGGCGGTGCTGTCGGAGATGCAGGTGGAGCGTGCGCTGCTGGCGCGCGAGGCGGTGGAGCAACTGCCGGCCGGCGCGCTGCCCGCATGGTGCGAGGGCCAGCTGGCCGTGGTGCCCGAGACGATTTCGCACGAAGAGCTCAAGCGCCTGAGCGCACGCGCCCGGGCGGTGATCCGCACCGGCGAATGCACGCCCTACGCCAACATCGTGCTGTGCGCAGGCGTGACGTTCTGATTCATTCGAACCGGTAGTTCGCGCCCACGGTCTGCCCGACCTTGAGCGTGTACTCGACGCCCTGCACCACGATGCAGTTCATGCCGAAGGTGATGCCGCCATCGACGCGCGCATCCGCGCGGTAGGTGCGCAGGACGTTGCCGACATCGGGGCTGCTGAGGGCGGTGGCCGGGTCGATGTCCGGGATCGGGCAGCGCGTGCAGGGCTTGACGGGCTTGAGCTCGGCCTCGCCTTCGCCGGTGGCGATGTGCAGCGCGTCGACGCGGTCTTCGTCATGCGACTCGATGCCGGCCAGCACGATGTTGGGCCGGAAGCGCTCGATGCCGACCGCTTCGTGCCCCGCCGCTGCGAGCCTTTCATTGAGCTCGGCCAGCGAGCCTTCGCTCGCCACCAGCAGCGGGTAGCCGTCGGCGAACTGGTTCAGCGCCTCGACGCCGTCGGTCCACTTCAGGCTCGACAGGCGCTTGTGCTCGGGGTCGAAGCGCACCAGCCGCAAAGTCTGCGGCTTGCCGGGTTCGGAGAGGAAATCGCTGAACCACTGGGCCGCGATGTCGCCCATGTCGTAGGCGGCCACTTCGTCTTTCCACACCCGCACGCGCACCGGCTTCTCGACGCGGTCGAAGGCCAGGTGCAGGGCCAGCATGCCGGGGGCGCGCAGCACCACTTCCATGTGCTTCATCTGCGGCTTGATGAGCGCCATGCGCGGGATCTGGCGCTGGGTGACGAACTCGCCGTTGGCATCGACCACCATCCAGGCCCGGTCGAACTCCAGGCCGGTTTCGGTCAGCAGCATTTCATTCAATTCGACACCGGCACACGACTTGACGGGGTAGACGAACAGGCGCGCTATGGTGGCTTGGAGGTCGAAAACGGGCTGCGACACGGTGGGGCTTTCTTGAAAATCGACCGCGATTGTCCCGCATCGGCGCCGCCCCGGGACTTGGCGTTCCGGCGCGAATGGCGTTAAAACCGCGCCTTGCGCCTTTGCACCCTCGGGGCGCCCTTCCTGGAGAAAGCATCCGCATGGCAGACGACCTGAGCGAACAGCAGATTCCGATGACCGGGCAGGTCCTGATGCCCACGGGCCTCGCGGCCCTGGTGCGGATTCCGATTCCCGGCACCAACCTGTGCATCGAGCTCGACCCGCGCGGCTGGGTGCCCAAGGGCGGCTCGACCTCCACGCTGTTCTTCCAGGACATCAAGGGCAAGAAGCACCTGCGGCTGGACTACGGTTTCAACGTCAAGACCAACTCGGTGAACTACCACTGGAACGCCAACAACGCCACCGGGCATTTCGGCTACGGCGACCACCAGCCCGCGGGCACGGCGGGCAAGTACGTCTACCAGGCGGCCAAGTATTTCAAGTGGGGCGGCCGCATCATCGGCATCGTGGGCATGTCGCTGGATGCGGTCTCGGTCGTGCAGTCGGACCGGCCGATGCGCCGCGCCACCGAGGTGGTGTCGGCCTGGGCGCTCGCGCGCGTCGGCTGCGTGGCGGCCGGCGAATACGGCGCGGGCCTGGGCGTGGCGGGCGGGCCCTACGGCATCGCGGCGGGCGGCATCGGCGGCTGCCTGATCGGCGGCATCGCGGGCTACTGGGCCGGCGAGAAGATGGCGCAGGCCGCCTTCATCGTCTACGACTGGGCCGACGAGACGGTCTTCACGCCGCTGCTGCGCGCTGCCGAGTTCGAGGTCAAGGCTTTCATGAACGAGCTGGGAACGCCGCGATGGTAGGGCGCGTCGGGCTGCACACGGTGCGCGCGAGCCTGCCGCCGCACCTGGAGCTCGGGCAACTGGGCGTGGGCCAGTCGATGCTGCTGCTGCAGATCGACGATGCGGACGACGACGCACTCGATGCGCTGCACCTGGCCATTGCCGAGGCTTTCGTGGCGTTGGGCCGCGTGACCTTCCTGGAAGACGTGGAGCGGCCCACGCTCGGCACGCTGTGGCGCAAGTTGTGGAGCCCGGGACACCACCGCGTCGAAGGCGCCGAATGGACGCCCGAGGAAGACGGCACGCGGCACCGCCGCATCGTGCTGCGCAGCGCGTTCGGCGCGGCGGGCGCCGTGGGCACGGCGCCGGTGGAGCTGGGGCTCACGTCGACCGTGAAGCCCGAGGTGGCGGCGCGGCTCTTCGAGTTCTCGGGCTGGTTCCAGGGCGCGCAACTGGTGCTGCTGTCCAAGGCTGCGGCGCCCGCGCCTGGCGTGGACGACCGCTTCATCTGCACGCTGGCGGCGGAGAAGAACTGGTCGGTGCTGGATGCGTTGCCGGTAGAGGACAAGATGACGGCCGCCGCCTTTCCGGGCGTGGACGGCGCGCTGATGGGCGTCATCGCACTTGGGGACACCGATGCGCAGGCCATCGCCGACGCGCTGACCGGGCGCTTCACCGCGCACGGCCTGCCCTGGCAAGTGCATGCGCCGGCCGAAACGCTGTCGCGCTACGGCCACGCGCTGGCCCAGGGCGCCTGACGCATCGCCCCCTCCCCGGGCGGGGGCGCGGGAACGGGCGCACAACGCAACTCCTACAATCGTCCGATGGCCCTCCCCCCAGAAGTTTGCATTCGCGGCGCCGGCATCGTCGGCCGCACGCTGGCCCTGCTGCTCGCACGCGAGCGCGTGCGCGTGGCGCTGGTGGTGCCGCCGGCCACGCAGGGCCCGCAGGACATCCGCGCCTACGCGCTCAACACCGCCTCCCGCACCCTGCTCGAATCGCTGCGCGCCTGGCCCGATGCGGCCCATGCCACGCCGGTGCGCGAGATGCTGGTGCATGGCGATGAAGGCGGCCGCGTGCAGTTCAGCGCGGCGCGCCAGAAGGTCGATGCACTGGCCTGGATCGTCGATGTGCCCGCGCTCGAACAGCAACTGGCCGATGCGGTGCGCTTCCAGCCCCAGATCGAGGTCGTGACCGAGCCCGCGCCCGCACCGCTCACCGTGGTCTGCGAAGGCAAGGCCAGCGCCACGCGCGAGGCGCTCGGCGTGAGCTACGAAGTCACGCGCTATGCGCAGCACGCAGTTGCGGCGCGGCTCGAGGCCGAGCAGCCGCACGACGGCATCGCGCGCCAGTGGTTCAACGACAAGGGCGAAGTGCTCGCGCTGCTGCCGCTGGGCGGGACGCCCGGCAAGACGGTCGCGCTGGTGTGGTCGGTCGACCAACTGCGCGCACCCGCGCTGCTCGCGCAGGGCGACGACGAATTCAACGCCGCCGTGACCGAAGCCAGCCATGGCGCGCTCGGTGCCCTCAAGCTCACGAGCGCGCGAGCGGCGTGGCCGCTCGCGCGCGCCATCGCCGACCGCTGGACCGGCGCCATGCCCGGGCAGGCGAACCGGTCGTGGGCACTCGCGGGCGATGCCGCCCATACGGTGCACCCGCTCGCGGGCCAGGGCCTGAACCTCGGACTGGCCGACGCGGCCGCGCTGGCCGAGGTGATCAAGACCCGCGACTACTGGCGCAGCGTGGGCGATCCGCGGCTCCTGCGCCGCTACGAACGCGCCCGCCGCGCCGACGTGCTGCAGATGAGCCTGGCGACCGACGGCCTGCAGCAACTTTTCTCGCACAACCTGGGCCCGCTGCCTGCGTTGCGCAACTGGGGCATGCGCGGCTTCGACCGCACGCGCCTGGTCAAGCACTGGATCACCGCGCAAGCCATGGGCTTGAAGGCGTGACGACACACATTCGAACCGAACGGACCTCCCCGATGACTCTCGCTCGCAACCTTCTTCTTGCCGCCTGCACGCTGGGCGCGGTCCTGACCGCCACCGCCGGCGAAGCCGAGATCCGCAAGAACCTCCCCACGCACATCCCGCAGTTCCCGCCGATCGACGAGGTGACGAAGTCGCCGGTCAACGGCCTCTACGAAGTGCGCGTGAACGGCTCGCAGATCTTCTACACCGACGAGCAGGGCAGCTACCTCATCCAGGGCAACCTGATCGATGTGAAGACGCGCCGCAACCTCACCGAGGAGCGCGTCGAGAAGCTGAGCGAAGTCGCCTTCGACAAGCTGCCGCTGCAGGACGCGATCAAGATCGTGCGCGGCAACGGCAAGCGCAAGCTGGCGGTGTTCGAAGACCCGAACTGCGGCTACTGCAAGCGCTTCGAGAAGGACATGAAGACGGTCAACAACGTCACCGTGTACCTGTTCCTCTACCCGGTCCTGGGCGCCGATTCGACGATCAAGTCGCGCGACATCTGGTGCAGCAAGGACAAGGGCAAGGCCTGGGGCGACTGGATGGAAGCCGGCACCAAGCCCGCCACCGCGGCAGGCAGCTGCGACGTGGCGGCGCTGCAGCGCAACGTGGAGTTCGGCCGCAAGTACAACATCACGGGCACGCCCACGCTGATCTTCACCAACGGCACCCGCACGCCGGGCGCCATTCCCGCAGAGCAGGTCGAGAAGCAACTCGCCGCCGCCAGCTGATGGCGACGAAAGCCGTTTCCCGGCGCGCAACCGGCGCGCCCGCTGCGGGCGTGCGCTACCGCATCGAGTGTGCGGATCTGCACGCGCATCTCTTCGCCGTCACGCTGACCATCGACGCGCCTGCCGCGCTGCAGCGCGTGACGCTGCCGGTGTGGATTCCGGGCAGCTACCTCGTGCGCGAGTTCGCCAAGAACCTGCAGGGCCTGCGCGCCGTGCAGGGACGCCGCAAGCCCGCGCTCACGCAGGTCGACAAATGCAGCTGGCTGGTCGACTGCGCACCGGGCCAGCCGCTGGTGCTGCATTACCAGGTCTGCGCGTACGACAACTCGGTGCGTACCGCGTGGCTGGACGCCGAGCGCGGCTTCTTCAACGGCACGAGCCTGTGCCTGCGGGTCGAAGGTCAGACCGATGCGCCGCACGCGCTCGAAATCGTTGCCCCCGCATCGACAGCCGATGGCGCCGCGTGGTCGTGCGCCACCGCGCTCGTGCACTCGAAGGTGGACAAGCAGGGCTTCGGCACCTACCAGGCCAGCGGCTACGACGAGCTGGCCGACAGCCCCGTCGAAATGGGCGCCTTCTGGAGCGCCGAGTTCGACGCCTGCGGCGTGCCGCACCGCTTCGTGATCGCGGGCGCCTCGGCCTCGTTCGACGGCGACCGGCTCATTGCCGACACCAAAGCCATCTGCGAAGCCGAGATCCGTTTCTGGCACGGCGACAAGGCCGGCAAGCGCGGCGGGCCGAAGCTGCCGATCGACCGCTACGTCTTCATGCTCAATGCGGTGGACGACGGCTACGGCGGGCTCGAGCATCGCCATTCCACGGCGCTCATCTGCAACCGCCGCGACCTGCCGCAGCGCGGCGAAAAGAAGAAGCAGCCCGAGGGCTACACGACGCTGATGGGCCTCATCAGCCACGAGTACTTCCACACCTGGAACGTCAAGCGCATGCGACCCGCGGAGTTCGCCCACTACGACTACAGCCGCGAGAACTACACGCAGCTCCTGTGGTTCTTCGAGGGCTTCACGAGTTACTACGACGACCTGCTGCTGCGCCGCGCCGGGCGCATCGACGATGCGGCCTACCTGCGGCTGCTCAACAAGACCATCAACCAGGTGCAGCAGACGCCGGGCCGGCTCGTGCAGCCCGTGGCCGACGCGAGCTTCGACGCCTGGGTCAAGTACTACCGCCAGGACGAGCAGACGCCCAACAGCACGGTGAGCTACTACACCAAGGGCGCGCTGGTGGCGCTGTGCTTCGATCTCACGCTGCGCCACGAAGGCAAGGGCTCGCTGGACGACGTGATGCGCCACCTGTGGACGCACAGCAGCGGCGGGCCGATCAGCGAAGCGGACATCGCTGCCGCGCTCGAGGCTGTGAGCGGCCGCTCGTATGCGCAGGAACTCGCACGCTGGGTGCATTCGACCGAGGAGCTTCCGCTCTCGCAACTGCTGCGCGCGCACGGCGTGGCGACGCTCGAAGACCCGTCGCAGCAGGCGCAGGTGCTCGGCCTGCGCGTGGCCGAAGCCAACGGCAGCGTGCAGGTGAAGGTGGTGCTGCGCGGCGGTGCGGCTGAAAAGGCCGGTTTCTCCGCGAACGACGAGTGGGTCGGCATCGAGCTGCCCGCCGTCGGCAAGAAAAAATCGTCGCAGGCCTGGCGCATCGCCAAGCTCGACGACCTGGCGCTCTACCTGGGCGACACGACGAAATTCACAGCCATCGTTGCGCGCGACCGCAAGCTGCTGCGTCTGCCGCTCACGCTCCCGACCGGCGTGACCACCTGGCGCCTGTTCACGCACGACGCCGCCAAAGTAACGGCCTGGCTGGCCGGCTAAGCGGCGTTTTCGGTCGCCGCGGGCTGCTGCCGCACGAACAGCATCGGCTGCGGTTCGCCCACCAGCACGCAGGGCTTGCCGGTGCGGCGGCAGTGCTCCTGCACGCGCCAGTAGGCGCCGTGACTCACGCAGCCGGTCTGGCAGATCACGAGATCGGCGGCGCGCAGGCCCGCCTCGAGCGCGAGGTGGTCGGCATCGTCGCCGCCGTCGTGATGCAGGTAGCGTCCACCGGCGATTTCAACCAGCTGGCGAGCGAGCGAAGGCGCCTCTTCTTCACGGCCCACGCACAGCACGGCTTTCTCGCGCAGGTCGGCGGGCGCCACGGACACGGGCGGTATCTCATGGCGGCGGCCGGCCGGCGACAGCAGTGCGTGCAGGCGCTGGGGCAGCGCGCCACCCACGGCCGCCCGCGCCGCGAGCTCTTCGCGCACCATCGCGATCGCCGAATCTCGCGCCACCAGCGCACCGCGCAGCCGCACGATCTGCGCCTCGAGCCGCTCGACCAGCGCGGCCTGTTCGGCCAGCAGGCGCGAGCAGCGCTCCTGCACCCGGGCATAGGCCCGCAGCAACACGGCATGTTCTTGCATCGGGAACTCCATGCGGTCATTCTAGATGAGAGCAATTCTCAATTGGGAGGCCGTGGAGCGTCAGCAGGCGCGAAGCCTTGCTCGGTATAGTGGCCCGAGCGAATTTTTCCCTTTTCCCTCACCTTTCCCGGAGACACCATGAGCTACGAAAACATCGAAGTGCGGACCGAAGCAGGCAAGGTCGGCATCATCACCCTCAACCGCCCCAAGGCCCTGAACGCGCTCAACGACGCGCTGATGACCGAGCTGGGCCAGGCGCTCAAGGCCTTCGATGCGGACGAGGCCATCGGCTGCATCATCCTCACCGGCAGCGAGCGCGCGTTCGCGGCCGGCGCCGACATCGCGGCGATGGCCAAGTACAGCTTCATCGACACGTACAAGGGCGACTACATCACCCGCAACTGGGAAACCATCCGCTCGATCCGCAAGCCCGTGATCGGCGCGGTCGCCGGCTTTGCGCTGGGCGGCGGCTGCGAGCTGGCGATGATGTGCGACTTCATCATCGCGGCCGACACCGCCAAGTTCGGCCAGCCCGAGATCAAGATCGGCGTGATCCCCGGCGCCGGCGGCACGCAGCGCCTGCCGCGCGCGGTGGGCAAGAGCAAGGCCATGGACATGGTGCTCACCGCCCGCATGATGGACGCCGCCGAAGCCGAGCGCGCCGGCCTCGTGAGCCGTGTGGTGCCCTACGAGAAGCTGGCCGACGAGGCGCTGGGCGCGGCGCTCGTCATCTGCGGCTTCTCGCAGATCTCGGTGATGGCGGCCAAGGAGTCGGTCAACCGAGCTTTCGAGAGCGGCCTGAGCGACGGCGTGATGTTCGAGCGCCGGCTGTTCCACGCGCTGTTCGCCACGGTCGACCAGAAGGAAGGCATGGATGCCTTCCTGAACAAGCGCGCACCTGATTTCAAGAACGCCTGAGGGCGTTTGCCTGGCGCGCGGCTAGCGCGTCAGCAGGGCACGCAGCGCGGACAGGGCCTGCGCCGGTGGCGTGCCCACCGTTGCGGTGCCGCCGGGCTGCGGCGTCCAGCGCACCTGGTCGCCCGCGATCTCGAGCACGGCGACCACCGTGCCGCCTTGATGGAGCGACAGGCGCGCCTCGACCGGCGCGGCCAGTTGCGAATCGGCCGTCGTCGCCGAGCGGGCCACCGTGTTCACCAATGCCGCCAGCCCTTCGATGTCGCCGCGTGCGTGGCGCACGACATCGCCTCCACGCGTGATCTCGAAGGACGTCCAGCGGTCCAGCGCGGAGAACGGTGACGCACCCACTGCCGACCTTGCGGCCTTGGCGGCTGCTGCACGCGGCGGGGCGGCGTCGCGCACGGCGCCCGATACGTCGGCACCCGGGCTGCCTCCCCGCGCAACGGAGCCGGATGCGTTCTCCGACAGCTCCCGGCGCAAGGGGCCCGGTGCAACAGGTGCCGGCGGCGCGGCCGGAGCGGATGCGACCGCGGGCGGCGCTCTTTCAGGTACGGCGATGGGTGCAGGCGCTACCGACGGCGCGGGCGCGGGCGCGGGCGCGGGCGCGGCGGCATATTCAGATCGCCCTTCGCGCTCTCTTTCATCCTGCACGCCTTCGCTCTTTTGACGCGCGCGTGCGGAGGACTCGGCAGCGCCCGGCGCTTGCGCCGCGAGTGGTGGCGGAGGCGCTGCCGCAGGTGCAGGTGCAGGTGAAGGTGCGGGCGGAGGCGCCTGCGCAACGATGGCAGGCGGCGGAGACGCAGGCACGGCCGCCGATCGCGCTTCGGTCGGGGCAGGCGTCGGCACCGGCTCGGGAGCCGCTTTCGACTCCGGCGCAGGCGCGACCTCGGCCTGCTTGCGCGCAGGCGCCGGCTTGCGGGCTGCATCCGCCGAAGCGCGGTCCGGCGCTTCCCTGACCGCATCGCGCGGCGATGCTGCGGGTGGTGCTGCCGCAGGTGCCTGCTGGGCGGCGGTTGCGGGGCTGGGCGCCTCTGGTGCCGACTCCGCTGCGGGCGACGAGGGCGCGGCGGCGGGTGCCGGAGCCGGAACCGGCGCACTCGCGACCTTCGCCTCGCCATCGAGCTTCGCATCGGGAATCGGCTCGCGGTGCCACAGCACGGTCACGAAGCCAGCCACGAGCACGGTGGCGAAGGCTGCATTCCAGGGCATGCGCGCACGCGCGTCGCCGCCGCCGAACAGCCGGCGCCACCAGGGCGCAACGCTCGCGCTGTTGGCGGCCGACGCCGGCACCGATGCGGGCGCAGCGGCCAGGTTGTGCGCCATCTTCAGGATCGCGTCGCGCGTGCGCGGATCGGGCGCGGCATCGCGATCGGGCGCGTGGTCGAGCGCGCGGCGAAGTGCCGGGTCGCGCAGGTCATCGTCGCCTTGGAAATCGATGTCGTTGCTCATGCGCGTTGCTCCAGCACCGACAGGTAGCGCTCCATGCAGCCGCGCAGCTTCTGCAGGCCGTAGCGCAGGCGGCTGCGCACCGTCTCGAAACCGATCTCCAGGCTCGCTGCCAGCGCCTCGACGGTCAGGCCGTCTTCGTGGTGCAGCAGGAATGCGGCGCGCTGGTCGGTCGGCAGTTCATCGAGGCAGGCCAGCAGGCGCCGGCCGGCGGCGCGCCAGAAGGCGAGTTCTTCGGCGGAGGGGTGGGCGGCGGCATCGACCGCACCGCGCACCCCGCGGTCGAGGGTAGGCACGGCATCGCCGTCGTCGTCCGGATGCGCGTCGAGCGCCACCTCGCGGCCGCTCACGCGCAGGCGGTCCATCGCCAGGTTGTGCGCGATCGTGAAGGCCCAGGTGCGCCACGCGGCGCCCTGCGGCGAGAAGCTCTCGCGCGCCGAGATGATCCGTACCCAGGTGTCCTGGAACACCTCGTCGGCCTGCGCCGCGAGCCGCGCACCCAGCAGGCGCTTGACGAAGCGGAACAGCCCGCCCTCGTGGCGCGCATAGAGCACGTCGAACGCGGCGGCGTCACCGTGGGCGTAGGCCAGCATCAACTGATCGTCGGGCATGGCGTCGCGCTCGGTGGCGGCTTGGGCGGAAGGGGCGCGTGGGAGCGCAGACATCGGCGGATTTTCACCTGAGCTTGTACGGGCGGCGGACGGCATCGGGGTTCGCGTCCACAAAAAAAGTCACACGGCTTAACCCCGTGGCCGCGGGCCGGCCGTATCAGCCTGCATTCCACAACCCCGGAGTTTTTTCATGGCCCAGCCCTTCGCTCTCCGTTTTCGCCGCCCGCTGGTCGTGTTGCTGTGCGCGCAGTTCCTGTGGAGCGCCAGCGGCGCGACCGAGATCCCGGCCATCGGCGCCAACGCGCGTTGGCCCCAACCGGCCCTGCAGGTCTCGCAGACCGAGCCGAACTTCCAGGCGCCCTCGGCCACCCATTGCGCGCGGCCGGTGCAGACCCACGAAACCCCGGGGGTGCGGAACGCGCAGCTCGAAAGACCCCGCCCTACCGCAGCACCGACGATCGGCCGCCTGGACGCCGCGCCGCCCGGGGCACTGCGCAAGGCGGAGCCGGCCGCATCGGCCGAGAAGAAGGCCTACGGCTCGAGCGCCCGCGAGATGAGCGCAGCCATGCCTCCTGTGGCGGAATCTGCGCCGGCACCGGTCGCCGCGACGCCTGCCGCGCCCGTCTCGCCTGCCCCGCGCGCAAGCATCGCCCAGGCCGGACGCCCCGCGAACGAGCCCGTCACCGCCGGCATGGTCGACGACAACGCCGACTTCAACGAATACCTGAACTTCCGCGGCCGCACCCAGGTGGCCCACCGCGCGCGCGACATCAGCATGCGCTACCTGCTCCAGGTGCGCGATGCGCGCGGCGCCGTGGTTCCTGACGCCGAAGTGGCGGTGCAGGCGCCCAGCGGCGCCGCGATGTGGGCCCGCACCGATGCGGGCGGGCGCGCCTGGCTGCATCCCCTCGCGTTCGACAGGACGCACAGCCAGATGTACGAGGTCACGGTCCGCAAGAACGGCCGGCAGGGCACCGCCTTCCTGCAGCGCGGCCAGAAGAGCGCGGTCGACGTGGTGATCGACAAGCCCGGCGCCGGCCCCGCCCGTGCCCAGCTCGACCTGGTCTTCCTGATCGACGCCACCGGCTCGATGGCCGACGAGATCGCCAAGCTCAAGAGCACGCTGCGCACCATCGCCGACGAGGTCGCCCGGCTGCCGAGCCGGCCGGACACCTGCTTCGGGCTCGTGGCGTATCGCGACGTGACCGACGACTTTGTCGTGCGCCGCCACGATTTCACCGACAACCTCGATGCCTTTCAGGGCGTGCTCGACGGGCTGCAGGCCGCGGGCGGCGGCGACTACCCCGAGGCGATGAACGAAGCGCTGGCCGACACGGTCCACCGTCTGAGCTGGCGAGGCACGGGCACCACTCGCCTCGTCGTGCTGCTGGCCGATGCGCCGCCGCACCTGGACTACGGCGGCCCGCAGTACGACGACAGCATGGTCGCGGCGCTGGGCAAGGGCATCAAGGTGTTCAGCGTGGGCGCCTCGGGGCTCGACAAGCAGGGCGAATACATCCAGCGCCAGATCGCCCAGTACACCGGCGGGCGCTTCGTTTTCCTGACCTACAAGGAGGGATCGAACCCGGCGAGCGGCCCGGGCTCGCAGACGCGGCACGACGTTTCGAACTACTCGGTCCAGACGCTGGACCGCCTGATCGTGCGGCTGGTAACCGAAGAATTGGGCAAGCTGCCGGCGGGTGGTTGAAAGCGTCCCGCGGTCTGGGCTATAATTTTGGGCTCAGCGCAAAACGCTGAAACGGCTCTTTAGCTCAGTCGGTTAGAGCGATGGAATCATAATCCACAGGTCCGCGGTTCGAATCCGTGAAGAGCCACCATTTTGGTAAGTCGTTGATTTTAAAGGGAAAAATCAAGGCTTGATTAGTTAGGTGAGACGGTCAGTGACACGGTCTCCACCCAATGAACAGACTACCGAACGTGCTGAAATCCCGGCACGGCGTCTACTACCTCCGCACTTATCGCAACGGCAGCGAAGTGCGCACCTCCCTCCGAACCAAGGACTGGGCCACAGCTAAACTGCTGGCCCTGAACTTTCACCTTGGCCGGGCCATGCCGAATCGCAAGCTTGACGTTGAATTCCCCTCCGGTTTCAAGATCACGAACGTCAACACAGCAGACGACTACGAACGGCTGAAGGAACTGCTCGCCAACGGCGATGTGAAGCAATTCCTGGAGCTGAGCAGTGCGCGTATCGCGGATGTGCAGGCACATGTCGGCATCACCCCTGCGGCAGCGGCCGCAGCACCCACCGCCCCCGCTGCGCCGCCGAAGGCCAAGACCAAGCCGTTCAGCGAAGTGGTCAAGCTCTACCTCGCGGAAAAGAAGCTCGACAACACGCCAAAGACCCTCACGGAAAAGCTCGCCACGTACACCGAATACCAGCGGCTGTTTGGCGATGTCGACCTCAGCGCGTTGAGCATCGAGGCCTCCGTCAGCTTCAAGAACCGCATGGTGACCAATGGCGCCAACGCACCGAGCATCAACAAGAAGCTGTCGTACCTGAAGGACCTCTTCAGCTACGCCATCAACAACAAGATGTACTTTGAGGCGAATCCGTTCGACAACCTCAACATCTCCAAGAAGTCCAAGCTGCGGGCGGCAACGCAGAGCTATCGCGAGTTCACCGACAGCGACCTGAAGCGGATTTTTGAGACATCGCAATATGCGGAGTACATGAACGAGCCAGATTACCACTGGCTGCCCTTCCTCGGGCTCTACACCGGCGCGCGCATCGAGACGCTGGCCAACCTCAAGGTGGAGCAGATTCAGAAGGACGGCGACATCTGGTTCCTGGACATCGTCAAGGACAAGAATGCGAACTCCATCCGGCAGGTGCCGCTCCACGAGCGCATCGTGGAGTCGGGCTTCCTGAAGTATGTGGAGTCGGTCAGGGCGGCAGGAAAAGTCCAACTGTTCCCGCACCTCAAGCCCGGCAAGAACGGCTACTCGCGCAACTGCTCACGCCGCTTCGGACAGTACCTGGACCTGGTAGGCATCAAGGAATTGCGCAAGGTCTTCCACTCGTTCCGCGTCACCTTCATCAACCGGATGACCAACACCGGCGTTCACCCCGCCATCCTCATGGGCCTAGTGGGGCACTATGAACAGAAGCGCATTGATTTCTCCAGCGCGCACTTCCAGACCTATCAAAAGGAAAAGCCGCTGGAGGTGCTGAAAGCTGCGATTGACAGGCTGGAGTACGACATCAAGTTCGCGGCGCACTGAGAACCTCACCAACAAAACAAAGAAGCCCGCGACTGCGGGCTTCACTACTTCTGGCGGACCTCATGCCCCGCCGCTCGTACCTGCGACTACAAGATCCCCGGCAACACCACAGGCTTGGGCTTCTTCGCCTTCCAGGGTTCATAAACGGTCGCGTCCGATCCCATGCTCGCCAGAAGCTGCGCCGCCTCTTCGTTGCCGATGTCCTTCGCATAGGCATAGAGGTTCGGCGGCGCGCCAGGATCGGCCTTGGCCTGCACCGTGCTCGCCTCGTTCAGGCCCTAGCCGTACTTCGCCAGCAGTTGCAACTGCTCCTTCATGCGAGGCGACCTGTTCGCGATGACAGACACCGCAAACGAAGTGCGGCTGGTGTCATGACTGGAATAGATGCTCATGCCACCGCGCAGGAACAGCTCCAGTGCCCGCAAATCCCCGATGCGCGAGCTTTTGCGCAGGCCCTCCTCGCTCCACTCCACGCCGATATTGCGAAGCTCGACCCGAGGGTCATCGCTCTTGCCTGCCTCAATCCGGTTGAGCGTCGTCTGGATGTCGCCGGTCTGCCGCTCCAGCCGCAGCAGATTGGATTGCAGCGCCTTCGCATCCTCTGAAGTTGCCGCGAGATAGCCACCCTGCGCCGCATGCCTTGAGCTGGCCACCGCACCGACCGAGAACGCACCAGCACACACTCCCGCACACAGCACCATGCTCACCGGAATGACCCGGTTGGCTGGGGTGTTGACGAACTTCAGCACCAGCAGCACGACGAAGAACAGCACGACGACAGCGGCCACCTGGCTCATGTACGGGAAATGCGGCCGAACGAAGTCCATCACGGGCACCAGCGCACCCGCTCCGATGAACATCGTTGCGTTGATTGGCCCGAGGTGATCCGTCACCTTCTTACCGAAACTCACGTACAGGGACTTGGACATGGCGCCTCCTACTTCTCGTTCAGACCTACCAGCACCCAACCGGCATTCCCCTTCACAAGCCTGCCGCTGGCGCCGCCCGATGGACCGGTCCAGTCGCATACGTAGCCGTTGCTCTCGGCCTTCTTGCAACCGATGACGTTCAGGGCATCCAGTTCGGTCTGCTGCTCCTTTGCAGCTTCTTGGCCGACAGCGGCTTCAATTTGTTTGAGCAAGGCCGCCTTGACGTCGGCTTCGCCGGGCTCCGAACCGCAGCCGACCAGCAGCACGCCACAGGCCGCAATGGCGATGGAAATTTGCTTCATGGTCGCGCCTCCTCACACCTTCATGCCACCGGCCGCCGCCACCCTGCGGTAGTCCAGCCATCTGCGTCCGCCAATGGCGTAGATGACCACGGCCCACGCCAAAGCGCCGAGTGGCTGATACGTGAACACGATACCGGTGAACACGATGTTGAACAGCATCGCGAAGTAGAAGAACGGGTTGATCGTGCCGTAGTACCTCGTGTCATCGCCGACTTGCACGCCCATCACGATCTTGCCGCCGTTGAGAAACCAGAGCTTGGTAGGTTCCTGCGTCTCGATGCCATCGGCCAGGAAGTTGTTGAGCTTGCGGTCGACCATCACATTGGTCAGGGTCTGGTCCCCGATCTGGATGAGCGAATACTTGACCACTTCGCTTTTCATGTTCACGGTGGATTCGCCCAGTCGCTTGAGCCTGCCTTCGATCAGTTTCATGGTGTCCTCCTTCAGTTCTTGATTTGCTTGATGACGACGGACGCCTTGGGCGTGCCGATGGGGTTGGCATAGAGGGTGGCCAGCACTGGCCAGAATTCCGGCCCGATGGCGTCGTCATCGCCGAAGCCTTTGAAGTGGGTGGCGAGACCCATGGCATGCCCGATCTCGTGGATGACAATTTCCCCGTCTGCCACGCATTGGGGGTTGTCCAGGTTCACGTAGATCCGCCCGGTGAGTTCCCCGGGGCTGAGCATGGAAGCCGACCAGCCGCCGCTAAAGGGCGCATCACTGACATTGCCACAGAAGGCCTGCGGATTGCCACCGGCCGGCAGGTAGGCCGTGCCTTGGCGGAATACGATGCCACGGGTGATCGTCGCCTCGTCGGCGCTCTCGATGCTGGCGCGGTCAAAAATGACGTACCCGAGCTTGGCTTCAACGGCGTCCATCGCAGGCACGGCACGAGCTTCGCCGTTGGTCTTCACCGGAATGGGCAAGGTCCAACGCTTCACGACACCGGCGTACCGGCCATTCCACGGATAGCCGACGCTGGACAGGTTGGTGGAATCGGCCAGACCGAGGATTTCGGCATCCGTCGGGCCAGCGGGAGTTACCGGGACCACGGGCTCGGTGGGAGCCGGAACCGGAGCTTCGGGTGTTACCGGCGCGGGGGACGTTTGCGCTGGCGTGGTGGGAAGCACCCCGACAGGCATGGCCGAGCCTCCGCCTCCACCCCCACCACCGCAAGCTGCCAGCACCAGGGCTGCGCTCAAGAAAACCATCCTGCTCTTCATTTCGATCCTTCCGGTTGCTTGTTGGATATCGCGTGGGCTGCTTGCCTCTGCGCGGAAGGATCGTAGCTCAAAGGTAACCATATCCCGGGAAATCTTATTCCGTGGAGTTTTATGCATGAGAAACGGACCATCCAGGCATGGTCAAAACGGCGCCCCCTGAAAAGCAAAAAGCACCTGAGCTGGTGCTTTTTGGGGAGGCTGTTCGTCGTCGGCGGAAGGCGCTGGGCTACTCGCAGGAAGCCTTCGGCGATGCGTGCGGTATTGACCGCAGCTACATGGGCGGCATTGAGCGCGGCGAGCACAACCTCGCTTTGATCAACATCCTGAAGATCATCCGGGCGCTAGACATTCAGCCTTCGGATTTCTTCAAAGATCTGGACACGCCCAAGAAGAAGAGCAAGTCAACGTAGCAGTCCATGGCTGCACCTGTGGGCAACCCTGCTGCGCCCTGCGGCAGGCATGGGCAGGGTTGTCCATAGGCAGGCGAAGCCTGAGCGGTGGACTGTGGATTGAATCCTATGGGTCCGGCGTGCGGCCAATGCGTACCGACTCGACACGCTATTGCCTTTCCGGCCCAGAGAGACCAAAGGTTGGGTGCGGATATTCGCGTTTTCTCTACCCCTAGCGCAGGCAGCAGATCCAGCAACAAACGGTTACCCTACTAGAGCGATCCGAAGCGGACGAAGGTCTGTGCGTGCGTGTATTTCCATGAATAAACTGGAGAAGGCAATTGCTAGAGCGAATCTCTGAGATACAGGGCGTCGGACTTCTGCACGATGCGAGTGCAAAATCTCATACTTGCCGTAAGGCGACGCTGATATATGGAGACAACGGACGCGGCAAGTCCACCTTGGCAACCATCTTGCGTTCTCTTTCCATTGGAGACGCATCGCTGATTACCCATCGAAAAACGCTCGATGGAAAACTGCCCCCCAAGATAACTCTTCAATTCGCGAATGGGCATCCGGTCACTTTTTCCAACGGGGCTTGGTCTGAGTCGCGTCCGGAAGTCTTGGTTTTTGACGCCAACTTCATCGAGCTGAACGTCCATTCCGGTGGGGCAGTAAACACCAATCATCGGAAAAATCTTCTCGAGTTTGCTCTGGGTGAGCCAGCCGTTGCCGCGCGCACTGCTGCGGACAAGGCAACAGCAGATGCGAAGAAGGCTTCCGAAGATGTCCAGTCGTTGTCTTCGCAGTTGGCCGGGTATCACACCGGCATGGCTTTCGTTCAGTTTGAAAAACTGGCTGCGGTTTCGGATGCTGACACCCAGCTTGCCGCGCTTCAAGCCCAGATCGGTGCGGCAAGAAACCTCAATGCCATCTCTGCCAAGGCAGTTCCCTCAATCGTCACTGAACCGACCTTCGATCTTGAGTCAGTATTCTCGGTTCTTCGGACTTCGCTCAAAGATGTCCATGCTGATGCGGAGAAGGTCGTCAAGGAACACCTCGGGAAGATTGGAGACGAAGCTGCCGAAGGCTGGATAAGCCAGGGCCTTCAGTTTGGAGACGGGAAGAGCTGCCCATACTGCAATCAAGATGTCGAAGGTAATGACCTTATCAAGGCTTACCAAACCCACTTCAACGCAGCCTACGGCGAACTGAAGGCTAAGGTCACGGCCTTGAATACGACAGTTTCGACGGCAACGTCAGCAACCCACGTAACCTCCATCGTCCAAGCAGTTGCAACCGCTGCTGCAAGAGTGTCGGCATGGGCAGAACAGGTGCCCACTGATTCGTTCGTGTTTGACCCGATCCCAGCGGAGAAGGCGCTTAAAGAATTGGAAGAGTTTCTATTCGTACTTGTTCATCAGAAGCAAGGATCGCCCTCTGATGCGGCGGGTTCCCCCGAAGACCTAGCCAAGGCTGAGCAACTCTGGAGCGCTGTGCTTACACCCTTGAAAGAGGTGAACACCACCATTAAGGCGGCTAGCGATCTGATCGATGACTACAAAGGCAAGCTTGCAACGGCGAACACCACAACCCTCCAACAACAGGTCCTGCAACTTGAATCCGCAAAGCGCCGACATCAGCAGGTCGTTGTCGACCTCATCGCAAAGTTAGGCATTGCGCGGAAAGCTGCCGAGACAGCAGAGTCGGTCAAAAAAGCCGAGCGTGAAAAGCTCGATACGTTGATGAAGGCGACCCTCAGCAAATACGAGAAGTCCATCAACACTCTGTTAAAAAATTTTGGTGCATCCTTCAGCATCGAGGGCATGGGCGCCAACTTTCGTGGAGGGGCCGCGCGTAGTGAATATGGGCTGCTACTGCGAGGCAAGACAGTTGCCCTCGAGGGCGGACATCCATCTTTTGCGACGGCACTAAGCGAAGGCGATAAGAGAACTTTAGCATTTGCATTTTTCGTTGCAAGCACTCTGGCGGATACCAAGCTATCGACGAGAACGGTGGTGGTTGACGATCCCATGTGCAGCCTGGATGCAAACCGAAAGCAGCATACAAAGGCTGTCCTAAAACGGTTGCACGCTGGAGCCGCACAGCTCGTAGTATTGGCACACGATCCATACTTTCTCCGCGATCTGCGCGACGCGTTTCTGAAGGTGGACTCAGCGACTCCGATCAGTCTCTTTCAACTTGTTCTTGCTGCCAACGACTACACGAGCTTCGGCGCTCTAGACATCGACAAAGAGTGTGAGTCAGCATATTTCCAGCACCACCGTGTGCTCAACGCATTTTGCGACGGAACTCCATCAGACAGTCGAGCCGTCGCAAAGGCCGTTCGGCCAATGCTGGAAGGTTATCTCCATCGCCGATTCCCAGGTCTTGTATCGAAGTCACTGCTGTTCGGTCAGGTCGTCATTCAGATTAGGGACGCAGGGGTTCCGAGCCCACTCGTCCATGCTCAAAACCTCGTGACTGAATTGAACGAAATCAACGACTATGCAGGTCAATTTCATCACGACACCAATCCAGGTGCTGACACAGTAGTTGTCGTCGCAACAGAACTAAAAACGTATGTCACTCGTGCCCTGCACATTGTGCATCGGGGCGAGGCGATGGCCTGACGCGAATATCAAGTCCAGTCTAGTTCTGAAGCGATAAGCTTTCGGTATTCGGTGTCGATCTGACTGGGGGCGCGGCGGACGTATTCTTCGGCCGCTATGCGCTCGGCTCCATCAAGTTCGTTCAGATGCGCGACGATCTCTTCGGCGCGCGGCATAACGCCTGGGCTGATTTTGAAGCCGCAACTCAAACCCGTCCAAACTACGCCTGCGAGGCCTCGCTCTTGTGCCCACGCAGCAATCGCCGGTGCTCCCTCGCCCTGATAAATTCCGCCGGACCTGTCCCAGTAGCCGATGTTGGCTTCGATCCACTTTGGTTTGGCCGCCTCAAATTCGCGAAGACCGAGTTGCTGCCTCGCGGTCGCCACATTATCCGCAGCAAGCAGAGTCCACAGTGATTGAACCTCCGGCACGTTCTCGCAAATCACCAGTGTGATCTTGCGGCCAGCCGACTCTCTTGCGAACTCGACGGGGAGCATCGGACCATCTCGGTTCCAACCGCCGACACATGGCAACGTTCTCGGGTCCCAGATCAGCGAACCCCAGCCAATGCAGACAATTTTGTCTTGATGATGTTCCATGCTGACCTTTGGGACTTCACTTGATGCCTTGCCAGAATTTCTGGCGGTCATGCTTCTCGTGCTGATCGTATGTGCGTTCTTCCGCGTCTGCGGCGAAATTCCGCAAAGCTTACTACCACTTCAGCTTCTTGCTCGGCGCCTCATTGATCTGCCTGACCTTCGCCTCCTGCAACTGCTGCTCCAGCCGCGCCATCTGCTCCATCAGCGCCGCAAGCTGCTGCTGTGCCTTCTTCGCTTCGTCCGGAGTCTTCGCATTCGCCATATCGGCAACGGCCGCATTGATGGACTGCTGCAAGGCACCGATGGCCGCCTGAATGCTGTGGATGGTGTCCATAGCGGTGGACGGCACTGGTGAAGTGACCGTCGTTCCGGTGTCGCGCATGGCTTTCATTCGCTGGGTCGCCTGCTCCATGCTGGCGATCACGGGCTTCTTGACCTGTTCGCCGTCGGCCTGCTTGGCGGTGGTCATCGCATCTTCCACGATGCGTTCGGTATGGGGTGTCTTCTTGATGGGCATGGTTTTCTCCTTTGTTGTTGCTCTTGTGAAGTCGGCAGGTTTCAGCGTTGCTGCTGAGGCGCTGCCGGCGCCTTGGGTTCTCGGGAAGGTGCGAGGGCTCAGGTACATCTTGATGTTGAAAGCTCGCCGCTCGCCGACCAGGGTGTCCAGGCTGGCCAGGGCTTTCTGATACTCGGGCACGGTCAGCATGACGGTGCCGGGCTTCCCGCTCTTTGGCGGCGCCAAGGAGCGGTAATCAGTGTCGGCTTCAAACAAGGGGCCTTTGAGCCGCATCGCCTTCGTCGCGCCCGGCATCTTCACAGAGAGATAGTCCTGGCCTTGACGTGTGACAGTCACGCCGAGTGCGTCATCCAGCCACTGCACCAGTTCATTCCTGTTATTTGCGTGGCCAGCCTGGACAGCCTGGACAATTTCCTGTTGCAGCAGATGGGCGGAACGCCGTTTCCCTTTGCTACCGGGTAGCTTCCGGTCGGTGACCGAGATGGCGGCACGCATTGGGTCCGGGCTGACCTGCCCATAGCCCATCCTATGGTTCGTCACCTGGGTGAAGGCTTCGTACAGGGCCAGGTTGCGTTCACCGGGTGGATGAATATTGAGCCGCTTGCCGCGTCCAGTGGCGAATTCGATCATCGGCACAACGAAGTGGATTTCAACATTACCCTTCTCGCGGTGCAGCACGAACAGGCTGTTGAACTGGCGATCCAACAGACCCGGTGCCACGGTCTTCTTGAACGAATCGACCACCTCGTGCATCTGCTGGCGGGTTGGCTCCTCCTTGTCCCGGAAGGCCAGTACGCCGGACACATAGCGGTGTTTGCGCTGGATGCCGTTGATGACGGCAATCGTGGTGGCGGGATGGCCTTCCAGCACCTCGGGAGCGACCTCGCGGGGCTGGCCCGTGTGGTCCTTCATGCTGAGCAGGTAGTTCACCGGCGCTTCGCCATTGGAGGTGCCCGACTTGAAGATACGCACGATCACGCCGCCTCCGCTGTTCCCGCCGTGGCCGCAGTGCTCTCCTTGGTGATGCGTTTCAGGTTCTCTTCGGCGAGGTCTAGGACCTGCATCATGACCATCAGCATTTCTTCGTCCAACGCTTCGCCTTCGGTCAGGTGGCGTGCGATCTGGTTCACATGGCCGGCGATGTCGTTGAGTTCGGCCTGGCAGGCCAGCAGAATGTGGTGATGGCTGAAGGGTGAGTCGGCGTTGCCGCCATGGACAGCTTGCTGGCGAACATATTGGGCGATGCTGCCGAAGCCCTGCGACAAGGCGCGGGCACAGATGGTGGCGTGCTCTGCGGGCGAGACTCTGGTTTCCACGCGGCGGGTGCGCAGGTGTTGCTGTCCATTATGTCCAGCCCGTCCTGGCTGTTGCTTGGAGATGGTGCCGGCGACCTCGTGAGGGTCGGCGGTGGTGGTGATGTTGTCGTTCATGGCGGCGTCCTTTCTTCTTGTTGTTGTGTGCCGTGCCGGCGCATGGCTTGAGCGCCAGCGGGGGGTGGAGACGAGAGGGGTATGGGGGAACCCCATCAAGGACATGTTCGCCTACGGCGGATAGGTTGACCTTGCTTCCTCTTGGTTTTTCTTTCTTCCCCTCCCCCTGATTTCATTCAAGCAGAGGACAACGGGAATGCAAGTGCCGGCGAGCTGTTTCCGATAGGTGGTGTGTTCTCGGGATGTGCGGGCCGGCGGAAAAGTTCTGAGTGAATGCTGTCCAACCTGTCCAGGCCGCCAACCCGCCCAGTTGATTTCACTGATTTGGCTATGACATCGCAGAACAGACAGCCGGCATTCTGAATGCGCGCCACATCGTCGTCCCCTTGTACGATTCACCACCAGCGGAGCCCTCATGAGATTCGGTACTCCACCGCCTAGCACAAAAAATACATTTCTTCAATGAATCACCTGTTTCAAGCCTTGACCGTCCGTGTGGACGAGTGGCGCAAGGCCCGATACGAGTGCCCAGACTTCCCCGCCATCGGTGAAATTTTGGATTTCGCGATGGAAGACCCTGCTACCGACCAGTTGCGGTACTTGCGCCGGGCGCAGTTCCGCGCACTAGAGACCTATTGGTACCTGCGTCTGGTGCTGAACACACCGCGCATTCCTGACTTGTACGCCACCCTATTTCCGAAGCCAAAGGACCGGCGTGAGGCCATGGGGCTGACTGCGCGCGAAATCGTGGACATGATTGCCGACGATGGCTTGGACGCCGTGCTGGAGTTGGTGCAAACCGACAATGCGTTTGTCCGTAAGCACGGACTGGAAAGCCTTCGCGAGACCTTCTCGCTGGATTACCCCAGCTACATCCTGGCGCTCGCCATGGGCGCGGGGAAAACCATCCTCATGGGTTCCATCGTCGCCACTGAGTTCGCCATGGCGCTGGAGTATCCAGACGGTCCATTTGTGCAGAACGCATTGGTCTTTGCGCCGGGCAAGACCATCCTCAGTGCTCTGCGGGAACTGGCGGACATCCCGTTTGAGCGCCTGTTGCCTGCCCGCCTGCACAAGCCGTTCGCGGCCAGCCTGAAGCTCACCTTCACGCGCGACGGCGACAAGCAAATTCCCATCACTTGGGGCAGCAGCTTCAACGTCATCGTCACCAACACCGAGAAAATCCGCATCCAGAAGCCGACCATGCGGAATACGGCCCAGAACCGGCTTTTTGCCGGCACCAAGGATGAAGAGGCGACGGCCATGGCCAATTTGCGCCTGCAAGCTATTGCCTCATTGCCCCACCTAGCCGTTTTCTCCGACGAGGCCCACCACACCTACGGCCAGAAGCTGCTTGGCAAATGGGAGAGGGACAAGCAATCCGGGGAACTGGTGTTCAAGGACGACGGCATCAAGAAGGTGCGCCGTACCATCGACTACTTGGCGCGGGAAACCAACCTCATCGTCACGATCAACGCGACCGGCACGCCGTACTTCGAGCGGCAACCCTTGCGTGACGTGGTGGTCTGGTACGGGCTGGGCGAGGGCATCCGCGACGGCGTGCTGAAAGAGTTGGCCAACGGCATCAAGGTGCTGGAGTTGGGTGATGGTGACGCCGAGCGCATGGTGCAGAGCGTGATCGATGACTTTGTGACGGACTATTGGCCCGTCTCGCTGGAGAACGGGGCACCCGCGCGGCTGGCCTTGTACTTCCCCAACCTTGAAACCCGCGACGAGTTGCGATCCAGCATTGAATCCGCGTTGCTGGCCCACGGCATTGGCCCAGACACCATGCTGGCGGTGGACAACAAATCCAGCGAGACGACCCGGCGCAGCTTTGAAGCCGTGGCACGCGACCCTGCGGCACCGCACCGCGTCATGCTGCTGGTCAACATGGGCACGGAGGGATGGAACTGCCCCAGCCTGTTTGCCTGCGCATTGGTGCGCAAACTGGCGACCAGCAACAACTTTGTGCTGCAGGCCGCCACCCGTTGCTTGCGCCAAGTTCCCGGCAATGCCAAGCCTGCCCGCGTGTACCTGACGGCGAGCAACAAAAAGACGTTGGAAGACCAGTTGACCGAGACCTATGGCACCAGCCTCAAGGCACTGGACACTCAGCAAGCCGAGCGGGTCGAAAAGATCATTCACCTGCACAAGCCGCACTTGCCAGCTTTGCTGATCAAGAAGCGCGTGCTACGCATTCAGCGCAAGGCAGTCCTCGCTGATACTGCGCCATTGGCATTCACCTTGCCCGATGTGTCTGCACCCGCTGGGCCAGTGGTTCAGACGTGGAGCCCGGTGCTCACCGCTAGCGGTGGCACCCGAATGCAACGGCTCGATGCCGCAGACGTGCTGCTGGAGTCGTTCACTCCCTTGCTGGATTGCTACACCGCTGCCGCCCGCCTTGCCGCATGCCACCACATGCCCACCACCGAATTGCTGACCGCACTTCGTCAGGTCTACGTAACGCAGGAAGTGCCCGACCACCACATGGACGCCCTAGGCCAACAGATTGAGGCGCAGCGCAACCAGTACGAAGAGGCATGGGACGAAATCGAGGTGGCCGTGGCATTGGTCAAGGCCGATGGTTTTGACCTAACCGAGGTCAACGGCAAGGCGGTCTATACCGCCCGCATCAGCTTTGACAAAAAGAACCAGCACCTCTACAAGACGGCCAACGAGACCGCCGATGCAGCGCATGCCTTGCGTAATAGCTTCCACTACGAAGGCTACAACTTCGACTCCAACCCGGAGGCCGAGTTTTTGGACTGGACGCTTGGCCTGTTGCATGCGCACCCGCACCAGATAGAGGGCCTTTGGTTCACCGGGGGCCTCACCGATGCAGGAAAGACCGACCTGCGAGCCGAGTATCTGGGCGACGATGGACGTTGGCATACCTACACGCCGGACTTCGTGCTGCGCCGTGCCGATGGCAAGCACCTTGTGGTTGAGGTGAAGAATGACAAGCTCAGTCCGGACATTGATGCGGACATGGCCCGGCATGCCTTGGGTAAGGCGGCGCAAACGCTGGAAGGTCGCAAGGCCGTGGCCTTGAAGCGATGGGAACAACTCAACCCCGACCGCCTCAGTTACCACGTCATGTTTGCCGACACTGTCTTGCACGACGCTGGTAAAAAAGCCGTGCGGGACTTCATCACAGCCAAAGTAATCGCCGCGCCTGCGGCCACCTGATAGACCGTTATGACCGAACAAGCTAAAACCAAGAAGAAGCCGACAGATGTGACGGTGGGGCGGGCCAAGGGTCGGCCTATGTTGAGTTGGGTAGGCAAGAAACCGCTGGGCCGTGTTGCTGCGTTCCCCGCTCAGCATATTGAGCGTTTCAGTGCGGACGATGCCGCACACCCGCTGTCTCCGAGTTCCGCCGATTGGTCTAAGTGGCCCAAAGACTTGCCGCAGGGTGGTCTGCTGTATCACGGGGATAACAAGGAGGTTTTGGCGCACCTGTTGGCAAACGGCTTTCGTGGACAGGTCAAGCTGATCTACATAGACCCGCCGTTTGACAGTGGTGCGGACTACGTGCGCAAAGTGCAATTGCGTGGCGCCAAAGGCACGCTCAAGATTGACGGTGAAGACTATGCGCTTGGCGAACAGGTGCAGTACACCGATATCTGGAGCAACGACAACTATTTGCAGTTCATGTACGAGCGGCTGTTGATGCTCAAGGAGCTACTGAGTGAAGACGGCGCACTATATTTGCATTGCGACTGGAACAAATCCCATCATCTGCGGTGCCTACTGGAGGAAGTATTTGGGCCCGACGGATTCAAGAACGAGATCATCTGGCAGCGTGTGGCATCGCGCAGCGACTCCACCACATACAACCATATCCATGACGTCGTGATGTTCTGCACCAAAGGGCCAGATTTCGTCTGGAATCAGCAGTATCACGCTTACAGCGACAAGTACGTTGAGGACAAGTATTCACTTGTCGATGCAGCAGGGCGAAAATACCAACTCGACAACCTCACAAGTCCCAATCCTCGGCCCAACATGACGTATGAATGGATGGGGCATGCCCCGCCCGAGAAGGGCTGGCGGTATTCAAAGGAGTCAATGCAAGAATTGCACGACTCTGGGCGCATCTGGTATCCCGAAGACAAAGAGAAGCGCCCGCGCCTGATTCGTTATTTGGATGAAGGTAAAGGTGTTCCGCTTCGCAGCATGTGGACGGACATCAACCCAGTGAACAGCCAAGCCGACGAACGTTCCGAGTATCCGACCCAGAAGCCGGAAACATTGCTGGAACGCATCATCTCCACATCCACGGACCCCGGCGACTTAGTTCTTGACTGCTTCATTGGGTCGGGAACCACTGCCGCCGTTGCTCAAAAACTTGGCCGCCGCTGGATCGGCTGCGACATCAACAAGGGCGCAATTCAGACCACAGCTAAACGACTGCAAGGGGTGATTCGGGAGCAAGCTGCCGCGCTCGCCAGAGCATCCCAAGGCGAGTTGGTTGCCCGTGAAGATGCGCTGCCACCGCCTTGCCAGTTGACGCTCTCTAGTTGGCGAGTGAACGACTACGACCTGCACATCCAGCACAACGAGGCCGTTGAGTTGGCATGCGAGCACCTGGGCATCACACGCACCCGAACCGATCCGTTCTTTGATGGTACGCGCGGCAAGATGCTAACCAAAATCATCCCGTTGAACCATCCGCTCACGCCGCTGGACTTGGAAGCTCTGCGTACCGAACTCAAGAACCGACCCGAAGAAGAGCGCGATCTGTTGGTTGTGAGTCTGGGGCAAGAGCACAAGGCTCGCGAATGGGTGGAGCACTACAACCACAACCGGCCTATCAACAAAATCCATTTGATTGAGTTGCGCACGGACCGCAAGGCAGGGGGGTTCATCAAGCACGAGCCGATGTCGGTGCAGGCCAGCGCTCGGCGTGAAAGTGACAACCTAATAGTTACGATTGCCGATGTGGTTTCGCCAAGCATCATCGCGCGGCTGGATTTGCAAGAAGGCATTTTCCGGGCACAAATACCGGACTGGCGGGCAGTGGTGGACTGCATTCTCATTGACGCTAATCACGATGGTGCCGTTTTTAACGTGACCCTTGCTGATGTGCCCGAGCGCAAGCAAGACCTCGTTAGCGGTCGCTATGAGTTGGTAGCCCCGCCGGTTGGGGCAGTTGTCGCGGTGAAGGTCATCGACATGCTTGGCGAAGAGCGGATTGTTTCGCTGACGGTTTAGCTCAAATTTTTAGGATCAGGACAGTTGGCCTGGTTCTAGAGCCGGCGACCTTTCATCAGGCTCGACAGAGTTCGAGCGCGGAGCCTTTCAGCGGCAGCCGAAACACGACAAATGCATGGCCAGCCTGGACAGCCCGGCCACGGCGCCAACATCAGTCTGCGGTGCTATCGCTCAACACCGGCTCAGGAATGTAGACACGGCGCATCGGGATGAGCGCTTTGTATTTGGCGTCCAGTGCTTCGTAGTGCCCAAGCACCAGTTCGACCAATGCGTCACCGTCTATCAGCCGTAGATTGCTCTTGCTGCGCGCGAACTCCGTTGCTTGCTTCGTGAAGTAGCCCAGCGTGACGAACAAGCCGAATTCGGTGGGAGCAACGTTTCCAGCCAGCTCCCTTATCGCGGGGCCGCCGATACTACCTTCCGTGCTCTTAATTTGCACCTTGATGATTGGCGGAGCAAAGCCAAGTTCATCTGTGTGAGCCACGATGTCAATGCCCCCGTCTGAGCCCTCCGGAGACACGCGAGTGCGATACCCCATCGTCTGCAAAAGATTCGCCACGAAGTGAGCAAATGGGTGCCCCTTGGTCTGCTGGGCAAGCACCTTAAGAACATAGTCTCTAGCGGTCTCTTCAACATCCTGGCTGATCTCTGCGACTGAGTCGTCCTTCGCTACAGGCACCACAGGTGGTGGTTGCTTTCCTTGAATTGCGGACAAGAATTCATCGGCGTAGTTTTTGACCACGAAAAGGGACATTGCCGAGCCGATCTCGTACAGTGCACCTTGCGAGAAGTGCGAGCGTGGAATGGTCTTCAGCCATTCAACCCTTCGGCGCTGTGGATACAACGGATCGCCGCCGGCATCATGAACATAGTCGCCTATGACGCGTCCGAGGTGGATTTCTCTCGGATTTTTTGACGGGTACACCACGAGGTCGTTGATCTGCATCTCGTGCACAAAGCGAAAGAGCTGCCCGGCCGACGTGGGAACTTGCCCCGGCTTGGATTTCGCTGCTACGGGATACACAGCCGCATATCGTTGCTTGAATGCTTCCCGCGTTGCTGTGAGGACGGCCAAATTTCCCATAGCGTGCCAGCCAAGGGCGATGACTTTCTTTTTGAGGAACAACGAGTTGGCATCTCCTGTTTTACCGGCGTGGATGCCCCAGAGTGTTTGCGTCATTCTTCTTCTCTTACATTTCTAAGCTTGTGATTCGACGGTTATACATCCGCCGCGATAGCCGACGATGACACCTGCTCCATCTCCATGTCGTACTCTAGTTCTGTGAACTTCAGATCTTGACCTTCTTGGTATCGGTCCCGGCCTTCGGTTTGAGCCGCGCCGACAACCACTCATGCTGCAACGCCGTGCCGCACCGACCGACGAATGTGGCGAAGCGCTCATCACGACCTTCACCCGACATGCTGTTCTCTTGCATGAGTTCGCCCACGATTTCGACTGGGGTTATCCGCAACCGCAGCAGGTACTGCACCAGCACCTCGGCGATACGGCGATTGCGCATTTCCATCCAGTGCCGATGCGCGATCATCGCGAGACCCACCGACGACGGATCGGGCTCGGCCAGTGCCCCGGCCTTCAGCAGAGATTCAAGCTCGGTGACATGGTCGTCGCTGAAGTGCTGAAGTCGCCACCGCATGAGCTTCTCGCCCCGTTGGACGGCCGCTTTCAGTTCCGTCACACCGGCATCCGTCAACACGCTGTGCATCGTGTGCGTGCGGAAGTTGGGTTGGTAGTCGTAGGTTGGATTCGGCTCGTAGTCGTCGGCCTCCGAAGGCGGGTAGCTTGCAGCCGGCATCCGCCAGCAATGCCATGCCGTCTCGGCCCAAACGATTTCGGCGGCGTTCATGACCAGTCCTCCGCCAGTTCTTCATCCCGTGCGAATGCGATGTCCAGCAGGTTGCGAAGCTGTTCCGCATCGGTCGCACCGGTAAAGTTGCCGCCGTAGATGGAGATTTCCTCCAGCGAGTCGCCATCGCAATAGCAGGCTTCAAAGATGGCATCGACCGGATCGATGACAGTTCGTTCCTTCTCGCGACCGTAGCCCATCGCCTCGCCGAAGCTCAGTTCTTCCTCGCGGATGGTGATCGAGAAGTCAAAGCTATCGTCGTCATGATTGCAGGCATAACCTCCGCTGGTCTGGCGCAGCGTGAAGGCGACATTGAATGCCTGGGTGAATTCGTTCAGTGTCATTTTGGTTTCCTTAAAGAGTTGGGTTGATGTGTCCACCCTGTCCAGGCTGGCCAAGCGATTTCGGTGTTTCGTCGCGTGAAATCTGCTGAGCGGGATGAGCAAGTCGTCGTCACCGTCTGGCTGGCCAAGTCATCGAAATGCCTGGCCAGCCCGGACTGCTTGGACATGTACTACCTGTTCTTGAACGGGTCGAAGTCCTCGTCGGCCGCTGAAATGTTCGCCATGAGCATGGCGTTCAAATCAGCGTTCTGGCCGCCCGTCGTGGGAATGTTCGCCATGCGCATGGCATTCAAATCGGCGTTCTGGTCGTCCGCTGGCTGCTCAATATCAAAATGACCGAGCATCAGCCCCAGACGGCGCACCCGCTCTTTCTTCCCATTGACGGTGAGCACCACACGGTCTTCCTTGGCCGTGGGGAAGACGGCCTTCATCCGCTTGAAGAACTCGGCATTGCCCACGGGCATCAGGCCGTGCTGCTGGCAGTGGTCGCGATAGCGGTCATAGAGGTCTGCCTTGCTCACCATCTGACTGGGAAGCATGGACAGAGCCACACCGGCATCCTGGGTCCAGGAGCACACCGTGTTGGATGTCTGAATGGCATCCTGCTTGGCCTGCTCCATGACCTGGGGCACCGCGAAACCACCGTGAGCAAGCATCCGCTGCAACCCGAGCAAGGCCCAGTCGAGCACCGCATCCAGTTCCGTCTCAATGATCTTCTGGTCCAGGTCGTAGATGACTTTTGCACCCTTGATCTGCTGGTTCCACTCCACGATGTGAAGACGGCGCCACCAGCCATCGGAATGGTCCGTCGCACTGGGCAGGTGGTTGCTGCAAATGATGAATTTCGCCGTGGAGCGATAGTTGAACGACTTGCCGTACTTCGGCTCCACTTGCACCGCACCGCCGCTGATCAAGGACTTCAGGGCCTGCTGGTTGATCTTGGCTTTCGGCGTCTCATCGCAGAATGCCAGCGAAGCGCCCACCAGACTGGCGAGGTCGAACCCGTCGAGCTTTTCCAGCCGCACGGCGACGGAATGTTCATGCAGGGCACGAACGACATTCAACAGCAGCGATTTGCCGTTGCTGCCCGCACCGACCCACAAAGTTCCGACCTGCAACTTGGTGGTGCCGGTCAAGGTGTAGCCGATGTACTCCTGAACGAAGTCCTGCACGTCCTGGTTGGGCAGCGATGAGGCCAGGAACTGAGCGAACAGCGATTCCGGATCCAGAGGCTGCGGCGTGTAGGGGCCGAGTGGAATGCTCCTGTCGCAGGAAATCCGATGGCAGATGCCGACACCGATATCCGGTTCAATGGCGGTAATGGCACCCTCGGGGTCCACGAAGAGCCAGCAGTCGCGCAGCGGAATGACGATGCTCGAAGCCTTCGGCTTGGCGGGCAGCTTCCGCACCCTCAGCCGGGCGGTGTCAACACAGGACTGGGCCATGGAGGCCGTCGCCCTGCTGCGGTCGAAAATGGAAAGCCAGTCCAGTGCTTCTTCCTGGATTGCCTCGTCCGAAGTGGCCTTCCAGTGGTCCTGCTCCCATTTGTAGAACAGCCGGTCGCTGCGAGCGGTGCGCGGGTCCTTGCGACACAGGTCCGCATACTGGATCTGCGAGGTCTCCGAGTCAGAAGATTTTTCGCGAACCAGCGGCGCGGATGAGGGGAGGCTTGAATCGATAATTTTTTTCTTCGTCATGTTGGTTCCTTTCGTTGTTATGACGAACCGAATATCTCAAGGCGACACCCAAAACACCCGGCCAAACCACCCCTGAAAAGGCGCACCCGGTTCGTCCTTGACAAACATAAATCCCTTTAAAAAAATGAAAACCAATCCCGTCGCAGGAAGCAGCCGAGCCCGCTCGTCACCGGCTGTGAAGAGCCCAGAACTTCAGAAGCTGCGGGTGCAGACCTGGTATCGGCACCTGCTGGAACGCGCAGTCGGTTCGGAGGTGGAACGGTATTCCGACATCGCAGCCACACGAGCGGCCATCGGCGTGGATAACGCCTTGCCCAATCTGAACGCGGCTTTGCAGAAGTGGCTGAACATGCAGGTGGAGCAGAACCTGCACCGGCTGACGTTGGAGGAAGCGGAAGCCGCGCAACGGCTGAGCCGCAGTCGGTATGACGAAGGCAACAGCACGCCCACCGAATTGACGATCAGTGTCTTTGAGGTGCTTCTGCCTGGCTCGGCGGCCGTCTACGACCTGGGGCCGGGATATCTGCCGGTGTGGCAAGTGGTGGATGGCGATTTGAAGGCGTGCAAAGCCTATGTGCAGGAGATGCTCAACCCGTCATCGCAACGATGGGAAGGCGGGTTCAATGAACTCGTGCAGGAGGTGTTTGATGCACTGATCGCGCCGGCCTACCGCTTGAAAATGGACGAGATCCCGGTGCTGGGTGCGCCGCAGCGTGATACACACCCGGTCTGGCTCAGCTACATCAACAGCCGCTATGCCGCCACCTTCGGCGATGACGAGGCAGACAAGTTGCCCGAGGCGTTCACGCTGGACGACGCCATTCTTCTGGCCATTGGGCTCGCCCACCTTGCCACCGAAAGAGAGGGCAGCCCGAAGCTGCAACTGGAATGGCTGCTGGTCGGGCTGTGCTGGGGCGTGATCGGGCAGCACATTGATGAACACCTTCAGGAATACGTCTTGAGGTCGGTGCAGGAGCGCGGCAAGGCCATGGATGTGGCGCTGAGAAAGATGGGAATCAGGCTACCGACGTTTGAGGAACGGTGGCCGACGGGAATTACCCCGTAAGAACCTCGGGCCGAGCCTACTGGCTGGCGCACCTGATGAGTCAACGCTCAACCCAACTCAGCCCACTCAGTTCGAAGTCGCTCCAACTGCCCTCGCACTTGATCAACCAATGGACCCACTCGCCGCGCCGATAGCGCCAGCCACAGGGTCGCCCGAGTCATTGCCACGTAGAGCAGCCGCAGCTCATCAGCAGCAGATTGGTGTTTGGCTTCTTCGAAGGCATCAATCGCACCGACGAACACATGCGAAAACTCCAGGCCCTTGACGCTATGGGCAGTCAAGATCCGAACGGCGTCATCAGTCCACCTCAAGTCGCGTGGCTTCAGCGTACGCATGGACTGACATGCAATGCCATGCACGCGAAGCGCCTCTTCCAGGGGCTCCATTGCTGCCTTGAAGCGAAAAACGACGGCAATCTGCCCCAATCGCACGCCCTCGCTCTGCAATTGAGTGATGCGCTGCACCTGCCAAAGCGCTTCAGCCCGGGGAGATTCGGCCTCGTGCAGCACTGGCATCGGACCCCTGCGCCCCGCCGAGTCTGGGTGCACTACGGATACTGGCGCGTCGCCGCCACCCCCATCCAGCAACGCACCCAATTCGCTGTCATCCATATCGGAACTGGAGCCGTCACCCGGGATCTGTGACATCAACTCGCCAGCGCAGCGAAGCGCAAGGCTCAGTACCTCCGCTGTATTGCGGTAGTTGGTGCGCAAGATGGTGCTGCGACGGCCGCCGACCACGTCAATGCCCAGTGCCTTGAAGGGCGTCTTGCGGTTCTGCTTCTTGTAGATGGCCTGGGCATGGTCGTAGAGAACCAGCAGCGCTTTCGTGGCGGGATTGACCAACTCAACCGACATGCGCAACCATGAGTCTTCAAAGTCATGCGCCTCGTCGATCATCACGGCCGTGTACTGGCCCTTGGGCACAAAGCCCGTGGCGAGCGCGCGTTCCACCGTGGCCGCCAGCTCAGCAAAGTAGGCGCCGGCCGGGCTGCGCGGGGTCTTCACCTCCAGTTGGTAGGTACGGACCATGTCCTCGCACCAACTATGAAAGGAGCGCACCACGACACCTTGGCTGGACTCACTGACCCCCCTTTGCTCCAACAGGTAGGCGATGCGCTCAGCGAGCGCGCGGTTGTAGCAGAGCACGAGCACCGGCCGCCCCACCGCAGCCGCCGCCTTGGAGAGGTGTTGAGCGCGGAACACCAAGATCATGGTCTTGCCCGACCCTGCAACACCGTGAATGACCCGATGGCCGTCACCCATGCGGCGCGCCTCGCGCTCTTGCTGCATGTCCATGACGTGCATCATGTCGTGCATGCGAACGGGACTTTCGGGTTTCGCCTCCCCCAGCCCCAGCACCTCCTGCTGCGGTTCCACACGGAGGGTGGGAAACAGATGCCAACGCACGCGATCTTGCTGCGGCAGGGTCATCGTGTGCGGGAAGTTCACTTGCATCATTGACCACAACCGCTGGCTGAAGGTCTCCGTGTCCACGTCGTCTGACAGGTCGTCGCGCAGCAGCGTCCGATCGCTCGGAAAGATTTCCGCAAAGCCGGGGTCTGAAACGTCGTCGCGCTTCAAGTTGACCAAGGCACAGCCCCATCCCCACGGGAACAAGAGCTTTCCTTTGAAGCGCCCCTCCGCCGCCACCAGTGCCGGATCAAGTTGCATTCGATCAGCCAACGCCAGCACATGCTGCCGTGCCTGAGCCAGCGGGTGGGGGCTGGTCACGACGCCCCGTTCAACGTTGAGTTGCACGCGATGCTTGTCCGCGCCGACCAGCGTGTTTCGCTTCCAGTCTTTGACCTCCAGCACGAGCAGGCCCTGTCTCGGGCTCAGGATCACGAAGTCAGGTTGCAAGCCGGCATCGCCAATGGGCAGATCGTGCCAAACGAGATGGTCGTCGGGGAGATGGCGCTTCAGCGCCTCAAAGAGCTTGCGTTCACCCGCATTGCAGCGGGCATGCACGGTTGTTTTGCCTTGCGGAAAGTAAGCCATCGTGCCCCCTTGAGGCCGGTCTCACTGCGCAATCGAAAGGCGAAAAGGCATGGCGCGTGACAACTCAGCCGTTGATCAGTAACCGATTGTGATCCAAGTAGCGAGACACCTCCGGCGGGGCATGTGTAGTGGTGGCGCCTTGCTCGAGGCCGCTGGCCCGTTGGTGGCGTACGTGATACGGTTGGTGTCACGAATTCGGACCACCTCTGACCGTCCCGAATTCGCCAAGTACTTGATATTCAAGGACTTTCCGGATTTTGGTTTTTCCTCCGTGAAGAGCCACCAACACTGCTGAAGCGGTTCTCCGCTAAAGTCAAAAGCCCTAGGTAGATCAACTACTTAGGGCTTTTTTCGTCTGGTCTTGCCCAAGACCCCGCCTCATGAACCTGCCGCAGCAACCCGCACCGGAACATCGCTCACACGGCACGGTGCTCGAAGTCTTCCTCGCCTTCCTCAAGCTCGGCCTTACGTCTTTCGGCGGGCCGGTCGCCCACCTCGGCTACTTCCGCGCGGAGTTCGTCGAGCGCCGCCAATGGCTGGACGACCAGAGCTACTCGGACCTGGTCGCGCTGTGCCAGTTCCTGCCCGGGCCCGCGAGCAGCCAGGTCGGCATCGCGCTGGGATTGGGGCGGGCCGGCTGGGGCGGCGCGATTGCGGCGTGGATCGGTTTCACGTTCCCTTCGGCGATGGCGCTCATCCTCTTTGCGGCCGGCGTCACGCGATGGGGAGCCCTTTCCGAATCGGGCGCCGTCCATGGCTTGAAGGTCGTCGCGGTGGCCGTCGTCGCGCAGGCGGTATGGGGCATGGCCAAGTCTCTGTGCCCTGACCGCCTGCGCGCAGGCGTGGCCATCGCTGCGGCGTTGCTGGTGCTCGCGGTTCCCACGGCAATGGGCCAGGTCGCAGCCATCGTCGCCGGCGGCCTGGTGGGGCGGTGGGCGCTGAAGCTTGGCCACCTCCCCGACGCACAGCATCGCGACTACGGCGTGAGCAAGGCGACCGGCGCGGCCCTGCTGGGTCTTTTCGTCGCGCTGCTCGCGGCGTTGCCCTTGCTGGCCGCGGCGATGCAAGCACCGGCGATGTCCGTCGTTGCCGGGTTCTACAAGGCGGGCGCCCTGGTCTTCGGCGGGGGACACGTCGTGCTTCCCTTGCTGCAAGCCGGCGTGGTGCCCAGCGGCCTGGTCTCGAACGATCTCTTCCTGGCGGGCTACGGCGCAGCCCAGGCGGTGCCTGGCCCCCTGTTCACGTTCGCGGCTTTCCTCGGCGCTGTCATGCCCACCCCGTTCGGCGGCTGGCTGGGCGGCCTGGCGCTGCTCCTGGCCATCTTCCTTCCCGCCGCGCTGCTGGTGATCGGCGCGCTCCCTTTCTGGGAGACCTTGCGCCAGCGCGACGGCGTGCAGCGCGCGATGGCCGGCGTCAATGCCGCGGTCGTCGGCGTCCTGCTGGCGGCGCTCTACGACCCGGTGTGGACGAGCGCCATCCACTCGTCCGCCGATTTCGGTTTGGCATTGGCGGCCTTCGGGCTGCTGGTCTACGGGCGGCTTTCGCCGGTGATGGTCGTCGCGCTGGCCGCAGCCGCCGGATGGCTGCTGGCGCTCTGAGAGCGAAACGCTATTCGTTGATCTCCGGCTCGACCAACCTCGCCAGGTTGCGCAGCGACTCCTGCCAGCCGAGATAGCAGGCTTCCACGGGGATCACCTCGGGCAGCCCCTCCTGGACGATGCTCAGCTCCGTGCCGACCGACACCTGCTTCAACGTGACGGTCACGTGGATTTTCCCGGGCAGGTTGGGATCGTCGAAAACGTCGGTGTAGCGCAGCAGCTGGTTCGGCACGAGTTCGACGTATTCGCCACCGAACGAGTGGCTCTTGCCCGTGGTGAAGTTGGTGAACGACATCTTGTACTTTCCACCCACCCTGGCGTCCATCTCGTGGACCTTCCCGGTGAATCCGTTGGGCGGCAGCCACCGCGCCTTGGCGTCGGCATCGAGAAATGCGCGATAGACCTTCTCGGGCTTCGCGGCAAGGACGCGATGCAGTCTGACCGTGTTGGTACTCATGGTTCTTCCTTTCGAAACCACGAGCCTACGAATATCCAAGGTGCATCACAAGGCCCGAGAAACCGTAGATCCTGCCAATTGCGCCGGGCCCTAGCGTGGGGTTCGATGTCATCTGTATCTGTTCGTACAGACGCTTACTCCTTTGGCCTACAGGCAATCGCGCACGGAAATGAAAAATTCCACCCCATGCTCGAAATGGAAAACCCCGACCCGCACGGCTTGGCAACCCAAGCGGCCGAGTGGCGGCGGCGCGCGCTTCGGGGCGACCGCGACGCACGAGGCATCGCGCATGCGCTCGAGGTGCAAGTGAGACGGCTTCGCGGCGGATCGCCGACCGCGATCCCCGATCTGGACACTCGTCCGCTGGCCGACTGGCAATCCGCGCGGCCTTGGTGGAAGCCCTGGTGAGGCAATCGGCGGCCGCCAGTTTGCCGCCGATGCGTCTACTCGGCGCCCAGCCGCTCTGCCACTTCCTGTTTGCTTAACTCCCTTGCAGCGGCAAGCCTCTGCAGTTGTGCAGCACGCGGCCGGGCCTTGCCCTGCTCCCAGTGATAGATCGTCTGGCCCGATACGCCGACGAGTTTTCCGTAGGACGCGGCAGAAAGACCGAGCTTGCCGCGATGCGCAGCCAGCCGCGTCGCGCTGAACCTGCGCTTCGGCGCCGAATCGCCCGCCTCGTCGGACTCATCGGCAGGCCCACGCCGCGCGGAGCCCTTGGCGGCACGCCGCAACTCTTTTTCCAACGCACTCACTTGCCGACGCAAGGCAGCAATCGAGGCGCGATGGTTGGCAGATGCCTTCTTGAGTATGTCGATCTCTGCACGCACTTCTTTCCTGGCAACGCGTGAGATCTCGGCTTTGAGGATGGATGCAATGTTTGGCATGCCAGCATTGTGACCAAATCGTCAACCGCCGCGGATGTCAGGCGCTGTAACGGAATGGGCGTATCGAGTTTGGCCCGAGGCTTAGCGTGCCGTAATCCAGGCACACAGCGCCGCGTTCGCAAGCATGAGAGTGCCGTCCGTCGCGAAAATGAAAAGCATCGGCCCTTCGAGCACACGCCACGCACCTGGTGCTTTCCGGCGCCACTTGCCGATCATCGGAACATTCACCGCAAACTGGCTCGCGTGCGCCACGGCGATCACAGCGGCAAAGAATGCCTGCTGCCGCGCATCCGGGAAGAGGCCGCCGAACACCAGCAGCATCGCGCACAGCGCCATGAATCCGAAATTGAGACCGCCCAGGAAGCGGATCGAATCGCTCAGCGTGCGAAACAGCGGGCTCCCGCGCTGGTCGCGCGGCACCAGCGAACGGGCCGAGGCCTCCGGCTTCAGGGAGAAGTGGAATGCGCCGAGTCCGAACCACATGGCGTTCAGGATCAGCAGCACGGTCCAAGCGGTTGTCGGCATCGGGCGCTCCTTCAGGTCAATAAAGTTGACCTGAAGATCTTACCCAAGCCTGGTAGGCGGTGTCAGGCCATCCGCGCCAGCACGGTCATGATCTTGCGCCACGCTTCCTGTTCGCTGGGCGACACGCCGCGCAGCGCCGTCTCCATGGCCTCGCGCTCGTGCGCGGAAGCCTGTTTCTCGGTGCGGGCGCCACGCACCGTGAGGCGCAACTGCTTTGAACGGTGCTGCTGCGGATCGCGTTCCGCAACGATGTAGCCCTCGTCCTGCAAATACTTGAGCGGCCGGTGCAACGCCTGCTTGCTCACCCCGAGCAGGTCGATCAGTTGCCCGATCGAGATGCCGTCGGCGCGCGCCACCGCATACAACACGCGGTGATGAACGCGCGACAACCCTTGGCCTGCAAGGTAGGCATCGGCCTTCATCACGAGCCCGCGGAATGCGAAGTGCATGAGCAGCAGCGCGCCGTCTTCGGGATGGAGTTCGCGCATGCCGGCATCGGCAACGCGCGGCAAATCGAATGCGGGACTGGAAGACTTGGGCATGCCTTCGGATTGTCCGCTCAGGGCGCAGCCAGATAGGCATCCGGCACGTACTTCTCCATGAGCGTCTGCGGCCGCGACGGCGTCGTGAAGCCGAACTTCGCGTAGAGCCCGTGCGCGTCGCCGGTCGCCAGCATGAAGCGCCGCAGCCCCTGCAACTGCGGATGGGCCATGACAGCCGCGACCAGCGCAGCGCTGTAGCCCTTGCCGCGATGCTCTTTCAGCACGAACACATCGACGAGGTAGGCGAACGTCGCATGGTCGGAGACGACCCTCGCGAACGCCACCTGCGAGTCGCCGAGGAAGCCGCCGAAGTTCAGCGAATTGCGAATGGAGGTGCGCACGGTCTCGATCGGAATCTGCCGCGCCCAGGCCGATTCTTCCGACAGGAAGCGATGGATGAGCGCCACGTCCAGGTCCTCGATCGCGGTGGAGATTCGAAGTTGCTGCATGCCAGCGAGCATAAGCAAAGCCCTTTCGCCGGAGAAGCACTGGCACGCCGCCGGTCATGCGTGTCACCGATAATCCGCGCCAATGCCCACGCCCTTCCACGCCGCACTGAACAGGCACGCAGCCCCTCTGGGCTTGCGGCGTCCCGGTGTGCCGCTGATCCGCTGGGCGCTGCTGTGGTTCGCGCTGTCGCTCGGCGCGGCCATCGCCTCGCCGATGGTGCATCCGGTGTCGATGGAGCTGGTCTGCTCGGCCAGCGGTTCGGTCAAGGCCATCGTGCATACCGACGACGGCGCGCACGAACTGGGCGCCGGTCACCTCGACTGCCCGCTGTGCGTGCTCGGCGGCGCGCCGCCTGCAACGCCGGGCGTGTCACTGCCATCGGTCGCGCCCGCGGTCCACGCGGCCGCAGCCTTCGCGCATGCGCACATCGCCGCCATCACCGCAGCGCCGCCGCCGGCGCGCGGGCCGCCTTCGCTCTCCTGATTCGCTTCCGGTTCCTGCGCATGCGATGCCGCCTCGATGGCGGATTTCGCATCGCGCGTTCCCGCCATTCATGCGATCGCGTTCGCGAATCCGAGCGATCGCCAGAGAGAGCTTTCATGCACACGACACGACCTCCCACACTTTCTCGCCGCCACCTGCTGGTCGCCGGCGGCGGCCTTGCCGCACTGTCGCTGGCTGCCTGCGACAAGGTGCTGCCCGCGCGCTTCAACGGCATCGACATCACCGGCGCCAACTACGCGCAGGATTTCCGTCTCACCGACCCCGACGGCCGCGAGCGCACGGTGGCCGACTTCAAGGGCAAGGCCGTGATGCTGTTCTTCGGCTTCACGCAGTGCCCCGATGTCTGCCCGACCGCACTGCTGCGCGCCGCCGAGATCCGCCACATGCTCGGCGCCGACGGCGAGCGCCTGCAGGTGATCTTCGTCACCGTCGATCCGGACCGCGACACGCCCGTCGTGCTCAAGGCCTACACGAACGCGTTCGACCCGAGCTTCATCGGCCTCTACGGCGACCTGCAGAGAACCAGCGAGACGGCCAAGGCCTTCAAGGCCTACTACAAGAAAGTGCCCACCGGTTCCTCGTACACGATGGACCACTCGGCCTTCAGCTACGTGTATGACCCGCAAGGACAAATCCGGCTGGTGCTGCGCCACGAACAGGGCGCGCCGGAATGCGCCGAAGACCTGCGCAAGATTCTCAAGACGACCGCCTGAGCGCCAGCTCGATCCGATTTATTCAATCCAAGGAGATTTCCCTCATGACGAACATGACCCCCATCGCCCGCATCCTCGCCCTCTCCGCCGCTTCATTCCTCGTGGCCACCGCCCACGCGCAAGTCACCGTCAAGGAGGCGTGGGTGCGCGCCACCGTGCCGCAGCAACAGGCCACCGGCGCGTTCATGCAGATCAGCGCCGCGAAGGACACGAAGCTCATCTCGGCGAGCTCGCCCGTCACTCCGGTCGTCGAGGTCCACGAGATGGCCATGCAGGACGGCGTGATGCGCATGCGCCAGGTGCCCTCGGTCGCGTTGCCCGCGGGCAAGACGGTCGAGCTCAAGCCCGGCGGCTATCACGTGATGCTGCTGGATCTCAAGCAGCAGGTGAAGGAAGGCGACACGGTGCCGCTCACGCTGGTGTTCGAAGGCCAGGACGGCAAGCGCGAGACGCTGGAGGTGAAGGCGCCGGTGCGCGCGCTCAACGCCGCGGCCAAGCCTGCTGCTGCGCACGGCGATCACAAGCACTGAGCGACGTCGCGAGAGATCGATCGCCGACCGCTGCACACGAGCGGCCGGCGATGTTACCCAAGACCGCTGCGTGTCACACCGGAAATCTGCTGGGGATTTCCCCTTATGCCGGCCGCGCACGCACCAGTTTGCGTCGCACGTTTTCCCCGCCGGCCGCGGGGCTGCTCATTCAACAGGCAACGTGGTGGGAACCCCCGCCAATGCTCGCTTTGCAGCCCGCCCTCCTATGGCAACCCACAGAGTTGTCCACAGAAAAATCGAACAAGTCATCAAACTGACTTCGCCGCGACATATCCCTTGAACATTTCCCGCAGCTTCGTCTTGAGCAGCTTGCCGGTGGCTGTATGCGGCAGGCTGTCGACGAAAGCCACGTCGTCGGGCAGCCACCACTTCGCCACGCGCGTCGAAAGAAAAGTGAGCAGTTCCTCGCCCGAGACCTCCGCGCCTGCGCGCTTGACCACGATGAGCAGCGGCCGCTCCTGCCACTTCGGATGCGCGATGCCGATCACCGCGGCCTCCGCCACGGCCGGGTGCGCGCTCGCGGCGTTCTCCAGGTCGATGGAAGAGATCCACTCGCCGCCCGACTTGATGACGTCCTTCGCGCGGTCGACCAGCTGCACGTAGCCGTCTTCGTCTATGGTGGCGACATCGCCGGTCGGAAAGAATCCTTCGGCATCCAGCACGCTGCCGCCCTCGCCCTTGAAGTAACCGCTCGCGATCCACGGCCCGCGCACATGCAGGTGGCCGAAGGCCTTGCCGTCGTGCGCGAGGCGCTGGCCGTCTTCGCCCACGATCTTGATCTCTACGCCCCACACGCCGCGGCCCTGCTTCATCTTCACCGTGGTCTGCTCCTCCTTCGATAGCGCGCGGTGCTTGGGCAGCAGGTTGCCGATCACGCCGATCGGGCTGGTCTCGGTCATGCCCCAGCCCTGCACGAAGTCGGCGCCGAAGTCGCGCTCGAAGCGTTCGATCATGGCGCGCGGCGTGGCTGCGCCGCCCACGCCAATGCGCTTCAATCCGATGGCGTGCGTGTCGATCTCCGGGTGCGCATCGAAGTACTGGAACAGCATGAGCCAGATGGTGGGCACGGCCTGCGAGAAGCCGACCTTCTCGTCGCGCATCAATTCGTACAGGCTCTTCGGGTCCATGTGCGGGCCGGGCATGACCAGCTTCATGCCGGTCATGGCCGCCGCGTACGGCATGCCCCACGCGTTGGCGTGGAACATCGGCACCGCGAGCAGCAGCGTCATCTGCGAGTTGACGCCGAAGGTGTCGGGCGCGCACTCCATCAGCGAATGCAGCACGGTGGAACGGTGCGAATACAACACGCCCTTGGGGTTGCCCGTGGTGCCCGAGGTGTAGCAAAGCGACGAGGCCGTGCGCTCGTCGAACGCGGGCCAGGTGCAGTGCTCGCTCTGCGCGCCGACGAGCTCGTCGTAGCACAGCAGGTTGGGCACGTCGATGGCGGGCATGTGCGCGCGGTCGGTCATCGCGATGAAGGCGCGCACGGTCTTCAACTGCGGCGCGAGCTTCTCGACCAGCGGCGCGAAGGTGGTGTCGAAGAACAGCACCTTGTCTTCCGCGTGGTTCACGATGTAGTCGATCTGCTCCGGAAAGAGCCGCGGGTTCACCGTGTGCAGCACCGCACCGAAGCCGGACACGCCGTAGTACAGCGCGAGGTGGCGGTGGGTATTCCATGCGAGCGTGCCGACGCGGTCGCCGGGCTCCACGCCCAGCACCTTCATCGCGTTGGCCACCTGCTTGGAGCGGCGCTGCACCTCGCCATAACTGGTGCGGTGAACCGGCCCCTCCACCGTGCGCCCCACGATCTCGGCGTGCGGGTGGAAGGTGGCCGCGTGGTCGATCAGCGAAGAGATCAACAGCGGGCGGTCTTGCATCAATCCGAACATGTACGTGTCTCCTGTGCACCGGGGAATCTCATGCAGCGGCCGGCAGCATCGTAGGCAGGCCCCCGGCACGCCACATCGTCGGAACGGACGATTGAGCACCCCGGGGTTGTCCCTAGCATCGGCCTCGTTCAAGATGAATGCATCCCCGCCCTGTTCTCGAATGAAAGCCAAAGCATGAACGTGTACGAAGCCGTTGCGAGCCGCCGATCGGTGCGCGAATTCCTGGGCGAGCCGGTGGCGCCCGACGTCATCCGCCGCGTGCTGCAGCAAGCGCTGCGCGCCCCCTCGGGCGGCAACCTGCAGCCCTGGCATCTGCACGTGGTGGGCGGAGAGCGGCTCGACGAACTCAAGGCGCTCATGCGCACCCGCGTTCTGGAAGCACCGACCGGCGAAGGCACCGAGTACGACATCTACCCGCGCGAACTCGTGGCGCCCTACCGCGACCGCCGCTTCGCAGTCGGCGAGGCGATGTATGCGCGCCTGGGAATCCCGCGCGAGGACAAGGCCGCACGGCGCGCATGGTTCGCACGCAACTACCAGTTCTTCGGCGCGCCGCTCGCGCTGTTCTGCACCGTGGATCGCCGCATGGGCCCGCCGCAGTGGTCCGACCTGGGCATGGTGCTGCAGAACGTGATGCTGCTGCTGCGCGCCGAAGGCCTGGACAGCTGCCCGCAGGAATGCTGGGCGATGTACCCGCAGACCATCGGCCGCTTCATCGAACTGCCGCCCGAGCGGATGCTGTTCACCGGCATGGCCATCGGCTACGCAGACCGGAGCAAGGCGATCGATGCGCTGGTGACGGAGCGCGCGTCGCTGGGGGAGGTGGCGCAGTTCATCGGGATCTGAGCCCTGGACGAGCCCCACCCGTTTGCGTGACACTGCCGCCCGCGACTTCGCACGCACCCAATGCCCCACGAACGAACCCTTCTCTACACCGGACGCGAGTTCGAGGTGGAGCACGTTCGCTCGCATGCGCACGGCCATGAATGGAGCGCGCCTTATGTCATGGCATCGCAGCGCATCGTCTTTCCGATCAGCCGCGCGATGCTCGATCTGCGCTTCGGCAACGACACGTGGCTGGTCGATGGGCTGACTGCCATCAGCTTCGGCGATGCAGTGGTCTATCGGTTGCGACCGGGTGCGCAGGCGCCGCGGCGCAGCGTGGTCGTGAGCCGGCATCCGCGGGTTCCTGGGCATTCGGAGCCGGCCGTCTCCTTGCTTTCGCCGAAGTCGCTCTATCGCGTCCATGCCGCGCAGCAGCAACTTCGATCGGGCAGCGGCGATGCGACCTCCATCGCGTCGCTGGTCGGTGAAGTTCGTTCCGCGCGCAAGCTGGTGCCGATGACGGAGCCCATCGCCAGCGCACGTCGGCTGCTGGCGGAAACCGCCGACCGGCATGCAGGCCCCTCGCTGCACGAAGTCGCCGATGCCGTCTCGCGTTCGCCGTTCCACATGGCGCGCAGCTTCAGGAAGCAGACCGGCCTCAGCCTGCACCAGTACCGCCAGCATCTGCGCCTGGCCGCAGCGATGGAACGCCTCGTCGATGGCGACCGCGACCTCGCCGGCATCGCGCACGATCTGGGCTACTGCAGCCAGAGCCACCTGGGCGCGGTGTTCAGGCAGGAGGTCGGCGTCACGCTGGGCGAAGCCCGCCGCGCGCTCGGGCCGGGCGCACGAATCTGATAGCTTTCGCGCCGGCCCGTCGCGAGACTCGCGCGATGGACCGCAACCTTCCGATCGGCCTCTTCGCCGTACTGGCCGCGGCGCTCGTGGGCAGCGCGTGGCAACTCATCTCGCGCCATGGCGTCACCACCACGCTCGGCCCGCTGGACATCGCGCTGTTGCGCTACGGCATTCCAGCGCTGCTGCTCTGTCCCTTCCTGTTCGGGCAACAGCGCGTCGCGGCCAAGGCGCCCCGCATGGCGCTCGTATTGCTGGTCATCGGCGGCGGACTGCCCTTCGGTTTGCTGGTGCTCGCCGGCGCGCAATGGGCGCCGGCCAGCCACATGGGCATCTTCATGGCCGGCAGCCTGCCGCTCTTCACCGCCATCGGTGCGCGCATCCACAAGGGAGAGAAGGTGCAGGGCGTCCGGTTGGCCGGTCTCTGCTGCATCGCGATCGGCATGGCGCTCTTCGCGGTCGGCAGCTTCCAGCCGGGCTCGCTGAGCTGGCGAGGCGACCTGCTCTTTCTCGCGGCCGCGATGCTCTGGGCCGTCTACTCGCTGGCCTTCGGACATTGCGGACTGACGCCGTGGCAAGGTGCGGCCTTCGTCAACGGCTGGTCGACGCTGTTGCTGCTGCCGCTGCTGCCGCTGCTGTGGTTCACGGGCACGCCGCGGCTGCTCGGCGCGCCCTGGCCCGACGTGGCGCTGCAGGCCGTGGGCCAAGGCGTGGTCGCCGGCGTGCTCGGTCTGGTGGCCTACGCAGCGGCCATCTCGCACCTGGGCGCAGCGCGCGCCTCGCTGTCGGCAGCCGCGGTGCCGGTGCTGACCACGCTCGGTGCAGCGTCTTTCATGGGCGAGCCCATCACGGCGGCGGTGCTGCTGGCGTTGACGCTGGTCGTGCCGGGGATCGTGCTCGCGAGCGGTGTACGCATCAGGTAGCGCTCCCGGGCCGATCGGCCGGAGATCGAGACATGACGCTGCGGCAGAATCCGCGCAACCCCACGGCCCCCTCAATGAACAACGCAGCCGATTTCCACACCCAGGAAGACGACGTGTTCGGCCGCATCGCCGGACGCTACGACCTGCTCTCGGACCTCTTCAGCTTCGGCATCCACCGGCTGTGGAAGCGCCGGGTCGCGGCCCTGATCACGCAGGAGCCGTGGACCGATCTGCTCGACGTTGCCGCGGGCACTGGCGATGTCGTCCTGAAGGTGGCAAAGCGCAAAGGCCTGCAGTCCGGCCAGAAGATCGTCGCCTCGGACATCAGCCTGCAGATGCTCGCGATCGCACGCCGGCGCGCCACGCAGCTGAAGGTGCCGGTCGAGTTCCGTGTGCTCGATGCGCACGCGATGCCGGAGATCGCGGATGCGAGCGTCGATCTCTTCTCGATGTCGCTGGGCCTGAAGATCTGCGACCGCAAGCTGGCGCTGCGCGAAGCGCTCCGCGTGCTCAAGCCGGGCGGCCGCTTCATCGCCCTGGAGGCGTCCAACATTCCCGTGCACTGGCTGCACCGCGCCTACCTCGGCTACATGGCCGTGTGCATGCCCGTCATCGGCTGGGCCGCGACGGGTGGCGACGCTTCGGCCTACAGGTACCTGCTCAAGGGCATCCAGGATTTCCCCACGGCCGAGGGGCTTGCCGCGGAGTTGCGGGACATGGGGTTCGCAGATGTCTCGTTCGAGCGGCTGTCGCTGGGCATCGTCGCAATCCACATCGCGCGCAAGCCTCTCGTGCTGCCCCCTGACTGATACCTCCGGTATCGCCAAGCGATAATTTTTGCGCTGACACGGAGGGCGGCGCACCCGCGCCGTTCGGTGAATCCGTCGCGTGTCGAGCGCGGCTTCGAGGAATGCCTGCGGGCCGCGCTGAAGGCCTGGCACGCCTGAGCGCGCGAACGGGCCGGCCGCGCCCGCTTGCATCGGACCGGGTTTCGGCCAACAGTGATGGCCCGCCCCAACCCACGGAGGTTCACGCGATGGATGAAGACCTCGATGCACTCACCCGCGACGCGCTCGTCGCCGAAGTCCGCAAGCTGCGCGCCGCCATCAGGCAACACCGCGATTCGAGCGGCCACGACCTGTGCTGGCACCACCCCGATCTCTGGGCGCTGCTGCCCGACAAGCGCGACCCGGGTTTCATCGTGCCCGACTGGCCGCAGTTCATGCGCGGCTGCGTGCGCTACCGGCAATCGCTCGACGCGCAGGCGCCCGATGCGCCGCGCACGCAGGCCGAGTTCGACGACCGTTCGTAGCCATCGTCCGCAGGCGCGCGGTCACGCGCCGTAGAGCACGAACCCGGCCCAGTAAGCCGGCCGGCGCAGCTTCTCGCCGTGCTCGCCGCTCGCGAACGCCCGCTTCGTGCCGGCCAGCGCCTGCTGCGTCGGCTCGCCGGCGTTGAGCCGCCGGAAGAACGCTTCCATGAAGCGCGCGGTGCTCTCGTCGCTCACCGGCCAGAGGGTCATCACCGTGCTGGTGTTGCCCGCCATGTAGAGCGCGTAGGGCAAGCCCATCACGCCCTCGCCATGAACGACCTTGCCGACACCGGTGTCGCAGGCGGACATCACCACCAGGTCGCTGCGCAGCGTGTAGGCGGGCCATTCCGCCGCCGTGACGTAGCCGTCGAGCGTGGGCGGGTTGCCGACCTGCCCGAGCACCAGCGCGCTCAGCGCGGGCACCGAGGTGCTCAGATAGCCGTGCACCGAGAACAGGAGGCGCCGGTAGCGGGCGAGCTGGCCCGAGCCGTCCATGTCGAGGAGCTTGCGCTCGGTGGCATTGCCGCCGGTCACGACATCGACGCGGCCACGGTCGACGGCGCGCCGCACCGCATCGATCTCGCGCGCCGTGCCCGGCAGGTTGTCCCAGGTGCTCTCGCGCAGCAGCGCGATCGCTTCGTCGACGCCCTCGTCGCTCTCGGCGCTCTCGGCGCTCTCGGCGATCGACTGCGCCGCAGCCTCGCGGTCGACCACACCCGGCGCCGCCGAGCGCGAGCTCGCCGCAGCGCCGTCGCCGGCGGCCCTGTAGAGCGGATTGCCGAAGGCCAGCAGCGCACGACGCGAAGGCAGCTTTGCATAAGCCTCCTTGCGCGACGCGAGCGCGGCGAGCATCGACAGCGACTGGATGTAGCTCAGCTCGCGGGTGCCGGCCATCGGCCGGCCGTCGAACGGCAGTGCGTCGAAGGGCAGCAGCGCCAATGCCGCATCGGGCGCAACGACGATCTTGTCGTGCGAGCGGATCAGCGCCGCCATGGGCTCGAGCAGTTGCGCCGACAGCACCGCGCCCAGCGGCGCCGCGTCGTCCACGGCGACCGCGCCGGGCACGGGCGGCTTGTCGCGCAGGCCGAGGCGATAGCTGCCCGGCCCCGTCTGCCATACCGCCTGCTGCGGCTCGAGCGCATCGCCCGAGAGCTTGCGGAAGGCCTCGACGGTAGCCGCGAGATCGGGCGCCGCCGCGAGCTCGGAGGCATGGCGCAACCCGCTGCGGTCCACCGCGAAGGCCATGACCCGCGCACCGTCCACGAGATAGCTGATGAAGAGCGTGTCGGCGGGCAGCAGGCGGCGCGCATCGGCCAGCGTGGCCTTCGGCGCTTCGGCCAGTTGCCGGTACTTGGGGTAGCGGGCGCGCAGGCGCGCCTGCAGGTCGGCGTAGGCGCGCACGACGATGTTGCGCTCCGACTCCAGCTGCTGGCGGCGGTCGGCCTGGCCTGCGGCCGCGTCGATGTTGCGGTCCAGCGCGGCGAGCCTGGCTTCATGCAGCGCGATGGCCTGCTGCGCATCGGCCGGCAGCGCGCCGGAGCGGTTGGCGCGCTGCAGCGCCATGCCCTCGAGCAGCGTGCGCGCCTTCGACAGCTCGGCCAGCTCGAACGCGCGATCGGCCTCCCCGCCACGCAGGCTCGCGAGCGCGTAGTGGCGGTAGCCCTCCACATAGCGCTCGAACAGCGTGCGGCGGCTCTTCGGGCTCAGCCCGTGCTGCGCGCGAAGCGATTCGACATGTGCGACATACGCCGGCAGAAAAGGCCGCACGCTGTCGAGCTGGTCGGCCTGCAGGGCCGCACTCATGCGGTCGATCAGCGCGAGCAGCGTCTCGGGGTGCGCATCGCCCAGCAGGCGCACATGGCCCTCGTGCGCCTGCGTCAGGAGCACCAGCGCGCCGGCCGCATCGCCGGCCGACAGCCGCGCCCTGCCCGCGCTGCGCAGCGCCGCCAGCGTCAGCGGGTGCATCTCGCCCATGACCTCGCGGCGCATCTGCAGCGCCTCGCCGGTCACGCGCACCGCCTCGGCGTGGTCGCCTTGCGCGTCGAGCACGCTCGCATGCACGTTCATCGCATAGAGCGTCTCGGGATGGCGCGCACCGCGCAGGCCCGAGAGCGTGTCCCACGCCTGCTGCGAGAGCGCGCGTGCCTCGCCCAGGCGGCCTGCGCGCCGCAATTCGATGGCCAGCGCGCTCGCCGCATATTGGGTGCGCGGATGCGCGGGGCCGAAGCTGCGGCGCGCGAGCTCGTGGCCCTGCTGCGAAAGGCTCAGGGCCTCGCGCGTCCGCGACAGCATGCCGTAGGTGGCGGCAAGGCTGCCGAGCGAACTCAGCGTATCGGGCGCAGCCGGCCCGAGCGCCGCCTGGCGCGCGCGATAGACGGCCTCATGCGCGATGAGCGCATCGGCGTACTGCCCGAGGTCGGTGTAGTCGGCCGCCACCGAGTTGCGAAAGCGCAAGGTAGTCGGATCGTTCGCACCCCAGCGCGCCTCGGCCTCGCCCGCGAGTTCGCGCGAGATCGCGAGCGCCTCGGCGTAGCGCCCCGACTGTCCAAGCGCCACGCCCAGGTTGTGGCGCGCAACCAGCGTGTTGCGCGAGCCCGGCCCCTGCGTCTGGAGCGTCTTGCGCGCAACTGCCTCCTGCACCGCGATCGCTTCCTGGCAACGGCCGACCTTGCACAGCTGAAGCGCCCATGCGTTCTGCGCGGCGAGCGCCGCGTTGGCGTCTTCGCCCCAAAACGCGCGGCGTGCGTCGCGCCGCTTTTCGAGCCAGCGCAACTGCGACTCGTCGTCCGCGCGCAACTCGCTGTTGTCGATCAGCCGGCCGAGCACGAGGTCTTCGGCCAGGTAGCGCTGCATCGGGTCCTTCGCATTCAGCGATGCGCCGTCGATGGCGCCGAGCGCGCTTTCCAGCGTGCGGCCCGCGTCGGCGAACCGGCCCTGCGCGCTCGTTGCCTCGGCCTCTTCGAGCTGCTTGCGCACGCTCGCGAACTCGCCGGCGAGGATGCGCAGCGGGTCCGGCGCGGCAGGCGCGCGCGCGCCTGCCGTGGAGGCCGTTGCAGCCGCAGGCGCCGTTGTTTTCTCTTGGGCCGAAGCACCGATGAAGCTTGCGGGAATCAGCAGAAGTAGCGCGACAACACCGTTTCTCGTTAGCATCGATATCGGACGAATTGCAGTGAAAAAAGTATAGGTGCGACATGCCGCGCCTCCCCCTACGAAGATCCGTAGTCACACATCCAGTCATGACACTTTCAAGGCTTTCCACACCCGTCGCCCTGCTCTGCCTTTTCGTCGCCACGCAGAGTGCGGCCTTCAACCTCATCACCGAAGACGAAGCGCGCCTGCCCTCGGCCTACCAGGAAGGCAAGCGCGCCGGACTCACCCGCGGCCCGGGCATCGACGTGGCCAGCCCCGCCGGCACCGTGCAGAAGAACGGCGTTGCGTTGAAGGTGCAGTTCAAGTCGCGCGGCGGCGTCGCGATCGATCCGAAGACGGTGCGCGTGGTGTACATGAAGAACCCCGCCGTCGATCTCACCGATCGCATCCGCACGCATGTGAGCGGCACCGGCATCGAGCTGGACGGCGCGCAGGTGCCGCCCGGCGCGCATCAGCTGCGCGTGGAAGTCGGCGACGCCGAGGGCCGCGTCAGCAGCAAGCTCGTGGACTTCAACGCGCAGTGAGCGACAGGCCCAAGCTCGCCGCCGCCGCAGCGGCGCCCGCGACCGCGCCCGCGTCCGATGCCGCGCTGGTGTCGTGCCCGTACTGCACCGAGAAGATCGCCGCGGCCGCCATCGTCTGCAAGCACTGCCATCGCGACCTTGTCTTCTTCATGCCGCTGCGGCGCGACATCGAAGCGCTGAAGTCGCGCGTGGAAAGCCTCGAGGCGCAGAACCAGCGGCTCACCGCGCTGCTGGTCGGCGACGATGCGCCTGCCGCGGTGGCACGCGCCGGGCTGGCAGTGCCCGCCGCTACCGATCGCGATGCCGCGCCGGGCGTTGTGGCGATCGTGGGTTTCCTGCTGCTCCCGGTCGCACTGCTGGTGCTCGCGCATGCCGCCATCGTCATGTGGTTCGATCTCTCGCAGGTGTACCTGCGCATCGTGTCGGTCGCATTGCCCGCGTGCATGGGCTTTGCGATGTCGGCGCGCTTTCGCGTGCGCCTCGCGTGGCAGTGGCCGATGGCCGCGGCCATCGGCGCGATCGCAGTCACGCTCATGACCGCAGTGATCGCCTACAGCGACGACCAGCCGTTCGCGCCGCAGGATGCGCGCGAGTGGCGCGAAGTCACCTACTACGTGCTGAGCATCGCCTTCGGGCACATGACGGGCATCCTGGCCGCGCTCGCGGTCTTCCACCGGCGCAACAACGCGATGGAGCGCCTGTCGGTGCGGCTGGCTGCCGCGCTGACCGCGGGCACGCCGAAGCAGGGGCGCGCGCAGAAGCTCAAGCGCTATACCGAATCGATCCGCGAATTCATCACGCTGGTCACGCCGATCCTCACCGCCCTGGTGTCGATCGCCACGGGCGTGCTGAGCCTCATGAAGAAGTGAGATGCGGCCTCAGAGCCGCTCGATGATCGTCACGTTCGCCATGCCGCCGCCCTCGCACATCGTCTGCAGCCCGTAGCGCTTGCCGCGCTGCGCGAGCGCGTGGACCAGCGTGGTCATCAGCTTGGTGCCCGAGGCGCCCAGCGGGTGGCCCAGCGCGATCGCGCCGCCGTTGACGTTCAGGCGTTCCGGGTCGGCGCCCAACGCCTGCAGCCAGGCCAGCGGCACCGGCGCGAAGGCTTCGTTGACCTCGTACAGGTCGATGTCCTCGATCTTCATGCCGGCCTTGGCCAGCGCGCGCTGCGTGGCGGGCAGCGGCGCCTCGAGCATGATCACCGGGTCGTGCCCCATCACGCTCATGTGGTGGATGCGAGCGAGCGGCTTCACGCCCAGCGCCTTGAGTCCGCGTTCGTTCACCACCATCACGCCGCTCGCGCCGTCGCAGATCTGGCTCGCGGTGGCCGCGGTGCAGCGGCCGCCTTCGGCGATGAGCTTCACGCCCGCAATGCTCTCCAGCGTGGCGTCGTAGCGGATGCCTTCGTCGGCGGTGTGCATCTCGCCCGGCTCGGTGCCGTCGTTCAGGCGCGCGGCCACAGGCACGATCTCGGCGTCGAAGAGACCCGCCTTCGTCGCGGCGATGGCATTGCGATGGCTGCGCAGCGCGTACGCATCGAGCTCGGATTTCTCGATGCCGTAGTTCTTCGCGATCATCTCGGCGCCGGTGAACTGGCTGAACTGGATGTCGGGGTAGCGCTTCTGCATCAGCGGGCTCACGTAGAAGCCCAGGCCGTTCTTCATCGGCAGGATGTTGGGCGTGCCCATCGGCACGCGCGTCATGCTCTCGACGCCGGCGGCGATCACGATGTCCATGCTGCCGGACATCACGGCTTGCGCCGCGAAGTGCAGCGCCTGCTGCGACGAGCCGCATTGCCGGTCTACCGAGGTGGCCGGCACCGACTCGGGCAGCCGCGAGGCCAGCACCGCGTTGCGCGCGATGTTCGAGGCCTGCTCGCCGACCTGGCCGACGCAGCCCATGATGACGTCCTCGACCAGCGCAGGGTCGACGTCGGTGCGCTCGACCAGCGCGTCGAGCACCTGCGCGGCGAGGTCGGCGGGGTGCCAGCCGGACAGGCGTCCGTTGCGGCGGCCGCCTGCGGTGCGGGCGGCGGCGACGATAAAGGCTTCGGGCATGCGGGTCTCCAGTTGTGGATTTGCGAAAAGATTGTCTTACCGCGGCGCCATGCGGATGGCACCGTCCAGACGCACGCTCTCGCCGTTGAAGTAGCCGTTGGTGATCATCAGCTCGGCCAGCGTCGCGTACTCCGCCGGGTTGCCCAGCCGTTTGGGAAACGGCACGGAGGCGGCCAGCGCCGCTTTCACGTTGTCGGGCGCGCCCTGCAGCAGCGGCGTGTCGAAGATGCCCGGCAGGATCGTGTTCACGCGGATGCCTTCGCTCATCAGGTCGCGCGCAATAGGCAGCGTCATGCCGACGATGCCGGCTTTCGACGCGGTGTAGGCGGCCTGTCCCATCTGACCGTCCTGCGCGGCCACCGAAGCCGTATTGACGATGGCGCCGCGCTCGCCGTCCTGCAGCATGTCGAGCGTGAGCATGCCGGCGGCCGACTTGGCGATGCAGCGGAAGGTGCCCACGAGGTTGATCTGGATGATGCGGTCGAAGTTGGCGAGCGGAAAGTGCTTGATCTCGCCCGTGGTCTTGTCGCGGCTTGCGGTCTTCACCGCATTGCCGGTGCCCGCGCAGTTGACCAGCACCCGCTCCTGGCCGTGCGCGGCGCGGGCCTTGGCGAAGGCGGCGTCGACCTGCTCCTCGGAGGTGACGTCGACCTTGCAGAACACGCCGCCCAGCTCCTTTGCGAGCGCTTCGCCCTGCTCGGCATTGAGGTCGAACAGCGCGACCTTCACGCCGTGGCTGGCCAGGCGGCGCGCGGTGGCGGCGCCCAGGCCCGAGGCGCCGCCGGTGACGACGGCTGAAATACTGGCATCGAGTTGCATCTGGCTGGTTCCCGGATTGATTGTCTGAAAGCCACTTTAGGCCGCAGAATCGCCTGCCGGAATCGTCGGAAGCGACGGAATTTCAAGGCGCCCACTTCCCGTCCGCGATGCCTTCTCCTGCTGCTCCACCGCCCTCGCCCCGGATTCTCGAAACCAAGCTGAACCCGCCGGCGTTCGTGGCCACGCAGGTGCCGCGCACCACCATCGGCCAGGAGGTTGCCGCGGCCGGCGTGAAGCTGGTGCTGGTGCGCGCGCCGGCCGGCTTCGGCAAGACCACCGCCATGGCGCAGATCCGCGAGCGCATGGACGCGCAGGGCACCGCCACCGCCTGGCTCACGCTGGACCGCGCCGACAACGACGTCTCGCGCTTTCTCAATTGCCTGGCCGAGGCCGCGCAGCGCCTGGGCGTGGAAGAGCCCCGCGCCAACGGCCCGTTCGACGCTGTGGCCGCGCTGGCCGCGCACGACGCGCCCTTCACCCTGTTCCTGGACGACTTCGAAGTGGTGCAGGAGCCCGCCGTGCTCGGCCTCGTGCGCGAAATGATCGAGCAGCTGCCGCGCCGCGGGCAGATCGTGATCGGCTCGCGCAGCCTGCCCGACCTGGGCCTGGGACGGCTGCGGGCGCGCGGCCAGCTGATGGAGATCGACACCGACCGCCTGCGCTTCACGCTGGAGGAAACCAGCGCCTTCTTCGGCCTGCGACAGGCGCACGCATCGCAGGCATCGCAAGCGCTGCCAGCCGAGTTGCTCTCCCAGTTGCACCGCAAGACCGAAGGCTGGGTGGCCGCTATCTGGCTCGCGTCGATGGCGCTGGAGCGGCACGGCACCGCGACGGGCTTCGTCGAGCGCTTCTCGGGCTCCGACCGCGCGGTGGCCGAGTACCTCGCCGAAGACGTGCTCGCGCACCAGCCCAGGGAGATTCGCGACTTCCTGCTGCGCACCAGCATCCTGCGGCAGCTCGATGCCTCGGTGTGCCAGGCGCTCAACCCGCGCATCGACTGCGCGGCCATATTGGAGCGGCTGGCCGCGGCGAATCTTTTCCTCACGCCCGTGAGCGGCGACGGCCGCGCGTGGCGCTATCACAGCCTGTTCGCCGACTTCCTGCGCGCGCAGCTGGCGCGGGAGCAACCCGGCAAGATCGAGCGGCTGCACCTCGCGGCCTCGGGCTGGTACGAATCGCAGGACCGGCCCGTGCCCGCCATCGACCATGCCATCGAAGGCGGCGACCATCCGCATGCGCTGACGCTGCTCGACAGCTACGCGGGGCAGTTCCTCGAGCAGGGCCGCATGCGCATGCTCGCGCGATGGTTCTCGGCCATCCCCAACCATCACCTGCGCGCACACCCGTTCCTGCAACCCATCGCGCTGTGGGCCACCTGCTTCACGCACGGGCCGTGGGACGCCATGCAGATGCTCGAGCAATCGGGCTGCATCGACAGCGAGATTCCCGAGGTGCGGGCGAGCGCACACGCGCTGGTGCCATTGCTGCTGGCCATGCAGGACAAGCACGACGAAGCCTACGAAGCCGGGCGCGCCAGCCTGGCGCGCATGCCCACCGGCCTGGCCTTTGCCGACAGCGTGCTGCTCAACGCCATGGCCAACATCCTGGCCGTGCGCGGCGACCAGCGCGAAGCGCAGCGGCTGCTCGACGCGGCGCGGCGGGAGCAGGGCAACAGCACCTTCAACCGCATGTACACCGAGTCGCTGGCGGGGCTGTTCGACCTGCACGAAGGCCGGCTGCGCCAGGCGACCGCGCGGCTGCGCATGGCGGTCGATACCACACATGCCGTCTCGTACAACCACAGCCACGGCAACGCATGGGCCGGCGTGCTGTACGCCGGCGTGGTGTACGAATCGAACCAGTTGCCGCAGGCCGACCACCTGCTGAACGTGTACCTGCCGCTCGCGCGCGACGTGGGCCTGCCGGACCACATGATCCTGAGCCATGTGATGCGCTCGCGCATCGCGTTCCATGCGGGCGACATCGACGCCGCCGTCCAGGCGCTGACCGAGCTCGAATACCTCGGGCACCACCGGCAACTGCCGCGCGTGGTGGCCGGCGCGAAGCTGGAGCGCTCGCGCATGCTGCTGCTGCAAGGCAACGGACCCGCGTCGCGCGACGAGTTGTCGCGCGCGGACGATCCGGAGCTCTGGGCGCGCGAGCGGCGCCAGCAGCTGGCTGCGCACGACCTCGATTACCTGGCGCTTGCAAAGGCGCGATGGGACATCGCGTTCGGCGATGCGCGTGCGGCACTCGCGGTGCTCGACGCCGAGATGCACGCAGCCGTCGCATCGAACCGCAACCGCCGCGTGCTCAAGCTGCGCGTCCTGCGCGCGATGGCGCTGCAGCGCGCGGGCGAGGTCGCCGCCGCAATCGACGAGATCGGCGCCGTGCTGCAGATCGCGAGCCAGGAAGGCTTCATGCGGCTGATCCTCGATGAAGGACCGGCTGTCGAGGTGCTGGTGCAGCGGTATGCGACCGCGGCGGCGCAGGAGGCAGCTGCGTCGCCATCGATGCGCGGCGATCCCATCCTCGCCGACTACCTGCAGCGGCTGCTGCAGGCGATGGGGCCGATGGCAGCGGTCGATGCGGAAGCTGCCCCGGCCGGCGATGCGATCAAGGAGCCGCTCACGCGCAAGGAGATCCGCGTGCTGCAGCTGCTGGCCGAGGGGTACTCGAACAATGCGATGGCGGAGAAATTGTTCGTGTCCGACAGCACGGTGCGCACGCACCTGCGCAACATCAACATGAAGCTGGATGCCAAGAGCCGGACGCAGGCGGTGGCGATTGCGCGCAGGCTCGGCGTGATCCGGTAGCTTTCAGTGCCGGAGCTTGCCGAAGCCTGAATCGCGCGCCATGACGATCGCGCGGCCGCGGTTGTCCACTTCGAGCTTGGAGAACACGCTGGTCAGGTGGTTGCGCACGGTCTTCTCCGAAACGCCCAGCGTCGCCGCGATCTGCGCGTTGTCGCGGCCCTGGGCCAGGAGGTCGAGCAACTGGCGCTCGCGCGCGGTCAACGTGTCGAACAGCGGATCGTGCGCCGGCGGGGCCTCCGGAAGAAAGGCGTGCACCTCGGCCAGCCAGCGCGCCCAGCCGGGCTCTTGCTCCAGGATCAGGTGGTTGGCGCTGTCGATCGGCACGAAGCGCGCGCCGGCAATCGCGCCGGCGATCAGGCGCCCTTCGGCGAAGGGCACCCGCAGGTCGCGGGTGCTGTGCAGCACCAAAGTCGGGCAGCGTACCTGAGGGAGCAGCGAGGTAACGTCGATGGCATTGAATTCGCGCAGGAACCGCGCCGCGTTGGCGGGCGAGCTGGAGATGCGCTCCAGCTCGTTGAACCAGCGGTGCTGCTCGGGCGTGCCCTCGGGAATGAACTGGCTCGTGAAGAACTGGCGAAAGGAGGGGTCGTCCCTGCCCCAGCCCAGCTCTATCAGGCGGCACATCATGTCGGCTTCCTCGCGCTCGGCCGGCGCATGGCTTCGCACCAGTCGCCCGCGCGCGTAGCCGCCGTGCACCACCAGGTGGCTCACGCGCTCGGGGTGGCGCGCCGCATACGCGATGGCGATCGAGGCGCCCTGCGAGATGCCCAGCAGGCTGAAGCGCTCGATGCCGAGGGCGTCGGCCACCGTTTCCAGGTCGCGCAGCCAGCTGTCGAAGCTCAGGTCGGCCACGTCCCAGTCGGACAGGCCGCAGCCCCGCTCGTCGTAGCGCACGAAGGTGGCGTGGGCCGACAGCGCGCCCAGCACGTGGCGCCACACCGGGCTGAGCCAGTCGAACTCCACATGGGACAGCCAGGTGGCGGCCTTGATCAGCAAAGGGCCCCGGCCGGCGCTGGCGTAGGCCAGCTGCACACCGTCGTGACCGTGCGCGAAGTGGATCGTCTGCTTGAAGAGCCTCGAATCCATGATCTGCGTAAAGGACATTTGTCCTGCCCGGACAGGCGCCCGCGGGGCCTGCGCGGGCCCGGGCGGGACAGCTGACTCACGACCGGAACGCGGCATTTTCGAACAATCAAGGCTCGCGTCGAGAGGCGATGTCCGCTCCTCCGCGAGATATTGAAACCGAAGGTGTCCATCATGAAAGCCAAGCAATTCGCGGCCATCGCGGCCATCGCACTCTCCGGGGCCGGCTGGGCCCAGACCGTTCCGCACGAAGCGTGGGTCGGCGCCCCCATCCCCAATGGCGCCAGCGCGCTCGGCAGGGAGGCGGTACTCGCCGACGCGCAGCGCGCGCTGTCGTCGCGGGCGCCGCAGGACGCCTGGGCCGGCGACGCCTCGGAACTGGCCGTGCGCGTGGGCGCCGCCACGCGTTCGCAGGTGATCGCCGACATGAACCTGTTCGCGCGCGCCGGCCTGCTGGGCGTGCACGGCAGCGAGGGGTTCGACCCTTTTCGCGCGCCGATGCAGCAGCGCGTGCAGGGCTACATGAGCCTGCGCGAGGGGCCGGCGTTCTCGCGCGAGGTGGCGCGCCTGGAGGGCCTGGACGGCGGCGACGGGCAGATCCTGGCCGCCACGAGCGTCACCGACTGAAACACTTCACTTCGCCTCGCGGGCCGGCTCACAGCCGTCGGCCCGCCTTTTTCTGCCCGCAAGGGCATGGCCACCGCCCAGGGCATTTGCCCCATGACTACGGAAATCGGTGATACCGCCCGCTCCGCTCAATCCCTAGCATTCCTGTCAGAACAGCCCCGCCCGTCAGGGAGCCATCAGCAGAGATGCTGAAGAAACAGAGCGTGCCGAAATGCCCAGAGGTATTCCCAACCCAGCCGCCATGTATGGCATCGCCCCCCGCCCCTGGGGGTTCGAAGTGTCGCTCGTTCGCAACGGCACCCGTTACTACAAGCAGTTCGGCAAGGCGAGCTATGGCGGCCTCGAACAGGCACTGGTCCAGGCGCAGGACTGGCGCGACGCCGTGGTGCGCAACGTGCCGCCGGTGGCGCGGCGCGCGCGGGCCGAAAAGCTGCGGGCCAACAACACGACGGGGGTCTCGGGCGTCTTCTGCCAAGTGGCGTCCGGTGGCCGCGTGCGGGCGTGGGTCGCCAAGACCTACATCGGCCAGGACGAGATCCTGCGCACCGACTTTCCGGTCGACAGCGTCGGCAACGCGGCGCTGGCCCTGGCCATCGAGGAGCGCGAGAAGCAGCTTGCCCGCATGTCGGGTCTCGCGCGGCTGCATCCGGCCGAAGAGGCGATCCGCCAGGGCATGACGGTGCAGGCGCCGGGGCCGCGCGTGTCCAAGCGCTCCAAGTCGGAGATCACCCGCAGCACCAACTCCAGCGGCGTGAGCGGCGTGCAGTTCAAGATGCCCAACGCGGGCCATCCCGGCTACTGGCTTGCGACCACGTTCACCGCGGGCAAGGGCAGCGTGTGCAAGGCCTTCTCTGTCAAGGAGCACGGCTACGACACGGCCAAGAGCCTGGCCATCGCCGAGCGCGGACGCCAGCTGGCCCAGAAGCTCAAGGATGCGCAGCAGCAGCACCAGCTCGCGCAACAGGAACACGCGCAGCCGCAGCAGCAAAAGCAGGCATCGCCCGATTTCTCCTTCCAGTACAAGGCCAGCGGCCATCCGGCCCGGCCATGACCAGCCACAAACCACTGCATCAGCTGCTGAGGGTGGCTTCTCATCTGCTGGACCAGGCGGCGACGCAAGTGCGCGACACGCAGCTCGAACCGGTTCCCGAGAACATCGAGCGGATCGGCCGTGCGCTCATCGAGGTGATGGAAGTGCAGCGCAGGATCTTCGCCGCACGGCCCGAGCTGCGGCCCAAGACACTCGCGGCCTCTGACCGCGAAGCCGATGCCAACAAGCTCTTTGCCCAGTTCATGCTCGAGGCGCTGGAGCTCGAAGACACGGGCAACACCGTGGCCGCGGTGGAGCGCTACACGCGGTTCATCGGCATCTCGCCCTCGTACCACCACCGCGAAATCGCGCGGGCCGAGATTCGCCGGCTGACCTGACAGCCGGGACGGATGGCGGCGTTCAAAGCGCCCGCGAAATCACCTCTTTCATGATCTCGTTGGTGCCGCCGTAGATGCGCTGCACCCGCGCATCGGCGTACATGCGCGCGACCATGTATTCGCTCATGTAGCCGTAGCCGCCGAAGAGCTGCAGGCACTCGTCCATCACGCGGCCCTGCGCCTCGGTGCCCCAGAGCTTGGCCATGGAGGCGGTGGCGGTGTCCAGCCGCCCGGCCACCAGGTCTTCGACGCAGCGGTCGATGAAGGCGCGGCCCACCTTGATCTGGGTGGCGATCTCGGCGAGCTTGAACTTGGTGTTCTGGAATTCGGCGATCGGCTTGCCGAAGGCCTTGCGGTCGCGCACGTAGTCGAGCGTGGCCTGGTAGGCGCCTTCCATGGCCGCGAGCGCGGTCACGCCGATGATGGTGCGCTCGTAAGGCAGGTCGCTCATCAGCTGGAAGAAGCCCTGCCCCTCCTGGCCGCCGAGCAGCGCATCGGCGGGCACGCGCACGTCGTCGAAGAAGAGCTCGGAGGTGTCCTGCGCCTTCATGCCGATCTTGTCGAGCACGCGTCCCACGCGAAAGCCCTCGCAGCCCTCGGTCTCCACGATGAGGATCGAGGTGCCCTTGGCGCCCTGCGCCGGATCGGTCTTGCACACCACCAGCACCAGGCCGGCGAGGTAGCCGTTGGTGATGAAGGTCTTCGAGCCGTTGATGACGTAGCTGCCCTCCTTTTTCTCGGCGCGGGTGCGCACGCCCTGCAGGTCGGAGCCGGCGCCGGGCTCGGTCATGGCGATGGCGCCGACCATCTGGCCGCTCGCCATGAGGGGCAGGTAGCGGCGCTTCTGCTCCTCGGTGCCGTGGTTGAGGATGTAGTGCGCAACGATGGCATGCACCGAGGTGGCCATGCCGGTGAGCCCACGGCGCGACATTTCCTCGTACACCACCGCCTCGTGCCGGAAGTCGCCGCCGGCGCCGCCGTAGTCGTCGGGAATGTCGGCGCACAGGAGGCCGAGCGCGCCGGCCTTGCGCCAGACCTCGTGGCCGACGTGGCCGCGCTTGCGCGCCTCTTCGTCGTGCGGGAGCACTTCGGTTTCGACGAAGCGCACCACGTTGTCGCGGTAGAGCGCCAGGTCTTCGTCGCTCCACGAGCGGCTGAAATCGATGGGCATGGGAGTTGTCCTTTGTAGTCTCGAAAAAATGTCGTCGGTCAGCCGACGCGGCGCGCCTTGCCGGCCCAGAAGGGCTCGCGCAACTGGAATTTCTGCAGCTTGCCCGCGGCCGAAAGCGGCAGCGCATCGCGGAACTCCACGCTGCGCGGGCATTTGTAGGTGGCGATCTGTTCGCGGCAGTGCGCAATGACGGCCTCGGCCTCCAGCGCCATGCCTTCGCGCCGCACGATCACCGCATGCACGCGCTCGCCCCACTTGTCGTCGGGCACGCCGATCACCGCCGACATCAGCACCTGCGGCAGCTGCGCAATGGCGTTCTCGACCTCGGCCGAATACACGTTCTCGCCGCCGCTCACGATCATGTCCTTCATGCGGTCGACCACGTAGACGAAGCCGTGCGCGTCCATGTAGCCGCCGTCGCCGGTGTGCATCCAGCCGCCGCGCAGGGCGGCCTCGGTTTCCTGCGGTTTGTTCCAGTAGCCCTTCATCACCATCGGCCCGCGCGCGACGATCTCGCCGACCTGGCCGAACGGCAGCTCGTTGTCGTCGCCATCGACGATGCGGACCTCCGCGATGGCGATGGGCGTGCCGGCCGAGCGCAGCAGGCGCTCGCGGTCGGGTCCGGGCTGGTGGCAGTGCGGGGGCAGCGCGGTGACGACGGGAGAGAGCTCGGTCATGCCGTACACCTGCGCGAATGCGGTGCGCGGAAAGGCGCGCATGGCCTGGTCGAGCAGCGCCGCATCGATGGGCGCCGCGCCGTACGACAGCAGCCGCAGGTTGGACAGGTCGAACTCCGCGAAGCGCGGATGCTCGATCACGCGCTTGATCATCGTGGGCACGAGGAACATCTCGGTGATGCGCGCGGACTGGAGGGTCTCGAGCACCGCGAGCTCGTCGAACATCGGCACCACATGGATGGGCACGAGCCGCTGCAGGCTCTGCAGCGCGATGCCGCAGCCGGCCACGTGGAACATTGGCGCGGCGACGATGGCGGCCGCGTCCTCTGTGTCACGCGGCAATGCGGCGACGGTGCCCAGTGCGTTGATGTAGAGGCTGCCGTGCGTGAGCATCACGCCCTTGGGCTGGCCGGTGGTGCCGCCGGTGTACATGACGGCGGCGAGTTCGTCGGCGCCGTGCGGCGCGTCGTCGATGGGCTCGGCTTCGGCGAGCAGCGCCTCGTAGCCGACCATGCCCTCGGGCACCGCGCCGTCGCCGCAATAGACCACGGTGCGCAGCGACGCCGAGAGCTGGCGCAGCGCGGGCGCCATCGGCGCGAAGAGGTCGTCCACCAGCAGGATGCGGGTGTTGCAGTCGTCCAGCGAGTACGCGACCTCCTTGGGGTTCCAGCGGATGTTGACGGGGTTGATGACGCCGCCGCCCCACCAGGTGCCGAAGAAGTACTCGACGAAGCGGTGCGAGTTGAGGCTCATCATGCCGACGCGGTCGCCGCGCTGCATGCCGAGCTGCTGCAGCACGGCGGCCAGGCGCGAGGCGCGGTCTGCGAGCTCGCCGAAGTCCAGGCGCTTGCTGCCGCAGACCACGGCGGTGTCGCGGGCCTTCTCGCGGCGGCCCTTGTGCAGGGGCTGGGTGAGGAACATGGGTGTTGCCTTTCTTTTCAGCCGGCAACGACCGGGGCGATCGTCGCGCCCCAGCGGCGCAGCAGGGCCTCGCCGTCGTCCTGCGCGGTGGCGGGCGGCATCACCGGTGCGGTGCGGCTGAAGCGCGGCGCGGGCGCGGGCTGCACCACGCCGCCGACGTTCGCGAAGGTGCCGCGCGCCACGTTGTGCGGGTGCCCGGGGGCTTCGTCCCAGTCGAGCACGGGGGCGAAGCAGGCGTCGCTGCCTTCGAGCAGCACGCACCACGCATCGCGCGTGCGGGTGCGGAACAGGTCGGCCATGCGCAGCTTGAGCAGCGGCCAGCGGTCGGCGTCCATCTGCGCATCGAAGGCGGTGTCGTCGGCGATGCCGCAGCGCTCGCGCAGCAGCGCATAGAACTGCGGCTCGATGGCGCCCACGGCCACGTACTTGCCGTCTGCGCAGGCGTAGGTGTCGTAGAAGTGCGCGCCGCCGTCGAGCATGTTCTCGCCGCGCTGGTTGCTCCATAGGCCGGCCGACTTGAAGCCGTACATCATCGAAGACAGCAGCGCCGCGCCGTCGGTCATGGCCGCATCGACCACCTGCCCCTGGCCCGAGCCCTTGGCCTCGTGCAGCGCCGCGAGAATGCCGAAGGCCAGCAGCATCGCGCCGCCGCCGAAGTCGCCCACGTAGTTGAGCGGCGGCACCGGCGGCTCGCCAGTGCGGCCGATGGCATGCAGCGCGCCGCTGATGGCGATGTAGTTGATGTCATGGCCGGCCGCGTGCGCGAGCGGGCCGTGCTGGCCCCAGCCGGTCATGCGGCCGTAGACCAGGCGCGGGTTGCGCGCATGGCATTCGGCGGGGCCGAGGCCCAGGCGCTCCATCACGCCAGGGCGAAAGCCCTCGATGAGCACGTCGGCCTTTTCGATGGCGTCGAGCACCGACGACGCCGAGCCTTCCGCGCGCAGGTCGACCTGCCATGTGCTGCGGCCGCGCGCGAGGATGTCGTGGGGCGCGGTGCGCGTGCCGGGGCGTTCGATGCGGATCACCTCCGCACCCATGTCGGCGAAGAGCATCGCGCAGAACGGGCCGGGGCCGATGCCCGCCATCTCGATCACCCGAAGGCCTTGCAATGGACCTGCCATGGTCTGTCTCCTGTGTGTGGAGGCATCTTGGCGCGGGGGCGGCGGGGGTGCATCGTCCAAAGCGACGAATGCGCCCCGCTCGATCAATCTATCTCACGGGCGTTGCGGCGGCGCGCAGCTTCGCCACGCGGCGCAGGTGCCATGCGGGCGGGCCGAACTGGCTTTCGATGAGCGTGGCACGGCGCACGTAGTGACCGATGGCCAGTTCCTCGGTCATGCCCATGCCGCCGTGCAGTTGCACCGCGCCCTGCCCCACGGCCTTGCAGGCCTTGGCCGCGGCGACCTTGGCGGACGAGACCGCGCGGGCGCGGTCGTCGTCGCTCGCGGTGTCGACGATCTCGCCGACGCTCGAGGTGAGTGCCGCCGCCTGCTCCAGTGCCATGTGCATGTCGGCCAGGCGGTGCTGCAGCACCTGGAAGCTGGAGATCGGCACACCGAATTGCTTGCGCTGGCGCACGTAGTCGAGGGTGTCGCGCATCAGGCGGCGCATGACGCCGACCGATTCGGCGCAGATGGCGACTGTGGCCTCGTCGAGCGCGCGTTCGATCTGCGGCAGCGCGGCGCCCTCGTCGCCGAGCAATGCATCGGCGGGGAGGCGCACGTTGTCGAAGGCGATGTCGGCGGCCCGGGCGCCGTCGCGCGTCGGGTAGGTACGCAGGCGCAGGCCCGGCATCTCCCTCGGCACCACGAGCAGCGACAAGCCATTGCCGCTGCGCGCCGTGACGATGAAGTGGCTGGCCCAGGGCGCGGCCTGCACCACGGCCTTGCGGCCATCGAGCCGCAGGCCGTCGCCCTCGCGCACGAGCTGCGCCTGCACGTCGGCGCGCTCGTGGCGGCTCTGCGGCTCGGCGTGCGCGAAGGCCAGCACGGCCTGCCCCGCGACGACGCGCGCGAGCAGTGCATCGGCCGCTGCGCCGGGGTGGCGCTGCAGTAGGCCGGCGCCGATCACCATCGTCGAGAGATACGGCTCGGCCGCGAGCGCGCCGCCCAGCGTTTCGATCAATGCGAGGTGCGCGGCCATGCCCAGGCCCAGGCCGCCTTGCGATTCGGGCAGCGCCGCGCCCAGCAGGTCGAGTTCGCGCGAGAGGCCCTGCCAGAACGGCGGCGTCGCGTCGTCGGCCTTCGCGAGCGCATGCAGCCGCTGCTCGAAGCCGTGGTGGTCGTCCAGGTAGCGCGCGAGGCTGTCGCGCAGCATCGCGAGGGTGTCGTCCTGTTCGGTGAGCGTGTTCATGTCAAGGACCTCAGCGCGCCAGCAGGTGGGCCGCCACGATGTTGCGCTGCACCTCGTTGGAGCCGGCGTAGATGGAAGCGGCGCGGTCGTTGAGGTAGGCCGACATCGAGAACACGGCCTCCTCGGGAACGGGCATGTCGCCTTGCAGCCCGTCGTCCAGTGGCAGGCTGACGGCGGCATAGGGGCCGGCGATTTCGACGCCCAGTTCGGTCAGCCGCTGGCGCAGCTCGGAGCCGAGCACCTTGCCCATCGAGGGGCGGATGCCGGGCGGCTCGCCGCGGGCCTGCGCGCGCAGCGATTGCAGCTCGGTGGCCTCGAGCGCATCGATGGCGCATTCGGCTTCGGCCAGGCGCAGCGCCATGTCATCGGCTTCCTGCGCGTCGGCGATCGCACCGGCCGCCGCCTGCAGCCGGCGAAGGCGCGCGCACAGCATCGGCGTCCAGGCGCCGCCGCGCTCGTGCTGCAGCAGGTACTTGGCGATGGTCCAGCCCTGGTTCTCCTCCCCGATGAGCCCCTCGGCGGGCACGCGCACGTCGTCGAAGAACACCTGGTTCAGTTCGTGGTCGCCCGAGATGCTGATGATCGGCCGGATGGTGATGCCCGGCGTCGGGATGTCGAAGCACAGGAAGCTGATGCCCTGCTGCGGCTTGCCGCCCGAGGCGGTGCGCACCAGGCAGAACATGCGGTTGGCGTACTGCGCGTGGGTGGTCCAGATCTTGGTGCCGTTGATCACGTAGTGGTCGCCGTCGCGCAAGGCCTTGCACTGCAGCGATGCGAGGTCGGAGCCCGCCCCGGGCTCGGAGTAGCCCTGGCACCAGTAGTCCTCGCCCGAGCGGATGCCGGGCAGCCATGCGCGCTTCTGCGCCTCGGTGCCGAAGGCGATGATGACCGGCGCGACCATGCTCGGCCCCATCGGCGCGCGCTGCGGCGCGTCGGCCGCGGCCAGCTCGGCCGCGAAGAGGTAGTGCTGCATCGGTGTCCAGCCGGTGCCGCCGTGCTCGACCGGCCAGTGGGGCACGCTCCAGCCCTGCTTGGCGAGGATGCGATGCCAGCCGTTGCCTTCGGCGTAGTCGCTGAAGATGCCCGAGCAGCGCCGGCCCGCGGCGCGCAACTCGGGCGTCAGCTCCCGCGAGAGGAATTCGCGAACCTCGTTCCGGAATGCAGTTTCCGCTGCGCTGAGTGTCCAGGCCATGGAGGGGTCCCGTTGGAGTGCAGCGGCGAGTGTGCACCCGCGGGGCAGGACAGCGGCATCGTCGGATCGGACGAAGACTCGCCACTCCCGTAGTTTGTGCGCACACCCGGGATAGCCCTCTGCGGCGCCGCCGGACGTCCACGCAGAATTGCCGGTCGGGAGTTGTTCTGTGCGCCAGAGAATGCGCTGCGCTCAACGGAGAGCACCATGCACGCGACCACCACACCCGGTTTCTCGCAAGCCAGCGTCGAGCGGCTGTGCGACTACGAACTGCCCGATCCGCCGGCCCGCCATGCGCCGGCCTTGCCACTGTCATCCGTTGCCCACGACCCCGAAAAGCTCGTGCTGAACTGGTGGCTCTGGATGGATGAGATGAACAAGAGCATGTGGCGCCACTACGACGTCTGGCGGGGGCACTTCGACCCGTCGGCCAAAGGCCCGCCCGGCGGCACCTGAGCCGGCCTGGCCCGGCCCCTCATTGGAACAACGCCTGTGCAGCGCCCGCCAACTCACCGGGCGGCACCCGCTCCCACAGCAGGCTCTCGATCGCCTTCCAATGCGCCACGCGCATGCCGTCGCCCCGGCAGGAACGAACCGTTGAAAAGAGGGTGTGGCGAATGTCGTCGAGCACGCGCTTGCCATTGGCGGCTTGGCGGTACGAGCCCTCGAACCCGAGTGCGATCAAGATCAGCAGCAGCTCCAACAGATCCAAGTGATCGGCGGGTCTTTGCAGCAGGTTCGCCATGAGCCTGAAAACGTTTTCTCCCCCCTTGCCATCGCCGTGGAACTGAACCGCCAGCAGCCGTCCAGCCCAAGTGTCAATGCCCGAGCTCGATCCCACTTTCCGCAAGGACAAGCCAGCGGCTTCATCCAGTGCGGTGCACAGCATGTAGCTCGCGCCGGTGATGTACTCCTTGCGCACAAGGGCATCGCCGCACACGGACTGGAAGCTGGCGACCTCGCGCTGAAGATCGCTGTGCAAGGCAATGGCGTGCGCTGCGTCAAGCCGCCTGGGCAAGTGGACCTGAGCCAGCAGCAGCGGCCGGGCCGCTTCGATCAGAGGGACTCGGGCAGCTCGAACGGCCAACAGACGGTCGGGCTGCGGAGACTGGCGCGCGAGGGCTTGCTCGCTCGCCAGGAGATGTCTGGGCCAAGGCTTGGGAGCGGCGGCCGCGGCGAGTTGCAGGGCTCTCTGCTCGAAGTGGTCGTGAACAGCGAGCGTGAACTCTTCGCGCAGGGGCATCAATCGCTCCGCGCCTGCGCTTGTGCCAACGCCTCGGCAGTGCCGTAGCGCTCCATCAATTCAACTTCCTCCGCCTTGCTCAAGCAGCCCCTGGCGCGGTACACCAGTGCCGTCATCACAGCACCCGTTTGCACCGGCCTGTCTTCGGGTTCGCCCATGCCGCTGTCGCTTTGCCATTCCTCGGGAAAACGCGGCCAGCTGCACGTCATCTGGCTGCTCATATGGAAGAAGGTTTCCATGAAGCCGGGCCTGCACTCCTGCCCGTACTGGTGGCTGCTGGGCAGGCCGCAGTAAGTGGTGTAGTCCGGGTGCAGGTAGCGCGCGATGCCTTTGAAATTGGCCGGTGCGTCGGCCGGAATTCGGTCGATGGTGGGGCCCGTTTCCATGTACTGGCGGATGTACTCCCACAGGTGGGCTGCGCCGCTGGGACCGGTGACGGCCGGGCCTGCGAACAGGCAGTCTTCGCCCCGGGCCGTGGGGTCGGTGGCGTCGAAGGGTGGGTGGTACAGGGCCAGCAGCGCAACTTCCTGCTTGTCCCAACGGTTGGTGCTTTGAGGATCGAACAGCGCAACCAGTCGATCCCACTCGAATATCGCGTTGCCTCCGCAGTACTTGGGACGCAGCACATATACCTTGCGCGTGAGCCGATTGAAGCGGATGCGGCCTCGGGCGAAAGTGAAGAAGCAGGTGCGCATGCCCATGTAATAGAACCAGGCGAAGATCATGAAGGCGGAGGCTGCGGCCATGGGGAAGAGTAGAAGCCAGCCAAACCAGAGAAGAATATTTGGAACCTCATCGCCGACAACAAAGAAAAAAATGATTTCATTGAAAAACAGCGGGTGCACTGCAAATCCGTACCACATCCAAACAATAAACAGCCCAGGCAGGACCACATAGAGATTTGCTATTCCGGCACGCCACTGCAAATTCCACCCTGGATTGCACAATTCCAGATAAGCATCGTTTTGCGCGTAGGCGCTGCCGTTGGGTATCGTGATGCCCCGCGCACCAGAGCGATTGATCGGCCATTGCTTTTGGCCATCCAGATTGATGTGCGCACGGCTCTTGGCTATGGCCGCTCTGTGCAGTCGGGCATAGCCCTCTTCGCGAATAAACATGATCGATGGGTCAGGCAGGTTGCAAGTCACGCTTGGCACTGGTGAACTCTTGCAGGGTATCCCGCAAGTTTTCGTGTATCGGCTTCTTGCCTTTGCGTTTCTTGTTCAGGCTCAGCGAACTGGACTGGTGATCGCTCTTGAGCTGCGCCTGAATGTTCCCGGCCGTGTCATCCAGGATGAGCTGGTTGCTGCGCCCTGCGGCGCCGTTGCCGCCGCCCGCGACGAGTTCGCGCGAGCGAAAGCCCGAAAGCGCCGCCTGATCGGGCAGCTTGAACGGCGGCAGGTTCATCTGGTTGTACACACGACCTGTGCAAATGGGCAGGTCGGGGTCGCCGCCGAAGAACTCGATGACGACCTCCTGACCGATGCGCGGGACATGCATCGCCCCCAGTTGATTGCCAGCCCACGCCGCGCTCACGCGGACCTTGCAGGAACTGTTCTGGTCGAACTGCCCGTCCCGGTCCCATGGAAACTGGACCTTGATGCGACCGTATTCGTCGGTCCAGATGTCCTGGCCGGAGGGGCCGACGACCACCGCGTTCTGCGGGCCGCCGGTCTTGGGCTTGGCGCGAGTGAGCGTGGGCCGCAGCGCTTCCCCGACGGGATGGGCAGTGAGTTCGACGCCGACCCTCCAGCGCTGCGCGCGGTCCGGGCCGGCGTCCTTGATCTGGCTGTCCTGTCCCACGTCCTCGATGACGAAATCCGTGTGCAGGATGAGGTATTGGGCATTCGCGCGCTCGCGCGGATGCCCTTGCATGCGGAACGTGCAGCCCGGCACCATGCCCCGCAGATTTCCCGCGGCCTGCGCGCGGACGCCGTGGGTGCGCAGGTGCTGCATGCGCAACCGGGCAAAGACGCGGGCCTCGGCAGTTGGATCGTTGGGGCCGCTGCTCCCGGCATCGGGCTGCGCGAAATGGCTGCCGCCGACGCTCGCGTGGTACTGGTAGACCTCGCTCCTGACCTGGCTCGCAGGGCGCGGGTCGCTGAATTGACCGGCCAGCCGGGCCTTGCTGCGCGTGTAGTCGTAGTCGCGGGTCGCGTACGCGCTGCTGGTGAGTTGGTGGCTCGGCACGAAGTGATGGATGTACTCGGCATCGGTCTTGTAGCCCGGGGTGTGGAATTCGACGTTCGCATAGGCCGCGCTGGGGCATTCCCGATAGGCCGCCATCGCGTCCGACAACACCAGCCGATGCGCATCGCCGCTGTGCTCGAAGTGATAGTTGATGCCGTATTCCTGGCACAGGCGCTCGAAGAACTCGAAGTCGCTCTCGTTCCATTGCACGCAGTAGTCACGGAGCGGATAGGTGTCGTACAACCGTTTTTCCACCGGGAAGGCGTAGTTGCCAAGCACCTGATCGAGCGTGTCGACGACGGTCTGATCCTGATAGACCTTGCAGTCGCAATTGAGCGTTGCCAGATGCAGCCAGGGCCGGATGGTGAAGCGGTAGACGGCATGGCGGCCGGCCTCTCCCAACATCGCGGCTTCCGTCACGATGCCGCTGACTTGCCGTATGCCGGCGCCGATGCCACCGTGGCCGCCACCCACCGCGCCCTGCAGGCGCTCACCCGCTCCGTCGAGCGCGATCGCGCAGGTCATCTCGCGTCCGATGAAGCCGTCCAGGTCGAAGTCGGCCGGGCCGCTCGCGCCAAGGTTCAAGGCGTCGGGCGTCTTGAGGATCAGTTCGTACTCGAACAGGCCGTTGACACCCTCGCGACCGGAGAGCCGCACGGGCGCAAGGACGGGTTGGGCAAGGCTCGAGGGGATCGCTGTGCTGATGACGGAGAGTGTGGTTTGGGGCACGCGCTGCAGACCTGTGGATGGCAATCCGAAAAGTCTGGGGCACTGGAGCCCGCACATTCCCAAACAATGGTCAAACAGCCCGCGGTGCCGGAACCGGCGCGCAAGAACGCGAAAAATTCACGATGCCGACAGGCCCGAGGTCGAAGCCCGAAACCCACGGCGAAAGACGTCGACATCGACGAATGCGCCGCACCTTTGCGGCGCCGCGTCGCGAGGCGCTCAGGCGGCCACGGTCTCGCGGGCCGCCGACGCCTTCGACGCCACCGGCATGTGCCCGGCCCAGTCGATGATCTCCAGCGTGCCGTCGGCATGCTCGGCCAGCGCCGTCAGGCTCTCGACCCAGTCCCCGTCGTTGCAGTAGAGGATGCCGTCGATGTCGCGCATCTCGGCATGGTGGATGTGGCCGCAGACCACGCCCTGCGCACCGCGTTTGCGGGCCTCTCGCGCCACGGCGTTCTCGAAGTCGCCCACGTAGCTCACCGCGCGCTTGACCTTGCCCTTGAGGTACTTGGAGAGCGACCAGTACGGCAACCCCATGCGCGCGCGCAGCGAGTTGAGGTGGCGATTCAGCTTCAACGTGAATTCGTAGAGCGAGTCGCCCACGTAGGCGAGCCACTTGGCGCACTGGATCACGCCGTCGAACAGGTCCCCGTGGATGATCCAGAGCTTGCGGCCGTCGGCCGTCTCGTGGATCCATTCGTCGGCCACGTCGATGCCACCGAAGTTGTGATTGAGGTACTTGCGGGCGAACTCGTCGTGGTTGCCCGGGATGAAGATCACGCGCGTGCCCTTGCGCGCCTTGCGCAAGAGCTTCTGGATCACGTCGTTGTGCGCTTGCGGCCAGTACCAGTGGCGCTTGAGCTGCCAGCCGTCGATGATGTCGCCGACCAGGAACAGCGTCTCGCACTCGGTGTGCTTGAGGAAGTCGAGCAGCGCACGGGCCTGGCAGCCGGGCGTGCCCAGGTGCAGGTCGGAGATCCAGAGCGTGCGGAAATGCAGCGGTGGACGCTGGCGATCGTCGTCCTCCGGCTCAGGAGTCCCGGTCGCGGTGTCGCGCCATGCGCGAAGGAAAGCGTCGTCGCGTTGCATGGACGGGTAGGCTCCCATCCCTGCATGACGCAGCGATGGCACACCCGTGACATCCCGGTGACGCGTGGGCCGCCCGCAACGCCACAATCGCGCGATGCGACCTGGCCAGATCATCGTTCTTGCGACCCCCGTGTTCTTCCTCTTGATCGCGATCGAATTCGCGGTGGGCCGCGTGCGGGCGCGCCGCGGCACGGGGCACGACACCTACCGGCTGGCCGATGCGGTCAACAGCATCGGCCTGGGGATGCTGAGCCAGATCAGCGCGGTGCTCACGGGGCTCCTGCGCATCGGCATCTACACCGCGGTGTACTCGGCGGTGGCGTTGTTTCCGAAAGAGGCGGCGAGCGACTTCTGGACCACCTGGTACGGCTGGCTGCTCGCGCTGGTGTTCTACGACTTCTGCTATTACTGGCTGCACCGCATGGGCCACGAGTCGGCGGTGCTGTGGGCGGCGCATGTGGTGCACCACCAGAGCCAGCACTACAACCTGTCGACCGCGCTGCGACAGACCTCGAGCGGCGCGCTGCTCGGCTGGATCTTCTACTTGCCGATGGCGGTGGCCGGCGTGCCGCCGCTGGTGTTCGTGGTGGTGGCGCTCATCGACCTGCTCTACCAGTTCTGGGTACACACCGAGCAGGTCGGCAAGCTCGGCTGGTTCGACCGCTGGTTCTGCTCGCCCTCGAACCACCGGGTGCACCATGCGGTGAACGACACGTACCTGGACCGCAACTACGGCGGCATCCTGATCGTGTGGGACCGCATGTTCGGCACCTTCCGCGAAGAAGACGAACGGTGCGTCTACGGCACCCGCGGCGAACTCAAGAGCTGGGACCCGCTGTGGGCGAATGCCGAGGTGTATTGGGGACTCGCCAAGGACTCGTGGCATGCAAAAAGCTGGGCCGACAAGCTGCGCGTGTGGCTCAAGCCACCCGGCTGGCGGCCGGCCGACGTGGCGGCGCGCTTTCCTAAGCCGGCCTTCGACATCGCGAAGGTCACGCGCTACGAGCCCGTCGTGAGCCGCGGGGTGCAGTGGTTCGCGGGCGTCCAGTTCCTGCTGATGCTGGGCGGCGTCGCCTTCTTTCTCTGGTTCTCCGACAGCATGCCGCTACAGCGCGCCGCCGTCTGGCTGGCTGCGCTGACGGCGAGCCTGTGGGCCATCGGCGCGGTACTGCAAGGGCGCCTTTCGGTCACCGAGGTGCTGCTGGTCGAGGCCGCCGCGCTGGCCACCGCGAGTGCGGCGCTGGGCATCGACTGGCTGCACCACATCTGCAAGCCGCTGGCGCTGTCGATTGCCATCGTGTTCGCTGCGCGGCGTGCTTCGGTATCGGGCGAGGTGACACGTTTCGACGGGCTGCTGATCGCAGGGCTGGTCGCCTCGCTGGCGGGCGACGTGCTGCTGATGGGCCCGGCGACGCTGTTCGTGCCGGGGCTCGTGTGCTTCCTGCTCGCGCACCTGGCGTACATCGCACTCTTCAGCATCGGCGTGAGCCTGTTCCCGCGGCGCAGCGCGCTGGCGGCAACGCTCCTGATCGGCGCGGGGATGTACGCCTTCCTCTGGCAGGGCGGGCTGCCGCCTGCGCTGCGGATTCCGGTCGGCGTCTACGTGGTGGTGATCGCCTGCATGGCGGCGCAGGCGATCGGGCGTGCGGCGGTGCTGCGCACAGCCGACCCGTCAGCGGTGTGGGTGGCGGCGGGCGCGTGCTTCTTCATGCTGAGCGATGCACTGCTGGCGACCAATCGGTTCGTCTCGGCGCTGCCGCTCGCGCAGCTGTGGGTGCTGGCGACCTACTACGCGGCGCAGGTGCTGATCGTGCGGCATGTTCGCCGGCCGCCAGGCTGATTCGTCAGTCGACGCAGCGCTGGATCTCCACCGTCGAGTGGCGGATCTCCTCGTGCATCGAGAAGCAGGCGCGCACCTCGTCGGCGGTGAGCGTCTGTGAATGGGTCACGACCGTGAGCGCGCACGCATAGGCGTCGCGGCCGACGCGCCAGACGTGCAGGTCGGCCACCCGGGTTTCCGAACCGGCCAGCGTGGTCTCGACGCCTTCGCGGATCTCTTCGGTGACCGGGTGGTCCATCTCGCGGTCGAGCAGCACCTTGCCGGTTTCCTTCAAGAGGCCCCGGGCCCAACTGGCAACCAGTACCGCGCCGACGATGCCCATCGCCGGGTCGAGCCAGGCCCATCCGTAGAACCAGCCGCCGAGCAGCGCCGCGATGGCGAGCACCGAGGTGGCGGCGTCGGCCACCACGTGCAGGTAGGCGGAGCGCAGGTTCAGGTCGTGGCCGTGCTCGTGCGAATGGCCGTGATCGTGGCCGTGGTGGTGCCCATGGTCATGCCCGTGGTCGTGGTGCGTGCCGCCCAGGAGCCGCGCGCAGACCAGGTTGACCATGAGCCCCAGCACCGCCACCGAAATCGCCTCGGGGTAATGGATCGCCGAGGGTGACCACAGCCGTTCCAGAGAGCCCACCACCATCAGCGCCGCCACGCCGAGCAGCAGCAGCGCGCTCGCGAAGCCGCCGAGCACCTCGATCTTCCAGGTGCCGAACGCGAAGCGCGGGTCGTGCGCATAGCGGCGCGCGGCCGCATAGGCGAAGGCGCTCAGGCCGATGGCCAGCGCGTGCGAGCTCATGTGCCAGCCATCGGCCAGCAACGCCATCGAGTTGAACCACCAGCCGGCGCCGATTTCGACAACCATCATCGCGGCGGTGATCCACATCACGAGACGGGTGCTGCGCTCGGCGGAGGCATTGCCGGCGCCGAACTGGTGGTCGTGCTGCCAGGCACTCAGGTCATGGGTGTGCATGGTCGGTCAAACTCCGAAAAGGTCCTGTCCGTCGGATCGGCTCGAGGGCGGCGCGACGCCCAGGTGACGGTAGGCCGCCAGCGTGGCGATGCGCCCGCGCGGCGTGCGCTGCAGGTAGCCCTGCTGGATGAGGTAGGGCTCGATCACATCCTCGATGGTGTCCCGCTCCTCGCCGATGCTGGCCGCGACGTTATCGAGGCCCACCGGGCCGCCGTCGAAGCGGTGGATCACGGCTTCGAGGAGCTTCCGGTCCATGAGGTCGAAGCCCTGCGGATCGACGTCGAGCATGGCGAGCGCCTTGTGGGCGATGTCCTCGGTGATGCGGCCGTTGCCCTTGACCTCGGCGTAGTCGCGCACGCGGCGCAGCAAGCGGTTGGCGATGCGGGGCGTGCCGCGCGAGCGGCGGGCGATCTCGAAGCCGCCGTTCTCGTCGGTTTCCACCTTGAGGAGGCGGGCGCTGCGGGTGACGATGAGCGCGAGCTCTTCGGGCGTGTAGAACTCCAGCCGCGCGACGATGCCGAAACGGTCGCGCAGCGGGTTGGTCAGCATGCCGGCGCGGGTGGTGGCGCCCACCAGCGTGAAGGGCTGCAGGTCGAGCTTGATGCTGCGCGCCGCGGGGCCCTCGCCGATCATGATGTCGATCTGGTAGTCCTCCAGCGCGGGGTACAGGATTTCCTCGACGACCGGGCTCAGGCGGTGGATCTCGTCGATGAAGAGCACGTCGTTGGGCTCCAGGTTGGTCAGAAGCGCCGCCAGGTCCTTGGGCTTCTCCAGCACCGGGCCGGAGGTCTGGCGCAGGTTGACGCCCAGTTCGGCCGCGATGATGTGCGAGAGCGTCGTCTTGCCAAGGCCCGGCGGGCCGAACAGCAGCACGTGGTCCAGCGCCTCCTTGCGCTTGCGCGCGGCGCCGATGAAGATTTCGAGTTGCTCGCGCACCTTGGCCTGGCCGACGTATTCGTCGAGCAGCTTGGGGCGAAGGGCCCGCTCGATCGCCTCCTCATTCGGCGAAGCGGGGGCAGCGGACACCACGCGCTGGGGGGCGGGTGCGAAATCGTCGGTCTGGATCGTCATTGGGTGGGTTTTGAAGGGAGTTTAGTACCTGCCTTCGCTGGCAGAATGCTTCGGCCATATAACGAACGAGGGAAGGCAGCACGTGTCGATCTACGAATTGAAGCCGCGCTTCCAGGCGCTGCTGCGGCCGCTGGTGGTCCGCCTGCATGCCATGGGCGTCACGGCCAACCAGGTCACGCTGGCGGCGTGCGTCGTCTCGGTCGTGCTCGGGCTCTGGCTTTTCTTCGCGGCGCGCTCGCCGGCAGCCTTCGCGCTCATTCCGGCCTGGATGTTCCTGCGCATGGCCTTCAACGCCATCGACGGCATGCTGGCGCGCGAGCACAACCAGCAAAGCGGGCTGGGCGCCTTCCTCAACGAGCTGACCGACGTGGTCTCCGACGCCGCGCTCTACCTGCCGTTTGCGCTGGTGGCGCCCTTCAGCCCGTTCTGGATCGGCACGGTGATCGTGCTGGCCGGGTTGAGCGAATTCGCCGGCGCGCTCGGCCCCACGGTGGGCGCCTCGCGCCGCTACGACGGCCCGCTGGGCAAGAGCGACCGGGCCTTCGTGTTCGGCGCGCTCGGCCTCTATGTGGCGCTGGGCTGGCCGTTGCCGGCCTGGACGGCCTGGCTCATGCCGCTGCTGGCGGCGCTCGTGGTCTGGACCATCGTCAACCGCATTCGCCGCGCATTGGCCGAAGCCGACGCAGCAGGCCGCTGAACACACAGACCAAGACAAGATTCACAGGGATTCAATGACCGACATCACGCCACGCCTTGCCCAAGAGCATCACTTCCAGACGCACGACGGCGAATCGCTTTTCTACCGCCACTGGCCGGCCACGAGCGCCGTGCGCCGCGGCGCCATCGTGCTGTTCCACCGCGGCCACGAGCACGGCGCGCGCATGGCACACCTGGTCGACGAACTGAACCTGCCCGACTTCGACTTCTTCGCCTGGGACGCGCGCGGCCACGGCCGCTCGCCGGGCCAGCGCGGCTACAGCCCGAGCTTCGGCACCTCGGTGCGCGACGTGCAGACCTTCGTGCATCACATCGGCAGCGCGCACGGCGTGGCCGAGCAGGACATCCATGTCGTCGCGCAAAGCGTGGGCGCGGTGCTGATCGCGACCTGGGCGCACGACTACGCCCCCAAGGTGCGCGGCCTCACGCTGGCCTCGCCCGCCTTCAAGGTGAAGCTGTACGTGCCCTTCGCGCGCGCTGGGCTCGGGCTGATGCACAAGTTGCGCGGCCTCTTCTTCGTCAACAGCTACGTGAAGGCGAAGTTCCTCACGCACGACCCGGAACGCATCGCCAGCTACGAGAGCGATCCGCTGATTTCGCGGCCCATCGCGGTCAACATCCTGCTGGGCCTGTACGAAGCGGCCGACCGCGTGGTGGCCGACGCCAACGCGATCACGCTGCCGGTTCAACTGCTGATCTCCGGCGCCGACTGGGTGGTGCACCACAAGCCGCAGCACCAGTTCTTCGAGCGGCTGGGCAGCGCCGTGAAGACCAAGACCGAACTGCCGGGCTTCTTCCACGACACCCTGGGCGAAAAAGACCGGGCGCCGGCCGTGGCGCAGATCCGCGAATTCATCCTGCAGCGCTTCGACGCGCCGGCCGTGCCGGTGGACCGCACCGGGGCGCACCTGGCCGGCGACACGGCCGACGAGTCGCGCGCGCTGGCCGAACCGCTTTCGCCGCTGTCGCCACGCGGCGCCTACTGGGCCATGACGCGCGGCGGGCTGCGCATCGGCGGCAAGCTCTCCAGCGGCATCGCGCTCGGCCACCAGACCGGCTTCGACTCGGGCAGCACGCTCGACTACGTCTACCGCAACCACCCCGAAGGCAAGGGCCCGCTGGGCCGGAGCATCGACAACACGTACCTCAACTCGATCGGCTGGCGCGGCATCCGGCAGCGCAAGATCCACGTCGAGGAGCTGCTGCGCATCGCGATGGAGCGCCTGGCCGAGATGCACCGCGAGGTGCGGGTGATGGACATCGCCGCCGGCCATGGCCGCTACGTGCTCGACGCGGTGCTCGCGAGCCCCGTGAAGGCCAGCTCGATCCTTCTGCGCGACTACAGCGACATCAACGTGCGCGACGGCCGCGCGCTCATCGCCGAGAAGGGGCTGCAGGACACCGCGCAGTTCGTGCAGGCCGATGCCTTCGACCGCATCAGCCTCGCGACGGTGACGCCGCGGCCCACGCTGGCGGTGGTGTCGGGCCTGTACGAACTCTTTCCCGACAACGAGATGGTGCAACGCTCGCTCGCGGGCGTGGGCGACGCGGTGGAAGACCGCGGCTACCTCGTCTACACCGGACAGCCGTGGCATCCGCAGCTGGAGATGATCGCGCGCGCGCTCACCAGCCACCGCCAGGGCGAAGCGTGGGTCATGCGCCGCCGCACCCAGGTCGAGATGGACCAGCTGGTGGAAGAAGCGGGCTTCCGCAAGATCGACCAGCGGGTCGACGAGTGGGGCATCTTCACGGTCTCGCTGGCGGTGCGCACCGGAAGATGAAAGCCTGGTTCGCGCAACGCCCCTGGAAGCGCGCAGCCGCTTGGCTGGTGTTCCTCGGGCCGTTGTTCTACGCGACCTACGGCTTCGCCAACTGGTGGGCCACCACGCGCGCGAACGTGCCTTCGATGGCCTTCGACTGGGAGCGGCAGATCCCGTTCTGGCCGTGGACGATCTTTCCGTACTGGACGATCAACGTGTTCTACGCGCTGTCGCTGTTCCTCGCGCGCAGCAAGCACACGCTGGACCGGCATGCGCTGCGGCTCGTCACGGCGACGCTCGTCGCCTGCACCTGCTTCATCGTGTGGCCGCTGCACTTCAGCTTCGGGCAGCCGCCGGTCGATGGCGCGCCGGCGTTTCTCTTCAACGCGCTGCGCGGCTTCGACCAGCCGTTCAACCAGGCGCCTTCGCTGCATATCGCGCTCGCCGTGATCCTGTGGGACTGGTACCGGCAATTCATCCGGCCGCTGTGGGCGCGGCTGGTGCTGCATGTGTGGGCGTTCGCGATCTGCGCCTCGGTGCTCACGACCTGGCAGCACCACTTCATCGACATTCCGACCGGCGCGCTGCTCGGGTTGGTGTGCGTGTGGATGTGGCCACTGGCGCGCGTGGTGTCGATGCGGCGCGCATGGCAGGTCACGCGCGATGCGCAGCGCTGGAAGCTCGGGGGGTTCTATGCGGTGGGTGCGGCGCTGTTCCTTGCGGCGGCTTTGTACGGCGGCGGTGTGTGGCTGTGGCTCGCGTGGCCGGCGGCATCGCTCGCCTTCGTGGCGCTCAACTACATCGGCTTCGGCGCACGCGGCTTCCAGATGGACGGACACGGGCGCATGGGCTGGGCCGCGCGCTGGATCTTCGCGCCCTACCGCCTGGGCGCAGCGATCAACGCCTGGCTCTGGACGCGCAAGCTGCCCGCCTCTGTCGAAGTGGCGCCGGGCTTGCGGCTCGGCCGGCGGCCCACGCACGACGAGTGGCTCGCCGCCGGCAAGCCGCGCCTCGTGAGCCTGTGCGCCGAACTTCAGATGCCGGCCGGCGTGCCGCATGCGCGCTGCGTGTCCTTGCTCGACCTGACGGTGCCGCCGACAGTGCGGCTGCAGCGCGCGGCCGCGGTCATCGAAGGCCAGCGCCGCAACGCCGATGGCGCGCCGGTGTGGGTCTGCTGCGCGCTCGGCTTCTCTCGCAGCGCCGCGGCGGTGATCGCATGGCTCGGCCGCTACGGTTCGGCCGGCGGCCTGGCAGAGGCCGAAGACGCGGTGCGCCGCGCTCGCCCGCAGATCGTGCTTCGCCCCGCATGGCTGAGTTCGCTCGCGCAGCTCCATACCGCGCCGAAGGTGTCGCCCCATGACTGACAACGACCGCGCCACCTGCGCCGCGCTCGCCGGCCTGCTGCGCGCCTTCATGGTGCTGGCGATCTGGGGCTTCGCGCTGACCTGCATCGCGGCGCTGGTGCTGGCGCTCACGCTGCGTTCGCTCCCGACCACGCCCGCCATGGGCTTCGGGGCGGTCGTGATCCTCGGGGTGCTCGAACGCTATTTCGCCTTCCGGCTGCGGCTGGACCAGACGCTGTTCGACGACCTCGCGCGCGGCACTATCGCCTCGCTCGACGCGCTCGATCGCGCGCTGGACCGGCTCGGCCTGCGCAATGCGCCGTCATCCCTCTCCACCCGGCCGCTGGACGACCGCGTGCAGGGCACCCGCCAGCTCATGCAGCGCCACGCCATCGTGGTCGCCTGCCAGAGCGCCATGTTCCTTCTTGCCTTGATGACACAGGATCTCTCTTGACCGACGAAAACGAGAACAACAAGAACGACAGGCCCGAAAGCACGGTGCTGCGCCGCGCGCTCGCCGTCGTGGCGGGCAAGCTGATCATCGGCGCGGCGGGCCTGCTGACCGGCGTGCGCGCCATCTGGAGCGGCACCACGCCCAAGGCCGAGCAGACGCTCTACTTCGCCAACCACACGAGCCACGGCGACTTCGTGCTGCTGTGGGCGACGCTTCCGCCCGACCTGCGCGCCCTCACCCGGCCGGTGGCGGGGCAGGACTACTGGATGGCCTCGAAGGTGCGCCAGTTCATCGGCGCCGACGTGTTCAACGCGCTCATGATCCGCCGCGACGGCTCGGGCCAGGGCGACAACCCGGTCGAGCAGATGAAGGAGGCGCTGGAAGGCGGCGACTCGCTCATCATGTTTCCCGAAGGCACGCGCAACACCGGCGACGAGATCCTGCTGCCGCTCAAGAGCGGCCTTTTCCACCTGGCGCGCGCCTGCCCCAACGTGCGGCTCGTGCCGGTGTGGATCGAGAACCTCAAGCGCGTATTGCCCAAGGGCACGCTGGTGCCGATTCCGCTGGCCTGCACGGTGCGCTTCGGCACGCCGATCGTTCTGGCGGAGGGGGAAGACAAGAACACCTTCATCGCCCGCGCGCGCGCAGCCATGCTCGACCTGCGCCCCGAATACGACCGCAACGACAAGGCCGAAGGCGCCGCATCATGATCGAACTGTCTCCTTTCGCGTGGACCACGCTCAAGCTCTTCGGCGGCGTCTTCGGCGTGCTGGTGCTGGCCTCGGCCATCGGCGCATTGCTCAAGTGGCGCGTGGCGCACGGCCAGCCGCATTCGGTGATCGACAACCTCAACTCGCGCGTCAATGCGTGGTGGGTGATGGTGGCGGTGATCGGCCTGGCCTTCGCGTTCGGCAAGGGCGGCGTGATCGTGCTGTTCTACCTGATCTCGTTCTATGCGCTGCGCGAGTTCATCAGCCTTGCCTACACGCGGCGCGGCGACCATGCGGCGATCGCGCTGGCGTTCTTCGTCGCGCTGCCGGGCCAGTACTTCCTGATCTGGATCGAGTGGTACGGGCTCTATTCGATCTTCATCCCGGTCTACGCCTTCCTGATCCTGCCGATCCTCGCGGCCGTGGGCGGTGACACGCAGCGCTTTCTGGAGCGCACCTCCAAGATCCAGTGGGGGCTGATGGTGTGCGTGTTCTGCATCAGCCACGTGCCCGCGCTGCTCACGCTGCAGATCCCGGGCTTCGAGGGCCGCAACCTGCTGCTGATCGCGTTCCTCGTGATCGTGGTCCAGGGCAGCGACGTGCTGCAGTACGTGTGGGGCAAGCTCTTCGGCAAGCGCAAGGTCGCGCCCGAACTCTCGCCCTCCAAGACCTGGGAGGGCCTCGTCGGTGGCGTGGCCAGCGCCACCGCGCTGGGCGCGGCGCTCTATTGGGCGACGCCGTTCAACCCGTGGCAGGCGGCGCTGATGGCTTTCATGATCTGCTTCATGGGCTTCTTCGGCGGCCTGGTGATGTCGGCCATCAAGCGCGACCGCGGCGTGAAGGACTGGGGCTCGATGATCGAGGGCCACGGTGGCATGCTCGACCGGCTGGACTCGGTGATCTTCGCGGCGCCGATCTACTTTCACGCGCTTCGGTATTGGTGGGTGCCGTGACCACGGCGGCGGTCAAGAAGGCCACGAAGACTGCCGCAAAGGCGGAGCGCATCGTCGATGACGCGCTTGTCGAATTCGCCAACGCCGCGGCGCTCGCGCGCTGGTACAAGCGGCATCACGCGACCCACGCCGGCGTATGGCTGCGCATCGCGAAGAAGGCCAGCGGCATCGCCTCCGTCGACCACCCCGAGGCGCTGGAAATCGCGCTGTGCTTCGGCTGGATCGACGGACAGCGCAAGAGCGACAAGAGCGACGGCGAACAGTACTTCCTGCAGCGCTTCACGCCGCGCACCGCGCGCAGCACCTGGTCGAAGATCAACCGCGACAAGGCACTGAAGCTGATCGACGACGGGCGCATGCAGCCGGCCGGGCTGGCCGAGGTGGAACGCGCCAAGGCCGACGGGCGCTGGGATGCGGCCTACGACGCAGCGAGCAAGGCAACCGTGCCGCCCGACCTGCAGGCCGCGCTCGATGCGAACAAGAAGGCCGCGAAGTTCTTCGCCACGCTTGATGCGCGCAACCGCTACTCGGTGCTGTTCCGTACGCAAGGCGCCAAGAAGGCCGAAACGCGCGCACGGCGCATTGCGCAGTTCGTGGAGATGCTGGCCAAGGGCGAGAAGATCTATCCCTGAGCGCCCAAGGCGGTGGGCTTACTTGATGCCCGCCGCGCTGTCGACATGTGAACGCGGCGTGATCAGCGCCGCCGAAAGGGTCAGGACCCCGAACGCCGCAAGGACGAGCCCGCTCCATCCCGCAAACAGGACCAGCGCATGGAACTCGCCGGGGTTAGCGGCCCGTGTCTCGAGCATCTCGGGGGACACGATGCCTTGCAGCGCACGCCCGCCTGCATAGCCGTGTGATGCGAGTCCGAAGACGAAGGCGCCGCCCAGCAACACCGCCAGGCCGAGGCAAACCATCGCGCCGCGTCCCCAGCGCAGGACACGCGAGAACAAGAGCCACAGCGCGAGCAGCAGCACGCCGACCAGGAACATCCTCGCGACCACGCCGTCCTGCGCGAAGTGGAGTCCGGCCCGCCACAGCAGCGACACCGGCGCCAGCGGCCATTCCGCCTCGGGAGCCAACCCCGGGAACGCGCCCCAGCACCGGCAGCGCGCCCGC
>NZ_JXQQ01000085.1 GCF_000834655.1 Variovorax paradoxus
GGGGGGGCTCGCGGCAATCGATGAAGCACAGCGCCTGACAAATGCCGCTTGCCCCCATCCCAACCTTCCCCCGGAAGGGGAAGGAGCAAGACAAAAGAGACAAGGACCTGAACATGACTGCTGCGTTGACCGAGAGCTACGGCAAGGGCACCACCGACGTCCCGCTGATCGAGCAGACCATCGGCGACTTCTTCGACGACATGGTCGCGAGGCAACCCGACCGCGAAGCCCTCATCAGCCGCCACGAAGGCAAGCGCTTCACCTACCGCGAACTGCAGGCCGAATCGAACCGCCTCGCGAGCGCGCTCCTGAACCTGGGCCTCGTGCCCGGCGACCGCGTCGGCATCTGGTCGCACAACAACGCGCCCTGGGTGCTGATGCAGATCGCCACCGCCAAGGTCGGCCTGATCCTCGTGAACATCAACCCGGCCTACCGCACCTCCGAGCTCGAATACGCGCTCAACAAGGTCGGCTGCAAGGTACTGGTGACGATGTCGCAGTTCAAGACGAGCGATTACCTGGGCATGCTGCGCGAGCTGGGCCCCAGGCGCCTGCCGCAACTGCAGCGCACCTTCTGGATCGACGGAAAGGCCGCTGCCGATGTGCAAGAGCCCGGCATGCAGCGCTTCAGCCAGTTGCTCGCGAGCGGCGACGCGTCCGACCCGCGCGTGGCGCAGGTCCAGAAGACGCTGAAGGCCACCGACCCCATCAACATCCAGTTCACCAGCGGCACCACGGGCTTTCCGAAGGGCGCGACGCTCACGCATCGCAACATCCTGAACAACGGCTTCTTCATCGGCGAGTGCATGAAGCTCTCACCCATCGACAAGCTCTGCATTCCGGTGCCGCTGTACCACTGCTTCGGCATGGTGCTGGGCAACCTGGCCTGCCTCACGCACGGCTCGGCGATCGTGTATCCGAACGACGGCTTCGACCCGCTCACGGTGCTGGAGACCGTGCAGGCCGAGAAGTGCACGGGCCTGCATGGCGTGCCCACGATGTTCATCGCCGAGCTCGACCATCCGCGCTTCAAGGAGTTCGACCTTTCCACGCTGCGCACCGGCATCATGGCCGGCTCGCCGTGCCCCATCGAGGTGATGAAGCGCGTGGTGAACGAGATGCACCTGGGCGAAATCACCATCGCGTACGGCATGACCGAGACCAGCCCGGTGAGCTGCCAGAGCAGCACCGACACGCCGCTGGACAAGCGCGTGTCCACCGTCGGCACGGTGCAGCCGCACCTGGAAGTGAAGATCATCGATCCGGAGACCGGCGCGCTCATGCCCATCGGCAAGTCGGGCGAACTCTGCACGCGCGGCTACTCGGTGATGCACGGCTACTGGGAAGACGAGCCGAAGACGCGCGAAGCCATCGACGCCGAGCGCTGGATGCACACCGGCGACCTCGCCACCATGGACGCCGAGGGCTACGTGAACATCGTCGGCCGCATCAAGGACCTGGTGATCCGCGGCGGCGAGAACATCTACCCGCGCGAGATCGAAGAGTTCCTGTACCGCCACCCGAAGGTGCAGGACGTGCAGGTGGTGGGCCTGCCGGACAAGAAGTACGGTGAAGAACTCTGCGCTTGGATCATCGTCAAGCCCGGCCAGGCCGCGACCGACACCGAGATCCGCGACTTCTGCAAGGGCCAGATCGCGCACTACAAGGTGCCGAAATACATCCAGTTCGTCACCGAGTTCCCGATGACGGTGACCGGCAAGATCCAGAAATTCAAGATCCGCGATGCCATGACCGAGCAGCTCGGTCTCACGCAAGAAAAGACAGCATGAGCAAACTCGAAACCAAACTCAACGCCCGCTCGGCCGACTTCCAGGCCAACGCCGCGGCCATGCGCGCATTGGTCGATGACCTGCACGCGCAGTTCGCGAAAGTGGAGCAAGGCGGCGGCGAGGCCGCACGCGCCAAGCACACCGCGCGCGGCAAGCTGCTGCCGCGCGACCGCGTGGCCGAGCTGCTCGACCCGGGCACGCCGTTCCTCGAAATCGCGCCGCTGGCCGCGCATGCGATGTACCTCGATGCCAAGGGGGCCGAATCGGCGCCCGGCGCCGGCATCATCACCGGCATCGGCCGCGTGAACGGTGTGGACTGCATGATCGTCTGCAACGACGCGACGGTGAAGGGCGGCACCTACTACCCGATGACGGTGAAGAAGCACCTGCGCGCGCAGGAAGTCGCCGAGCAGAACCGCCTGCCCTGCATCTACCTGGTCGACTCGGGCGGCGCGAACCTTCCGAACCAGGACGAGGTGTTCCCCGACCGCGACCACTTCGGCCGCATCTTCTACAACCAGGCCAACATGAGCGCCCAGGGCATTCCGCAGATCGCGGTGGTCATGGGCTCGTGCACGGCAGGCGGCGCGTACGTGCCGGCGATGAGCGACGAATCGATCATCGTGAAGAACCAGGGCACCATCTTCCTGGGCGGCCCGCCGCTGGTGAAGGCTGCCACGGGCGAGGTCGTGACGGCCGAAGACCTCGGTGGCGGCGACGTGCACACGCGCCTGTCGGGCGTGGTCGATCACCTCGCGCAGAACGACCTGCATGCGCTGGCGCTCGCGCGTTCGGCGGTGGCGAATCTGAACCGCCGGTCCGCTACCCCGTCCACCGTTCGGGCTGAGCCTGTCGAAGCCAGCTCACCGGCCGCCGCAAGCACTTCGACAAGCGCGGCCCGAACGGGTGGGGTGGTGCCTCCTCAGTTCCCCCGCGAAGAGCTCTACGGCGTGATTCCCACCGACACCCGCAAGCCCTTCGACGTGCGCGAGATCATCGCGCGCATCGTCGACGGCAGCGAATTCCACGAGTTCAAGGCCCGCTTCGGCGCCACGCTGGTCTGCGGCTTCGCGGAGATCGAGGGCATGCCCGTGGGCATCATCGCCAACAACGGCATCCTGTTCAGCGAGTCGGCGCAGAAGGGCGCGCACTTCATCGAGCTGTGCTGCCACCGCAAGATCCCGCTGGTGTTCCTGCAGAACATCACCGGCTTCATGGTGGGCCGCAAGTACGAGAACGAAGGCATCGCGCGCCACGGCGCCAAGATGGTGACGGCCGTGGCCACCGCCAACGTGCCCAAGTTCACGATCATCATCGGCGGCAGTTTCGGCGCCGGCAACTACGGCATGTGCGGCCGTGCGTACAGCCCGCGCTTCCTCTGGATGTGGCCCAACGCGCGCATCAGCGTGATGGGCGGCGAGCAGGCCGCGAGCGTGCTGGCCACGGTCAAGCGCGACGGCATCGAGCTCAAGGGCGGCAGCTGGAGCAAGGACGAGGAAGAAGCCTTCAAGGCGCCGATCCGCCAGCAGTACGAAGACCAGGGCCACCCTTACTACGCGACTGCGCGGTTGTGGGACGACGGCATCATCGACCCGGCCGACACGCGCCGCGTGCTCGCACTGGGCCTGGCCGCATCGCGCAATGCGCCGATCCCCGAGCCGAAGTTCGGCATCTTCCGGATGTGAGGCGGGGCACGGCATGAGCAGCACCTTCACCAAACTCGATCTTTCCATCGAGGGCGCCGTCGCCCGCATCTGGCTCGACCAGCCCGACGCACGAAACGCTTTCGACGACGTCGTGATCGCCGAGCTGACCGAGGCCTTCTCCGAAGCCGGCGCCGCGCCGCAGGTGAAAGCCATCGTGCTCGGCGCGAATGGCCCGGCCTTCTGCGCAGGCGCCAATCTCAACTGGATGCGCCGCATGGCCGACTACACGCGGGGCGAGAACATCGCCGATGCGGGCAAGCTGGCAGCCATGCTGCGCACCATCGCCGAGTGCCCCAAGCCGACCATCGCGCGCGTGCAGGGCGATGTGTACGCGGGCGGCATGGGCCTCGTCGCGGCCTGCGACATGGCGGTGAGCGTGGACACCGCCTGGTATTGCCTGAGCGAAGTCAAGATCGGCCTCGTGCCGGCAACCATCAGCCCTTACGTGCTGCGCGCGATGGGCACGCGCGCCTCGCAGCGCTACTTCCTCACGGCCGAGCGCTTCACCGCCGGCGAGGCGCACCGCATCGGCTTCGTGCATGAAGTGGTGGCCGCCGATGCGCTGGACGCCAAGGTCGATGAACTGTTGAAGGCGCTGACCGGCGCGAGCCCGGCCGCCGTGCGCGCCTGCAAGCAACTGATTGCGGACGTGGACGGCCGCGAGATCGACGATGCGCTGATCGCGAAGACGGTCGAAGGCATTGCCGACATCCGCGCGAGCGACGAAGGCCGCGAGGGCGTGCAGGCCTTCCTGCAGAAGCGCAAGCCCTCGTGGCTCGAGGCGAAGGCCTGACGCGCATGCCGCACCACGCCCTCATCGAACGCATGGACGCCTGGCTGGCCGCGAACCGCGCGGACTACCACGCGGCGCTACAGCCCGGCGTGAGCGATGCGGCGCTCGACGCCTTCGAAGCGAAGTTCTCGCTGAAGCTGCCCGAGGCCTTTCGCGCGCTCTACCGCTGGCGCGACGGCCAGCCGAACAGCAGCTTCGACAGCCTGCGGGACAACCGCATGTTCAGCGCGCTCGAGGACATCGCCGACACGAAGGAGATGCTGGACGAAATGATCGGCACCGACTTCGAAGACCCCGCCACCTGGCGGCGCGGCTGGGTGCCCTTCCTGTCGAACGGCGGCGGGAGCTATCTGTGCGTGGACATCGACGCCGAAGGCGGCGGACAGCCCGGGCAGCTCATCGCCTTCTGGAAAGCGGACGAAGACCGCCCCGTAGAGCACGCCAGCGTTGAGGCCTGGCTCGCCGACCTCGTGGCTTCCATGGAAGCCGGCACGATCGAATTCGACTGAGAAAGGCCGCGCCATGAACACCAGCCTCGACATGCCCCAACTGCTCGCCCTGGCCGCCGCCATCGGCTGGGCCAGCGGCGTGCGCCTGTACCTCGTCGTGCTGCTGACCGGCGTCGTCGGCTACTTCGGCTGGGTGCCGCTGCCCAGCGGCCTGCAACTGCTGGCGCATCCGGTGGTAATCGCAGCCAGCGGCTTCATGGTGTTCATCGAGTTCTTCGCCGACAAGATCCCGGGGCTGGATTCGCTCTGGGACGTGGTGCACACCGCGATCCGCATCCCCGCAGGCGCCGCGCTCGCGGCCAGCGTGTTCGGCGCGGACCATGGCGTGATGGCCATCGTCGCCGCGCTGCTCGGCGGCAGCTTCGCGGCCACCGCGCACGCGGCCAAGGCCACGACGCGCGCGGCCATCAACACCTCGCCCGAGCCGTTCTCGAACGTGGGCGCCTCGCTGGTCGAAGACACGATGGTGCCGGCCGGGCTGTGGCTCGCGGTGGCGCATCCGCTCGTCTTTCTCGTGCTGTTCGTCGTCGTGCTGGTGCTCAGCGTGTGGCTCATCCGCAAGAGCTGGCGTTTCTTGCGCGCTCTGTTCAGCCGCGTGGCCCGCATCTTCAGCGGCCGACCCGATCCGGGCGTCGTGCCTGCGTTTCAACTGAAAAAGAATCCTCCGGGAGACACTCCGAATGTTTAAGAAGATCCTCATCGCCAACCGTGGCGAGATCGCCTGCCGTGTTGCAGCAACCGCACGCCGCATGGCCATCCGCACGGTCGCCGTGTATTCCGACGCCGACGCGCATGCCAACCACGTGCGCGCCTGCGACGAATCGGTGCACATCGGCGGCAACGCGCCCAAGGAAAGCTACCTGCGCTGGGAGCGGATCCTCGAAGCCGCCAAGGCCACGGGCGCCGAGGCGGTGCACCCCGGCTACGGTTTCCTGAGCGAGAACGAGGAGTTCGCGCAGGCCTGCGCCGACGCGGGGCTGGTCTTCATCGGCCCGCCGCCTTCGGCGATCAAGGCAATGGGCCTGAAAGCCGAGTCGAAGCAACTGATGGAAAAGGCCGGCGTGCCGCTGGTGCCCGGCTACCACGGCCACGACCAGGATCCGGCGCTGCTGCAGCGCGAGGCCGACCGCATCGGTTACCCGGTGCTCATCAAGGCGAGCGCGGGCGGCGGCGGCAAGGGCATGCGCGCGGTCGACAAGGCTGCCGACTTCGAGGCGGCGCTCGCCTCGTGCAAGCGCGAAGCCATCAACAGCTTCGGCGACGACGCGGTGCTGATCGAGAAATACGTGCAGCGCCCTCGCCACATCGAGATCCAGGTGTTCGGCGATACGCACGGCAACTATGTCTACCTCTTCGAGCGCGACTGCTCGGTGCAGCGCCGCCACCAGAAGGTGCTGGAAGAAGCGCCCGCGCCCGGCATGACCGAGGAGATGCGCAAGGAAATGGGTGATGCGGCCGTGGCCGCTGCGCGCGCGGTCAACTACGTGGGTGCAGGTACGGTGGAGTTCATCGTCGAGCAGCGCGAAGGCGGCGAGATGAACTTCTTCTTCATGGAGATGAACACGCGCCTGCAGGTGGAGCACCCGGTGACCGAAGCGATCACCGGCCTCGACCTGGTGGAGTGGCAACTGCGCGTGGCCTCCGGCGAGACGCTGCCTGCCAAGCAAGCGGACCTGCAGATCCACGGCCATGCGATCGAAGCGCGCATCTGCGCCGAGAACCCCGACAACAACTTCCTGCCCGCCACCGGCACGCTGCGCGTGTACCGCAAGCCGCAGGCCACGGCCTTCCAGCGCAGCCGCGTGCGCATCGACGACGGCGTGCGCGAGGGCGGCGAGATCTCGCCGTTCTACGACTCGATGATCGCCAAGCTGATCGTGCACGGCAGCACGCGCGCCGAGGCGCTGGCCCGGCTCGACGCCGCGCTCGCGCAGGTGCAGATCGTGGGCGTGGCGACCAACGTGCAGTTCCTGCGCGGCATCCTGGCGACCGAGTCGTTCTCGAAAGCGAACCTGGACACCGCGCTGATCGAGCGCGAGCGCGCGGTGCTGTTCGACCGCGAGGCGCTGGGCCTGCCCTTGGCGGCTGCCGCCGCGATCACGCGCACGCTGGTCACCGAGTGGCCCGCGAAGATGCCCGACCCCTTTGCCCGCCGCGACGGCTGGCGCGCGCTGGGTGAATACCGGCGGCACTTCGACTTCGAGTTCCGCGGCGCCGAGCAGGCGGCCGTGCTGACCTACAAGCGCGATGGCGGCCTCTGGCTCGAAGCCGGCGGCACGGCCGGTCCGCTGGTCATCGGCCAGTTCCCCACGGGCGAGTTCGAGGTCGAGTTCGCCGGTTCGCGCCAGACGCTCGACGTGCACCTGGACGGCGCCACGGCCCACGTGTTCGCCGCCAAGGGCGCCACGAAGATCACCGCCATCGACCGCCTCGCCCACGCGGGCGATACGCAGTCCGAAGGTGGCCGGCTCACCGCGCCGATGCCCGGCAAGGTCGTGTCCTTCGCGGTGAAGGCGGGCGACAAGGTCAGCCGCGGCCAGCCGCTGGCCGTGATGGAGGCCATGAAAATGGAGCACACCATCGCAGCGCCTGCCGACGGCACGGTCGAGGAACTGATGTTCTCGCCCGGCGAGCAGGTGGCCGAGGGCGACGAACTGCTGCGGATGGCCGCCGCCGCCTGATGGGCGTCGCGGGACTTTCCGCGAATTTCGTCAACCCCGTTTCGGGGGCTCGCCCGTATCAGCTGCGGTAGTCATCATTTCAAGGGATCTTTCCATGACGCATCGCACGCTCTCCGCTTCGCCTCGCCTTGCACGCCGCCGTGCGGGCTTCGCCACCCTTGCGCTGGTGGCCGCGCTCGCACTGGCCGGTTGCAACCGCGGCGAAGTCGCTTCGCTCGACGCGCCGGCGCCGCCGCCGGCCCCTGCATCTGCGCCTGCAGGCTTTGCGGGCGGCATGGCGATGAAGGAGCGCTCGCGCGGTGCACCGCAGGCGGAGCAGGCGGCCGATGCCGGCCAGGCCCAGGAGGCGCCGCTGCAGCGCTATCTCGCGGTGCGCCAGGACCTGAACGTCGAGGTGCCGCCCGAGCAACTGGCCGACGCCTGGGGCAAGGTGCGCGACCTCTGCGGCACGCTGCAATGCGAGCTGCTGTCGTCGTCGCTGCTGCGCGAGACGCCGCAGCAGCCCGGCAACGCCATGCTGGAGATGCGCGTGGCGCCGGCCGATGTCGACAAGCTGCTGAGCGGCCTGGCGGGCGTGGCCAAGGTGGTGTCGCAGAACACCACGAGCGAGGACAAGACGGCCGAGGTGATCGACGTCGAGGCGCGCATCAAGAACCGCATCGAGTTCCGCGACAGCCTGCGGCTGATGCTGCGCGACACCGTCACAAAGCGCACCATGGCCGACCTGCTGGCGATCCAGCGCACGCTGTCGGACACGCAGGCCGAGCTGGACGCCATCGCCACCCAGCGCAAGGTGCTGGAGCAGCAAACGAGCAAGCAGCACATCCAGATCCAGTTCACGCCGAGCCGCACGCTGGTGCAGAGCGGCCGCAGCTACAACCCGATGATGCGGGCGCTGCGCGAAGCCGGCTCGGTGCTGGCGGAGAGCGTGGGCGTGCTCATCACCTTCCTGGCGGCGGTGTTGCCGTGGTTGCTGCTGGTGGGGTTGCCGCTCGTGTGGCTGGTGCGGCTGGTGTGGCGCCGCCGCCGCGCGAAGGCGGCGTAACGAAGCGGAGGGAAAGGGCGGTGGGCGATCAGCCCACCACCACTTCGCTGATCTGCATGACCGGGGCGATGTCGGTGTAGTTCCTGACGTCGCCCAGGATTTCCTTGGCATGCGGGCCGAACGCGGCCTGGAAGGACTCGACCGATTCGCAGAACACGTGGCACATGCCGACGTAGGTAGGGGGCGATCCGGGGGCGCCGCCCGCCAGGCCCTTGTCGACGGTGTACGAGAGGCAGGCGTCGCCCATGCGGGCCTTCAGGAGCGGCATGTGCTTGTCGCGGTAGTAGGCGTGGTCGAAGCGGGCGTCGGCCGTATAGGGGTACATCACGCTGACTTTGATCATGGGAGTCTCCTGAGGGGTGGGGGTGTGAGGTGGTGTTCGAGCATAGCCATCCATGCGCGCCGCGTCAGCGGCGTCACTAAGATTCGTCCCCATGCGAATCACCGTCTACCTCACCGACAACCGCCCAGACCCCTGGATCGAAGGCCTCAAGGCCGAACTCCCCGATGCCGTCATCGAAGCCTGGAAGCCCGGCGCACCGCAAGCCGACCATGCCGTGGTGTGGGCGCCGCCGCAGGAATTCCTCGACGAGCAGCCCGGGCTGCGCGGCCTCTTCAACATCGGCGCGGGCGTCGATGCGCTGCTCAAGCTCAAGGTGCCCGCGCACACGCGCATCGTGCGGCTCGACGATGCGGGCATGTCGGTGCAGATGGCCGAGTACGTGTGCCACACGCTCATCCGCCACTTCCGCGAGTTCGACGTGTACGAAGCGGATGCGCGCGAAGGCAAGTGGAGCTATCGCAAGCCGAAGCTGCGGCGCGACTTTCCGGTCGGGATCATGGGGCTCGGCGTGCTGGGCGAACGCGTGGCCAAGGCGGTCGCGCAGTTCGAGTTCCCGGTGCTCGGCTGGAGCCGCTCGCCCAAGGCCATCGACGGCGTGCAGGTGTTCAGCGGCGAGGCGCAGTTCGACGACTTCCTCGCATCCACGCGCGTGCTGGTCAACCTGCTGCCGCTGACCGACGCCACGCGCGGCATCCTGAACCGCAAGACGCTGGGCAAGCTGAAGCCCGGGGGCTACCTCATCAGCATCGCGCGGGGCGGGCACCTGGTCGAGGACGACCTCATTCCGATGCTGGACGCCTGCGAACTCGCGGGCGCGACGCTCGACGTGTTCCAGGTCGAGCCGCTGCCGGCCGACCACGCCTTCTGGCGCCACCCGAAGATCACCGTGACCCCGCACGGCTCGGCGCGCACGCTGCGAGAGGAGTCCATCGCGCAGATCGCCGGAAAGATTCGCGCGATGGAAGCCGGGCAGCCGATCAACGGCATCGTCGATCCCGAGCGCGGCTACTGACGCGATGCGCCGCAGACGGTCTCGCTGAAAGGAGGCGAACGAAGGGGAAACCCTGACGCTTTTGTTTTTCACATACGAGAAAATTTATTCATGGTTGTGAAAACAGCGTTTCGCGTGATCGAGATCGTCGAGCTCTTCGCCCGGGAGAAGCAGCCGCTGGCGCTGTCCGAGATGGCGCGGCTGCTCGACATGCCGGTGTCCAGTTGCCTCGGGCTCATCCGCACGCTCGAAGAGCAGGGCTACATGTACGAGACCGGCCGCCGCCAGGGCTACTACCCGACGGGCCGGCTGCTCGCGATGGCGCAGGTCATCGCCGCGCACGACCCGGTGCTCGACCGGGTGAGGGCCACGCTGGAAGAACTGCGCGACGCCGCCCGCGAGACCGTGGTGTTCGGCAAGTTCCGCGATGCGAGCCAGGTGGTGTACCTCGACGTGCTGAGCGCGCCGCAGCGCATCCGCTACACGGCCGAGTCGGGCGAGACGCGGCCGGCGTATGCCAATTCGCTGGGCCGCGCGCTGCTTTCCACGCTCGCACCCGAGGCGCGCCGCGCGCTTCTTGGCGGCATGGCGCTGCTGCCGCTGACCGACGCCACCCTCACCACCCCCGACGCCATCGAGGCCGAGCTCCAGCGCTCCGCCACGCGCGGCTGGTACGGCAACCTCGGCGAAAGCATTCCCGACCTGATCGGCCTCGCGTGGCCGCTGCGCATCGGTGGCGAGGCCTATGCGATCTCGGTCGCCGGCCCGCGCTACCGCATGGAGCCGCGCATCGAGGAGATCGCGGCGATGCTGCGCTCGGCCTGCCTCGCGATCGAACCCAAGACTGAGACCCCCCGATGACCACGACCACCGCCTCTCGCTACTTCATCCGCGAAGCCGACATCGCCGGCTACCACCCCGCCAACCACACGGGCACCCTGAACAAGCGCCTGATCGGCCCCGAGACCGTGGGCGCGAAGCAGCTCGAGGTGCTGGTGGGCCACATCCAGAAGGGAAAGGGTGCGCTGCCGCATGCGCACCCTGGCATCGAGCAGGTCTGCTACATGCTCGAAGGCCGCGCGGTCGCCGAGGTGGGCGGCCAGCGGCAGGAGCTGCACCCCGGCGACAGCTGCTTTTTCCCGGCCGACGCGATGCACACCTTCACGGTGGTGAGCGACGAGCCGGTGCGCGTGCTGGTGATCTACAGCCCGCCGTACGAGGAACTGCCGGAGCGCGTGATCCGGCCCTGAACGACAACCACCCGGAGACAAAACCATGCAGACGAAGAACGCGACAGAAACAGTCGCGGTGGAAAGCCGCCGCCGTTTCATTTCCATCGGCGCAGCGGCGGGCCTTGCAGGCGCCGCGCCCTGGGCCTTTGCGCAGGACGGCGGCTATCCGAAGCAGCCGATCCGGCTGGTCGTGCCCTTCGCGGCCGGCAGCGGCACCGACGCGGTGGCGCGCATCACGGGCCAGATGCTGGGCGAGGCCCTGAAGGGCTCGGTCATCGTCGACAACAAGGCGGGCGCCAACGGCGTGATCGGCGCGGAGGCGGTGGCCAAGGCGCCGCCCGACGGCTACACGCTCTTCATGACCACCAACACCACGCACTCGGCCAATCCGAGCCTGATGAAGCACCTGCCCTACGACCCGGTGAAGGACTTCGCGCCCGTCAGCCGCATGGGCAACCTGCCGTTCATGCTGGTGGTCAACAACGACCTGCCGGTGAAAAGCGTGGCGGAGCTCCTGGCCTGGGGCCGCGCGCACCCCGGAAAGCTCACCTATGCGAGCGGCAACAGCACCGGCATCGTGAGCGGTGCCACGCTCTCGCGCATGAGCGGCGTGCCGATGCTGCACGTGCCCTACAAGAGCACGCCGCCGGCGATCGCCGACCTGATCGGCGGGCAGGTGTCGATGATGGTGGTCGATCTCGCCGCGGGGCTCGCGACGGTGAAGGCCGGCAAGATGCGCGCGATCGCGGTCACCACGCAGGAGCGCACCAAGCTCTTTCCCGAGCTGCCGCCGCTGGCCGACACGCCCGAGCTCAAGGGCTTCGACATCACCTCGTGGAACGGCGTGTTCGCGCCGGCCGGCACGCCGCGCGACATCGTGCTCAAGCTCAACAAGGCGCTGTCGGACATGGCGAACGGCGCGGTCTTTCGCGAGCGCGTGAGCAAGCTGGGCTTCGATGCGTTCGGCAGCACGCCGGAAGAGCTGGGGGCATTCACCGTGTCGGAGCTGGCCAAGTGGAAGAAGCTGATCCAGGCGGCCGGCATCCAGCCCGAATGAGCGATCTGAATTTCTCCCTCCCCTCCCGGGGGAGGGCCGGGGTGGGGGCAAGCGGCGCATCCATCGGGCGCCCTGCCTGC
>NZ_JXQQ01000086.1 GCF_000834655.1 Variovorax paradoxus
CCGCCCACCCACCCTGCCATGAACTCCCAGACCGAAAAGATCAGCCTCCAGGGCGCAGCCGGCGCGATCGAGGTGCAGCGTGACCAACCCGCCGGAGCCCCGCGTGGCATCGCGGTGATCGCCCATCCGCATCCGCTGTTCGGCGGCACGATGGACAACAAGGTCGTGCAGACCCTGGCGCGCGCTTTCGTGTCGTGCGGCTGGACAACGGTGCGCTTCAACTTCCGCGGCGTCGGCGCCAGCGAAGGCGTGCATGACGAAGGGCGCGGCGAGCTGGAAGACATGCTGAATGTCGTCGGCCAACTGGCGCCTGAAGGCCCGCTGGCCATCGCCGGCTTTTCGTTCGGCGCTTTCGTTGCCTGCGGCGCCGCCGAAAAGCTCTGGGCTGCGCGCGACATCAAGCAGGTCGTGCTTGTCGGCACTGCCGCCGCGCGCAATACCGTGGCCGTGCTGCCTGTCGAGGCCCACGAGCGCATGCTGGTGGTTCACGGCGAAGCGGACGACACGGTGCCGCTGGCCGCCGTGATGGACTGGGCGCGGCCACAGTCACTTCCTGTCACGGTTATTCCCGGGGGCGGCCATTTCTTTCACGGACAATTGCCCCTGCTCAAAAGTCTGGTTGCCCGCCACCTCCGCGCGGGCATTGAATGAAAGCCTCACGGGCTTGTTTTCGTCTCTTCCCATCCTCCCCATGAATCGTTTTTTCAATGCGCTCCGCGCACTGGTGCTGACCGCCGCTGCCTCGGTCGGCGTGATCGCTGCCGCCCAGGTGCCGGCCCCGCCCGAAATCGCTGCGCGCAGCTATCTGCTGCTGGACGTGACCGCGAACCAGATCCTCGCGCAGAAGGACATCGACAGCCCGGTGGAGCCGGCTTCGCTCACCAAGCTGATGTCGGCCTACATCGTGTTCGACGCGCTGCGCGCCAAGAAGATCACGCTGACCCAGACCTTCCCGGTCAGCCCGCGCGCCTGGAAGATGCCCGGCTCCCGCATGTTCATCGACCCGAAGATGCAGGTGCCGGTCGAAGACCTGATCAAGGGCCTGATCGTGCAATCGGGCAACGATGCCACCGTGGCCCTGGCCGAGGGCGTGGGCGGGACGGTCGAGCATTTCGTCGAACTCATGAACGCCCAGGCCAAGGCGCTGGGCATGAAGAACACCAGCTACAAGAACCCCGAAGGCCTCACGGCGCCTGGCCACACCACCACGGCCCGCGACCTGAGCATCCTGGCGACCCGGCTGGTGCGCGACTTCCCGGAAGAAGCGAAGTACTACGCCATCAAGAAGTACCGCTACCCGGGCACGCCGTCGACCAACGACACCAACCGCAACCTGCTGCTGTTCCGCGACCCGACCGTCGACGGCCTGAAGACCGGCCATACCGAAGCCGCCGGCTACTGCATGATCGCCACAGCCAAGCGGGATTTCCCCAACCTGACCGGCGGACGCCGCCTGTTGTCGATCGTGCTGGGCGCCTCGGGCGAGACGGTGCGCGCGAACGAATCGCAGAAGCTGCTGAACTGGGGTTACACGGCCTACGACGCCGTCCGCCTGTTCGACGCCGGCCAGCCGGCCGCCACGCCAGCGGTCTGGAAGGGCAAGGAAAACGTGCTGAAGCTGGGTCGCCCCGAAGCCATCGTCGTGGCGGTCCCGGCCGGCTCCGCCAGCAAGATCAAGACCCAGGTGGCGCGCCCCGACCCTCTCGTGGCGCCCTTCACCAAGTACCAGGCCGTGGGCTCGCTCAAGGTGACCCTGGACGACCAGCCGGTGGCCGACGTGCCGCTGGTGGCCCTGGAAGCGGTCGAGCAGGCCGGCGTCTTCGGCCGCGCCTGGGATGCCGTGCGCCTCTGGATCAAGTAAGAAAGCCGGGCGCTTGAGGTCGCCAGCCAGCGCTGGCCGCGCCTGACCTTGCCGTTTCAGGCTCGCCTGCTATACTCGTGGGCTTTTCGGAATTTTCCGAAGGGTTTCACGTTTTCGTTATTCCCGGCTTCCTTGCGTCACGACCAAGGGCGGTTTTGCAACCAGGGCCGGGTTGTTTTGGGACTAATTCATTCATGCCAACCATCAATCAACTGGTGCGTCAGGGTCGAACGGTCGAAAAGATCAATTCGAAAAGCCCTGCCATGCAGAACTCGCCGCAACGTCGCGGTGTCTGCACCCGCGTCTACACCACGACGCCAAAGAAGCCCAACTCGGCGCTTCGTAAAGTTGCCAAGGTCCGTCTGACCAATGGCTTCGAAGTCATCTCCTACATCGGCGGCGAAGGCCACAACCTGCAGGAACACAGCGTCGTGCTGGTTCGCGGCGGTCGTGTCAAGGACTTGCCCGGTGTTCGCTACCACATCGTGCGCGGTTCGCTCGACTTGCAAGGCGTGAAAGACCGCAAGCAGTCGCGTTCCAAGTACGGCGCGAAGCGCCCCAAGAAGGCTTAAGCCTTCCTGTCGTCAGAAAAAACGGTGTTCGGTTGCCTTGGCGGGCATATCGAACGAAGTGACCCAATCCCGGGTCGAGTAAGTGAGAGTCCTGACTGGCTCTCGCGGTGCCGGAAACGGTGCCAACTGAAGCAAAGAGGTTAGAAAAATGCCACGTCGTCGCGAAGTCCCCAAACGTGAAATCCTGCCGGATCCCAAGTACGGCAATGTCGAGCTGTCGAAATTCATGAACGTGATCATGGAAGGCGGCAAGAAGGCGATCGCCGAGCGCATCATTTATGGCGCGCTCGACTTCATCGAAAAGAAGAACCCTGACAAGGACCCGCTCGAAGCTTTCACCGTTGCCATCAACAACGTGAAACCGATGGTCGAAGTGAAGTCGCGCCGCGTTGGCGGTGCGAACTACCAGGTGCCGGTCGAAGTCCGTCCTGTCCGCCGCCTCGCCCTGTCGATGCGCTGGATCAAGGAAGCCGCTCGCAAGCGCGGCGAAAAGTCGATGGCCCTGCGTCTGGCCAACGAACTCATGGAAGCCACGGAAGGCCGTGGCGGTGCCATGAAGAAGCGCGACGAAGTGCACCGCATGGCGGAAGCCAACCGGGCGTTCAGCCACTTCCGCTTCTAAAAATCAAACTTCGCTTGGGCGTTGGGTGCTGAGTGTCGGGCGTTGTGCCCGTACTCGGGGCCCAGCGCTCAACGCATTTCAACCCGAAAGTAAATCATGTCCCGCAAGACCCCCATCGAGCGCTACCGCAACATCGGCATCTCCGCGCACATCGACGCCGGCAAGACCACGACGACCGAACGTATCCTGTTCTACACCGGTGTGAACCACAAGATCGGTGAAGTGCACGACGGCGCCGCCACGATGGACTGGATGGAGCAAGAGCAAGAGCGCGGCATCACGATCACCTCGGCTGCCACCACCTGCTTCTGGAAAGGCATGGCCGGCAAGTTCGAAGAACACCGCATCAACATCATCGACACCCCCGGCCACGTGGACTTCACCATTGAAGTCGAGCGCTCGATGCGCGTGCTGGACGGCGCAGTCATGGTGTACGACGCGGTCGGTGGCGTGCAGCCCCAGTCCGAAACCGTCTGGCGCCAGGCCAACAAGTACAAGGTTCCGCGTCTCGCGTTCGTCAACAAGATGGACCGCACCGGCGCCGACTTCCTGCGCGTGCGCCAGATGATGGTGGACCGCCTGAAGGCCAACCCTGTCGTGATCCAGATCCCGATCGGAGCCGAAGAGCACTTCCAGGGCATCGTCGACCTCGTGAAGATGAAGGCGATCATCTGGGACGAAGACAAGGGCGTGACCTTCACCTACGGTGAAATCCCCGCGAACCTGACTGCCGTCTGCGCCGAATACCGCGAAAAGCTGGTCGAAGCCGCTGCCGAAGCCAGCGAAGAGCTGATGAACAAGTACCTCGAAGGCGGTGAGCTCTCCGAGGAAGAAATCAAGAAGGCCATCCGCCAGCGCACCATCGCCGGCGAAATCCAGCCGATGCTGTGCGGCTCGGCCTTCAAGAACAAGGGCGTGCAGGCCATGCTCGACGCCGTCGTCGAATACATGCCCGCACCGACCGACATTCCGCCGGTCACCGGCACCGACGAAGACGAAGCACCCGTCACCCGCAAGGCTGACGACGGCGAGAAGTTCTCTGCGCTCGCATTCAAGCTGATGACCGACCCGTTCGTGGGCCAGTTGACCTTCGTGCGCGTCTACTCGGGCGTGCTGACCAAGGGCGACAGCGTCTACAACCCGGTGCGCGGCAAGAAGGAACGTATCGGCCGTATCGTGCAGATGCACGCGAACAACCGCGAAGAAGTCAACGAAATCCGCGCCGGCGACATTGCCGCCTGCGTGGGCCTGAAGGAAGTCACCACGGGCGAAACCCTGTGCGACCCGGCAGCCGTCGTGACGCTCGAGCGCATGGTGTTCCCGGAATCGGTGATCTCGCAGGCCGTCGAGCCCAAGACCAAGGCCGACCAGGAAAAGATGGGCATCGCCCTGCAGCGTCTCGCTCAGGAAGACCCGTCGTTCCGCGTCAAGACAGACGAAGAATCAGGCCAGACCATCATCGCCGGCATGGGCGAGCTCCACCTTGAAATCATCGTGGACCGCATGAAGCGCGAATTCGGCGTGGAAGCCAACGTGGGCAAGCCCCAGGTTGCCTACCGCGAAACGATCCGCAAGACGGTCGAAGATGCCGAAGGCAAGTTCGTTCGCCAGTCGGGCGGCAAGGGCCAGTACGGTCACGTGATCCTGAAGCTCGAGCCGCAAGAAGCGGGCAAGGGCTTCGAGTTCGTCGACGCCATCAAGGGCGGTGTGGTTCCTCGCGAATACATCCCCGCAGTGGAAAAGGGCGTTGTCGAAGCGCTGACGCAAGGCGTGCTGGCGGGCTACCCCGTCGTTGACGTCAAGGTCACGCTGCACTTCGGCTCGTACCACGACGTGGACTCGAACGAAATGGCGTTCAAGATGGCCGCGATCTTCGGTTTCAAGGAAGGCGCCCGCAAGGCCAGCCCCGTGATCCTGGAGCCGATGATGGCCGTGGAAGTGGAAACGCCTGAAGACTACGCCGGCAACGTGATGGGCGACCTGTCCTCACGCCGCGGCATGGTGCAGGGCATGGATGACATGATCGGTGGCGGCAAGTCCATCAAGGCCGAAGTGCCGCTGTCGGAAATGTTCGGCTACTCGACCACGCTGCGTTCGATGTCGCAAGGCCGCGCCACGTACACGATGGAGTTCAAGCACTACGCCGAAGCTCCCCGTAACGTCGCCGAAGCCATCGTGGCTGCTCGCGCAAAGTAAGCTTTTTAAGAATGCAAGGCCACGCAGTGCGTGGCCTTCGTTGTCTGCGATCCGGTGCCGCCACGTTCCCGTGCGAGGCGAACCAGCAATCGGGTGCAGACATAAAACCAATACACGGGAAATGCTCTTTCAAGGATTGAAAAATGGCAAAAGGTAAATTCACCCGCACCAAGCCGCACGTGAACGTGGGCACGATCGGT
>NZ_JXQQ01000087.1 GCF_000834655.1 Variovorax paradoxus
ACATCTCCGAGCACACGCTGCGCGAGGTCTACCTGCCGCCGTTCCGCGCGGCCATCGACGCGGGCGCGCTCTCGGTGATGAGCGGCTTCAACGAGATCGGCGGGATCCCCTCGACCGCGAACCGGGCGCTGCTCACCGGCGTGCTGCGCGACGAATGGAAGTTCAAGGGCTTCGTGGTGTCCGACTACACGGCCGACGAGGAACTCATCGAGCACGGCTACGCCGCCAACAGCCGCGAGGCCGCCAAGATGGCCTTCATGGCCGGCACCGACGTGAGCATGCAGAGCGGGCTCTACATGCGCCACCTGCCCGACCTCGTGGCGTCCGGCGAAGTGCCGATGGCGCGGCTCGACGAGGCCGTGCGCCGCGTGCTGCACGTCAAGCAGAAGCTGGGCCTCTTCGACGACCCGTTCCGCGGCCTGGACGGGCCGCCCGCCGCCAGGCGCGCCGAGAACCCCGAGTTCATCGCGCTCGCCCGCGAAGATGCGCGCCGCTCCATCGTCATGCTCAAGAACGAGGCCAAGCTCCTGCCGCTGCCCAAGGCCGGCACGAAGATCGCGCTGATCGGCCCCTTCTCCGAAGGCACGAAGGACCTGATGGGCTCGTGGAGCCTGTTCCCGGGCCAGTCGGCGCCGGTGGGCATCGACGAAGGGCTGCGCGCCGCATTGGGGCCCGATTCGTCGGTGACGATCGCGCGCGGCTCGAACGTGGAGTCGCCGCTGCCCGGCGGCATCGAGGCCGCGGTGGCCGCCGCACGCGAAGCCGACGTGGTGGTGCTGGCCATCGGCGAGAGCCAGAAGATGTCGGGCGAGTCGCGCTCGCGCAGCGACATCGGCCTGCCGCAGCCGCAGCAGGACCTGGCCGAGGCCGTGGCCGCGACCGGCAAGCCGGTGGTCGTGCTGCTGAGCAACGGCCGCGCGATGGCGCTCAAAGGCGCGGTGCGCAATGCGCGCGCCATCCTCGTGACCTGGTTCCTCGGCGTGCAGACGGGCCATGCCATCGCCGACGTGGTGTTCGGCGACTTCAACCCCTCGGGCCGCCTGCCGGTGAGCTTTCCGCAGACGGCGGGCCAGGTGCCCTACTACTACGCCCACAAGCGCAGCGGGCGGCCCTCGCCCGAAGGCGCGCCGGGCACGTCGTTCAAGACGCGCTACGTCGATGCGACGAACGAGGCGCTCTACCCCTTCGGCTTCGGCATCGGCTACGCAACCGTGCGCTACGACAACGTCGAGCTGAGCCAGGAGCGCATGACGATGGGCGACACGCTGCGCGTGCGCGCCACCGTCACCAACACCGGCATGCGCGAGGCCGAGGAAGTGGTGCAGCTGTACCTCTCGGAGCGCGCCGCGAGCGTGACGCGACCGGTGCGCGAGCTCAAGGGCTTCCAGAAGGTGCGCATCGAGCCGGGCGCATCGAAGGTGGTCGAGTTCGCGCTCACCACGGCCGACATGGAATTCATCGGCCGCGACATGAAGCCCGTGGTCGAGCCGGGCGAGTTCGACCTGTGGGTCGCCCCCTCGGCCGCGGGCGGCATCCGCAAGCGCTTCGTGCTCACGCGCGAGTGAGCACGAGGGGTCATTCGCCGCTGGCGGTCCGGGACGGCAGGTTCGCCGACGCAACAGGCGGCTGAACCTGCGATTCGAGGATCTCGGTCGGGTGCATCGCGTTGTTGGCACGCACGGCCTCCGCCTGGACCTGCGCGCGGTCGGCACCCGATACCGGCCGCTGCACCTGCGATTCGAGGATCTCGGTCGCGTGCATGCCGGTGTTGGCGCGCATGGCGTCCTCGGCCACCGCGTCGCGCGACTGGGTCGAGTGCGAGATCTGCGGATAGTCGGGGTCGCCGCGCCCGCCTGCATGCGCGAGCGAGGCCAGCACCAGCGCCGGTGCGGCGGCGATGCAAATGGCTGCGGTACGAACTCTCATGGCTGTCTCCTGGAGTGATTGGTTTTTTCACTCTAGGCCGGGCCACTTACGGGCCTGTGAGAAGTTGCTTAAACGTGCGTGAGAAGGCGCCGGGGCGCGGACGCCCTTCATGCCTTTCCACGCGTCGCCGAGTCACGAGGTCAATCGAACACGCCCGTGAATGCCACCCGGCTCACCGCGCCCGAGCTGCTCACGCCCACGCCCAGCGTGATGCTGTAGCGGCCGTCTTCGGAGGTGCGGCGCAGCGACCCGCCCATCGCGTTCTCGCTGCGGAAGTTGCCCATGCCCACGGCGTAGCTGATCTTGCCGGGCACGACCGGCGCGGCCTCCATCGCGGCGACGCCCGCGATGCCCGCGTAGGCGCGCCGTGCGTTGTCGTTGATCTCGTTCTGCAGGCGCGCGGCCGTGAGGTCGGTGTAGGCCTTGCCGAACGGCAGGCCCTGCGCGGCGATGGTGTCGGTGTACGCGTTGGCCGAGGCCACGCCGTTCTGCACCATGCCCTGCACCTGGCCCACGTTGGTGGCATCGGTCGGTGCGCTGCCGGGCGCCACGCCGGTGAGCTGGCGGTTGCCCAGCGCCACTTCGCCGGCCGACGACTGCAGGCCCGCCATGCCCGTGGCCACGTAGTTGGTCTGCGCGCCGCGCGTGGTCACGCTGCCCGCGCCCAGCGCCACGCTGTTGGCATGCTGCACCACCGCGTTGGCGCCCAGCGCGCTGCCCCCATCGGCCTGCGCCTGCGCGCCGCTGCCGATGGCCATCGCGTTGTCTGCGCTGGCGCGCGCCGAGGCGCCGATCGACAGCGTCCGGTTCGCGTTGACGTACACGCCTGCGTCGTTGCCGATCGCGATATTGGCGTTGCCGCTCACGTGCGCGCCGGCGCCGTTGCCCTGCGCGCTGTTGTCGTTGCCCGTCACGGCCTGGCCCGCCGTCGTGCCGAAGGCCTGGTTGCGGTTGCCCTGCACGCCGCCGCCCGCGCCCTGGCCCATCGAGAGGTTGTTGTTGCCTGAGACCTGCGCGCCGGCCATCTGGCCCGAGGCCTGGTTGCCCGAGCCCTTGACACCCCCGCCCGCGCCTTCGCCGCTCGCGATGTTGTTGCTGCCGTTCACGTCACGCCCCGCGCCGTTGCCGTAGGCCTGGTTGCCGTTGCCCGTGACGTTGCCGCCGGCGTTGGTGCCGTAGGCCTCGTTGTCGGAGCCGGTGACATGCTGGCCGGCGTTGGAGCCGGCGGCGTCGTTGCGGTTGCCGGTGACGAACTGGCCCGCCGCATAGCCGTTGGAGTTGTTGTAGTCGCCGGTGACGTTCTCGCCCGCGCTGCGGCCCATGGTCTGGTTCCAGCCGCCGACCACGTTGGTGCCCGCGTAGTAGCCGATGGCCTGGTTGGCGTTCTTGCCCGACACGTTGGTGCCCGCGCCTTCTCCGATGGCCAGGTTCCAGTTGGTGCTGACGTTGTTGCCCGCGCCGTTGCCCATCGAGATGTCGTTGCTGCCGGTCACGTTCCTGCCGGCGTTGGTGCCGATGGCGGTGTTCTCGCTGCCCGTGACGTTGCTGCCGGCGCCATTGCCCATGGCGTTGTTGTTGCTGCCGGCAACGGTCATGCCGGCGTTCGTGCCGGTCGAGTTGTTGTCGGAGCCGGTCACGCCGCTGCCCGCGTGAAAGCCCGTCGCGTTGTTGTGGTTGCCCGTGACGTTGTCGCCGGCGCTGCGGCCGAACGACTGGTTCCAGCCGCCCTTCACGTCGGTGCCCGCCTGGTAGCCGATGGCCTGGTTGGCGTTGTCGCCGCTCACGTTGGTGCCCGCGCCGTCGCCGATGGCCAGGTTGTACTTGGTGCTGACGTTGTTGCCGGTGCCCGTGCCGAACGCCTGGTTGTTGGTACCGGTGACGCCGGTGATGCCCGTGCCGGTGCCGATACCCAGGTTGGACTTGGCCGGGTCCCAGGTGATGGTCTGGGCATGGCCCAGGCCGACACCGGAGCCGAGCGCGACGGCCAGCCCGACCAGGGCTGCGCCGCGCGTTGCGCGCTTGTGCTTCATGCTTCTCCTCTTTGTTGTCGTCGGCGGCGCGTTCAGACGGCGGACAGATGGAGCGCCATCGCCGGATCGCTCACGCTCGGCTTGCCCGTCTCCACGCGGCCCGAGAAGCGGCGCTCGAAGTTGTCGGCGGTGACGGTGAAGTCGTACCAGTGGCCGCTGTCTTCGAGGTTCCAGTGCAGCATGCCGGTGGCGCCTGCCGCCACGTCGAGCGACCAGGGGCCGTCGGCGCGGTAGGCGTTGGCCTTGACCGAAACGGTGCCGCTGCCCTTGCCGGTGTTGTGCACCTTCACGTACACCTGGCCTGCGGCCGGGTCGTAGCAGACCTGCACCTCGGGCTTGAAGGCCGCGGTGTCGGTGGCCAGCGCATCGCCCTTGAAGGTGCGCACGAAGCCGTTGCTGCTGTACACCCACAGTTCGTACTTGCCGCTGTCGGTGGCGCCGGCGTTCCAGTAGTCGGTCAACTGCTTGCCGGCCTCGACCGTGTAGCGGCGCGGGATGCGGTCCAGGTGCAGCTTGTCGTAGACGTGGAACACGGCGCCCTGGTCGCCCGTGTTGCTGAAGATCAGCGACACGAGACCACGCGATTCGACGCGCGCGCTGGTGTGCAGCTCGTAGGGCAGCGCGCGAGAGAAGCGCGTGCCGGTCTCCTGGTACAGCGGCTGCGGCGTGACGGGTGCCTTGGTCACCGCACCTGTGTTGCCCAGGAGCTTCTGCGCCGCATTCACGGCGGGATAGTTGCTGGTGTCGGGCAGCTTGGGAACGACCGGGTCGTTCGGGCTCACGAAGTCGAAGCACGAGGTGAGGTCGCCGCAGACCGCGCGATGCCACGGGCTGATGGCATCGATGGTGATGCCGAAGCGCTTTTCCAGGAAGCGGCCCATCGAGGTGTGGTCGAACACCTGCGAGTCGACCCAGCCGCCCTTGCTCCACGGCGACACCACGTACATCGGCACGCGCGAGCTCAGGCCCCAGGGGCGCGTCTTGCCGCTGGTGGTGTCGGCGGCGTTCAGGTAGCTGCCCACGGAGGCGTCGAAATACTCGCCGTCCAGCGGCACGGTGGACTTGCCCATCAGCTCTCCGCTGGCGTCGTACGAGGGGACCGCCGGCATGGCCAGGTGGTCGAAGAAGCCGTCGTTCTCGTCGAAGGTCACGAAGAGCGCCGTCTTGCTCCAGACCGCGGGGTTCGAGGTCAGCGCGGTCAGCACGTCCGAGATGAAGTCGGCCGCGCCGGCCACGCCTTCGCTGCTGCCGGGATGCTCGGCCAGCGCCTGCGTGGGCAGCACCCACGAGACCTGCGGCAGGGTGTCGTTCATCACGTCCTGCTTGAGTTGCGCAAGGAAGTTGACCGCGCCGTCGGCCGCCGCGGGGCCGCCCGTCAGGCCATGCTCATAGATCGGCGAGCCCGGCTGCGCGGTGCGGAAGCTCTCGAAGGCCAGGCAGCCGTTCATGGCGCCCGTCCAGTTGTTGTTCATGTTCTGGTAGATGTGCCAGGTGATGCCCGCCTTCTGCAGCACGTCCGGCAGCGTGTCCCACTTGAAGGAGTTGTTGACGTACTTGTAGTTGTAGGCGCCCGAGGTCGGGTCGGTCTGGCCCGTGCCGTCGGCCTTCTGCGCGCGACCCGCGACCCAGTTCGACGGGCTGGGCCAGCAGCGCGAATTCACCGGCTCGGAGTCGGTATCGGTGCTGTTGATGCCCTTCTTGCGCAGTTCCGGATTGAAGTTGGAACCCGACCAGAACACGATGCGGTTGGGGTCGGTGCCGGTGAGGATGGAGCAGTGGTAGCCGTCGCAGATCGTGAAGGCGTCGGCCAGCGCGAACTGGAACGGAATGTCCTCGCGCAGGTAATAGCCCATCGTTGCCTGGTTCTTGAACTGGATCCAGCGGTCCATCTTTCCCTGGTTCCACGCGCCTTGCATGTCGGGAAAGTTGTGCGGCGTGCCGGAGCCGATCAGAGCATTGGCGATCGTGGAGTCGCGGCGGAAGGGCTGGATGTCCGGGCCGCCGACGGTGGAGTTGGGCTGGAAGTACACCGGCTTGCCGCTGGCCAGCGGAATCGGGAAGCGGTCGCCGAAGCCGCGCACGCCGCGCAGGGTGCCGAAGTAGTGGTCGAAGCTGCGGTTCTCCTGCATCAGGATCACGATGTGCTTGATGTCGTTGATGGTGCCGGTGTCGACGGCGGCCTCGATGGCCAGCGCCTTGCGGATCACGGGCGGCAGCATCGTCATGGCCGAGGCGGCGCCGATGGCGCCGGCCGACTTGCGGAAGAAATCGCGACGGTTGGGGGTGTTCATGGGTGGTCTTTCAACGCGGGGAAATGAAGAGCGGATCGGGTGGCGAGCGGCGCGGTCAGGGTGCGCACTTCAGGGCGGGCGTGGGCTGCTGGGGCTGGTCGCCGCCGGGCTGCTGCGGACCGCTGCCGCCGGCGGGCGGCGTCTGGCCCGGCGGAAGGATCGGCAGGCCACCGCCGCCGCCGCCGCCGCCGCCACCACCACCGCCGCAGGCGGCGAGGCCAAGGCACAAGACGAGGCCCGCCGCAGCGAGGCCGTACCGGGAAGAGGCTGATTTCATGGGTGTGTCCTTTTTGAATCGGTGAGCGTGAGAAAGCGAAAGGCAAAAGCGCGGGCGAAGCCGGTCCCCTGCGGGCCCGCGAAGGGCTCGCACCGGAATCGGAAGAAATTCGGGGATGGGTGGGCTAGCGCTCAGGCATAGCGGCTGCGCAGGCGGGCTGCGACCCTGTCGAGCACGAGGACGGTGAGGAAGATCGCGATCAGGATCGTTCCGACGTGCGCGTAGTTGTACATGTCGTAGCGGCCCTTCAGCTCCTGGCCGATGCCGCCCGCGCCCACCAGGCCCACCACGGTGGCCATGCGCACGTTGCGGTCGAGCACGTAGAGCGTGTAGGCGATGAACTGCGGCATCACCTGCGGCAGCACCGCGAAGCGCATCACCTTCAGCCTGTTCGCGCCGATGGCGCGCAGCGCCTCCTGCGGCTTGTCGTCGGCGGTCTCGATGTCTTCCGCGTAGAACTTGCCGAGAAAGCCCGCCGAGTGCAGCGCGAGGGCCAGCACGCCGGCTATGGGGCCGAAGCCGTAGGCCAGCACCAGGAACAGCGCGCTCACCAGTTCGGGCACCGCGCGGAACATGCCCACCACGCTGCGCGCCAGCGTGTAGACGGCGCGGTTGGGCGTGTAGTTCTTCGCGCTGCACCAGGCCAGCGGCGCGCTCAGCACAATGGCCAGCAGCGTGGCCCAAATGGCGATCTCGAAGGTCTCGAGCATCTTCACGGCCACGTGCCAGAGGTAGCCGAAGGGCTCCACCAGCACCTCGCGCTGGTCGACCACCTCCTCCATCTGCAGCGTCTGCGGGTTGAGCTTGGGCTGGCGCGATTCCTCGGTCTCGACGTGAGAGAACCACGGCAGCCGGTTGCGGTCGAAGCCCTCGATGCGCGCGACCTCGGTGCGTTCGGACACCTGCGGCGGAAAAAGCGAACGCGCGATCGTGCCCAGGCCCGAGAGCACCTGCGACTGCTCGCGCAGCCCCACGGCGGCCAGCACGCCTTCGCCGGTGAGCGAGAGCATGCGGCCCATCTCCACGCGCTGGCCGGCGAAGAAGCCGACCACGACGACGAGGATCAGCACGACAAGGCTGCGGGTGCCGAAGGGGCGCGGCAGTTCCCAGGCGGATGCGGGGCGGCTCATCGCGCAAGCTCCAGTACGCCGGTGTGCAACGGCAGCACGTCTTCGGGTTCGGGTTCGGTGATCGGCCCCTGCGGTTGCTCGATGGTCACGGGGCGGCCGTAGATCGCATCGAAGACCTTGGGATCGAACGCATCCGGCGCCCCGTCGAACACCACCGCGCCATGGCGCAGCGCCACGATGCGGTCGGCGAATTCGCAGGCCAGTTCGATCTGGTGCAGGCTGCACAGCACCGTGGTGCCGCGCTCGCGCGCCTCGCGCCGCAGCAGCGAGAGCACGTCGTGGCTGGTCTGCGGATCCAGGCTCGCCACCGGTTCGTCGGCCAGCACCAGCGGCGGATCGAGCATGAAGGCGCGCGCGATGCCCACGCGCTGCTGCTGGCCGCCCGAGAGCTCGCTCACGCGGCGCAGCAGGTGCTGCTCCTGCAGGCCCACCGATTCGATCAGCGCGCAGGCCTTGGCGCGCTGCGCCTCGGTGAACAGACCCAGCAGCGCACGCCACGTCGGCATCGCGGGAAGCGCGCCGGCCAGTACGTTCTCGGCCACGGTGGAGCGCAGCACGAGGTTGAACTGCTGGTGGATCATGCCGATGCGCGGGCGGATGCGGGCCAGCGCGGCGGGCACGATCGGCACGCCCTCGACCTGCACCGCGCCCTGCGTGGGCCGGACCAGTCCGTTCGCCATGCGCAGCAGCGTCGACTTGCCTGCCCCCGAGGAGCCCAGCACCACGCAGAACTGGCCGGCCGGCACATTGAGCGAGACGCCGTCGAGCGCGCGCGTGCCGTCGGCATAACGCATGGCGACCGAATCGAAGTTCAGCATGGCCTTGCTCAACGCTCCGCGGCCTTGGAGAGGATGTGGCCCTTGAGCTCGTCGGTCAGCAGGCCCAGCTTCTCGGCGGCGACATTGAACTCGTCTTCCGAGAACTTCGTGTCGTAGCCGTCGATCTTGCCGCCGCCGTAGCCGCGGATCATGTCGGGCGTGATGCCGGGAGCCTTGTTGACCGTCTGGAAGGCGTCCTTCAGCTTGGTCTTGAGCGGCTCGGGCAGCTTCGAGTTGAGCGCGAGCGGCGGGTACGGAATGGCGATGCTCTTGGCGATGACCTTCACGGTCTTGGGATCGACCGCACCCTGCTTGACGGCCTTCTCGTAGGAGTCGAACGAGAGCGAGGCCACGTCGACCTGGTCCTGCACCAGCGCGGCCAGGCTGCTCGCGTGGCTGCCGGTCATGCGGATGGCCGCGAGGTCCTTGGCGGGGTCCATGCCCGCGTCCATGAGCATCGCGACCTGGAAGGTGAAGCTCGACGCCGAATTGACGTCGCCGAAGGCCACGCGCTTGCCCTTGACGTCCTTGATGGTCGCGATGGGCGCGTTGGCCTTGGCGAACATGCCGGCGTAGTACACCGACGCGCCCTTCTCCACGCCCACGGCCAGCAATTGCGCGCAGCCGCGCTTGTGGGCCTGCACGTAGGACACCGGGCCGAAAAAGGCGATGTCGGCGAGCTGGTTGCACATGCCCTCGACGACCGCGCCGTACGACTGGCCGACCTTCAGGTCGAAATTCAGGCCCGTGGTGCGCGTGATGGCGTTGAAGACCGGCGCGTAGTCGGCCTTGGTACCCGACTCGGTGCCGCCATCGGCGGGAATCAGCAGCACGCGCAGCGGATGCTCGCGCGAGCCGTCGGCCACGGATTGCGCATGCGCGGGCAGCGAAAGCGCTGCGGACAGCGAAAGTGCGGCGGCCGCGACGGCCAGGAGCTTGTTCATGATCGGTTCCTTCGTTTCGGATCTCTGGGGCAGAGCGGGAGAGCGGGTTCGCCGCCGGGATGCCGGTGAGCTTAGAAACGAAAGATGACAGGAAAATGAAATTAGCTCAGTACAAAACCAACAATCAATTGAGCAATGTTCAATACAATCCGGCGCCATGGCCGAGATACCGGTCGGCCGATACCGGAGATCCATGAGCACGAATTTCAAGACAGCAATGGCACCAGCGAACGGCGAATGGCTCACAGGGGTCCGCCACCTGCTCGTCGACCTGGACGGCACGCTGGTGCGCCAGCAGGAAGCGATCGACGGCGCAGCCGAACTGCTCGCCCACTTTCACGACCGCTACGCCATCGTTTCCAACAACTCCACGCACACGGCGCAGGGCCTCGCGCTGCGGCTGCGCCGCCTGGGCCTGCGCGTGCCGCCCGGGCGCATCGTGCTGGCCGGCGAACTGGCGGTGCGGCAGCTGGCGCAGCAGCATCCTGGCGCGCGCGTGCTGCTGATCGGAAGCCCGTCGCTGCATCGGTTCGCGCGTGCCGAAGGCTGCGAGCTGGTCCAGGCGAATGCCGACTTCGTGCTGCTCGCGCTGGACATGCACTTCAGTCACGCGCGCCTGGCGCTGGCCGCCAACGAACTGCTGCGCGGCGCCAGGCTGATGGTGACCAATGCCGATGCCACGCATCCCGGCCCGCAAGGCCGCGTGGTGCCCGAGACCGGCGCGCTGCTCGCGGCGGTGCTCGCTGCGAGCGGCGTGCAGCCGTGGCGCACGATCGGCAAGCCCGCGCCGCTGCTGTTCGAAGAGGGTTTGCGCCGCCTGGGCGCGGAGCCCGCGAGCACCGTGGTCGTCGGCGACAACCCGCTCACCGATGCCGAAGGCGCCGCGCGGCTGGGCATGACATGCCTGCTCGTGGGCCAGGCGCCGGGTGCCGTCGCACCCACGGTGGCCGGGCTGTTCAGGCGCTCTTCGCCGGTTGCCGCGCCCGAAGAATCGCCTCAGTACCTCTTGAGCGAGAGCACGTCGAAGGTCTGGCGCAGCGTGCGCACCGAGGTGTCGTAGTCCGAGAGCGCAAGGCAGGCGATCAGCACATCGATGATCGCCAGTTGCGCGAGCCGGCTGGTCATCGCCTCGGTGCGAAAGCTCGTCTCGCGCGCCATGGTGAACAGCACCACGTCGGCGAAGGCCTGGATCGGCGACTTGCCGAAGTTGGTGATGCACACCGTCGAGGCGCCCGCCTCCTTTGCGAGGCGCGTGGCCGTGACCGTCTCGTGCGTGCTGCCCGAATGCGAGATGGTGAGCACCGCCACCTTCGCATCGGTGAGCGAGGCGCTGATGGCCTGCACGTGCGAATCGACCACCACCTTGGCATTGAGGCCGATGCGCAGCATGCGGTAGTGGGCGTCTTCGGCGATGGTGGCGGAGCTGCCGATGCCGTAGATCTCGATGCGCTCGGCGCGGCGAAAGAGCTTGACCGCGCGCTCCATCGACTTTGCATCGAGCGTGGCCTGCGTGTCGTGCAGCGTCTGCACGTTGCTCTGGAAGATCTTGCGGATCACCGCATCGGCCTTGTCCTGCGGATCGAGGTCTTCGTGAATGAACTGCACCGGCCGCACGATCTCCTGCGCGAGCGCGATCTTGATCTGCTGGAAGCCGGTGGCGCCCAGGTTCTTGCACAGGCCCACGATGCTGCCCTCGCTCGAGCCGGTGCGCTCGGCCACCTCGCTCACCGACATGTGGACGACCTCGCGCGGGTTCTTTACGATGAAGTCGGCGATGCGCTGGCCCACCGGGCCGAGCGACGACCACAGCGTCTCGATGCGCGCCAGCACTGCCGAGACCTGGCCTTCGGGCAACTCGGGCGACGGCGTGCCGGCGGCCTTGGGACTGGCGGATCGGGGGGTGCTGTTGCTGCTGTTGCGCTTCATGGGCCGCGAGCTTACCCGCCCACGATGGCGGTTTGATGCGGCGGCGCGCATACTGGGCCTCCTTCGCTTTGCCTCGAGGCCTCGCCCGCGAGGCCCCGCCCCCCTTCAGATGCCGGGCTACCAAATCAAGCTGGAACGCATCGCGATCGCGGGTGCGGACGACCTGCTCATACGGTCGTTGCTCGACCGCCAGCAGTACGCCGATCCGCTGGGTGCCGCGGCCGCGCAGGGCATCTCTTCGGCGGCGTGGCCGATGTTCGGCCTCTTGTGGCCCTCGGGTGCGCAACTGGCCGCGCGCATGGCGATACACCCCGTCGCGATCGGCGCCCGTGTGCTGGAGATCGGCTGCGGCCTGGCGCTCGCGAGCCTGGTCGGCCACCGCCGCGGCAACGACATGACCGCGAGCGACTGCCATCCATTGACGGCCGGCTTCCTGCTGGAGAACCTGCGGTTGAACGCCCTGCCGCCGATGAAGTACCGGCGCGGCCACTGGGGCATGCGCGCGGTGGGTCCGGAGGGCGCCGAGGACTCCGGCAGCGATGTGCACGGCGCCTTCGACCTCATCATCGGCAGCGACCTGCTGTACGAGCGCGATGCGGGTGGCCTCCTGGCCGCCTTCATCGGCCGGCATGCAAGCCCCGCTGCGGAGGTGTGGATCGTCGACCCCGACCGCGGCAACCGCCCCGCCTTCAACCGTCAGATGGCCGACGAAGGCTTCGGCATGTGCGAGGAGCGGCTCGACCAGCGCGCGACGGTGGGTCGCCTGGCGTACCGGGGGCGGCTGCTGACCTACCGGCGCACCGACCCGGGATGACCGGCGGCGAAGGCCAAGGCGGCGGGCCGCCTTCAGGAAGTCATCAAGTGAGCGCCCGCGCTAGTACTCGTTCAAGGCCCAACTGCTGAGGAAGGCGAAGTACTCGCGCAGCCAGATGTTGTATCGCAGGTAGAGGGGCGTATCCGCACCCAGGGTGGTGACGGCCGTATAGCCCGCACGCCGGGCGATCAGCCCCGCGCGCAGCGTATGGAAATCGCTCGTCACGAGATGCATCGGTGCATCGGCAGGCACGCCTGCGGCAGCAAGCACGGGTCGGCTGAAGGCGAGGTTCTCTTGCGTGCTCGTGCTGAGTTCCTCCTTGACGATGCGACGCGCCGGCAGTCCGCGCTCCTGCAGGTAGGCAGCCATCACCTCGCCTTCGCTCTGCGCCCTGAAGCTGATGCCTCCGCTCGCCACGACCAGGGCATCCGGGTTGCGGGCCGCATCGCGCAAGGCGAGATCCAGCCGGGCGACCAGCGTGGGCGATGCCGTCGCACCGGGCGACCCCGATCCCAGGACCACGATAGCGGCCGGCGCGGTCGCGGGAAGGTCCGCCGATGCCCTGGTCGCCAGGATGGTCCAGAAGACAGCCACCGTGGCGAGCCAGAAAAACACGCCGTACCAGAACCAGCGCCAGAGGGCGGCGCGTCTCGGGGCGGCGCCGAGCCAGCGTTTCAATGGCGTCCACCAAAGACCGAGGCCGCACAACCCGAGCCCCATCGCCAACGGCAGGACGACGCCGAGATTAAAGTAGCCGGTCGCGACCAGGATCAAACCGTCCGACAGCAGCACGAGCCCCAGGACACCGGCCACCGCACGTTTCACGTTATGCATTGCAAGGACATTCATCGGCCCGAACTCTATCGCTGCGGTCGGTGCATCCGCAGCATTCGTGGCATCAGAGCGGAGCAGAAAACGCGTGAGCGCCCCCAACAGACGAAAGTGCTATGACCACCCCCATCCCCCTCGGACGACGACTGGCTCTCATCTCGGAGACCTACATCGAGACCTACCGGTTCCAACCGGCAGGCCATGTCGCCGCAACGCTGGGCACGAAGAACGGGCCGGTGTGCGCCCCGCTCCTCGCCTACAGCGTGCTCTCGGCCGACAGCATCCGGCTGGTTCACGGCGATGACGTGGCCATCACCTGGACGAACATCGAGATCGATGGCGATGTGCTGCGCGCGGAATGCGAAGGCCGCGTCAAGACATTCAGCATCGAGTGACGCTGCAGCCGCCAAGGCGGCACGAGCGACAAAGACAGCAACGAAAAAACGGGCCAGGCGGCCCGTTCTTCATTGCATTGCGCCGATCGACTCAGCGAGCAGCCTGGCGCGTGAACGACACGCTGGGCTTCTTGTAGGCTTGCGGCACTTCGTCGCGGTAGAAGGCGCGGCGGTCGAGGCTGGCGTACGGATCGTGGGCCTTGGCAACGGCTTCAGCCTGGATGGTGGCGCGGTCAGCGGTCGAGTTGAACGCTTGTGCACCGGCGCTGGCACCTTCGCCGTATTCGTTGCCGGCGCGAGCGGCGGCAGCGGCTTGCGGAGCGACTTCTGCACGCGACACCGACGAGTTCACGGTGTGCACGCCGTCGTAGGTTTCTGCTTGCGCACCGGCGGCAGCCAGGAGCGAGAGGGCAGCAGCAGCGAGGATCTTCGAGGCATTCATTTCAATCTCCTTCAATCGGTTGGTTGGTGAGGAGAAGTTTGATCCTGGCGCGCTCCAAAAAACCGCGGCAAAAAGAATCGCGGCGTTCACAAGTTTGAAACAATCGGGGTTTGCACCGGACCGCGGCACACCCCCGATTTGCTAGCGCAACACTAGTGCGAAATCATCCACGGCCGCTTCGACGGCGCCGACTTGGCACCGTTCGGCGCGGTCACCGTCGCGCTGCGGGGCGATGACCCCGAGCAGCAGCCGCAACCGGCCGGATGCTTGAAGCGCGCGTAGTCGCGGGAACTGCCGGGCTCGTGCCGCGCGCGCTCGTTGGTCTCCATGGCGTTGCGGGTTCCAGAGGCCATCAGCGCGAGCCGCGGCGCGGCCGAAAGCACACGCGGCGATGCGCCTCCGCAGTCTGGGCATGCAGCCGGTTCGTCGCGCTGGCCCGAAGGCCGCAGCGCGTCGAAGCCACCGCATTGCCCGCAGGCGTAGTCATAGGTCGGCATGGCTTTTCTTCAACGCAGGTCGTGCGAGAGCGGCATGTCGATGCTGCCGTCGATCATCTTCACCGGGCCCGATGCGTTCGGGTTGATGTCGAAGTCGAAGATGCCCGTGGGCAGCCACAGCGTGGCGCATGAATTCGGCACGTCGACCACGCCGCTGATGTGGCCCTGCACCGGTGCCGTGCCCAGGATCGAATACGCCTGCGCGCCCGAATAGCCGAACTTCTTCAAGTACTCGATGGCGTTCAGGCACGCCTGGCGATAGGCCACGTTCACGTCGAGGTAATGCTGCTTGCCGCTCTCATCGACCGAGATGCCCTCGAAGATCAGGTAGTCGTTGTATTGCGGCGTGATCGGGCTGGGCTTGAAGATCGGGTTCTTGATGCCGTACTTGGCCATGCCGCCCTTGATGAGCGTGACCTTCATGTGCACCCACCCCGCCATCTCGATCGCGCCGCAGAAGGTGATCTCGCCGTCGCCCTGGCTGAAGTGCAGGTCGCCCACGCTCAGGCCCGCGCCGTCGACATACACCGGAAAGAACACCTTCGAGCCGCGCGAGAGGTCCTTGATGTCGCAGTTGCCGCCGTGCTCGCGCGGCGGCACCGTGCGCGCGCCCTCCGCTGCCGCCTTCGCTCTCGCTTCGCCGGTCATCTTGCCCATGTGGGCGGTGCCGGCGAACGGCGGATTCGCAAGGCCGGGCACGCGGTCCGGATCGGTGGCGATGAGCTTGCCCTCGCGCTCGTTCCACATGTCGAGCATCGGCTTGTCGGGAAGGCAGCCGATCAGGCCCGGGTGGATCAGCCCCGCGAAGTTGACGCCCGGAATGTGGCGCGAACTCGTGAACATGCCCTTGAAGTCCCAGATCGATTTCTGTGCCTCGGGAAAGTGATCGGTGAGGAAACCGCCGCCGTTCTTCTTCGAGAAGAAGCCGTTGAAGCCCCACAGGCTGTCCTGCTTCGCGCCGATGTCCAGCAGGTCGACCACCAGCAGGTCGCCGGGCTCAGCGCCCTTCACGCCCACGGGGCCCGAGAGGTAGTGCACGGTGCTCAGGTCGATGTCGCGCACGTCGTCGGCGCTGTCGTTGTTCTTGATGAAACCGCCGGTCCAGTCGAAGGTTTCGAGAATGAAGTCGTCGCCCGGGTTGACCCAGCAGGCCATCGGGATGTCCGGGTGCCAGCGGTTGTGGATGTTCTCGTTCTCGGTGGGCGGCTTGGTCAGGTCGACCTTGATCAGCGTGTCCGTCATTTGCAGTGGCTCCTGGGGTTGTGGTTAGACAGAGAGATAGGCCTTGATGTGATCGACATCGGTCTTGTCGCGCGCGGTTTCGTGAACGAGGCGGCCGCCTTCGATGACGAACAGCCGGTCGGCCACGTCCATCGCGAAACTGAGCACCTGCTCGGACACGACGATGGTGATGCCGCGCATCTTGCGGATCTCGTTCAGTGCCTTGGCGATGTCCTTGATGATCGAAGGCTGGATTCCTTCGGTCGGCTCGTCGAGCAGCAGCACCTTCGGGTCGGTGACGAGCGCACGCGCGATCGCCAGTTGCTGCTGCTGCCCGCCCGAGAGGTTGCCGCCCTTGCGGCGCTTCATGTCCCACAGCACGGGGAAGAGCGCGTAGATCTCTTCGGGAATGCGCTTGGTCTTCGAGTTCTCCAGGCCCGTCTGGATGTTCTCTTCCACCGTGAGCGTCGGGAAAATCATCCGCCCCTGCGGGACGTAGGCGATGCCCTTGGCGACGCGCCGGAAGCTCTCGTCGCGCGACACGTCCTGCCCCGCCACTTCGATGCGCCCGCTCTTGATCGGCAGCACGCCCATCAGGCTCTTGAACAGCGTGGTCTTGCCCATGCCGTTGCGGCCCATGATCGCGACGGTCTCGTTGGCATGGCCCGCGAACGAGATGCCGTGCAGCGCCTCGCTCTGGCCGTAGGCGGTGTGCAGGTCGTCGACCTTCAGCATGATGTTGCTCATGGTTCAGTGCCCCAGGTAGACGTCGATGACCTTCGGGTCGGCCTGCACCTTCTCCATCGGCCCTTCGGCGAGGATCTTTCCCTGGTGCATCACGGTGACCTTGTGCGCGATCTGCTTGACGAAGGCCATGTCGTGCTCGATGACGATCACCGCGCGGTTCTGGCAGATGCGCTTGAGCAGGTCGGCGGTGAGCTCGCGTTCGCGCGCGCTCATGCCGGCGATGGGCTCGTCGAGCATCAGGAGCTCGGGCTCCTGCATCAGCAGCATGCCGATCTCCAGCCACTGCTTCTGGCCGTGGCTCAGGAGGCCCGCCTCGGTGCGCAGCTTGTCGGCCAGGCCGATGTCTTCGGCCACCGCCTGAACCTTCGACCTGACCTCGTCGTCGCATTTGAACGCCAGCGCGCCGAACACCGAGCGCCCCTTCGGAAAGGACACCTCCAGGTTCTGGAACACGCTCAGGTTCTCGTAGATCGACGGCGTCTGGAACTTGCGGCCGATGCCCAGGCGCACACGCTTGTGCTCGGCCATCTTCGTCAGTTCGGTGTTCTTGAACTTGATGCTGCCGGCGCTGGCCTTGGTCTTGCCGCAGATCAGGTCGAGCAGCGTGGTCTTGCCGGCGCCGTTCGGTCCGATGATCACGCGCAGCTCGTTGCGGTCGATGTAGAGCGTCAGGTCGTCGATGGCCTTGAAGCCGTCGAAGGAGACGGTGAGGTCTTCCACGGCGAGCGCGAAGTCGGTGTTGCTCATGAGGAAAGTGCTCCGGTGTTCGTCTTCAGGCGCGCTGGCTGCCGACACCTTCGGGCAGGGAGGGTTCGGGCGACACGGCCGTTGCGGCCGGGGTCGCGGGCGTCATCGGCATGGCGGGCGGCGGCTGCACGGCGGCCTGGCGCAGCGCCTCGCGGCGGCCCTTCCACCAGGGCCTGATCTTTTCGTCCCACAGGCCCGCGAGCCCCATCGGGAAGGCCATGGTCACGCCGATGAAGAGCCCGGCCATGAGAAACAGCCACAGGTCCGGAAAGCTCTCCGAGAACAGCGTCTTGCCCGCGTTCACCAAGAGCGCGCCATACACCGCGCCCACCAGGCTCATGCGCCCGCCGACCGCGCAGAAGATCACCATCTCGATGGACGGCACGATGCCCACGAAGCTCGGCGACATGAAGCCCACCTGCAGCGCGAACATCGCGCCGCCGATGCCCGAGAGCCCGGCCGCAAGGCAGAAGATGAAGACCTTGAAGTTCGACACGTCGTAGCCCGAGAAGCGCACCCGGTCTTCCTTGTCGCGCATCGCGAGCAGCAGCGTGCCGAGCTTGCTGGTCTGGATCCAGCGGCACAGCACGATGCTCGCGACCAGCAGGCCCACGCAGACGTAGTAGAGGATGTACTTGGCGCCGTCGGTGCGCGTGTCCCAGCCCAGCATCGTCTTCAGGTCGGTCATGCCGTTGACGCCGCCCGTGTAGCCCTGCTGGCCGATGATGAGCACGGTGCAGATCAGCGCCACCGCCTGCGTGATGATCGCGAAGTACACGCCGCCCACGCGGCGCTTGAACATCGCGAAGCTCACGAGCCAGGCCAGCGCCATCGGCGCGAGCACCACCAGCGCGAGGCTCAGCGGCAGGCTCTTGAACGGCAGCCACAGCGCGGGCAGCTCGGTGATCTGGTTCCAGTCCATGAAGTCGGGGATGCCGGGCGTCGACTGGATCTTGGTGGTGACCGGGTCGGAGGCCTCGAGCTTCAGGAACATCGCCATCGCATAGCCGCCGATGCCGAAGAACACGCCCTGCCCCAGGCTCAGCACGCCGCCGTAGCCCCACACCATGACGAGCCCCACCGCGACGAAGGCGTAGGTGAGGTACTTGCCCACGAGGTTGAGGCGAAAGATGTCGAGCGAGAGCGGCAGCACGACCGCCAGCAGCAGCACCAGCAGCAGGAGACTGCCCAGCTGGTAGCGCAGGATCGAGGCCTTGATGAAATTCATCGGAACGTTCTCCAGGAAGAAATCGGGTTCATCAGCGGCGCACCTTGACTGCAAAGAGGCCTTGGGGTCGCATCATCAAAATCAGCACGATCAAAGAGAGCGTCAGCACCTTGGCCATCGAGCCGGTCATGAAGAACTCCGAGATCGACTGCGTCTGCGCGATGCCGAAGGCCGAGACCACCGTGCCCAACAGGCTCGCGGCGCCGCCGAAAGTGACGACCAGGAACGCATCGACGATGTAGAGCGAGCCCGAGGTAGGCCCGGTCGAGCCGATGGTGGTGAAGGCCGCGCCCGCCATGCCGGCGATGCCGCAGCCGATGGCGAAGGTCAGGCGGTCGGTCTTCATCGTGTCGATACCGGTGGCATTGGCCATCGTGCGGTTGGCCACGGTGGCACGCACCCGGAGGCCCCAGCGGCTCTTGTGCAGCGCGATGAGCACGCCGCCCGTGACCAGCGTGGTGAGCGCGAGCACGAAGAGACCGTTGATCGGAATGTCCAGGCCCTCATGCGGCGTCCACGAGCCCATGAGCCACTCGGGCAGCGTGGGGCTCACTTCCTTCGGGCCGATAAAGGTGCGAAAGATCTGCTGCAGCCCCAGGCTCACGCCCCAGGTGGCGAGCAGCGTGTCGAGCGGACGCTTGTAGAGATGGCGGATGAGGCCCCACTCCACCAGCCAGCCGACGATGAAGGCGAACACGAACGCCAGGCCGATGGCGATCGGAAAGTAATACGGCATGAACGCCGGCGCCATCCGCTCCGTTACCTGCGCGGCGAGGTAGATCGAATAGGCGCCGATGGTCATGAACTCGCCATGCGCCATGTTGATGACGCCCATCTGGCCGAAGATGATCGCCAGGCCCAGGCCCATGAGCAGCAGCACCGCGAAGAGGCTCAGCCCCGCGAAGCCCTGCATGAGGCCGATGTTCATCATGTCCGACAGAGTCATGGCAACGGATTCCGGTGTTTGGGTGTTGGCTCCTTCCCCCTCTGGGGGAAGGTTGGGATGGGGGCACGGCGGCACTTGCAAGCGCAAGGCTTCATCAACGGCCGCTT
>NZ_JXQQ01000088.1 GCF_000834655.1 Variovorax paradoxus
TGGCGGACGACAATTATCTTGAGCGGTCGACGACAACTATCGTGAGCGGTTGACGCGCGCGCCCGGGGTGCGTTTGCGGTCGGGTTTTAAAGTGGATTGCCTCTAGAGGAGGCAGCCACCTTGCCCGGCAAACGCATATCGGATCATCAAGTGACCAAGTACAAGGAACTGCGCGGCAAGCACAGCCAAGAGGTGGCGGCTGCCAAGGCTGGGGTGAGTGTGGCCAGCGCGCGCCGGATCGAGTCGACGGTTCTTCTGCCCTCCCAGAAGCCTGCGCGGACATGGCGTACGCGCGCTGACCCGCTGACGGAGGTGTGGACAGCGGAGGTCGTGCCGATGTTGGAAGCCGCCCCTGGGTTGATGGCGGTGACGGTGCTGGAGGAGTTGCAACTTCGCCACCCACATCGCTTTGACGGCGCGGTGTTGCGCACCCTGCAGCGCCGGGTACGGCAGTGGCGCGCCGAGCACGGTGGCGATCGCGAGATCTTCTTCGCCCAGGAACATCCACCTGGCCGGCTTGGCCTGTCGGACTTTACGGTCTGCGATGAACTGGCCATCACCATCGTCGGCGAGGCCTTGCCACACCGGCTGTACCAGTTCGCGTTCGCGCACAGCGGTTGGCGCCATGCCTGCATCGTGCTGAGCGGCGAGAGCTTCCAGGCGTTGGCGAGCGGCCTTCAGGAGGCACTATGGATGGCCGGGGGTGTGCCCGAAGAGCATCGCACCGACAGCCTGTCGGCGGCGTTCAACAACCTGGCCGAGCAGGAGGAACTCACAGCCCGCTACCGCGAGCTGTGCGCGCACTACGGCCTGCGCGCGAGCCGTAACAATCCGGGCGCGAGCCACGAGAACGGTTCGATCGAAGCGCGCCAGGGCAGCCTGAAGACTGCGCTGGACCAGTCGCTGCTGCTTCGCGGCACACGCGAGTTCGCGAGCCTCGATGGTTACGGCCAGTTCGTCGCCGATACCGTGCGGCGCCTGAACGCACGCTGCGCTCGGACGTGGGAGGTCGAGCGTGCCAGCCTTCGGCCGCTGCCGGCTCGGCGAACGGTGGACTTCGAAGAGGTCGACGCGAGAGTCAGCAAGTTCGGCCTGATCAGCATCAAGGCCGCCCACTACAGCGTGCCGTCCAGGTTGGTCGGTCATCGGCTGAAGGTCCGGCTATACAGCGCCCACTTGGAAGCCTGGCTGGGCGGCGTGAAGGTGTTCGAGTGCGAGCGCTTGCGCAGCAGCGCCCAGACCAAGCATCCCAAGCGCATCGACTGGCGCCACATGCTGCCGTCGCTGCGACGCAAGCCTGGAGCCTTCGCCCGGTGGATGTTGCGCGATGCCATGTTCCCGCGCAGCGAATACGCCCAGGCCTGGGAACGCATTAGCGAGCGCCTGAGCGAGCGGGAGGCCTGTCGGTTGATGGTGAACCTGCTCGATCTCGCGGATCGGGCCAACGTGGTGGTGGAACTCGCCGGGATCCTCAGCGGCCTGGGCGAGCGCAACGAACTCCCCGACATCGAAGTGCTGAGGGCGCAGTTCGCACCGCGTCCGGCATTGATGCCACTCGTGGAGGTCATGTTGCCGACCACCGCGGTGTATGACGAACTGCTGGAGGCCGCATGAACACGATCGCATCCGCGCGCAGCGCGGCCGATGCAGCACGTCTGCCCCTCATGCTGGGAGAACTGAGGCTTCCCACGATGAAGCGGCTGTGGGCCGACCTAGCCGAGCAGTCCAACCGCGAAGGCTGGCCGGCGGAACGCTTCCTGGGCGTGCTGCTCGAGCAGGAGGTCAACGAGCGCGAGACGCGCCGGCTTGCGCGCGCACGCATCGACAGCCACCTGCCGCCGGACAAGAGCTTGGCAAGCTTCGACTTCGACGCAGTTCCGGCAGTCTCCAAGGCCCATGTCACGGCGTTGGCCGAGGCCGATGGCTGGCTCGCACAAGGGCATAACTTGCTCGCCTTCGGGCCGCCGGGCGTGGGCAAGACCCATCTCATCGCCGGCATCGGCCATGCCCTCATCGATCACGGCTACAAGGTGCTCTTCGTGCGAACGAGTGACTTGGTACAACGCCTGCAGGCGGCGCGGCGAGACCTTCGCTTGCCAAACGAACTCGCCAAGCTCGATCGCTTCGACCTGATCATCCTGGACGATCTCAGCTATGCGAGGCGCGACCAGGCCGAGACCTCCGTGCTGTTCGAGCTCATCGCCGAGCGATATGAGAGGAAGAGCATCGCCATCACGGCCAACGCACCGTTCTCGGCATGGGACGAGATCTTCCCCGACAAGGCCATGACGATCGCCGCGGTCGATCGCCTTGTGCATCACGCCACGATCCTGGAGATGAACGTGGACAGCTATCGCCGCCGCGCTGCGTTGCCGGCTCGCCGGCAACGCAGCGCAACGACAACTACTCAATGATCTTGCTCGACCGCACCGCTCAAGATAATTGACGCTGGCCGCTCAAAGTAGTTGACGCCGGGCA
>NZ_JXQQ01000089.1 GCF_000834655.1 Variovorax paradoxus
GGCAGCGTCAGCGGTGCCAGCTTGGGCTGGCTGCGCGCCATCATGCTGTCGGGCTTCATGCGGAACAGCTGCGTCAGCGCCGCGCGGTACTGCGTCTCGCCCACCGAGTTGGTGTTGTGGTGCGAGCCGCCTTCGACCAGCACGAAGAGCTTGGGCACCGTGGCCGCGTCATAGAGCTTGCGGCCCAGCGTGGGATTGATCAGGCTGTCGGCCGTGCCATGCACCACCAGGAGCGGCGCGCCGATGTCCTTGACGGTGTTGATGGCCTCGAAACGCTGCGTGATGAGGGGGCCCAGCGGCAGCCAGCCCCACTTGAAGCTGCTCACCACGTCGGCGATGGAGCTGAAGGTGCTCTCCACGATCGTGCCGCTCTCGTCGTTCACATGGGCCGCCAGGTCGATGCCGATGGCGCCGCCCAGCGAGTGGCCGAAGATGTAGCGGTGCTGTTTGGGATGGCGCGCGGCCAGCCAGGTCCAGGCGGCGCGGGCGTCCTCGCGGGCCGATTCCTCCGAGGGCAGGCCCTTGGAGCTCTTGCCGAAGCCCCGGTAGTCGATGGCCAGCACCGAGAAGCCCAACTCGTGCATGCGCTTGATGCGCGGGGCCGAGCCGGCCACGTTGTAGCGGGCGCCGTGCAGGTACAGCAGCACGGGGGTGTCGGTGGTCTCGGGCGCGCCGCCCAGCCAGAGGCCGTGCAGGCGCGCGGGCTCGCCGGTGATGGAGGACTGGAAATCGATCCAGACGTCGTCCATCCCCTGGGTCATGCTGGCGGTGTTGCCCCAGCTGCGGTCGCTGGGCTGGAAGATCCATTCGCGCTGTTGTGCGTCGAACGTGGAGCAACCGGCGGCGAGCAGGGCGCAGAGGGAGAGGACAGACGCGAGGAGGGTCCAGCGTTTCATCATGGGGTTGAGGGACAGCGATGCCGGCCGAAAGTTTCATTCGCATTCACCATGACGCGCCGGCGTTGCGCCTTGGTAACTCCCCGAAACAGCGCTCGACGGCGCTTTGCTGAGACCATGCAACGTGCGTGCCCGGTCCCTGGATGACCTTCCAAAACCCTCGAAAACCCTGAAAAGGGGCCGATTCGGCTACCGACCGCGCATGAACAGCGTGTCTAGCTCTCGAATCGATAGCTGCCGCCAGGTCGGCCGGCCGTGGTTGCACTGGTCCGAACGCTCCGTGGCTTCCATCTGACGTAACAGTGCGTTCATCTCGTCGATGGTGAGCTTTCGGTTGGCCCGCACGGCGCCGTGGCAGGCCATGGTGGACAGCAACTCGTTCTGGGCGCGCTGCACGACGGTGCTGGCGTCGTGCTGGCCCAGTTCGGCCAGGACGCTGCGCGCGAGTTCCACCGGGTCTCCGTCGGCCAGGGTGCCGGGCACGGCGCGCACCGCGAGCGTGCGTGCCGAAAAGGCGGTGATTTCCAGCCCCAGCGTAGGCAGCACCTCGGCGCAGGCCTCGGCGGTGGCCACTTCCTGGGGCGTGGCCGCGAAGGTGGCCGGGATGAGCAGCGGCTGGCTGGCGATGGCGGCGCCGTCCAACTGCGTCTTGAGCCGCTCGTAGACGATGCGCTCGTGCGCCGCGTGCATGTCGACCACCACCAGGCCCTGGGTGTTCTCGGCCAGGATGTAGATGCCCTGCAACTGGGCCAGGGCGCGGCCCAGGGGCCAGGCGTCCTCGTTGGTGGCGGCGAGGGCGGCCGAAGAGCCTTCGTCGGGGTTTGCAGGCAGCCCCACGGGGGCCCGGAAGGCCAACGGCGCCGCGCCCGTCAGTGGCCAGTGCGAGGGCGTGGTATCCGGCGCGTGGCCAAGTTCGTCGGTGCGGCGCGGCCACATGGCCTCGAAATCGCCGGCACCGCGCTCCCGGGCCACGAAATTCATGGTCGGCTGCGACCAGCTTGCGCTCTCGGGCAGCGCGGTTTCCTTGAAGAAAGGCTGGGGCGCGCCGCTGGGCGCCACGGCATCGCCGGCGCGCGGCGCGGCCAGCGCGTCCTCGATGGCGTGGCGCACCGCCTGATGCACCTCGCGGCCATCGCGAAAGCGCACCTCGATCTTGGTCGGGTGCACGTTCACATCGACGCGCGACGGATCGATCTCCAGGTACAGCGCGTAGATCGGCTGGCGCTGGCCGTGCAGCACGTCTTCGTAGGCGCTGCGCACCGCGTGCGAGAGCACCTTGTCGCGCACGAAGCGGCCGTTGACGTAGAAGAACTGCTGGTCGCCGCGCGAGCGCGCCGCATCGGGAATGCCGGCACGGCCGACCACCCGCACCACGCCGCTCAGACGCTCGACGGCCACGCTGTTGGCCACGAAATCCTGGCTGAGCGCATCGGCCAGCCGCTGCTCGCGCGCGTCGGCGGCGCGCCATTGTTCGACCAGCTTGCCGTCGTGCCACACCGAGAAGCCGACCTCGGGCCGCGCCAGCGCATGGCGGCGCACGGCCTCGATGCAGTGGGCCAGCTCGGTGGCGTCGGTCTTGAGGAACTTGCGGCGCGCGGGCGTCGCGAAGAAGAGCTCGCGCACTTCGACCGTGGTGCCGGCCGAGCGCGCCACCGGGCGCAGTTCGCCGGTGCGGCCGTCGAGCGCGAAGGCGCTGTCGGCGCCGGCGAAGCGGGAGAGGATGCTGAGTTCGGCAATCGCATTGATCGCCGCGAGCGCCTCGCCGCGAAAGCCCATGGTGCCGACCGTCTCCAGGTCGTCCAGGCTCGCGATCTTGCTGGTCGCATGGCGGCGCAGCGCCACGGTGAGTTCTTCGCGCGGAATGCCCAGGCCGTCGTCTTCGACGGAAATCAGCCGCACGCCGCCCGAGGCCAGGCGCACCGTGATCTGGCGCGCGCCGGCGTCCAGCGCGTTGTCGAGCAGCTCGCGCACCACCGAGGCCGGCCGCTCGACCACCTCGCCGGCGGCGATCTGGCTGATCAACTCGTCGGGGAGCTCGCGGATCGGGCGGCGTGGGGAGGGGGGGATGGAGGAGGGGAGTGCGCTCACCGGGGCATTTTAGAAGTGTGACGAAGTTGAGCGCTCGAGTCGCTTTCGCGCCATCTCCAAAACCGCCACCGGCAGCAGCCTCGCATCGAGCAGGTCCACCAGGTCAAGCGAAGCCGTGGAACGTGTCGCCGCCATCGATGGCTTCAGCTGGATGCACCGACCTTCCATTCGATGTTCTCCGCGAAGGATGGTTTTATCGCAACTGCTTTTACATGACGAAGGCATCCACGAAGCCATGCTGCGGATGCCGGAACGCGCCGGGCAGCGTGCCGACGATCGCGAAGCCCATCCGCTGCCAGAGCCGCACCGCGCGCTCGTTGGTGGACACGACGAAGTTGAATTGCATCGCCAGAAAGCCCATGCGCAGCGCCTGCTGCTGCGAGTGTTCGCACAGCGCCGAGGCCACGCCCAGGCCGCGCGCGGCCTCGGACACCACGTAGCCGCAGTTGCTCACATGTGCACCCTGGCCGGGCTGGTTGGGCTTGATGACGTAGGTGCCGAGCACCGTGCCTTCTTCGTTGCAGGCCACGAACGTATGGGTGGGTACTTTCGTCCACGAGTGGCGGGCCGTGTCCTCGCTCACATCGGGCGGGTAGGTGTACGTGTCGCCGCGGCGGAACGTCGGTTCGAGGACGGCCCAGATGGCGGGCCAGTCCGCATCGAGGGCTTCGCGTATTTGGATCATGGGGTGATTCGGGAGGGGCTCAAGACGTCAACAAGGATAATCCGCGGCCATGGAAATCATCAGCTATCTCATCGACTTCATCCTTCACGTCGACAAGCATCTCGAGGCCTTCGTCATCGCCTACGGCCCCTGGGTCTATGCGCTGCTCTTCCTGATCGTCTTCGTGGAGACCGGCGCGGTGGTGATGCCGTTCCTGCCGGGCGATTCGCTGCTCTTCATCGTGGGTGCGCTGTGCGGCGCGGGGCTCATGAACTTTCCGCTGGCCTGCGGCATCCTGATCGCCGCCGCCATCCTCGGGGACCAGTGCAACTATTCGATCGGCCGCTACTTCGGGCCGAAGGTCTTCCAGTGGGAGAACTCGCGCTTCTTCAACCGCAAGGCCTTCGACCAGGCCCACGGCTTTTACGAACGCTATGGCGGCATCACCATCATCCTTGCGCGCTTCATGCCCTTCATTCGCACCTTCGCGCCGTTCGTGGCGGGTGTGGCGGAAATGAACCGCGCGAAGTTCACCATGTACAACGTGGTGGGTGCGCTGATCTGGGTGCTGGGTATTGCGACTGCGGGCTACTTCTTCGGCAACCTGCCGTTCGTGCGGCAGCACCTGGACAAGATCATCTGGGCGCTGATCTTCGTGCCGGGGCTGCTGGCGATCTTCGGTGCGTGGCGCGCGTCGAAGGCAGAGAAAGCCCGGGCCGCCTCGGCCTGAACCTCTCTCGCCGCACCGCCCATAAAAAAGGCGCGCCACAGGGGCGCGCCTTTTCGTTCATGCAGTCCGCTTAATAGCGCGGGCCGTTGCTCGGGTAGTAGCCGCTACCCTGCGGGTAGGTCTGGCGGTTGTAGTTCCGCTCGTCGGCGTTGCGGCCCACCTGGTTACCGATGATGCCGCCGATGGCTGCACCACCCACCGTGCTGGCAGTGTTGCCACCGATGGCATTGCCCACCAGTGCACCGCCAACCGCGCCGACGCCAGTACCGAGGTTCTGGTTGGGGCCGCTTGCGCAACCCGCAATCGCCATGACCGAAGTGGCTGCGGCTGCAGCGATCCAGAGACGTGTCTTCATGATGTGCCCTTTCGAGGAGTGATGGTTCATCATCATCAAAACGCCTGCGTTCGATGTGTAGGAGCCTGCCGCGCCTGACTGTGCGGTGTCACGGGCCGCCCTGCGTGGGACAGAAGGCGTGCTTTGGCTTTACAAAACAGCAGGGATGCTCTTCGCGGGACACCGCGGAACCGGTTTTGCCGGCGTGCCTGAGTCGCCCCCGGTTGGGGGAAGGCGTTGCGCCACGAAGTGCGCGAAGCTAAGGGTGAGCCTAGAGCTGTCGGCTGCGTGCCAAAGGCGGGTTCTGCGCGAAGTACCGCTGGATGCCGCGCATGAGCGCATCGGCCAGGCTCTCCTGGTAATCGACGCGGCGCAGGTTGGCTTCTTCTTCGGGGTTGCTGATGAAGGCTGTTTCCACCAGCACGCTCGGGATGTCCGGTGCCTTCAGCACAGCGAAGCCGGCCTGCTCGACCTGGCCTTTGTGCAGCCGCGCACCGATGCCCTTGATCTCGCCGAGCATCGCGCCGCCGAGCTTCAGGCTGTCGTTGATCTGCGCGGTCGTGCTCATGTCGAGCAGCGCGCGCTGCACCTGCGCCTCGTGGTTGCCGACGTTCACGCCGCCGACCTTGTCGGCGTCGTTCTCCTTGTTGGCCAGCCAGCGCGCCGCACTGCTCGAGGCGCCGCTCTGGCTCAGCGCGAACACGCTGGCGCCGCGCGCGGCGGGCGTCGTGAACGCATCGGCATGAATGCTCACGAAGAGGTCGGCCTGCACGCGCCGCGCCTTCTGCACGCGCACGCCCAGCGGCACGAAGAAATCGGCATCGCGGGTGAGAAAGGCGCGCATCGGGTTGCCGTTGACGCTGCCCGCGTTGATACGGTCGCGAAGACGGAACGCGACCTGCAGCACGATGTCTTTCTCGCGCGTGCCGCTGGGGCCGGTGGCGCCGGGGTCTTCGCCCCCGTGGCCGGGGTCGAGCGCCACGATGATGATGCGGTCGGTGCGGCTTGCCGTTGCGCCACCGCGCGCGGCGGCGACAGGGGGCGACACGGGCCTGACAGGCGCGGTGCCCACCACGGGCGGCAATGGAGGCGGCGCCACGAGCACGGGTGGTGCAGCGGGGCGGTCGACGCCCGCCACGACGGGCGGCGCAGGTGCCGCGGGGCCGGGGCGCATCGACTGCTGTGCCATGAGATCGCCCAGCGGATCGCCCGCGGGCATCGCGGGGCGCACCGGTGCGGGCGCGGCACCCGGCACCGGGGCGGGCGAAGGCGCAATGCCAGCAACCGCCGAGCCGTTGCTGGTGCCTGGCTTGGGCGCATCGCGCAGCCGTTCGGCGATCAGCGCTTCCATCGGGTCGATGGCCTGTTCGGGGTACAGGTCGAGCACCAGCCGGTGCTTGTAGGCGGCCACGGGCGCAAGGGAGAAGACCTGCGGCCGCACCGTCTGCTTCAGGTCGAACACGATGCGAACGACCGTCGGTGCGTTCTGCCCGACGCGCAGGCCGTTGATGTACGGATCGCCCGGCTTGATCTTCCCGACGAGTTCGCGCAATTCGCTGTTGAGCTCGATGCCTTCGATGTCGACGGCCAGCCGCGGTGGGCTGCCCACCACGAGCTGCTGCGAGGTGAGCCGCGCATCGGACTCGATGGTCACGCGCGTGTAGTCGGCCGCAGGCCAGACGCGCACGGCCAGGATGGTAGCGCCGCGTGCGATCTGGTGCACGCCCAGCATCAGCGCGACGCTGCCGCCCTGCAGCAGCACGCGGCGTTTCAGGCCCCCCGCCTTCATGCGGCGATGCGCGCCAGCAGATCGCTGCCGCGAGGGGTGTTCGCCAGGAGGGTCACGCTGCGTGTGTCGTCGGTCATTGCTTCGATTTTAATAGCTAGGTCGGCAGGTGGAGTGCGGCCCGCGGCGTTCTGCGGCCACTCGGCCAGCTTGAGGCCAGGGCCCGCGAAGATGTCGCGGAAACCGGCGTCGTCCCATTCGCGCGGGTCGGCGAAGCGATAGAAATCGAAATGGAAGATCGCGAGGCCGTCGGGCGCTTCATGCGGCTCGACCACCGCGTAGGTGGGGCTCTTGATGCGGCCCTCGATGCCGAGCGCGCGCAGCAGGTGGCGAACGAAGGTGGTCTTGCCGGCCCCGAGGTCGCCTTCGAGGGCGATGAAGGCATCGCGCAATGCGGGCGAAGCGGCGAGCGACCGCGCGAAAGCGTCGGTGTCGGCTTCGCTGCCCCAGCGCAGGATGCGGGTGCGGGGGGTGCCCTTGGGCGTTTCTACAATCGGCAAGTGATCGTCAGCCATCCACTCGTTGTTCGTATTCAGGCTTTGGCCCGGGAACTCGGATTCTCCCAAATCGGAATCGCGGGCGTCGATTTATCGAGCGCCGAGGACGGTCTGATGCAATGGCTGGCCCATGGGTTCCATGGCGAAATGCAATACATGGCAACGCACGGCACGCGCCGCGCGCGCCCCGCGGAGCTGGTGCCGGGCACGGTGAGCGTGATCACCGCGCGCATGGACTACCTGCCGCGCGACACGCCCCCCGAGTGGCAGGCCGTGGAGTTCGACCGCCTCGCGCGGCCCGGCGAGGCCATCGTGTCGGTCTATGCGCGGGGCCGCGACTATCACAAGGTCCTGCGCAACCGGCTTGCGAAACTGGCCGAGAAGATCGCCGAAGAGGTCGGCCCCTTCGGCCATCGCGCGTTCACCGATTCGGCCCCGGTGCTCGAGGCCGAGCTCGCCTCGCGCAGCGGCCAGGGATGGCGCGGCAAGCACACGCTGGTGCTGGACCGCGACGCGGGCTCGATGTTCTTCCTTGGCGAAATCTATGTCGACATGGCGCTGCCCGAGAGCGAACCCGTCACCGCGCACTGCGGCAGCTGCAGCGCCTGCATCGACGTGTGCCCGACGCAGGCCATCGTCGCGCCGCGGCGGCTCGATGCGCGGCGCTGCATCTCGTACCTCACCATCGAACACGGCGGGCCGATCCCGGAGGAGCTGCGGCCTCTCATGGCCAACCGCATCTATGGCTGCGACGACTGCCAGTTGATCTGCCCCTGGAACAAGTTCGCGAAGAAGAGCGCGCTGCCCGATTTCGACGCGCGCGAAGGCCTCACGGGACGCACGCTGGCCGAACTCTTTGCATGGACCGAGGACGAGTTCCTGCGCCGCACCGAAGGCAGTCCGATACGGCGCATCGGGCACGAGCGGTGGCTGCGCAACATCGCGGTGGCGCTGGGCAATGCGGTCAGATCGGGCGAGGTCGGCGCGAAGGAGGCACTGGCGACGCGGGCCGAGCACCCGAGCGAACTCGTGCGCGAGCATGTCGCGTGGGGATCGATGCAGCAGAGCACTTGAAGCGACACGGTCTGTGTCTGTTCGTGGGACACCGAGGAACCGGCTTTGCCGGGCCTCTGGTGTTGCCCCCGGTAGGGGGTTGGAGAAGCGACACGAAGTGCGCGAAAGCCGGGGGGTGAGTCTTTTTACACGGGGAGGATCTCGCGCACGCGCTCCCAAGGCCGGCACATCAACGTGCCGCGGGGCGAGACGACGATCGGCCGCTGCAGCAGGATCGGGTGCTCCACGATCGCGTCGAACAACTGGTCGTCCGTCCACTTCTGGTCGGCGAGCTTCAATTCTTCGTACGGCGCTTCCTTCGTGCGCAGCAGGTCGCGTGCCTCGATGCCCATTGCCTTCGTCAAGTCGCGCAGCTTCTTCTTCGAAGGCGGCGTCTCCAGGTACAGCACGATCGTCGGCTCCACGCCGCTTTCGCGGATCAAGCCCAGCACGTTGCGCGACGTGCTGCAGTTGGGCTTGTGATAGATCGTCATCGGGTAATCGGTGGTGGGGGTGCGTGCGGTCATGGCGTCGATTATCGGAAGCGCGGGCTCAGTTCTCTTCGGCTTTCTCGTCCATCGAGAACGGAAAGCGCGCAGCCCAGAAGTCGGCCAGGCGCGGGTCGGCGTCCACAAGCCGCACCACGCGTGCCATGCGCGGCGCCACCCGGTAGAAGCGCCGGCGCTGCGGGGTCCAGCGCGAGAGCACCGTCACATACAGGTCGAGCATGCTGATCCTGTCGCCGAGCAGGTAGGGCGCGGGCTCGTCGATCTGCGTGTCCATGAGGTGCCAGCATTGCGCAATGCGCTCGGCGGTGCGTTCGAGCATCGCGGGTTGCGCCGCAGGGTCGGGCGTAAGGCGCGTGGGATCGTCGCGCACCCAGTAGAGCGAATAGATGGCGGCCGGCAAATAGACCATCCAGCGCAGGTAGCGCGCGCGCAGCGGATCGTCTGGCGCGGGACACAGGCCCGCTTCGGGGTAGCGGTCGCCGAGCCAGATCAGGATGGCCGCGCTCTCGGTCATCACTTCGCCCGAGGGCAGCACGAGCGCGGGCACCTGGCGCATCGGGTTGATGCCCGACATGCGTTCGCGCTCGGACTCGCCCTCCCAGGTGGCGACGTCGATGGTCTCGACTTCCGCGCCGATCAGCGTCAGCGCCGCATGGACCGGCGTGGCGCCCGAACCGGGCGCGCCGTAAAGGGTGTAGCGATCTCTGGAAGCGGATGGAGAGGCCATCCGCGCAGATTACTGCGGACTTGCAGCCGTTGTCACGCGGCCAGTGCCGCGTCCACCTTCTTCAGCGCCTCGAGCGTCTTGAAGCAGGCCTCGGCCACTTCCGTGCCCTTGATCGCGAAATGGCGGTGGAAGTACTTGCGATGCTCCACATGCTCGTGGAAATGGTGCGGCGTGAGCACGGCCGAGAAGATCGGCACGTCGGTCTCGAGTTGCAGCGACATCAGCGTGCTGACCACCGTGTTCGCGACGAACTCGTGGCGGTAGATGCCGCCGTCGACCACCAGCGCGCAGCCGATGATGGCCGCGTACTTGCCCGAGTTGGCCAGGCGCTTGGCATGCAGCGGAATCTCGAAGGCGCCCGGCACGTCGAAGATGTCGATGAGCTCGCGGGCCACGCCCAGGCGCGCCATCTCTTCGAGGAAGGCGTCGCGTGCCTGGTGAACGATGTCGGAATGCCACTGCGCCTCGACGAAGGCGATGCGCTCGCCGCGCGATGCATTCGACGCGGTGATGGCGGAGAGGGGAAGGTCGTTGATCTGACTCATGGTGTGCCTCTGAAAGCAGGTTTCCTGAATCAGGGCGCACGAAACCGCAAGGCCCACCGCGCGCTCGTGGCCGAGCGCGCGGGCGTGCCCGCATTTCGCGCTCTCTTTCATCCGGACTGTGACCGTCGGCTTCGGAATCGCACCGAAATCTGCTGACCCCTCGGCCTGCTTGCGCAGGCCTCGGGCGCTCGCGGGCTTGTGCAACCTTTCGGCCGCCATCACCGCCGGTGGGGAATTGCACCCCGCCCTGAGAACGCTTGCCGGCCGGCGGACCGGGCGACGGCGCGATTCTAGAAGTGCCGCCCGGGCCGGGTTGTCGCCCGCGCGCCAGACCTTGAGGCGCGCGGGGATTTATGTCGTCGGCGATGCACGCCCCGCCAGGAACTGCGTCATGCGGTGCAGCTCGTCGTCGAGCGCAGCGCGAAACGCCGCATCGCGCGGCTTCCTGCCGACGTAGCCGAAGGCGGGCTGCAGGCGGCCCTCGGGCGCAGTCACGTTGGCCCAGCCGATCACGCGGTCGTGCCACAGGAGCGGCAGCGCGTAGTAGCCGAACTGGCGCTTGGGCGCGGGCGTGTAGGCCTCGAACTTGTACGTCCAGCCCCAAAGCAGCTCGAAACGGCGGCGGTCCCACACGACCGGATCGAAGGGCGCGAGCAGCCGCACCGCGTCGTCGGGCGCGTGGCGTTTGGAGGCCGGGTTCTCGTTGGCGGGCCAGTACCAGGTGGTCCCATCGATGCGGCAGCTCGCGAGCTCTTCACGTGCGAGACGCAACGCCGCCTGCGTCTGCGCCGCGAGGTGCGGCGCGCCGTAGCCGAGCAGGCGCACGAGGTAAGTGAGGCTCGCGGCGGGCAGCGGCGCGTATTTGCGCACGATCAGTTCGATGAGCGCGGCGGCGCGTTGCGCGCGGCCGGCGGGGCTGTCGTCGGCGGGCAGGTGCGTCACCGCTTCATAGACGCGCGTGCCGCTGTCGCGCCGCACCACGCGCAGCATGCCGCGGTAGTGCATGCCGTCGAGCAGGTGCGTGGTCGCGTTGCTCGAACCGCCCCAATAGTTCCGGATGCGGCCGTGCGCGAAGTGCTGCTCGACCTGGCGCGGATGCACCGGGCCGTGCTCGCGCACATAGGCCAGCACGTCGGCGGCCTTGCGCCGCGTCTCGGCGTCCCAGGCCTGCTTGGCTTCGCGCGGATGCATGAGCGCAAGATGCTCGCGCGGCAGGAACCCGTAGTTGACCAGGCAGTCTTCCTCGATGGCCAGGCGGGTGTAGCGGCTTTCGAGATCGCCCGCGCGGTAGTCCTTCACGCGATGGCGCAGCGTCAGGTCTTGCGCGCGCGCCGGTGCGCGGATCGGATCGGCCTGCACGAAGCCGAGCTGGCGGATCGCGCTGGGCAAGGTAGTCGGCTTGAAGAGGGTGCGCGCCACCGCGTAGCGGCGCAGGTCGTCGAGGGTCGGGTCAGCCATGGGGCGAATTGCAGCACAAGCGGCTGCGATTCGCTTCGGCGCGATGCGTCAGACCGCGCTGCGATGTCGCTCGATGCACACGTCCAGTGTCTCGGCGCCCGGCCGCTGCCACCAGTCGAGGTTCGAAAAGATCTCGACCTCGCTGAAGCCCGCGAAGCCCGCGTCCTCGACCCAGCCGCGGATCTTCTTCAACTCGACCACGCCGTCGCCCATCATCCCGCGGTCCGAGAGCAGGTCGCGCGTGGGCGTGAGCCAGTCGCAGACGTGGTACGCCAGCAGCCGCTCGCGGCCGGCGCGGGCGATCTGCTGCTGCAGCTTCGGGTCCCACCAGACGTGATAGATGTCCAGCGCCACGCCGAGCATGCCGCTCCTGCCCGCGTCGAGTTCGTCGCAGAGGTCGAGCGCGTGTTCGAGCGTGTTGATGCAGGCGCGGTCGGCCGCCTGCATCGGGTGCAGGGGCTCGATGGCGAGCGGCATGCCGACTTTGCGGGCGTATTCGAGTGAAGCTGCGATGCCGTCGCGTACTTCGCTGCGCGCGCGAGCGATGTCCTTGTATGCGGCCCTGCCGTCGAGCGCGCCGGGGAGGGCGCCGACGACCAGCACGAGGCACGGCGCATCGAGCGTCTTCGCCTCGTCGATGGCGCGGCGGTTGTCGTCGAGTGCGGCCTTCAAGCCAGCCGCATCGGGCGCGGGGAAGAAGCCGCCGCGGCAGTAGCCCGAGAGGCCGATGCCGTGCGCCTTCAACTGCTTCGCAATCTTGTCGAGTCCGACGGCTGCAACCTGGTCACGCCACGGGCTGATCGCGAGGATGCCGCGCTCGGCGCACTGGTCGATGATGCGGTCCAGCGGCACCTCGGCGCCCGACTGCTTGCGCACCGTGGCGGTGTTGATCGAGAGCCAGTCGTGGTTTTGCGAGAAGTCGCGCATGGGTCAGTGCCCGCCCGGCCGCCCGAAGGGCACTGAGCGCCCCCTCGGGGGGCAGCGATGCACGAAGTGATGAGCGTGGAGGCGCATGACTAGCTTTCCACGCCGTGCAGGGCCAGCAGCGTCTTCATGCGCCGCACCGCCAACTCCGGCTGCTCCAGCAGGTTCGCCGCATCCGCGAGGCGGAACAGTTCCGCGAAGTGCTGCAGCGAGCGCGTGCTCTGCTGGCCCCCCACCATCGTGAAGTGCTTCTGGTGGCCATTGAGCCAGGCCATGAACACCACGCCCGTCTTGTAGAAGCGCGTGGGCGCCGCGAAGATGTGGCGCGAGAGCGGCACCGTGGGCCCGAGGATCGCGTGGAACTTCTCGGTATTGCCTTGGGCCAGTGCGCCGAGCGCTGCGCTGGCTGCGGGCGCGATGGCGTCGAAGATGCCGAGCAGTGCATCGCTCTTGCCGTGCGTGGGCTCGTCGCCGAAGCCGTCGCCTGCGATCAGCTCGGCGTAGTTGAAGTCGTCGCCGGTGTACATGCGCACGCCCTTGGGCAGGCGGCGGCGCATCGCGATTTCCTTGTCCTTGTCGAGCAGCGAGATCTTGATGCCGTCGACCTTGTCCGGATGCGCCGCGATGATGCCCACGGCGGTGTCCATCGCCGCATCGATATCCTTCGTGCCCCAGTAGCCAGCGAGCGCCGGGTCGAACATGTCGCCGAGCCAGTGCAGCACCACGGGTTGCTTGGCCTGGCCCAGGATGCGGTCGTACACGCGCTCGTAGTCGGCGGGGCTCTTCGCCACGCGGGCGAGCGCGCGGCTGGCCATCACGATCAGCTTGCCGCCGAGCGCTTCGATGGCGGCCATCTGCTCCTCGTAGCCGCGGATCACATCGTCGACGTTCTTCACGTCGTCGATGTCGAGGTGGTCGGTGCCGCAGCCCGAGGCGACCAGCGCGCCCGGGACGTCTTTCGCGGCATCGAGCGAGCGGCGGATCAGTTCGAGCGACGTGGGCCAGTCCAGGCCCATGCCGCGCTGCGCGGTGTCCATCGCCTCGGCCACGCCCAGGCCCAGCGAGAACAGGTGGCGGCGGTAGGCGATGGTGGTGTCCCAGTCGACCGCGGCCTGCAGCCACGGGTCGACGGCCGCGAACGGGTCGGCCACGACGTGAGCGGCCGAGTAGGCGATGCGGTTGAACTTCACGCCCGCATCGGGCTTGACGGGCGCGGTGCCGCGCAAGGCATAGGGCGCAAGCGCGCCGTTCGCGGTGGGGAGGGTCAGCGAGAGGGCCATGGCAGCTTCTTCTTCAGACCTTCAGCACGGGCACGTCGACCCAGCGGCGGTCCTTCCACGACTCTAGCGCGGCCTCGACCAGCTGCACGCCCTTGGCGCCTTCGGGCAGCGTCCACTTGTAGGGCTCGTTCTCCACCACGTGGCGAATGAAGTGCTCCCACTGGATCTTGAAACCGTTGTCGTAGACCTGCGAGTCCGGAATCTCCTGCCATTGGTCGAAGAAATTCATCATCTGCTTCTCGTCGGGGTTCCACACCGGGCGCGGCGTGGCGACACGCGACTGGGCACGGCAGCTGGAGAGGCCCGCGACGGCCGAGCCGTCGGTGCCGTCGACGTGGAAGGTCACCAGATCGTCGCGGCGCACGCGCGTGACCCAGCTCATGTTGATCTGCGCGATCACCGGCTCGCCGTTGTGGCCGGTCAGTTCGCAGGTGGCGTAGGCCGCGTCGTCGGCGGTGGCTTCGTAGGGCTTGCCGGCTTCGTCCCAGCGCTTGGGGATGTGCGTCGCGCCGATGCACGAGACCGACTTCACTTCGCCGAACAGGTTGTCCAGCACATAGCGCCAGTGGCACATCATGTCCAGGATCATGCCGCCGCCGTCTTCCTTGCGGTAGTTCCAGCTCGGACGCTGGATGGGCTGCAGGTCACCCTCGAACACCCAGTAGCCGAACTCCAGGCGCACGCTGAGCATGCGGCCGAAGAAGCCGGCGCGGCGCAGCATGTCGAGCTTGCGCAGGCCCGGGAGGAACAGCTTGTCCTGCACCGCGCCGTGCTTGAGGCCCGAGCCTTCGGCCAGGCGTGCGATTTCGACGGCTTCGTTCAGGTTGGTGGCGATGGGCTTCTCGCAGTACACGTGCTTGCCGGCGCGGATGGCCTTGGCCAGCAGGGTGGGGCGCATCTGCGTGGTGCCGGCGTCGAAGAAGATCGTGTCGTCCTTGTTCTCCAGCGCCTTGTCGAGGTCGGTGCCCCAGCGCGCGATGTTGTGGGCCTTGGCGAGCGCCTCCATCTTCTCGGCGTTGCGGCCGATGAGGATGGGGTCGGGCATGACCTTGTCGCCGTTCGACAGCGTGACGCCGCCTTGCGCGCGGATCGCGCAGATCGAGCGGATCAGATGCTGGTTCATGCCCATGCGGCCGGTGACGCCGTGCATGATGATTCCGAGACGTTGGGTGGCCATCGTTTTCTTCCTTGGGGTGCGAGAGGGGTGCTTCAGTAGACGGAACGCATGGCGTCCCACGAGATGCCCGCGCCGGGAATGCCGGTGGCAAAGCCGGGCGCGGTGGCGAGCGACGACAGGGGGAGCTGTCCGCCGCGGATGGCGAGGCGCACGGCGCCGTCGCTCAGTTCGTAGAGGCCGGGGTGCAGTTTCAGCAGGGCTTGCTGCTCGGCCTCGGGCACGGCCGCGAGGCCGTTGACGTAGTGGTGTCCGTTGCGCTCGACATGCGACAAGCCGAGCCAGCCGACGAGCGCGAGGTCCTGCTGCACGCCGATGCCGGCCTGCATGGTGAGGTCTTCGCCGGAAAGGAAATAGCGCTCGCTTTTTTCTTCCGCGTTCCAGTGCGCGCAGCGGGCCGCGTTGACCACCGACTTGTAGAAGCCCTTGCAGCTCTTGCTCGATACCCCGGTGTAGCCGAGCGCGCGGGCCTGCACGAAGGCATCGAGCGTGGCGTCCGATTCGTCGATCAGCAACGGGATGCGCTTGCCCAGCGCCGACACGCTGCGCTCCAGGGCCGCATCGCGGCGGATCGGTTGTTCGACGAAGACGGTCTTCTGCGCGAGCTTCCACAGCACGGGCGTGGAGAGCATGCGGTCGAGAAAGACGGCGAAGTCGTCGGCGTCGGCGTACTGCTCGTTGCCGTCGAGCGTCACGAGCTGGGCGTGAAGGTCGATCACGCGGGCGATGCGCTGGAGCCGGTCGATGTCCTGTGCGGTGTTGCCGCAGAGCTTGAGCTTGAAGTGGGTGAGGCCGTAGCGTTTGACCGCCGCGGCGAGCGTGGTGGGGAGGCCGTCGGTCGGTGCGTCCGTCAGCGCGTCGCTCTCGTCGATGGCATCGGCCAGGCCGACGGTGTGGCGTGCTGCGATGCTTGCGCGCGGCGATCGGCTGGCCAGGAACGCGGGCATGTCGAAGCCCGCGAGGTCGTCGGCGAGCCCGCTGCCCGCGATGTCGATGCCGCAGAGGTTGGCGCTCATGGCGGTTGCGAAGCTCGCGCCGGTGTGCAGGCACAACGCATCCATCACGGCGCGGTCGATCAGCGCAGGGCCGTAGCTGGCCACCAGCGCCTGCAGGCCCTTGGCCTTCGCGCGGGCCTGCAATCCAGCGTAGTTCGAGGCGAAGTGCGTCCACGCGGTCTGCGCATCGTCTTCGGCCACATACGCATCGCGCGCATCGCGCAGCGCAAAGCGCAGCTGCTCGAAGTTCTGCTCGTTGTTGAGGGCCGGGTTCTTGTCGAACCACTTGGGCACCATCATCTCGGCCGCGCAGCCCTCGGCCGTGCCACCGTTCTCGAAGCGGATGCGGGCGCGCGCGTACACCTGCGGGCAGGCGGTGACGGTGGCGGCGCCGAAGCGGAACGGGAGCCGCAGCGCCACGTCGCGCTCGGAAAAGCGGATCTCTTCGATGTGAAAGCGGGGCGCGTCCATGTCGGGCTTCAGTGGTCCAGGATGCCCTGCGAGAAGAAATGCGCGCGCACCAGCTTCGTGTACGCGCCGAACTCCGTCGAGGCCATCATGTCGAGCGTGCGCGGGCGCGGCAGGTCGATGTCGTAGACGGCCGCGATCGAGCCGGGGCGCTCGCTCATCACGATCACGCGGTCCGAGAGAAAAATCGCCTCGGGGATGCTGTGGGTGATCAGCATCACGGTCTTCTTCGACGCCATCCAGATGCGCTGCAGCTCCAGGTTCATCTTCTCGCGCGTCATCGCGTCGAGTGCGCCGAAGGGCTCGTCCATCAGCAGCACCGAGGGGTCGTGCAGCAGCGCGCGGCAGATCGAGGCGCGTTGCTGCATGCCGCCCGAGAGCTGCCAGGGGTACTTGCCCTCGAAGCCCTTGAGGCCCGCCATCTCCATGAGCTCGCGCGCCCGGGCCTGCGAGGCAGCCTTGGGAAGGTGGCGCATCTCGGCCTGCAGCAGGATGTTGTCTTCCACGCTGCGCCATGGCAGCAGCACCGCGCTCTGGAACACGATGCCCACGTCCTTTTGCGGGCCCTTGATCGGCTTGCCGGCAAGTGTGAGCTCGCCCCCGCTGATCGGCAGCAGGCCCGCGACCATCTTGAGCAGCGTGCTCTTGCCGCAGCCCGAGGGGCCGACGACGGAGACGAACTCGCCTTCCTGGATGGCGAAGTCCAGCGGCTTGAGCGACTCGACCGGGCCGTCCTTGCTCTGGTACGTTTTGGCGACGCCGCGCGCTTCTATCAGGTTGACTTGGGACATGGGGTGCGTGAAGGGGGACAACAGCGAGCGCGCGGACGAAAGATCAGTTCGGCAGGAAGTCGAGGGTGACGTAGTCTTCCGGCTTGCCGCGTGTGGACGCGTCCATGCCGCCGTACTGCACCAGCAGGTCGAGCGAGTCGTTGACGTTCTTCATCGCCACGCGGAACGGGCGCTGGTTTGCCGTTTCCTTCGTGTGATAAAGCGCCACGCTCTGCTTCATGCCCACGATGAGCGTGTCGCGCACGCCGGCTTTCGGGTTGGCCTTGAGCATCGCATCGACGGCGGCTTCCGGGCTTTTCTCGGCGGCTTCGGCGGCCTTGGTGGAGGCGCGCATGAAGCGCTTCACGAGGTCGGGGTTCTCGGTCAGCAGGTTCTTGTTGGTGATGATCCCGGAGCTGATCTGGTTCACGCCCGAGTCGGCAAAGCGGATCGGCGTCACGGGCTTGCCGGTGGCGTCCTGCAGCTTGATGGCCTGGTCCATCACGTAGCCCAGCAGGAGGTCGGCCTGGCCGTTGGTCACCGCATTGAGCTTGGTCTGGCCGTCGCCCGAGACGATCTTCACCTGGTCGGGCTTGATGTCGTTCACCTTGAGGAAGAGCGGCCACATCTGCGACATCGAATCGCCGGGCGTGACGGCCACCGTCTTGCCGATGATGTCCTTGGGCGTCTTGATGTTCTTCTCGCTGAAGCCCATGACCGACATCGGGCTCACCTGGAACAGCACGCCGGTCGACTTGAGCGGCGCGCCCTTGGCGGCGGCCTTGATCATGGTGGTGACGTCGATGTAGCCGAAGGTCGCCGACTTGGCGGCCACCGCCTGCGCGGTGACGGCGGATCCGCGGCCTTCCTGGATGTCCAGGTCGATGCCCTCTTCGGCGTAGAAGCCCTTTTCCTTGCCGAGGAAGAAAGGCGCGTGCTCGCTGTAGAGGTACCAGTTGAGCATCAGCGTCACCTTGTCCTTGGGCTTGTCTGCCTGGGCATGGGCGGGGGCGGGGGCGATGGCGAAGGTGGCCAGGGCCGTGACGGCGACGGCGAGCATCGAGGGAAGCAGTTTCTTCATGGCGGTTGTCTCCGGGAGTTTTCTGGGTATGACGAAGGAACTCACTGCACGTGGCGCTGCGAGGCGTGCCACGGGATCATCAAGCGCTCGACCAGGTCGACCGCGACGAAAAGGATCACGCCGATGCTCGACAGCACGACCAGCGCGGCGAACATCAAGGGCAGGTCGAAATTGCCGTTGGCCACCTGCAGCACGTAGCCGATGCCCGAGTTGGAGCCGACGAATTCGCCGACCACCGCGCCGACGACGGCCAGCGTGACCGACACCTTCAGGCCGCTGAAGATCGCGGGCAGGGCCTGCGGCAGGCTGATCTTGAAGAAGGTCTGCAGGCGGCTCGCGCCCATCGAGCGGGCCAGGTCGAGCATGTCGGGTTCCACCGACTTGAAGCCCATCACCGTGGACACCACCACCGGGAAGAAGCCCAGCAGGAAGGCGCTGATCACCTTGGGCAGGATGCCGAAGCCGAACCACACCACGAAGAGCGGCGCGATCGCCACCTTCGGAATGCTCTGCGAGAACACCAGCAGCGGATAGACGTACGACTCGACCAGCCGCGAGTAGGCGATGACCATCGCGATCGGAATGCCGATGAGGATCGTGAGGCCGAAGCCGCCGAGCGTGGCGAGCGTGGTCTTCCAGCTCTCGGCGAGCAGGCGCGGCCATTCGGCGACGAGTTGCTTGACCACCTCCCACGGCGGCGGGATCAGGTAAGCCGGGATCTTGAAGAGCCGGATCACGAGGTCCCAAAGCACCAGCAGCAACAGGATCAGCAGGAACGGGCGCAGGGCCGGGGAGAGCAGGAGCTTGCGGAGCATGAAGGGACTCGGATCTTTCTCGGCGCAGGCGGGCTTCTACTGCTGGACCTGCAGGCCCGCGGCCTTCACCAGTTGCGCGTTGCTCGCGATCTCTTCCTTGATGTAGGCGTCGAACTGCTCGGGCTTGAGCGTCCAGGCATCGGCGCCGAGCTTGAGGAAGCGCTCCTTCACCTCGGGCGTGGCGAGTGCCTTGGCCACCTCGTCGTGCAGGCGGTTGACGATGTCGCGCGGCGTCTTGGCGGGCGCCATCATCCCGATCCAGAAGTTGAACTCGGAGCCGGGCACGCCGGCCTCGGTGGTGGTGGGCACGTCGGGCAGGGCCGCCGCGCGCTTGGGCGAGCCGACGGCGAGCGCGAGCAGCTGGCCTTCCTTGATCTGGCCGATCACCGGGGCGATGGGGGAGAAGTAGTAGTCGACACGGCCCGAGAGCACCTCGGTCACCGCTTCGCCCGATCCCTTGAAGGGAATGTTGGTCGCATCGATCTTCGCGGCCATCTTGAACTTCTCGGCGTTCAGGTGCGTGGCGCTGCCCTGGCCGGCGGAGGCGAAGTTCATGCTGCCGGGCTTGGCGCGTGCGGCGGCCAGGAGCTGCGGCAGCGTCTTGATGTTCTTGGTGGGCGAGATGACGAGCGCGTTGGGCAGCGAGGAGATCGGCGTGACGCCGGCGAAGTCGCCCACCGTGTCGAACGGCAGCTTGGCGAAGGTCGAGGGGCTCACCGTGTGCGACGACGAATGGATCATGACCGTGTAGCCGTCCGGCGCGGCCGTGGCCACCGCCTGCTGGCCGATGGTGCCGCTCGCGCCGCCGCGGTTGTCGATCACCAGGGTCTGGCCCATGCTCTGGCTCATCTTGTCGGCGATGGCGCGGGCAATGATGTCGGTGGTGCTGCCCGCCGCGAAGGGAACGATCACGCGGATCGGCTTGGTGGGGTATCCGTTCTGTGCGGATGCGAGGCCCGGCATCAGCGCGGCCAGGGCGGTGAGCGCAGCGAATGCGGTGGTGCGTGCAAGGTGCTTCATGGTTGTCTGTCTCCGCGCGGTCGGGCCGCTGTCTTGAATCGATTCAATTCACCAATAAGTGAATTAGCGATTCTAGGAACGGCTGCGCCGCAGCGTCAACCGACGCCGCCTAGTGAATACCCGAAGGAGTTCTGTAAACGTCCGCGCTCAGCGCAGGACGTAGCCCAGGACCAGGTCGGTCATGTGCGAGAGGCGTTGCGCCATCGCCTTGGGCGCACGCAGGTCACGGCCGAAGATGGCCGAGAGGGTGTGGTTGTTCGAGAGGTAGAAGTAGCACAGCGACGCTATCGAGATGTAGAGCTGCACCGGGTCGACGCCCGCGTGGAACAGGTTCTCGCGGCGGCCGCGCTCGAGGACGGTGTCCAGCAATTGCACCAGCGGAGAGTTCATCTCCTGGATGCGCTCGGAGCGCTTCAGGTGCGCCGCGCGGTGCAGGTTTTCGCTGTTGAGCAGCGTGATGAACTCGGGGTGTTCCAGGTAGTAGTGCCAGGTGAACGACACCAGCTGGCGGATCGCCTCGACCGGCTCGATCTCGTCCAGGTGCAGCCGCTGCTCGGCTTCGCGGATGTCGGCGTAGGTGCGCTCCAGCACCGCCAGGAACAGGTCGTCCTTGCTGCCGAAGTAGTAGTAGATGAGGCGCTTGTTCAGGCCCGCGCGCGTTGCGATGCTGTCCATGCGCGCGCCGGCCAGGCCTAGCTGCGAGAACTCCTCGCGCGCCGCGGCGAGGATGGCGAGCTGCGAGCGGTCCGCATCGCGCGAGCGCGGCTCGAGCGTCTCGATCGGGGAATCCTTCGGTGCCTTCATGGCGCGAATTTAACCATTTGGGGAATTAACGCAAGGCATAAGGAGCAGACGCACATAATTGCCGGAGACATTGCAGCTGAGGTTCGACTTCTCATGAGTACATCACAACCCGCAGGCCACCTGATCGTCGAGTGCCTGATCGCGCAAGGCATGGAGATCGCATTCGGTGTGCCGGGCGAAAGCTTCCTCGCGGTGCTCGACGGCTTTCATGCCTACGGCGACCGCGCGCGCTTCATCGTGAACCGGCAGGAGGGCGGCGCGGCCTTCATGGCCGAGGCGCATGGCAAGCTGACCGGACGACCGGGCGTGTGCTTCGTCACCCGCGGACCGGGCGCGACCAACGCATCGATCGGCGTGCACAACGCGTTCCAGGACTCCACGCCGATGGTGCTGTTCGTGGGCGACGTCGGCAGCGACTTCCGCGACCGCGAGGCCTTCCAGGAGGTCGATTACTGCAGCTTCTTCGGGCCGAGCACGAAGGGATTCGCCAAGCGCGTGGAGCGCATCGACGATGCGGACCGCATTCCCGAATACGTGGCGCGCGCTTTCGCCACCGCGATGAACGGCCGGCCGGGGCCGGTGGTGCTGGTGCTGCCCGAGGACATGCTGCGCACGCAAACTTCAGCGCGGCCTTTGCAGCGCGTGGAGGCAGTGCAGCCTTGGAGCGATCCGGGCGCGCTGCGCACCTTGCGCGAATTGCTGCTGAAGTCGCGGCAGCCGCTGGTGATCGCGGGCGGCGGCGGCTGGACGACGCAGGCCGCGCAGGCGCTGCAGCGCTTTGCCGAGAACTGGCGCCTGCCCGTGACGAACGCCTTTCGCTACCAGGACACCTTCGACAACCACCATCCGCTTTATGCGGGCGACGTCGGCATCGCGATCAACCCGAAGCTCGCGCAGCGCGTGAAGGATGCGGACCTGATCCTCGCGATCGGCCCGCGGCTTGGGGAGATGACGACGGGCGGCTACACGCTGCTCGAAGCGCCGAAGGCGAAGCAGGTGCTGGTGCACATCCACGCGAGCGCGGAAGAGCTCAACCGCGTCTACCAGACTGACCTGGCGATCAATGCCGGCATGAGCGCCGCTGCGCGCAGCCTCGAGGTGCTGAGCGCACCGCCCACGCTGCCGTGGGAGGACTGGACCGCGCAGGCGCATGCGGACTACGAAGCCAACCTCGTGCCCCAGGCGCTGGCCGGCATGCCGGCCGAGATGCCGCGCGGTCCGGTCGACATGGCCGAGGTCGTCGCTCTGCTGCAGAAGCACCTGCCGCCGGATGCGGCCATCACCAACGGTGCGGGCAACTTCGCGAGCTGGGTGCATCGCTACTTCCGCTATCACGGGCTCGCCAAGGGTCCCAAGACGCAACTGGCGCCGACCAGCGGCGCGATGGGGTACGGCGTGCCGGCCGGCATCGCGGCGAACCTGGCGACGGGGCGCGTGGCTTTCACGATCGCGGGCGACGGCGATTTCCTGATGACGGGGCAGGAGCTCGCGACGGCCGCGCAGCACGGCGGCAAGAGCATCGTCGTGCTCCTGAACAACGGGATGTTCGGCACGATCCGCATGCACCAGGAGCGCGAGTACCCCCAGCGCACCAGCGGCACCGCGCTGCGCAACCCCGACTGCTGCGGGCTCGCCCGCGCTTACGGCTATGCAGCCGAGCGCGTGACGGAAACGGGGCAGTTCGAAGCCGCGCTGCTGCGCGCGCTGTCGGCCGAGACCGGCACGCTGATCGAGATCCCGCTGGACCCCGAGGTGATCACCACGCGCGGCACGCTGACGTCGATCAGACGCGCGGCGCAGCAGCCGGCGCAGAACTGAGCGCTGCGCGATGACGGGCCACCTCGTCGCGCAACGTGGGCGAGCGCAACTCGAACACGTCGAACAGGCCGAGCGCTTCGAGGGCGGGCAGCAGTTCGATCAGGTCGCGCTCGGCGGCCTGTTTGGCATCTGCGCCGGCGTTCGGGTCCTGCAGCAACTGCGCGTTGGCGAGGAAGGCAGCGACCGAGCCCTTACGCAAATTGACTCCGTTCCTGACGACGAAATCCTGTCCGTCGGGCAATACATCCTGGGCTTGCATGAGCGTTCCTTTGAAGGCGTTGTGAAGATGACCTCGATGCTAGGGAGCGACGCAGGTTGCGGCTTGCGGTGCGGGGCCAATCGATATCTCCGGCGGGCCAGGCATGGCAACTGAGGCGCCGGTCAGGCTCTGGATCAGCGCTTACGAGGCGCCGCGCGTCACGGGCTACCACGCGCACGAAACAGGGCAGTTGTTCGCCTTGCGCGAGGGATTGCAGGTCATCGAGACGCCTGCGGGGCGCTGGGTGCAGCCGCCGGGCTGGATCGGCTGGATATCGCCGCGTTGCGCGCATGCGGCGCAGAGCTTCGGTGCCACGGCAGGCTGGAGCCTGCACATCGAGCCGGCGATGGCGGCCGGTCTCCCCGAGGGGCCACATGTGTTTGCGACGACGCCGCTGGTGCAGGCATTGGTCGATCGGCTGACGTCGTTCGATGCCTCGTCGGGCGCCGTCGAGGACCGCCGCGCGCGCCTCGTGGGCGTGTTGCTCGATGAGCTTGCGGCGAGCGCTCGGCCGTCGCTTCATCTGCCGATGCCGCAGGACAAGCGCCTGGCCGCGATGGCCACAGCGTTGGCGAACGATCCGGCCGTGCCCGATACCATCGACCAGTGGGCCGATCGCATCGGCATGGCGCGCAGGACGCTCACGCGCCGCTTTGCTGCCGAGACCGGATTGAGCTTCGCGCAATGGCGGCAGCAATCGCGCCTGCTGAAGGCCGTCGAGCTCTTGAGCCTTGGCGAGGCCGTGACGACGGTGGCGCTGACTGTCGGCTACAGCTCGGTGAGCGCGTTCATCGAAACCTTCCGCAAGAACTTCGGCTGCACGCCGGCGCGCTTTTTCGAGGAGGGCGTGGCCTTGCCGCAGGCGAAAAAAAAGCCGGCGTGAGCCGGCTTTTTGATTCAGGAGCGCAAGGCCCCTGGGTGCTTACTTGACGTGCTTGCCAATCAGCGCGGCCAGTTCGAACATCGACACTTGCGCCTTGCCGAAGATTTCCTTCAGCTTTGCGTCGGCGTTGATGTTGCGCTTGTTGGCCTTGTCTTGAAGGTTGTTCTTCTTGATGTAGTCCCACAGCTTGCTCACGACAGCGGTGCGCGGCAGAGGCGTCGAGCCGACCACAGCGGCGAGTGCCGGGCTGGGGGTCAGGGCCTTCATGAAAGCAGCGTTCGGGGTGCGCTTCTTGGCGGGAGCGGCCTTCTTTGCAGGAGCAGCCTTCTTTGCCGGTGCGGCCTTCTTCGCAGGAGCAGCCTTCTTTGCGGGAGCAGCCTTCTTCGCCGGTGCAGCCTTCTTTGCAGGAGCCGCAGCCTTCTTTGCGGGAGCGGCCTTCTTTGCCGGAGCTTTCTTGGCCGGAGCCTTCTTTGCAGTTGCCATGGTTGATTTCCTTTTTTGGTTGAACATTCACCAATGAAAAACTTGCGTCTCCAGTGGCAATGCGGATGCTAAAGGAGAAAAAACGCGTTTCCAAGGGAAAAAGCGGTTTTTTCATTGGGAGTTGTTGTTTTTTCAGAGGGGAGAAGCCTCGTTTTTCACGTTCGGCGCCCAGGCCACGTCGCAAGCACCACGCCCGCGAGCGCAAGCGCGAACGCAATCAGCTGCGGCGAAGAGAGGGTTTCGCCGAGCACGAACACACCCACGAGGGCCGCGCTGACGGGCAGCAGCACTGCGAAAACGCCGGCCTGTGCAGCGGGCACATGGCGCAGGCCCGTCATCCAGAGCCACACCGTCCAGATGCTCGCAGCGAGCGCATAGGCCGCGAGCAGAAGCCAGATGCCACCGTGCACCGCGCCGAAGTCGAACGACAGCGCGAACCAGATCCCGAAGGGCGTCGAGAGAACGAAGCCGCAGAGGTTGATGAGCGACGCGATGCGCTTGGGCCCCAAGCGCCCAGTGAGCGACTTGCCGATCACCGCATAGGCGGTCTCGCACAGCACTGCGCAGAACACCAGCAGGTTGCCAAGCCACGGCATCGACGCCTTCGCTGCGTCGGGCGAAACCGGCGTATGCGCGGGGCTGAGGGCCAGCAGGCCGATGCCGAGCGCGGCGCATGCAATGGCCAGACCGATGCGCACCGTGATGCGTTCGCGCAGGAACAGCCAACTCGCCACCGCGACGACTGCCGGGATCGACGCCATGATCACGCCCGCCGACACCGCGCTCGTCATGCTCACGCCGTACAGCATGCAGATCGAGAACAGGAAGTTGCCGAGGAACGATTCGAGGAAGACGAGCCAGCGCGTGTGCGCCGTCATCGGCGGTTCGTCCGCACCGCGCTTGAGCCAGTGCGGCATGGCAAGCGCGGCGATGCCGAAGCGCAGCCATGCGAGCAGCAGCACCGGAAAGGCAGCAACGAGGGGCTTGGAGAGGGCGACGTAGGCGCCGACGAGCGACATGCTCAGGGCCAGGCAGCCGTAGGCGACGAGGCGGCCGGAAGCGGGGGTGGCGGAGTTCAATAGACTGAAGTTTTGTTGTTGCGGAGAGCGGATTCGATGATGCCCCACGTTTTTGTCTACGGCACGCTGCGCCGCCTTGGGCGCAACGACATCGCGCGCTACCGGCCGGCGCCTGTCCTTGTCGGAGAGGCAAGCATTGCCGGGACGCTGTACGACCTTGGCGCCTATCCAGGCATCGTGCTCGGTGGCGCGGGGCGCGTGAAGGGCGAGATCTATCGCATCGAGCCTGCGGTCGAGGCGGCGCTCGACCTGCTGGAAGAGGTGGCCGAAGACGATTCGGGCGAGTACATCAAGCGCGAGGTTCGCATCGCGCTCGATGCGCAGTGGCTCGATTGCCTGGTCTACGAGATCCATCCTTCGCGAATCGAGGGACGCCCGGTGATTGGCGGCGGAGACTGGATTGCGCATGCTGCCGAGATGTCGCCAGCGTTTTCATCACCAAAAGGTTGATTGCACATCGTGGAAGGACGGCCTGTTGCGCCGCAATATTTTTTCTCAATATGAGAAAAATAATTTCGCATTGAGAGATATAACTGTAAGTTGTTGATTTTATTGATTGAAAAATATGTCTTCTATAAGACATAAGAGTCTCGGATCGAATTACAGTTGATCCCAAGGCCGCAGCGCCCACCCGCTTTCAACCCTTCAATCAACCTCACGGAGTGACCATGCCCCAGACCCTCACCGAACAACTGAGCCGCGAACAGCAGATTGCAGCCCTCGAAAAAGACTGGGCCACCAATCCGCGCTGGAAGGGCATCAAGCGCGGCTACAGCGCCGCCGACGTCGTGCGCCTTCGCGGCTCCTTCCCCATCGAGCACACGCTGGCCCGCCGCGGCGCCGAAAAGCTCTGGGACCTGGTGAACAACGAGCCCTACGTCAACTGCCTCGGCGCACTCACCGGTGGCCAGGCGATGCAGCAGGTCAAGGCCGGAGTGAAAGCCATCTACCTGTCGGGCTGGCAAGTCGCCGCCGACAACAACAGCTACGCCTCGATGTACCCCGACCAATCGCTGTACCCGGTGGATTCGGTGCCCCAAGTGGTCGAGCGCATCAACAACACCTTCCGCCGCGCTGACGAGATCCAGTGGTCCAAGAACGTGAATCCTGGCGACAAGGGCTACACCGACTACTTCGCGCCCATCGTGGCCGACGCCGAAGCCGGTTTCGGCGGCGTGCTCAACGGCTTCGAACTGATGAAGGCCATGATCAAGGCCGGCGCCGGCGGCGTGCACTTCGAAGACCAGCTCGCTTCGGTCAAGAAGTGCGGCCACATGGGCGGCAAGGTGCTCGTGCCCACGACCGAAGCAGTGCAAAAGCTCATCGCGGCCCGCATGGCAGCCGACGTTTGCGGCACGCCGACGCTCGTCATCGCCCGCACCGATGCGGAAGCGGCCGACCTCATCACCAGCGACTACGACGAAAACGACAAGCCCTTCCTGACCGGTGAGCGCACCGCCGAAGGCTTCTACAAGACCAAGAAGGGCATGGACCAGGCCATCAGCCGCGCTGTTGCCTACGCCTACTACGCCGACCTGGTGTGGTGCGAAACCGGCACGCCCGACCTCGAGTTCGCCCGCAAGTTCGCCGAAGCCGTGCACAAGGTCCACCCGGGCAAGATGCTGGCCTACAACTGCTCGCCGTCGTTCAACTGGAAGAAGAACCTCGACGACGCCACCATCGCCAAGTTCCAGAAGGAACTGGGCGCCATGGGCTACAAGTACCAGTTCATCACGCTGGCCGGCATTCACTCGATGTGGTTCAACATGTTCGATCTGGCGCAGGACTACGTGGCGCGCGGCATGTCGGCCTATGTCGAGAAGGTGCAAGAGCCCGAATTCGCAGCGCGCGACCGCGGCTACACCTTCGTGTCGCACCAGCAGGAAGTGGGCACGGGCTACTTCGACGAAGTGACCACCGTGATCCAGGGCGGCAAGTCCAGCGTGACCGCGCTGACCGGCTCGACCGAGGAAGAACAGTTCCACTGATCTGAAAGCGCAGGGCTTTCCCTGGCACTTTGAAGCCCGGCCATGTGCCGGGCTTTTTTGTGCGGCCCCGGCGAGGACGAGGCGCTCGAAAATGCAGGCGCCACGGCGTGGGCGGGCAGAAGTTAGAATCGTCGTCTCTGCACTCAACAAGAGCGAGAAAGGCACCTTGGTTATGACACCGCGAACTACTCCGCAAGGATCGAGCGGCTTTTTCTTCTTCGACGCGATCGAAGGAAAGGGCCGGTAGCCCGCGCTCGCTGGTTTCTTCCAGCTCCCAACCAAGCAAAGCGCGGCATCCACCGCGCTTTTTTGTTTTTCTCCCGAGGTTTCACATGATCCAGATCACGCTCCCCGACAACTCGCGCCGCGAGTTCCCAGGCCCGGTTTCGGTGGCCGAAGTGGCCCAGTCCATCGGCCCTGGCCTCGCAAAGATGACGGTGGCCGGCAAGGTCGACGGCCGGCTCGTCGATGCCAGCGACGTCATCGACCATGACGCCAAGCTCCAGATCATCACGCCCAAGGACGACGAGGGCCTGGAGATCATTCGCCACTCGACGGCTCACTTGGTCGGCCACGCGGTCAAGCAGCTCTACCCGACGGCCAAGATGGTGATCGGTCCGGTGATCGATGAGGGCTTCTACTACGACATCTCCTTCGAACGCCCCTTCACGCCCGAGGACATGGCGGCGATCGAAGCGCGCATGCGCGAGCTGATTGCGCAGGACTACGACGTGGTCAAGAAGATGACGCCTCGTGCCGAGGTGATCGAGGTCTTCAAGTCGCGCGGCGAAGACTACAAGCTGCGCCTCGTCGAGGACATGCCCGACGAGCAGGCGATGGGCCTGTACTACCACCAGGAATACGTCGACATGTGCCGCGGCCCTCACGTGCCGAACACGCGCTTCCTGAAAGTCTTCAAGCTCACGAAGCTGGCCGGCGCCTACTGGCGCGGCGACGCCAAGAACGAGCAACTGCAGCGCATCTACGGCACGGCATGGGCCGACAAGAAGCAGCTCGACCAGTACATCCAGCGCATCGAGGAGGCCGAGAAGCGCGACCACCGCAAGCTCGGCAAGGAACTCGACCTGTTCCACATCGACGAAGTGGCGCCGGGCGTGGTGTTCTGGCATCCCAAGGGGTGGGCGGTGTGGCAGGCGGTCGAGCAGTACATGCGCGGCATCTACCGCGACACGGGTTATTGGGAAGTGAAAGGCCCGCAGATCCTGGACAAGAGCCTGTGGGAGAAAACGGGCCACTGGCAGAATTACCGCGACAACATGTTCACGACGGAGTCGGAGAAGCGCGAGTACGCGTTGAAGCCGATGAACTGCCCGGGACACGTGCTGATCTTCAAGAGCGACTTGCGCAGCTACCGCGACCTGCCGCTGCGCTACGGCGAGTTCGGCCAGTGCCACCGCAACGAGCCCAGTGGCGCGCTGCACGGCATCATGCGCGTGCGCGGCTTCACGCAGGACGATGGCCACATCTTCTGCACGGAAGACCAGATCCTCGACGAATGCATCGCCTACACGGAGCAACTGCAGAAGGTCTACGCCGACTTCGGCTTCACGGACATCCTCTACAAGGTCGCAACGCGTCCCGAGAATCGCGTCGGCTCCGACGAGCTGTGGGACAAGGCCGAGCATGCGGTGATGGAGTCGCTGCGCCGCTCAGGTGTCGATTTCGTGATCTCGCCCGGTGATGGCGCCTTCTACGGCCCAAAGATCGAATACACGCTGCGCGATGCGATTGGCCGCCAATGGCAGTGCGGCACGATGCAGGTCGACTTCAATACGGCCGAGCGCCTGGGCGGTGAATACGTGACGGAATCGAGCGGCCGCGCGCACCCTGTGATGCTGCATCGCGCCATCGTGGGGAGCCTGGAGCGTTTCATCGGCATGCTCATCGAACACCACTCCGGCGCGATGCCAGCATGGCTCGCTCCGGTGCAGGTGGCGGTGCTCAATATCAGCGAAGGGCAGGCCGATTACGCTGCGCAAGTTGCGAAAACGCTGCAAAATCAAGGGCTTAGAGTGCAGCTTGACCTGCACAACGAGAAGATTACGTATAAAATACGGAAGCATTCGTTGCAAAAGCTCCCTTACATCCTCGTCGTGGGCGACAAGGAAAAGGAAGCAGGTGCCGTCGCAGTGCGCGCCCGGGGCAACCAAGACCTCGGAGCAATGTCCCTCGAATCGTTCGTGCAACGGCTCGTCCAGGATGTTGCCGACAAGCGTTGATTTGTCTCTGAAACACCCCATATGTTTCCTTGCCAAATCGTGCCGCTTGTCCGCGAGGACTGACCGGCGTTCGCTACAGATTTTGTAGCAAATTTTGAAGGATTCTGACCATCGCTACTGCATTTCGCGACCGCCGCCACCGCGAGGAACGCCAACACCGCCTGAACCGGGAAATCATGGCCCCGGAAGTCCGCCTTGTAGGCCCGGAAAACGAGCCATTGGGTGTTATGAGTCTCTCGGAGGCCCTGCGCCTCGCCGGCGAGGCTGATGTGGATCTGGTGGAGGTCGTCGCGGCGGCCAATCCGCCGGTATGTCGCCTGATCGAGTACGGCAAGTTCAAGTACCACGAGCAGAAAAAAGCGGCCGAGGCGAAGTCGAAGCAGAAGGTCATCGAGGTCAAGGAAATCAAGTTCCGGCCCGGTACCGACGACGGCGACTACAACATCAAGATGCGCAACATCAAGCGCTTTCTTGAAGAGGGCGACAAATGCAAGATCACGCTGCGCTTCCGCGGCCGCGAGATCACGCACCAGGAGCTCGGTCTGGCACTCTTGCAGCGCATTCGCGACGAACTGGGCGACCTGATCATGGTCGAGCAGTTCCCCAAGCTGGAAGGCCGGCAGATGATCATGATGATCGCGCCGGGCCGCAAGAAGGCTGGTGGCGGTGCTCCCAAGCCGGCAGCAGATGCTGCGCCGGCAACGGCGCCCGCGGCAACCGCCTGAGGCGTTTGCGGCAGACGAGGTTTTGAAGGGATTTCGCCGTTGCCGGCGCTTTGAAAGAAGTGCCGGCAGGGGCGAGATAAAGAAGTGTCTCGGGGCCAACAAGTCCGTGGAGTATCCGCGGCGCCTCACGAGCACAAACTAAAGGAGCATTCACATGCCCAAAATGAAGACCAAGAGCAGCGCGAAAAAACGTTTCCGCGTTCGTCCCGGTGGCACCGTCAAGCGCGGTCAAGCCTTCAAGCGTCACATCTTGACGAAGAAGACCACCAAGAACAAGCGTCACCTCCGCGGTGCAGTCGCAGTGCATGAGACCAACATGGTTTCTGTCGCCGCCATGCTGCCCGGCCGTGGCATTTAACTCAGACGAACAAGGAGTACACACATGCCTCGCGTCAAACGTGGTGTAACGGCTCGCGCCCGCCACAAGAAAGTTCTCGCACTCGCCAAGGGTTTCCGCGGTCGCCGCGGCAATGTCTTCCGCGTCGCCAAACAGGCGGTGATGAAGGCAGGCCAATACGCCTACCGCGACCGCCGTACCAAGAAGCGCGTGTTCCGTCAGCTGTGGATCGCGCGTATCAACGCCGCCTCGCGTGAACTGGGCCTGACCTACAGCCAGTTCGCCAACGGTATCCGCAAGGCCGGTATCGAGATCGACCGCAAGATGCTTGCGGACATCGCCGTGCACGACAAGGCCGCTTTTGCCGGCATCGTGGAGCAGGTCAAGGCCAAGCTGGCTGCTTGATTCTGTACAGCAGGGGTGCTGCCTCCGGGCAGCTTCCTGCGCCCACGGCTCAAGGGCTGGCGCTTGAAAAGGCTCCAGCTCTTTTTTATTTCCCTTCGAAGATTTTTGTTGCTATGAACGAGTTGGACTCCCTGGTCGACACCGCACGCGCCGCCTTCGCCGAAGCGAAAACGCCCGCCGAGCTCGAAAACGCCAAGGCCCAGTTCCTCGGCAAGTCGGGCCGCATCACCGAGCTGATGAAGGGCATGGCCGCGCTGAGTGTCGAAGAGAAGAAGTCCCGCGGCGCCGCGATCAACGTGGGGAAGCAGGCCATCGAGTCCGCGCTGACCGACCGTCGCCAGCAACTGGCCGACGAAGAGCTCGCCCTGCAATTGCGCGCCGAAGCGCTCGACGTGAGCCTGCCCGGCCGTCGCCGCATTCCCGGTGGGTTGCACCCCGTGAGCCGCACCCTGGAGCGCATCGAGGAGATCTTTTCCAGCATGGGCTTCGACGTCGCCGATGGCCCCGAGATCGAGAGCGACTGGCACAGCTTCACCTCGCTCAACAACCCGCCGAACCATCCTGCGCGCTCGATGCAGGACACCTTCTACGTCGACCTCAACGGCGACGACGGCATCCCCTACAACCTGCGTCCGCACACCAGCCCGATGCAGGTGCGCTACGCGCATCAGCACATCAAGAAGTACGCGGCCGAATTCGCCGCTGCCGCAGCCGACACCACCGGCACCGTGAAGGCGCCCGAGATTCGCGTGATCGCTCCCGGCCGCACCTACCGCGTCGACAGCGATGCCACGCACTCGCCCATGTTCCACCAGTGCGAAGGCCTCTGGCTTGGCGAGAACGTGAGCTTCAAGGACCTGAAGGTCGTCTTCACCGACTTCTGCCGCACCTTCTTCGAACGCGACGACCTCGTGCTGCGCTTCCGCCCGAGCTTCTTTCCGTTCACCGAGCCGAGCGCCGAGATCGACATCCAGTTCGCAAGCGGCCCGCTCGCCGGCCGCTGGCTCGAGGTGTCGGGCTCGGGCCAGGTGCATCCGAACGTGGTGCGCAACATGGGGCTCGACCCCGAGCGCTACATCGGCTTCGCATTTGGCATGGGCCCCGACCGGCTCACGATGCTGCGCTATGGCGTGAACGACCTGCGCCTCTTCTTCGACGGCGACCTGCGTTTCCTCTCGCAGTTCCAGTAAATACCCATCCCTAGAAAAACAGATCGAGATCGAAGAGATGCAATTCCCGGAATCCTGGCTGCGCGAGTTCTGCAACCCGCCCCTCGACAGCGCCACGCTGGCCGAAACGCTCACCATGGGCGGCTTCGAGGTCGAAGAGCGCCGGCCGGTGGCGCCGCCTTTCACGCGCATCGTGGTCGGCGAAATCAAGGAAGCGGTGCAACACCCGAACGCCGATCGCCTGCGCGTGTGCCAGGTCGATGCGGGGCAGGGCGCTTTGCTGAACATCGTGTGCGGCGCCCCGAATGCGCGCGTCGGCATCAAGGTGCCTTGCGCGCTCGTCGGCGCCGAGCTGCCGCCGGGTGAAGACGGCAAGCCCTTCCTCATCAAGCTGGGCAAGCTGCGCGGCGTCGAAAGCCAGGGCATGCTGTGCTCGGCGCGCGAACTGCACCTGAGCGAAGACCACGGCGGCCTGCTCGAGCTCGATGCCGATGCACCCATCGGTGCCGACGTGCGCGATGTGCTCAAGCTCGACGACGCGCTCCTCACGCTCAAGCTCACGCCCAACTTGGCCCACGGCTTGAGCGTCTACGGCGTGGCGCGCGAACTCGCGGCGCTTACCGGAGCGCCGCTGAAGACGCCGGCCATCGCGCCCGTGGCAACTTCATTCAACGACGTGCTGCCGGTCAAGGTCGAGGCGCCCGAGCTCTGCGGCCGCTTCTCTGGCCGCATCGTGCGCGGCGTGAACACCACCGTCGCCACGCCCGCCTGGATGGTCGAGCGCCTTGCGCGCTGCGGCCAGCGCAGCGTGACACCGCTGGTCGACATCTCGAACTACGTGATGTTCGAGTACGGCCAGCCCAGCCACATCTTCGACCTCGACAAGATTCACGGCGGCCTCACAGTGCGCTGGGGCAAGGCGGGCGAACAGCTCAAGCTTCTGAACGGCACCACGATCACCGTCGACGACAAGGTCGGCGTGATCGCCGACGACCGCGAAGTCGAATCGCTCGCGGGCATCATGGGCGGCGATGCGACCTCGGTGTCCGACGACACCCGCAACATCTACGTCGAAGCCGCGTTCTGGTGGCCCGAAGCCGTGCAGGGCCGTTCGCGTCGCTTCAACTTCTCGACCGATGCAGGCCACCGCTACGAGCGCGGCGTGGACCCGAGCCGCAGCGTCGAGATCATCGAGCGCATCACGCAGCTGGTCCTCGAGATCTGCGGCGGCGAAGCCGGCAAGATGGACGACCAGACGCTGAATGTGCCCGCCGCCGTGCCCGTTACCCTGCGCGTGGCGCGTGCTGCGCGTGTGATCGGCATGCCGCTCACGCAGGCGCAATGCGCCGATGCGCTCAATCGCCTCGGCTTCGCCATCACCGAAGGCGAGGGCACGCTGACCGTCGCCCCGCCGCCGCACCGCTTCGACCTGCTGATCGAAGAAGACCTCATCGAAGAAGTCGCGCGCCTGATCGGCTTCAACAACCTGCCGACCACCGCGCCGCTCGCGCCCATCACCGCTCGCGTGCGGCCCGAGTCGCAGCGCAGCCGCTTCGCGGTTCGCCGCAGCATTGCGGCACTGGGCTACCAGGAAACCATCAACTTCAGCTTCGTCGAAGCGCACTGGGAGCAGGACCTTGCCGGCAATGCCAATCCGGTGAAGCTGCTGAACCCCATCGCCAGCCAGATGAGCGTGATGCGCTCGTCGCTGCTCGGCTCGCTGCTGCAGGTGCTGAAGTTCAACCTCGACCGCAAGGCGCCGCGCGTGCGCGTGTTCGAGCTGGGCCGTGTGTTCATGCGCGACGACAGCGTCGTCACCACCGACAGCACCGTGCGCGGCGTCAACCAGCCGATGCGCGTGGCAGGTCTTGCCTGGGGCGATGCCGACGAAGCGCGCTGGGATGGCAAACCGCAGCGCATCGATTTCTACGACGTCAAGGGCGACGTCGAAGCGCTGCTCGCACCGCTGGTGCCGACCTTCGACCCGGCCGAACATCCCGCCTTGCACCCCGGTCGCTCGGCCCGCGTCTCGATCGACGGCAAGGCCATCGGCGTCGTCGGCGAGTTGCATCCGCGCTGGCGCCAGAAGTGGGATTTCGCGCAGGCTCCCGTGCTGTTCGAGCTCGACCTCGATGCAATCACCGCGCGAAGCGTGCCTGTGGCGCAGCCGGTGCCCAAGCACCAGGCCGTCGAGCGCGATATCGCTGTGGTGGTTGCCGAGGCTGTCACCCACGATGCGCTGATGCAAGCGATCCGCTCGACCGCCGCCGCACAGGGCCTGCTGCGCGACGCGGCGCTGTTCGACATCTATCGCCCGCAGCCGCTGCAGGGCGGTGCGGTCGCTGCACCCGGTGCGCTGGCACAGGGCGAAAAGAGCATGGCGGTGCGCCTGAGCTTCCAGAGCGACAGCGCCACCCTCACGGACGAGCAGGTCGAGCCCGCGGTCCGTGCAATCGTCGAACAACTGGGCGCCAAGGTCGGCGGCCGCTTGAGAGGATGAAGATGAACGCTGCCGAATTCACGCTCGAGGCTCTCGAAACGCCGGCGCTCACCAAGGCACACCTGGCCGACTTGCTGTTCGAGCAGATCGGTTTGAACAAGCGTGAGTCCAAGGACATGGTCGAGGCGTTCTTCGAGCTCGTGGCCAGCAGCCTGATCGAAGGCACGGACGTGAAGATCTCGGGGTTCGGCAACTTCCAGATCCGCGTGAAGGCGCCGCGGCCCGGTCGCAATCCGCGCACCGGCGAAGCCATTCCCATCGGTGAACGCCGCGTTGCTACGTTCCATGCGAGCGCCAAGCTCAAGGAACAGATTCATGGAAGCATCGAGCAGAGCGGGTCGACTGAAGTCGAGTGGAGCCTGGGCACCGAATAGTGCTTGGTGCTCGGCGGTTGCGTAGAGTAATCTCTCAGGTTTCCCGCGCACCGTATTGATTTCAATGGAAATAATGGAGAAAGCGCTCCCGCCGATTCCTGTCAAACGCTACTTCACCATCGGTGAGGTTGGCGAACTCTGCGGTGTCAAGCCGCACGTCTTGCGCTACTGGGAACAAGAGTTCACGCAGTTGCGGCCCATGAAGCGCCGCGGCAATCGTCGTTACTACCAGCACCACGAGGTGCTCATGATTCGCCGCATCCGCGACCTGCTGTACGACCAGGGCTTCACGATCAGCGGCGCGCGCAACAAGTTGCAGGAACTGGTGCAGGGCGAGCGCGATCGCCGCAAGGCCGGCGAAGTGCCGCTCGAAGGCATGGAAGCCATCGAGATCGATCAGGAAGAATTCGACGCCGCCGTGCAGGACAGCCCCGACCCAACCGCGCCGCGCACGGTCGACCTGTCGCAGTTGTTGCACCTTCGCCGCGAGCTTTTTGAAATTCGTGAGCTCCTGACCGTCGGACGCTGATTTCCGCCGGCTATAATTGCGGGCTTCGGTGTGTGGCGCAGCCTGGTAGCGCACTTGCATGGGGTGCAAGGGGTCGAAGGTTCGAATCCTTTCACACCGACCAAAAACGTTAGTCAGATCAACGGGTCAGAGCCAAAAGCTCTGACCCGTTTTTCTTTGGTTTTGACAAACTCGTCGATTCCTGACAGACCCGACCCATTTCAGCTGTTTCCGCGCCCGCAATCGCCGATGGCAAGGGGGTTCCGGTGGGCACCCTGCGGCGATACACGTGCTTCGTCACCTTCACGTCTTCGTGGTGCAGCAGTTTCTGCGCAGACACGTCCGAGTCGGAATCCGACGCCGCCTTTGCGCGCATGTCGTGGAAGGTGATCTCACGCGGTTTCAGGCCCAGCTTCTTGCGCACCGCGCCCCAGAGTGTCTTGAACGCTTCTTTGCCATAGGGCTTGCCCTGCTTCGTGATGAACAGGTAGTCGCTGGGCAGACCGGCCGCGCCGCCTCGGTTTCGACAAAATGCGTTTGCCCGACAGGAAAGACAAGCGCATGCCGGTGATCCTGCCCGCCGCGAGGTACGAGGCATGGCTTGACGCTTCGCCGCAAGAGTCGATGGATTTCATGCGGCAGTTTCCGGCTGATGGGCTGGCGATTTCGCCGGAGCCGGAGCCGCCCCGCACGCCGGGCGCGAAGGCGCGAAGCAAGCAGTTGGCAGCAGACCGATAGCCCACCAAACTATGTGCACCCGCTATATCTCCCCCGAGGACCGCAAGATCGAGGCCGCCTGGTACATCGGCGCTCGAACGGCTGGTCGTTGGCTGCGCAGCACATTGACATTGCACAACACATCCAAGCACTTCCAGCGGGTCGCGCTGGCATTGGTTTTCTCGGCGGGGCGGGGATGGACACCCGCTTTTGCTTGCGCGCGTCACCGCTGAGCTAACGCTACCTGTCCGGGACACGGTGAGAAAATTTTAGCCTCGCACTCCAGCAGGAGTCCACGATGTTTGAACGTTCATAGAAAATGCCGTTGCGATGAGAAACCGCTTCAACGCGGCGTTGAAAAAAATTTACGGGAGAGAGGGATGAAGCGTTTCCTGGGACAACTTGCAATAGCGGTTTTGTCGGCGACCCTTGGCGCCTGTGAGGGAGGGAGCAACGTGGGCGAGGGTAGCTTGCCGACCGCCGAATCACCGCTCGCAGTATCTGCGCCGACGGCAGCGCTGCAGGCCGCACAGCCGCTGATCGCCAAGGATGGCGACTCCGTGGTTGTTCAAGGGCTGATGGCTGAGAAAGCCGACAACAAAGGGGGGGTGGCTGCGGCACTCGCCGGTGGGCCGGAGAGCCGCGCACTTATGGAGGAGCGCGCCGTTAACCCCTACGCGGGAATGACGGGGCCGCGCCCAGGCTCAATCACCACCTATACATACAGTTTGCTCAAGGTACAGGAATTCGCAGATATAACGGATCCACTTGAATGGTTTGCTCCCAATACAGCGAACCACGTGTTGGATATATTGAATTCCCCAGACTATGCAGGAGCGTACTATGGTGGGCTCCACCCTTATACCGGAATTGCCATTTTTATCAGGGCATCCTCGATTCCTGCATACGTATGGAGTATGCGAGATTCATTCGATGATCGCACGGGGAAAGACAATCTGTTGCTCGCAGAATTTGGGCCTCGAACGGAAACCTCGTTAACCTCGAAGTTTTTGTATGGAAAACCGGCTGCCGATACGGCTATCTACGACCAGGCCAAAGTTGCGTTCAACCCTATGTCCGACAGCCGTGAGGTTTTTTTGGAGCGGTTAAATCAGGCTGGGGCATTGGGTTATTGCCGCCTCGGCCAAGAGAAGAAGGTTAGTTTTGACGCGGTACTTTTAATGAAGCAGCGCGGCAGCGATGATGTTTGCCATTATCAGATGGCAATTCGAAAATATACCAATCAAAAAGAATATCAAGACTATCTTAATATCTGGGGACGTGATGGCTACATTCCAGTTCTTGAGGCGAGTTCCGTGGATTTCATGGTGAAAGTGGTTGACGAGCCCAGTAATTTTTATTACTACATTGTCGATCCGGTGGCGCCCGTGCTCGGTTCGAGTACGGAAGAATTCCAAAAAAGGCAGGTTGAGCAATTAAATGTCGAGGGGCTGAAAGGAGCAAAGCCTTGGCGCCCCGAGTTCACAATGAATGGTCAGAATAAGCAGGTTTACAGGATCGCGACAAACTGTACGCGATGGTGGATGTGTAATTTTTGAGGAAAATTAAAAGGAACGCCAGATCTGACGCGTAGCGCTTCAAGCGTTCGCACGCCGAACTGCAGCGCATCAAACCACGTTTCGTGGGACTCATCGCTGGACTCGAGTTCGTCCCACTGACTGGCGTCGCTAGCTTTCTCCACGAGCAACCGATAGAAGGATCAGGTCATCTACCGAGGCTGACAAACGCGAATCTTCCAGAGTGAGGTAACTGCGAAAAAGCGCTGCTCTGGCACCTCTCGGTTTGTCAGGCCATTTCGTCCAAATTCTTGCTCTAGCAAGCACTTAGTCTGCCTTTGCCAGCCTCATGGGGTGCAAGGGGTCGAAGGTTCGAATCCTTTCACACCGACCAAAAACGTTAGTCAGATCAACGGGTCAGAGCCACAAGCTCTGACCCGTTTTTCTTTGGTTCTGGCAAACCGATCAGTTTCTGACAAACGCGGCCTAATTTCAGCCGTTTCTACGCCCCCCACATCGAGGCACGCGTCGAGATGCTGACCATTGGCTTGCAGGAATCGAAGTTCGAGCAACGGTGGCAGGTGCTGGACGGTACTACGAAGAAGGGGTCGGCGCGGTCGTTCTGGCAAGGCGAGCAGGGCGGTGGCATGGCGGCCGGCATCATGAACCATGCGGCCAGCAAAGACCTCGCGCGCGCGGCTTGCGCGGCGCACAGCGTGGCGTTCGCGACGAGCGCGATGTGAACCTTGATCGAGAACGACGACGTGCTGGCGGAGATCCTGACTCGTCTGCTGCTGTGGACTGACCCGGGTGCGCTGCCGCGCGTGATCGACACCGAGGCCGCATAGCAGTTGTACCTGCGCGCCGAGTGAGAAGACGACCGGCGCGCCGTTCGTGCATTCTTGGGGCTGCCGTGACTGCGGTACTGGCCTGAGCCATCGGCAACTTGCGGCTGATCGTCATTGCCGGCCTTGTGGCACTGCTGGGCCTCCAGACCGTTCGCCTAGCAGAGGAGCGCCGCGACACCGCCGCGCGCGAACGGATCTGACCGACTATCGCGCCACGGCCGTTGAGTCCGGCCGCCTGACACAACGCGCGCAGCGCACTCTCGAACAGACTTGGCGCGATCGCGTCGATGGAGTGATCCAAGATGGCCAACACAGAACTGCGGCGGCTCGCGCCGATGCTCACCCGCTATCGCGCCGCCGTCCGTGCAGTCAGCGCAACGCCCGCGGCTACCGGCGGAGGGGCGTCAGCCGCCGACCCCCTCGATCTGCTCTCCAACCTGTTCAGCCGGGCTGACTCGCGAGCGGCAGACTTGGCGCGCATCTGCTCTCGCAGGGCCCAGCGTCTGATGACACTCAATGTCGCCACGTCTATCACTCCTAGGATCCCCTGCTTTAAAAAACAGCAGGGTAGGGTTTTACGTGGGTCAGTCTTAGACGGAAATTACTGCGCTAGCTGGGTCAATTTTCGACGGTAAACAACAGCCGACGTACAAGAGCGCATGGCTACGCGGAAAAAGCGCTGCATCATTCCGGCCGCCAGCTTCGATGAGCCGAACTGGGAAACAGGAAAGAACGTCTGGTGGCGCTTTCGTCGTGCGGATGGGATGCCGTGGGGCTGGACGGGCTGTGGGACACCTGGACGGACCACGAGACGGGTCTGGTGTGGGACAGCTACACGATGCTCACCATGAACGCGGACGGCCATCGCTTGCGCTTCGGACAAGTAGCCGCGCGGGATCTTTTGGAGATTAGTCATGTGGCGCTCGACGAAGAAAAGCCGCTTGACTGGCTGACCTTCGCCGGACGGAAAAGCTGGCGCGCAGTGCTGGACGGCAAGGCAACGCCGACGCGCTCCGCGAGAGATGCCGACCACTACTGCCTTCCGGCTAGTAAGCGCCCCTGCCCGGCGTCAACTACTTTGAGCGGCCAGCGTCAATTATCTTGAGCGGTGCGGTCGAGCAA
>NZ_JXQQ01000009.1 GCF_000834655.1 Variovorax paradoxus
ATCCCAACCCGCGGTTTGGTTACGAGAGCTCACTGCGCTGGATGCGTCGCTTCGACGACGACGGCGACTGGCCCAGTGCTGAGCAAAGAGGCAAGCTCTCGCCTGAGAGCGACGAACAGAAACCACCTGCTTCTGTACCCGGTGGTCAGCCTTGCTCTCGAACGGGCTGGTGGCTCACGCCGGCCAAGACGAGCAGTCGCCGGTACTTCAAAGTTGGCGATGTCATGCCTGCCATCGAGGGCAGTGACTATGGCTCGACGTTCTGGCATTGGTACGTTGATCAGTCTGCGCCGAAACTCTGAGATATCCGGGCTGTTGGTTACCGTCGAAAATTGACCCAGCTAACGCAGTAATTTCCGTCTAAGACTGACCCACCTAAAACCCTACCCTGCTCATTTTTAAAGCAGGGGATCCTAGGAGTGATAGACGTGGCGACATTGAGTGTCATCAGACGCTGGGCCCTGCGAGAGCAGATGTCCATTCGCGAGATAGCCAGGCGTACAGGCCTGTCTCGCAACACCGTAAAGAAATACCTGCGTGCGGGCGAAGAAATGCCGCGCTACGCCAAGCGGGAGAGCTCAAGCAAGCTCGATCCCTATGCCGAGAAGCTCGCGACCTGGCTCGCGATCGAGGCCACCAAATCGCGGAAACAGCGGCGCAATCTGCGGCAGATCCACACAAGGAGAACACCAAGCACTTATCCACACCGTGAAGCCTTCAGGCTCATAAAGCGGGTGGGTCAGTATTCAATGGAAATCTAGGGTCAGAGATCGGCGGAATCCAACAATATCTGAAAGGGCACACTGCGACATGGCATTCAAGGACATGCGACGACAAAAATTCCTGAGCGAGTCGCACGCAAATGAACGGGATGACGATCTGACATTCGGAATTCGACGCTACACCGAGAGGGCTGGCAACCCGGATCTCCGCGAGGAAGCGCGAAGCAAATCCGCTTGGATGGCCGCAACGTATTCGCTCGAGCTCGTTATCCTCCGCTACACCGCAGGCCGTCCTGTAGAGAGCTTGTCACGCGAGCTTCCCTCCGTCATCGAAGCATTTGACCGATACATCCCTTTCGACAATCCGCCTCCAAGCGAAGCTCGCACCCTCACCATCACGCAGATCGAGGCCTACGTGTATGTCATGTGGATTCTGTCCCTGTGCAAGCTGCTAGGCCATGCCGATCTAGTATCCAAGGTTCTGAGTTGGCTGAACATTGGCCGTGAATTCAGCCGAGGCCGTGACACCCTTTTCGAACAGGTCGTGGGCAAGCTCACGGGCGCGATGGAAGATCCGGGGCGCTACATCCTGCATCTTGCGCCTTACGCCCCGTTGGGCAAAGCCGTGATCGCAGAGCATGCCGACGATCGCCCCGCATTGGTCAAGGAATTCCTGGACGGTTGGTACAAGGGCCTGAAAGAGTGCTACTGGCACGGCACTCACACAGATCAAATTGGCTATTTCGGCTACTGGGCTTTCGAGGCTGCGCTCGTTACGGTGCTCTGGGATATCGACGACAGCAGCTACCGAGACCACTTGGTTTACCCGAAGGACCTTGTCGATTGGGCTCGTGAGCATCAAGCAGAAGCTTTAACGTCAGGCCCGAGTCGCACGCCGGGAGGGGAGTCGTGCCCGCAGGCAGGTTGGTGGTTCACGCCTGCGCTGAAGGGAAGTCGGCGCTATCTCAAACAGGGTGAAGCGATGCCGGTCATCGGGGGCAGTGACTACGGTTCGACGTTCTGGCAATGGGACGTTAACCAGTCCACACCTAAGCTCTGAGGCTCATTTCTGCAACTCTGGGGACGGGCGAAGCTTGATGTGCCCTGAGTTCGCGGAGTCCGATGAAGTCGATGATTTGGTATCGCTCCTGAACTGGAATCTGCGCAAATTGGGTCGGGCAAATGCAATGTACGGAGACGATGGATCCAAAACGATGCGGCAAAAATTCTTGAACGAGATCAATGCTCGCGAACTCGATGACGATCTGAAGCATCGAATCGATGGCGATCGCAGGCACGTTGCCGAGACCGAGTTGGTCAAAGAAGCGGTCTCCGACTATCGGTGGTCGATCGCCACGGGCGGATTGGAACTATTGATACTTCGCTACACGGCAGGGCATTCGATAGAGGAATTGAGGACTCAACTACCGAGCGTGGTCGAGAACTTTGATGACTTCATTGGCAGTGAAGTTTCTCCTCGCTTGCAAGACCCACCGCGCAATGAGGCCGACACACTCGAAATCACGCAGCATGAGGCCTATGTCTACATCATGTGGCTCCTGGCTTTATGCCGCTTGCTCGGCCGTGCGGAATTGATCCCGACCGTCACGGGCTGGATCGACGGCAACGCCGAATACAACCGGGGACGCGACGGCTTGTTTGAAGCCGTCGTCGAGAAGCTGACAGGAAAAAATGAGCCTGTGGAACGCGTGCTGCTGCACCCCATTGCCTATCGCCCGCTCGCCAGGGCGACTGCACCCGATGCGCAGGATCGGCCCGCACTGGTCAAGGAATTCCTGGACGGCTGGTACAAGAACATGGCGGACTGCTACTGGCACGGCACGCACACTGGCAAGGAAGGTCCGTCCTACTTTGGCTATTGGGCTTTCGAAGCTGCGCTGGTTACGGTGCTCTGGGATATCGACGACAGCAGCTATCGAGACCACTTGGTCTACCCAACGGACCTTGCAGATCGGGCACGCGCGTATCGAACGAGCGCGTGACCGGATGCAGGCTCGCGAGCGATGTGCATCACTGCATCGCCGAACGCAGCCTCGCTATGCAATACGAACGGTGCGATGCACTCGCCCCGCGCTGCCTCACACCCCAGCCGCGTGCGCCTGCTGATCTGCGTGATAACTCGACCGCACCATCGCTCCCACGGCCGCATGGCTGAAGCCCATCTTGTAGGCCTCCTCCTCGAACATCTTGAACGTGTCCGGGTGCACATAGCGGCGCACTGGCAGGTGCGAGCCTGACGGTGACAGGTACTGGCCGATGGTCAGCATGTCGATGTCATGGGCGCGCATGTCGCGCATCACCTGCAGGATCTCTTCGTCGGTTTCGCCCAGGCCCACCATGATGCCGCTCTTGGTCGGCACGTTCGGGTGCAGCGCCTTGAACTTCTTGAGCAGGTTCAGGCTGAACTGGTAGTCGCTGCCGGGGCGCGCTTCCTTGTAAAGGCGCGGCGCGGTTTCCAGGTTGTGATTCATCACGTCGGGCGGCGCGGCCTTCAGGATCTCGAGGGCGCGGTCGTCGCGGCCGCGGAAGTCGGGCACGAGGATCTCGATCTGCGTCATCGGCGAGAGCTCGCGGATGTTCCGGATGCAATCGACGAAATGCTGGCTGCCGCCGTCGCGCAGGTCGTCGCGGTCGACGCTGGTGATCACCACGTACTTCAGGCGCAGCTTGGCGATGGTCTTGGCGAGGTTGAGGGGCTCGTCCTTGTCCAGCGGGTCGGGGCGGCCGTGGCCCACGTCGCAGAACGGGCAGCGGCGGGTGCACTTGTCGCCCATGATCATGAAGGTGGCCGTGCCGTTGCCGAAGCACTCGCCGATGTTCGGGCAGGAGGCTTCTTCGCAGACGGTGTGCAGGTTGCTTTCGCGCAGGATCTGCTTGATCTCGTAGAAGCGCGTGGTGGGGCTGCCGGCCTTCACGCGGATCCACTCGGGCTTCTTGAGCACTTCGCCGGTCTGCACGACCTTGACGGGTATGCGCGAGAGCTTGGCCGCGGCCTTTTGCTTGGCCAGGGGGTTGTAGGTTTCGGCGCTTTGCGCGTCGCGGACGACTTCGGTGGTGCTCATTGGATTGCTAAGGTGCCAGGAAGGCGGTGAGCTTTTGGCCCAGCACGCCGGCAGCTTCTTCCCATGTGGTTTGGATGCCGATTGTAGAAAGGTCGACCGTTTGCAGCCCCGCGTAGCCGCAAGGGTTGATGCGCGAGAAGGGTTCGAGGTCCATGTCGACGTTGAGCGCAACGCCGTGATAAGTGGCGTGGCGGCTCACCTTGATGCCGAGCGCGGCGATCTTGCCGAGGCCGCGGAACGGGTCGCTGGCGGGCAACGGGCCGGTCAGTGCCGCATGAGAGAACGGGTCGTCCAGTCGCACGTAGATGCCCGGCGCGCCCGGCACGCGGTGGCCGGTCACGCCGAAGTGCGCGAGCGTGCGCAGCACCGATTCCTCGATGCGGTAGACGTATTCCTTGACGAAGTAGCCGGCGCGGCGCAGGTCGATCAGCGGATACGCCACCACCTGGCCCGGGCCGTGGAAGGTGACCTGGCCGCCGCGATCGGTCTGCACCACGGGGATGTCGCCGGGGTTCAGGATGTGGTCCTGCTTGCCGGCGATGCCCTGCGTGAACACGGGGGCGTGCTCGCAGATCCACAGCGCATCGGGCGTTCCGGGCGCGCGCTCCAGCGTGAACTGCTTCATCGCCGCGAAGGTGCCGGCGTAGTCGACGCGGCCCAGCCATTGCGGGGCGATGGCGGTGTTCACGGGGAGCTCTGCGACCGTGGTCATCCGGGGCTCAACTCAAAGAACGACCTTGACCGACGGATGGCCCGAGAGCGCGCGATAGAGGTCGTCGAGCTGTTCGCGGCTGGTGGCGGTGACGGTGATCGTCACGCCCAGGTAGTTGCCTGCCTTGCTGTCGCGCAGCTCGACCGTGGTGGCGTCGAAGGTCGGATCGAACTGCTCGGCGATCTGCGTGATCGCGTGCACCAGGCCATCGGTCTTGGCGCCCATGACCTTGATCGGGAACTGCGAGGGGTACTCGATCAGCGACTCCTTGCGCGGATCGGGAATGGGTGTGGTGACTGCGTCGGTGGTGTTCTCGGTCATGCAGTGGCTCCTTGCTTCTCAGCGTTGCGTTGCTTGGCCTGTTGGTAGGCGGCATACAAGCTCTTGTAGATGGGGCCGGGTTGGCCGTTGCCAATGGTCTGCCCGTCGAGCGTCACGACGGGCAGCACTTCCTTGCTGGCCGAGGACAGGATGAGTTCGTCGGCGCCGAACACTTCGTCGCGCGACACGCGGCGCAGCGCGAAGGGAATGTCGCCTTCCCGGCACAGGCGCTCGAGGAGGCCGTAGCGGATGCCGGTGAGCACGAGGTTGTCCTTGGGCGGGCCGATGAGCACGCCGTCCTTCACGATCCACACGTTGCTCGACGAGGCTTCGCTCAGCCAATCGCCGCGGAACATGACGGTCTCGGCCGCGCCGGCCTCGACGCTGATCTGCCGGGAGAGCACGGCGCCCAGGAGGCTGGTGCTCTTGATGTGGGCCTTCTGCCAGCGGAAGTCGTCTGCGGTGACGCAGGCCACGCCCTTGGCGCGCACCGCGTCGGCCACTGGGGGGAGCGGGTTCACCATCACGAAGACCGTGGGCGTGAGGCCCCTGACCATGGCGTGGTCGCGCGGGGCGACGCCGCGGGTGACCTGGAAGTAGACGGCTTGTGGTGCGTTGCCGCCCGGGGCGATCAGGCGCATCACGATGTCGCGCCACTGGGCGAGGGAGAGCGGATTGACAATCTGCAACTCGGCGAGCGATCGGTCCAGGCGCGCCATGTGCTCCTCGAAGCAGAAGGGCTGGCCGCCGTAGACGGGAACGACCTCGTAGATGCCGTCGCCGAAAATGAAGCCGCGATCCAGGACGCTGATCTTCGCGTCGCGCAGGGCGGTGTACTCGCCATCGAGGTAACAAAGCGTGGCGGGCAGGGCGTCGGTGATAGGGTGCATGAAGGAATTATGGTTGCGTGCGCCGAGTCGGGTTCACGTCAGGTCTTGTGGCCATCGATTTGCAACTGCAACGCGGATCTGGCGGGAGTGGCTGGGTTTTTACTTATAATCAATGGCTTTGTAGAAATTCTGGGTCGTCATCCGGGCTTCATTCGACATGAAAACAATCGCCCGGCAAGACACGGAGGTCGCTGAAGACCTCGACGCAGAATTCAAGCCGTTGACCGCCGATGAGGCGCGTGAACTGCGAGCAAAGAACCCTTCGGTCTCCCCTTGGCGGGTGGTCGCGGGTCAGTTGGTTGTCGGTCTGGTGGTGGCTCTGGCCATCTGGGGACTGACGGGGAGGCAAAATCTGGGTTGGTCCGCCGCTTACGGCGCGATCGCAGTGGTCATTCCGGCGGCGGTGTTCGCACGCGGGTTGACCGGCAGGTTCTCTTCCCTGAATCCGGGCACTGCGGTGTTTGGGTTCTTCCTCTGGGAAATGGTCAAGATGGCCTTGTCCGTGGCGATGCTGATCGCCGCGCCAAGGCTGATAACGGCGCTGAGCTGGCCCGCAATGCTGGTCGGCTTAGTGGTGACAATGAAGGCGGCCTGGTTGGCGGTGATGTTCTCGCCCCGGCGCCGGCAACAACGAGACGAGTAACGGAATGGCTGCTGAAAACGCTGCGGAACATGGTCAGACCGCTGGTGAATACATCGTTCACCACTTGACGCATCTGCAAAGCTCCAAGCCCGCAGGTGTGGCCGATCTTTCGGTCTTCAACTTCGATTCGCTGTTTTTCTCCATCTCCCTGGGCATCCTGGGTTGCTGGTTGCTTTGGCTGGCTGCACGCAAGGCCACCTCGGGCGTTCCGGGGCGCTTCCAGGCCGCCGTCGAACTCTTGGTCGAAATGGTCGACCAGCAAGCCAAGGGCATCGTGCACAACGCCACGAGCCGCAAGTTCGTCGCTCCGCTGGCACTGACCATCTTCGTCTGGATCTTCCTGCTGAACGCAATGGACCTGTTCCCGGTCGATTTGTTCCCGGCGATCTGGGCCAAGATCTTCGGCATCGCCGGCGCCGACCCGCACCACGCCTACCTGCGCGTCGTGCCTACGGCCGACCTCTCGGTGACGATGGGCATGTCGGTGGCGGTGCTGCTGATCTGCATCTTCTACAACATCAAGATCAAGGGTGCCGGCGGCTGGATCCACGAGCTGTTCACCGCACCTTTCGGCAACCACTGGGCGCTGTACCCCTTCAACTTCGCCATGCAGATGATCGAATTCATCGCAAAGACCGTCTCGCACGGCATGCGGTTGTTCGGCAACATGTACGCTGGCGAACTGATCTTCCTGCTGATCGCCCTGATGGGCGGCGCCTTCACGCTGTCGGCCACCGGCATCGGCCTGGCGATCGGCCACATCATCGCGGGCACGGCCTGGGCCATCTTCCACATCCTGATCATCACGCTGCAAGCCTTCGTGTTCATGATGCTGACGCTGGTCTACATCGGCCAGGCTCACGATCACCACTGATCGCGCAGATCACCCCCGTTTCGTTTCTGTTTTTCGTTTTCTCTTCAACCAAAGTCCTCTAGGAGTCATCATGGAAGTTATTAGCTTTGTTGCACTGGCCGCCGGCCTGATCATCGGTCTGGGCGCTGTGGGCGCATGTATCGGCATCGGCATCATGGGCAGCAAGTACCTCGAGTCGGCCGCACGTCAGCCCGAACTCATGGGCGAACTCCAGACCAAGATGTTCCTGCTGGCTGGCCTGATCGACGCTGCTTTCATTATCGGTACCGGTATCGCCCTGTGGTTCGCAACGGCCAACCCGTTCCTGGCTCAGATCGCCAACCTGCCGAAGTAAGTCTTTCTCGTCGGACCCGTGTCGTCGTTCCCCTCTGTGGAATGGCTTCGCATTCAATCCCAAAGAGAGGGTGAAAAGTGAGCATTACCGGTACCCTGATCGTTCAGATGATCGTGTTCCTGATCCTGGTCGGGTTCACGATGAAGTTCGTGTGGCCGCCGATCGCGAAGGCGCTGGACGACCGCGCTGCGAAGATCGCCGAAGGCCTCGCTGCCGCCGACAAGGCCAAGTCCGAACTGTCCGCCGCCAACAAGCGCGTGGAAGCCGAACTGGGCCAGGCACGCAACGAGTCCGCGCAACGTCTTGCCGACGCCGAACGTCGCGCCCAGGCCATCGTTGAAGAGGCCAAGGCCCGTGCGACCGAAGAAGGCAACAAGATCGTTGCAGCTGCCCGCGTCGAAGCCGACCAGCAGGCACTGAAGGCCCGTGAAGCCCTGCGCGAGCAGGTTGCCGCGCTGGCCGTCAAGGGCGCAGAGCAGATTCTGCGCAAGGAAGTGAATGCAGGCGTTCACGCCGATTTGCTCGCCCGTCTGCAGACCGAACTCTGATAGAAGCCATGGCAGAACTCGCCACCATTGCACGTCCCTACGCGGAGGCGCTTTTCAAGGCCTCGTCGTCCGACGTCGCCGCAACCAGCGCCTGGCTCGAAAAGGTTGCCGCCATCGCGGCCAGCCCCGAGCTCCAGCAATTCGCCGACAACCCCAAGGCCACGGCCGAACAGGTTCTCGGTGTGGTCGCCGGCGCCTTCGGTGCGCCGTTGGCCGCCCACGCCCAGAACTTCCTGGGTGCGCTCCTGGAGAACGGGCGCTTTTCGGTGCTGCCGGAAATTGCGAAGCAGTTCCGGGCACTGGCCAACGTGAAGAGCGGTTCGTCCGACGCCGTGGTCTACAGCGCCTTCCCGATCGATGCCGCGGCTCTGGCCAACGTGTCGGCTGCGCTTGAAAAGCGTTTCGGCCGCAAGCTGCAGGTCACGGTCCAGCAGGACCCGGAACTGATCGGCGGCATTCGTGTGGTGGTCGGCGACGAGGTGCTCGACACCTCCGTCAAAGCGCGCCTTGAACAAATGAAAGTTGCGCTGGCGGCCTGACGGTCTTCAGCCCTCTACTTGTAGCCTCAAAGAAAGAAGGAAAGAGTCATGCAACTCAATCCCGCAGAAATTTCCGAACTGATCAAGAGCCGCATCGAGGGCCTTGGGGTCAGCGCTAACATCCGCAATGAGGGCACCGTGGTTTCGGTGACCGACGGCATCGTGCGCGTGCACGGCCTGTCCGACGCGATGCAGGGCGAAATGCTCGAGTTCCCGCCTACGGCTGACGGCACCCCCTCGTTCGGCCTCGCGCTGAACTTGGAGCGCGACTCGGTCGGCGCCGTGATTCTGGGTGAGTACGAGCACATCTCCGAAGGCGACACCGTCAAGTGCACGGGCCGCATCCTGGAAGTGCCTGTGGGCCCCGAGCTCATCGGCCGCGTGGTGAATGCCCTGGGCCAGCCGATCGACGGCAAGGGTCCGATCAACGCCAAAATGACCGACGTGATCGAAAAGGTTGCTCCGGGCGTGATCGCACGGAAGTCCGTCGACCAGCCGATGCAAACCGGCCTGAAGTCTATCGACTCGATGGTGCCCGTCGGCCGTGGCCAGCGCGAGCTGATCATCGGTGACCGCCAGACCGGCAAGACCGCCGTGGCGATCGACGCGATCATCAACCAGAAGGGTCAGAACATGACCTGCGTCTACGTTGCGATCGGCCAGAAGGCTTCGTCGATCAAGAACGTGGTGCGCTCGCTGGAACAAGCCGGTGCGATGGACTACACCATCGTGGTGGCCGCATCGGCGTCCGAATCGGCAGCCATGCAGTACGTGTCGGCCTACTCGGGCTGCACGATGGGCGAATACTTCCGCGATCGCGGCCAGGACGCGCTGATCGTCTATGACGACCTGTCCAAGCAAGCCGTGGCTTATCGCCAGGTGTCGCTGCTGCTGCGCCGCCCGCCAGGCCGCGAAGCCTACCCCGGCGACGTGTTCTATCTCCACAGCCGTCTGCTCGAGCGCGCAGCCCGCGTGAACGCCGACTACGTCGAAGCCTTCACCAAGGGTGAAGTCAAGGGCAAGACCGGTTCGCTGACGGCTCTCCCGATCATCGAGACGCAAGCCGGCGACGTGTCCGCTTTCGTTCCGACCAACGTGATCTCGATCACCGACGGCCAGATCTTCCTGGAAACCAGCCTGTTCAACGCCGGCATCCGTCCCGCCATCAACGCCGGTATCTCGGTGTCGCGCGTGGGTTCGTCGGCGCAGACCAACCTGATCAAGAACCAGTCGGGCGGTATCCGTACCGACCTGGCCCAGTACCGTGAATTGGCCGCGTTCGCGCAGTTCGCTTCCGACCTCGACGAAGCGACCCGCAAGCAACTCGACCGCGGTGCGCGCGTGACGGAACTGCTCAAGCAGACCCAGTACAGCCCGCTGCCGATCTCGCTGATGAATGCCACGCTGTTCGCAGTGAACAAGGGCTTCATGGACGACATCGACGTCAAGAAGGTGCTCTCGTTCGAACACGGCTTCCATCAGCTGCTCAAGACGAGCCACGCGGCTCTGCTCGAGACCATGGAAAAGAATGGCGCCAAGTGGGATGTGAAGCCCGCCAAGCCGGACGACAGCGCCGAGAAGCAAGCCTTCAAGAAGGTTTGCCAGGACGCCGAAGCCGAACTGCTGGCAGCCGCCACCTCGTTCAAGAAGTCGTTCGCCTGATCGACCCCTTGACCGACGCAAGAAGGAGTTCATATGGCAGCTGGTAAGGAAATCCGCGGCAAGATCAAATCGGTGGAAAACACCAAGAAGATCACCAAGGCCATGGAAATGGTCTCGGTTTCCAAGATGCGCAAGGCGCAAGAGCGCATGCGTGCCGCCCGCCCCTACAGCGAGAAGATCCGCAACATCGCGGCCAATCTCGGCAAGGCGAACCCCGAGTACACGCACGCATTCATGAAGAAGAGCGACGCGAAAGCGATCGGCTTCATCATCGTGACGAGCGACAAGGGGCTGTGCGGTGGCTTGAACACCAACCTGCTGCGCGCCGTGACGACCAAGCTGCGCGAGGCGCAGTCCGCTGGCGTTGCCATCGAGTCGGTGGCCATCGGCAGCAAGGGCCTGGGCTTCCTGAACCGCATCGGCGCCCGCGTGGTCGCGCATGTCACCCACCTGGGCGACACGCCGCACCTGGACAAGCTGATCGGCCCGGTCAAGACGCTGCTGGACGCCTATGCGGAAGGCAAGCTCTCGGCCGTGTACCTGTGCTACACGAAGTTCATCAACACGATCAAGCAGGAGCCGCTCGTCGAGCAGCTGCTGCCGCTGGCCGCAGACTCGCTGAAGGTCGAGGAAGGCCAGCATTCGTGGGACTACATCTACGAGCCCGATGCGCAAAGCGTGATCGACGAGCTGCTGGTTCGCTATGTGGAGTCGCTGGTCTACCAGGCCGTGGCCGAGAACATGGCGTCCGAGCACTCGGCGCGGATGGTGGCCATGAAGGCTGCCACCGACAACGCAGGCAACGTGATCAGCGAGCTCAAGCTCGTCTACAACAAGACTCGGCAGGCCGGCATCACGAAAGAGCTGTCGGAAATCGTGTCGGGTGCGGCGGCAGCCGCCGGCGTTTGATAGAGGCAGTGCATCGGGCCACATTGCCGAACGGGCGCGCTCTGCGCGTCTGATGACACAGGCCTACTTTTAAGGGGACTTTGCGCAAATGAAGAAACTTCTCGTTCTGGTGGCTGTTGCTGCCGCTCTGACTGCTTGCTCCAAGAAGGAAGAAGCGCCTGCCGCTGCTCCGGCTCCCGCCGCCGCACCTGCACCCGCTCCTGCCGCTCCGGCACCGGCTCCGGCCGCAGCACCTGCTGCAGCCCCGACGGCATCGGCCGCGGACCTGCCGCAAGAGTGCAACGACTACCTGACGAAGGTCCAGACCTGCGTGGGCGCACAAAGCGGCGCTGCCGCCGATGCGATGAAGGCCAGCCTCGACCAGACCAAGGCGACCTGGGCTTCGATGGGCACCGACAAGGCTGCCCTGGGCCAGGCCTGCAAGGCTGCTTCGGACGCTTTCGCTGCACAAGCGACGGCCATGAAGTGCTGATCTGAAGAAGTAGTTCAAGGGTGCCGGCCCGTCCGGCATTCTTGCAAAAGCGGCCCGTTTTGGCACCAGGACGCTTCTGCAAGAACCTGTCGCAAATTTATTGAGATCCATCCAGAAGGAAACGCCATGGCTGAAGGAAAAATTGTCCAATGTATCGGCGCCGTGGTCGACGTGGAGTTCCCGCGTGACCAGATGCCCAAGGTGTATGACGCCTTGAAATTCGAAGGCGGCGGACTGACCCTCGAAGTTCAGCAGCAGCTGGGCGACGGCGTGGTGCGTACCATCGCGCTGGGCTCGTCCGACGGCCTGCGTCGCGGCCTGATCGTGACCAACACCGGTGCCCCCATCACGGTGCCCGTCGGCAAGGCCACGCTCGGCCGCATCATGGACGTGCTCGGCCGTCCGATCGACGAGCGCGGCGAAGTGAGCCAGGACCTCACCGCTTCCATCCACCGCAAGGCCCCCGCGTACGACGAACTGTCGCCTTCGCAAGACCTGCTGGAAACCGGCATCAAGGTGATCGACCTGGTGTGCCCGTTCGCCAAGGGCGGCAAGGTGGGCCTGTTCGGCGGCGCCGGCGTGGGCAAGACCGTGAACATGATGGAACTCATCAACAACATCGCCAAGGCTCACTCGGGCCTGTCGGTGTTCGCCGGTGTGGGTGAACGTACCCGCGAAGGCAACGACTTCTATCACGAGATGGCCGACTCCGGCGTGGTGAACCTGGACAACCTCCCCGAGTCGAAGGTGGCCATGGTCTACGGCCAGATGAACGAACCGCCGGGCAACCGCCTGCGCGTGGCGCTGACCGGCCTGACCATCGCCGAGTCGTTCCGCGACGAAGGCCGTGACGTGCTGTTCTTTGTGGACAACATCTACCGCTACACGCTGGCCGGTACCGAAGTGTCGGCGCTGCTGGGCCGCATGCCTTCCGCCGTGGGCTACCAGCCCACGCTGGCCGAGGAAATGGGCCGCCTGCAAGAGCGGATCACCTCGACCAAGGTCGGCTCGATCACTTCGATCCAGGCCGTGTACGTGCCCGCCGACGACTTGACCGACCCGTCGCCCGCCACGACCTTCGCCCACTTGGACTCGACCGTGGTGCTGTCGCGTGACATCGCCTCGCTCGGTATCTACCCCGCCGTGGACCCGCTGGACTCGACCTCGCGCCAGCTCGACCCGAACGTGGTCGGCGAAGAGCACTACAACGTGGCCCGCGCCGTGCAAGGCACGCTGCAACGCTACAAGGAACTGCGCGACATCATCGCGATTCTGGGCATGGATGAACTGGCTCCCGACGACAAGCTCGCCGTGGCCCGCGCCCGCAAGATCCAGCGTTTCCTGTCGCAGCCGTTCCACGTGGCCGAAGTGTTCACGGGCTCGCCTGGCAAGTACGTGCCGCTGGCCGAAACCATCCGTGGTTTCAAGATGATCGTGAACGGCGAAGCCGACCACCTGCCGGAACAAGCGTTCTACATGGTGGGCACCATCGACGAAGCGTTCGAAAAAGCCAAGAAGGTCGCTTAAGGCGGCATAGGAACTCAGATGGCAAACACCATTCACGTCGACGTGGTCAGCGCGGAAGAGTCGATCTTCTCGGGCGAAGCCAAGTTCGTCGCGCTGCCCGGTGAAGCCGGTGAGCTCGGCATCTATCCGCGCCACACCCCGCTGATCACGCGCATCCGCCCCGGTGCCGTGCGCATCGAAACCGCCGACGGCGGCGAAGAGTTCGTCTTCGTGGCCGGCGGCATTCTCGAAGTGCAGCCGAACGCGGTCACCGTGCTGTCCGATACCGCGATCCGCGGCAAGGACCTCGATGACGAGAAGGCCAACGTGGCCAAGGCGGCAGCCGAGGAAGCGCTCAAGAACGCGAAGAGCGACATCGACATCGCGATGGCGCAATCCGAGTTGGCCGTGATGGCCGCGCAGATCGCTGCGCTGCGCAAGTACCGCCAGAAAAAATAAGAGCCCGGGCTCTTGCCTCCAGAAAAGGCCGCCTTCGGGCGGCTTTTTTGCGCTTGGATGGGTGCATCCAGCCATCTTCGATCTGAACTTGGTCGAAGTTAGGCCTTGTCCGGCTGAAGCCCTGCCCCTAGTATTCGCGTTCGCCCGACAGCCCCAGACTGCGGGATGGCAGCAAAAGAACACGGAGACAAGCGCGTGGCACCCTGGAGTGGCATCACTGCGGACGAAATGCAGTTGCTGGAAACGACCTTCTGGTCGGCCGGCGGCTCGCGCCATGCCATGGCCGAACAACTCGGCTTTTCCAAGAGCAAGGCCAATGCGTTGATCGCCGGTCTCGTCGACCAGGGGCTGCTGGCCGAAGCGGGCCTCCAGCGCTCCTCGGGCGGACGCCGCGCCGAAAACCTCCAGCTGCATGCCGGCCTCGGCGTGCTCATCGGCATCGACATCGGCGCCACGAGCCTCGACGTGGCGGTGCTGCGCCCCGACCTCACCGTGCTCGCGCAGCACGACGAGCCGGCCGACGTGCGCGACGGCCCCGCGGTCGTTCTTGCCCGCGTTCGCATGCTGATGCGCGAGCTGCTCGCCCGCTGCGGCCACAGCGCCAAGAGTGTGCTGGGCATCGGCATCGGCGTGCCCGGCCCCGTCAACTTCGAGATCGGCCAGCTCGTGAACCCGCCGCTGATGCCGGCCTGGGACAGCTTCTCGATCCGCGACTACCTGCGCGAGGACTACGCCGCGCCGGTGTTCGTCGACAACGACGTGAACCTCATGGCGCTGGGCGAGCTGTGGCGGCTCAAGCGCTCGCTCACCAACTTCCTCGTCATCAAGATCGGCACCGGCATCGGCTGCGGCATCGTCTGCCACGGCGAGGTGTACCGCGGCGCGGCGGGCTCCGCGGGCGACGTGGGCCACATCTGCGTGGACCAGGAAGGCCCGCGCTGCCACTGCGGCAATCTCGGCTGCGTCGAGGCGATGGCGGCCGGCCCTGCGATCACGCGCATGGCGATGCAGGCGGCCGAGGCGGGCGAGAGCGAAGCACTGGCCGAATGCCTGCGCGTGCACGGCCGCATCGACGCAATCGACGTGGGCCAGGCCAGCCGCGGCGGCGACACGGCGGCCAACGGGATCATCCAGCGCGCGGGCAGCCTGATCGGTCAGATGCTCGCGTCGGTCGTCAATTTCTTCAATCCGTCGCACGTGTTCATCGGCGGAGGCATCACGCGCATCGGGCCGCTGTTTCTCGCGGCCGTGCGGCAGAGCGTGTACCAGCGCTCGCTCGCGCTCTCCACGCGGCACCTGGAGATCCAGTACACGCCGCTCGGCACGCAGGGCGGCCTCGTCGGCGCCGGCGTGCTCGCGATGCACGAGACCCTGAAAGTTCGCGGAGTCGCGCCATGAGTGCAGACAACACCCACGACCACGCCAGTCCCAAGGGCAGCGTCGCCGTCGAGTTCGACGGCGTCGTGAAGGCCTTCGGCCCCGTGCAGGTGCTGCACGGCGTGAGCTTCGAGCTCGCACCCGGCCGCGTGTACGGCCTCCTCGGCGAGAACGGCGCGGGCAAGTCCACGCTGATGAAGATCCTCGCGGGCTACGAACAGCTCACCGGCGGCAGGCTGCGCATCAACGGCCAGCCGCAGCAGTTCACGAGCTCGCGCGATGCCGAAGCGCTGGGCATCGTGCTGATCCACCAGGAGTTCAACCTCGCCGAAGACCTGAGCGTCGCGCAGAACATCTTCCTCGGCCACGAAAAGAAAAAAGGCTGGCTGCTCGACGACGCCTCGATGGAGCGCGACGCCGCCACTGCGCTTGCCGCCGTCGGCCTGCAGGTCGATCCGCGCACCAAGGTGCGCAAGCTCATCGTGGCCGAGAAGCAGCTCGTCGAAATCGCCAAGGCCATCGCCCGCCGCGCGCGTCTCCTGATCATGGACGAGCCCACCGCCACGCTCACGCCCGGCGAGACCGAGCGCCTGTTCAAGCTCATCGCGCAGCTGCGCGCAGACGGCGTGACCATCGTCTACATCTCGCACAAGCTCGACGAGGTGGAGCAGGTGACCGACGAGGTGATCGTCATGCGCGACGGCCGCTTCGTCGCCCGCGCGCTCACGCCCGATGTCACGCGCCACCAGATGGCCAACCTGATGGTGGGCCGCGAACTGGCCGACCTCTACCCGCCGCGCGACCTCGTCGTGGCCGCCGACGCACCCGCCATGCGCGTGCGCAACTTCACCGTGCCCGGCTGGGCGCAGGACGCGAGCTTCGAAGTGCGCCCCGGCGAGATCCTCGGCTTCGCGGGCCTCGTCGGCGCCGGCCGCACCGAGCTCTTCGAAGGCCTGCTGGGCCTGCGCCCCGCGAGCGGCAGCGTCGAGATGCTCGGCAAGCCCGTGCCGCACAACAAGGGCTGGCGCAATCCGCGCGATGCCGCCAAGAACGGCCTCACGTACCTGAGCGAGGACCGCAAGGGCAAGGGCCTGCACGTCAACTTCGGCCTGCGCCAGAACCTGACGCTGATGGCGCTCGAGCGCTACGCCAAGCCGTGGCTGCAGCCCGAAGGCGAGCGCGGCGCGCTGGCCGAGGCGGTGAAGGACTACGGCATCCGCACCGGCTCCCTCGACGTCAAGGCTTCGTCGCTCTCGGGCGGCAACCAGCAGAAGCTCGCACTCGCCAAGGTGCTGCAGCCGCAACCGAAGGTGGTGGTGCTGGACGAGCCCACGCGCGGCGTGGACGTGGGCGCCAAGCGCGACATCTATTTCCTGATCCAGCGACTCGCCCGCGAAGGGCTCGCGGTGATCGTCGTCTCGTCGGAGCTGATGGAACTGATCGGCCTGTGCCACCGCGTCGCGGTGATGCGCGCAGGCAAGCTCGTCGCCACGCTGGACGCGGACCATTTGACTGAAGAGGAGCTCATCGCTCATGCCACCGGAACAGCAAACTCCCCCGTCGCTGCCTGAAGACGCCGCGGCGCATCGCGGCGAAGCCAAGCCAGGCTGGATGGCGCGCCTGCACGGCCTCGGTCCGGTCATCGGCCTCGTGCTGCTGTGCATCGCGGGCACGCTGCTCAACGGCGACTTCGCCACCGTCGACAACGCGATGAACGTGCTCACGCGCACGGCCTTCATCGGCATCATCGCCGTGGGCATGTGCTTCGTGATCATCTCGGGCGGCATCGACTTGTCGGTGGGCTCGATGGCCGCGCTCATCGCCGGCAGCGTGATCATGTTCATCAACTGGGCCGGACCGGCCTCGGGCTCGCCGCTGCTGGCGGTAGTGATGGGCGCTGTGCTCGCAGTGGTGCTCGGCGCGGTGTTCGGCCTCGCGCACGGCCTGCTGATCACCAAGGGGCGCATCGAACCCTTCATCGTGACGCTGGGCACGCTGGGCATCTTTCGGGCGTACCTCACGTACTTCGCCGACGGCGGCGCGCTCACGCTCGACAACGAACTGTCGGACCTCTATGCGCCGGTGTACTACGCGAGCCTGGCGGGCATCCCGGTGCCGGTGTGGGTGTTCGTGATCGTCGCGATCATCGGCGGCGTCATCCTCAACCGCACGGCCTACGGGCGCTATGTGCAGGCCATCGGCTCGAACGAGCAGGTGGCACGCTATGCGGCGGTCGACGTGGACCGCGTGAAGATCATGACCTACGTGCTGCTGGGCGTGTGCGTGGGCATCGCGACGCTGCTGTACGTGCCGCGGCTGGGCTCCGCCTCGCCGACCACGGGCCTCCTGTGGGAGCTCGAGGCGATCGCCGCGGTGATCGTCGGCGGCACGGCATTGAAGGGCGGCGCGGGCAGCATCACCGGCACGGTGGTGGGCGCGATCCTGCTCTCGGTCATCAGCAACATCCTGAACCTCACCAGCATCATCAGCGTGTACCTGAATGCTGCAGTTCAGGGCTTCGTGATCATCATCGTCGCGTTCCTTCAACGCGGCCGCAGATGATGGCCCCCCGGCTTTTCACTCGCCGCTCGCGCAACTCCACCACCCGAGGGGGAGGCGCGGCCGGCTTGGGGCGGCCCGGCGCTCGGCCGCAAATGTTTTTCCCGTTTCATTCCACCCACCAAGAGGAGACATCCAGCATGACAACTTTCACTCGTCGCATCGCACTCACGGCCGTCGCCGCGGCAGCGTTTGCCAGCCTGCCCGCGCTCGCCGCGGAAAAGGTCAATCTCGGCGTTTCGATTCCTGCAGCCACGCACAGCTTCATGGGCGGCATCAACTACTGGGCCAACCAGGCGAAGAAGGACCTGGAGAAGGAACACAAGGACCTGAAGATCACGATCAAGACCGCCGCCAACGCGCCCGAGCAGGCCAACCAGCTGCAGGACTTGTCGACGGTCACCAAGATCAACGCGCTCGTCGTGTTCCCGTTCGAATCGGCCGCGCTGACCAAGCCGGTCGCGCAGGTCAAGGCCAAGGGTGCGTACGTCACCGTGGTCGACCGCGGTCTCACCGACACCAGCGCGCAGGACGCCTACGTGGCCGGCGACAACACCGCCTTCGGCAAGATCCCCGCCGAATACATCGTGAAGACGCTGGGCGGCAAGGGCAACGTGGTCGCGCTGCGCGGCATCGCCACCACGCTGGACAACGAGCGCATGGACGCCTTCAACGCGGTGCTCAAGGGCAGCCCCGACATCAAGCTGCTCGATGCCAAGTACGCCAACTGGAACCGCGACGACGCCTTCAAGGTCACGCAGGACTACCTCACGCGCTTCAAGCAGATCGACGCCATCTGGGCGGCCGACGACGACATGGCCGTGGGCGTGCTCAAGGCCATCTCGCAGGCCAAGCGCGACGACATCAAGATCGTGTTCGGCGGCGCGGGCGCCAAGGACATGGTCAAGACCATCATGGACGGCAAGGACAAGCGCATCGGCGCCGACGTGAGCTACTCGCCCAAGTTCATCTACGACGCGATCAAGCTCACCGCCGAAGCGCGCCTGAAGGGCGAGAAGCTGCCGGCGACGACGATCATTCCTTCGGTGCTGATCACCAAGGAAAACGCCAAGGACTTCTACCACCCCAACTCGCCTTTCTGAGTTTGTGGTCTTGCTCCCTCTCCCCATCGGAGAGGGCGGGGGTGAGGGCGGCATCGATTGCAAAGCAGTGCGCATGCAGCCGCCCCAGCCATCACCCTAACCCTCTCCCCAAGGGGAGCGGGGACAACACGGAAGCCAACTACCCATGAGCTCCATACCTCTTCGCAAGCTCCGCTACGCCATGGTCGGCGGCGGCCGCGACGCCTTCATCGGCGCCGTGCACCGCAAGGCCATGGCGCTGGACGGCCAGATCGAACTCGTCGCCGGCGCGCTCTCGTCCAGCCCCGACAAGGCACGCGCCTCGGGCCGCGACCTGGGCCTGGCCGACGACCGCAACCACGGCGACTGGCAGACGCTCCTGGCCGACGAGCTCCGGCGCCCGGCGGACCAGCGCATCGATTTCGTTTCGATCGTCACGCCCAACCACGTGCACTTTCCCGTCGCGCAGGCCTTCGCCGACGCAGGCTTCCACGTCGTGTGCGACAAGCCGCTCGTCCACACGCGCGACCAGGCCGATGCACTGGTTGCCACCGTCGCGAAGCAGGGCACGGTGTTCGGCGTTACCTACAACTACACCGGCTACCCGATGGTGCGGCAGGCGCGCGAGATGGTGCGCTCGGGCCAGCTGGGCGACATCCGCAAGATCGTCGTCGAATACAACCAGGGCTGGCTCGCGAGCCACGTCGAGGGCAGCGGCAGCAACAAGCAGGCCGACTGGCGCACCGACCCCGCGCGCAGCGGCGCCGCAGGCGCCATCGGCGACATCGGCTCGCACGCCGAGAACCTCGTGGCGAGCATCACGGGCCTCGAAATCGAAAGCCTCTGCGCAGACCTCACAGCGCACGTGCCGGGCCGCATGCTCGACGACGACGGCAGCCTCTTGCTGCGCTTCAAGGGCGGCGCGCGCGGCGTCCTGATCGCCTCGCAGATCAGCACGGGCCTGGAGAACGACCTGCGCCTGCGCATCTCCGGCGCGCTCGGCACGCTCGAATGGCACCAGGAGCAGCCGAGCCAGCTGGTGCACCTGCCGCACGACGGGCCCAAGCGCATCTTTACGCGCGGCGGTCCCTGGCTGTGCGAGGCGGCGCAGCGCGCGAGCCGGTTGCCGACGGGCCACCCAGAAGGTTTCATCGAGGCCTTCGCCAACATCTATGCGGGCGTGGCGGCGGACATCCGCGCGCGCCTCGCGGGGCAGACGGCCGATCCGCTGGCGGCCGACTACCCGCGCGTGGAAGACGGTGCGCGCGGCGTGCGGTTCATCGAGCGCACGGTGGCTTCGGCCCAAAGCCAATTAAAGTGGACGCCCTGGTGATGCGCCGGCCTCGCACCCGCGAGGCCATGCCGCGTTGCCGCCGGCATCCATGACGCACCCTTCCTTCGACGATTCACCGCTTCCTTCGACGCGATGGCTGCGCGCCCTGTGGCTGCGCTGCAAGACGCTGTGGCCGCTCAAGCTGGTGGGCAACACCGTCGCCACCATCGGCTTCTTTCCGCTGTACTTCTGGATCATGAAGAACGCGGGCCAGGCGTGGGTGTTGCCGCTTACCGCGTTCGACCGCCTGATCGCGTTCTGGCCGGCGGTGCTTCCCATCTATCTTTCGCTCTGGGGCTACATCGCGCTGCCGGTGCTGCTGGCCAAGGACAGGCGCGAGCTCTGGAGCTTCTCTTTCGGGTGCGCGGCGATGACGGCGCTCGCGCTGGTCGTCTTCTGGTTCATGCCCACGGCGATACCGAACTTCACGATCGATGCCACGCCGGGCACCTCGCTGCATTTCCTGAAGACGGTCGACTCGGCCGGCAATGCCTTTCCGTCGCTGCATGTGTCGTTCTCGGTGTTCGCCTGCATCGTGCTCGCGCGGCAACTGCGCGACGCCGGCGCGCCCGCATGGCTGCGCCTCTTCAACGTGGCGTGGGCCGTGGCCATCGTGTATTCGACGATGGCGGTGCGCCAGCATGTGCTGATCGACGTGCTCGGCGGGTTGGTGCTGGGGCTCGCGCTCGGCTTCGTATCGCGGGAGCGCAGCGCGGCCGCGCCGCCGGTGGGCGCGCGCGCGGTGTAGGCCGGCCGTTGTATTGGTCGGGCGCGGCGCCTGCGGTACAAACTGGCATCGCCGTCCACCCCGATGCAGGAGCCCTCATGAAGATCCGTTCGACCGTTGCCGCTGCCTGCTTGGCGGCCGCCGGCATTTACGCCGGCCCCGCCTTCGCCATCGACTATCCCGCGCGCAAACCCGGCCTCTGGGAAATGCAGACCAGTGACGGCGCTGGCAGCAAGGCGAAGCCCGAGGCGATCCAGCAATGCATCGATGCCGCCACCGACAAGATGCTGCGCGAAATGGGCCAGGGCATGGGCAAGGACATGTGCGCCAAGCAGGACATGCGCATGGAGGGCGGCAAGATGGTGATCGACTCGGTCTGCAAGATCGGCCAGACCACGGCCACCTCGCAGGCCGTGATGACCGGCGACTTCAGCACCGGCTACCGCCTGGAGAGCAAGTCGACCTACAGCCCGCCGCTCATGGGCCGCGCCGGGGCCACCACCGTCGTGGAGGCCCGCTGGGTCGGACCGTGCAAGGCCGACCAGAAGCCCGGCGACATGGTGATGAACGGCATGAAGATGAACGTGCACGACATGATCGGCGGGCGCGGCAAGAAGTAGCCCAAGTAGGCGCCGGCCCACACCGCTTCGGGGCGGCCGTTCGGCAGCGCCGCCGCATGGCCGGCCCTACGATGGCGGCCATGCCCGACAAGGTGGATCTCGTCGTCGCCCGGCCCGAAGGCCTGTATTGCCCGCCCGGCGATTTCTACATCGACCCGTGGCGGCCGGTGGGGCGCGCGGTCATCACGCACGCGCATTCGGACCACGCCCGCATCGGGCACGCGCATTACCTCGCGCATACCGACAGCGCCGGCACGTTGCGCACGCGTCTCGGCGCCGACATCAACCTGCAGACGCTCGCCTACGGCGAAGCCATCGAGCACCACGGCGTGCGCCTCTCGCTGCACCCGGCCGGCCACGTGCTGGGCTCGGCGCAGGTGCGGCTCGAACACGGCGGCCGCGTCTGGGTCGCTTCGGGCGACTACAAGACCGAGCCCGACGGCACCTGTCCGCCGTTCGAGCCCGTGCCCTGCGACACCTTCATCACCGAGTCGACCTTCGGCCTGCCGATCTACCGCTGGCCCACGCAGGCGGTGCTGTTCGCGGACATCGATGCGTGGTGGCGCGCCAATGCGGAAGCCGGGCGCGCCTCGGTGCTGTTCTGCTATGCCTTCGGCAAGGCGCAACGCATCCTGCACGGCGTGGATGCGTCGATCGGTCCCATCGTCGTGCACGGCGCGGTCGAGCCGCTCAATGCGGTGTACCGCGCGGCCGGCGTGGCGCTGCCGCAGACGCTGCGCGTCAGCGATCCGGGCGTCGATGCGGCGCTGCTCAAACGCTCCCTCGTTCTGGCGCCGCCTTCGGCGCAGGGCACCCCGTGGATGAAGCGTTTCGGCAACTACGCCGATGCGTTCGCGAGCGGCTGGATGCAGCTGCGCGGCACGCGCCGCCGGCGCGGCGTGGACCGCGGCTTCGTCATGTCCGACCACGCCGACTGGCCCGGCCTGCAGCAGGCCATCGCGGGCACCGGTGCCGAGCGCGTGTTCGTGACGCACGGCAGCGTGCAGGTGATGGTGCGGTGGCTCACGGAAAACGGGCTCGATGCGCAGGGCTTCAAGACCGAGTACGGCGACGAGGACGACCAGGAAGCTCCCTCCACCGCCGGAGGAGAGCCGGGGAGGGCGCAAGCGGCGCTCGATGGAGACGCTGCCAGCCCCGATCCCGACCTTCCCCCGGAGGGGGAAGGAGCCAAGACATGAAAGCCTTCGCCGCGCTCTATCGCGAACTCGACGCAAGCACCTCGAACCTGGTGAAGCAGGCCGCGTTGCAGCGCTACCTGCGCGACGCCGACGCGGCCGATGCCGCATGGGCCGTCTACTTCCTCGCAGGCGGCAAGCCGCGCCAGCTCGTGCCCACCAAGCTGCTGCGCCTGCTCGCACAGGAATCGGCGGGCCTGCCCGAGTGGCTGTTCGACGAGAGCTATGACGCGGTCGGCGATCTTGCCGAGACCATCGCGCTCCTGCTGCCACCGCCGACCGAGGTACACGACCTCGGGCTCGCAGCCTGGGTCGAGGAGCACCTGCTGCCGCTGCGCGAAGCTGCCAAGACCGCGCCCGAGGAACTGGCGGGCCGGCTGCGTGCCCAGTGGCGGCAACTCGCGGCCGAGGAGCGGCTGGTGTATTTCAAGCTCATCACGGGCGCTTTTCGCGTCGGCGTGTCGAAGCTGCAGGTCACGCAGGCGCTCGCGGCCGTGGGCGGCATCGACGCCAAGCGCGTCGCGCAGCGGCTCATGGGCTACACGCACATCGGTGCGCGGCCGCGGGCCGGCGACTACGCCACGCTGATCGCGCCGGAGTCCGATGCCGAGCAGGTGCAAAAGACCAGCGGGCAGCCGTACCCCTTCTTCCTCGCGCATCCGTTCAACATTCCGCTCGCGCAGTTCGATGCGGTGCTGGGGCCGCCGGCCGACTGGATCGTCGAATGGAAGTGGGACGGCATCCGCGCGCAGCTCGTCAAGCGCGCGGGCGTGGTGTGGCTGTGGTCGCGCGGTGAAGAGCTTGTGACCGATCGATTCCCCGAACTCGCGGTGCTCGGCGAGGCGCTGCCCGACGGCACGGTGCTGGACGGCGAGATCGCCGTGTGGCGCAAGGACGAGTCTTCACCCGACGGCGAAGGCAAGGTGCAACCCTTTGCCGAGCTGCAGAAGCGCATCGGCCGCAAGACGCTCGGCGCCAAGCTGCTGCGCGACATCCCCGTGGTGCTGCTGGCCTACGACCTCCTCGAATGGGAGGGACGCGACTTGCGCGCGGAGCCGCAGTCGGCGCGCCGCGTGCTGCTCGATGAACTCGTCACGCGCATGCAGCACCCGTCGCTGCTGCCGAGCCCGATGCTCACCGGCCTCGACTGGAGCGACCTCGCCCGCCAGCGCGAGGCCGCGCGCACCATGGGCGTCGAAGGAATGATGCTCAAGCGCCGCGACGCGCAGTACGGCGTGGGCCGCACGAAGGACGTGGGCGTGTGGTGGAAGTGGAAGATCGAGCCGCTCAGCATCGACGCCGTGCTCATCTACGCGCAGCGCGGCCACGGGCGCCGCGCGAGCCTCTACAGCGACTACACCTTCGCCGTGTGGGACGGCCCGCCCGAGCAAGCGGACCGCAAGCTCGTGCCGTTCGCCAAGGCCTACTCTGGGCTCACCGACGCGGAGATGGGGCGGGTGGACGCGATCATCCGCAAGACCACGGTCGAGACCTTCGGCCCGGTCAAGAGCGTCAAGCCGACGCTGGTGTTCGAGCTGGGCTTCGAAGGCATCGCGCGCAGCACGCGGCACAAGAGCGGCATCGCGGTGCGTTTTCCGCGCATGCTGCGCTGGCGCGAGGACAAGCCGGTGGCCGAAGCCGACACGCTGCAGACGCTGGCTGCGCTGCTGCCGTCATGACCGACCCGGCGGACCCCGCATTCCTCCCTCCCCTCCCGGGGGAGGGCGGGGGTGGGGCGAAGCGGCGTATCAAGAACCGACTGCCCATCGAAGGCCGCGTGCCCCCATCCCAACCTTCCCCCGGGAGGGGAAGGAGCAAGACTGAAGTCAAGGCTGCGCTCGATGCGTGGTTCGTCTCGCGCGGGTGGAAGCCGTTCAGGTTTCAACGCGACGTGTGGAAGGCTGTTGCTGAAGGCAAGTCCGGCATGCTGCATGCCACCACCGGCGCGGGCAAGACCTATGCGGTATGGCTCGGCGCGCTGCAGGTCTTCTCGCAGGCGCGCAAGGAAACCGCTCGCCCTTCGGCCCCGCCGCTCACCGTGCTGTGGCTCACGCCGATGCGCGCGCTCGCTGCCGACACGCTGCGCGCGCTCAAGCAGCCGCTCGAAGCCCTCGGCGCCGAAGTGCATCCGTGGAGCGCCGGCGCGCGCAGCGGCGACACCACCTCGGCCGAGCGCAGCGCACAGAACGAGCGGCTGCCGACCGTGCTCGTCACCACGCCCGAAAGCCTGTCGCTGCTGCTCGCGCGTGCGGACGCGAGCCAGGTGCTGGGCCGCGTGAAGATGGTCGTGGTCGACGAGTGGCACGAGCTGCTCGGCAACAAGCGCGGCGTGCAGGTGCAGCTGGCGCTCGCGCGACTCAAGCGATGGAACGCGGGCCTCGCGATCTGGGGCATGTCGGCCACGCTCGGCAACCTGCAGGAAGCGATGCATTCGCTGCTGGGCCACGAAGACGGCGTGCTGGTGCAGGGCCAGGTGCCCAAGAAGCTCGTCATCGATTCGCTGCTGCCCGGCCGCGCCGAGCGCTTTCCGTGGGGCGGACATCTGGGCCTCACGATGCTGCCGCAGGTGATCGAGGAGATCGCCGCGAGCAGCACGACGCTGGTCTTCACCAACACGCGTTCGCAGGCCGAGATCTGGTACCAGGCGATGCTCGAGGCGAAGCCCGAGTGGGCCGGCACCATCGCGCTGCATCACGGCTCGCTCGACCGCGCGGTGCGCGAATGGGTCGAGCTGGGCCTGAAGAGCGGCGAGCTCAAGGCGGTGGTGTGCACCTCGAGCCTGGACCTGGGCGTGGATTTCCTGCCGGTGGAGCGCGTGCTCCAGATTGGCTCGCCCAAGGGCGTGGCGCGGCTGTTGCAGCGCGCGGGCCGCTCGGGCCATGCGCCGGGGCGGCCGTCGCGCATCACGCTCGTGCCCACGCACAGCATCGAGATGGTGGAGGGCGCCGCGGCGCGCACGGCGATTGCGGCGGGGCACATCGAGGCGCGCCATTCGCCCGACCAGCCGCTCGACGTGCTGGTGCAGCACCTGGTGACGGTGGCGCTCGGTGGCGGCTTCGTGCCCGACGATCTCTACGACGAGGTGCGCGGCACGGCCGCCTACGAATCGCTCTCGCGCGAGAGCTGGCAGTGGTGCCTGGACTTCGTCTCGCAAGGCGGCCCATCGCTCGCCGTGTACCCGGACTACAAGCGCGCCGTGCCCGATGCGGAAGGCGTGTGGCGCGTGCCCGATGCGCGGCTCGCGCGGCGCCATCGCATGAACATCGGCACCATCGTGAGCGATGCGAGCATGGCGGTGCAGTACCTGGGCGGCGCGAAGATCGGCAGCGTCGAGGAAGGATTCGTCGCGCGCATGAAGCCCGGCGACTGCTTCCTCTTCGGCGGCCGCTTGCTCGAACTGGTGCGCATCCACGACATGACGGCCTGGGTGCGCCGCGCCAGCGGCAAGCGCGCTGCCGTGCCGCGCTGGAATGGCGGGCGCATGCCGCTGTCGAACACGCTGGCCGATGCGGTCGTGCAGCAGCTCGCGTTGGCGGGCGAGGGGCACTACGACTCGCCCGAGCTGCAGTGCGTGCGGCCCCTGCTGGAGATCCAGCAGCAGTGGTCCGCTCTGCCGACGCCGCAGACGCTGCTCGCAGAGACGCTGAAGACGCGCGAGGGCTCGCACCTCTTCCTTTATCCGTTCGCCGGTCGCCATGTACACCTGGGGCTTGCAAGCCTGTTGGCCTGGCGCGTGGCGCAGCACGAGGCGCGCACCTTCTCGATCGCCGTCAACGACTACGGCTTCGAGCTGCTGAGCGCGACCGAGGTCGATTGGCCCGCGCTGCTGCCGCAGGTGCTGCGCCTGCCGGAAGGCGAGGGCGACACCGATGCGCGCACTGTGCTGTTGCACGAGGTGCTGGCCTCGCTCAATGCGGGCGAACTGGCGCAGCGGCGCTTTCGCGAGATCGCGCGCGTCTCGGGGCTGATCTTCCAGGGCTATCCGGGCGAAAAGCGCAGCAGCCGGCAGCTGCAGGCGTCGTCTTCGCTGTTCTGGGAGGTGTTCCGCAAATACGACCCGGCGAACAAGCTGCTGCAGCAGGCCGAGCAGGAGTTGCTGTCGCAGGAGCTGGAGATCGGGCGCCTGCGTGCGAGCCTGGAGCGCATGGCCACGCAGCAGCTCGTGCTCAAGCCGCTCGAGCGGCCGACACCGTTTTCGTTTCCGCTGATGGTCGAGCTGTTCCGCGAGAAGCTGTCGAACGAGAACGTGGCCGACCGCATCGCGCGCATGGTCGAGCAGCTGGAAAAAGCCGCGGGCGGCGTGGTCACGGCCGGCGGCGTGGAGCGTGTGAAGAGCACGCTGGCGTTCGGGCAGGAAGGGCCGGGCAAGCCGCCCAGGCCACCGCGCGAGCGCAGGCGGCCTTCTCGGCCGCTACCTCCGCTGTGAGTCTTTCAGCCGCCGTGCGCTTTCACCCACCGCACGATGTCCGCCGCGCCCATCGCGCCGGCCTGCCGCGCCACCTCGCGGCCGCCGCGAAAGAGCGCCAGCGTCGGGATGCTGCGGATGTTGAAGCGCGCGCCGAGCGCGGGCACGGCCTCGGTGTCGACCTTGGCCAGGCGCACATGGGGTTCAAGCTGGGCCGCGGCCTGTTCGTAACCCGGCGCCATCTGGCGGCAGGGGCCGCACCACGGCGCCCAGAAGTCGACCAGCACCGGGATTTCGTTGCGTGCGATGTGGCGGTCGAAGGTCTTTTCGTCGGGCAGCGCGGTCGAATGGCCGGCGAACAGCGCCCTATGGCAACTGCCGCAGTCGGGCGCGCTGCCCAGTTGCTCCGCGCGCACGCGGTTGGTCGTGTGGCAGTGCGGACAGACGATGAGCTTCGGGGGCGATTCGGTCATGGGGGAAAACTGGGGCTCGCACGGTTGAATTGCAAGGCCGCCGCCGGGCCGGGCGTCTTTTGCGACACTCGTCGGCCGTGACCTCTTCGCACCTTACCGCGTCCACGCTCGCTGTCCAATGGGCCGGCGAGCGGCTCCACCTGCTGCCCGAGCGCGCGCTCTGGTGGCCCGGCGAGCGCGTGCTGTTCATTGCCGACCTGCACATCGGCAAGGCCGCGACCTATCGCGCGCTGGGCCAGCCGGTGCCGGGCGGCACCACGCAGCAGAACCTCGCGCGGCTCGACGCTCTGGTCGCCACGCACGCCCCGCGGCACATCGTCTTTCTCGGCGATTTCATGCATGCGGTGCAGGCCCGCACGCCGCAGGTGCTGGCCGCGCTCGATGCCTGGCGTGCAACGCATGCAGCCGTTGCCATGACGCTGGTGCGCGGCAATCACGACAGCCGCGCAGGCGATCCGCCGGCCGCGCTGGGCATAGAGGTGGTCGACGAGCCTTTCCTGCTCGGACCGTTCGCCTGCTGCCACCATCCGCAGTCGCATGCGACGCACTTCGTGCTCGCGGGCCACCTGCACCCGGTGTGCAGGCTCTTCGGACCGGGCCGCGACAGCGTGCGGCTGCCCTGTTTCGTGAGCGATGCGCGGCAGGCGGTGTTGCCCGCCTTCGGCGAGTTCACGGGTGGGTGGCTGATGGAGCGGGCGCCGGAGCGGCGCTTCTACGCGGTGGGCGGTGAGACCGTGTGGGCGCTGCCGTCCTCGGACTGAAGTGCTTGGCTCCTTCCCCCTCTGAGGGAAGGTTGGGATGGGGGCAGGCAGAGCGCCCGATGGCCACGCCGCTTGCCCCCACCCCAGCCCTCCCCCAGCGGGGGAGGGAGAAAGAAAAAGTCAGAGCACCACCGGCTCGTTCGGCAACTCGTTCGTGTCGGCCTGGTCCTCGGCCAGCGGAAAGTGCGCGACCAGCAGGGCCGACATTTCTTCCAGCGCCTGCGTGAGCCCGTCCTCGAAGCGGCCTTCGCGGAACGCCGTGCCCATGCGTTGCGCCATCGCGGCCCACTCGGCATCGTCCACGCGCGAGTCGATCCCGCGGTCGGCCACGATCTCGATCGCATGCTCGGCCAGCAGCAGGTAGATCAAGACGCCGTTGTTGTGCTCGGTGTCCCACACGCGCAGCTTGCCGAACAGCGTGACGGCGCGTTCCCTCGGCGGCGCATGGCGCCAGAGGTACGACATCGGCAAGCCCGCTTCTACGCAGATGCGGATCTCTCCGCTGTGGCGCCGCTCGCTCGCCGCCACACGGGCGGCCAGGCGCTGCATGGCGTCCGCCGGCAGCACGCGCCGCACGGCGGCTTCGTCGGTCCAGCGGTGGCGCCAGATGCGGCCCAGCTTCGAGAAGTGCGACGGTTGTGCAGTTGCCATGTTCACCAGTCTCCCGAAGCGCCGCCGCCGCCGAAATTGCCACCGCCGCCGGAACTGAAGCCGCCGCCGCCACCCCCGCCGCCTCCGCCCCATCCGCCGCCACCGCCGCTGGTCCAGCCGCCACCGCCTCTGCCGCCGCGACCCCCACCGAATCCGGCGAGACCCGAGAACAGCGAGACCATCAGCGCGATCAGCCCGGCGATCACCGCGATGACCGTGCTGGTCGTGAGGAAGAACGCGACTGCGCCGATGCCCCCGCCCATGACGACCGAGCCCAGCGTCTTGCCCAGGATGGCGCGCACGATCGGCGCGCCGACGAAGACGCCGACGAACAGGAAGATCGCGAGGTTCTCCCAGTCGAAGTCGCCGCCCGAGCTGCTGCCGCCGTCGTTGCGCGAAGGCTCGGGCAGCGGCTCGCCGTCGACCAGGCCGATGAGCCGGTCCACCGCCGCATTCAGCCCGCCCGCGAAGTCGTTGTTGCGAAAGCGCGGCTTCATCTCCTCGTCGATGATGCGCACCGCCGCGAGGTCGGGCACGGCGCCTTCGAGCGCCTTGGCCGTGGCGATGCGCATCTTGCGATCGTCCTTGGCGACGATCACGAGGAGGCCGTCGCCCACGTCCTTGCGGCCGATCTTCCAGGCGTCGCCCACGCGCTGCGCATAGCTGGCGATGTCCTCGGGCTGGGTGGTGGGCACCATCAGCACCACGATCTGCGAGCCCTTGCGCTGCTCGAAAGCCGCGAGCTTCGTCTCCAGGCCCGAGCGCTGCGCGGCGTCGAGCGTGCCGGTCTGGTCGATGACGCGCGCGGTGAGCGTGGGCACCGGCAGCAGGCCTTGCGCCAGCGCGGGCAAGGCGACCCATGCAAGCGCTGCGACGAAGACTGCAGCCAGCGCGCGGCGGATCAGGGCTGCAACCATCGATGCGGCTTCTTACTTCTTGGGTGCGCTGAAGTCGACCGTCGGAGGCGTCGAAATCTGCGCTTCGTTCTGCACCGAGAAGTTGGGCTTGGGCGCGTAGCTGAAGATCTTGGCGGTGATGTTGGTGGGGAAGCTGCGCGCGAGCACGTTGTACTCCTGCACGCTCTCGATGTAGCGGTTGCGCGCGACGGTGATGCGGTTCTCGGTGCCTTCCAGCGTCACGCGCAGGTCGCGGAATGCCTGGTTCGCCTTGAGCTCGGGGTAGCGCTCGGACACCACCATCAGCCGCGACAGTGCCGAGGAGAGCTCGCCCTGCGCCTGCTGGAACTTGTTGAAGGCCTCGGGGTTGTTGAGCGTCTCGGGCGTCACCTGGATCGAGGTGGCCTTGGCGCGCGCCTCGATCACCTTGGTGAGCGTGTCCTGCTCGAAGCTGGCCTCGCCCTTGACGGTGGCCACGATGTTGGGCACGAGGTCGGCGCGCCGCTGGTACTGGTTGAGCACCTCGCTCCAGGCCGATTTGCTGGCCTCGTCGAGGGACTGGAACTGGTTGTAGCCGCATCCGCTCAGGGACAGGACCGCCGCGAGAATCAAGAGCCAGCGCTTCATCATCATTTGCATTACCTCCGCGAGAAGAAGCGGAAGGTAGCATAGGTGGCTCCATGTCCCTCGATCCCCTACAGGCACTGCAGGCCGCGAACCGCGCGGTATCGCCCATCCATGCGGCGAACGCCGGCACCTTGCTGATCGCGGGTGCGACGGGTGCCCTGGGGCAGGAGCTGCTCCGAAAGCTGGCCGGGCGCCATCGTTTTGCCCATGCCCGCGTGCTGTCGCGCGAGCCGATCCGCGACGGACTTCGCGGCGTCGAGACGTACCTGAGCCCGGACCTGCCGATCGCGCAATGGCCGCTGACCTCGGCCGACACCGCGGTCATCGCTTTCGACCCGCCCCGGCTCTATCACGACCGCGAGCGTGCGCTGTGGGTGCCGCAGCCTTCCGACCTGCCCGAGCTTGCGAAATGGCTGCGGGCCTGCGGCGTGCAGACGCTGGCCATCGTGCAGCCGCATGACCAGGGCAAATTGCCCGAGGCGCTCAAGCGCGGGCTCGCGAGCCTGGACGAGCAGTCGGTGGTCGCCAACGGCTTCGACCGGGTGATCCTCGTGCGCTCGGCGCGCAAGCCGCTCCATGCGAAATTCGCCAACCCCGCCGAGCGGTTGGCCGCCTGGATGCTGTCGATCGTGCGCTTCATGGTGCCCAGCAGCGAACAGCCGGTGCGCGCCTCCAAGGTGGCGGAACTCGTCGACATCGCGTTGCGCATCGCGCCGGCCGGTGTGCACGTGGCCGCGCCAGAGATGGTGTGGGAGGCTTCGCAGGGCCAGATGCAGGCCGTGGCGCAGCGCTGGTTGAGCTAGCGCATCAGCCGCGCCACTGGCGCAGCATCTCTGCCGAATCGACCACCAGCCCGAGGTGCAGCGACACCATGGCGAGCGCCGCGTTCTCCAGGTGCGCGTCCGTGCCGCGCACCAGGTCGCGCAGCACGACCACGCGGTAGTTGCGGTTGTTGGCGTCGAAGGCGGTATTGAGCACGCAGCAGTCGGTGAAGCCGCCGTTGAGCACCACCGTCTCGATGCGCTGGTTGCGCAAGAGGAAGTCCAGGTCGGTCGGGTAGAACGCCGAGAGCCGGCGCTTGGTGTCCACGCGCATGTCGCCGGGTTCCACGCGCGTGACCCATTCGGTCCAGCGCGAGCCTTCGATGGCGTGCGCGTCGGCATTCGGGATCGCGCCCACATGCAAGGGAAAGGTGCGCCGCCACGCAGCGGGAATGCCGTGGATGTCGTCTTCGCCGCCCGGCCGCAGCACCGACTTGATGTGCACGATGCGCACGCCCAGCGCGCGCACCTCGTCGTGAAAGCTGTCGATCGGTGCCACCACGTCGCGTGCCCGCGGCGCGGGGCATGGGCAGTCGGGGCTGTCGTCCAGGTGCCCGCGGTGCATGTCGATGGAAACGACCGCGGTGGTGGCGGGGTTCAGGTAGTCGGCGAACTGCGCCGTGTCGAGTTCGCGCTCCTCGTTATAGACCCAGGCCTTCATCGGCGTTCTTCTCTCACGTAGGGTTGGCCCAGCGCGCCGGGCTCGTCGTCGCCGCCGCGCTTCTTGCCGAGCGCGACCCAGATCATCACGCCGAGCGTGACGGCATACGGAGTCATCATCACGAAGTACTGCGGCAGCTGGACGCCGGCCGCGGCCAGTTGCGGGATCAGCGCTTCGATGCAGCCGAACAGCAGCGCGCCCGCCAGCGCCTTCCAGGGCGACCAGCGCGCAAAGATCACCAGGCCCACCGCGATCCAGCCGCGTCCGCCGGTCATGCCCGCGATCCAGAGCTTGGTGCTGACCACGGAGATGTAGGCGCCCGCCAGCCCGACCAGCGCTGAGCCCGCGAGCACCGCAACGAACCGCCATGCCGCCACGCGGATGCCCGCCGCATCGGCCGCCTGCGGGTTCTCGCCCACTGCGCGCAGGCGCAGGCCGCTGGAGGTGCGCGTAAAGAACCAGGCCACCGCGCCGAAGATCGGCAGCGTGAGCCAGACCATCGCGTTCTGCTCGAAGAGCCGGCCCACGCCGGGAAGCAGCGACAGCGGCCAGAGCGCCATCGTGCCGATGCCTCCGGTCGCGTGGTTGGTCCATTCGGCCACCGAGCCGACCAGCGCCGTGAGGCCCTGGCAGAAGAACACCAGCGCCAGGCCCGCGATCACCTGGTTCACGCGCAGCCAGATCACCATCACCGCGAACAGCATCGACACCGCGCTGGCCGCCAGCATCGCCAGCACCAGCGACACGACCGGTTGGCCGAGCGTGAGCTGCGCGCCGATGCCGGCCAGCGCGCCGACCAGCATCAGCCCCTCGGCGCCCAGAGAGAGCACGCCCGCGCGTTCGCAAATGATCAGGCCTAGCGCGGCCAGCGCATACGGCACCGCGAAGTCCGGCGTGCTCGCGAGCCAGTTGAGAACGATGCCGCCGTCCATCACACGGCCTCCGCGTTGCCGGTGCCGATGCGCCGAATGCGATGGCGAATGAAGAAATCGCTCGACGCCACGCACACCACGATCACTGCCTGGATCAGCTGCACCATCGAGAAAGGCACCTGGTAGAACACCTGCAGGCTGCGGCCGGTCACGAACAGTGCCGCGACCAGCAGCGCCACCACGGCGGCGGCCAGCGGGTTGTTGCGCGCAAGGAAGGCGATGAGGATGCCCGAGAAGCCATAGCCCTGGTAGAAGGCCTGCGTGAGCCGGCCCTCCTGCCCCGAGGCCACCGCGAAGCCCGCGAGCCCCGCCATCGCGCCCGAAAGCAGCACGGCGCCGTAGATGGTGCGGCGCACCGGCACGCCCACCGCATGCGCCACGCGCGCGTTCGCATCGACGAAGCGCAGGTAGAGCCCGGCGCGGCTCACGCCCACCAGCCACCAGGCGGCCAGCGCGACGACGCCCGCCAGCAGGATCGCGCTACCCACGCCCGCGCCCAGCTCGGGCAGCCGCTCGAAGGCGCGGAACTGCGGCGAGTAGGGGAAGTTGTCCTTCGGGTCCTTCCAGTTGCCGTACACCAGGTGCAGGAGGAAGTTGGCCGCCATGTAGTTGAGCATCAGCGTCGAGATGATCTCGTTCACGCCGAGCTTCAGCTTGAGCCATGCGGGGCCCAGCACCCACAGCAGCCCGCAGCCGATGGCCGCGACGAACATCAGCGGCAGGCGCAGGCTCTCGGGGCCGACCTGCCACATCGAGACGGCGGTGGCGCCGATCGCACCCCAGATCATCTGGCCCTCGAGGCCGAGGTTCCAGAAGCGCGCGCGGAAGGCCATCGACCCCGCCAGGCCCACGAGGATCATCGGCGCGGCCTGGAACAGCACGGCGCGCAGGTTCTGCGCGTCGAAGAAGGTCTGCATCACGAACTCGTTGGCCAGCTCGCCGGCCGGCACGCCCGCGGCCACGAGGATCGCAGCGGAGATCGCCAGGCCCGCCAGCAGCGCGATCGCCAGGATCAGCGCCTGCCACCGGCGTGCCATGTGCTGGCGGATCTCCAGCGCGTAGCGGCGGCTCGCGAGCGGCTGCGGCGCTCGCGCGGGCGTGGGTGTTTTCATGTCTGCCGCCGGTGAATGCGCCATGGCTGCGAGCGATGCGTCAGCCATGGTCCACCATCGCCTGCCCGATGGCCTGCCGGTCGGCCGGCTGTGCGAACTCTCCGGCGATGCGTCCGCGCGTCATCACGCCCACGCGGTCGGCCAGCTGCAGCACCTCGTCGAGGTCTTCGCTGATCAGCAGCACCGCGGCGCCGCCATCGCGCGCGGCGCGCAGGCGCGCATGCACCTCGGCGCTGGCGCGCACGTCGAGCCCGCGGCTCGGGCTGTGCGCGAGCACCAGCGTCGGCGACTTGCCGAACTCGCGCGCCAGCACCAGCTTCTGCGCGTTACCGCCGGAGAGCAGCGCGGCCTTCTGCGACACCGAGCGCACGCCCTGCACGTCGAAGGCGCGCACGGCTTCCTGCGTGTCGGCCTGGATGCGGTTGCGGCGCAAGTGCCACACGGGACCGTAGCGCCCGCTGTGCACGCGGCCGATGGCGTAGTTCTCCGCGACCGACAGGCCGCCTGCGAGCGCGAGGCCGTAGCGGTCGGCCGGGATCGCGGCAATGCCGACATTGCGCCGCGCGGGTGCGGACATGGTCTTCAGATCGCCATGGCCTTCAAGATGCATCTCGCCTTCGAGGCCGCCGCTGACTTCGGGCAGGCCCATGATGGCGCCAGCCAGTTCGCTCTGCCCGTTGCCGCCTACGCCGGCGAGGCCGTAGATTTCGCCGGCGTGCAGTTCGAGGTCGACACCGTCGAGCACGCGGCGGCCTTGCGGCGACGCCGAGGAGCGCAGCCCGCGCACTGACAGCCGCACCGGCCCGCGCGGCGCCTTTGCCGGTTGCGACGAAGGCGCGGCAATGGATTCACCTACCGTGAGCCTCACGAGTTCGCCCACCGACGTGGCGCCGGGCTCCAGCGTTGCCACCGTGCGCCCGCCACGCATCACCGTCACGCGGTCGGCATACTTTTTCACGTCCGCCATCTTGTGCGTGACCAACACCACGGCAGAACCGCTGCGTGCAAGCCCCTGCACCGTCTGCAAGAGGCGTGCGGCTTCCTGATCGGTCAGCACCGCCGTGGGTTCATCCAGGATCAGGATGCGCGCGCCCGCGAGCAGCACCTTGAGGATCTCTACGCGCTGCTGCTCGGCAATCGAGAGTGCGTCGATGCGCCTGGAGGGATCGATGTCGAAGCCCAGCTCCGACGCCTTGTTGCGGATGTCGCGCGAAATCTCGCGCAGCCGCTCTCCATGGCTTTGAAACTCGGCCGGCGGCGGCGCGGTGAGCAGGATGTTCTGCGCCACCGTGAACGGCCGCACCAGCTTGAAGTGCTGGTGGACCATGCCGATGCGGTACCGGGCCGCATCGCGCGGACCGGCCAGGCGCACCACGTTGTCGTCCACCAGCAGTTGCCCGGCCTCGGGCGCATAGAGACCGGCGGCGATGTTCATCAACGAAGACTTGCCCGCGCCGTTCTCTCCGAGCAGCGCATGCACCTCGCCCCAGCGCGCGGCGAAGTGGGCGTCGGTCAGCGCCGCAAAGCCGTCGAAGGTCTTGCGGATGCCGCTGAGTTCGAGCGCGTTGGCGGGCATGGCCTGTCTGTCCGGCTGTCTATTTCTGCGTGACCACGCCCTTGACGAACCAGTCCATCTTCCAGAGGTCGGCATCGGAGAGCACCGCGCCCTTGGCCACGCGCTCCTTGCCATCGCGGTCGGCAAGCGGGCCCGCGTAGATCTGCTTGCCCTTCAGGATGGCTTCGCGTTCCGCGGTGATCGCCGCGGCCTTGTCTTTTGGAACCGCGGGGCCGAAGCCCGCGATGTCGGTGCCGCCGTCCTTCATCTCGATGAAGGCGCCGTATTGCGCGGGCTTCCAGCCGCCGGCCATCACCTTCTTCAACTCAGGCACGAGAAAGCGGTCCCACACCCACACCGACGAGCACAGCGTGGCCTTGGGCGCGAACTGGCGCAGGTCGCGGTGGTGGCCGGTGCCGTACACGCCGCGCTCCTGCGCCACGATCTGCGGCGTGGGGCTGTCCACGTGCTGGCCGATGACGTCGGCGCCCTGGTCGATGAGGGCTGCCGCGGCGGCACGCTCTTTCACCGGATCGTTCCAGGCGCCGGTGTAGATCACGTTGACGGTGGCGTTCGGGTTCATCTTCTGCGCGCCGAGCGCGAAGGCGTTGATGGTCCAGTTCACCACGCCGAAGGGGTTGGCCGCGACGAAGCCGAGCTTGCCGGTCTTCGATGCCGCGCCCGCGGCCATGCCGCAGAGGTACTGGCTCTCGTAGGTGCGGCCGTAGAACGATTCGAGGTTCGTGCCGTTGGTCGTGCCCGAGCCGTTGAGGAAGGCCACGTCGGGATACTTGGCGGCCAGGTCCTTGAAGCTGTCGGAGTAGCCGAAGGCCGTGCCGATCACGATGTTGGCGCCGCGCTGGATGAACTTCTCGGCCGCCGGCTTGATGGCTGAGGCGTCCTCGGGCACGTTCTCGACGAACTGGATCTTCTGGCCGATCTCCTTCTCGATCTTCACGCGGGCTTCGTCGAAGGCCTGCGTCCAGCCGCCGTCGTTCTTCGGGCCGAAGTAGAGCATCGCGATCTTCGGCTTGTCCTTGAGGGTGAAGCCGTCGGCCGCCACCGCGGGCAGCGTGAACAACGCGCCGCCGGCTGCGAGCGTCAGTGCAAGGCCGAGAAAGCCGGTGGTGGGTGTGCGCAGCATGGAGCGACCTTTCATGGGAAGCAGGAAGTGGGACGGAAGAAAAACGAGAGAGGTCGCGCGCGTCACATCATGAAGTTGATGCGGAACACGTTGCCCTCGGGGTCCAGCAAGACGGACTGGTACCAGTTGTAGTAAGTGACGTAGGGCGGCTTGATCAATGTGGCGCCGGCCTCGAGCGCGACGGGCACCATGCGGTCGACATCGGCTTGGCTGTCGACGTCGATGTTCAGCAGGAACTTCACGCCGCGCGTGTCGGAGAACTCGGCCAGGTGCAGCAGCTCGTAGGCATCGAGCGCGTTGAAGCCCAGGCTCGACTTGCCGGTGTCCAGGCCGCGAAAGATGGGCGAGCGGATCGCCTCGATCTCGGAGAAGCCGAACACGCGCTGGTAGAAACCGCTGAGCGCGACCACGTCCTTGGCGAACACGTTGACGTAGGAGAGATGAGCCATGCCGTGCTCCAGCTCAGGCTGTCGCCTTGGTGCCGCCGAAGGTCGTCTGCTTCACGAACTTCGAGGTGAGGTGGTCGCCCGACGAAATGGGCGCGTACTTGGGCGCTTCGCCCGGCGCGAGGCAGCTGGGCAGGCACTCGACCATCGCGTCGTAGTTGGGCTGGTGAAAGAACACCAGCGACTGCCGGCGGTTGGTGCTCGCCACCTCGAAGGGCGGGTTGACCACGCGGTGCAGCGTGGACACCCACAGGTCGTTGGTCCACTGCATCATGAGATCGGCGATGTTGACGACCATGCCGCCCTCGACCTGCGGCACGTCGACCCACTGGCCGGCCTTGTTGAAGACCTGCAGGCCCTTGTCGTCGGGCAAGACGATCGTGAGGCTGCCGTAGTCGCTGTGCGCGCCTGCGCGCAGCTGGCCCGGCAGCGGCGCTTCGCGCTGCGGTGGATAGCTGAGCACGCGGAACATGCTGATGTGCTCGTCGATCTTGTCGTCGAAAAACGTCTCGGGCAGTTCGAGGCCGAGCGCGAAGATGCGCATGAGCGAACGCGAGAGGTCGCTCATTGCCTCGAAGTAGCCTTCATAGGCTTCGCGGAAGCCCTCGATGGGCGGCCAGCTGTTGGGCTCGAAGTGCGGGCCGGCGGCGGGGCCGTGGTGGTAGTCGTCGTCGGGCACGTTCGACGGGCCGATGGAGAACGACTCCTTGAGGTCGCCGGGCGCCGCTTCTTCCAGGCTGTACGAGAGGCCCTCTTCGCCGACCGCGCTGTAGCCGCGCACCGCGTCCTCGCGCGGACGGTCGACCTTGCGTTTTTCCGCCAGCGGCATGTTGAAGAATTCGCGCGAGAGCGAGGAGACGCGCGACACCAGCTCGGCTGGTATGCCGTGGTTGGTGATGACCAGGAAGCCGATGCTGCGGCAGGCCTCGTCGACTTTCTTCGCGATCTCCGCCTTGCCTTCGGCCGTGCCGGCGAAGTAGGGCGCGAGATCGATGATGGGTACGGACAGCAGGGTCATGGGCGGGTCCTCATGCTTGGCATGCCTTTCGCCATGCAACGTCTGTGCCAGTTGGACCAAATGGACAAATCGCATTTGTCGCGTCAGCATGGTGCGCGCCGCGAGGGCCTCGGGGCCGCCGTGGCGCAACGCGATGCACCGCGGCCTTACAGTGGTGCGCCGTTCAGAGAACCTGCAATCCATTGACGAAGAGCGAGGGAAGATGCCGAAGACCAAGGCGCTGGCCGCAGCCAGCAGCACCGACAAGAGCCCGGCGCGAAAGCGCGCGAAACCCGCGGTGCGCAGCGCCTCCGCCGTGAGCCGGCGCCTGCGCCAGATCGAGGACAAGCGCAGCGCGATTCTCGGTGCCGCGCTGGGGCTGTTCTCGCGCTTCGGGCTGCATGGCACATCGATCGACCAGGTGGCGGCGCGCGCCGATGTGTCCAAGAGCAACCTGCTCTATTACTTCGCGAACAAGGAGGAGCTGTACGTCAACGTGCTGCGCGACCTGCTCGCGCTGTGGCTCGAACCGCTGCGCGGCTTCAGCGCCGAGCAGGACCCGGGCGAGGCCATCGGCGACTACATCCGCCGCAAGCTCGTGATCTCGCGCGACAGGCCCGATGCATCACGCCTGTTCTGTCTTGAAATGATCCAGGGCGCGCCGCTGCTGCGCGATGAACTCGACCGCGAACTGCGCACGCTGGTGGAACGTAAATCGGAGGTGATTCGCGCTTGGGTGGAGGCCGGCAAGCTCGCTCCGGTCGATCCGCACCATCTGATCTTCGCGCTCTGGGCGATCACGCAGCACTACGCCGATTTCGGTGTGCAGGTGCATGCGCTGTCGGGGCACACGCTGGACGATGCGGCGTTCTTCGAGCAGACGGTGGAGAACGTGCAGCGCATCGTTCTCCAGGGCATCACCGTGCGTTGATTCAGTGCGGCGGGGCGGCGATCTCGTGATAGCGCCGATCGAAGTAGATGAGACTTTGCGCGGCGCCGCCGATGGCGATCGCCACCGCTTCGCAGAACAGCACGTCGTGCGTGCCGGCGCGGGTGGCGCTCACCACGCGGCAGTCGAATGACGCGGCCGCATCGTCGAGTACCGGAGAGCCGGTGGTCTTGCGGCTCCATCGCCCGGCGGCGAAACGTTCGTCCATCGGCGTCTTGCCGCCGAACAGGCCCGAGAGCGTCTGGTGGCCCGCGGCCAGCACGTTCACGCAGAGCACGCCGTTGGCGGTGAACGCGGGGTACACCGAGGCCGAGCGGTTCAGGCACACGAGCAGCATCGGCGGCTCGTCGGTCACGCTGCACACGGCCGAGGCGGTGAAGCCGGCGCGGCCCGCGGGGCCGTCGGTCGTGATGATGTTCACCGCCGCACCCAGCCGCGCCATCGCGTTGCGGTAGTCGGCCTTGGGCAACACCGGCGGCAGGCCGCTCGGGGGGACAGGAGATGCAATGGCGTTCAGCATGGAAGGCTCCTGAAGATCAGGCCAGGATGCAGGCTTCGTCGAAGGGCAGGCGCGGCAGTCGGCCGAACACCTTCGACGGATCGCCGTGCCCGAGGTTGATGAGGAAGTTGGTGGTCCAGTCGGTGCCTTCGAAGAACGCGGCATCGACCTTCGGCTTGTCGAAGCCCGACATCGGCCCTGCGTCCAGGCCCACCGCGCGCGCGGCGAGCAGCAGGTAGCCGGCCTGCAGGCTGGCGTTGCGAAAAGCGGTTTCGTGCGCGGCTTCCGGGCTGCCGGTGAACCAGCTGCGTGCATCGGCATGCGGGAACAGCGTGGGGAGCTTGTCGTAGAACTTGCGGTCCCACGCGGCGATCACGGTGACGGGGGCCGACATGGTCTTGTCCAGGTTGCCCTTGGAGAGCGCGGGCGCAAGGCGCTGCTTGCCCTCCGGCGTGCGCACGAACACGAAGCGCGCGGGCGAGCAATTGGCCGAGGTCGGCCCCAGGCTGGCCAGCGCATGGATGCGCTGCAGCTGGGCATCGGACACGGGCTCGCCGGTCCAGCCGTTGTGGCTGCGCGCGCGGGTGAAGAGAAGCGCCAGCGCGGCTTCATCGAGGATCTGCGAGGAGGTCATGCGGGAACTGCGGGTGTGCTGACCCGCGCGAGAAAGTCGAGCAGGCTGCGGTTGAAGGCGGCGGCCTCGGTCACGCTGTGCGCGTGGCCGCCGTGCGGCATGAAGTCGAGCGTGACGTCGTGCAGGCCGTCGGCCAGGCGCTGCGAGCAGGTCCAGGGCACGAGCACGTCGTCCTTGGCGGCTGCAATGAGCGTCGGCGCCGTGATGGCGCCCAGGCGCGCGTCGATGTCGAAGGCACGCAGCGCGGCGATGCGCGCGCGCATGTTGGCTTCGCCCGGGAAATGCGCGAACGCGTGATCGACTTCGTCGGCCACGCGCCGGGCGTTCTCGGCGCACCACGCGGCGGGGTACAGGAAGATCGGCTGCGCTTCGACATACGCGCGCGCACCCAGCGCCCCGAGCAGCGCCAGGCGCGCATCGAAGCAGCGCGCCGAATGCGGGTTCGGTTTCGACCATGCGTTGATGAGCACGAGGCTCGCCACGCAATCGGGTGCGTCGAGCGCGAGCTGCAAGCCGACAAGGCCGCCGAGCGCATGGCCCACGAAGTGGCACCTTGCAGTGCCCGCGGCATCGAGGATCTCGATCACGTCGCGCGCCATGTGGGCGATGGCGTGGTCGCCGGGCAATACGTCGGGGCTGCGGCCCGTGCCGCGCTGGTCGTAGACGACGACGCGATGGCCCGCCTCGACCAGCGCACCGAGCTGCGGCTGCCAGAAGCCGGCCGAGCCGCCCAGGCCCGACGACAGCAGCACGGTGGCCGCCGCATCCGACGGCCCATGCACCTCGTAGTGCAGCGACGTCATGCGGGTCAGGCCTTCTTGCCGACGTGCGCGATCGATGCGATCTCGATCAGCGCATCGGGCTTCACGAGGCCGCACTGGATGCAGTAGCGCGCGGGCTTGGTGCCGGGAAAGAACTCGGCATACACCGCATTGATCTTCGCGTAGTCGGCCCAGTCCTTGAGCATGATCTGGTTGAAGGTCACGTCGTCCATGGTGCCGCCCGCGGCCTCGACCACGCCCTGGATGGTGGTAAGCACGTGCCGCGCCTGCGCGCTCGCATCGCCGACATGGACCACGTTGTTGTCCTTGTCGAAGGGCAGCGTGCCCGACACATAGAGCACGCCGTCGGCGAGCGTGCCGGGAACGTAGGGAGCGAGCGGCACGCCGGTACCGGGCGGGATGATGGCTTGCTTGGGCATGGGGACTCCTTCGAAAGAAAAAAATCAGGCGATGGCCGCGTCGGCCGGAACAGATGGGGTGACGGACGGCGGTGCGAAAGTGCTGCAGAACTGGTCCACCGTGGAGACCCATCCGAAGAAGGTCTCGACGTTGTAGACCGAGGCCTTCTGGATGGCCGCGCCGCCCAGCTCATGCGTCGCGTCTTCCAGCATCACGGCGAAGTACTCGAGGTGGAACGCGTCGCGCAGCGTCGATTCGACGCACACGTTGGTGGCGATGCCGGTGAACACCAGGTGGCGGATGCCGCGTGCGCGCAGGGTGCTGTCGAGCGTGCTGTTGAAGAAGCCGCTGTAGCGCGTCTTGGGCACCACGATGTCGCCGGCCTGCGGCTTCATCTGGTCGATGAGTTCGTAGTCCCAGCCGCCCTTGGCGAGGAACTTGCCCTGCAGCTCGGGCCTGGCGCGCATGGTCTTGAGCGCGTTCGACTTGTGCCAGTTGGGCGAGCCGGGGCCGCCCGCCTCGACATACGCCGCGTCCCAGCCGTTCTGCAGGAACACGACAAGCATGCCGGCCGCGCGCGCGGCGGCGATGGTGCGTGCGATGTTGGCGATGGTGCCCTGCGCACCGGAGATGTCGAAGCCGGCCGAGTCGACGTAGCCGCCGATCGACGCGTAGGCGTTCTGCATGTCGACGACGATAAGTGCGGAGTCGCTGGCGTGCAACGCCAGCGGCTCGGGGCGCGCGGGCAGCACGAGCGGTGCGGGCGCACCGGGCAGGCGCGGCGCGCCGACGGGCGTGGTCGATGTGAGCGTGGTGTTCTTCGGTGCAGGCGTGGTCATGCGCGTCTCCTCTTCAGGCCGCAAGGCGCTCGGGTTCCACCTTCGAGGGCACCGGGCTCTGCACATGCGCGCGGCTCTTCATCAGCGGCTGGATGCGCTCGCCGAAGGCCTCGATGCCCTGCACGAAGTCATCGAAGGTCAGCAGCACGCCTTCGGTGCCGGGCACCTCGGCCACTTCATCGAGCAGGCGCGCGACGGTTTCGTAGGAGCCGATCAACGTCCCCATGTTGATGTTCACGGCCGAGGTCGGGTCGGCCATCTGGCGCACGTTGGTGTCGGCGCCCGACCTGGTGTCGGCCGCGCCCTGCTGGCCGAGCCAGGCGATCGCTTCGTGGTCGGCGCCGGCCTTGTAGTGCTCCCACTTGGCGCGCGCGGCCTCGTCGGTTTCGTCGGCGATCACCATCATCAGCACGTAGGTGGTGACATGGCGGCCGGTCTTGCGCGCGGCCTCGATGAGTTTTTCCGCCGCGGGCGCAAAGGCCTTGGGCGTGTTCACGCCCTTGCCGAAGCAGAAGTTGTAGTCGGCGTACTTCGCCGAGAAGTCCATCCCCGCATCGCTCTGGCCGGCGCAGATCACCTTCATGTCGGCCTGCGGTTGCGGGCTCAGGCGGCAGTCGTCCATCTGGAAGTGCTCGCCCTTGAAGTCGGACTTGCCGGTGCCCCAGAGGTCGCGCAGCACCTGGATGTATTCGGACAGGTACTGGTAGCGCGTGCCGAAGAACTGGTCGCCGGGCCACATGCCCATTTGCGAATACTCGGGGCGTTGCCAGCCGGTGACCAGGTTCAGGCCGAAGCGGCCGCCGGAGATGGAGTCGATGGTCGAGGCCATGCGCGCGACGATGGCCGGCGGCATCACCAGCGAGGCGGCGGTGGCGAAGAGCTTGATCTTCGTGGTCACGGCCGCAAGCCCGGCCATGAGCGTGAAGGACTCCAGGTTGTGGTCCCAGAACTCGGTCTTGCCACCGAAGCCGCGCAACTTGATCATCGACAGCGCGAAGTCGACCCCGTAGTGCTCGGCCTTCAGCGTGATCTCCTTGTTGAGCGCGAAGCTGGGCTTGTACTGGGGTGCGTTTTCGGAAAGCAGCCAGCCGTTGTTGCCGATGGGAATGAAGATGCCGACGTTCATGTAGGGCTCCTGTTGCGGGGTTGGAGAGCCCTATGCATGGCGCGTGCCAGTCGGATAAATCGTTTCAAATCAATGAGTTATGTTTTTTCGAGGCGTGTGTTTTGACCATGTGGTCCAAAGTGGAGCAGCCGATCCGAAAAAATTGCGGCGGCGCGGTGCGGGCCGGACCAAAGCGGTGCAGCGTCGGCGTCACGAACGGCGCGGCAAAATCACGCCATGCCCAAGACCCCACACCGCACCGCCGCGGCCATCGGCGGCACCGCCGACGATGTCGAGGCGGCTTTTTATGAAGCGCTGCAGCGCGGCGACATCGACGCGCTGATGGCCTGCTGGGCCGACGAGGACGAGGTGTTCTGCGTGCACCCCGGCGGCCCGCGGCTGGTGGGCAGCATCGCGATCCGCGCGGCGTTCGAGCAGATGTTCGGCAACGGCGCGATCCACGCCATGCCTGCGCGGGTGCGCAAGATCGAGTCGCTTGCGAGCGCCGTGCACAACGTGCTGGAGCGCATCGAGGTGCTCACCGCCGAAGGCCCGCGCCATGCCTTCGTGCTGGCCACCAACGTCTATCACAAGACCGCGCAGGGCTGGCGCATGGTGGCGCACCATGCGAGCCCGGGCAGCGCGCGGGAGCCCGACGACGCGAACGACCCGCCCCAGACCCTGCATTGATGTCTTCTGCCGATTCTTCTTCCGCTCCTCGAACGTCGATGGACTACGCGGCGCCGCGCTGGCTGCCCGGGGGCAACCTGCAGACCATCTGGGCCGCGCTCTATGCGCGCCGCTTCGACGGTGCAGCGCCCGTGTACCGCCGCGAGCGCTGGAACGCGCCCGACGGGGACTTCATCGACGTCGATTTCATCGATGCACCGCTGCCCGGCCCACGGCCGCTGCTGGTGCTGTTCCACGGGCTCGAGGGCTCGTCGCGCAGCCACTATGCGGAGGCCTTTGCGGCCTTCGCGGCCGGGCAGGGAATGGCCTTTGCCGTGCCGCATTTCCGCGGCTGCAGCGGCGAGCTGAACCTCGCGCCGCGCGCTTACCACTCGGGCGACTACGAAGAGATCGGCTGGATCCTGGGGCGAATGCACGCGCAGCACACGCTGCGCGGTGGCGGCCCGGTGCTGGCCGCGGGCGTCTCGCTTGGGGGCAATGCGCTCTTGCGCTGGGCCTGCGAGGCGGGCGACACAGCGCGCGAGTCGGTCGCCGCCGTGGCCTCGGTCTGCGCACCGCTCGACCTGGCCGCAGGCGGCGAGGCGATTGGCCGGGGCTTCAACAGGCTGGTCTACACGCGCATGTTCCTCGCGACCATGAAGCCCAAGGCGATGGCCAAGCTCGCGCAGTTCCCGGGCCTGTTCGACCGCGAGCGGCTGCTGGCTGCGCGCGACCTCTACACCTTCGACGACGTGTTCACCGCGCCGCTGCACGGGTTTCGCAATGCCGACGACTATTGGGCGCGGGGCTCGTCCAAGCCGCACCTGAATCAGATCCGCGTGCCAACGCTGGTGGTCAATGCGCTCAACGATCCGTTCATTCCGGCCAGGAGCCTTCCGGGGCCGGGCGAGGTCGGCCGGCACGTCACGCTGTGGCAGCCGGCGCACGGCGGACACGTCGGCTTTCCGCTGGGCCTGCCGCCGGGGCATGTGCGTGGGATGCCGGAGCGCGTCGGCAACTGGCTCCAGTTGCACGGCGGCGTTTTGGCTGACGCCCCTGCGCCGCAACCGGAAGGAGAATGAATTCATGGACGACATCGTCAAACAGGCGCTCGCCAAATGGCCCAACGTGCCCCACTGCTACGGCTGGCTGGGGCTCGATGCGCGCGGCAACTGGTACATGCGCGACGACCGGACCCAGGCCGAGGGGCCGTTCGTCCAGGCCAAGGGCTCGATGCTGCGGCACGACAAACTCATCGACTTCATCCACCGCAACTACGAGCACGACGACGACGGGCAGTGGTTTTTCCAGAACGGGCCGCAACGGGTCTATGTCGAGCTGGAGGCCGCGCCGATGGTCTGGCGCGTGGCGGACGAGGGCGGCGGCAAGTTCACCGTCACCGCCCATACCGGCCAGGCGGTCGATGTTTCAGGCTGCCTGCTCGACGAGGCCGGGCGGCTCTATCTGGTCGCGCCTATCGGGCTGGGGCTGGTGCACACGCAGGACGTGGGTATCGCGGCCGACGCCATCGAGCAGGGCCTGTGGACGCCCGAGCCGGTGCAGGCCAGCGAACTGCCGCAGCGCTTCGGTCATGTCATGAGCCCCGCGGAACGCCATGCCGGCGTCGCTGCGGCGCTATCAAAACAATAGTTCGAGGTCTGCGGATCGCCCACAAAAAAGCCGGCGCTGGGCCGGCTTTTTCTTTGGCGCGAAGCTTGTTACTTGGCCGGGGCGGCAGCGGTAGACGCTTCGGCAGCCGGTGCAGATGCGGAGGAAGCAGGCGCCGATGCGGCAGGCGCCGCGCCCGAAGCACCTTCTGCGGGCGCAGCGGCGGCGGGACGATCGGGCACCGGGAACTTGGCGCCGCCGGCGTTGGCCATGTAGACCACCGCGCGGCCGATTTCAAGGTCTTCGAAGTCGCCGCCGCCCTGGGGAGGCATCGCGCCCTTGCCCTTGAGCGCATGTTCCAGCAGCGTGGCGTAGCCCTGGCCGATGCGGGGGCCCCAGGCTGCAGCGTCGTTCAGGTGAGGGGCGCCGGGAATGCCCGGTGCGCCGTGGCAGGCCACGCACTGGGCCTTGAACACGGCCTCGCCGGCCGTGAGAGGGCGGTTGGCGTCGCGGATCTCGATGGCGCCGACCTTCTTGAGCCGGTCGGCCACTTCCTTGTCGCGCGATTCCTTCGACACGCCGTAGAGGGCCATGTTCTCGCCCTCAGCGGTGCCGGCGGGCTTGGTGCCCGAGACCACGTAGGCCACAAGACCCACGATGATCAGGATCGGTGCAATGAAGGAGAAAAATACCGCGAGCAGCAGTTGCTTCGGATTCTTGATGGGGCCGGTATGGGCTTCTTCTGTGGCCTGGTAGTGCGGGTCTGCGCTCATGGCGTCCTCAATAACGGGGGCTCGTCGGGGGGCTTTTTCTAGATCAACCGGCGATTATAGAGAGGCCCCTCGCCCCGGCGGGCGATTGGCCTCCCGATATCGGGCGCCCAGGTGCCTCAACCCTTGTCGCGCGTTGCCCAGCCGCCACCCAGCGTCTTGTACAGCGTGACCTGGTTCTGCAGCTGCAGCAGCCGCGCATTGACCGCCAACTGCTGCGCCGTGAACAGCGAACGCTGCGCGTCGAGCAGGTCCAGCGCGCTGGCAATGCCGTTGCGATAGCGGAGATCGGAGAGCCTGAAGCGCGTCGCCTCCGCGGTGGCCTGCGCGCGCTGCGCACGCACTTCTTCGCCCAGCGTGGCGCGGCCGGCGAGGGCATCCGCCACTTCGCGGAACGCGGTCTGGATCGACTTCTCGTACTGCGCGACCGCGATCTCGCGTCCGGCCTTGGACGATTGCAGCGTGGCCCAGTTGCGGCCCGCATCGAAGATCGGCAGCGTGACCGTGGGCGCGAACGACCAGGCCTTGGAGCCGCGGTCGAACAGGCCCGAGAACTCGCTGCTCGCGGTGCCGATCGAGCTGGTGAGCGACACGCGCGGGAAGAAGTTCGCGCGCGCCGCGCCGATGTTGGCGTTGGCGGCAATCAGCTGCTGCTCGGCCGCACGGATGTCGGGCCGCTCGATCAGCATGTCCGAGGGCAGGCCCGCGGGCACGTCGGGCATCGGCTGGATGCCGTCCAGGCCCTTGGCGCCACCCGAGAGGGCAGTTGCCGGCACCGGCGCGCCCAGCAGCAGGGCGAGCGCGTTCTCGTCCTGCATGCGCGCGCGCTGCTGCTGCGCGTAGGTGGCACGCGCGCTTTCGGCGGCGGTGTTCGCGGCCTGGAAGTCGATTTCGGACGACACGCCGTTGTCGAAGCGCAGCTTGGCCAGGCGCACCGACTCCTCGCGCGTGACCATCGTCTGGCGCGTGATTTCCAGCAGCTCGTCGTCGGCCATGAGCGTGATCCAGCCGGTGGCGACCGCTGCGATCAGGCTGATCTGCGCGGCCTTGCGCGTTTCCTCGGTGGCGAGGTACTGCGCCAGCGCCTGGTCCTTCAGCGCGCGGATGCGGCCGAAGAAGTCGAGCTCCCAGGCGGTGAAGCCGAAGTTCACGCTGTACTGCGAGGTCACGCTGCCCTGGCTCGAGTCGATCGCCTGGTAGACGTTGGGGCTCGAGCGCGAGCCCGATCCCGTGAGGCCCAGTGCCGGGAAGAGCGCGGAGCGCTCGATCTGGAACTGCGCGCGCGCCTGTTCGATGTTGAGCACCGACACGCGCAAGTCGCGGTTGTTCGCAAGGGCGGTCTGGATCAGGCCCGCCAGGCGCGGGTCGGTGAAGAAGTCCTGCCACGGCAGGGCGGCGGCGGCCGGGCCCGCCGGCTGCGACGGGTCGCCCGGGAAGGTGGTGGGCACCGGGGCGGCGGGGCGCTCGTAGGTCGGGATCAGCGAGCAGCCGGCTAGCAGCATCGCTGCCGCCAGGGCCGTTGGAATCAGTTTCTTAGTCATGCTTGGGTTCCTCCACGATGCCGGCGGCTTCCGCATGCCGCTTGTCGGCCTCCCGCTGACGCGCACTGCCCTTGAAGAGGCCGCGCACGACGACGAAGAACACCGGCACGAAAATCACGGCAAGGGCCGTACCCGTCACCATGCCGCCGAGCACGCCGGTGCCGATGGCGCGCTGGCTGGCCGAACCGGCGCCCGAGGCGATCACCAGCGGCACCACGCCCAGGCCGAAGGCCAGCGAGGTCATCACGATCGGGCGGAACCGCAGGTGGGCCGCGGCCAGCGCCGATTCGATGATTCCCTTGCCCTGCGCCTGCAGGTCCTTGGCGAATTCAATGATCAGAATCGCGTTCTTCGCCGAGAGCCCGATGATCGTGATCAGCCCCACCTGGAAGTACACGTCGTTCGAATAGGCGCGCAACATGGTGGCCAGCAGCACCCCCAGCACGCCCAGCGGCACCACCAGGATCACCGCCAGCGGGATCGACCAGCTCTCGTACAGCGCGGCCAGGCACAGGAACACCGCCAGGATCGCGAAGCCGTACAGGATGATGGCCTGCGAACCCGCGAGCTTTTCTTCACGCGATTGGCCGGTCCATTCGAAGCCGAAGCCTTGCGGCAACTGGGCTGCGAGCTTTTCCATCTCGGCCATGGCCGCGCCCGTGCTGAAGCCCGCCGCGGCGGAGCCGCTGATGCGGATCGCCGGGTAGCCGTTGTAGCGCACCGTCTGCGTGGCGCCCGTGACCCACCTGGTGGTCGCGAAGGCCGACAGCGGCACCGGCTGGCCCTGCGTGTTGCTGGCGTTCAGCTTGAGCAGGTCGTCCGGCTGCATGCGGGCCGGCGCATCGGCCTGCACCACCACGCGCTGCAGGCGGCCGCGGTTCGGGAAGTCGTTGATGTAGCTGGAGCCCAGGCCCGTCGAGAGCGTTGCATTGATCGCGTCGAAGGTGACGCCCAGCGCGCTGGCCTTGTCGCGGTCGATGTCGATCTGCAGCTGCGGCGCGTCTTCCAGGCCGTCGGGGCGAACCTGCGACAGGATCTTGCTCTGCCCGGCCATGCCCAGCAGCTGGTTGCGCGCGTTGATGAGCGCCTCGTGGCCCGCGCCCGAACGGTCTTGCAGCCGGAAGCTGAAGCCGCTCGCGTTGCCCAGTTCGGGAATGGGCGGCGGGCTCAGCGGATAGATGAAGGCGTCGCGGATGCCCGAGAGCGCACCGAAGGCGCGGCCCGCGAGTGCGCTGGCCGAGTTTGCCGGGTCCTTGCGTTCTTCCCAGTCCTTCAGCGTCACGAAGGCAAGGCCCGCGTTCTGGCCCTGGCCCGAGAAGCTGAAGCCCATCACGCCGACCATGCTCTGCACTTCGGGCTGCTTCAGGATGAAGCCTTCGACCTGCTGCATGACCGCGAGCGCACGTTCCTGCGTCGCGCCCGGGGGCAGCTGCACGTTCACGATGATGTTGCCCTGGTCTTCTTCCGGCAGGAACGAGCTGGGCAGGTGCGTGTACGTGTAGGCCACCGCAGCGATGATCGCCACGTAGATGACGAGGTAGCGCGCGGCGCGGCGCAGGATGCGCGCGACCATGCTTTCATAGCCCTTGGCCGTGCGCGTGAAGCCTCGGTTGAACCAGCCGAAGAAGCCGCGCTTCTCGTGGTGGTGACCGGCTTCCACGGGCTTGAGCAGCGTGGCGCACAGCGCTGGCGTGAGCGACAGCGCCATGAAGGCCGAGAAGGCGATCGAGGTCACCATCACCGCCGAGAACTGGCGGTAGATGTTGCCGGTGGAGCCCGCGAAGAATGCGAGCGGCACGAACACCGAAATGAGCACCACCGTCACGCCGATGATGGCGCCGGAGATCTGCTTCATGGCCTTGCGCGTGGCGTCGAGCGGGGAGAGTCCCTCCTCGCTCATGATGCGCTCGACGTTCTCGACCACGACGATCGCATCGTCCACCACGATACCGATCACCAGCACCATGCCGAACATGGTGAGCACGTTGATCGAGAAGCCCAGCGCGAGCAGCGATGCGAACGTGCCAAGCAGCGCGATCGGTACCACGATGGTCGGGATGATCGTGTAGCGCCAGTTCTGCAGGAACAGGAACATCACCACGAACACCAGCGCCACGGCTTCCAGCAGCGTCTTGACCACTTCGGTGATCGAGATCTGCACGAAGCGCGAACTGTCGTACGGAATGTTCCACTTCACGCCGGGCGGGAAGAAGCGCTCCAGCTCGGTCATCTTGGCGCGGATCGCCTTGGCCGATTGCAGCGCGTTGCCGTTGGGCGTGGGTTGCACGCCGATACCGACCGCGGGCACGCCGTTCAAGCGTGCCGAGGTGGCGTACGACTGGCCGCCGAGCTCGATGCGCGCGACGTCCTTGAGCCGCACGGTCGAGCCGTCGGTGTTGGCGCGCAGCACGATGTTCTTGAACTGCTCCACGTTCGCGAGTTGGCCGTTCACCACCACGGTGGCCGCAATGGCCTGGCCGGGAATGTTGGGCAGGTCGCCCAGGGTGCCCGAGGACACCTGCGCGTTTTGCGCGCGGATCGCGTTGTTCACGTCGGTGGCCGACAGGTTGAAGCCCTGCAGCTTCGCCGGATCGATCCACACGCGCATCGCGTTCTCTGTACCGAACAGCTGCGCCTGGCCCACGCCGACGACACGCTGCAGCTCGGGCACGATGTTGCGCGAGGCGTAGTCGCCCAGCGCCACCGGGTCGAAGTTCGGGTTGTCCGAGGACAGCATCGCGAACAGCAGGAAGTTGTTGCGCGACTTGTCCACGCGCACGCCCTGCTGCGTCACGGCCGCCGGCAGGCGGGGGGTGGCGCGGGAAAGGCGGTTCTGCACGTCCACCTGCGCAAGGTCGTCGTTGGTGCCAGCCTCGAAGCTGATGGTGATGGAGCCGGTGCCGTCGGCCTGGGCCACCGATTCCATGTAGATCAGCCCCGGCGAGCCGTTCATTTCGCGCTCGATGACGGACAGCACGCTGTCCTCGAGTGTCTGGGCCGAGGCGCCGGGGTAGGCGACGTTGATCACGATGGCAGGAGGGGCCACCGGCGGGTACTGCGAGATCGGCAGCTGCGTGATTGCCACGCCGCCCATCACCAGGATGAACAGCGCGATCACCCAGGCAAAGATCGGGCGGTCGATAAAGAATTTGGCCATGCGGGCGCGCTCCTGATTACTTCTTCTCGGCCGGGGCGGAGGCCTGGCCATTCGCGGCGGGGGCTGCCGCGGGTGCGGCGGCCGGTGCCGCTGCAGCCGGCGCGGCCGCAGGGGCGGGAGCCGCGTTCGGGTCCGGCTTCTTCCACGGCACGGCCTTCACGGGCGTTCCGGGCGGCATCATCTGCAGCTTCTGGAAGCCGTCGACCATCACCTGTTCGCCGGCCTTCAGGCCGTCGAGCACCACCCACTGGTTGTCCTTGGCGGCGCTGATCTTCACGGTGCGCTTGCTGATCTTGCCGTCCTTGTCGACCACCGAGACGGTGTCGCCCTGCTGGGTGCGCGTAACGGCCTGCTGCGGCAGCGTGATCGCGTTGGTGGCCTGCGCCTGCTCCAGCTTCACGCGTACATACAGACCCGGCAGCAGTTCGCCCTTGGGATTGGGTACTTCGGCGCGCAGCGTGACCTGGCCGGTGGTCGAGTCCACCGTGAGGTCGGAGAACAGCAGCTTGCCGGGCAGCGGGTAGTCGCTGCCGTCTTCAAGCACGACGCTCACGCTGGCGGCCTCTTCGCCGCCGGCGCGCTTGTACTGGCCGGCGGCCAGCGCGCGGCGCAGCTTCAGCACGTCGGAGGCCGACTGCGTGAAGTTGACGTACACGGGGTTGATCTGCTGCACCACGGCCAACTCGGTGGCGTCGCCCTGGCCCACCAGCGCGCCTTCGGTCACGAGGGCGCGGCCGATGCGGCCCGAAATGGGGGAGGTCACGTCGGCATAGCCGAGGTTGATCTTGGCGGTCGTCACTGCGGCGCGGCCCGAGGCCACGTCGGCTTCGGCGGTCTTTTGCGAGGCGACGGCGGTGGCGTATTCCTGCTTGCTCACCGCATTGGCTTCGACCAGCGGCTTGTAGCGGTCGGCCAGTGCCTTGGCCTGCACGGCGTTGGCTTCGGCGCGGGCCAGCGTGGCTTGGGCGTTCTGGGAAGCGGCCACCAGCGGCGCCGGATCGATGCGGAACAGCAGCTGGCCGGCCTTCACATCGCTTCCTTCGCGGAACTCGCGCTTGAGAAGGATGCCCGAGGCCCGGGCGCGGACCTGGGCGATGCGGGAGGCCTCCAGGCGGCCCGGCAATTCGGTCACGAGACCGACATCGGTCGGCGTGGCCACGACAACGCCCACTTCGGGGGCCGGCGGATGGCCGCCTCCGCCCGCGCCGCCCGGGCCGGCAGGTGCATCGCCCTTGCCGCAGCCCGCAAGGACCAACAGGACAACGGCGGCCACGGTCGCGAGACGCGGCGAAAAGGACGATGGGCGCGAGACATGCAGGAGAGGCATGCGATTCCTTTGAAGCGAAAACGGGAGATGGCGGTGTGTTCGCGGTGCGAACAGGATGACAGCATAAACAGCCGGGCCATCGGGGAAGCCCGGTAGTCTACATACATTCATGGATGTATAGTGACAATGTAAATGGCCCCTCGATACGCAAGGGGCGTTCGCTTTACAAATCAGGAGACTTGGTGGCACGTCGTACGAAGGAAGAGGCATTGGCCACGCGGAATCGTTTGCTCGATTCCGCGGAGCTGCTGTTTCAGGCGCAAGGCGTCTCGCAGACCTCGCTGCAGCAGATCGCGCAGCAGGCCGGCGCGACGCGTGGCGCTATTTACTGGCACTTCAAGGACAAGGCCGACCTCTTCAACGCGATGATGGAGCGCGTCATCTTGCCGCTGGAGGCCACGCCCCAGAGCGGTGCCGCAGCCGGCAACGACGACCCGCTGGTCGAGATCGAGGAGGGCATGGTCCACGCGCTGACCCTCATGACCACCGACCCCCAGGTGCGCCGCGTGTTCGACGTGGCCACCCACAAGGTCGAGTACACGCACGACATGGCCTCGGTGCAGCAGCGCCACCTCGATGCGCGCAATGCCTGCGTGGTCGACTTCGAAAAGGCCTTGCGGCTGGCCGCACGCCGCGCCCACGTCAAGCTGCCGGTGCCCGGCCACGTGGCGGCACAGGGCATGCATGCGCTCATCAGCGGCCTCATCCAGAACTGGCTGCTCGACCCCGAGGCCTTCGACCTGGTGCCGACGGGCCGGCGCACCTTCCGCGTCTATCTGGCGGGGCTCGGCTTCGAGCGGCCGGAGTCTGGCGCGGTGGCCGCGAACGAGGCGGAAACCGTCGTCGCCTGATAGGCGATAATCTCCGGCTCCGGACGTTTTCCGGAGCCATCTCTCGCTGTATTTCAACGGATAGAATTCGGCCCTCCGAAGGCTGAGATCCAGGTTCGATTCCTGGCGGCGGGACCACATACAAGGCCGGAAGCTTGCAAAAGCTTCCGGCCTTTTTCATGGCGGTCTGACGAATCCGGGCATCGGCGAGACAATCGCCGCGCACTTCGCCCGCTTCTCGTCCGCGCTGCGGGCCGGGGCAGCAACCCGACCCTTCCGCGCATGCCATCGCCGCTCCCCGATCCGACCCCCGCCTCCTCTTTCTCCCTTTGGCGAATCGCCGTGCCGGCATTTGCGCCTTCGTTGCTCTTCGGGCTGGGCGAAGGTGCCATCCTGCCCATCGTCCCGCTGACGGCGCGCGACCTGGGTGCGTCCGTGCCCATGGCCGCGCTGGTGATCGCCATGATCGGCATCGGCTCGCTGTTCAACAACATCCCGGCCTCGATGATCACGATGCGCTGGGGCGAGCGCTGGGCCATCGTCGCGGCGGGCGTGTGGAGCGGCCTGGGCATGCTCCTGTGCGTGCTGACCACGCACCTGGGCCTGTTTGCCGCGGGCTGCTTCATGGTGGGCATGTCGCAGGCCGTCTACAACCTCGCGCGCCAGAGCTACATGACCGAGGCGGTGCCCATCGAATACCGTGCGCGCGCGCTGTCGACGTTGGGCGGCGTCATGCGCATCGGCATGTTCGCCGGGCCCTTCCTCGCGGCCGGGGCGGTGCATGCGTTCGGCCTCTCGGCAGCCTATGTGGTCGGCATCGTGGCGGTGATGGGCGCGGCGGCCATCGGCGCGCGCATTCCCGACCTGGAGGCGCCGCCGGTCCCGGCCGGGCAAACCGCGCCTGCCTCGACGTCCGTCATCTCGACTCTGCGGGACCACCGGCACGTGTTCCTTACGCTGGGCCTCGGCGTGGTGCTGGTGAGCGCGGTGCGAGCCTCGCGACAGGCCGTGATCCCGCTGTGGGCCGACCACCTCATGCTGGCGCCCTCGGTGGCCTCGCTGATCTACGGCCTGGCGGGCGGCATCGACATGCTGGTGTTCTATCCCGCCGGCAAGGTGATGGACAGGAAGGGCCGGCGCTGGGTCGCCGTGCCGTCCATGCTGATCATGGGGCTGGCGATGCTGCTGATGCCGCTCACGTCCGGCGTCGTCACGCTGCTGATCGCGTCGCTGGCGATCGGCTTCGGCAACGGAATCGGCTCCGGAATGATCATGACCATCGGCGCCGACCATTCGCCGCGCCACGGCCGCGCGCACTTCCTGGGCATATGGCGGCTGATGTCGGATATCGGCTCCTCCTGCGGCCCGGCGCTGCTGTCCCTTCTGGCGGGCGGCCTGTCCCTGGCCGCGGGCATCGCCGTGACCGGCTTGATCGCCTTCGCCGCGGCGGGAACGCTGGCGTATTGGCTGCCGCGCAAGGTGGCCGCCGCGGTCCGGAAGTGATCGCCGACGCCGCTCGGCAGCCGCCTCGCCGGCCGAGGCGGCATCGGCGCCCGATGCGGTACCATGCCTTTCCCCCGTTGGGTGAGACTCCTGGTGGCGGGGCCCCTGCAAGACCGGAAGCCTCCCAAGGCGTCCGGTCTTTTTCTTTCCGGGCGTTCTCCCCACGACCATTTATCGCGCGCCGGCGACTGCTCGCCAACGCGCACATGCAAGATTTCCATCGATGACGGAGTTGACTGATCTGGACGAGGCCAGCCTGGCGGAACATGCCGCGGAATGGCGCCGGCGCGCGCTGCGCGGCGAAAAACAGGCGCGCGGCATCGCGCACGCACTCGAAGCCGAGATGCGGCGCCGCTCCGGCGACACGCTCACCCAGAACATCGACCTCGACACCCGCCCGCAGGCGCTGCGCCTGGCACCGCGGCCATGGTGGAAATTCTGGTGACCCCGCTGCGCCGCGGCGCGTAAGACCCCGGGGGCGGTTGCAGGGCTGTAAAGACCCTGACACCATGGCCGCATGCCTTATCAACTCCATTACTGGCCCACGATCCAGGGCCGCGGTGAATTCGTGCGGCTCGCGCTCGAAGCAGCGGGTGCCGACTATGTCGATGTGGCGCGGCTGCCCGAGTCGAAAGGCGGCGGCGAATCCGCATTGGGCGAGCGCCTCGGCGACCCCAACAACGCCCGCGCCGCCTTCGCGCCGCCGTTCCTGGTCGACGGCGACATCGTGGTCGGCCAGACCGCCGCGATCCTGCTGTACCTCGGGCCGCGGCTCGGGCTCTCGGGCGTCGGCGAGTCCGACGGCCTGTGGACCCACCAGCTGCAACTCACCATCGCCGACGCGGTGGCCGAGGCGCACGACACGCACCATCCGATCTCGACCGGCGCCTATTACGAAGACCAGCGCGATGCCGCCGTCCAACGTGCGCGCTCCTTCCGCGAAGAACGCATCCCCAAGTTCCTGAACTGGTTCGAGCAGGTTCTCCAGCGCAATCCCGCGGGCGACCTGCACCTGGTCGGCGACATGCTGACCTATGCCGATCTCTCGCTGTTCCAGTTGGTCGATGGCCTGCATTACGCATTCCCGAAGGCCACCGCCAGGGCGCTGGCCCGCACGCCGGCCGTCGAGAAACTGCACGCCAACGTCAAGCGCCGCCAGCGCGTGCACGATTACCTGCAGAGCCCGCGCCGCATCGCGTTCAACGAGGACGGGATCTTCAGGCGGTATGCGGAGCTGGACGGCTAGCCGGCCGGTTCGTCGTTGCCGTCGTTGCGGATGCGCAGCGCGGTTTCATACAACGCATTGCGCGGTGCACCGCTGATCTCGGCCGCCAGCCGCACCGCGGTCTTCACCGGCAGTTCGGCCAGCAGCAGGCGCAATACGCGCTCGCCTTCTGCGCCGCCGTCGCCGCTCACCGCGACCGGATGCAGCACCAGCGCGAATTCGCCGCGCACGCGGTCGCGGTCCGCGCCGAACCAGTCGGGCAGGGCGCTGGCCGCCACCGTCGCAATGTCTTCGAACTGCTTGGTGAGCTCGCGGCCCACGGTGATGCGGCGCTCGCCCAGCACGGCCAATGCACGCGCGAGGCTTTCGATGCGATGCGGCGCCTCCAGCAGCACCACGGCGCGCGACTCCTGCGAGAGCGCCTGCACGGCGGTGTCGCGTTCGCCGGCCTTGCTCGGCAGGAAGCCCGCGAAGACGAAGGCGCTGCTCGCGTTGCCGTCCGCGCCGTCAGCCACAAGCCCGGCGACGCCGATCAGCGTCGTGACGCTGCTTGCGCCCGGCAGCGGCAGCACGCGCTGGCCTGCCGCGCGCACCGCAGCGACAAGCCGCGCGCCGGGGTCGCTCACGCCGGGCGTGCCGGCATCGCTCACATACGCGATGCGCTCGCCTTGCGCCAGGCGCGCGACCACGGCCTGCGCGGCCTCCGCCTCGTTGTGCTGATGCACCGCGAGCAGCCGGGCGCCGGGGCGGTCGATGCCGTAGGCGCGCAAGAGGCTCTGGGTGTGGCGCGTGTCCTCGCAGGCGATCACGTCCACCAGCTGCAGCACATGCAGCGCGCGCAGCGTGATGTCGGCCAGGTTGCCGATCGGCGTGGCGACCACGTAGAGCGTGGCCTGCGGATAATGCTGCGCACCCGCGGCGTCGTGCGCGGCCGCAAGGGCGGCGCCGAAAGAAGCAGGGGCGAGTGAAGCCAAGAGGTTTCTCCGTGAGAGCGAACGACAAAAAGAAAACGGCAGGGAGCCATGAAGACCACCACAACGAAGCGTCGCGGCGATGCGGCGGAAGACGCCGCGCTCGAGCATCTGCAGGACGCCGGCCTCGCGCTGATCGCGCGCAATTATCGAACGCCCGGGCGCGGCGGCGGCGAGATCGACCTGATCATGCGCGATCCGCGCGGCCCCGGCGGTGGCACGCTGGTGTTCGTCGAGGTGCGCCAGCGCAGCGCGGGCACGCATGGCGGCGCGGGCGGCAGCATCACAGGGCCGAAGCAACGTCGCATCGTGTTCGCCGCGCAGCATTACCTGGGCCGGCTGCGCACTGTGCCGCCCTGCCGGTTCGACGTGGTGCTCGTGGAGGAGAAAATCACCTGGCTGCAGGCGGCGTTCGACGCGGCCTGATGCGCCTTGCGAGGGAACTGAAGCCTTCATGAAGGCTCCACAACTCAAACGTCTTGTTTCACAACCCCCAGTTATCATCCCGCCTCATGCTCGAGCAACGGATTCAGCAGCACTTCATCGACAGTGCCGACCTCAAATACCAGACCGGACCGGTCCTCAGCAAACCCATCTCTCAAGCGATGCAGGCCATCCTGGCCTGCGTGACCAGCGGCGGCAAGGTGCTGGCCTGCGGCGCGGGCGTCTCGGGCCTGCTGGCCGCGCAATTCGCCGCGCAGTTCGTCGGCCGCTTCGAACGCGAGCGTCCCGAGCTGGGCGCCATCGCACTGCCCGGCGACACCACCGACCCCCATGCCGACAGCGCCAATGCCATGGATGCCGACCGCTTCGCGCGCCAGGTGCGCGCGCTCGGCCAGGCCGGCGACGTGCTGCTCGCGTTGAGCGCGAGCGGGCAGTCGGCCGCCGTGCTGGCTGCCGTGCTGGCCGCGCACGAGCGCGACATGACCGTGGTCGCCCTGCTCGGCAACGCCGTGTCGGGCCCGCCCGCGGCGCCCGGCGGCGGCAGCAGCGGCACCGGCGGCGTCATTGGCCGCGCACTGCGTGAAACCGACGTCCAGATCAGCGTGCCGCACGAGCGTGCGGCGCGCATCCATGAAGTCCACCTGCTCGCGCTGCACTGCCTGTGCGACGGCGTGGATGCCCAGTTACTCGGAGAACAGGAAGCTTCCTCATGACCATGACGACACCGACCCAACGTATTGCCCTCGCACTCACCCTGGGTGCCGCACTGGTCGCCGGTCTCTCCGCTTGCGTTCCGCTCGTGGTGGGCGGTGCCGCAGTGGTGGGCGTGGGCATGGTGGCGACCGACCGCCGCAGCTCGGGCGCCCAGCTCGACGACCAGGGCATCGAGTTGCGCGCCGCGGCCCGCGTGCGCGACATCGCCAACGACCAGATGTACGTGAGCGTCACCAGCTACAACCGCCAGGTGCTCCTGACCGGCGCGGTGGGCAACGAGGCCGACCGCCGCCGCGTCGAGGACGAGGTGAGCCGCATCGTCAACGTGCGCTCCGTGGTGAACGAGCTCACGCTCGGCGCGCCCAGCACCTTCCAGGACCGCTCGAACGACCTCTACATCACCGGCAAGGTGAAGGCCTCGCTGCTCGATGCGAAGGACATCTTCGCCAACTCGTTCAAGGTGACGACCGAGCGCGGCGTGGTCTACCTGATGGGCATCGCCACGCGGCGCGAGACCGATCGCGCGACCGAGATCACGCGCGGCGTGGGTGGCGTGATGAAGGTGGTGCGCGTGGTCGAGGTGGTGAGCGAGGCCGACCTCGCCGCGAGCCAGGCGGCCAACCAGTCCGCGGCACAGCGCGGCGGCACGGGCCCGGCGCCGGTGAGCAACGCGACGCCTTCGTCGTCTTCTTCCTCGCGCGTGCCGCTGCCCCCGATGGAGCCGCTGCCCGCGCCGGGCTCGCCGCCCGCGGTGACGACCTCGCCGGTCCGCTGAAATCAAAAAGCCCGCTTCCGCGGGCTTTTTTCATTTGAGCCGGATGATCAGGCTCGAGGTGTCCCAGCGCCGCCCGCCGGCTTGCTGCACGTCGGCGTAGAACTGGTCCACCAGCGCCGTGACCGGAACCCGCGCGCCGTTGCGCTTGGCCTCGTCGAGCACCAGGCCCAGGTCCTTGCGCATCCAGTCGACGGCAAAACCGTAGTCGAACTTGCCCGCGATCATGGTCTTGCCGCGGTTGTCCATCTGCCAACTCTGGGCCGCGCCCTTGCCGATGACGCCGAGCACGGCTTCCATGTCCAGGCCCGCACGCTGGCCGAAGGCGATGGCTTCCGACAGCCCCTGCACCAGTCCCGCAATGGCGATCTGGTTCACCATTTTTGCGAGCTGGCCGGCGCCGCTCTCGCCCAGCAGCGTGACCGCGCGTGAAAACGCCGCGGCCACCGGCTTGATGCGCTCGAAGGCGGCCGAGTCGCCGCCGCACATCACGGTGAGTGCGCCGTTCTGCGCACCTGCCTGGCCGCCGGAAACCGGTGCGTCGATGAATTGAAGCCCCAGCGCCTGGGCTGCCTTCGACAGTTCGCGCGCCACGTCGGCCGAAGCGGTGGTGTGGTCGACCAGCACCGCACCCTTCTTCATGCCGGCGAAGGCGCCGTCGTCGCCCAGCACCACCGAGCGCAGGTCCTCATCGTTGCCGACGCAGCAGAAAACGATGTCGGCGCCCGCCGCCGCTTCGCGCGGGGTGGCGGCATGGCGGCCCGGCGGGCCGAATTCGGCGGCCCATGCCTCGGCCTTGGCGGCCGTGCGGTTGTAGACCGTGACGCTGTGGCCGGCCTTGGCCAGGTGGCCGGCCATCGGCCCGCCCATGACGCCGAGGCCGAGAAAGGCCACCGTCTGGGCGGGGATGGATTCGTAGGTGCGGGTGTTGATGCTGCTCATGGGGCGAGAGCTTAAAGCCATTGGCCCACGGTCAGCGGCGGGCCGCCGGAGCCACCCCGCGCTGCGGTCAGACGATCGCGAAGTGCTCCGTGCCGGCTGCCAGGTCGGTGCTGCGCGCGCGCTGGCTGTTGAGCTTGATCTGCAGGCGCAGGTCGTTGGCCGAGTCGGCGTTGCGGATGGCGTCCTCGAAGGTGATCGAGTGGCTCTCGAAAAGGTCGAAGAGGGCCTGGTCGAAGGTCTGCATCCCGAGGTTGCGGCTCTTCTTCATGATCTCCTTGATCTCGCCCACCTCGCCCTTGAAGATCAGGTCGGAGATCAGCGGCGTGTTCAGCAGCACCTCGACGGCGGCCACGCGGCCCTGGCCGTCTTCGGTGGGCACCAGGCGCTGCGACACCAGCGAGCGCAGGTTCAGCGACAGGTCCATCAGCAACTGCGCGCGGCGCTCTTCGGGGAAGAAGTTGATGATCCGGTCCAGCGCCTGGTTGGCGCTGTTGGCGTGCAGCGTGGCCATGCAAAGGTGGCCCGTTTCCGCGAAGGCCACCGCGTGCTCCATGGTTTCGCGGTCGCGGATTTCGCCCATCAGGATCACGTCGGGTGCCTGGCGCAGCGTGTTCTTGAGCGCGGCCTCCCAGCTGTCGGTGTCGATGCCCACTTCGCGCTGCGTCACCACGCAGTTCTTGTGCGGGTGCACGAATTCGACCGGGTCTTCCACCGTGACGATGTGGCCGTAGGAGTTTTCGTTGCGCCAGTCGATCATCGCGGCCAGCGTGGTCGACTTGCCCGAGCCCGTGGCGCCCACCAGGATGGTGAGGCCGCGCTTGGTCATCGACACGTCCTTGAGCACCTGCGGCATGCCGAGGCCGTCGATCGTCGGCAGCTTGGCGGGAATGGTCCGCAGCACCATGCCGACCTTGCCCTGCTGCACGAAGGCGTTGACGCGGAAGCGCCCGATGCCGGTGGGCGAGATCGCGAAGTTGCACTCCTTGGTGCGCTCGAAGTCGGCCACCTGCCGGTCGTTCATGACCGAGCGCGTGAGCGCCAGCGTGTGCTGCGCGCCCAGCGCCTGCTGCGACACCTTGGTGACCTTGCCGTCGACCTTGATCGCGGGCGGGAAGTCGGCGGTGATGAACAAGTCGCTGCCGTTGCGGCTCACCATGAGCTTGAGCAGGTCGTTGATGAACTGGCTGGCTTGATCGCGTTCCATGAGAGCGCTCCTTGATCTCTGTTTAGTTTGAACCTGCCGGCGGCCGACCGCCGGGCCGCCCCAAGGCGGCCGTGCCTCCCCCATGGGGGGTGGAGTTACACGAAGCGTAGCGAAGTGAAAAGCCGGGGGGCTTCATCATGACTAGCCGGGGAAATTCTCGGGAATCTTTGCTTTTCCGCGCGCTTCGGCGGCGGAAATCGTGTTGCGGCGAACCAGCTCCATCAGGTTCTGGTCCAGCGTCTGCATGCCGGAGCCCTGGCCGGTCTGGATGGTGGAGTACATCTGCGCCACCTTGGCCTCGCGGATCAGGTTCCGGATGGCGGGCGTGCCCAGCATGATCTCGTGCGCGGCCACGCGGCTCTGGCCGTCCTTGGTCTTGCACAGTGTCTGGGAAATCACCGCCTGCAGCGACTCCGAGAGCATTGCGCGGATCATTTCCTTCTCCTCGCCCGGGAACACGTCGATGATCCGGTCGATGGTCTTGGCGGCCGACGAGGTGTGCAGCGTGCCGAACACGAGGTGGCCCGTTTCGGCCGCGGTCATCGCGAGGCGGATGGTTTCGAGGTCGCGCAGCTCGCCCACGAGAATCGCGTCCGGGTCTTCGCGCAGGGCAGAGCGCAGCGCGTTCGAGAACGACAGCGTCATCGGCCCCACTTCGCGCTGGTTGATCAGGCACTTCTTCGATTCGTGCACGAATTCGATCGGGTCTTCCACCGTGAGGATGTGGCCGTATTCGTTTTCGTTGAGGTAGTTCACCATCGCCGCCAGCGTGGTCGACTTGCCCGAGCCCGTGGGGCCGGTCACCAGCACCAGGCCGCGCGGCTTGAGCGCCAGTTCGCCGAAAATCTTGGGCGCGTTCAGCTGCTCGAGCGTGAGGATCTTCGACGGAATGGTCCGGAACACGGCGGCCGCGCCGCGTGCCTGGTTGAAGGCGTTCACGCGGAAGCGCGCGAGGCCGTCGATCTCGAACGAGAAGTCGACCTCCAGGAACTCTTCGTAGTGCTTGCGGTGCGTGTCGCTCATGATGTCGTACACCATCGCGTGCACGCCCTTGTGGTCGAGCGCATCGACGTTGATGCGGCGCACGTCGCCGTTCACACGGATCATGGGCGGAAGCCCGGCCGACAAGTGCAGGTCGGAGGCTTTGTTCTTGACGCTGAATGCCAGCAGTTGGGTGATGTCCACGGGGCTCCTCGGCTCGAGTTCGGTGACGTTTTGATACGATTTTGGACGATTATGACGATGATTGGCGACGACCTCCAGCAAGTAAAGACACGGATCGTGGAGGCATGTGTAACGGCCGGCCGCGACCCGGCCGGGGTCGGGCTGCTGGCGGTGTCCAAGACCTTCGGGCCCGAGGCGGTGCGCGAGGCGCACGCGGCGGGCCAAACGGCCTTCGGCGAGAACTACGTGCAGGAAGGGCTGGACAAGATCCAGGCGCTCGCCGATCTGCGCGCCGCCCTCGAATGGCACTGCATCGGCCCTCTGCAGAGCAACAAGACGCGGCCCGTGGCCGAGCAGTTCGACTGGGTCCACAGCGTCGACCGGCTCAAGATCGCCGAGCGGCTGTCGGCGCAGCGGCCGGCCCATCTGCCGCCGCTCAACGTATGCCTTCAGGTTAACGTGGACGGCGGCGCAAACAAGTCCGGCGTGCCTCCGGAAGAGGCTGTCGAACTTGCCCGCGCTGTGGCGGCATTGCCACATCTGCGGCTGCGCGGGCTCATGGCGATCCCCGAACCGGCGCCGGATTTCGCGGCGCAGCGCGATCTGTGCCTGCGCGCGCATGCGGTCTTCGAATCGATCAGGGGGGCGGGCATCGAACTGGACACGCTCTCGCTCGGCATGAGCGCAGACCTCGAGGCGGCGATCAGCGCCGGCAGCACGATGGTGCGGGTCGGCACCGCCATCTTCGGCGGCCGGGCCAGAAAGCCCGCCTGAGGCTCCCGCGCCTCAGAGTCCCAGCGGCAGCCGCGCGCTGCTCTTGACCTCTTCCATCACCGCATAGGTCCGCGTCTCGCGCACCCCGGGCAGTTGCCACAGCACCGTGCCCGCGAACTCGCGGTACGCGGCCATGTCCGCCATGCGGGTCTTGAGCAGGTAGTCGAAGCCGCCGGCGACCATGTGGCATTCCATGATCTCGTCGCGCACCTGCACCGCGGCCTTGAACTGGTCGAACACGTTGGGCGTGGTGCGGTCGAGCAGCACCTCGACGAACACCGTGAACCCCCGGCCCAGCTTCTCGGGGTCCAGGCGCGCCTCGTAGCCCAGGATGAACCCGTCGCGCGTCAGGCGCTGCACGCGCGCCAGCACCGCAGTGGGCGAGAGCGCCACCGCCTCGGCCAGCTTGAGGTTCGTGATGCGCCCGTCCTCCTGAAGAATCATCAGGAGGCGCAGGTCGATGCGGTCCAGGTCGAGCATTGGAGAATTATCCGGTTCGTGCATCGATTCTTTGCAGAAGATGCGCCCTATGGCAGTTGGCCATAGGAGATAGAACCAAGGAAATGCCCTGCGCCTACCCTGCGTCGACCCCCCTGGGGGTACCCAGGCCCCTTTCGCTCAGCGAACGGTCGTGTGCAGTTGCGCGGCTGCCTGCTGGCTCGTGAACTGCTCGACCAGCGCTCCAAAGGCGGGACTCGCCCGCAGCTTGTTGTATTCGGCCACCGCCTGGCGGTACGCGGGCCGCGTCGTGTCGCCGCCGGCCTCGCCGTTCTGCTGTGCGGCGAGGCCGGACTGGATCCACAGCCGCGTGTCGGCCGCCACGGCGGCGCGGCTGTTCGCGGAGACCACGGCCGCCTGCTGCGCGAGCCCGTCGGTATAGCCCTGCGTGGGCGCGCGCTGGAGCCACTGCTGCGCATCGGCCGTCACCGCGGCGCGCGTCGTGGACGAGGCGAGCGGCACCGGCCGCGGATCGCCTTCGGCGTAGTTGCCGGCAAGGCTCGGCGCCGAGGCGAGGGCCAGCAGCGCGGCGACGGTGGCGGTGCCCAGGATGCGGGTGGTACAGGTGGTGGAAGAGGACATCATTCGCTGGCTCCTTGATGTGGTGGGTTGGTGAAGCCAACTCTATGAAGTGGATCTGCACGATCGATAACCGGTCGATGACAGTTCGGTCATCTGCCGGTCGCCCGCACGATCGGCGCCCGGAACGACGCGGCCTAACGTCTCTTGCATAACCGTCAGCGCGGCGCGCATAAGCCATGGCGCGACGGGCGCGAGAGGTCTATCGTTGCGGCCACCTCAGTTCCAATCCAAGGGATCTCCCATGAGTGAAAAACTCTCCTTCGTCTCCCCCACCGCCAACAGCCCGTGGGGAACGTACCTCTCCCAGGTCGACCGTGTCGTGCCGTACCTCGGCCCGCTGGCCCGCTGGGTCGAAACCTTGAAGCGCCCCAAGCGCGCGCTGATCGTGGACGTGCCGATCGAAATGGACGACGGCACCATCGCCCACTTCGAGGGCTACCGCGTGCAGCACAACATGAGCCGCGGCCCGGGCAAGGGCGGCGTGCGCTTCCACCCCGACGTCACGCTCGAAGAAGTGATGGCGCTGTCGGCCTGGATGACCATCAAGACCGCGGCGGTGAACCTGCCGTACGGCGGCGCCAAGGGCGGCATCCGCGTCGACCCGAAGAAGCTCTCGCTGCAGGAACTCGAGAAGATCACCCGCCGCTACACCAGCGAGATCGGCATCATCATCGGCCCGCACACCGACATCCCCGCGCCCGACGTCAACACCAACGGCCAGATCATGGCGTGGATGATGGACACGTATTCGATGAACGTCGGCGGCACCGCCACCGGCGTGGTCACCGGCAAGCCGCTGCACCTGGGCGGCTCGCTCGGACGTGTCAAGGCCACCGGCCGCGGCGTGTTCGTCACCGGCCGTGAAGCGGCCCGGCGCCTGGGCATGGACCTGCGCGGTGCGCGCATCGCGGTGCAGGGCTTCGGCAACGTGGGTTCGGTCGCGGCCGAACTCTTCGCCGAAGCGGGCGCCAAGATCGTGGCGGTGCAGGACCACACGGGCACCATCGTCAACACCAACGGCCTTGACCTCGCCAAGCTCATCCCCATCGCCAACAAGGACGGCGTGATCGCCTTCAAGGGCGGCGACGTGGTGCCCAACGAAGCCTTCTGGGACACGGCCTGCGACATCCTGATCCCGGCCGCCCTCGAAGGCCAGATCACCGCCGAGCGCGCGCAGAAAACCACCGCCAAGCTGGTGCTCGAAGGCGCCAACGGCCCCACGGTGCCCACGGCCGACGACATCCTCGCCGAACGCGGCGTGCTGGTGGTGCCCGACGTGATCTGCAACGCCGGCGGCGTGACGGTGAGCTACTTCGAATGGGTGCAGGACTTCTCGTCGTTCTTCTGGGACGAGGACGAGATCAACGTGCGCCTGGACCGCATCATGATGAACGCGCTCAACCAGATCTGGGACACGGCCGACAAGCACAAGATCACGCTGCGCACGGCGACGTATGCGGTGGCTTGCGAGCGGATCCTGATGGCGCGCCAGGAGCGCGGCCTGTACCCGTAAAGGTCTCTCCCCAGGCTTCGCGCACTTCGTGTCGCTTTGCCTAACCCTCACCGGGGGCAACACCAGCGGCCCGGCGAAGCCGGTTCCGCGGTGTTCCGGAACGAAGCCTTGGTACGCTTCGAGCATGACTGCAGCTCTTTCGTCCATCAACCTTCCTTCCATTCCCGCGGACTGCCTTGCCCGTCTGCAGGCCCTCATGGCCGGCGGGCAGCGCAAGCTGCTGGGGCTGGTCGGTGCGCCAGGCGCTGGCAAGTCCACGCTCGCGATGGCGCTGCTTCAGGCCGTTGGCGCCGACCGCGCGCAGGTCGTGCCGATGGACGGCTTCCACCTCGCCAATGTCGAACTCCAGCGCCTCGGTCGCGCCGACCGCAAAGGCGCGCCCGACACCTTCGACAGCGCCGGCTACGTCGCCCTGCTCGAGCGGCTGCGCAACCAGCGCCCCGACGGCGACATCGTCTACGCCCCTGAATTCCGCCGCGAGATCGAGGAGCCGATCGCCGGCGCCATCGCGGTGCTGCCCTCGACGCAGCTCGTCATCACCGAAGGCAACTACCTGCTGCACGACGCCGGCCCCTGGGCCGGTGCGGCGGCGATGCTCGACGAGGTCTGGTACGTCGACATCGACGACGCCGTGCGCGAAGAGCGCCTGGTGCAGCGCCACCAGCAGTTCGGCCGCAGCGCCGAAGCCGCGCGCGACTGGGTGGCCAGCACCGATGCGCCCAACGCGCGGCTGATTGCCGCCACCAAGGCGCGGGCCCATCACGTGCTGATGTGGTCCTGAAAAAAATCCGCCGCGAGGGAACGCCGGCGCGCCGCCGCGCTCGAAGCCTTGCCGGCGGAGGCGCCGGTTAGCATTCGCCGCGCCATGCCGTCCCACTTCAATTCCTCCTTGTCCTTTTCCTCCCTCCGCACGCCGGTCCTCGTCCTGGGCCTTCTGTCGGCCCTCGTGCTCGCCGGCTGCGGCAGCACCTCGCGGCGCGTGTCTTACGAGCCGGAGGAGTTCGACTCCACCACCACCCACACGCGCAACTACGCGGCCACCGAGGGCCGGACCTGCGAGGCGGCACGCCGCGCGCTCCTGAGCCAGGGCTACATGGTCACCGCGGCCAATGCCGACCTGGTGACCGGGCGCAAGAGCTTCCAGCCGGCCGCCGAGGTGCACGTCGAGGTCGAGTTCCGCGTGGTCTGCGCGCGCGAGGGCGGCAAGGGCGGCAGGCAGAGCACCGTGGCCTTCGCCACCGCGCTGCAGGACCGCTACGGCATCAAGAAGGTCAACAACTCGGCCAGCGTGGGCGTGGGCGCCTTCGGGTCGCTGTCGCTGCCTTTCGCCGGCAGCGACGACGCGATGGTCAAGGTGGCCAGCGAAACGCTCACCGACGAGCGCTTCTACGACCGCTTCTTCACGCTGATGGACCGCTTCCTCGAAGGCGGCGGCGCCGATGCACCGCCGGACATGCCGGCCGAGGCGCCCTCGACGCCTTCCGCGCCACCCGCCCCCGCCATCAGCTTCCCGGTCGCTCCTTCGCCGAACCGCGGCTGAGCGCCCGGGGTCAGCGCACCAGCGTCGACTTGCCGAACAGGCTCTCGATCAGCTCCACGGCGATTTCCGCTGTCTGGTTGCGCACGTCGAGCGCGGGGTTGAGCTCCACCACGTCGAGCGAACACAGCCGCCCGGTGTCGGAGATCATTTCCATGCACAGCTGCATCTCGCGGTAGGTCGGGCCGCCGCGCACGCCGGTGCCCACGCCGGGCGCGATGTTCGGGTCGAGGCAGTCCAGGTCGAAGCTCACGTGCAGGTGGGTGTCCTCGTCCACGTCCTGCAGCGCCTCGGTCATGGTGGTGCGCATGCCATGCTCGTCGATGTGGCGCATGTCGAACACGTTCAGGCCGAGCGTGCGGATGGCCTCTTTCTCGTCCGAGTCGACGCTGCGGATGCCGATGAAGCGTATCGCCTCGTGCGCCAGCGCCGCGCGCTCGCCGCTCCAGCCCGTGAGCTCCGCGGGGCCGTGGCCCAGCAGGCACGAGACCGGCATGCCGTGCAGGTTGCCGCTGGGGCTGGTGGTTTCGGTGTTGACGTCGGAGTGCGCATCGAGCCACAGCACGCGCAGCTTCTTGCCGCGCTTGCGCGCATGCCAGGCGATGGCGCTGATCGAGCCGATGGCCAGGCAGTGGTCGCCGCCCAGCATCAGCGGCACGTGGTTGGCGCCCAGCGCGGCGTCCACGGCGTTGTAGACCGAGCGGTTCCAGGCGATCACCTCCGCGAGATGGCGCAGGCCGTTGGCCGGCGGCGCCCACGGCGTGGCAGGGCCCGCGAGGTTGCCGCGGTCGATGACCGTGAAGCCCTGCCTGGCGAGCGCTTCGGCCACGCCGGCCACGCGAAGCGCATCGGGGCCCATGCCCGCGCCGCGCATGCTGGCGCCGATGTCGGTCGGTGCGCCGATCAGTTCGAGGGTGGTGTTCATTCAGGTGGTCTCCGTGCGGGGAATGGCCCGGCGGCTCATGCCGGCTTGCCTATGTGGTGCCACAGGTACGCATAGCCGAGGGCGTCCATGAAGGCGGATTCCTTGTTGTCCGTGGCCGCGCTGTGCCCGCCTTCCATGTTCTCGTAGAGGCTGCTGTCGTGGCCCAGCGCGACCATCTTCGCGTGCATCTTGCGCGCATGCACGGGGCCCACGCGGTCGTCGCGGGTCGAGGTGGTGAAGAGCGCGGGCGGATAGAGCCCGTCGGCCTTCGCGTTCTCGTAGGGCGAGAAGGTCCGGATGAAGGCCCATTCCTCGGGCTGGTCGGGGTCGCCGTACTCGGCGATCCACGAGGCGCCGGCCGACAGGTGCGTGTAGCGCTGCATGTCGAGCAGCGCCACCTCGCTCACGATCGCGCCGTACAGCTGCGGGTAGAGCGTGAGCATGTTGCCCATCAGGAGCCCGCCGTTGCTGCCGCCCATGGCGCCCAGGTGCGCGGGCGAGGTGATCTTGCGTGCGATGAGGTCCTCGGACACCGCCGCAAAGTCCTCGCAGGTGCGAAGCCGGTTCTCCTGCAGCGCGGCCTGGTGCCAGCGCGGGCCGTATTCGCCGCCGCCGCGGATGTTGGCGATCACGTAGACGCCGCCTTGCTCCAGCCACGCGCGGCCGATGCTGCCGCTGTAGCTCGGCTGCAGCGAGATCTCGAAGCCGCCGTAGGCGTACTGCAGCGTGGGGTTCGTGCCGTCGGCTTTCAGGTCCTTGGGTGCGATCTCGAAGTAGGGCACGCGCGTGCCGTCCTTCGACACCGCGAAATGCTGGCTCACGCTGTAGCGCGAGGCATCGAAGAAGCCGGGGCTGTGCTTCAGCACTTCGGGTTCGCCCTGGCCGATGGTGCCGATGTAGAGCGTGGTCGGCTGCAGGAAGCCGCTCACGGTGAGGAAGTAGTCGTCGTTCTCGTCCTCGTCGATGCCGCCGGCCGCGATGGTGGAGAGCGCGGGCGCGCCGCCCAGGCTCTCGCGCTTCCACGGACCGCCGTCCTGCGGCGTGAGCACTTCGAGCTTGTTCACCACGTCGTGCATCACGTTGAGGATGAGGTGGTGGCGCGTCCACGAATGGCTGTCGAGCGCGGTCGTGTCGTCGGGTGTGAAGAGCACGGTGAGCTCGCGCCTGCCCGCCATGTAGTCGTCGAACTTCGCAGCCAGCAGCGAGCCCGACTTGTAGGTCGCGCCGCCCACGGTCCAGTCCTCGCGCGGCTCGATCAGCATCCACTCGCGGAAGATGTCGGTGTTGGAATCGTCCGGCACGTCGATCTTGGCGAGCGCGCCATCGGCGCCGCGCAGCCAGGTTTCGCTTTCGTAGAAGTCGATCTGGCGCGAGACGAAGTCGCGCTCGAAGCCGGGCGTGTTGTCGCGGTAGGCGCTCACGGACATGTCCTCGTGCGCGCCCTCGTACACCGTGACCGCGGCGTCGAGCGGCGTGCCGCGCTTCCATTCCTTCACGATGCGCGGGTAGCTCGAGCTGGTCATCGAGCCGGGGCCGAAATCGGTGGCCACGTAGAGGTGGTCGATGTCTTTCCAGCCCACGTGGTTCTTCGCCTCGGGGAGCGTGAAGCCGCCTTCGACGAAGGTCTTGCTCTGCAGGTCGAATTCGCGCACCACATCGGCATCGGCGCCGCCGCGCGAGAGCGAAATCAAACAGCGCTTGTAGTCGGGCTCCAGGCAATCGGCGCCGTGCCAGACCCAGTTCTCCTTGTCGGCCGCGGCCAGGGCGTCGATGTCGATCACGGTTTCCCAGGCGGGCTGCGGCTTGCGGTATTCGGTGAGCGTGGTGCGGCGCCAGAGGCCCTTGGGGTGCTCCTTGTCGCGCCAGAAGTTGTAGAAGCTCGCGCCGATCTTGCGGACCATCGGGATCCGGTCGTCCGAGTCGAGCACCTCGAGGATGCCCGCCTCGAGCGCCTTGAAGGCGGGCGACTGCGCGTAGGCCTGCACGGTCTTCGCGTTCTCCTGGCGGGCCCAGTCGAGCTGGGCGTCGCCGTCGATCTCTTCGAACCAGAGGTGATCGTCTTGCGGGGTCGGGGAGGGGTTGGATGTCATGGATGGCAGTGTACGAAGCCCCTGTGAAAAAAGCCCCTGTGAGCGGTTGTTGCGGCCTCGGTCACTTTTTCATTACTCGCGAAAACCTCGGTGGAAACACTGAAGCGGGCGGGGCCCACGAACGCCACGTGCGGGGTATCCTGCCGAACGGCGCACGCCCCACCAAGGAGACACAACACATGAAACACCTGAGCGGTCTTGATGCCACCTTCCTGCACCTGGAAACGCCCGAGATGCCGATGCACGTGGGCTCGCTGAACGTGCTGGACCTGCCCAAGGGCTACAAGGGCGATTTCTACGAAGACGCCAAGCAGTTCATGGCCAGCCGCATCCACCTGGCCGACGTGTTCACGCGCAAGCTCGCGCTCATGCCCTTCGACATGTCCAACCCGGTGTGGGTCGAGGACGAGGACATCGACCTCGACTACCACGTGCGCCACATCACGCTGCCCAAGCCCGGCACCAACCGCCAGCTGCAGCAATACGTGGCGCGGCTGCATTCCACGCTCATCGACCGCAGCCGCCCGATGTGGGAGTTCTTCATCATCGATGGCTTGAAGAGCGGCCAGGTGGCGCTCTACACCAAGGTGCACCACGCGGGCATCGACGGACAGGCCGGCGTGGAAGTGGGCAAGGCCATCTTCGACCTGGAGGCCACGGGCCGCGTGGTGAAGCCGCCGCGCTCGCGCCCGCGCAACCACAACTACCAGCTCGGCATGGCCGAACTCGCAACCGCCGCGCTGCGCAACACGGCGCAGCAGTACGTCAAGCTCTTCAAGATGGCGCCGGCCATCGCACGTGCGATCAGCGGCCTCGCAAAGCCCGACGAGAAGGCGGCAGAGAAGGCCACGGCCACAGCGCCCAAGAAGTTCAATCTCTTCGCGCCGCGCACGTCGCTGAACGTGTCGATCACCAACCAGCGCACCTTTGCCGGCCGCACCATCTCGCTGGCCGAGACCAAGTACATCGCCAAGCATTTCGGCGTGTCGCTCAACGACGTGGTCATGGCCACCGTGGCCGGCGCGCTGCGCCACTACCTGGCCGACAACAACGAGCTGCCCGCCAAGCCGCTGGTGGCCGGCGTGCCGGTGAGCCTGCGCGAAGCGGGCGACGACACGGCCAACAACCAGGCCAGCATGATCCTGGTGAGCCTGGCGACCGACATCACCGACCCGATCCAGCGGCTGAAGGCGATCAATGCGTCGTCCAACAGCTCCAAGTCGACGATGAACCGCTTCAAGGCCGTGATCCTGGACGACTTCCCCACCTTCGCCGCGCCCTGGCTGGTGTCGGGCATCGCCTCCATGGTGGGCCGCTCGGGCCTGGTGAACCTGCTGCCGCCGGCGGCCAACGTGGCCATCTCCAACGTGGCGGGCGCGCCGTTCCCGATGTACTTCGCGGGCGCGCTCGTCACCTGCTACTACCCGGTGTCGATCGCCAGCCACGGAACGGCGCTCAACGTCACGGTGCAGAGCTACAACGGACGCATGGACTACGGCCTCATCGCCTGCCGCCGCGCGGTGCCCGACATCACCGAGATCGGCGACTACATGCTGGCCGAGCACAAGCTCCTGATGGAACTGACGCAGAAGCACCCGTCCGCGGCCGGCGTCACGGCGCCCAGGCCCGCGGCTGTTGCGGCACATGCGCCGGACGTCGAGGAGTCCGCCCCCGCTGCGAAGAAGCCGGCTGCGCGCAAGAAGGCGGCGGTGAGCGCGGCCGTCAAGAAGCCCGCTCCCGTCAAGGCCGCGGCCAAGAAGGCCCCGGCGAAGAAGGCGGCCAAGCCCGCACCGATCAAGACGACTGCCAAGCCCGCAACCCGCAAGGCCGCGCCGGCCAAGCGGGCGAGCGCTTCGAGGGCTGCGGCGGCATGACGGGGGCCATGGGCCAGAAAATTGGGGCAGTTGGACTAGTTTTCCGACGCTTCTAGTTTTGCAGGCCTAGGCCCTTGCGAAGAAGATGGGCCCATCGCATCCAGCGACCCGTTCAACTTCAAGGAAATCTTCATGTCCACGCAAACCACCCTCGCTTCCGCAGCCATCCACGTCGTCGGCCAATACAACGACGCGGGCAAGACCCTGGTCGGCGCCTACCGCACCGGCGTGCATCGCCTCCTGGGCGGCGCCGCTTCGCGCTACAGCAACTTCCTGGGCAACCGCCAGATCCCGTTGGTGAGCGAACAGATCAAGGCCAACCTGATCGGCGCGCAAGAGAAGGTCAACGGCTTCCTGGCCAACCGCCTGGACATCGACACCAGCCGCATCGTCTCGGTGATGGACCGCGTGGCCGCCGGCACCACCAGCGGCATCGAAACCGTCGCAGGCCGCGTGGCCCGCGTCGAATCGCCGGTCGCCACCTCGGTGCTGAACACCCTGAACGCCATCAACCAGCCGATCGCCACCGTCTCGGTGCAGATCGCCGACCGCATCGCCGCCGGCGCCAAGCAACTGGAAACCCGCGTGGCCGGCGTGGACGGCGATATCGCCAAGCCCGTGCGCACCGTGAAGGCCAAGGCTGCCGTGGCCAAGAAGCCGGTTCGCCGCGCTGCTGCCCGCAAGGCCGCCTGATCCCCCGAGGCGCCTGGCGCCTCTTTTTCTTTCCGGCATCTGGAGCATCACCGAATGGCGACCCGCACTGAAGAAACTGCAAAGTTGAAGAAGAAGGCGACGCCTGCGAAGAAAGCTCCGGCCAAAGCGCCGGCTGCAAAGAAAGCCGCGGCGCCCCGCAAGACGGCGCCTGCTGCGAAGAAGGCAGCGGCAAACGCGCCCGGCAAGGCCGAAGGCCTGCTGCGTGCCGGCCTCAAGGCACTGGACAACGTGCGCAACGACGTCGCCAAGCGCCAGGCCAACGTGATCGAAGGCCTGCTCGGCATCGGGCAGGGCAAGGTCGATGCCGCCGGTGCCAAGGCCGCGCTCACCCGCGGCTTCCCGAGCCTGGACACCTTCGGCATCCGCAAGTTCGAGGACGTGTTCGACCAGCGCGTGGCCACCGCCCTGCAGCGCCTGGGCATGCCGAGTGCCGAAGAAGTGCAGGCCCTGCGCGACGAGGTGGTGCAATTGCGCGAACGCCTTGCGCAACTCGAAGGCAGCGACAGCCCGCGCCGCAGCACCCAACGCTGAGCGACGACAACGCAACCCGGTTGTGGCCAGCTCCAACACCACGCGCGACCGCATCCTGCAGACCAGCCTCGCGCTGTTCAACGCGGAAGGCCTCGCGGCCGTGTCGACGCACAAGATCGCCGCCGAGCTCGGCATGAGCCCGGGCAACCTGCACTACCACTTCAAGGCCAAGCAGCTGATCGTCGAATGGCTGTTCCGGCGCTTCGAGCAACGGCTCGAAACGCTCAACGGTTCGTCCTCGTCGATCTCGGCGATCGACGACCTCTGGCTCGCATTGCACCTGCGCTTCGAGGCCATCGACGAGTACCGCTTCATCTACCGCGACATGGCCTTCCTGGCCAGCGAGTACCCGGCCCTGGGCCAGCGCGCGCAGGCGCTCACCGCGCAGAACCTGCTGGCCGCGCAAACGCTGTGCGAAGGGCTCGTGGCCTCGGGCGTGATCGAGACCAGTGCAGAGCAGGCGCGCATCCTGGCGCTGCAGATGGTGTTCACCACGACCTGCTGGCTGTCGTTCGAACGGCTGGTGCCGGGGCGTGACGCCCTGGCGCAGGCCGATCCCGGTTTGGCGGCTTTCTACACGCTCACGCTGGTTTCGCCGTATGTTTCCAGCGAATCGAGGGCTTACCTCGATTACCTGAGGGGCAAATACCTCGGATAAATGACGATGTCGTCCGACGGGAGAGTGCAACCATGACCCCTCATGCTCGTCCTATCAAAGAGAAATCTCGAAAGATCCGAAAGGAAGCCGCCCCCATGACCACCGCCACCCACGATCACATCGCGCCCCCTTCGCGCCTGCTGCTGCTGGCCGAAGCGCGCGCCCTCTGGGAGACCGGCGCCGGCATCGCGATGTGGCCGCTCCTGCAACTCACGCCGCGCGGCGACGGGCACCCGGTGCTCGTGCTGCCGGGCCTGGTGGCGAGCGATGTTTCCACCTTGCTGCTGCGCCGCTACTTGAACAGCCGCGGCTACGACGCGCATGGCTGGGGCCTTGGCCGCAATCTCGGTCCGCGCCAGGGCGTGGAAGACGGCATGGTCCAGTTGCTCAAGACCCTGAACGACAAGAGCGGCCAGAAGGTCAGCGTGATCGGCTGGAGCCTGGGCGGCGTCTATGCGCGGCTGCTGGCCTCGGCGCATTCGGGCCTCATCCGCAACGTCATCACGCTGGGCAGCCCGTTCTCGGGCAGCCCGCGCGCCACCAACGCATGGCGCGTGTACGAAGGCGTGAGCGGCCAGAGCTCGCACGACCCGCGCCGCATGAAGTTCGTCGAGCCCACGCCGCCCGTCCCGACCACCTCGATCTTCAGCCGCACCGACGGCGTCGTCGCCTGGCGCTGCAGCCTCGAGAAGACCGGCCCGAAGTCGGAAAACATCGAGGTGATGGCGAGCCACCTGGGGCTCGGTGCGCACCCCGCGGTGCTCTATGCGGTGGCCGACCGGCTGGCGCAGCCCGAGGGCGAATGGAAGCCCTTCAACCGTGGCCTGCTGGGGCCGCTGGTGTATCCCGATCCCGACCGCGACATGTGATCGATCGATTGCGCGCTCGATGAAAAAAAGCCGGCAGATGCCGGCTTTTTTCATGGGCGCATTTTGCCGCGGGCCTCTTCGCAGCAGCACGACGTTTCCTCGCATAGGTCGATCTTTTTCGCGGAGGCCTGGGCGTGCTGGAACCGCGGGAAAGCCAGGCCGCATGCCCCTATTTCCGGGGCGCAAGCCAGTCAGGTACCGGCCCACACGTCGAGCACGTAGCGCTGGTCGGCAATCATCCGGTCCATCCAGGCGTTGCTGTCGTGGCCGTGCTCGCGCGCGATGTCGGTCAGGGTGCGGCGCACGTCGGGTTCCATGCGCGAGCCGTCGCCGCACACGTAGATCACGCCGCCGGCTTCGAGCAGCTTCCACACGGCCGCGGCCTGTTCGCGGATCAGGTCCTGCACGTACACCTTGCGCTCGCCCGAGCGGGAGAAGGCGGTGTGCAGCCTCATGAGGCCGCGGTGCGACCAGCCCTGCAGTTCCTCGGCATAGATGAAATCCTGTTCCGGATGCCGGCAGCCGAAGAACAGCATCGCATCGCCCTGCGCCTCGCCGCGCTCGATGCGCGCCGCGCGCTCCTGCAGGAAGCCGCGGAACGGCGCGAGGCCGGTGCCGGGGCCGATCATGATCAGCGGACGCATCGCGTCCTCCGGCAGGCGGAAGCCCTCGGCCGTGGTCTCGCGGATCACGCCGTGCACCGTGTCGCCCGCCTCGGCGCGCGCCAGGTAGTTGGAGCACACGCCCTCGAAGGTGCCGTTGCCCGAGAGCGCCGGTTCGCTCACCACGCCCACGGTGATGCTGCAGCGGCCGGGCGTCATCGCCGGCGACGAGGAGATCGAGTAGTAGCGCGGCGACAGCGGCGACAGCATTTCCAGGAACACCGCGAACGGCACCTGGCAGGCGCGGTGTTCCTCCAGCAGTTCGAGCAGCGACTTGCGCTTGTGCAGCACCTCGGCCTTGTACGCGGCCTGCGAGGCCTCGTCGCTGCCCGAGAGCGCCATGAGCTTCGGCTTGGTGAAGGGGCACTCCGTGTAGGCCGCCAGCGTGGCGATCTGCTTGCGCGTGGCCACGTCCTGCAGCTCGACGTAGTCGCCGAGCAGGCGATCGACGGCGATTACCTGATCGACCGGCAGCGCGGCCTTGCGGCCCGGCACGGCTTGCAGGCGCACGTGCGCGGAGCGGTCAAAGCCGAAGCGCGCCATCGCACGTTCGACCTGCGCGGGGCTGTTGCGCGGCACCACGCTCAGGTGGTCGCCGGGCACGTAGTTCACGCCCTCGGGCAGCATCAGCTCGACGTGGCGCGTGGAGCGGCTGTTGTCGCCTTCGCTGCCGGGGCTTTGCAGTTCGCGGTTCTCGACCACGCGCAACGCCACCGCGCCCAGCGCATCGACCAGTGCGTTCTTCTGCGGCGGCGGCAGCTCTTCGAGCGTGTAGAGCGGCTCGGCCTCGGTCGGCGTGTCGGCGCCGGCCTTGATGCCGAAGGCCTTCACCAGCGTCGGCCAGAGCGCATCGCTCCAGTCCTGGAAGGCGCCGTCCATGTCCTCGCGCGCATCGCCTTCGCCGCGCGGATGGACGCGCGTGGCGCCCAGTGTCTCGAGGCGCTCGTCGATGCGGCGCGGCACGGCCTGGTAGGTGGCCGCCCAGTCGGTGTTGCCGCAGCCGAACACGCTGAAGCGCACGCCGTTGAGCGCATCGTCGGCCTTGTCGAGCCAGCGGTGGAACTCGGCCGCGTTGTCGGGCGCGACGCCGTTGTAGGAGGCGCAGACGATGGCCACGGCACCGTTGGCCGGCAGCCGCTCGGCGTAGTCGTCGAGCGAGGCCACCTGCGTGGAAAAGCCGCGCAGCTCGCCGGCCTCGGCCAGTTGCCGCGCGAGGTCTTCGGCGGTGCCGAGGTTGGAGCCTTGCAGCACCAGCAGCGAGGTGCCGTGGCGCGCCGCTTGCGGCTTGCGCGCAGCCGGCTTGGCCGGCGCATCCGGCGTGGCGGCCGCTTCGCCGTTGCCGCGCGGGCGCGAGGCCGGGTCGCGCAGCAGCGCCTTTATCTTGAAGTTCTCCGGCTTGATCGTGAGGGCTTCCTTGATCTTGAGCTTGTAGCCCGTGTGATCCACCAGGTTGAAGCGCTGCAGGATCATGCCCAGCGTGAGCACCGCCTCCTGCAGCGCGAACTGACGCCCGATGCAGGCGCGCTGCCCGTTGCCGAAGGGCTTGAAGGCATTCACCGGCCGCTCGCGCTCGGCTTCGCGGCTGAAGTTGTCGGGGTCGAACTGGTCGGCGTTCTCGCCCCAGATGCCCTTGTCGCGATGCAGCGCGAGCGCATGCATGATGACCATGTTGTTCTTCTTGATCGTGTACTGGCCGCCGATGGTCGTGTCTTCCTTGGCGCGCATCGAGATCGCGGGCGCGGTGGGAAACATGCGCAGCGCTTCCTTCAACACCTGCATCACGTACTGCAGGCGGTTGACCTGCGCATAGGTGGGTTTTTGCGAGGTGTCGCCGCCGAACACGCTGTCGACCTCGGCCTGCGCCTTGGCCATCGCCTCGGGGTTGTTCAGGAGGAAGTAGATCGCGAACGAGAGCAGGCCGCTGGTGGTCTCGTGGCCCGCGATGAGGAATTCGATGCACTCGTCGCGGATCATCTTGTCGGTGAGCTGCTCGCCGCTCTTCTTGTCCACGCCCGCGATCATGTAGCTCAGGAGGTCGGGCTTGGTGGCGATGTCGGCACCGCTCGCGCGCCGCTCCTGGATGATGTCTTCCACCATCTTGTGCATGTAGCGGATGTCCTTGCGCTGCTGCGCAAGCTCCTTCTTGAGCATCAGCTCTTCCAGCGGGAGGCCGCGGCGGTTCTGCACCGTCTCCAGCGTGCGCACCATCGCATCGACGAAGGGATGGAAGCCCTCGCGGTAGAACGAGTTGAAGCGGTAGCCGAAGCCGCACAGGCCGATGGTGTCCAGCGTGAGCGCGGTCATGTCGCGCACCACGTCCACCTCTTCGTCGAAGTTCAGCCGCTCCCATTTGGTGACCAGCTGGCCCGCGATGTCCAGCATCATCGGGTGGTAGGCCTGCATCGCGCGCTGGCTGAAGTTGGCCAGGAGGATGTTGTGCGGCTTGGACCAGGTCTCCTCGTGCGTGTCGGAGGTGAAGAGACCGTGCGATGCGGCGCGCAGCCTGCGCAGCGCGCCGCGCGTGCTCTTGTCGAAGCGCGCTTCCTCGCAGAGCTCGTCCACCAGCGCGGGCGAGGACACCACGATCACCGGCATGCCCGGCATGTCGAGCCAGTAGATGCCGCCCAGGTCCTGCGCGATCTTCCACATGTCGAGCACGGGAGAGTCGGAGCCGATCGACAGCAGGTTGCCGACGAAGGGTTTCTTCGCCGGGTGCGGGATCGGATAGAGCGAGTTTTTGCCTGCCATTTGGTGTTGTGCCTTTGGAATGGACCCGCTTCGGAAATCCGTGAGGTATCACCCGGAGTATCCCGATGGCACAGGGGGCAGGCAGGACGGGGTTTCCCCTAGAAATTGCCTGCGTCGCTCATTCGATGTTCAGGGCCGCACCATCTTGCATTCCGTGCCTTGCGCAAGCTCGTTGCCGGTGTAGACCGCATCGGTGCGGAAACCATAGTTCGTACCTTCCCAGCCCGTCCTGACCGCCTTGCCGTCCACCGGCGCGATGGTGTTCACCACCTGCGGCAGCAGCAGCTGGTGGTCTTCGGCGCGCATGCGCACCGGGCCGACCACCGAGTCGAAGGCGAGGTCTTCGAGCGCGCGGGCCACCTTCACCGTGTCGTCGCTGCCGGCCTTGTTGATGGCGGCGGCCAGGAGGCGCGGCGTCATGTCGATGCGCGGCGCAAGAAAGTCTTTGCCCGTCTTGGCCTTGTAGGCCTTGGCCAGCGTATCGGCCTTCGGTGAGTCGGCTTGGCCCGGATGCCACTCGGCCACCCAGGTGAGCTGCCCGGTCTTCGCCTGCGACACCGCGGTGACCGTGCCCGGCACCGAGCCTGCGCTGTGGTTGAAGTAGCGCAGGTTGTAGCCCGCATCGCCCGCGGCCTTGAGCAGCAGCGTCATGTCCTGCCCCCAGTTGCCGGTGATGACCGAGTCGGCGCCGCTCTGGCGGATGTTGGCGATGTAGGGCGCGAAATCCTTCACGCGGCCGATGGGGTGCAGCGCCTCGCCCACGAACTGAACGTCGGGCCGCGCGAGACCGACCATCTGCCGGCCGTAGCTCGCCCACTGCTTGCCGTGCGCGTAGTCCTGGTTGAGGAGGTAGACCTTCTTCACGTCGGGCGTCTTCTTGATGTAGTTGGCCAGCGCCTTCATCTTCATCGCGGTGTTGGCTTCGGTCTGGAAGTGCCAGAAGCTGCAGCCCTTGCCGGTCATCTCGGGGTCGATGGAGGAGTGGTTCAGCACGATCAGCTCCTTGCCCGGGTTGCGCTGGTTCCAGCGCGCCACCGACTGCACCAGCGCCGTGACGACGGACGAGCCCGAGCCGCCCGTCACGATGGCCTTGGCGCCCTGGTCGATGGCCGCCTGCAGTGCGCTCTGGCTCTCCTGCGCCGAGAGCTTGCTGTCGAACTGCAGCAGCTGCAGCTTCGTGCCGCCGAGCACGCCGCCCTTGGCGTTGATGTCCTCGATGGCGTACTGCGTGTGCATCAGCATCAGCTCGCCGACGTTGGCGAACGGCCCCGACAGCGGATCGATGTAGGCGATCTTGTAGGTGGGTTGCTGCGCGTGCGCGGCACCCGCGATGCAAAGCAGGCAGGCAAGGGCGATCCGCGCCGAGGGCGCCTTCTTGAACTTCATGGTGTGTCTCCGGAGGTTGGGTTATCTGTCTTTGGCGCGCAGCCCGATCACGCGGCTTGCGAGCTTCGTGAGTTCGGCCACCACCTCGTCGGGCGAGAGCCTGCCGCCGGGGCGGTACCAGCTGTAGAGAAAGCCCGGCAGGCTGCAGGCCGCGAGCGCGGTGATCTTGGTCTCGCCGAAGTCGAGGTCGCCGTCGCTGCGCGCCTCTTCGAGCAGTGGGCACAGCAGGTCGTAGAAGTGGTGCGCGAGCTTCTTCTGCGCGGCGATGTACTCGGGGCGGTACACCTGCGGCTCCCGGTACGGAAAGAAGGCGACCGGGTGGTGCGCGATGGTCGCGCGAATGAGCCGCTCGATGCCTTCGATCACCTTCTCGCTCGCGCGGCGCGGGTCGCCGGCGGCGAAGTCGAGCGCAGTGAAGCAGTCGACCGCGGGGCGCCACGACAGCGTCTCGAAGATCTCCTGCTTGTCGCGGAAGTAGTAGTACACGAAGGGCTTGGTCACGCCGAGCGCGCGAACGATCTGGGCCATCGTCGTGTTGGCGTAGCCCTGTGCGGCGAAGAGCTGCGCGGCCGCCTGCAGGATGCGCTCGCGCTGCGTGTCGGTGCTCTGCGTGGCCGCGCGCTGGCGGCCCGTGCCTTGCGGCAGGTGCGGCTGCGCCATGGTGGCCGTTGCAGTCTGCTCGGCGGTGTCGGACCCAGAGGGTTTGTGCCGTGTCGCGGAAGTTATACCCATGGGTAGGATTGTTCGTGCACCATGCACCCATTGGCAAGCGCCTGCCCCCTGCAGGCGGCTATCGATAACCCTGAGAAAGAGACGCCATGGAGACACTGCCCGACCGCCCGCAACAGCCCCTTCACGAATACCTGCGCACCCACGCGCGCGAGCGTGGCGACCACGCCGCCTGCATCTGGTACGGACACGCGATGAGCTGGGCCGAACTCGACCGCGCGAGCGACGCGTTCGCGGCGCGCCTGCAGGCCATCGGCGTTGCGAAGGGCGAGCCGGTGGTGCTCTTCCTGAACAACTGCCCGCAGTACCTGGTCGCGCACTTCGGCATCCAGAAGATCGGCGCCATCGTCTGCCCGAGCGGCCCGCTCAACAAGGAACACGAGCTGTCCTACCAGGTCAACGACCTGAAGGCACGCGTGATCGTCGCGGCCGCACCGCTCCTGCCGGTGGTGCGCAAGGTGCAGCCCGGGAGCGCTCTCGCTCATGTGTTCGTGGTGCACTACGCCGACCTGCTGCCCGCGCCGGCCGCGCTCGACCTGCCGGCCGAGCTGGCCGCCGAGCAGAAGGCGGGGCGCAACGTGCCGGCCGATTGCGAAGACTTCCTGGCGGTGATGAGGTCCGGTGCGAAGCCGGAGCCCGTTGCCATCGACATGGACGACGTCGCGCTCATGACCTACACCTCGGGCACCACGGGTCTGCCCAAGGGCGCGATGCTGAGCTACGGCAATGCGCTCTTCAAGACGCGCGCCGTGGTCGACTGCAACGGCGTTCGGCCGGACGACGTGCTGCTGTCCATCGCGCCGCTGTATCACATCGCCGGCATGCTGATGGGCGTGAACGTGCCGGTGCTCAGCGGTGCCACCTCGGTGCTGCTGCACCGCTTCGACCCGCGCACGGTGCTGCAGGCCATCGCCACCTACAAGGTGAGCTGGTGGTACAGCATCGCGCCGATGAACGTGGCGTGCATGCAGGTGCCCGACATTGCCGAGTTCGACCTGTCGAGCCTGAAGATGAACCCGGTGACCAGCTTCGGCATCACCTTCACCGAACCGCTCGCCGCGCAGTGGCGCTCGCATGCAGCCAGCTGCAGCTCGTTCGAGGCGGCCTATGGCTTGAGCGAAACCCACACCTGCGACACCTACACGCCGCACCATGCGCCGCGCTGGGGCACGCAGGGCATCGCGGTGCCGGGCGTGACGATCCGCATCGTGGACGCCGACACGGGCGCCGACATGCCCACCGGCGAGGTCGGCGAAATCGTGCTCACCAGCGCGGGCTCCTTCAAGGGCTACTGGAACAAGCCCGAAGCCACCGCGGCCACCTTGCGCAACGGCTGGGTGCACACCGGCGACATGGGCAAGCTCGATGCCGACGGCTACCTCACCTTCATCGGCCGCTTCAAGGAAATGATCAAGGTCTCGGGCTACAGCGTGTTCCCGGAAGAGGTCGAGACCATCCTCATCAAGCATCCCGCCGTGGCACAGGCCGCGGTGATCGCGCAGCCCGACGCCGAGAAGGGCGAAGTGGTGAAGGCGTTCATCGTGCGCAAGCCGGATGCGCAACTCGATGCCCAGGCGCTCATCGCCTGGTCGCGCGACAACATGGCGAGCTACAAGGCGCCGCGCGCGGTGAGTTTCATCGACGCATTGCCCACCACCGGCGCCGGCAAGGTGCTGCGCCGGTTGCTCAAAGACAAGAACTGAAAGACATCGCGTGTTCTCCAAAGTTTTGATTGCCAACCGCGGCGAGATCGCCGTGCGGCTGGTGCGCGCGCTGCGCGACCTGGGTATCGCCAGCGTGGCGGTGCATGCGCGCGACGATGCGTCGGCGCTTCATGTGCAGCTGGCCGACGTGGCGGTGGCGCTCGATGCGACCGGGCCCTCCGCGTACCTCGACGTGGCCGCGCTGATCTCGGTCGCGAAGGCGCAGGGCTGCGACGCGGTGCATCCCGGCTATGGATTCCTGAGCGAACGCGCCGATTTCGCGCAGGCCTGCGCGGACGCGGGGCTGGTCTACATCGGGCCGACGCCCGAACAGCTGGGCCTCTTCGGCGACAAGGCGCGCGCACGCGAACTGGCCACGCAATGCGGCGTGCCCGTGATGCCCGGCAGTGCCGGCGCGCTGACGCTCGCAGAGGCGCAGGCCTTCTTCGCCGAACAGCATGCGCAGGGCGCGGGCGTGATGGTCAAGGCCATCGGCGGCGGTGGTGGTCGCGGTATGCGCGCGGTGCTGAATGCCGAGGAGCTGCCCGAGGCGCATGCGCGCTGCATGTCCGAGGCCAAGGCGGCGTTCGGCATCGAGGGCGTGTATGTCGAGCGGCTGATGCGCAATGCGCGGCACATCGAGGTGCAGGTGCTGGGTGACGGGCAGGCGGTGGCGAGCCTGGGCGAGCGCGAGTGCACCTTGCAGCGGCGCTTCCAGAAGCTCGTGGAGATCGCGCCGAGCCCTTCGTTGCCCGAGGCGCTGCGCGCGCAGGTCACGCAGGCTGCCTTGCGCATGGCGAAGACGGTCGGCTACCGCGGGCTCGGCACATTCGAATTTCTTGTCGATGCGGCATCGGCCACGCTGCCCTTGGTCTTCATCGAGGCGAATCCGCGCCTGCAGGTGGAGCACACGGTGACCGAAGCCGTCACCGGGCTGGACCTGGTGCAACTGCAGATCGCGGTGGCGGCCGGCCAGTCGCTGGGTGCATTGGGTATCGAGGCCGATCGCACGGCGCCACAGCGCGGCTTCGCGGTGCAGTGGCGCATCAACGCCGAGACGCTCGATTCGCAAGGCAACGCGCGGCCGTCAGGGGGCGCGCTCGCGCGCTTCGACCTGCCGAGCGGGCCGGGCGTGCGCGTCGATACGCACGGCTATGCGGGCCTCGCGCCTTCGCCGCACTACGACGCGCTGCTTGCCAAGCTGATCGTGCATTCACCTTCGCCAAACTTTGCCGATGCCCTGCGCCGTTCGCTCCGTGCGCTGGACGAATGCCGCATCGACGGCATCGCGACGAATCTCTCGCTGCTGCGCGCCATCGCCGCGCGGCCCGAGTTCGCGACGCAGGCTGTGCACACGCGCTTCGTCGAGGCGCATCTGGGTGATCTGCTGGCGGCAGCGGCGTCGCTTCAAACGCATGCGAAGGCAATGGTCCCTGCTGGCGCGCAGGCTGCGACCGGCGTTGTCGATGAAGCAGACGAACTCACCGTCAAGGCGCCGATGCCCGCGAAGCTGGTGCAGTTCGAAGTGGCCGTGGGCGACGTGCTGCCGGCCGGCGCGCAGCTTGGTGTGCTCGAAGCCATGAAGATGGAGCACCTGCTTCACGCGCCCTTCGCGGGCCGCGTGGTCACGCTGCTCGCGGAGCCCGGCGACTATCTCGTCGAGGGCCAGTCGCTGGTGCGTCTGGAACCCGTCGATGCGCAGGCCCTCGAGGCCGAGGCGCGTGCCGAGCACGACCTCGACGCGATCCGCCCCGATCTGCAGAAGGTGATCGATCGCCATGCGCCCACGCTCGACATCAACCGCAAGCCAGCCGTCGACAAGCGCCATGCGCAAGGCGGCCGCACCGCGCGAGAGAACATCGCCGACCTGTGCGACACCGCAGCGGACCCCGGCAACTTCATCGAATACGGCGCCCTCGCCATTGCCGCGCAAACGCGCCGGCGCACGCTCGAAGACCTGATCGCCAACACGCCGGCCGACGGCATGGTGACGGGCCTGGGCAGCATCAACGCGAGAGAGTTCGGCCCCGAGAAATCGCGCTGCGCCGTGCTCGCGTACGACTACATGGTGCTCGCCGGCACGCAAGGCATGCGCAACCACCACAAGACCGACCGGCTGCTGGCGGTGGCGCACCAGCTGAAGCTGCCGGTGGTGCTGTTCGCCGAGGGCGGCGGCGGCCGGCCGGGCGACACCGACATGCCGATCGTTGCGGGCCTCAACAACCACACCTTCAGCCAGTTCGCTGCGCTCTCGGGCAAGGTGCCCGTGGTCGGCATCGTGCATGGCCGCTGCTTCGCGGGCAATGCGGCGTTGCTCGGCTGCGCGGACGTGATCATCGCCACGCGCGGCAGCAACATCGGCATGAGCGGGCCCGCGATGATCGAAGGCGGAGGGCTCGGCACCTTCGCGCCCGAGCAGATCGGCCCGAGCAGCGTGCAGTCGCGCAACGGCGTGATCGACATCCTCGTGGAGGACGAAGCCGCGGCCGTCGCCGCCGCGAAGCAATATCTCTCGTACTTCCAGGGCCCGACCGCCGAGTGGCAATGCGCCGATGCGCGCACGCTGCGCCACGTGGTGCCCGAGAACCGCCTGCGCGTGTACGACGTGCGCGCCGCGATGCGCGGCGTGGCCGACACCGGCTCGCTGCTCGAGCTGCGCGCGGGCTTCGGCGCGGGCATCGTCACCGCGCTCGCTCGCATCGAGGGCCGGCCGGTCGGGCTCATGGCCAACAACCCGCATCACCTGGGCGGCGCGATCGACGTGGAGGCCGCGGACAAGTCCGCGCGTTTCATGCAGCTGTGCAATGCGCACGGTTTGCCCATCGTCTCGCTGTGCGACACGCCCGGCTTCATGGTCGGCCCCGAGATCGAGGCCCAGGCGCAGGTGCGCCACGTATGCCGCATGTTCATGGTGGCCTCGCACCTGCGCGTGCCGTTCTTCGCGGTCGTGCTGCGCAAGGGCTATGGCCTCGGCGCGCAGGCGATGACCGCAGGCGGCTTCGATGCGCCCGTGTTCACCGTGGCCTGGCCCACCGGCGAGTTCGGCGCGATGGGGCTCGAGGGCGCGGTGCGCCTGGGGTTTCGCAAGGAGCTCGCTGCGGTGCCGGAAGGCACGGAACGCGATGCGCTCTTCAAGAAGCTCGTGGCGCAGCAGTACGCGAACGGCGAGGCGATCCACATGGCGCAGACGCTGGAGATCGATGCGGTCATCGATCCGGCCGAAACCCGCACCTGGCTGGTGCGCGGCCTGGCGTCCGCCACGCGTGCAGCAGCACCGGTTTCTCCCTACGTAGACACCTGGTAACCACGCGCTAGACCTCATCGGGCATGAGGGCAAGGCGGCTCCGTAAACTGGGCCGCTTTGCACGCATGAACCTCGTCTCCCGCTGGCTCGAGAGCCTTCGCGAAGTGGCACTGGCGCACTGGGTCGCGGCCTTCTGCCTGGCCGTGCTGGCCGTCGGCGTGCAGGCGGTGCAGCCCGACCGCAAGCCGCGGCAGCCCGTCGAAGCGCATTGGGTCGGCAGCTGGGCCGTGGCGCCGCTGGACTTTCGCGAGCTGGCCGCGAACCCTGCCGTGAAGCACAAGCCCGCCCCCGGCGGCGATCAGTTCCGTGGGCAGACGCTGCGCCAGCAACTGGCGCCCACGCTCTGCGGCGATCGCATCCGCATTCGTTTATCCAACCGCTTCGGCAAGGCGCCGCTGCGCATCGCGGCGGCGAGCGTGGCGCGCAGCACGGGCGGCGATGCGATTTCTCCGTCGACGCTGCGGGTGCTGCGCTTCGGTGGCCGCGCGAGCCTCACCATCGCGCCCGGCGCCGAGGCGTGGAGCGATGGCGTGGACCTCCGGATCGAGGCGGGGCAGACGGTGGCGGTGAGCGCCTTCTTCGATCGCGCGACGCCCTATGGCACGGTGCATCTCCTCTCGGTCGACACGAGCTGGGTCGCTCCGGGCAATGCGGTCGCGGCGTCGAAACTGCAGGGCGCGACGACGCTGCCGCTGAACCACATCGTGACCGGCCTGGACGTGCTGACCACGAAGTCGGTGCGCACCGTGGTCGCGTTCGGCGACTCGATCACCGCGGGCGGCGGCGAGGGCGGCGACGGCGCGTACCCCGACATGCTGGCCACGCGCCTGCGCGACAGCCCGCAGGCGGCGCACGAGGTCTCGGTGCTCAATGCCGGCATCGGCGGCAATCGCCTCCTGGTCGATGGCATCGGCCCGCACGGGCTTTCGCGTTTCGCGCGCGATGTGCTGGGGCAGAGCGGCGTGACGCACACGATCGTGCTGCTGGGCACCAACGACATCGGCCGCAGCGTGTTCCTCGGGGCGCCGGGAAATCCCGACACCGCACGCGATCTTCCGACTGCCGAGCGCATCACCGAGGGGCTGCAGCAACTGGTCAAGCAGGCGCGCGCCAAGGGCATCAAGGTGCTGATCGGCACGGTGCCGCCGTTCAAGAACACGCCCTATTGGAACGATGGCAACGAGGCCATGCGCAACGCCGTCAACCGATGGATCCGCAGCCGCCAGGACGTCGACGGCGTGATCGATTTCGACGCCGCATTGCGCAACCCCGCGGACCCTCAGGCCTTGAACCCTCAGTTCGACAACGGCGACCACCTGCATCCCAACAAGGCGGGGCACGCCGCGATGGCAGCCGCCATCGACCTGAAGGAATTGCAGGAGTGAGCGCTGGCGCGGCGTCGAAAGCAGCCCAAAAGTCGCGATACAGCTTTACACAAGATTTCGTGTAAGGCTTACAGGCCGTTGACATGGGCTCATCAGCATGAAGGCTCCAACCACTCATGAGGAGTCCCCCATGAAAAAACTCGCAATTTCCTTCGCCGTCGGCGCTGCCTCGTTGCTCTCGATGGGCGCTGCAATGACCATTCCCACGACGGCGCAAGCGCAGCCCGTGGTCATCCAGGTCGCACCCCCGCCGCCGCGCTCGGAGCGCGTGCCGCCGCCGCGCCGCGGCTACGTGTGGGCACCGGGCCACTATGAATGGCGTGGCGGCCGCCACGTGTGGGTGCGCGGCGTCTATGTGCGGGCCCGCCCGGGCTACGCGTACCGCGCGCCGGAGTGGCGTGAGAACAATGGCCGTTGGGAATACAACCGCGGCCGCTGGGACCGAGACGGCGACGGTGTGCCCGATCGCCGCGACAGCCGCCCCAACAATCCGAACCGCAACTGACCTTGCGCCCCGGCGGTGACGCCGGGGTCGCGAAGACCCTCTAGCGGATGCTGACCAGCTCGAGGGTCTCGCGCACCTGGAACGCGCCGCCGCTGGTGCCGCCGCGCGTCTGGGCCTCGAAGCGGACCACGCGTCCGAGTTCGGGCGAGAACCAGACATCGGCCTTGTATGCGCCATATTGATTGCCGACCACCGCGCCCGCATTCGCGAAGCGTTGCGTGAACCCCCGGTACTCGATCCGCACTGCCTTCATCTCCTTGCCGCCGACATTCACCACGGTGTCTTCCATCACAGTCGCGTCGAGGTCCATGTTGATGCGCGTGCCGCCGAAAGTGGACCCGTAGCGCGTCCGCCATGCGGCTTCTTCCTTGAGATTCGCCTTGCCCCAACCGCCGGGCGGCATGGCCGCGTCGAACTCACCCGCGATGGCCGTGGTGACGCTGACCACTTCGCCGCCGGGCTTTTCGATCCAGCCGCCATTGTTGAAGCTGATGCGGTCGTCGGTGGCTGGGTCCGCGCGGTAGAACACCTTGCGGTAGGTGTTGGTCAACCGGTCGTGCAACTGGTACTCGATGATGTTCGGCCTGCCCGCTGCAGTGGTCGCCATCGTCGTCGTGCCGCCTGCTGTCGCAGTGGGCGGCAATGCGGCCAGGCGTTCGATGGCCACGCGGCCGCGCGCAGGCAGTTCGGCAATCCATGCCGAGGGCATCGCGAGATTTGCCGCGGGCGTCGTGCCAAGCAACCCCACCAGCCGCCCCTGGGCGTCGAACAGCCCGGCACCTCCGAGCCCTGCTTCGGCTGGCGACGCAAGTTGCAGCGCTTCGAGTTCGCCTGAGCCGCTGCGTCGCACGCCTGCGAGCATGCCGATGCCGAGCGTGAGTTCCTTGCCTCTGGGCGCTCCGACGATGTAGAGGGGCATCCCGACCTGCAAGGCCGTCGCCGGTGCGATGGCCGGCGTGGGCGGCGCGAAGTTGGCGATTCGCAACTGGCACAGATCGCGCTCGACATCCGGATATTCCAGCGTCGCGCCGTAGCTCACGTTGTCGCGCTTGAGTGCCACCGAGCTGGCCTTCGCGAGCAACTGGCAGCTCGTGACGGCCGTGCCCGCTCCGGTGGCCACAGCGCTGCCTGTGGCCAGGGTCTTGCCTTGCGCGTCGCTGGCCTGCACCACCCAGACGGCTGGGGACACGCGCGTGAAGAGCGCATCGGGCGCGAGCGGGATCTGGGCCGATGCGGGAAGCGAGACCGCCAGGGTCAGTGCGAAGGGAGCGAGCAGATGTCTCATCGGGTGGGTTGCAGGAGCAGTCGGAGATCGTTGACGGGCGTCTTGGCGAAAGGCGTGGCCTCGGAGGCGACGGGGACCGGGGCGGGGACAGGGTTCGGAGCGGGCGCAGCCGCCGGTTGAGCGGCAACGGCCACAGGCGCTTGCACATTCGGCGCAACCGCCGCTTGCCGGACGGGAGTCGCGGTCGCAGTCGCAGCGGCGGCCGTGGGCGTTGCAGGGAGCGATGGTGCAGCCGGCGTCGTGCTCCCCGCCTTGGTCGAGACCGGCGCCGTGCCGCCGTAGGCCAGCGGCGGCAATGCACCGCGGCCTTCCGTTTCGCCGACCCGCGCGAACGCCGGGCGGCCGACGAGAAAGCCGATGCCGACGCTCATCCGCACATACGCGGTCTGCTTGGGCCGCAGCACGATGTCGATGCTGCCCTCGGCCTCGGTCTGGGCGGTGGCCCGGTAGGTGCCGGCGGGCCTGTCGATGAAGAAGAAGCTGTTGGGTTGCGACTTGCCGACGACCTGGCCGTTGACCACGACCTCGGGCTGGACCGCCATACCCACTATCGAGTCGCGATAGAAGTAGATGCGGCCGTCGTTCTCGCCGAGAGAGGGGAGGTTTTGCGAAACCTCCGAAAAACGCGGCCCGGTGGCCGAACATCCGAACAGGCAGGCTGCAAGAACAGCCAGCACGCATCCACCAAGCCAACGTCGCATCGCGCCTTCTCCTCTTTTGGCGCCGGATGCTACACCCGCCCGCAGCGGCGGGTGCCGGGCGGCTTCAGCGGAACACGACCGTCCGGTGCCCGTTCAGCAGCACCCGGTGCTCGCTGTGCCACTTCACCGCGCGGGCCAGCACCTGGCTCTCGGTGTCGCGGCCGCGGGCCGTGAGGTCTTCGACGGTGTCGGTGTGGTCGGCGCGGGCCACGTCCTGCTCGATGATCGGGCCTTCGTCCAAGTCGGCCGTCACGTAGTGGGCGGTGGCGCCGATCAGCTTCACGCCGCGGTCGTGCGCCTGGTAGTAGGGCTTGGCACCCTTGAAGCTGGGCAGGAACGAGTGATGGATGTTGATCGCGCGGCCCGCGAGGTTGCGGCACAGGTCGTTGCTCAGGATCTGCATGTAGCGCGCGAGCACGACGAGTTCGGCGCCTTCGCTCTCGATGATTTCCAGCTGCTTGGCCTCGGCCTGCGCCTTGGTCGCGGCCGTCACCGGGATGTGGTGGAACGGCACGTTGTAGCTGGCGGCCAGCTGGTAGAAGTCGCGGTGGTTCGAGATGATCGCGCGCACGTCGATGGCCAGGAGGCCGCTCTTCCAGCGGAACAGCAGGTCATTGAGGCAGTGGCCTTCCTTGCTCACCAGGATCACCGTCTTCATCGGCACGGTGGCGGCGTGCAGCTGCAGGTTCATGCCGAAGCCGGCAGCGAAGGTCTTGAGTTCATCCCGCAACGCGGCTTCGCCGTGGTCGCCACAGGCGAAGCGCACGCGCATGAAGAACAGGCCCGTGCCGTGGTCGTTGTACTGGGCGGCCTCCTCGATGTTGGCGCCCCGCTCGAGCAGGAAGCCCGAGACGGCATGCACGATGCCCGTGCGGTCGGGGCACGAGAGGTTGAGGATGTAGGCCGGCGAGGTAGGAGTTGGGGTCGTCATCAGGGGCAGGATTGTCGCAGGGGTGCCAGAATCCCGATTTTCCCTCGACAGATAACCGCAGGAGCGAGACATGGCCTACCAGGACTTCGACATGGGCAACCAGTGGCTGCCCTTCACCCCCAACCGCCATTTCCAGAAAGACCCGCGCGTCTTCGTGGCGGCCGACGGCATGGAGTTCACCACGCACGACGGCAAGAAGGTGATCGACGGCGTCTCCTCGCTCTGGTGCGTGGGCGCGGGCCATAACCGCAAGCCCATCAACGAGGCCATCAAGACGCAGCTGGACACGCTCGACTACGCCACCGCCTTCCAGGTCAGCAACGACAAGGCCTTCCGCGCGGCCGAGATGATCGCCGCGCTCGCCCCGGGCGATCTCAACAAGGTGCTGTTCTGCAATTCGGGCAGCGAGGCCGCGGACACCTCGATGAAGGTGGCGCTGGCCTACCACCGCGCACGCGGCGAGGGCCACCGCAACGTGTTCATCGGCCGCGAGAAGGGCTACCACGGCGTGGGCTTCGGCGGCATGTCGGTGGGCGGCATCCCGGGCAACCGCAAGGTGTTCGGCTCGGCGTTCCTTCCGCGCGTGGACCACATGCGCTTCATCCACGATCCGGTGAACCACGCCTACATCCACAACGAAGAGCCGGTGTGGGCCGAAGACCCGCTGGTCGAGCTCGAGACGCGCATCCTGCCGCTGCATGATCCGAGCAACGTCGCCGCGATCATCGTCGAGCCGGTGGCCGGTTCGGCCGGCTGGTACCTGCCGCCCAAGGGGTACTTGAAGCGCCTGCGCGAGATCTGCGACAAGCACGGCATCCTCTTGATCTTCGACGAGGTCATCACCGGCTTCGGCCGCATGGGCACCAACTTCGCGTCGGACTATTTCGGCGTGGTGCCCGACATGCTGAACTTCGCCAAGTGCGTGACCAACGGCGTGATTCCGCTGGGCGGCGTGATCTGCCGCGACAAGCTCTACGACGCGATGATGAAGACCGACGCGCCCGAGCATGTGGTCGAGTTCTTCCACGGCTACACCTATTCGGGCCATCCGGTGGCCTGCGCCGCGGCCATCGCCACGCTCGATCTCTTCAAGGAAGAAAACCTCTTCGCCCGCGCCGGCGACATGGGCAAGGTGCTGGGCGATGCGTTCCACAGCGCATTCAAGGGCCTGCCCAATGTGATCAGCATCCGCAGCCTGGGCCTGGCCGCGGCGGTGGAGCTCGCGCCCATCGCGGGCACGCCGGGCAAGCGCGCCTTCGAGATCTTTTTGGACTGCTTCCACAAGGGCGCGCTGGTGCGGCCCGCGGGTGACGTGTTGGTGATGGCACCGCCGTACATCGTGGAAAAGTCGCACATCGACACGCTGGTCAACACGCTGGCGGATTCGATCAAGAAGCACGCCTGAGCGAATCGGCTGCGAGCCGGCGAAGGGCCGAGCCCTGTTGCCGGCCTTGTTGCCGGCCTTCTTGCCCGCGTCAGCTGCTCGCGCGCGGCGCGGCGTGCAGCGCGATGCAGTTGCCTTCCGGGTCTTCGATCTCCGCAACAAAGCCGAAAGCGTCCACTTCGGTCTGCGGATAGAGCACCGTGCCGCCTGCCTCGATGGCCTTGGCAAGCGTCGCCTGGATGTCGGACACGCTGAAGTAGATGCGCGCACCCGATTTTCCTGGCAGGTAGCTGTCGCCTTTTGCAAGCGCGCCGCTCGCACCGTTGCCGTCGTCGGCATGAGGGAAGAACGCCATGTCGTTCCCATCGACAGTCGCCCGCTCGAAGGCGTACCCAAAGACAGCGACGTAGAAGCGGATGGCCCGCCCCATGTCCAGCACTGGAATCTCGAAGTAGGACACAGGGTTCATGGCAACGGCATTGTGCCGTCGACCTGCTTCATGGCGCCTCGTTCAGGAGGCCGCCGGGGCCTTGGCGGGCCGGCGCAGCTCGGCGCAGTAGTCCTTCTCGGGCAGCGGCGGCGTCAGCCAGGTCTTGTCGTATTCGCCCGGCGGGGTGGTGTTGCTTGCCGAGGCCAGCAACCGCACCGAGGAAATCTTCACGTCGTCGGGCAGGTGCTGCGGCACGCCGAGCGCGCGCACCGCGTGACCGGCGCCGGCGATCAGCAGCACCGTCTTGCCCGGCTGCCGGGCCTTGACGATGGTCTGCGCCATGGCGCGGTCGCGGCCCACCTGGATGCGCGTCATCGGGATGATCTGCGACTCGGGCAGCAGCTTGCAGTGGCCTTCGCGCACTGCGTCCTGCTGCGCGGTGTAGGCCTCGCCGTTGAGCTGCGCGTCGAGCGACACGTCGGCCATCGCGTCCTTCATGCGCGCACGCGGGAGGTTGGCGCCGACCACCGGCACGCCGGCGCGCACGGCCACCATCACGGCGGGGCCGTAGCTGGCCCAGGGCCAGGCCTTGTCGTTCCAGCCGAGCGCGGCCTGCACCTGGGCCTCGCTCGCGGTGGCGGCGACGTGGGCGGTGCTGCGGCCTTCCTCGGCCATCTCGAGCGCCAGCGCGGCGAGCCGGCCGCGCGCCACCAGCGCCTCGACGGTCTCGCGCTCGATCACGTGGTGCTCGGGTGCATCGTGCTGTTCGCCGAGCAGCAGCGCGTCGACCGGCAGCAGTGCGGAGACGCGGTCCGCAACGGGCGCATCGGGGCCGGACGGCACGAGGGAGCACGCCGCGAGTGCGGCGGCAGCCACGAGCGGGAGCAGGAATCGGGGAGCCCGCGCGGGCCAGTGTTGAAAAGGCATCGGGCCATACTATGCCCGCGGCGCCCTTGCGGCTTGCCATCCAAATCCGCTTTCTCCTGTCCCTTTTCCTCGTCTTTTTCCCTGTCCGTGCGTTCCCGTTTTCTCGTTCGCGTGCTAGCCACGCTGTTGCTTGCGCTGGTCGCTGCGGGCGCCTGTCTCGCCCTGCACACGCCGCTGCCCTGGATGATCGGCCCGCTGCTGGCGGTGTCGCTCGCCTCGATCGCGGGCGCGCCCACGGCCAGTTCCACGCCGCTGCGCAATGCCGGGCAATGGACCATCGGCACCGCGCTCGGTCTCTATTTCACGCCGCATGTGGTGTCACTGGTGGCTGGCGTCTGGTGGGCGATTGCGCTGGCCATCGCGTGGGCGCTGCTGCTGGGCTGGGGCTTCGGGCGCTGGCTGCATGGGCTGCATGCCGCGCGCATGCCGCATGTGCCGCCGCGTTCCATGAGAGCCACGACTTACTTTGCCGGCGCCATCGGCGGCGCGTCGGAGATGACGCTGCTGGCCGAATCGGCCGGCGCCCGCACCGACCTCGTGGCGGCCGCGCACAGCCTGCGGCTGGTGGTGGTGACGGTCACGATCCCGTTCGCGATGCAGTGGAGCGGGCTGCAGGGCCTGGAGATCAACCCGCCCGGCGTGCGCGAGGTGAACGCGGGCGGGCTGGCGCTGCTCGCGCTGGCCACGGCCCTCGGCGGCCTTGCGATGCGCGCGCTGGGCCGAACCAACCCGTGGTTCATTGGGCCATTGCTGGTGGCGATGGGGTTCACGATCGCCGGGCAGTCGCTGTCGGCGGTGCCCACGTGGATGTCGAACGCGGCGCAGCTGGTGATCGCCGTGAGCCTGGGGGTGCGCTTCAGCCGCGAATTCCTGCACACGGCGCCGCGCTGGCTCGGCTCGGTGGCGCTGGGCACCGTCGGCATGCTGGTGCTGTGCGGCGGGGTGGCGTGGCTGCTGGCGTGGGCGACCGGGCTGCATCCGGCCACGTTGCTGCTGAGCACCTCGCCGGGCGGCATCGCGGAGATGGCGATCACCGCCAAGGTGTTGCAGCTCGGGGTACCGGTGGTGACGGCCTTCCAGGTGTGCCGGCTGGTGGCGGTGCTGTTGCTGGTCGGGCCGATGTTCCGGTGGATCTACCGGCGCAAGGCCGGCGCCCCATGAAAAAAGCGCCCCGCGGGGCGCTTTTTTTCGCTGGGTGGCCGGTCGTTCAGTGGACCAGCACGGGGGTGTGGGCCAGTTCGGCGTAGCCCTCGAGGGTGTCCTCGACCTCTTCCTGCGTCGGGGTGTTGAGCTGCCAGGCGGCGATCTGCTGCTGGAACAGTTCGGCCCAGGAGCCGTCGAGGTACACCTCCTTGCCCGATCGCTTGTCCACGATTTCGAAACCGTGGCGCTCCAGCACCGGAACATTGGGCTTCGCGGGCTCGTCGCCGTCGTTCGGCTGCACGTGCACGACGACGAAGGACTCCGAGTCGTAAAGCATGTTCATGGCGGGCCCAGTGAGGATGTCGATGGCGTTCATATCGGGTTAGATAGCAATCAACGCGCCAGTTTCAAGAACAGTTGTCGCCGGACGGTTAACTTATGAGACTTTTTGCCTCAATTGGGGGGCCCTTCGGGTAGGGGTTTGCGCAATTGGGCGTCAGCGAAGTCGCCGTTCGCCTCGGTCTGCTTGATGCGGATGGGCAGGTAGCCGTACTTCGGCGCGAGCCACAGCTCCAGTTTCCGGTCGAATTCCTTGCGGGGCGTGCGGGTGAGCTTGCGCGCGGTGTATTCGCCGGCCGGAAGCTGCAGTTTCTCTTCGTCGCCGACCACGAAGACCCAGACGTCGCCGTCGCGCACGCCCACGGTCTGGACCGAGATCCGGGTGCCCGCCGGGTAGCGGTCGGGGCTGGCCGCCAGCAGGCCGCCCAGCTGCATCATGACGCTCATGCGGTCCTGCGCGCCGGGTTGCAGGGGCACGGGCGGGGCGTTGTTGCTGAAGATGATCTGCCCCTGGTCGCGCACGAAATGCGAGGCCACCTCGGCCTTGCGGCTCTCCGAATAGCGCTCGGGCTCAAGCCCAGAGGGGCCGATCTTGCCGGTGCTGTGCCAGTTCAGCAGGGTGAAGAACACCGCCTTGAGCGTGAGCCGCCCGTCGTAGCGGGTGCCGTCCTGCAGCCAGATCAGTTCACCGAACACGCCGCGCTGCGGGGAGGCGCCGGTCTGGCCCGTGGCTTCGAAATCGAGGGTGACGGAGCCGGGAATCCGCAGCGCCTGGGTGCCGGCGATGGTGCCGGAGGCTTCGCTGCCGGCGGCCGCCGTGCCGCCCGGGGTGCCGCTTCCGGTGCCGGCAGCGGTGGCTGGTGCAGCTTCCGGGGCGGGTGCGCTGGCGGGCGTTTCGGGCGGCGTTGCTCCTGAATCGGCAGCGGCTTGCGCCGTCAGGTCGGGCGTTTCCGGGGCAGGTTGTGCGGACGCGTCGGGTTCGGGAGAGGGCTTCGGCTTGGGCGGCGTGGGGGCGCGCGGGCGTCGGGGCTTGGGCGGCGCTGCCGGCTTGGCTTCTACCGGCGCTGCGGCCGGGGCCGATGCCGCGGGCTTGTCCGCCGCGGGAGGGGCGATCACGATCGTGCGGGTGATGAACTTGTTCGCCAGCGGCGAGGGCTCCGGCCCGACCGCCATCGGCGCCACCCCGAGCACCACGAGGTGTACCAGCGCTACCGCCAGCGTCAACCCGACCAGCGCCCGCCAGGACGGACGCCCGGGCAGGCCCGTGGACAGCAAGGAAGGAGCGACGAGCGTCGACATCAGGTGTGGAGTGGGCGTTTGCACGGAGGTTCAGAAGGGCCACCTCGGTACACTGCCGCCCGTTCAACCAGTTTAGTGGGAGCGGCGCCCGGCCTTCGTGTCCGCGCCGTGTCCTTCATCACGCACCGCATCATGAAACTCGCCACCCTGAAGGACGGCTCGCGCGACGGCCAGCTCGTCGTCGTCTCGCGCGACCTCACGCTCGCCCACTACGCCACCGGCATCGCGAGCCGGCTGCAGCAGGTGCTGGATGACTGGGGCTTCATGAGCCCGCAGCTGCAGGACCTGTACGACGCGGTCAACACCGGCCGCGCACGGCATTCGTTCCCGTTCGACCCCGCGATGTGCATGGCGCCGCTGCCGCGCGCCTACCAGTGGGCCGACGGCTCGGCGTACCTGAACCACGTCGAGCTGGTGCGCAAGGCCCGCAACGCCGAAGTGCCCGAGAGCTTCTACACCGACCCGCTCATGTACCAGGGCGGCAGCGACGATTTCCTCGGCCCGGTCGACGACGTGATCGTGCCCAGCGAAGCCATGGGCATCGACTTCGAGGCCGAGATCGCCGTCATCACCGGCGACGTGAAGATGGGCGCCACGCCCGAGCAGGCCCTGGACGGCATCCGCCTCGTCATGCTGGCCAACGACGTGAGCCTGCGCAACCTGATCCCGGCCGAGCTGGCCAAGGGCTTCGGCTTCTTCCAGAGCAAGCCCGCCACCGCCTTCAGCCCCGTGGCCGTGACGCTCGACGAGATCGGCGAAGCCTGGCAGGACGGCCGCGTGCACCTCACGCTGCAAAGCAGCTGGAACGGCCGCAAGGTCGGCATGTGCGACGCCGGCCCGGAGATGACCTTCCACTTCGGCCAGCTCATCGCGCACATCGCCAAGACGCGCAACGTGCGCGCCGGCAGCATCGTGGGCAGCGGCACGGTGAGCAACAAGGGCGTCGAGAAAAAAGACGGGCAGGTCGATTGGCCCAAGGGCTATTCGTGCATCGCCGAGAAGCGCTGCATCGAGACGATCCAGACGGGCGCGCCGGTCACCGAATTCATGAAGTTTGGCGACACCATCCGCATCGAGATGAAGGGGCTGGACGGGCGCTCGCTGTTCGGGGCGATCGATCAGGAGATCGTGTCGACGAATGGAAGGCCGAATGAGGCGCCGGTGTCGTTGGTGAAGCCGCAGGCGGAGGAAGCAGCTGAGGATTGATTTGCTCTTATGAGGGCAAAAATCAATTAAAACGCTTTAATCTCGTGGTAATTGACCTCATAGGAGCAACAAGCTCACCTTGCCGAAATTGACCTCAAAGAAGCAAATTTCATCCTTTTGCTTGTTTGAAAAGTGATAATGCCCTCATGAGGGCAAATTCATGAAGCTAACCCTTGAAGTGCTCCCGGAGCTGGCATCACGCCTTAAGACCGAACGCAAGCGTCAAGGGTTGTCGCGGATCCAGGCCGCCTCGGTTTGCGGTGTCAGCCCCTCGTTCATTCGGGATGCCGAGAGCGATCCTGGCCGTTGCTCGCTGCAGAAGCTGCTGCTGCTGGCCACGGGCCTTGGCCTCGAAGCGAACCTGGGCGGATGGCAAAGCGCGGAGACAGCACCGTCGCAAGGGCTTGCCGAATGATCCGGCTGCGCATCTGGGCCAACGCCCGTCCCCTGGGGTGGTTCGGCCACGCTGCCGGCGAGTACTTCTTCCAATACGACCCGCAGTGGCTGGAGCAGCCGGGCCGCTATATGCTGGCGCCGCAGTTCCCCTTGCGGACCGAGCCCTTTACCGGCAACGCGGTGCGCGTGTTCTTTGAGAACCTTCTGCCCGAAGGAGAAGCACTCGACGACATCGTCAGCGCCATCCATCTGCGGGGGGCGTCGTTCTTCGATCTGCTGGGGCGCCTGGGTGCCGAACTTCCCGGGGTGCTCTCTTTGCTGCCCGCCGACGCGCGGCCCGCGCCTTCGCAGGAATACGCGCCGCTGCCGTTCGAGGTGTTGAGCCGCCGGTTGGCCGACCGGGAGCGCACGCCGCTGCTGCTGTCCAACGCCGAGGCGACCATGTCGCTGGCCGGAGCACAGGACAAGATCGGCCTGCGCTTCGACGCGAAGACCGGCCGGCTGAGCGACAGCGTGGGTCCCTCGCCCACCACGCACATCCTCAAGCCCGACACGCGGCAGGCGCGCTACCGGCCGAGCGCGATCAACGAATTTGCATGCATGAAGCTGGCGCGGGCGCTCCGGCTGCCGGTTCCCGATGTCTGGATGCTGCGCATCCCCGAGGCCGCCTATGTGGTCGAGCGCTACGACCGACTCCTGGCGGCCGGCAACATCGTGAGCGTGCACCAGATCGACGGCTGCCAGCTACTGGGGCATGGACCGGGCTGGAAGTACGAGCGCGCGGGCGGGTTGGCCAGCATCCCGCTGCTGGTGAAGTCGCTGCGCGCGCTCGCCGTGCGCGGCATCGACCTGCTGCAGTTCCAGCGTTGGGTCATGTTCAACTACCTCGTCGGCAATTCGGACGCCCACGCCAAGAACGTGTCGGTGCTGGTCGACGACAAGGGCTTCCGCCTTGCGCCGTTCTATGACCTGCTGTGCGTGCGCGCCTATGGCGACACCGGCCTCGCCCTGTTCATCGGCGATGAGACGACCTTCGATGCCGTGGGACGCCATTCCTGGGAAGCCTTGTGCGATGACTGCGGCTTTCGCCTGAACGAAACGCTTGCGGAGTTCTCCAGGATGGCGCGTGCGCTGCTGCATGCATGGGGCAAGGTGCGGACAGCGATCGACAAATCCCATCAACCCGACGATGCCGAGATGGCGGTGCTCGAAAAGATGACGCAGGTGTTCGAACTGCACGTGCGGCATGCCCTCTTGATGACTGGCGCCACTTAGCGCGAAGGACCTGTCCCGCGCAGCAGGTCTTTCTGCGTCTTGATCCCCAACCGCCGGAACGCACGGTACTGATGCGTCCGCACCGTCGTCAGCTCGACGCCTATCTCCCGCGCCGCTTCCTTCGCGGTCTTGCCCGCCATCAGGTGGCCGATGACTTCGCGTTCGCGCAGGCTCAGCGTCAGCAGCCGCGAGGCGAGGGCGGGCGCTGCGGATTCGCGCACGGCCATGGCGCTGCGGCCGTGCGCCGCGGTGGCGTCTGCCAACAGCGTTGCATGTGCCTCGATCCGCGCGAAGTCGCCCGCATCGAACTCGGGCTGCGCAAGGCTGCGGTAGAAGCTCACCGCCACGCGCTGGCCGGTCGGCAGCAGCAACAGCACCGAGGCGCGCTCGCGGATGCCGACGTCGCCGTAGCAGGCGGCGCGGTAGGCCGGGTCGGCCACTTCCTCGGCGCGCTGGTGGCCCAGCCAGAGCTGCGCGCGCTGGGGCAGCTTGCGCGCCGCGAGCCAGGCCATGTTGGGGTCGAGCAGATCGAAGCGTTGCTCCACGTAGCGCTCGGTGGTGCGCTCGGCCGTGCTGCCATAGCTGCTGGCGGCCGACACGGCCTCGATGCGGCCCGTGCTGCTCACCGCGAAGACGGTGCAGAAGGTGACCGGCATCACGCGCTGCATCGCCTTGAGGTAGCTCGTGGCCAGGTGTGGCGTGCCCACGCCGGAGAGCACGTCGCCGACGACGGCCGCAGCCAGCGCTGCGTCGGAGGGGTGGATGCGCCAGCGTCTCATGCGTTCGGGAGATAGGGTAAATACTTCATACGAAGTTATGACATTGGCGGCAGCCGTGCATCGGGACAATCCCGTTGCATGACGAACCCCACCGTTGTTGTCGCCGCCGATGCCGCGAGCGGCCCCGTGCCGCCGACGCCGAGCGCGACCGAACTGCCGCCTTCGGTCGGCGCTTTCGACTACACCCGCTACAAGGTCTGGACGCCGCCGCTCGAGGCGGATGGCGTCGAGCCCGGCCGCCATCCGGTCGTGATCGCTGGCGGCGGGCCGGTGGGCATGGCACTCGCGCTGGGCCTGGCCAACCACGGCGTGCGCTGCGTGATCCTCGAGGCCGACGACACGGTGTGCGTCGGCAGCCGCGCGGCCTGCATCTCGCGGCGCAGCCTGGAGATCATGGAGCGGCTCGGCGTGCGCGAGGCGTTCATGGCCAAGGGCCTGCCGTGGACCGGCGGGCGCAGTTACTACAAGACGGCCGAGGTGTTCCGCTTCGAGATGCCGCACGACGCGCAGCAGAAGCTGCCGCCGATGATCAACCTGGAGCAGTACTACGCCGAGCACTACCTGCTCGAAGAAATATTCCGCCGCAACGAGGCGACGCCGGGGCTCATCGACATCCGCTGGGGCACCGAGCTCACGGGGCTCGCGCAGGACGACGACGGCGTGATGCTCGACGTGCGCAACGCCGAGGGCAGCTACCGCCTGCAGTGCCAGTGGCTCGCCGCCTGCGACGGCGGGCAGAGCTTCGTGCGCAAGGCGCTCGGCCTCTCGCTCGAAGGCACGGGCTACGAAGGCCGCTACGTGATCATCGACATCGAGCTGCACAGCGATCACCCGACCGAGCGCCGCGCATGGTTCGACCCGCCCTGGAACCCCGGCTCGACCGTGCTGATGCATCGCCAGCCCGACGACATCTGGCGCATCGACTACCAGCTGCGCGCCGGCCAGAGCACCGAGGAGGCGCTGCAGCCCGCGGCCGTCGCGGAGTTCGTGCAGCGCCATCTCGATGCGATCGGCGAAGGGCATCTGCCCTGGAAAACGGTGTGGACCTCGGTCTATCGTGCCGGCGCGATGACGCTCGAGAGCTACCGCCACGGCCGCGTCGTGTTCGCGGGCAACGCGGCGCATGCGATGCCGATCTTCGGCGTGCGCGGGCTCAACTCGGGCTTCGACGATGCAGACAACCTCGCGTGGAAGCTGGCGCTGGTGGCGCGCGGCGCCTCGGATGCCGCGCTGCTGGATTCGTACTCGCAGGAGCGCATCGCGGCCTTCCACGTCAATGCGGAGAACGCGATGCGCAGCACGGAATTCATGTCGCCGCCTTCGCGCGGTTTCGACCTGCTGCGCGAGGCGGCGCTGTCGCTGTCGGAAGAACACCGAGGCATCGCGCAGCTGATCAATCCGCGGCAGACGCAGGCGGTGCGCTATGCGGCGTCGCCGTTGTCGAGCGAGGGCGATGCGCTCGCCGCAGGCCCGCTGCCGGGCGAGGTGATGCCGGAGCAGCAGCTCGAGCAGGGGCATCTGACCGACCTGATCGCGCCGGTCTTCACGCTGCTGGTGCTGCGGCCGAATGCCGACGCTGCACCGTTGCCCGAAGACGATGTGAAGCAGGCGCAGCAAGGGGTTCTGCCCTTCGCCGTCCGCACCATCGCCGCCCCGGACATCGATGGCGCCGACGCGCATGCCAAGCCCGCCGTCTTCGACGCCCTCGGCGCACGCAACGGTGCCGTCTATCTGCTGCGCCCCGACGGCCACGTGGCCGCGCGTTGGCACCGCATGCCGCGCGGCGCCCTGCTGAGCGCGCTTGCCCGCGCCGCCGTTTCACTGGAGCCCATCGCCGCATGAGCCACACCGCATCCCTCCATCCCGACGCCCGCGACCGGCTCTATGCCGAGTGCGCGCGCGCCATCACCGAAGCGGGCGCCGAGCGCGAATCGCTGTTCCTCGCACGCCTGGCGCTGCTGCTGTTCGAGCAGGTCGGCGACGAGGTGCGCTGCCGCGCCGCGCTGGCCGATGCGCTGCGCGCGCTGCCCGTACCATCGCTTTCCGCAACCCAATTACAACCAGGAGACTGATCCATGGATCGCCGCACCCTTCTCGCCACGCTCGCATCCGGCGCCGCCGTGGCCGCCTCGCCCTTCGCCCACGCGCAGGAGTACCCCGCGCAACTCGTCAAGTGGGTCGTGCCGTACCCGGCGGGCGGCGGCACCGACGTCATCGCGCGCGTGCTGGCCGAAGCCATGCGCCAGACGCTGGGCCAGCAGATCGTGGTGGACAACCGCCCCGGCGCCTCCACCAACATCGGCGCCGACATCGTCGCCAAGAGCAAGCCCGACGGCTACACGATCCTCTCGGCCGACAACGCCGTGCTGGCCTTCAACGAGCACCTGTTCAGCAAGCTGCCGTTCAACCCAGAGAAAGACTTCACCTACATCGGCGCCATCGGCAAGTTCCCGCTCGCGCTGGTGGTGCATCCGGACTTCCCGGCGAAGAACTTCAAGGAGTTCCTGGCCTACGTGAAGGCCAACCCCGGCAAGGTCAACTACGCCTCGCCCGGCAACGGCTCGCCGCACCACCTGGCGATGGAAATGTTCAAGGTGCGCACCGGCACCTTCATCACCCACATCCCGTACCGCGGCGCTGCGCCTGCGATGGCCGACGTGATGGGCGGGCAGGTGCCCTGCATGTTCCTGGACCTGGCCTCGGGCCTGCCGATCATGCAGAGCAACAAGGTGCGGGTGCTGGCCATCGGCTCGGGCGCGCGCAGCAAGCCGCTGCCCAACGTGCCGACGTTGGCCGAAGTGGGCGTGCCCAACACCGAGGTGTTCGCATTCCAGGGCATCCTCGGCCCTGCCGGCCTCTCGCCCGCGGTGGTGAGCAAGCTCAACGGCGACCTGAACAAGGCCTTCGGCACGCCCGCCGTGCAGAAGCGCTTCGACGATTTCGGGATGGAAGCAATGCCCGGCACGCCGGCGCAGTTCGCGGCGCTGTCGCGTGCCGAATCCAAGCGCTGGGGGCCGATCATCAAGCAGGCCGGCATCAAGCTGGACTGAGCCCGACGGCAAACCCGGGGCGGCCGTGCCCGCCTGTTCGTGAAACACCGAGGAACCGGCTTTGCCGGGCCTCAGGTGTTGCCCCCGTTGGGGTGGGAGAAGCGACACGAAGTGCGCGAAGCCTGGGGGCGAGCCAAACTACTGCGTGAAGGCCTTGCGCGAGCCGTCTTCGAAGACTTCGTCGTCGCGCTGCAGGTCGCCGTTTTCGTCCCAGGCGCGCTCGCGCGTGACCCGGCCTTTCGAGTCGAAGTTCGATTCGGCCAGCAGCGTGCCCTTTTCGCTGAAGCGCTGGTGCGTGCCGATCGGCAACTGGCGGCCGCGCCCCTGCGCGAGGTAGCGGCCTTGCGCGGCGCGCTGGCCGCTGTCGTAGAACTCGGTGACTTCGACCGTGCGCGCGGTGCCCGTGCCGCTGTACACCGCCTTGCTGCGCGGCTGGCCGTTGAGATAGAAGCTGTCGTCCCGCAGCGGCTCGCCCGCGGGGGTCCAGCGCTGGTCGCGCACCACGCTTCCCTTTTCGGAGAACTCCTGCTCGCGCTGGCGGATGGCGGTGCGCTCGACCAGCAGCCACACCGTCTCGCGGCGCTTGACGCCCTCGGACGAAAAGCTGCGCTCGGTGCGCTGGTTGCCCGTGGTCTCGTCGAGCGTCGAGGGCTTGCCGTTGTCGTAGAACTCCTGGCTGCGCACGCGCTTGCCCGACAGGTACGACACCCGCGAGCGCAGCGTGCCGCGCGCATCGAACAGGTCGACCTGCGATGTTCCGCCGGTGAAGCCGCACAGCTTCGCGTCGTCGGCCACGGCCCCGAGCACGGGTGCCTCGCCGCAGCGCAGCATCGCCATCTGGCCGCGCTCGGTGAATTCGACAAAAGCGCGCTCGGGGCCGGCGCCGGTGTCGGGGTAGAAGGTGGCGCGCCGCAGTTGGCCGCCCGGGTAGAAGCTGCGCACCAGGCCGCGCTCCTGGCCGTCGTCGTAGACGGCTTCGCGCAGCACCTGGCCGGTGGGCGAGAACTCGCGGGCGCGCCCCTGCATGTTGCCCTTGGCATTGATGGTGTGTTCGCGCGCGAGCTTGCCCTTTTCGTAGAAGCGCACCAGGCCCGTGAAGACGCCGTTCTGTATCTGCTGCTCGCGCTGGAGCTCGCCGGTGGCGGCGTCCTTGCAGCGCATGAGGCCGGTCTTGCCGGCCGTGGTGCTGCCGTTGGAGGGGCTCACGCTCTGGCCGTTCAGGTCGCAGACTTGCACCGCCTGGGCGGCGCTCGCGCCGAAGAGGAAAGGCAGCGGAATCAATGTGGCCAGCGCGGCCCGGAAGATCCGCGCGGCCGGATGGGGCTCGGCGAAGAGAGGCATGAGGACAGTTACCTCCCCATTTCAGAAGCCAGCAGCTTGACGCCGCGAATCATCATCTCGACCGCCACGGCCACCAGGATGAGGCCCATCAGCCGCTCGAAGGCGAGCACCAGGCGCTCGCCCACCAGCCGCTGGATGCGCTCGGCCAGCACCAGCACGATGGCGCACACGGCCATGGTGACGCTGAGCGCGGCCACCCATTCGAGTCGCCGTTCGGGCGCCTGCGACACCAGCAGCATCACCGTGGCCAGCGCCGAGGGGCCGGCCAGCGCGGGCACGGCCAGGGGCACGATCAGCGGTTCTTCGGTCGGCGCCGCGACGGGCGCCGCGCCGTGCTCCGGCGGAAAGATCATGCGCAGCGCGATCAGGAACATCACCACCCCGCCCGCGATCTGCAGTGACAGGCCCGACAGGCCCATCACCCTGAGGAACCCGTCGCCCACGAACATGAAGCCCAGCAGCAGCGCGAAGGCGATCAGCACCTCGCGCACGATGACCCGGGTGCGCCGCTCGGGCGCCACGCCCTTGAGCGCATTGGCGAAGATCGGGATGTTGCCCAGCGGATCGGTGATCAGCAGCAGCAACACGGTGGCCGATGCGAAGGTGTAGCTCATGCCGGCCTTCACGCTAGGCACTTGGTGTGCTCGCTGCCCACCGCAAGGGCTGCGAGCCTGCTTGGGACGGCCCGGCGCTGGCTCACTTGGCTTTACTTGTCGTAGATCGTGGCCAGGGAACGGAAGCCCTTGACCTCGATCGGATTGCCGAAGGGGTCGCAGAAGAACATCGTCCATTGCTCGCCCGGCTGGCCTTCGAAGCGCACCTGGGGCGCGAGCACGAAATCGGTGTTCGCGGCTTCCAGCCGCCTGGCCAGGGCCTGCCAGTCAGGCAGGGCCAGCGCGAGGCCGAAGTGCGGCATCGGGACCATCACGTCGCCGACGCGGCCGGTGCGCGCGGTGGCGAAGGGCTCGCCCAGGTGCAAGGAGATCTGGTGGCCGAAGAAATCGAAATCGACCCAGGTGTCGGTGCTGCGGCCCTCGGCGCAACCGAGGACGTCGCCGTAGAAGCGGCGCGCACCGTCGAGGTCACGCACGTGAAAGGCAAGGTGGAAGATGCTCTGCATGGTTTCGGATTATGGGCAGCGGTGCTGTGAGAATGCCGGACTTTCTTTCATCCTGGAGCAGGCCTTGCGGATACGCCGGATCCTCGCCGCGCTGAAGCGCACCACCGATTTCTCGACCCCCGGGCGCCCTGCACGACTTGCGCGCCTTGCTTCCCGGGCGCTGGCCGGCGCCCTCTGCGTGTTCGCGGTCGCGGCGCACGCTGCCGACTGCCCGCCCTCGGCCATCGCCAGCCTCGCCAAGCTGGGCCCGGGCGTGCGCAACGGCGTCGACCGCGGAATGCTCTGGCGCATCGAGCGCGACGGGCGCACGTCCTGGCTCTACGGAACCATCCACATCGGCCGCGCCGAATGGGTGCGGCCCGGCCCCACCGTGCAGAAGGCGCTGGCGCAGAGCGACGCGCTCGCGCTGGAGATCGATGCACGCGACGAGGCCACCGCCCGCGTGATGGGCGCGCCGGCCGATCCGGCCTTGCTGCAGCGCATGCTGAGCGGCGAGCGCGCGCACCGGCTCGAGCGCCAGAACGCCGAGGCCTGCGTGCCGGCGGGCGCCACGGCGAAGCTGCAGCCCATCCTGCAGGTGTCGGCGCTGGCCGGCCTGGTGGCGCGCGCCGACGGGCTGTATCCGGAATTCGGCGTCGACGAGACGATGGCGGTGTCCGCCCGCAACGGCAACAAGCCGATCTTCGCGCTGGAGGACGCGGCCAGCCAGGTGAAGGCGCTGACCGGCGATTCCGAAGCGGAAGAAACCGAGCAGGTCGATGCGGCGCTCGACGAACTGGAATCGGGCAAGCTGCGCGGGCAGATGAAGGAGCTGGCCGAGGTCTGGGCGCGCAGCGACGCCGACAAGCTGGCCCGCTACGCCGACTGGTGCGACTGCCTTCGCACGCCCGCCGAGCAGCGGCTCATGAAGCGCCTGCTGGACGACCGCAACCCGGGGCTGGCCGACGGCATCGAGCGCCTGCATGCGGGCGGCAAGAGCGTGTTCGCCGCGGTCGGCGCGCTGCACATGATCGGCGCGCAGGGCCTGCCGGCCCTGATGGCCAAGCGCGGCTTCACCGTGACGCCGGTGCTCACGAGCGCGCAGGCGCAGACGGCGGTGCCGATGCCGGCGCTCTCGGCGCCCGAGCCGGCGCCGCGGGCGGTGCGCGGCGGCAAGGCAGTCAAGGGCCAGAAGGGGCAGAAAGCCCAGAAGGGCGCGCCGGCCGCGAAGGGGACGAGCGGGGCGAAATCTTCGAAAGCCGCACCGGCGCCCAAAGGCGCGAAGGCGCCGGCCAAAGCGGCGCCCCGCGCGGCCGCGGCGGCTCCCAAGGGCAAAGTGCGCAGATAATCGCGACCGCCATGCACCTGCAGCGCCCCCACCACCCCCGCTTTCTTGGCCAGATCGGCCAGGTCGGGCGTTGGGTGCTGCTGTGGTTCATGCTGTCGCTGGGCGTGGCGGTGGCCTCGCCCGTCGTGCATCCGCAGGCCATGGAGCTGGTGTGCTCCAGCGCCGGCTCCATCAAGGTGGTGGTGCACACCGAGGACGGCGCGCAGGAAATGGGCGCCTCGCACATGGACTGCCCGCTGTGCGTGCTGACCGGCGCACCGCCGCCGGCCATGGCCGCGGCCGCTTTCGACCTACCCCTCCCGCTGGGCCGCGTGGTCCAGCCGATTCCCGCCGCGCGCCTTGCCGCGGCCACCGCGGCGCCGCTCCCGGCACGCGGGCCCCCGAACCTCTCCTGACGCTTTCCAAACCCTAGCCGCGTGCGCCCGATCGAGGGCGCCCGCGGCCCGTCCGGCTTGAAGTTCGTGGAGCAGGTTCCCAGTGAAAAAGCATTCCCGCGCCTTGGCGATCGCCATGGCATTTCCCCTCAGCGCGCCCGTGTGGGCGCAGCAGCAGCCACCGGCGGCCGACGCGCATGAAGCCGGCACCGGCCGCGCCCTGGGCGCGATCACCGTGACCGGCGGCCGGCCGACTTCGCTGCCGGCGCAGATTCCCACCACCATCGAGGGCGTGACGCACGAGCAGATCGCCGAGACCGTCAACGCGACCGATGCCGAGGACGCGCTCAAGTACCTGCCGAGCCTGGTCGTGCGCAAGCGCTACATCGGCGACTTCAACCACGCGGTGCTCGCCACCCGCGCCTCGGGCACGGGCAACAGCGCGCGCTCGATGGTCTATGCGGACGGCATCATGCTGTCGAACCCGCTGGGCAACGGCGCCACCTACGCGCCGCGCTGGGGCATGGTGTCGCCGGAAGAGATCGAGCGGGTCGACGTGCTCTACGGCCCGTTCTCGGCCGCATACCCGGGCAACTCGGTGGGCGCCGTGGTCGACTACGTGACGCGCATGCCCACGAAGCTGGAGGCGCACGTCAAGTTGAGCGGCTTCGCCTCGAACTTCGACCTGTACAACAGCCATTCGTCGCCCGCGGGCCAGCAGCTGGACCTGTCTCTCGGCAGCCGCAGCGGCGACTGGTCTTGGTGGCTGAGCGCCTCGCGCACCCACAGCAAGGGGCAGGCGCTGGTGTTCGGCAACCGGCTGCTCAGCGCCGGCACGGTAGGCAATGCGGGCACGCCGGTCACCGGCGCGGTGCTCGGGCTGAACCCGTCGAACCAGCCGTGGTGGCTGGTGGGCGGCTCCACGATCTACGACACCACGCAGGAGCAGGCCAAGCTCAAGGTGGCCTACGACTTTTCGCCCACCGTCCGCGCCACCTACACGCTGGGCGCCTGGAACAACACCACGCATGGCGGCGTCGACACCTATTTGCGCAACGCGTCCGGGCAGCCCGTGTATTCGGGGCGCGTGAACATCGGCGGGCGCACCTACAACCTCGATGCGCCCAGCGCTGCGCTGGCCCCGACCGAGACCGCGCTCACCCACTACATGCACGGCCTCTCGGTGAAGAGCCACACCGGCGGCGTGTTCGACTGGGAAGTGGCGGCGAGCCTGTTCGACTATTCGAGCGACACCTCGCGCACGCCGACGACCCCGCTGCCCGGCGCCTTCAACGGCGGCCCGGGGCGCACCACCGACATGGGCGGCTCGGGCTGGAACACCTTCAAGGCCGCAGGCACGTGGCGGCCCACCGGCTCGGCCGAAGGCGTAGGCGCGCACGTCGTCGACTTCGGCTTCCAGCAGGACACGGCACGCCTTCGCACCAGCGTCGGCAACACGCTCGACTGGATCGCCGGGCCGGCCGTGACGCCGTTCTCCGCCTTCAACGGCAACACGCGGCTGCAGTCGCTCTACGTGCAGGACACCTGGCGCTTCGCAAAAGACTGGAAGACCACGCTGGGCCTGCGCCACGAGCGCTGGGAGGCCTACGGCGGGCAACTGGGCAACGCGACGCGGCTGCTCGATTTCGCGCCGCGCAAGAACAGCTACGACTCGCCCAAGGCCGCCATCGCCTGGCAGGCCACGCCCGACTGGCTCCTCAAGGCCTCGACCGGCCGCGCAGTGCGCATGCCGACGGTGAGCGAGCTCTACCAGGGCTCGATCGACGGCAACCGCATCGTCAACACCAACCCGAACCTGCGCCCCGAGCGCTCATGGACGACCGAGCTCACCGCCGAACGCGACCTCACGGGCTGGGGCGTGGACGGCACGCTGCGCACCACGTTGTTCTTCGAGAACACGAAGGATGCGCTGTACAGCCAGGCGCTCAACAACCTCGTGAGCACGGTGCAGAACGTCGACGCGATCCGCACCCGGGGCCTGGAAATGGCGCTGAACGCGACCGACGTGGGTGTGAAGGGGCTCGACCTGAGCGGAAGCCTCACGCTCACGAACTCGAGGATCACCGCCAACAGCGGCTTCTTCGCCAGCGTGGGCCGGGAGCAGCCGCGCGTGCCCAAGGTGCGCGCCGCGCTGCTGGCCACCTACCGGCCCGATGCGAAGTGGAGCTACACCGTGGGCATGCGCTACAGCGGCAAGCAGTATGGTTCGCTCGACAACAGCGACCCGAACGGCTTCGCGTACATGGGCTTCTCGAAGTTCTTCGTGGTCGATGCGCGGATCCGCTACCGGATCGACCGGCAGTGGAGCGCGGCCTTCGGCATCGACAACCTGAACAACAACAAGTACTGGGCCTTCCACCCGTACCCGCAACGCACCTACGTGGCCGAACTCAAGTTCGACCTTTGACGCTTTCATTCATCCTTTGCAAGGACATGCCGACATGAACATCCTCACGCCCACCTTCACCTTCAAGACCCTGGCCGCCTGCGCCATGCTGGCCGGCGCCGCCGCCGCGCTGGCCCACGTCACCCTGCCGCCCGGCGGCGCCACCGTCGGCAGCGACTACAACGCCGCGTTCCGCGTCGGCCACGCCTGCGAGGGCGCATCGGCCACCACCGGCCTCGCGGTGCGGCTGCCCAAGGGCTTCGTGCTGAGCGACGCCCAGGCGCGCAAGGGCTGGAAGCTGGACGTGCAGAAGAACGCCGGCGACGGCGAAGTGCGCTGGACCGCCGAAACCCCGAAGGATGCGCTGCCCGGCAAGGAGCGCAGCGAGTTCGTGCTGCGCGGCAAGGTGCCGGGCACGCCGGGCACGCTGTGGTTCAAGGTGCTGCAGACCTGCGACGTGGGCGCGGCCGACTGGGCCGAGGTGCCCGCGTCGGGCAATTCGACCGCGGGGCTCAAGGCGCCGGCTGCGAAGCTCAACGTGGTCGCGCAGGGCGTCGCCACGGTCGACGTGCAGGGCGGCTGGGTGCGGCAGTCGGTGCCGGGCCAGAGCGGCACGGGCGCCTTCATGAAGCTCACCGCGCCCACGGGCACGAAGCTGGTCGGCATCTCCACGCCCGCGGCCGGCGTGGCCGAGGTGCACGAGATGAAGATGGAAGGCGACACCATGAAGATGCGCGAACTCGCGGGTGGCCTGGACCTCCCCGCAGGCCAGACCGTCGAACTCAAGCCCGGCGGCTACCACGTGATGATGATGGACCTGAAGGGCGCGCTGGCCAAGGGTGCGACCGTGCCGTTCACCCTGAAGTTCGAAGACGCCAAGGGCGTGAAGACCGCGCTGGACCTGACGCTGCCCGTGGGCGCCCCCGAAGGCGCCGATGCCGGCGGGGCGGCCCACCAGCACAAGCACTGACGGGGTCGGCTACAGCAACTGGTCGGGCGCCAGCGGGCCGAAGAGCCGGAGCATCAGGCGCAGCGTGGCGCTGGCGTCGGGCTCGGTGGTGGTGTCCGCGAGGCCGCTGCCTGCGGGGGCGTGCCACACCAGCGCGCCGTTGACCTGTTCGACGTGCCAGGAGCGCTCGCGCATGCCGCGCTCGATCTGCTCGCCGGCTACGCGCGAGAGCTCGTCGCTGCGGATCAGCAGCGCGATCTCGGTGTTCTGAAGCTGCGAGCGCAGGTCCAGGTTCATCGAACCGACGACCAGGAGCCGCCCGTCCATCACCAGCACCTTGGAATGCAGCATCGCGCGCGATTCGCCGGTGGCGCTGCTGCCGCCGGCGCCGCCGCCCGAGGAGCCGGAGCCGAAGACCGTGCCGAAGGTGGTCTGCTCGCTGCGCAATTCGTAGAGCTCGACGCCCATCTTGAGCAGTTCTTCGCGGTGCCGCGCATAGCCGACGTGCGCCACCGGCGCGTCGTTGGAAGCCAGCGAATTGGTCAGCACGCGGATCTTCACGCCGCGGGCGCGGGCCGCGGCAAAGGCGTCTTTCATGTCCTGCCCGGGCACGAAGTAGGGCGAGATGATGAGGAGCTCGGAGCGCGCCTGGCCGATCAACTGAAGCAGGCCCTCGACCACGGTGTCGCCGCTGGCAGCCACGTCCGACGCGGCCTCCAGCGATGCGGTGCGGCGCAAGGCCGGCGCGGGCTGCGCCGCGTTCGGGGCTCGAGGCGCACGAGGGGTGCGCGCGGCGTCGGCGGACTGGCTCACCACGAGGCCGGGGTCGCGCGTTGCGCCAGGGCCGGAGTCGGCCGGGATCTTGCCGGGCTGGTCGGCCAGCATCACGGCCGGCGCCCACACGAAGGTGGCGGTGCGCAGGTCCAGCGGTTTCTCGTCCCAGGCGCGGGCGCGCTGCTCGGCGGTCGGCGGCCCGTCCGGCTTGGGTTTGCTTTCGGCTGCGCCGGGATCGTCCTTCTTCGTCGCCGCGGCTTCGTCGGTCAGTTCCTTGTCGGCCTTGCGTGCGCGTTCGCGAATCTCCTGGAACTCCTCGCGCGAGACCAGCGACTGCACCGGATAGGCGCGCTCGTTGTTCCAGTAGCTGTCGAAGCTGCGCGAGAGGTCCTGCACGATCGGGCCGGCCGCGAGCACGTCGAGGTCGACGAAGTTGCCGGTGGTCGCATTGCCGAAATAGGCGTCGCCCAGGTTGCGCCCGCCGGTGACGCCGAGCACGTTGTCGGCCAGGAACAGCTTGTTGTGCATCCGCTGCTGGATGCGCGAGGCGTCGCCGATCGAATTGAAGAGCCGGCTGAAGGTGGAATCGCGCGAACCCGCGAGCGGGTTGAACAGGCGCATCTCGATGTTGGGAATGAAGGCCAGCCCGAGCACCAGCGCATCGCGGCCGGTGCTGTGGAAGTCGTCCAGCAGGATGCGCACGCGCACGCCGCGCTCGGCCGCCGCCCGGAGACCCCGCACGAGGCGGCCGGTGCTGGCATCGGCGTGGATGGCGTAGTACTGCAGGTCCAGCGTTTTTTGCGCGCCTTCGATCAGCGCGAGCCGGCTGCCGTACGCGGCGGGCGGGCCGCCCAGCAGCATGAAGCCCGATTCGAAACGGGCCTTGTCCGCCTGGCGGCGCTGGCGGACCAGCGCACCGAGCGAGGTGTCGTTCGGCGAGGCGAGCGCGGTCGACACGGGACGGTCGACGTCTTTCGGCAGTTGGGCGCAGGCGCCCAGCAGCAATGCCGCGATGAGCACGGCATATCGGCCGAAGAGCGTGAAGGATGAGGGCATGCGGCGATTCCCGGGGGATTGGGGTAGCCGCATATATAGCGTAGTCGGCGCCCGCCCCGCGTCGGACGGGCGGACGCGAGGCGGGGCTTTGGCGCGCGACTTGATCAGCGCGAGACGCCCAGCTCTTCCTGGCGTTCGAGGGCGGCTAGCAGCTCGTCGTCGATCCTGGCGTGGCGCTCGCTCAATTCGACGGCGCGCGAGGCGTCCGAGGCGTAGATGGCGCCGCCGTCGAGCTCGAGCAATTCGGTGATGCGTTTCTGCTCGGACTCGAGGGCTTCGATCTGGGCGGGGAGGGCTTCGAGCTCGCGCTGCTCTTTATAAGAGAGCTTCTTGCGGGGCGCGGCTGCCTTGGGGGCCGCTTCGGCCGCAGCAGGTGCGGGAGCGGCGACCGGCGCCGGCGCCGCCGCGGCGCGCTGCTCGGCGATTTCGCGCGCGCGCTTGGACTGGATCAGCCAGTCCTGCACGCTGCCTTCGTATTCGCGCCAGCGGCCGTCGCCCTCGAAGGCGATGGTGCTGGTGACCACGTTGTCCAGGAACGTCCGGTCGTGGCTCACTAGGAACACGGTGCCGTCGTAGTCCTGCAGCAGGTTCTCGAGCAGCTCCAGGGTGTCGATGTCCAGGTCATTGGTCGGCTCGTCGAGCACCAGCACGTTGGCGGGGCGGGCGAACAGGCGGGCCAGCAGCAGGCGGTTGCGCTCGCCGCCGCTGAGCGATCGCACGGGGGAGTTGGCGCGCGCGGGCGAGAAGAGGAAGTCGGAGAGGTAGCTCTTGACGTGCTTCTTCTGCGAGCCGATCTCGATCCATTCGCTGCCGGGGCTGATGAAGTCTTCCAGCGTGGCGTCCAGGTCGAGCTTGTCGCGCATCTGGTCGAAATAGGCGACCTGCAGGTTGGTGCCGCGGCGGATCTTGCCGCTGTCGGGTTCGAGCTCGCCGAGGATGAGCTTGAGCAGCGTGGTCTTGCCCGCGCCGTTCGGGCCGAGCAGGCCGACCTTGTCGCCGCGCAGGATGGTGCCGCTGAAGTTGCGAATGACAGTCTTCTCGCCGAAGGACTTGGTGGCTTCGGTGAGCTCGGCCACGATCTTGCCGCTCGACTGGCCCGAGGCGACGTCCATGTTGACGCTGCCCTGCACTTCGCGGCGGGCGACGCGGCTCGCGCGCAGTTCCTGCAGGCGGGTGATGCGGCTCTGGCTGCGGGTGCGGCGGGCTTCGACGCCCTTGCGGATCCAGATTTCTTCTTGCACGAGCAGCTTGTCGGCCTTGGCGCTGATGACGGCCTCCTGGGCGAGTTGCTCTTCCTTCTGCAATAGGTATTGCTCGAAGTTGCCGGGGTAGGACCCCAGCTTGCCCCGGTCGAGTTCGACGATGCGGGTGGCAACGCGGTTCAGGAAGCTGCGGTCGTGGGTAACTGTGACGACGCTGCCCTTGAAGTCGATCAATAGCTGTTCGAGCCATTCGATGGAGTCGAGGTCCAGGTGGTTGGTGGGCTCGTCCAAGAGAAGGACATCCGGCGCGGCCACCAGGGCCTGGGCGAGCGCGACACGCTTGCGGGTGCCGCCCGAGAGGGAGCCGACGCGGGCGTTGCGATCCAGGTGGAGGCGGTGCAGCGTCTCTTCGACGCGCTGCTCCCAGTTCCAGGCGTCGAAGGCTTCGATCTGGGACTGGAGGGCGTCGAGGTCCAGGCCTTCGGCGCCGGACAGATAGAGGTCGCGCACGGCGATCACGCTTCCGAGGCCCTGGCTGGCTGCGGTGAATACATCCGCATCCATATCGAGCACCGGCTCCTGTGCGACGTAGGCGACGCGCAGGTTTTGCTGAAGTTGCAGGGTGCCGTCGTCGGTCTTCTCCAGGCCGCCCAGTATCTTGAGCAGCGAGGACTTGCCTGCGCCATTGCGGCCGATCAGGCCGATGCGTTCCGATTCAAGAAGAGAGAAGTCCGCATGATCGAGCAGCGGGACGTGACCGAACGCGAGTTGGGCGTCGAGGAGTGTGATGAGTGCCATGTGGCACGGATTATCGGAGGAGCCTCCTCTTTGTCCCGGGGCGGCGCGAAGCGCCGCCCCGGGACAAAGAGGTTCCGCGTTCGATTTTCTTCACGGCAGTCTTGCGAGACCAAGGATTTGTCATATACTCGTGGGCTCGGCTGATGACGCAGTGATGTGTTGTTCGGTGGTTGTCCTGGAAGGGGCGGTTGCTGATAGGTTGGCTGAAAAAAGATTCTTCGAAGTTGACTGGATTGCAAAAAACAGTGCATAATCGAAGG
>NZ_JXQQ01000090.1 GCF_000834655.1 Variovorax paradoxus
CGACCACCGAGGCCTTCCTGAAGGATGCGCCCGCGGGTTATCGCACGCAGGCCAACGACCTGCTGCTCACGGCGCTCGGCCGTGCGCTGTGCGAGTGGGGCGGGCATTCGCAGATCCTGGTGGATATCGAAGGCCACGGGCGCGAGGACATCTTCGAGCACATCGACCTGTCGCGCACCGTCGGCTGGTTCACCGCGCTGTTTCCGGTGGCGCTCGCGCCGCAGGGCGAGATCGGCGGGGCCATCAAGCGCGTGAAGGAAGGCCTGCGCCGCGTTCCCAACAGGGGCCTGGGCCACGGCGTGTTCAAGCATGCGGGCGATGCCGCGCAGCGCGAGGCGCTGCGGGCGTTGCCGAAGGCGCAGGTGGTCTTCAACTACCTCGGCCAGTTCGACGGTGCTTTCCGCCACGACATGGGAGAAGGAGCAGGAGAAGGCGCGCAGTGGATTCCCGCGCGGGAAGAGGGCGGCGCGCAGGTGGACGACGGCGCGCCGCTCACGCACGAGTTCTCGGTCAACGGCCAGGTGTTCGATGGGCAACTGCGGCTGAGCGTGAGCTTCAGCCGTGCGCGGCACGACGCCGAAGCGGTGCTGGGCTGGGCGCGGCGCTTCCAGGAAGAACTCGAAGCATTGGTGCGCCATTGCGCAAGCGGACCGCTCGGCGTGACGCCTTCGGACTTTCCGCTCGCCGGGCTCGACCAGCAGGCGCTTGACGCGCTGCCGGTGCCGGCCGCGCGCCTGGCCGACCTGTATCCGCTCTCGCCGATGCAGTCGGGCATGCTGTTCCAGACGCTGCTCGAGGAGGGCGGCGGCGCCTACCAGAACCAGTTGCGGCTGGACTTCAAGGACCTCGACGCCGCGCGATTCCGCGCGGCCTGGGAGGCCGTGTTCAAGCGCCACGACGTGCTGCGCACCGGCTTCCTGCAGCGCGAAGGGCATCCGCTGCAATGGATCGACCGCAACGCGCAATTGCCGTGGCGCGAAGAAGACTGGCGCGAGCGGAACCCATCGCGCGAAGACACGGCCGCACTGGCGCAGGCCGAGCAGTCGCGCGGCTTCGCTCTGGCGGAGGCGCCGCTCGCGCGCTTCGTGCTCGTGCGCACCGGTGCGCGCAGCCATCATTTCATCTGGACCGTGCACCACCTGCTGCTGGACGGCTGGAGCACCTCGCAACTGCTGGGCGAGGTGCTGCGCCACTACGGCGGCCAGGGGCTGCCCGCGCTCCCAGGCCGCTACCGCGACTACATCGGCTGGCTGCAAGCCCAGGGCGCCGCGGCCAGCGAAGCCCACTGGCGCCGCGAGGTGAGCCGCCTCGAAGGCCCGACGCGGCTGGTCGATGCGTTGCAGAAGCCAACCGTTGCGGGGACGGGCTACGACAACGTGCGCCACGCGTTCGATGCCGAAGCCACCGGGCGGCTCGTGGCGTTCGCCAAGCGCGAGCACGTCACGATGAACACGTTGGTGCAGGCGGCCTGGGCGCTGCTGCTGCAGCGCTACAGCGGGCAGCGCGCGGTGGCCTTCGGCTCGACGGTGTCCGGGCGCCCCGGCGAACTGGAGGGCGTGGAGCAACTGGTGGGCCTGTTCATCAACACGCTGCCGGTGATCTGCACGCCGCAGCCCGGCCAGGCCGTGGGCGCCTGGCTGCGCGAACTGCAGGCACAGAACGTGGACGTGCGCGAGCACGAGCACACGCCGCTCTACGAGATCCAGCGTTGGGCCGGCTCGGCGGGGCCGGGGCTGTTCGACACCATCGTGGTGTTCGAGAACTACCCGGCCGACCAGGCGCTGCGCGAGAACATGCCGGGCGGCATGACGGTCGACGTGATCGGGCAGCACGAGGAAACCCACTATCCGATGACGGTGAAGGTGGTGCTCTCGCCCGCGCTGGTGCTGCAGTTCAACCACGACCGGTCGGTGATCGGCGAGCGCGAGGCAGCGGCCATCGCGCGGCACATGAGCCAGTTGCTGGAAGGGCTGGTCTCGGATCCGTCGCGTGCGCTGGGGACGCTGGAACTGCTGGATGATGCGGAACAGGCGCAGTTGCAGCAATGGGGCGACAGGGCCGACGGCCGCGAGGATGCGGACGACGCGGCGTTGTTGCACCGTCTGATCGAACGCCAGGCGAAGCTGCACCCCGAATCCCCCGCGCTGTCCTTCGAGGCGCAGACGCTGGCCTACGGCGAACTC
>NZ_JXQQ01000091.1 GCF_000834655.1 Variovorax paradoxus
CGACCTCCACGTCGTCCGGTCTGAGCACTGCCACCAGTGGTATCTCCAGCCTGTCCACGGGCCTGAGCACCACGAACAGCAACGTAAGCAGCCTCTCGACCTCCACATCGAGCGGCCTGAGCACTGCGACGAGCCGCATCGACAGCTTGTCGACTTCGACTTCGTCGGGCCTGAGCACGACCAACAGCAACGTCAGCAGCCTGTCCACGTCGACTTCAAGTGGCCTGAGCACTGCCACCAGCAGCATCAGCAGTCTGTCGACCTCCACGTCCTCAGGCCTGAGCACCGCGACCAGTGGCATCTCCAGCCTGTCGACAGGCCTGAGCACCACCAACAGCAGCATCGGCAGCCTGTCGACCTCGACTTCGTCTGGCTTGAGCACTGCAACCAGCGGCATCGCGAGCCTGTCGACCGGTCTCAGCTCGACCAACAGCAGCGTGAGCAGCCTGTCGACCTCCACGTCGTCCGGCCTCAGCACTGCCACCAGCGGCATCTCTAGCCTATCGACCGGCCTGAGCTCGACCAACAGCAGTGTCGGCAGCCTGTCCGCTTCGACGTCCTCGGGCCTGAGCACTGCAACCAGCGGTATTTCGAGCCTGTCTACGGGCCTGAGCACCACCAACAGCAG
>NZ_JXQQ01000092.1 GCF_000834655.1 Variovorax paradoxus
GGTCGGTGCAGGTGCGCACCTTGTTCCAGCACCCGCAGCTTGCTGCCTTTGCGCAGGCACTGACGCAGGAGCGGCAAGGCGATGAAGTCGCTGTTCCTGCCAACGGCATCCCCGCCAATTGCAAGGCGATCGAGCCGCAGATGGTCACGTTGATCGAGCTGGATGCCCCGCAGATCGCGCGCATCGAATCGGCAGTGCAGGGCGGTGCCTCCAACATCCAGGACATCTACCCCCTCGCGCCCCTGCAAGAGGGCATGCTGTTCCATCACCTGCTGCAGACAGAAGGCGATGCCTACGTCACGCCGCTGGGCCTGAGCTTCGACAGCCGCCAGCGGCTGGAGCGCTTCATCGCCAGCTTCAATCAGGTGATCGCACGCCACGACATCCTGCGCACCGCGGTGCTGTGGGAGGGATTGAAGGAGCCGGTGCAGGTGGTGCAGCGCAACGCGACGTTGACGCTGCAATGGCTTCAGGACGTGGACATGGCCAATGACGTGGCAGGCCAACTCGCGGCCCACGTCCACCCCTCGCACTACCGAATCGACGTGCGCGAGGCGCCGATGATCCGCGCCATCGCCGCGCACGACGACAGGAGCAACCGCTGGCTGCTGCAACTGCCCAGCCACCACCTGGTGCTTGACCACACGACGCTGGACCTGCTGGTCGAAGAGATCGCGCTGATCGAGCAGGGCCGCCAGGCCGAGTTGCCCGAGCCGGTGCCCTTCAGGCGCTTCGTGGGGCAGGCGCGCCTTGGCGTGAGTCAGGCTGAACACGAGGCGTTCTTCCGCCGGATGCTGGGCGACGTGGACGAGCCGACGGCGCCGTTCAACCTGCTGGACGTGCAGGGCGACGGCACGCGGGTGCACGAGGCGAAGCTCAGGCTGGCGCCGGAGCTCGCGCAGCAGGTGCGACGCGAGGCGCAGCGCCATGGGGTGGGGGCGGCAACGCTGTTCCACCTGGCGTGGGCGCTGGTGCTGGGCAAGGCCACGGGCAAGGACGATGTGGTGTTCGGCACGGTGCTGTTCGGGCGCATGCAGGGCGGCCAGGGCGCCGAGCGCGCGGTCGGGCTTTTCATCAACACGCTGCCGCTGCGGATCCGCCTGGGAACCCGAAGCGTCCTGCATTGCGTGAAGCAGACGCATGAAGCGCTCACGCAACTGCTGCACCACGAGCATGCCGGCCTTTCTCTGGCGCAGCGCTGTACGGCATTGCCAGGCGGAACGCCGCTGTTCTCGGCGTTGCTGAACTACCGCTTCAATCCGCGGCCGGTGAAGTCGTCGAAGAACCCGCTGGGCGAAGGCATGGAAGTGCTCGGCGGGCGCGAGTTCACCAACTACCCGTTCGACATGTCGGTGGACGACCTGGGCGACGGTTTCGAGCTGGTCGCGCTGATCGACCAGGCTGTGGACGCGCAGCGCGTGTGCGGCCTGATGCATGCGGCGATCGCGGAGGTCGCCCGGGCGCTTTCAACGCAGCCTGCGCAGCTCGCATGCGACCTCGACCTGGTGCCCGCATTGCAGAAGCAACAGCTCGCGGCATGGGGCGTCAACCCGCAAGGCTACGACGATGCGCAGCCTGTGCACCGGCTGTTCGAGCGCCATGCGAAAGAAACGCCGGAGGCACCCGCGCTGGTGTTCGGCGATGCAACGCTGAGCTATGCGGAACTCAACGCGAGGGCCAACCGCCTCGCGCACCGCCTGATCGGACTCGGCGTGAATCCCGAGCACCGCGTGGGCATCGCGGTGGAGCGCTCGGTCGAGATGATGGTGGGCCTGCTCGCGATCCTGAAGGCCGGCGGCGCCTATGTGCCGCTCGACCCGGAGTACCCGGCCGACCGCCTGGCCTACATGGTCGGCGACAGCGGCATCGCGCTGCTGCTCACGCAGTCGCACATCGCGGGGCGCCTTGCATCCAGCGGCTCGTTGCCGACGCTGGCGCTCGATGCGCTCGACCTGTCTGCGCAGCCCGCGCACGATCCGCAGGTCGTGCTGCATCGCGACGGCCTGGCCTACCTGATCTACACCTCGGGCTCCACCGGCCGGCCCAAGGGCGTTGGCATTTCGCACGGCGCGCTGGTGCAGCATGCGCAGGAATCGATCCGGTTCTTCGGCCTCGTGCCATCGGACCGCGTGCTGCAGTTCTCGACGCTGAACTTCGACGGATTCATCGAGCAGACCTTTCCGCCGCTCGCGGCGGGCGCCGCGATCGTGCTGCGCGGCCCTGCGCTGTGGGACAGCGAGACCTTCTACCGCGAACTCATCGACAAGCGCATCAGCGTGGCAGACCTCACCACGGCCTACTGGCTGCTGCTCGCGCAGGACTTCGCGCGGCATGGCGAACGCCCGTACGGCGCGCTGCGACAGGTTCATGCGGGCGGCGAGGCGATGCCGCCCGAAGGGCTCAACGCCTGGCGCAAGGCAGGGCTCGCGCACATCGCGCTGCTCAACACCTACGGACCGACCGAGGCGACGGTCACGGCCTCGGTGCTCGATTGCGCGCCTTACTTGAAAGACTTGCAAGACGGCGACGAAGGCGTGCCGCTGCGCATGCCCATCGGCGTGCCGCTGGCAGGCCGCGCATTGCGCGTGGTCGGCCCCGACTTCAGCCTGGTGCCCCAGGGCGCGGCGGGCGAGCTGTGCATCGGCGGTGCGCTGCTGGCGCGCGGCTATCTCGGTCGGGCCGGGTTGAGCGCCGAGCGCTTCGTGGCTGATCCGTTCGACGACAAGGGCGGACGGCTCTATCGCACGGGTGACCTGGTCCGCTGGAACGAGCAGGGCCAACTGGAATACCTGGGGCGCATCGACCACCAGGTGAAGATCCGGGGCTTTCGCATCGAGCTGGGGGAGATCGAGGCGCAGCTGCTGTCGCAACTCGAGGTGCGCGAGGCCGTGGTGGTGGCCGGCGAAGGCCCGCTGGGCGCGCGCCTGGTGGGCTACGTCTCGGCGCATGCGGGCCGCGAGATCGGCTCGGCCGAGTTGCGCCAGCGCCTGGCCGAGGTGATGCCCGACTACATGGTCCCCTCGACGGTGGTGGTGCTCGGCGCACTGCCGCTGAACGCCAACGGCAAGGTCGACCGCAAGGCGCTGCCCGAACCCGGGCTGGAGAACGCCGACGCCTACGAGGCGCCGCAAGGTGAAGTCGAAGAAGCACTGGCCGCGATCTGGGCCGATGTGCTGGGCGTGGCGCGCGTGGGCCG
>NZ_JXQQ01000093.1 GCF_000834655.1 Variovorax paradoxus
TCGATGAACGACACCAGCACCTCTGAGCCGACGCGCGGCAGATGGTGCGCGCCCCAGTTCGGCCCGGCCATCGCTTGTAGCCGTGGGGCTGTCCAGTTCTTTAGAGCTTCGGTGCAGTCTGATCAACGTCCCATTGCCAGAATGTCGAGCCGTAACTGCTGCCATCGATGACGGGCATGACCTCACCGGCTTTGAAGTAACGTCGGCTGCCCACCTTGGCCGGAGTGAGCCACCAGCCCGCTTGAGGACAGGGTTCGCCGCCTGGTATACGGGTTGAACGCGAACCGATGCCCTGCGCTTTCGATGCGCCGAGCTTGAGATTTTCCAGCGAATGACTGGCCCTCGCCCAGTCCGCAAGATCCTTTGGGTACAGAAGATGATTGCGGAAAGTGCTGTCGTCGATGCCGTTGATCACGCAGACGGCGGCCGCTTCGAAGGACCAATAGCCGTAGTAGGGCATGTACTCGCCTTCGACTGCATGCAGGTGCCCGTTGTGCCAAGGGGCGCCCTCGAAGCTCTTGTACCAGCCCTCCAGATACTCCTTGACCTTGGCGCTGGCCTCTTTGGGTGTTTCGACGGTGTAGAAAGCGTCGATCAGCGGATCGTAGGGCGCGAGGTGATAGAAATCCGTGTTGTCGCGCGGATCGGGTACTGCGGGTGCCAGCAGAGACTCGAACAGCAAATCGGTACCGCGCTCTTGTCGCAACCAGAGGGCACATTGGCGCAATGCATCGCCATCGCCAAGCAATACGCCCAGACTCACCACATCGAGGGCAAGTTGATAGTCGAGCAAGTTTTCAAAGTCCAACGGCGTGCCGTCGTCGCGCAAGTCGTCACCGGACTCTTCCGCTAGCACCTTGATATAGACCCGATACGCGGCATGCCACTCCCCCAGGGCTTTGATTGCATCGGCATAGAGGGGAGCGAGTTGATCGATGGGCCAACCGGCTGTGTAGTGGAGTTTGAGGAGGTTGAGCTTGTCTTGAAAAATACTGCGTTGCCCATTCGCCCCCCCCGCGGAGATAACGCCCGTTTCCTTGATACCTGCAAGCGAGGCATTCGTCAGCATTGCGAGGAAGTTGATGTTCAGCGAGAAATATGTTTCGGGCAGAAACTTCTGCCTGCGCTTGGCGCGAAATTCGTCAGCAGTCATGGTTTGTTTGTGTTTTGTGTAATGGGGCGGCGCATCGCCGCTTCCCGGATTTATTTGCTGGGCTTGTTTGCCTTCGTCGGCTTGTTGCCTGTGGGCGCTTCGGACGATTGCTTGGCGTTCTTGACCGCGCGGGCGCGTTCACGTGCCCTCACGACCGCATCAATGGCAGCCGCCTCCCACTGTTTCGTGATGCCATGTTCCGGATGCGGGTGAACCGCGGCCTCCGGTTTGCCCATGTGGATGTCGGTCAGCGCTTGTCCGTGGGCGAGGGCACCGTCCGATTCAAAAGTGACGAGCACAACCCTGCGATTGCGTGGTGTTCGGAGTGCCGCGTTTGCTGCAGCGGGAAGGCCCTCGCGTGTCGCTCGATCTCGCACCCAGTCCTCCGACATCTGCACCGTCCTGAACTGCACTCCGCGCTTATCGCTGCTGTCGCTCAACAGGTAGTACAACAACTGCTGATCTTCACTCATGCTCTTGACTGTGGCGCTGCCTCTCTTGTCCACATTCGCCTTGATCGCAAAGATGCTCTCGCGGGCCTTGGCTTCGGTCACCGTGTAGCTGCCGCCGTGCTGCCACACTGCATCTATCCCTGACTGGTTCACTTTGGGTAGGTCGCTCAGGCTCAGATTCACCGGCCGCTTGTCCACGTTGAGCTTTCTGACGGTCTCGGGTTTCCAACTGCCCTTGGGCTTGTCGTGCGGCCAGGTACCGCCCAAGCGCTCGAGTTCGTAATAGTCGACCATGTGCTCGCCCACCAGACCCTTTTCCTGATTGGCCAGACTGGAGAACGCCTTGCGCGTGAGCTGCGTCGCCACATGAAGCGGCCCGCCCCCCCTCTTGGTATCGGTCTCGGTGCGCCCGCCGACCTTCTTTTCCGTCTGACGCGCCGACACCCTGCCCTGGGGGCGAAGTTCCGCCGCGTTATGCCCCGTCTTGGGCCGCGTACCCGGCGTAGCAGATGCAGCCACTGCGCGCTCTCCCGCAGCCATGACGATGGCCGCGGCCTGCTCGCCCAGCAGGTCTTCCAGAAACTCGCGTATCTCCTTGCTGGCGCGCTGCAGTGGGGCCCGAATCTGGCCACGCATCTGCTTCAGGCCCGGCAGGAGCTCCTTGGCCAGTCTTTGCACCGGATCGGGAATGAGCCAGTCCTTCCAGCCGGTCGCCGTAGAAACGAACTCCAGCAACTCGATGCAGGAAGCCATGGCAACGTCGACCTGTTGGATCGCCGCATTGCTGCGCGCAACCCATTTACCCAAGAGTTCGTGACGTATCCATTTGATGGCGCCGCCCTTGCCCAGCCCCAGAAGCCCTTCGACGGCCTGCAGGCCGCTGTGGACTGCGCCCTTGACTGCGCGACGCTCTTTCCACAAAGGCTTGAATACGGTTTTGAAAGCGCTGCCCACCTCCGGGATGGCACCGAATGCGGCAAAACCCAGGTTGACCAATTGATCCGCGCTGGCCTTGTCGAAGCCGCCTCGCTGATTGATCTTGAACAGCGTGCCGGTGATGTCGCGCGCATCCATCACCTGATCGAGTATGGGAATCAGGGAGATCAGCCCACCCACGATCTGCGCGCCGAAGTGCTGGTCTTCCTCGAAGTCCCCCAGCAGCAAGGTGCGAAAGAAACGCTCGACTTCACTACGCGTCCCGCTCATTCAAAATCTCCTGCTGTCGAGCCATCAAGCGGCGGCTCCGTGGCCAATGCTTTCTCAATCAAGGCTACGCCCTGAGCCTTTACATCTTTCTTCTGGAACTCGGCGTCGTCCTTGGCCAGCGGAGGCGCCTTCCAATCGCGCGCATCCTCGCCGTACTCGACACGGTAGCTGCCGTTGGGCACGCCGCGCAGCAACTTGTAGCCGTCCTGGTCCAGCGTACCTTGCAGCACGGCGCCGCTGTCGAAGGTCACCTTGTAGGTGGCCTGCACGACCGGCGTGAGATCGTCGTAGGTGTAGTGCAGCTCGAGGTCTGGTGACGGCTCCGTGAGCGTTCCAACGGGCAGATTCGGCAGTTCCGCCGGTGCGCCTCCAGGCCCCACGAAACTCTTGCTCGCCCCCTTCACATCCAAGAGCCCCGGCATCTTCAACGTGATGTTCATCCCATCCAGCTCGATGCTCGTCTGCCCGCCCTTGA
>NZ_JXQQ01000094.1 GCF_000834655.1 Variovorax paradoxus
AGCCCCACGGATTTGCCAGCCGCAAAACTCACCGTCTTACCCGCGGCCATGTGCGCCTGCTCCTGCGCCGTCCAGTGGATCGCCTCGCCCGCGAACACCGTCGCGCTCGCAGGCGTGGCCATGTTCAGACTCATGTTCGCGTCCAGCACCATGAGCGGCCGCGCGAAGGCGGGCACCGGGTCCTGGCCCTGACGCGAATCCGCACCTTCGCCGCCCTTCGGTTCCCGCGCATCCTGTCCGTTGACGCTGCCGGGGTAGTGCCCGTTCTTCTCCGGATCGATGTCGTCGATGAGCGGTTGCAGCAGCGCCGTCGCCTTCAGCGCCAGCGCCTTGGCGCCACCGGCCGCATCCGACAGGTTCTGCGATTCGCGCAGCGCACCAGCCAGCTGGCCGCGCACGCTCGCGGTGTCCTGCACGCTGCCCGCCGCCCGCTCCTGCGCCAGCGTCGAAATCAGCAGGCCTTCGCCCGCGCGTGTGACCACCCACGCATCGGAGCGCAACTCGGCACCGGTGCCACGCCACGCACCGCGATTGCTCTCGTCGGGCGACTGCGCATTGAGGTGCCCCAGGTTCAACTGGCTCGCCGCATGCGAGCTGGCAAGCCGCGTGCGCACCTGCCCGGGCGCATCGTCCGCGATCCACTGGTTGTAGCCGCTGCCGTCGAGCGCGCGGCTGTGCCAGCCCGAGAGCACGCCCGCGTGGTTGGCCGACGAATCGGTGCCTGCGGACCATGGCGGCAGGTCCTGTCCGTTGTAGAGCTGCTGGCTCACCACCGGCCGGTCGATGTCGCCTTCGATGAACGACACCAGCACCTCTGAGCCGACGCGCGGCAGATGGTGCGCGCCCCAGTTCGG
>NZ_JXQQ01000095.1 GCF_000834655.1 Variovorax paradoxus
ACCACCGTCGCTGTCTGCGGCGACAGCACCCGATGGTCGACACTGTGAAAACCGCGCCCGGGGCGCCAGCAGATGCCGCGGCGGCTGCAGGTGAGCCGGTTGCTGTAGTGGGCGAGTTCGCCGCCGTCTTCTCCCGCCTTCTGAAGGTAGTTGTTGCTGGCCGTGTGCTCGATCTCGACGATCAGGAATTCGCTCTCGGGTCCCGTGCCCTGCGTGCGCCCGAAATGGTCGGCCAGGCGAAAGTAGCGCCCAGGCAGCACGAAGCGGCTGTTGCCCTGGGCGTCGAAGTGCTTGCCGCGGGCTTCGATTTCCTCGATGCGCAACCGCGCCCGCTCATCACCCTCGCGGCTGGTCTTGAAATGGCGTGCGCCGCCGTATTCATGCACTTCGAGTTGGGGCACATCGCCCTGCTGATTGCTGCTGAGCGTGCCTGCATGTTGCGGACGCGGGTTCTTGAAGTCGAACGCACTGACCGCCGTCTGGGCCGACACCAGTTCTCGAATGGCGCTCCACTGGTGGATGGCGTCTTCTTCCTGCGCACCGCCTTCTCGCTGGAAGCGTATATCGGAGGACGCCCCATCGATGACTTGCGCCAGGGTGCTGTCGTCGGTGAGGGTCAGGGTATGGCCATTGGCATCGTGTTCGTACCAGTAGCTGTAGCCGGCCGCCTCCCAGCGGCGGTGCAGGTAGTTGTGATCGCTTTCACCCTGAGCGCCGCCACCCTGGCTGGCCATGGTGACGGCCGTGTCCTCGCCGTGCACCTGCCACTTCCATTGGGGCAGGGTGTCGTAGTCGTCGAAGACGATCTGGGTCTGTTCCCGCAGGGTCTTGCGATGGAACAGACGGTTGTTGTGCCGCAGACGCAGGTACTTCAGCCACGGACCGAGCCTGACTTCGTAGAAGGCAAGGTTGCCGTCGGTCCGCACGAGCTGGAACGCGAAGACGATGCCGGTGAAGTAGCGCAGCGTGCCGTCGGGGCGCACCAACCCGATGCTGAGCATCTTGCCCTGCAGGTCCTTGAGCGCCAGATCGGCATTGCTGGAGAGGAGCTCCGCTGTGAACTCGAAGTCCCGCGACAGGCCTTCGCTGGCCCGCAGCCGGTTGACCACCAGGCCTGCGCCCGCGGGCTCGCCGCCTCGCGGAAACGACAGACGAAGCAGGCGCGCGTTCTGGCGCGCCGACGCGATCACTTGCGCTGTATTGGTCTCTGCAGCCATGGTCGTTCAGTCCGTTGGTTGAAACTTGAGGATGGCAACCCGCATCACGCCCCCAAGCCCACATGTGCGATACCGACCGGGCTTTCCCGGTTGGCCTGGTTCCACCAGGTCCAGGTGACCTGACCGGATTCGATGTCCAGACCCGCTTCTCCCGGATGGGGGAAAGGCCGGCCCTGCAGCACATAGGCCTGTCGATGCCACTGGTTGAAAGTGGTGGCCATCGGATGACTCCCGGGAACGCTGGCCTGCCAGATCCCTGTGGCCGGACAGCTGCGATCGCCCAGGCAACGCCTGGCAGGCTCGGGCAGCTGCGCTTCGCGCGCAATACGCCGGGCCACGCGCGGATCGCCGACAGGCACGGCGTGCACCGGCAGCGCCACGAGCTCGCCCAAGTAGTGGAACTGGATGCGCCCGTCTTCGGGCATGAGGCCCGGGCGGGTGCGATCGAACAGCTCGCCTCTCGCATAGCGCATGGGCACCTGTTCGGCGTTCCAGGCAAGGTGGCGTTCGCCGACCGGGCGAATCAATCTTGCGATCCAGTAGCCGGATTCGGGCGCAGCGGTGCTTTCGAATTGCGCAGGCACGTGGCGTTGCGGCTCTTCGGGCAATGCATGGCCCTCGGGGACATGGGCGCGACCGCTGCGCTGCGGGCCGGCCGAAGGCCCGGGCCCCGGTGGCACGACCGGCACGGCCACCACGGCCTTGGCCGCATCGATCAGGGTCTGCTTGTTGCCGTCCCACTTGGGCAACGGGGTCGGCGGCAGAGGGAGCACCCGATCCAGATTGGGCAGGCGCAGATCGGGGTTGAGTTCGAGGGCGTCTCCAAGGACGCCATAGCGCTCGGCACGCGCGCCATCCTTGACGTCGCCGACCATGGGCTTGCCGACGCGGAAGGTGAAGGACAAGTAGCTCGCGCTCTCTGCGCTGCCGAGCTTGACGCCTTCGTGCAGGATCTTGAGGGCACGCGCGTAGTCCTCGCCCCGGCTGGCGTCCGTGCCCGCCAAGGTCGAACCCAGTGCATGCGCAGCCTTGCCGTTGCCTTGGGCGAATGCGCACTCCAGCATCTTGAGGGCCACCTTGCGATTGCCCCAGAACCCGCGTTGAGGGTTGTCGTAGTCGGCGTCCATCTTGGCGCCCAGGTACGCCATCGCACTCGGGCTTCCCTTGTCCGCGGCCAGTTCCCAGAACGCATAGGCCCGGCTGGCGTCCTGCTTCACCCCCACGCCCTCCATGTGGTAGGTGCCCATCACGTCATAAGCCGCCGGGATGCCCAGCTTCATGGCCGCCTCCACGAGCTGTACCGCGCGCTCGGTGTCCTTGGGAACACCGTCTCCCTCTGCGTAGGCATTGGCCACATTGAGCATCGCTTTCCAATGCTTGCGTTCGGCTGCTCGCTGCCACAGCTGCAACGCCTTGCCGTAGTCGCGCTCCTCGGGCCACAACGCGGGGCTGGTCAACGCCAGGCCCTGCTGCAGCCATTGCTCGGCCTCGGGGTCTATCGGCGGCACCGCATCGGCTTCGTGCCTGCACACGAAGTCCGCCCGATGCGGATCGAAGGCCTTCAGGTTCATGTTGCGTGGCAGGTCGTTCATGGAACAGGCGAATTGGGTGAGCGGGATGACGGCAAGAAGGAGCAGGTGCCTGAAAAGATTCATTGATTTCAGCCCAGTCGAATGCGGCTTTTTCGCTCGTCATGGAAGGGAACCAGGAAGCCCGTGATCGGCCGTCCCGCCTTCATTTCCACCTCATTCATCGTCATGAGCGCCTGCCAGCTCTTGAACGTCGCCTGGACGGCCGATGGACTGCCGTCTCCACCATCGCAGGCCTCGGCATTTCCCGTATGCAAACCCCACACCCTGCGCCGCAGATCCCGGCTCTTGCCCACGTCGTCGCTGGCGATGTTGATCTCCGCGTCCACCGCCATGCTTCTGAGATTCAGGTTGGCGCTGCCCAGCGTGAACATCGCGTCGTCGATGATCATCAGCTTGCTGTGGATGTAGATCTCGCGATAGCCCTCGCTGACGGCCGACGCCACCTGCAGCCTGCGATCGGTGGGCGGCTTCGGCTCGCTCGGTCCCGTGTATCCCCAGTAAGGCCTGCCGCCCGCCGCGAGCGCGCGTTTCATCGCCTCCTCGTAGCCGGCCTTGCTCTGCTGGTAGATCTTGAGGTCGCGCTGGTAGATCTCCTGCTCGCGCTGCTGGCGCTGGAACACGCTGTGCTTGGACTTCGACCAGCCCGGGTCGTGCGTCCAGAGGCTGGCCACCAGCGTGCGCAGGCCGATCGCATCGAGTTGCCTGGAAAGGTTGCTCTTGTCGCCCATCATCCTGGAGGTTTCGGCGATATCGCTGAGCTCGGGCTTCGTCGGCGGGTTGGGAAACAGCAGCGGATTCTTGTCGTGAATCGCCTTGAGCTTCTCGTAGCGCGCCATGTCCAGGTCGTACAGCCTGAGCTCGTCCTCCACCGCCTTGTCCTGATTGGGAACCGAGGTGCCGTGGCCCAGGGCTTTGACGGTGTCGTGCGTGCGCGGCACCATGAAACCCTTCTCGGGCGTGGGAATGATGGCCATGAGGTGCAGGTTCGGCAGATCGCCCTGATGCCTGCCGCCCTTGCGCCAGCCGTCGACGTAGGCCGCGCGATCCCCTTTGAGCTGCCGCGCCCAGTCGGTGTACTGGAAATACTGGTTTTCCACGAACAGGTAGTTGCGCGCGAAGCTGCTGGCCTGCAGGTACAGGCGCTTGATGGTCTGGTCCTGTTCCTCGGGCTGGGTTCGCACGATCTGGGCGCGCTGGGTTGCGCCGACCAGTGTCCTGGTCAGGCCCTTGGGCGGGTTTTTCAGATCATGCGTGCGCGCCAGTGTCCCGACGGCGGTTCGGCCCTTGGCGCGGTTCCATGCATCGGTGAAATTCTTGCTCACGGCCACCAGCGCGGCGCCGCGGATCCGGCACGCATAGTCCTGGTAGGGCTTGAGACCCGGTCCATCGTCACCCGCGCCCTCCCACGACGCGCCGCGCCGCGGGTCCTTGAACAGGTGCGCCGCCGTGTCCCAGTAGTCGGTCACGCTGTTGAGACCCATGACGTAGCCCACGGCCGAGGCGCCGCCTTCGTGTTCGTAGTCGATCAGGATGGTTTTCTGGTGGTCGGTGGCCACTTTCACCATGGCTTTAGTTTCGGTGTAGCCACGTTTGCCCGGCTCGTTCGCAAGGTTTGCACTGACGGCCTTTTCATCGCCGTCGCGGATGCGGATGGTCAGGTTCTTCAGCCTGCCACCGAAGGCATCCTGGTACCACTGGGCGTTGAAGTCCTTGCGCTGATCCTGCGGGGTGACCGCGATGCCGTCGGTCCAGTCGTCCGGGTTGAAGGCGGGGCTGGCGCGCTGCGCCGTCGTCGTGTCGTCCTTGCTGTATCCGGGCATGTTGTTTCCGCCCAGCAAGGTGCTGCCGATGAAGCCGTACCACGAGAGCAGTCGCACCTGCACGGGCTTGCCGCCGTTGTGCTTGCCCTCGGCCACTTCCTTGAGCAGGTCGCCCCAGGTGAGGCCGCGCGGCCATGTGTTCTTGGTGCGGATCAGTTCCATCGCGGGATCGAACCCCCAACAGATGATCTCGACACTTTCCTTGGCCTTCTTGATGTCCTTGGCAATCTGCTCGAACGCGACTTCACCGCAAATGAAGAGCTGCAGCTCGTTGGCGTGATACGGAGGGGTTTTCTCGTCCTCGCACGCTTCGAGCAGCCACTGGGCGCTGCCGGTCGTGGTGCGCTGGGCTTCGGAGATCGGCGTGCAAGACTTGTGCTGCGGGGAATCGTTCATGGGTGAATGCTGGAGCGTTGCGATTGCAGGGCCGGCTGTAACGCAAGGCCCTAGTTGCCCTCGCGATGGCGTTGATGCCGCAGCCTGTCCTTGGCGTCATCCTGCGCCGCGCGAAATCCGCGGGCGGCAAGCTGGTCGTCGAGTTCCTCGAGCTTTTCCTTGACGGGAAGATCGAACTCGTGGCCGTTGCTGAGCTTGACGGTGTACTTCGGCGTGCCCTTCTGGTGGTCCTTGATGATCAGCTGCCCGTTCTCGTCGGTCACGCCGTCTTCCACCTTGGCGTCACCCTTGTAGAGGGTATAGGGCTCGTCGGCGAACACGCGGCCATCGGTTGGATGCGAACGCAGGATGAACGCGAGGCTTTGCTTTTGCTCCAGTTCCTTCAGGGTGACTGGCTCCGGCAGCCTCGGCCCCGGCTTGTTGCTCGGCCCGACCAGGGAATGCACGGCCGCATGCTCGCGCCACATGCCCTTGGTCCCGTTCTCGATGCCGGCCGCGTTCCAATGCGTATAGCTCGTGCCGCCATTGATGACGACCTCCTCCTTGGCCGTGATCGTGATCCGGTTGGCGTCGGCCTTGACGTCCAGCTTGGCCAGGATGTGGATGCTGTTGCTCAGGGCCTCGAGATCGATGTCCGAACTCGCTGCGATGAGCCGCATTCCTTTTTCGAAAGCGGCGATGCGCACTGCGTCCTTCGCGCTGACCAGCAGGCTCTTGCCCGC
>NZ_JXQQ01000096.1 GCF_000834655.1 Variovorax paradoxus
GCATCGGCTACTTCCTGCCGCCGAACCTGGGTGGTTTCTACGGCCAACTGCAGTACTCGTTCAGCGAAAAGACCAAGTACAGCCCTGGCACCGCTACGCCTGATGTCGCGAACAACTCGCGCACCGGCCGTTACATCGGTGGCCGCTTCGGCTACGCGAACGGTCCTCTGGACATCGCAGCTGCTTACGGCAGCAGCACCGTTGGCGACCAGTTCTACGTCGGCACGACCAACAAGGTCAACACCTTCAACCTCGGCGCTTCGTACGACTTCGGTCCTGTGAAGCTCTTCGGTGAAGTGTCGCGCTCGAAGAACAAGCTGGACTACGAAACCGAACCCTTCCTGGGCGGCCGTCCTGACGTTGACCTGACCGGTTACCTGCTCGGCGTGACCGTGCCGGTCGGTGCTGGCCTGATCCGCGCTTCGTACTCGGCTGTCAAGTACGACAACAACCAGCAAGAAGTGCTGTTCCAGCCGCGTATTGCTGATCCGAAGGCCAACAAGCTGGCAATCGGCTACGTGCACAACCTGTCGAAGCGCACGGCTCTGTACG
>NZ_JXQQ01000097.1 GCF_000834655.1 Variovorax paradoxus
ACGACGGCGTTCGATACGCAGCAGCGCCTCAAAGAGCGCCGCGTGCCCCCACCCCTGCCCTCCCCCGGAAGGGGAGGGAGCCAATCCAGGCCGAGTTGAGCAAAGCCCATCGTCGTAGACAGAGCCAAGCCAAGCCAAGCCAAGCCAAGCCAAGCCAAGCCAAGCCGAGCGAAGCAAAGGCCCGAGCGACCGCCGAGCGCAGCGATGGCGTGTCCGGTGTCGAAATCCCTTCTGGCTGCGCCGAGGAGCGGAGCGCTTCGCGGACAAGGGCTCGCCGTTGTCTGAGCGAAGCGAGTTCGGCGAGACCCCGCGAAACGCGAGCACCGCAGGTTGCCCGTAGCGAAGCGCAGGGACGCAGACAGCAGGGTCGCCTTTTCTTTGCTTACGTTCTTTTGGCGAAGCAAAAGAAAGTAAGTCGGCCGCCGGGCCGAGACCCGGCCTCGGGAAAGAAAAGAAAGCACATCCCTCATCAAACCCAGGCCCGGTGGCGAGGGCGACGGCAATGCCAATGCCCCGTCTGAGTGCCATATGCACCATAACAAGGGTATTCACGGACAAGCTGGCTCCATCCCCCCAACCTCGCTGGTACTTCCTGGCTGCACCCGTTGCGTGCAAAGTCGCAGCCGAGATTCACCTATTGGAGAAACCCGATGACCACGTCCCGCCGTCTCCCCCTCCAGCTGGCCCTGCTGGCCGCCACCCTCACGCTCTGCGGCATCTCGAACGCACAGACCAAGGAGGTCACCTTCGCCCACCAGGACATGCTCGTCCCACTGCGCCTTGTCATGGAATCGGGCGAGGTCGAAAAGGCCACCGGCTACAAGATCAACTGGCGCATGTTCTCCGGCGGTGGCGACGTCATCCGCGCGATGGCTTCAGGCGACGTGCAGATGGGTGAAACCGGCTCCAGCCCGCTCACTGCGGCGGCGAGCCAGGGCCAGGACATCAAGCTCTTCTGGATCTCGGCGGACATCGCCAACGCCGAGGCGCTCATCGCCCGCAATGCCTCGGGCATCAACAGCATGAAGGACCTCGCGGGGAAGAAGGTGGCCACGCCATTCGTGTCGACCGCGCACTACCAGCTCATGGCCGGCATGAAGATGGACGGTGTCGACCCCAAGAGCGTCAACGTGATGAACATGCGCCCGCCGGAAATCGCCGCCGCATGGGAGCGCGGCGACATCGACGCCACCTTCATCTGGGACCCGGTGCTCTCCAAGATCAAGGGCACGGGCAAGACCATCGCCACCTCGGGCAGCATCGGCAAGCGCGGCGCGCCGACGTTCGAGGGCATCGTCGTCAACGCCAAGTGGGCCGCGGCCAACGAGCCTTTCATGATCGCGTTCGTGAAAGCACTGAACCGCGCCAACGAGGAATACAAGGCCACCGGCAAGAGCTGGACGCCCGATTCGCCGCAGACGAAAGCGATGGCAAAGTGGACCAAGGCCGACCCGAAGGACGTGGGCGCGGCCATGTCGCTCTACACCTTCCCGACCATGGCCGAGCAGGTCTCGCCCACGTGGCTGGGCGGCGGTGCGGCCAAGGCAATGGCGGGCACGGCGGCGTTCCTGAAGGAGCAGGGCCGCGTGCAGGAAGTCAAGCCCGACTACGGCGCCTACGTGACCACCGTGTACGTCGACAAGGCGATGAGCAGCAAGTAAGCGGGGCCCACTCGATGCCCACGCTCGACATCCGCGACCTCACGGTCAACTACGCCGTCAAGGGCGGCACGCTGCAGGCGCTGGCGCCCGTCAACCTCACGATGCACGACGGCGACTTCGTCGTCGCGCTCGGTGCCTCGGGCTGCGGCAAGACGACGCTGCTCAACAGCATCGCGGGCTTCCTGCCGCCATCGACCGGCGAGATTCTTCTGGACGGCAAGCCCGTGGTCGGCCCCGGCGCGGACCGCGGCGTGGTGTTCCAGAAGCACGCGCTCATGCCGTGGCTCAACGTGCGCGACAACGTGTCGCTGGGGCTGCGGCTGGCCGGCACGGGCAAGGCCGAGCGCGACCGCATCGCCGAAGACAAGCTCGCGCTCGTCGGCCTGCAGCAGTACGCCGACCGCGCGGTGTACGAACTCTCGGGCGGCATGCAGCAGCGCGTGGGCATTGCGCGCGCGCTCGCGAGCGACCCGGCCGTGCTGCTGATGGACGAGCCCATGGGCGCGCTCGATGCGTTCACGCGCGAGCAGGTGCAGGAGATCCTGCTCAAGGCCTGGTCGAAGTCGAACAAGATGGTCTTCTTCATCACGCACTCGGTGGAGGAGGCGCTCTTTCTCGCGACGCGCCTCATCGTGATGAGCCCGAGCCCGGGGCGCATCTCGCACGTCTACGACAACGTGCCGTTCTCGCGCCAGTTCCTCGCGCACGGCGATTCGCGCAAGGTGAAGTCGGAGCCCGAATTCATCCGCATGCGCGAGGAGGTCTTGTCGATCATTCATCATCGCGAGGCCGCCCATGCCTGAGGTCACCATCGCATCGCCTGCCGCCGTTGTTGCCATGACGCCGCCTTCCAAGCCCGCCGCATCGCCGCCGCCCGCACCGGGCACCAAGCTCAAGACCAGCGCATTCAAGGTGCCGGGCGAGGGCTCCAGCGTGACCATCAGCGTGGTCACCGTGGTGGCGCTGGTCGTGCTGTGGTTCGTCGTCACCAACATGGGCTGGGTCAAGCCGCTCTTCCTGCCGACGCCGCAGGCGGTGTTCCAGCAGTTCTACGAATACCTCACGGGCCAGGCCAACGACAAGCCGCTGTGGCAGCACTTCCTGGCGAGCATGTTCCGCGTGTTCTCGGCCTTCTTCCTGGCGTGTGCCACCGCCATCCCGGTGGGCATCGCGATGGGCATGAGCCGCTTCTGGCGCGGCATCTTCGATCCGCCGCTGGAGTTCTATCGGCCGCTGCCGCCGCTCGCGTACCTGCCGCTCATCATCATCTGGTTCGGCATCGACGAGCTGCCCAAGGTGCTGTTGATCTTCTTGAGCTGCTTCGCGCCGCTGGCCCTTGCCGCACGCTCGGGCATGCGCAGTGCGTCGCAGGAGCAGATCAACGCCGCGTACTCGATGGGTGCGAGCTACATGCAGGTGATCCGCCACGTCATATTGCCCTCGGCGCTGCCCGACATCCTCGTGGGCATGCGCATCGCCATCGGCTTCGGGTGGACCACGCTCGTGGCCGCCGAGATGGTCGCGGCCAACATGGGGCTGGGTCAGATGGTGCTGAACGCGTCGAACTTCCTGCGCACCGACATCGTGATCATGGGCATCATCGTCATCGGCGTGGTGGCGTATCTGTTCGACCTGCTGATGCGGTGGCTCGAGCGACGTCTTGTGCCCTGGAAAGGGCGCATGTAGGCGGCGAGACGGGCGACGTGACGGTCGAGATCGGCGACACCTGCAACGCGGGCGGCATCGCCGGCATGGCGGGCGGGTCGCCCAGCGGCGCCATCGATTTCTCGAGGAAGTCGAGCATCGCCCGCATCGCCGCGCTGTTGTGGCGGCGCTGCGAATACGCTGCGTAGAGCCAGTGCTCGTGCGGCATGTGGTCGCGCAGCACCGGCACCAGCGCACCGCGCTCCAGGTGCGATTGCGCCAGCGGTTCCGGCACATACGCCACGCCCACCCCGCGCAGCGCGAGCTCGATGAGCGCGATCGCGTCGTTCGCCTCCATGCGGCTGTGCACCGCCACGTCGTGCGCGCGGCCATCGGTCTCGAAGGGCAGGTGCGTGGTCGGCATCGACGAATAGCTCAGCACGTCGTGCCGCGCCATGTCCTCGGGCACCTGCGGAATGCCGCGCCGCGCCCAGTAGGCGGGCGAGGCGCACACCACCATGTCGTATTGCACGAGGCGGCGCACGATGAGGTTCATGTCGTCGATGCGCCCGCCGGTCAGGTGGATGTCGATGCCTTCCTCGATCAGGTCGATGGCGTTGTTCGTGAACACCAGGCTCACGTACACATCGGGGTAGAGATTGATGAACTCGGCGATCACGTCGGACATCCAGCCCGCGATCAGCCCGTTGGGCGCGCTCATGCGCAGCCGCCCGCGCGGCGTGGCGCCGTGGCCCTGCAGGTCGTTGAGCGTGTTCTCGGCCATCGCCACCAGTTCGGTGCTGCGATCGAGCAGCACCTGGCCGGCATCGGTGAGGCTCAACGCGCGCGTGGAGCGGTTCAGGAGCCGCACGCCGCTGCGCGTTTCGAGCTCGGCCACGTAGCGGCTCACGGTGGCCTTGGACATGCCGAGCGAATCGGCGGCGCGGGAAAAGCTGCGGCGGAAGGCAACTTCGCGGAAGGTTTTGATGAGGTCGAGGCCGTCCATGGGGGCGCATTGTTCCAGCATCGGGGGAGGGGCTGCCCGGTGTAGGGGCATCGGCCTGGCCGGCGGCCGGCCAGGCTCAGGCCCTCATCGCCTCGGCCGGCGCAGGCGGATCGGCCCGCCGGGAGACATCGCATCGACCTCTTCCGCGCCACGGGTCACCGTCAGCGAGCCCCTGGCTGCCAACGCGGCGGCCACCCGGCGCACCTCGGGCATGAGCGCCCGCCAGGCGGGCTCCCCGGTCGCCAGCGCGCGTGCGACATCCGACGGGCAGATCGAGGCCGTGGCATCGCGCTCGTGCAGCAAGGCGAAGATCGTCTTCGCGATCTTCTCGTCGCTGGCGTGCAGGGGTGCGTGGCTTGTCATCGGTCGATCGGCTTGGCCTGTGGGAGCCTAAAGAGAATCCGGCCGTTGGCGCATGCGATCGGCGGTGCGCCGTATCGCGGCAAGCTCATCGGCGCTGAAGCGCCGCAGGTTCTGCGTCATCACTTTCGTGCGCGGGTTGTTCTCGAGCATGCGCGCATGGCGCGCCACGAAGTCCCAGTACATCACCGTCATCGGGCAGGCATCTTCGCCGCTGCGCGTGCCCGGGTTGTAGCGGCAGCCGTCGCAGTAGTTGCTCATGCGGCGGATGTAGGCGCCGCCGGCGGCGTAGGGCTTGGTCACGAAGCGCGCGCCATCGGCGTAGAGCGACATGCCCACCGTGTTCGGCAGCTCGACCCACTCCACCGCATCCACATACACCGACAGGTACCACGCATGCACCTGCGCGGGCGCCACGCCGAAGGTGAGCGCGAAGTTGCCCGTGACCATCAGCCGCTGGATGTGGTGCGCATGGCCGCTTCGCAAGGTCTGGCCGATCGCCTGCTTCATGCAGTTCATGCCGACGTCGCCTGTCCAGTACCAGCCGGGCAGGTCTTCGTGATGGTCCAGCGCGTTGGCATCGACCAGCTGCGGCATGCGCCACCAGTACACCCCGCGCATGAACTCGCGCCATCCGAGGATCTGCCGCACGAAGCCCTCCACCGATTCCAGCGGCGCGACGCCCGCGCGCCACTGCGCCACGGCCGCATCGATCACCTCGCGCGGATCGAGCAGCTTCAGGTTCAGCGACGACGACAGCAGCCCGTGATAGAGCACCGGCTCGTCGGTCCACATCGCGTCCTGGAAGCGCCCGAAGTCCTGCAGCCTGAAAGCCATGAAGTCGTTCATGGCAGCGAGCGCCTGCCCGCGCGTGACCGGCCAGTCGAACTGCGCGGCGCTGCCGTAGTGATCGCCGAAGTGCGCTTGCACATCGGCCAGCACCTCGCGCGTGATGGCATCGGGCGCGAAGGAGGGCGGTGGCGGCAGCATGCCCGGCCCGTTGCGCCCGAAGGCGCCGCGGTTGTCGTGGTCGAAATTCCATTGACCGCCTTCGGGCTTGCCGCTCTCGTCGAGCAGCACCTCGTGCTTGAGCCGCATGCGGCGGTAGAAGTCTTCCATCACGAGGCGGCGCTTTCCGTGCGCGTGCTCGGCGAATTCGGCGCGGGAGGCCATGAAGTGCAGGTCGTCGCGCACCGCGAGCCGCACCTGCGCGGCCTGGCACACCCTTGCGATCGTCTGTTCGAGACGCCATTCGCCTGCCTCGACCATCACGACCGCATGCGGGCGATGGTGAGACAGCGCGTGCGTCAGCGCGGCTTCGATCGAGGCGAAGTCGTGCGTGCCCAGCTTCAGGTAGTCGATCGGCATGCCGCGCGCGGCGATGGCCTCTGCAAAGTGGCGCATCGCGGACAGGAAGAGGGCCGTGCGCATCTGGGTGCTCGGCACGTGCTCCGATTCGTCGCGCACCTCGGCCATCCACACGCGGTCTTGCGCGGCATCGAAGCCGTCGAATGCCACGCTGGAGAGGCTCAGTTGGTCGCCGAGGACCACGACGAGGTTGCGGATGGGCACGTTTCGATGAAAGGAAGGAAGTGCCTGAAGCGTCGGGCGGTTGGCTGTCTGGCGATGTCAGCGCGGGGCTGATCTTGTTGTGGTGCGTGGCTATACTGCGCCGGTCATGTCAAAAACAGGCGTGATCGGGATTGGTCTCCCGAAGCATCTCTGCGACGCAAGCCGCAGTTACCCCCGCAGGGTCTGCGGCTTCGTCATTCGTGCCCCAATAGTTTTTTGGCGGCTCGACGGGCGGGCGCAAGCCCGGCCGGTTCTCGCAAGAGGTGCCCGGTAGACCAACTCGTCGAGTCGCCGCCTCCGATTGGTCTCGGGAGCGGCGGTTTCAGTAAACCGCACCTCTTGGAGGCCATTGATGGCTCACGTTCCCTCGTTTCCCGGACCGCCCGAAACCCTCAGCGCGCAATCGCTCGCGCTGCATGCAAGCGATGGCATCGACAGCCTTCGCGTTGTGCAGCGCGCGTATGCGTGCATTGAAAAACTCATCGGCCCGCATCACACGAGCAATGCGGAGGAGTTCTGTCCGGACCGCACGGAGCTCAGCGCGTTGGTCGGTCTGGTCAATGAAGAATTTCAGCGGCGGATCGATGCGGCCGATGCGACGGCGCAGTCGCTGCGCACCGCCTTGAGCGAGGCCGGAAAGGCCAAGCAGACATAGAAAGAACGAGCACCTGCTCCGGATTTCTTCAGGCGTCGGCAGGTTGCGCTTGCGTTCCCGCCAACGCCTGCGCCAGAAACTCCACCAGCGCCGCCACGCGCCGGCTCGGCGTGCCGTTGGCGTGAACCGCATACAGGTCGACCGGCCCTGCCACGTAGTCGTCCAGCGCAGTCTCCAGTTGACCCGTCGCCAGTTCGCGGCGCACATCGCAGCCGTTCTTCAAGACCACGCCGACGCCTTCGATGGCCCACTGCCGCAGCACGTCGCCATCGCTGGCCTGCCGGTCGCCCACGACTTTGACGTGGAACGGCCGCCCGCCATCGCGAAACGGCCATGCGGCCAGCGGTGCCCCGGGCCTCGCCAGGATCAGGCAGTTGTGGCCCGCCAATTCGTCCGGATGCGCCGGCCGGCCGCGACGACGCCAGTACGCCGGTGAAGCGCACACGTGCCGCGTGCCGGGCACCAGCAGCCGCGCGTGCAGGCCCGAGTCGGGCAGCGGTCCGTAGCGAAGGGCGAGGTCGATGCGCTCGTCGATCAGGTCGATCGTGTTGTCGCCCAGCAGCAGGTTCACCGACAGCCCCGGATGCTGTGCCTGGAACCGGTCCAGCAACGGCCGCAGCTGGGCCCGCCCGAAGTCGTTGGTGGCCGTGACGCGGATGGGCCCCGACAGCGCGCCGTCCTGGCGCATGCCCTGCCAGGCCGCGTCCCATTCGGCGACGATGCGGCGCGCGTCCTCGAGCAGCGTTTCGCCTTCGTGGGTCAGGGCGAGGCGCCGCGTCGATCGCGCCATCAGGCGCGCGCCGAATTCCTGCTCCAGCTGGCTGACCGCAAGCGTCGCGGTCGAGGTGGCAATCGACCGCTCGCGCGCCACGCGCGAGAAGCTGCCCGCCTCGGCCACACCAATGAAAAGACGCAGGGCGTCGATGCGATCCATCTTTTGAAAACCTCGAACAGTGATTTGCGAAGCCGGCGAATTGTGCGCCGTTGCAAGCAGAAATACGATCCGGGCAATCCATCGATACGGCTTTTAGCCCCCGGGCTTTTCTCACCACCATGCACATCCAGTTCAACCAGCGCCGCGTTCTCGTCACCGGCTCCACGAGCGGCATCGGCTTCGCTGCGGCCCGCGCCTTCCTGGCGGCGGGGGCCCACGTCGTCATCAATGGGCGCAGCGACGCCAGCGTGGCCGCCGCGCTGTCGCGGCTCGGCGATGTGCCGCAAGTCGCGGGGTTCGCCGGCGACCTCGCGACGCAAGCGGACTGCGCGCGGCTGTTCGAGGCGCACCCGTCCTTCGACATCGTCATCAACAACCTCGGCATCTACGGGCCTGAGGATTTCTTCGAGACGTCCGACGACACCTGGGCGCACTTCTTCCAGACCAACGTGATGTCGGGCGTCCGGCTGGCACGCCACTACGCGCCCGGCATGGTGGCGCGCGGGTGGGGCCGCATCGTGTTCGTGTCGTCGGAGTCCGCGCTGAACATACCGGCGGACATGATTCATTACGGCTTCACCAAGACCGCGCAACTGGCCATCTCGCGCGGCCTGGCCAAGCGCCTTGCCGGAACAGGCGTGACGGTCAACGCCGTGCTGCCGGGCCCGACGCTCTCGGACGGCGTGGCCGACATGCTCAAGGCCGACGTCGAGCGCTCGGGATCGAGCCTGGAACAGGTGGCCGCCGACTTCGTCATGGCGCACCGCGGCTCGTCGATCCTGCGGCGCGCAGCCACCGTGGACGAGGTCGCCCACATGATCGTCTACGCCAGCTCGGAGCAGGCGTCGGCCACCACCGGCGCGGCCTTGCGCGTGGACGGCGGTGTCGTCGACAGCATCGCGTAGCGCAACTCCCTTCTTTTCTTCCGCTTCGTCTCTGCGTGCGCCGCCCTGCGTTCGGGCAGGGCGGGGATGTCGCACGCTTTTTTTCGCAACCACAGAGGACCCCTCATGACCCATCCCGCACTGAGCGCCATCCACGAGCGCCGCACCACCAACCTGTTCGACCCCGCGCATCGCATCACCGACGCGCAGATCGAGGAACTCGTGCGCCTGGCCACCAGCGCGCCCACGTCGTTCAACCTGCAGAACTGGCGCTTCATCGCCGTGCGCACCGACGAGGCCAAGGCGCGCCTGCGTGCGCTGGCCTGGGACCAGGCCAAGATCACCGAGGCCGCGGTGACGTTCATCGTCGTCGGCCAATTGGCCGATCACCGCGTGATGGCGGACCGCCTCGCCCCGGCAGTGGCGGCCGGAATCATGCCGGCGGCCATGGTGCCGGGCTGGGAGGCGGCGGCCAAGAGCCTGTACTTCGAGCAGCCCCAGCGCCAGCGCGACGAGGCGGTGCGCAGCGCCACCTTTGGCGCGGGCACGTTGATCCATGCCGCACAGGCCCAGGGGCTGGGCTCCGCGCCGATGATCGGCTTCGATGCGTCGGCGGTCGCAGAGGCGTTCGGGCTGGCCGAGGACGAAGTTCCGGTGATGCTGCTCGCAATCGGCCAAGCCCTGCCGGAGAACTGGCCGCGCAAGCCGCGCCGCCCGCTGCAGCAAGTGCTGGCGCTGGTGTGAGCAAGGGCTCCCACGCATGACGCCCCTCGTCGAAGCCATCTTGCGCAGCCGCTGGTTCGTGCTGCTTGCGCGGCTCGCGCTGACCTTCGTGTTCTGGAGCGCCGGGCTGGCCGGCATCTTCGACTTTCCCGCGAAGGTTGCCGAGATGCGCCAGGTCGGGCTCTCGCCCGCACCGGCCTACGCGGTCGCCGTGACGCTGGTGCAACTGGGCGGCGCCGCGCTCGTCATCTCCAATCGGTGGGCCTGGCTCGGCGCGGGCGGCCTTGGCGTGTTCCTGGCGATGACGATCCCGATCGCGCATCCCTTCTGGACGATGAGCGAGCCGCAGCGCACCTTCGAGTTCTACGTGGTGCTGGAGCACGTGTCGCTGATCGGCGGGCTCATGGTGGCCGCCGCGCTGGGGCAGCGAACGCATGCGGGCCGATAGCCCGGCCGCGCGGCACCGCGTTTCGTTACTTTCTTTTCTTCGTGGCCACGACCTTCAAGACGATGAAAAGGACGACTGCGAGCGCGCCAGTGGCAATCGAGATGATGGTCAGTAGGTCGATGGCATTGTCCAGGTCCATGCGGGGTGCTCCTTTTGCGGCCAGTGTGGGGTAGTGCGGTCGGTGCGTCGATTGCTCGAAGGCGCTACGTCTTTTGGCAGGCGCCGGGGCGTTGCATTGCATTCGGTGGGGGCGCCGCGCCGTCGATGAGCGAGCGCTCCGCCTGAGTAAGGAAGACTGCTTTGCGGTCGCGTGAGGGCAGGGTATCGTTATCGGGAACGTCGATGGCCTCTTCGGCCACGGACATCCAACCGGTGTCACCCATCCTCATGAGCGAAGCATCTTCCAACGCGCCGCCGCTGCAACCCCGGATCGAAAGCCGCATCCTGTCGCTCCGCGACCAGCGCGTGATGCTCGACTCCGACCTCGCGATGCTCTACGACGTGCAGACCAAGGTGCTGGTGCAGGCGGTCAAGCGCAATGCCGAGCGCTTTCCGGCCGACTTCATGTTCCAGCTCTCGCCCAAGGAGTGGGCGGCTTTGAGGTCACAAACCGTGACCTCAAACCCCGGCCGCGGCGGCCGTCGCACAGCGCCTTATGTGTTCACGGAGCAGGGCGTGGCGATGCTCTCGTCGGTGCTCGGGAGCCCGCGCGCCATCGCGGTGAACATCGAGATCATGCGCACCTTCGTGCGCGTGCGCGCGCTGATCGCCACGCACCAGGATCTGGCCAAGCGGTTGAGCGAACTGGAGCAGAAAACCGGGCAGATCGATATGCGGCAGGACGCCTTCAGCCGGAATACGCGCAATCAATTGCTGCAGGTGTTCGAGGCGATCAAGGCGCTGACGGTGCCGGATGATCCGCCGAGGCGGCCTATCGGGTTTGGGACGGGGGAGGAGAAGAAGGCGAAGGGGCGGGGGGAGAAGTAAGCAATTGCGAAGGGCGGGTGCCCGTTGGGCTCGCAGCCGAGGATCGGCGGCTTGCTGCTCGAAAAGCGCCCTGGACGATCCCGGAATACATCCCAAAAGCCGGAAACCGCCACCCGATAGCCGGCGGCTCATCCAAAGCTCGACTTGCTGCGTACATCTCCCAGCAGCACCCACCTGGCGTGCCCACCGAGGAGAACCCGCCATGCCCCAAGCCCTCACCTCCGCCCTCCACTGGGTAGAAAAAGGCCTAGTCCCCGACCCCTTCATCCGCCGAGGCATCCGCCGCCTCCTCAAGGACCGCCTGACCGAACTCCACGCCGGCGACCCCTTGACCGCGGCCGACCTCACCCAAGCCTTCGTGGCCCAGATGCGCTCATCCCACCTGGCGCCTCTCCCCGAAAAGGCCAACGAACAACACTACGAAGTCCCCGCCGCCTTCTTCGCCCAGGTGCTGGGCAACCACCGCAAATACAGCAGCTGCTACTGGCCCGAAGGTACCCAGACGCTGGAGCAAGCCGAAGCCGCCGCCCTCTCGGCCACCTGCGAACGCGCCGGCCTCGTCGACGGCCAGGACGTCATGGAACTGGGCTGCGGCTGGGGCTCCCTCACGTTGTGGATGGCCGAGAAGTACCCGAACAGCTGGATCACGGCCCTGTCCAACTCCAATTCCCAGCGCGAATACATCGAAGCCCAGGCCGCGCAGCGGGGCCTGGCCAACGTGCGCGTGCTGACCCGCGACATCAACGCCTTCGACACCGACGACCGCTTCGACCGCATCGTCTCCGTCGAGATGTTCGAGCACCTGCGCAACTGGCCGCAGGCCTTCGCCAACGTGGCTCGCTGGCTCAAGCCGGAGGGCCGGTTCTTCATGCACGTGTTCGCGCACCGCGAGGCGCCGTATCCGTTCGAAGTGCGCGATGCGAGCGACTGGATGAGTAAGTATTTCTTCTCCGGCGGCATGATGCCCAGCGACGACCTCGCACTGCACTGCCAGGACGACCTGCGCCTCCTGCGGCGCTGGCGGTGGGAGGGCAGCCACTACCAGCGCACGGCCGAGGCGTGGCTGCGCAACATGGACGCGCGCCGCGACGAGCTGCGCCCGCTGTTCAAGGCCACCTACGGCGCGGAGGCCAATGTGTGGTGGACGCGATGGCGGTTGTTCTTCATGTCGGTGGCGGAACTGTTCGGCTTCGATGGCGGGCAGCGCTGGTGGGTGAGCCACTACCTCTTCGAGCGACGCGCATCATGAGGCTCGTCCCCAGGCTTCGCGCACTTCGTGCCGCTTCTCCTTCCCCCTGCCGGGGGCAACAACGATGGCCCGGCGAAGCCGGTTCCATGGTGTTCCTCGAAAGTCCGGGAGCGGCTGTCTTATGAGCGGTATCGCCCTGGCTGGATTGGCATGGACCGCGCTGGTCGTGCTGCTGACCTGGCTCGCCAGCCTCGCGCGCCATGACGTGAGCCTTGTCGATCGCGTGTGGCCCGTCTGCATCGTGGGCGCGGGGCTCGTGTATTTCGCGCTGGTGCCGGGCCACACGCCGCGGGGCCTGTGCATGGCGGTGCTGGGCACGGCGTGGGCGGTGCGGCTGTGCCTCTACATCACCTGGCGCAACTGGGGGCACGGCGAAGACCGCCGCTACCAGGCCATTCGCGCGCGCAACCAGCCGGGCTTTGCGTTCAAGAGCCTGTACCTCGTGTTCGCGCTGCAGGCGGTGCTCGCGTGGATCGTCTCCGCGCCGTTCCTGCCGGGCATGACGGCGGCGCGGCCGCTCGGGTGGATCGACGTCGTCGGCATCGCGCTCGCGCTGTTCGGCCTGTTCTTCGAGGCCATCGGCGATGCGCAGATGGCGCGCTTCAAGGCCGACGCCGCCAACAAGGGCAAGGTGATGGACCGTGGCCTCTGGCGCTACACACGCCATCCCAACTACTTCGGCGAGGCCTGCGTCTGGTGGGGGCTGTGGCTCATCGCCATCGGCGGCGCGGGCCTGGGGGGCGCATGGACCGTCGTCTCTCCGCTGCTCATGACGTGGCTGCTGCTGAAGGTGTCGGGCGTGAGCATGCTCGAAGCCGACATCGGCGAGCGCCGCCCCGCGTACCGCGACTACATCGCGCGAACCAATGCTTTCGTGCCGGGGCCGGTGCGCCACTCAAAGTCCGAGGCATCATGAAAAAAGAACACTGGCTCTTCGCGTTGGCGCTGCTGGCGAGCGGCGCTGCGTCGGCAAGCGGCACGGCCACCGGGCCCGCGAGCGGCGAATGGAACTTCCGCGTGCTGCTCGACGATGCGCCCATCGGCGAGCACCGCTTTGCGCTCGCGGCCAACGGCGAAGAGCGCAGGCTGACGAGCGAGGCGGCGTTCGCGGTCAAGCTGCTGGGTGTCACGGTCTACCGATACCGGCACACCGCCACCGAGAACTGGCGCGGCGACTGCCTGCGCCAGCTCGTCTCCAGGACCGACGACGACGGCACGCCCGAGAAGGTGGACGCCAGCGCAACCGGCGACAACGTGCTGGCCGTCACCACGCCCAAGGGCACGCAGCCGGTCGACGGCTGCGTGATGAGCTTCGCTTACTGGAACCCCGCCATCCGCAAGCAGGAACGGCTGCTCAATTCGCAAAGCGGCAAGCTCGAGGCGGTGCAGGTCAGCCGCGCGGGCAGCGGCACGGTCGAGGTGCGCGGCCAGGCGGTGGCGGCCACGCGCTGGCGCATCGCGACGCCGGCCCAGCCGATCGACGTCTGGTACTCGGCGCAGGGCGAATGGATCGGCCTGGACTCCACCGTCAGCGGCAGCCGCAAGCTCAGCTACCGGCTGAAGTAGATCGCCGCCTCAACGCGAGGCGACGACGACGGGCGCATCCGCCGCATCCGCGGGTGAGGGGCTGCGCCCGATCATCCATGCGCACAGCGCCGACACCGCCCCCGCGAACAGCACGTACATGCAGATCTGCCACGGATCGCCGCCGCCCGATTTGAGCAGCGCGGTCGCGATGATCGGCGTGATGCCCGAGGCGAAGATGCCCGAGAACTGGTAGACGAAGCTGATGCCGGTGTAGCGCACCTTCGCGTCGAACAAGTCGCAGAACAACGCCGCTTCGGGCCCGTACACCGAGGCATACAGGATGCCGAACGGCACGATGATCGCGAGCCACACCAGCAGCACGTTGCCGCCGCTGTGCGTCATGAGCCAGAAGCCGGGGAAGGCCGACACCGCGGTGATGATCGATCCCCACATGTAGACCCTGCCGCGCCCCATCTTGTCGGAGAGCCGGCCGAAGAAGGGGATGAAGAAGATCATCACGATCGCCGCGGCCATCACGCCCAGCAGCGCATCGGTGCGGCTGATCTTGATGGTGCTCGTGAGGTAGTTGATCGAGAACACGCCGAAGATATTGAAGAACACCCCGTCGATGTAGCGCGCGCCCATGCCCTTCAATACATTGCCGGGGTAGCGGCGGATCATGTCCATGAACGGAATGCGCAGCTCGGCGTTGCGCGCCTTCACGGCCGCGAACTCGGGCGTTTCCTGCACGTGCAGGCGGATGTACATCCCCACCAGCACCATTACGCCGGAAATTAGGAAGGCGATGCGCCAGCCCCAGGACATGAACTGCTCGTCGGTGAGGAGCGACGACAGCAGCGCCACCACGCCCGAGGCCAGGCACAGGCCGATGGCCAGCCCGATCTGCGGCAGCGAGGCATAGAAGCCGCGCTTGTCCTTCGGCGCGTATTCGTATGCCATGAGCACCGCGCCGCCCCATTCGCCGCCCAGGCCAATGCCCTGCGCGATGCGAAGCAGCAGCAGCAGCACGGGCGCCGCGATGCCGATCTGCGCATAGGTGGGCACCAGGCCGATGAGGAAGGTGGCCACGCCCATGATCATCAGCGTGATGATGAGCATGCTCTTGCGGCCGATCTTGTCGCCGAAGTGGCCGAAGATCACGCCGCCCAGGGGCCGCGTGACGAAGCCCACCGCGAAGGTCGTGTAGGCCAGCAGCACCGACACCACCGGATCGCTCCCCGGAAAGTACAGCTTGCTGAACACGATGCCGGCCACCACGCCGTACAGGAAGAAGTCATACCACTCGATGGTGGCGCCCACCAGGGCGGAGATGACCACCCTGCGAATCGCTTTCTCGTCGGTTGCGCTCATGTGTTTGTCTCCAATGCGTTGTTGTCGGGGTGGCCTCTGCGGGCCTTCGGGTGCTAGTGCCTGGCGTCCTCTCTGATCAGGTCGACGGCCTTCTCGGCCATCATCACGGCGGGTGCGTTGGTGTTGCCGGACACCAGCGTCGGCATCGCCGAGCAATCGATCACCCGCAGGCCCGCGATGCCGTGCACGCGAAGGCGCGCATCGACGACGGCGAGCGGGTCGCTTCCCATGCGGCAGGTGCCGGTGGGGTGGAAGATGGTGGCGCCGTTGTTCCGGCAGAACTCGAGCAGGTCTTCGTCGCTCGCCGCCGCGGGGCCGGGCTTCACTTCGCGCTTCACATACGGCTTCATCGCGGGCGCGTCGGCAATGGCACGCGCGGCCCGCACGCCGGCGACGGTGGTCGCGCGGTCGAGCTCGGTCGCCAGGTAGTTGGGCTGCATCTCGGGCGGCTCGGCCGCATCGAGCGAGCGGATGCGGATGTGCCCGCGCGACTCGGGCCGCAGCTGGCACACCGACATCGTGAAGCCCGAGTACGGATGCACCTTGCCGCCGGCCATGTCGGCCGAGAGCGTGGCCACGTGGAACTGGATGTCGGGCGTCGCGGCCACGGGGTTGCCGTGCCGGTCTTTCAGCGCGCGCATGAAGCAGCCGCCCTGGTTGATGCCCACCGCCAGCGGGCCGGTGCGGTGCAGCAGCCACTCCATGCCCATGCCGATCTGGCCGGTCCAGGAGTTGAGCTGGTCGTTGGTGGTGATGGGCTTCGTGCACTCGTAGCCGAGGCGGATCTGCAGGTGGTCCTGCAGGTTTTCGCCGACGCCGGGAAGTTCGTGCACGACAGGGATGCCGAAGCGATCGAGCAGCGCGCGCGGCCCGATGCCCGAGAGCTGCAGCAGCTGAGGCGACTGGATCGAGCCGGCCGAAAGCAGCACCTCGCCGCGGCAGCGCGCGGTCTTCGATTCACCGCCTTGCCGGTAGGTGATGCCGACGGCGCGCCGGCCTTCGAACACGAGCTTGCCCGCGAGCGCGTCCGTCTCGATGCGCAGGTTGGGGCGGTGCTTCGCTGGCGTGAGGTAGGCCTTGGCCGTGCTGCAGCGCCAGCCCCTGTGCGTGGTCAGCTGGTAGTAGCCCGCGCCTTCCTGCGCTGCGCCGTTGAAGTCTTCGGTGCGGGGCACGCCGGTCTGCCGGGCGCCGTCGATGAAGGCTTCGATCAGTTCGTGTTTCGCAGCGATGTCCGACACCTTCAGCGGCCCGTCGCCGCCGTGGAAGGCGTCGCCGCCGCGCTGGTTGCCCTCGGACTTGATGAAGTAGGGCAGCACGTCGTCGTAGCCCCAGCCCGCGTTGCCGAGCGCGGCCCAGTGGTCGTAGTCCTCGCGCTGGCCGCGGATGTAGATGAGGCCGTTGATCGCGCTCGATCCACCCAGCGTCTTGCCGCGCGGCCAGTAGATGCGGCGGCCGTTCATGTTGGGGTCGGGGTCGGTCTCGAAGCGCCAGTTGTAGGTGGGGCTCCACATGGTCTTGCCGTAGCCGATGGGCAGGTGGATCCAGAGCGACTTGTCGGGCGGCCCGGCTTCGAGCAGCAGCACGCGCGTGGCCGGGTCTTCGCTCAGCCGGCCCGCCAGCACGCAGCCGGCCGATCCGGCGCCGACGACGATGTAGTCGAACTCTTCATCACGCATGCTGGGCACCCGGGGAGTGGAACAATCGCTTCCGATCCGCCGCATCCTAGGTTATTGTTTTTCGGAACGCAATGTTCCATTTTTAAGGTTTACCCGCATGCCACGAGCCGCGCGCGCGCCTGCCGCAGTGATTCCTGCCGTTCCTGCCGCACCTGCTGTGGAGGAGTCGGCCTCCGGTTCGTCCGCCGAGCGCAGCTTGCGTCTGCTGGCATTGCTGGCCAACGAAGGACGGGCGCTGACGCTCGCCGAGCTGGCCGCGCAGCTCGGGTTGCCCAAGGGCACGGCGCACCGCATCTGCACGCAGTTGCTGGCCACGGGGTTCCTGGCACGCGACGTGGACGAGCGCTCTTTCAGCGTCGGGCCCGCGCTGCGCAAGCTCGCCTTCGATACGCTGAATCACGGCGTGGTGCGCGGCCTGCGGCACGAGGTGCTGTCCGAGCTCGTGCGCAAGGTGGGCGAGACCTGCAACCTCACCACGCTCGACGGCGCGCAGGTGCTGTACCTGGACCGCGTCGAGGCGCAATGGCCGCTGCGCCTCACGCTCGACGTGGGCTCGCACGTGCCGCTGCATTGCACCGCGAGCGGCAAGCTCTTCCTCGCGCAGATGCCCAAGACGGCGCGCGATGCGCTCATCGACAACCTGCCGCTCGAACGCATGACGGCCAACACGATCACCAAGGCCGATGCGCTGCGCACCGAGTGCGACGAGATCGCCAAGCGCGGCTATTCGCGCGACCGCGAGGAGTTCATCGCGGGGCTGGTGGCGGTGGCGGTGCCGGTGCGCGATGCGGCCGGCGACGTGCGCGCCGCGCTCGCGGTGCATGCGCCGACGGCGCGGATGTCGATGGAAGATGCGGTCAAGCGCATCGATGCGCTGAAGGCGGCGGCGGGGAAGATGAGCGGGCTGCTCTGAAGGTTCTTGTTCGCGCTGCGTTCAGGGCATGCGCACAGGCCACCGGGTGCTCCCCTCCGCGAATGTCCCCCGGGGCTTCGCCCCTCCTCCTTGATTTCGCTGCGGGGAGCACCCGATGCCCTGCGCGCACAGAGCGCTGTCGTGGTGCGGAGCGATCAACCGCTGCGGCGGTGGCGCACGCGGCTCATTGCTCGTAGCAGATGTCCAGTCGGGTCAAGGCGCCGCGACTGTCGATGCGGTCGGCGCGGAAGTAATAGCGGCCGCGGTAGCTGTCCAGGTGCAGGGGCAGGTCGACCGGATCGCCCCAGCTCGTCAATGCGAAGCCTTGTTCGCGCAGCCATTGCAGCAGGGCGTTCAGGCGCTGAGGGTCTGCGTCGGTGCGGATGTCGGCGTCCGCGGGAGGTGTGCCTTGCGGATCTTGCTGCCAGCGCGCGAAGCTCCCGAGCAACGTGAAGGCGTGGCCTTGTTCGCGCAGCGCGTCGAGCAGCGCGGCGGTGGCTTGCAGGTCGATGCGCTCGCGCTGCTTGCGGAAGACCAGCGCGTATTCGTGGCGGCGGTCGGTGCGCCCATCGACATGGGTTTCGTCGCTCTCGTGCGGATAGACGAGCACGCGCTCTTCTTCCATGACGAAGAGCGAGCCGAGGATGCGTGCGAGGTCGAAGGCCAGCGGCAGCACGCGGTCGCCGAGGCGGATGTTCTCCACCATCGCGATGCAGGCGCCGCCTTCGGGCAGGCCTGAGCGGACGCGGTGGAACACGTCGCGCAGGCCGTCGAGGTGTTGTGCGTAGCTTCGGCTGTCGTAGAGCTGGGAGGCCGCGGGCGCGCCGGTCCAGCGGCAGCCGAAGTAGGGCACGTTGGTCAGGCAGAGGTCGAAGGGCGGGAGCGCGTTGTCGTCGAGCGCATCGCACGAGCCATGCAGGATCGTCGTGCCCTGTGCGAGTTCATGGCGTGCCAGCCGTTCGCGGATGAGGTCGATGCGGCCTGCATCGACCTCGCAACCCGAGGCCAGTCGGTCTTCGAGGCGCGCCGCCAGCAACGTCGTGCCGAAGCCCGCGAACGGATCGAACACCGTGTCGCCCGGTCGCGAGAACTGCCGCACGAAGGGCAGCATCTGCTCGACCCACCCGCAGTCGCGCCCATTCATCGGATCCCGGGCGCGCAGGTCGTCCGGCAGCCGGTAGCGCGGCGTTTCGCGATCGAGCATCGACCAGCTGTGGCTAGCCATGGGCGAGAAGCTGCTCGCTGCGGGTGTCGAGCAGTACGTCGTGCCCCGGCTCCCAGCCGGCGCAGAGCTGGCCGTCTGCAAAGTAGACGAGCTTGTAGATGTCGCCGGTCGCGTGGCGTTCGTGCATGGCGCCGTAGTCGGCGCTCTCGAAGACGACGTCCAGCCCGACCGAAGTGCGCAGGCGCAGGTTCCAGAAGTAGTAGCCCTCGGTGAGGGCGTCGAGGGTCCATCCGCGCGAGACCCCGGGGTCGTCGAAGCAGGCGGTCAGCAGCGCGTCCATCGACACGCGCTCCGCGCGCAGGTAGCGCGCGGTGGCGTTGTCGCGGTAGCCGTCGTCCAGGCGCGAGAACTCGCGGAAGACGACGGTGCCGGCGCCGCATTGACGTGCCCACGAAAGGTAGGCCGCCACGTCCTGCGGATGCGCGACGCCGCCGCGCTGGAGGATGCACACGAGGCGCAGCGGCACCGCATCGGCCAGGTGCCGCGCGGTGCGCTCGAACACGGCCTGATCGCCGATCGCCACCTCGGGGCGGAACCGCATGATGGCCTGGTTGGCCGTGCCGTCGTGGTGATGGCGGGACAACTCCAGCCAGCTGAGGCCGAAGCGCTGCAGCGCACGCCGCAGCACCTCGCCTTGCGGCGCTGCGAAGCCCGCGCCGTTGGTGTAGAGCACGCGGTCTTCGATGACCGGGCCGTCGCTTTCGCCTGCGGCCAGCGTCTCTAGCAGCCGAAGCATCCAGTCGGCATCGTCGCTGGTCTCCAGGCCCGAGAGCGACCAGGAGAGCGGCACGCCGCGCAACGCGCGAAGTGCGCGGGACAGGCCGTCGAAGTAATCGGGTGCGGGCCGCAGCCGCGAGGCCGGTGTTCCGCCATCGGTCTTGCGCAGGTTCTCCGAGCAGAAGGTGCAGCGCGCCGAGCAGGGCCGCACCGATGCATACGGCGTGAAGGTGATCGGCTGCGCAAAGCGCCGCTCGATGCCGCCGATGGTGTGCGTGTGCCAGCGCGCGGCTTCATGCGGGGGCGGCGCCCGGCGGATCACCCGGCCTACCGATTCGCGAAGCCGTTCGAAAAGCGGCGAGCCCGCGCTGCGTGGCAGGTCGGCAAGTGCAATTTCGAAGAGATTGGCTGGGCGCATGGCGGGCGTTGGAAGAGGGCGAAAATCGCAGCAGCCGCAACGATACGACAGCGCCGGCGCCGATTGGGAAATAGCGCGCAATCTGTTAGAACCGCCCCATGCGCACCTCCGCCTTTTTCATTCCGCTTCTGTTCGCCGCCCTGGCCGCGAATGCGGACGTGGTGCGCTGCACCGATGCCAACGGCAAGATTTCCTATACCGACGGCAAGTGCCCCTCGGACAGCAAGCAGTCGCGGCAGGTGGCGATCGACGAGTCGCCTCCGCCGCCGGTGCCGATGCCGCCCCCTCCGCCGCAGGAATCGCGGCAGCCGGCCTATACGCCGCCGCCGGTGGCCACGCCCTCGGGTCCGGCCATCATTCCGCGCAGCCCGGTCGCCGAGGGGCCTGCGACCGATCCGCCGGTCTACATCCTCGGGCCCGAGCCTTACTACGACGGGCCGCAGCGCAACGCCCAGCGTCCGCCCCGCGTGCGCGATCCGGGCCCGCCGCCCGGACAGCGGCCGTGCCAGAACCTGGCGGGCATCAAGCGCAACAACTGCTGACGGCTGCGGGGCGCCTGCCCTGCAGCGCCTGTATTCCATCCATGTCTCTTTCCGCGCCCGAGCGCCCGCGCCGCTGGACCATCCATTGCGACGGCAGTGCCATGCCCAACCCGGGGCGCATGGGCATCGGTGCCGTCATCACGCAGCCCGACGGCACCCGCCACACGCTCTCGCAGGCCACGCACACGACCGGCTGCAACAACGAGGCCGAACTGCGCGCGCTCACGCTCGCCCTCGAGGAAGCGCGCGCCCGCGGGGCCAGCGCCGTGGTGGCGTACAGCGACAACAGCATCCTGGTCGAGCAGCTCGGCGCGGCAGACGCCCGGCCGATCGCACGCCTGGCCCCGCTGTTCGACGACGCCCGCGCGCTGCTCGGCACGTTCGAAGAGGTCAGCGTGCAGTGGATTCCGCGCCATCGCAACGGCGAGGCCGACGCGCTGGCGCGGGCCGCGCTGGGCGCAGGGCCGAAGCCGCCGCCCAAGCCCTGGAAGAAGCGGCGCTGACCGAGGTCCTTATCATTCGGGTCGTTCCCGAACCACAGACTCCCATGACCGAAGAAACTTCCCGTCCGCCCCTTCCCGATCACCTCTCCACCGATGCGCGCAGCCCGCACCACGTGGCGGCCGTCTTCGAATTCCCCATCGGCATCCGCTTCAACGGCAAGGAGCGGCTGGACGTGGAGGAGTACTGCATCAGCGAAGGCTGGATCAAGGTGCCGGCGGGCAAGGCGGTGGACCGCAAGGGCTACCCGCTGCTGCTCAAGCTCAAGGGCACGGTCGAGGCCTACTACCGCTGAAGCCGCCGCGTCTGCCTCAGCGCCACTGCAGCAACAGCGACCAGGGCTGGCGGCTCATGTGGCGGTCGATGCAGACGGCCGCGCCTGTCGTGCCGGGCGCGCATCCCTCGGGCAGATAGCTCGGATCCAGCAGCCGCGTGCCGGGCGCGAACGCCAGCCGCCGCAAGGTGACCGACTGGATCACGTTGCCGCCCACGGTGTCGAAGCCCGCGGCATCCACGTTCACCACCACATCGCAATGCATGGGCAGCGCCTCGCCGCCCGTGGGGCGCTGGGCCAGCACTTCGCCGATCCGCTCGAAGGTGTCGTAGCCCGCGCCGATGCCGCGCGCCTGGCAGACGAGGTCGCCCACGCGCGGCGGCGTGCGCATGAGGTCGCAGGCGCGCATCGCGGAGCGGGTCGGCCGGCCGGCGGCTTCGTCCAGGCCCGCTTTCCAGGCGGCGCCGGCGTAGTCGGCATGCGCTTCGGAGAAAACGAACTCGTCCGCAGCGAGCCCGGCCCGCTGCGCGATCCAGCTGACGAAGGCCGCGGACCACGGCGCATCGATCACCGCGGCGCGGCTCAATGCGGCGTCGATGGATTGCGGCTCCGATGCATCGGGCGCGGCATCGGGGTCGGTGCCGCGAAGGCGCACGCCGGTCGCACGCCAATAGCCCAGCACGCGCTGCCATGGCGCGAGGTTCTGCGGCGCGCGGCGGATGTCTTCGGCCTCCCAGTCGCCCGCGTAGGTGAGGCGGCCTTCGGCATCCATGGTCTGTGCGCCGAAGGCCTGGTGCTCCTGCTGCGCGAAGGTCGCCATGGCGAGTGCGCGGGAGGGCGGCGGGATCTGCGTGGCGGTGTCCATGCAGGCCGCCGCCGACGCGACGTTGCCTGCGGCCGTCAGCAGAAAAAACAAAAGGCCCACGGCCGAGGTCTTCCACGACGAAGAAGAAAGGGCGGTGGGCGGCGTCATGCCGGGGGAGCATAGCCTGTAGGCTGCGCTCCCCTGCAACTGCCGGTTGCAGTACGCAGTACCGCGCATCCTTGCCGGCGGCCCGCGCCGCCACGCCTCAGGCGAGCAGGCTGAAGAGCGATCGCAGCACGCTCACGGTGGCCAGCGCGATCAGCAGGTTCAGCACGTGCTTCCTGAACTGCTCGGGCGACACGCCCTTGAACGAGCGCTGCCCCCACCAGATGCCCGCCAGCATCGCGGGCGCGAGCCACACCGCCCACTTGAGCGTGTTCGGCCCGAGCAGGTTGCCCGATGCATGCGCGGTCGACGGCATGAGCGCGGCGGCAATCAGCGACACCACATCGCTGAACAACAGCAGCGCGATGAGCGTCGCGCGCAGCACGGCGGGCGCCATCTTCGCGGTGCTCAGGAGCACCGCGATGGCGATGCCGCCGATGGCCGCCACGCCGTTGATGAAGCCCGAAGCCAGCCCCGCCGCGAGCCGCACCCCGCGCGTGGGCACGAGCGTGACGTGCGCGCCCCCGCGCAGCAGCAGGGCCGCGGCCATCAGCAGCGCGCCGATCAGGAGGCGCAGCGGCGTCTCCGGCAGCCAAGCGAGCAACGCCACGCCGAGGGGAATGCAGAGGAGGTTGCCCAGCATGAGCCAGCTGAGCCAGGGCATGTCGACATCGCGCGCGATGCCGCGCAGCTGGCTCAGGCTGGCGAGGATCTCCAGCATGAAGATGGCAGGCACCACGAGCGCGGGCGACACCACCAGCGACATGCCCGCCACCGTGATCGCCGAGAAGCCGAATCCCGCGAAGCCGCGCACGATGCCGGCCGCGAACACCACGCAGAGGCTGTAGACCAGAAGAACCGGCGCGATCGGCGGTACCAGCAGTTCGGCCGCCGTCATGCCTCGAAGAGCGGCAGCAGCTTCAGGCGCTGCACCTTGCCGGAGGGGCCGCGTGGCAGGTCGGCGACGAAGCGGTAGTGGCCGGGCGTCTTGTAGCGGCCGAGCGCGGTGGCGCTGAAGGCGCGCAGTTCGTCCTCGGTGCAGGCGCAGCCTTCGCGCAGCACGATGCACACGCCGATCTCCTGGCCGTAGTGGCGATCGGGCACGCCCACGGCCGCAGCTTCGAGCACCGCGGGGTGCTGCAGCAGCGCCTCGTCGATCTCGCGCGGCGCGATGTTCTCTCCGCCCTTGATGATCAGCTCCTTGATGCGGCCGGTGACGAAGAAGAAGCCGTCCGCGTCGCGGTGGCCGAGGTCGCCGGTGCGCAGCCATCCGTCGGGCGTGAAGCTCGCGCACGTGGCCTCCTCGTTCTTGTAGTAGCCGAGCATCACGTTCGGCCCGCGGATCACGAGCTCGCCGGTCGTGCCGTCGGGCACGGCTGCAAGCTGCGCATCGACCACGCCTGCCATGCAGCCCGAGGCGCGGCCGACCGAGCCGAGCTTGCGCGCGGCGGGGTCCATGGGGTTGGAGAACGACGGCGCCGCGGTCTCGGTGAGACCCATGGTCTCGACGATGCCGATGCCGAACATCTGCTCGAACGCGCGGTGGTGCTCGGGCGGCAGCGCGGCCGAAGCAGAGCGGCAGAAACGAATGGCGAGCGTCTGCGCGAGCGGCGGCTTCGCGCCTTCGAGCAGGTACGAGATCATCGTGGGCACCACGTTGATCCAGCTGCACTGCGTTTGCGTGGCCTGCTCCCAGAAGCGGCCGGCCGAGAACCTGGGCGGCATCGCAAGGCTGCCGCCGTGCGCGAGCGGCGCGAGCATGGTCACCGCGAAGGCGTTGATGTGATAGAGCGGCAGCACCGCGAGCACGCGGTCCGCGGGCTGCAGCGCATGCTCGGCGCTGATGGCATGCGCATTGGCCGCGAGGTTGCGCTGCGAGAGCATCACGCCCTTGGGCATGCCGGTGGTGCCGGAGGTGTACATCAGCAGCGCGACGGCGTCGGGTGAGGGTGAGGGCGAGGGACCATGGGCCACCGCGTCGGTTTCGCCCGGCAGCGCATCTGCATCGGGATCGACGACGATCACCGTCACGGGCCGGTCGAAGGCCCGCACCATCTCGCGCACGCGCGCTTTCCATTCGGGCGCCACGCAGACCACGCGGCAGTCGGAGTGCGCGAGCACGTAGCGCATCTGGTCGGGTTGCGACAGCAGGTTGACCGGGTTCACGCAGTAGCCCGCGTGCATCGCACCCAGCAGCAGGCGCAGCGTCTGCAGGCCGTTGGGCATGACGACCGAGATCGTCTCGCCCGCCGCTGCGCCGTGCCTGGCCAGCACATCCGCCACGCCGCGGCAGCCGCGCGCGAGTTCGCCGTAGGTGATGTGGCGCTCGCTCTCGGTGCTGCGGGCATACACCGCGTGCGGCTGCAGCGCCGCCTGGCGCTCGACGAGCGCGTGGACGGTGGAGGCTGCCGCGCTGTTCATTTCACTCCGTGCCTGGCGAAGTACGCGCCGAAGATCTCGTCTTCGCTCGGCACCTTCTCCGGAATCGGCCGCGACACGCGCGTGATGTTCAGGTAGTGCCGGTAGTTCATGTTGTCGGAAAAGTTGTTCTTGCCCCAGGTGCCGCAGCCCATCGAGAGCGAGAAGGGCAGGCCGTTGTCGAAGCTGCCGCCGGTGGCGATGCAGTGCGCCTGGTCGACGATCACGCGAGACACCGGGAGCGTGAGGCCCAGCGTCGTTGCGCGTTCCGGCACGGCGCTGTGCAGGCCGACCGAATGGCCCGCACCTTCGTAGGCGTAGATGCGTTCGACCGTGGCGGCCGCTTCGTCGAAGTCGCGCGCGGCGTAGATGGCGAGCACGGGGCTGAGCTTCTCGCCCGAGAACGGATGGTCGTGGCCCACGCCGTCTTCGGCCACCATGAGGATGCGCGGGTCGGTGGCCGCGATGGCGAGCCACCCTTCGCGGTTGGCGCCATCGACTTGCGCCGCGCGCTCCGCGATCGTGCGGGCCGACTGGCCGATGACGGCGGCCGAGAGCTTGCCCTCTGGCCACATCAGAGCCTGGAGCGTGGCCTTCTGCGCAGCGGCGAGCATGACGGCGCCGCGGTCCTTGAGCGCGGCGAGCATCGAGGCGCGCACCGCATCGACGATTACCAGGCTGTTCTCCGACGAGCAGCTCGTCGCGTTGTCGAAGGTCTTGGAGCGCACGATGCGCTCGGCCGCGGCATGCACGTCGGCCGTTTCATCGACGATGCCCGCCACGTTGCCTGCGCCCACCCCGAAGGCCGGCGTGCCGCTCGCATAGGCGGCGCGCACGTTGGCCTGCGAGCCGGTCGCCACCACCAGGTCGCACAGGCGCATGAGCTCGGCCGTCGCCTGCTTGTTGATGGGCAGGGGCAGCAGCTGCACCAAGTCGCGCGGCGCGCCGATGCGGTCGAACTCCGCGTGGATGAATTCGATGAGCCGCGCCGCCGTCGACCAGCCCTTGGGCGAGGGCGCGACGATGACCGCGTTGCGGCCCTTGAGCGCATTGATGATCTTGTTGGCCGGCGTCGCGCCCGGGTTGGTCGACGGCGTGACCGCGCAGACCACGCCCACGGGCCGCGCGATTTCCACGATGCCGCGCGCCGGGTCTTCGCTGATCACGCCGACCGAGCGCGCGCCGTGTAGGTCGCGCAGCAGGCCGAAGGTCTTGCGATGGTTCTTGCGGACCTTGTCCTCGACGTTGCCCACGCCGGTGTCGGCCACAGCCAGTTGGGCCAGCTCGCGGTTGCGCGCCGGCTCGACGATGGCCCAGCCGGCCGCGACGACGGCGGTGTCGACCTGCGCTTGCGACCAGGTCTGGTAGATGCGCTGCGCAGCGCGTGCGCGCGCCACGAGCTCGGCGATGGGGGAAGAGGGCGGTGAATATTCGATGGTCATTTCGGCTGTCTCGTGTATTCAGTCGGGGAACACCGCGGAACCGGCTTTGCCGGGCCGCAGGTGTTGCCCCCGGTAGGGGGTTGGAGAAGCGACACGAAGTGCGCGAAGCCTGGGGGCGAGTTCAATCTACTTTGATGCTGGCTTCCTTGGCGAGCTTCTGCCAGCGCACGAGTTCGGTCGTCACGACCTTGCCCAGTTGTTCGGGCGTGCCGCCGACGCCTTCGCTGCCTTGCGCAAGCAGCTTCTCGCGGATCTCCGGTTCCTTCACCACGGTGTTGATCACGCGGTTGAGCCTGTCGATGGCGGGCTGCGGCGTCTTCGCGGGCACGAACACGGCATACCACGAGTCCACGTCGAAGTCGGGAATGCCGGCCTCCTGCATCGTCGGCACATCGGGGAAGGCGGCGCTGCGCTTGGTGGTCGAGACGGCGAGCGCCTTGAGCTTGCCGGCCTTCACGAACTGCGCGGCCGCGGGAATCGACACCCACAGCAGCGGCACCTGCCCGCCCATCACGTCGGTCACGGCCGGGCCGCCGCCGCGGTAGGGGATGTGCGTCATCTGCGTGCCGGTGCGCAGCTTGAGCAACTCGCCGGCCAGGTGCCCGGGCGAGCCGTTGCCCACCGAGGCGAAGGAGATGCTGTCGGGCTTGGCCTTGGCCAGCGCGACCAGCTCTGCCACGGTGTTCGGCGCGAACTGGTTGTTGGCCACCAGGATCTGCGGCAGCGAGGCGACCAGGCCGACCGGTGCGAAGTCTTTCGCGGTGTCGAAGCTCAGCTTGGTGTAGATGGCCGGGTTGATGGTGTGCGAGGAGAGCGTAAAGAGCACCGTGTAGCCGTCGGGCGCCGACTTGGCGACGACCTCGGTGCCGATGGAGCCGGCCGCGCCGCCGCGGTTGTCGATCAGTACCTGCTGGCCGAGCAGCGTGGAAAAGCGCTCCTGCACGATGCGCGCGATCACGTCGGTGCCGCCGCCGGGCGGGTAGGGAACGACCAGGCGGATCGGCTTGTTGGGGTAGTCGCCGGCGCTCTGCGCCTGCGCCGCGAAAGGCACGGCGAGCGCCGAAAGCATTGCGGCGGCCAGCAGCCCGGCGCGCAGCCAGGGGGCGGGGAACAGGTTCATTCGAGTCTCCTTCTCTTTGTGGTGGATGTCGGCAGCGCGGTCGCGCGGTAGCCCAGCGTCGCGCTCGCGTCGCGCGCGCAGGCCACGAGGCGGTCGGCGAGGCCGCGTGCCTGCGTGCGCGCGAAGCGGATCGAGGGCACGCTCATGCCGACGGCCGCGACCGCCTCGCCGCGTGCGTTGAACACGGGCACGCCGAGGCCGCAGACGCCCAGGCGCCATTCCTCGCGGTTTTCGGCGTAGCCGCGGGCGCGCGTGCGTTCGAGTTCGAGAAGGAGCGCATCGAAGTCGGTGATGCTGTTTTTCGTGTGGGCGGCCAGCGTGCCCAGGCGCTCGTGCAATGCGGGCACGCTGGGCGTCGCCGCGGCCAGCAGCGCCTTGCCCGACGCCACGCAGTAGGCCGCGGCACGGCCGCCTATGCGCGAATAGGCGGCCACGGGCAGGGGGCTGTCGAACTTGTCGAGGTAGACGATCTCTGCGCCGTCGAGCACCGCCAGGTGGATGGTCTCGCCCGTCTGCTGCGCGAGCGCGGCGAGGTGCGGCCGCAGCAGCGCGCCGACGTCGGCCGCATCGGCCACCAGCGCACCGAGCTCGAAGAGGCGCAGGCTCGGCCGGTAGGCGCTGGTGTCCGGGTCCTGCACAGCCCAGCCGCAATCGACCAGCGTCTGCAGCGTGCGGTGCGCGTTGCTGCGCGCCATGCCGAACGCCTGGGCCAGGTCGGTGACGCGGCAGGGGCGTTGCTGGCGCGTCATCCATTCGATGGCGGCGAGGCCTTTGGCGAGCGTGGAATCCATGAGGCTTTCGATTGCGTTCCAAATATTGGAACGCCGTTCCCGGATGTGGAACTCAATGTAAGAACCACCGGTCCCCTTTGTCAATCAGGGACTTGGATGTAATCCAAAACACCTCAGCTTCGGCCTCGGCCTTTGCTTCAGCGTCGGTGACGCCCCGCCATGAGGTCGATCACCTCGCGAAAGATGGTGTTGCCGGTGGAGGTGGCCAGGTCGAGCACGTGGCTGCGGCTGTAGTAGGGGCTCAGGTCGAGCCCGACGCCGATGCCTGCGACTTCGATGTCGCCGCGCTGCTCCTGGCGCGCCACCACGTCGCGCAGGTGGTGGTCCAGGTAGTGCGCGTCGTTGGCCAGGTGGGTGGCGCTGTCCATCGGCGAGCCGTCGGAAATCACCAGCAGCAGCTTGCGCGCTTCGGGGCGCTCGCGCAGGCGCTGGCAGGCCCAGTCGACCGCCTCGCCGTCGATGCCTTCGCGGAACAGGTCGGCCTTGAGCAGCGCAGCCATCGCGGGGCGCGCGCGCCGCCACGGCGTGGCCGCGGCCTTGAAGACGAGGTGGCTGCGCTCGTTGAGGCGCCCGGGGTGCAGCGGCTTGCCCGCGCGCACCCATTCGCGCTGCGGCCGGCCGCCGGTCCATGCGCCCGTGGTGAAGCCCAGCACCTCGCTGGTCACACCGGCCTGTTCGAGCGCGCGCGCGAACACGTCGACCATCATCGCGACCGATTCGGCGTGCTCCTTCATCGAGCCCGAGCAGTCGATGAGAAAAGTCACCATGCAGTCGGCCACCGGCTCCATGCGCTCGGTGCGGAACAGGCGCCGCTCGGTCGGCGAGGCCACGAGCTGCGCGAGCCGGCGCCCGTCGATGAGCCCTTCTTCCTGCCCGCCGTCCCAGCCGTCGCGCGTGGGGTCGGCGAGCAGCGCGCGCAGTTCGCGCGCGAGGCGCGCGATGTTCACGCCCTGGGCGGCGATGCGGCGGTCGAGTTTTTCGCGGTGGTCGGCGAGCACTTCCTTGCGCGCGAGCGTGGCCGCGTCGTGCTCGCGGTCGTAGGCGGTGGTGAAGACGCGGTAGGCGCCGCCCGCCTCGTCAATCACCGCGCTGCGGCCCGACTCGGCGGTGGTGAAGCGCTCGACGATCTCGCGGTCCATGTCGGCCACGAGCATGAACACGCTGCGCTTGTCGTCCACGTGCGGGTCGCGCGCGTCGGTGCTTTCTTCGCCGGCCTCGTGCAGCATCGCCGCAACGGTGCGCGCGATGGCCAGGGCATGCACGGCGTAGGCGGCCTGGTCGGCGCGGTCGCGGCGCAGCCCCGCAAGCGCATGGCCGATGAGCGGGGCGAGGTGGAAGCGCGTGGCCTCCAGCATGTCTTCGGTTTCTTCCACCACCTGCTGGCCGCTCACGCGCGCACGGCAGATCTGCGCAACCGCATAGAGCAGCAGGCCGCGGGCGGTGTCGGTCAGGCCCGAATGGTGGAAGGCGAGCGACCACTGTTCGTGGCGGTGCCGCAGGTTCCGGCGCATGCCGGCCATGACCTCGGGCGCGAGCGCTTCGACGCGGAACTGCTCGAGCATCTCGAACAGCATGCGCTCGACCGGCTCCTCGGGGCGAAGGCTTTCATGCAATGCCGCATCGGACACGGTGAGCCGCAAAGCCAGCCCGTCGGCCACGCCGCGGAACGAGACGAAGTCGTCGGTCTCGGCCGAGGGATGCAGGTGCGGCGCGAACCACGGCAGCGCCACGCGCCCACGGTGCAGGCGCTTGCCGCGAAAGTGCAGGTCGCGCTCGCCGCTGAACGCGCGCACCACGCCCGCGCAGAGTTCGGCGACCTGCTCCTCCTGCCGCACGCGGCGCTGCATCGCGCTCGCGGATGCAGGCGTGTCGGTCATTCGCCCGAACCCGACGACAGCTGGTGCGACTCCTTCAGTTCCCGGTCGAAGCAGCGCTGGAAGTACTCGGCCACGAGCGGCCGCTCGGCGTCGTCGCACTTGTTGACGAACGAGAGGCGGAACGCGAGTGCCGGGTCCTTGAAGATCTCGACGTTCTCGGCCCAGGTGATGACGGTGCGCGGCGACATCAGCGTGGAAAGGTCGCCCGCCGCGAAACCTTTGCGCGTGAGATCGGCCACGGCCACCATCGATGCGACTAGCTTGCGGCCCGCATCGTCGGCGAGCGAGGGCACGCGCGCCTGCACGATCGCGATTTCCTCATCGGCCGGCAGGTAGTTGAGCGAGGCGACGATGTTCCAGCGGTCGATCTGCGCATGGTTGAGCCGCTGCGCGCCGTGGTAGAGGCCGTTGAGGTTGCCCAGGCCCACCGTGTTGGCGGTGGCGAACAAACGAAAGTACGGGTGCGGCCGCAGCACCTTGTTCTGGTCCATCAGCGTGAACTTGCCGTCGCGCTCCAGGATGCGCTGGATGACGAACATCACGTCGGGCCGGCCCGCGTCGTACTCGTCGAAGATCAAGGCCACCGGCCGCTGCAGCGACCACGGCACGATGCCTTCCTGGAACTCGGTGACCTGCTGGCCTTCGCGCAGCACCACCGCGTCCTTGCCCACGAGGTCGAGGCGGCTGATGTGGCCGTCCAGGTTCAGGCGCACGCAGGGCCAGTTCAGGCGCGCGGCCACCTGCTCGATGTGTGTCGACTTGCCGGTGCCGTGCAGGCCCTGCACCATCACCCGCCGGTCGCGCGTGAAGCCCGCGAGGATCGCCAGCGTCACGTCGGAGTTGAAGCGGTAGACCGCGTCGACCTCGGGCACGTGGTCATCGAGTCCCTCGCAATGGCTGAAGGCCGGCACCAGCAGGTCGGTGTCGATGCCGAACACCTCGCGCACGCTCAGCATCCGGTCGGGTCGCAGGTCTGCGGTATCGGTCACGGTGGGCTTTCGTTGAAGGGGAGTCAGGCCGAGGCGCGGTCGGTGCCCGCGTCGGCGTCGATGCGGCCGAGTGCGAGTGCGGCGCGTTGAAGTGCGGGCAGCAGCGTCTTGGCCTTCGCCGCGTCGAGCCGCATGATCGGCGCCTGCACCGCGATGCAGAGGTTGGAAGGTGCTTCGTCGCCCGAAGGCACCAGCGCGGCGATGCACAGCAGGCCGGGCAGAAACTCCTCGTTGTCGATCGCAAAGCCGTCCTTGCGCACTCGCTGCACTTCCTTCTCGAGCGCCTCTGCATCGGTCAGCGTCTTGGGCGTGTAGGTTTCGAGCGGCGCGTTGGACAGCAGCCGGCGGCGCTGCGCCGCGCTCATCTGCGAGAGAAAGATCTTGCCGCTCGCCGAACAATGCACCGGCACGCGCGAACCCGGATGCAGGTAGAAGCGTAGCGGCGCGGCGGTCTCCACGCGGTCGAGGTACACGACCTCGCTGCCCGAGAGCGAGGTGAGGTTGCAGCTCTCGCCGATTTCCTCGACCAGTTGGCGCAGCACCGTGTGGCGCGCGCCGTGCAGGCTGTCGTTGAAGAGCAGGTTCTCCGACAGGCGCCGCAGCCGCGTGCCGATGCCGTAGTGGCGCCCGTCGCCTTCGCGTTGCAGGAGCCCCGCGCCCTCGAGCTGCTGCAGCATGCGGTGCAGCGTGGGCTTGGGCATGCCGGTTTCTTCGACCAGGCCCTGCAGCGAGTAGCGCTGGTCTTTCGCGGCCATGACTTCGAGCAGTCCGAAGAGGCGCATGGTGGGCGTGTCGCCCGCCGGCTCGGACGCTTCGGGGATGGGGCCTTTGACGATCTTCATGCGGCGGATCATAGTTGTTTTACAAAAAACAAGACAAGGCGTACCGATTTTTGTAAATTGTTTGACGTCGAGGTGTTGCCGGCCTATATTCCGCCGGAAAGAAATTCGGAACAAGCGGTTCCGACTTTCGAGTTGCAGCATCCCGCCCGATCCCGCCTCATTTCCATCAGGAGACGCTTCCATGAGCCAGAAGAAACCCACTGCACCTGCCCGCGAAGCCGTCACCGGCGTGCAGAAGATGACGCCCTCCGAGGCCTTCGTCGAGACCATGGTCGCCAACGGCGTGACCGACATCTTCGGCATCATGGGCTCGGCCTTCATGGACGCGATGGACATCTTCGCGCCCGCCGGCATCCGCCTGATTCCGGTGGTGCACGAGCAGGGCGGTGCCCATATGGCCGACGGCTATGCGCGCGTGTCGGGCCGCCATGGCCTCGTGATCGGGCAGAACGGCCCCGGCATCAGCAACTGCGTGACGGCGATCGCGGCCGCCTACTGGGCGCACAGCCCGGTCGTGATGATCACGCCCGAGACCGGCACCATGGGCATGGGCCTGGGCGGCTTCCAGGAGGCCAACCAGCTGCCGATGTTCCAGGAGTTCACCAAGTACCAGGGCCACGTGAACAACCCCAAGCGCATGGCCGAATACACGGCGCGCTGCTTCGATCGCGCCATTTCCGAGATGGGCCCGACGCAACTCAACATTCCGCGCGATTACTTCTACGGCGAGATCACGGTCGAGATCCCCAAGCCGATGCGCGTGGAGCGCGGCGCGGGCGGCGAGAACAGCCTGAACGCCGCAGTCGAACTGCTGGCCTCGGCCAAGTTCCCGGTGATCCTCTCGGGCGGCGGCGTGGTGATGGGCGATGCGGTCGAAGAGTGCAAGGCCTTGGCCGAGCGCCTCGGCGCCCCGGTCGCCAACGGCTACCTGCGCAACGACTCGTTCCCTGCGAGCCACCCGCTAGCCGCCGGCCCGCTGGGCTACCAAGGCTCGAAGGCCGCGATGAAGCTCATCGCGCAGGCCGACGTGGTGCTCGCGCTCGGCTCGCGCATGGGCCCGTTCGGCACGCTGCCGCAGCACGGCATGGACTACTGGCCCAAGGACGCGAAGATCATCCAGGTCGAGGCCGACCACACCAACCTCGGCCTGGTGAAGAAGATCACCGTCGGAATCCACGGCGATGCCAAGGCCACCGCCAAGGAACTGCTCAAGCGCCTGCAAGGCAAGACGCTGGCCTGCGACGCCACCAAGGCCGAGCGCGCCGACAAGATCAAGGCCGAGAAGGCCGCCTGGGAAAAGGAGCTCGACGAGTGGACGCATGAACGCGACCAGTACAGCCTCGACGCCATCGAGGAAACCAAGGGCGAGAAGACGCCTACCGGCGGCAGCTACCTGCACCCGCGCCAGGTGCTGCGCGAACTGGAGAAGGCCATGCCGCCGCGCGTGATGGTCTCCACCGACATCGGCAACATTAACGCCATCGCCAACAGCTACCTGCGCTTCGAGGAACCGCGCAGCTTCTTCGCGCCGATGAGCTTCGGCAACTGCGGCTACTCGCTGCCCACGATGATCGGTGCCAAGTGCGCCGCGCCCGATCGCCCGGCCGTGGCCTATGCCGGCGACGGCGCCTGGGGCATGAGCATGTCGGAAATCATGACGGCGGTGCGCCACGACATTCCGGTCACGGCCGTGGTCTTCCACAACCGCCAGTGGGGCGCGGAGAAGAAGAACCAGGTCGACTTCTACAATCGCCGCTTCGTCGCGGGCGAGCTCGAGAGCGAGAGCTTCGCGGGCATCGCCAAGGCCATGGGCGCAGAGGGCATCGTGGTCGACAAGCTCGAGGACGTGGGCCCCGCGCTCAAGAAGGCCATCGACATGCAGATGAACGAAGGCAAGACCTGCGTGATCGAGATCATGTGCACCCGCGAGCTGGGCGACCCGTTCCGCCGCGATGCGCTCTCCAAGCCGGTGCGCTTCCTGGACAAGTACAAGGACTACGTCTGACCGAATCGCTGCTCACGCTGAACGCCGGGTCGTCGTCGATCAAGGTCGCGTTGTTCGAGGCGGCCGGCGACGGTGCGGCGCTGCCGACTGCACGCTGGTCGGGGCAGGCCGACGGGCTTGGCGCCGGGCTGAAGGCGCGGCTGCGCATCCGCGATGCGGAGGGGCGCACGCTGCACGACGCGGTGCTCGATGGGGACCATCGCTCGCACCAGGGCGCGCTCGCGGCGCTGCTCAAATGGCATGCGCAGCAAGGCGGAGGCGATCGGATCGCCGGAGTCGGCCACCGCATCGTGCATGGGGGCGTGAATTTCGTGGCGCCGGTGCGCATCGACGATGCGGTGCTTGCCGAGCTGGCCGCGCTGGAGCCGCTCGCGCCGCTGCACCAGCCGCACAACCTGGCGGGCGTGCGCGCCGCGACAAAAGCCTTCGACGGCGTGCCGCAGGTGGCGTGCTTCGACACCGCTTTCCATTCGACGCAGACCGGGGTCAACCGCCGCTTCGCGTTGCCGCGTGCGTTGCACGACGCGGGCGTGCGGCGCTACGGCTTCCACGGGCTTTCTTACGAATCGATCGTCGCGCAGTTCACGCGCCTTGCGCCAGAGCTCGCGGACAAGCGCGTGATCGTTGCGCACCTGGGCAATGGCGCCTCGATGTGCGCGATGGCGCAGGGCCGCTCGGTCGCGACGACGATGAGCTTCTCGCCGCTCGACGGCTTGACGATGGGCACGCGCTGCGGGCACCTCGATGCGGCCGTCGTGCTGTACCTCCTGCGCTCGCGCGGCATGTCGGCGGAGCAGGTCGAGACGCTGCTGTTCCGCGAATCGGGTCTTCTGGGCCTCTCGGGCGTGTCGAGCGACATGCGTGAGCTCGAAGCCTCCGCCGCACCGGAAGCCGCCGAAGCCATCGCGCATTTCGTCGAGCAGGTCGTGCAGCACATGGGCAGCCTCGCCGCCGCGCTGCGTGGTGTCGATGCGGTGATCTTCACCGGCGGCATCGGCGAGAACGCGAGTGCGCTGCGCGAGCGCATCCTCGAAGAGTGCGACTGGCTCGGCGTGAATGTCGATGCGGCCGCCAACAGTGCGGGCCATGCGCGGCTCACGACACCCGAGAGCCCCGTGAGCGCCTGGATGCTGCGCACCGACGAAGAAGCGGTCATCGCGCGTCACACGGCGCAGGTGTTGCAAGCGGCCGGCTGATCCGATCCAACCAGACACCGTTCGGGCTGAGCTTGTCGAAGCCTTGCGCGGCGCTTCGACAAGCTCAGCGTGAACGGTTTTGGGGGGCGCACTCACAATCAGCGTGCCGCGGAAGCACGAGGCACGGTCGCGCCGCAGTGCCGAAGGAAGTCGGCGGTCGCGCGGCCCAGCAGCTTGTCGCGGTGCATCACCGTCGCGAGCCGCCGCATGCCGGCGGGGAGGCGCGTGCGCAACTCGACCAGGTGCCCGTCTTCCAGCGCCTGCGCCACCGTGTAGCGCGAGAGGCACGCCAAGCCAGTGCCCGAGGCCACCACGCGCTTGATCGCCTCGGTGCTACCGAGTTCGAAACCCACGCGCACCTGCTCCAGGTTCTGGATCAGCCACGCATCGGTGACCTGCCGCGTGCCCGAGCCGTGTTCGCGCAGCACCCAGGTGGCCTGCGAGAGCTGGCGGTGCGTGGCGATGCGCCTCGCGAGCGCGTGGCCTGGCGCGGCGACGATGACCAGTTCGTCTTCGCGCCAGGCGCGCACCACGAGGTCGGGGTGCGTCTGCGGGCCTTCGATGAAGCCCACGTCCACCTCGAAACCAGCCACCGCCTCGATCACGTCGCGCGTGTTCGCAATGTGAAGGTGCACCTGGCTCTGCGGGTGCAGCGCGGTCCATTGCGACACGCGCTCGGGCAGCAAGTATTCGCCGATGGTGAAGCTGGCCGCCACGCGCAGCGGCGCCGCATGCTCGCCGCTGAAGAGTGCCTGCACCTCGCCCGCCTGGTCGAGCAGCGCCTGCGCCTTGGGCAGCAGCGCCCGGCCGTTCTCGTTGAGCACCAGCCGGCGGCCTATGCGGTCGAACAGCAGCGCGCCGACGGAGGTTTCGAGGTCGGCCAGCGCGCTGCTCGCGGCCGACTGCGACCGCGCCACTCGGTCGGCCGCCGCGCGGGTGCTGCCCCCGCGCGCGGTGGCCACGAACACCTCGAGCTGGCGCAGGTTCAGGCGCAGGCGCTGGGGGAGATGTTGATCTGTTTTTCCGGTCATGGTGAGCGATATTCTCCGCTTTTCCGATTGATCGCGGCTACTTACCATCGACTTCACCACGCTGGATGCCGAGTTGCGATCGAAGGCAAGGAGCCGTTCACGCCGAGCTTGTGGAAGCGCCGCGCAAGGCTTCGACAAGCTCAGCCCGAGCGGCTGTTGTCCATCGAGGCATGCCGTACAAGACAAAGGACCGACAAGTGTTCAGTTTCCTCTCCCGAGAGCCCGTGCACGATCCGCTCACCGCGCCAACGCCCGCGGCGGACACCGAGGTCAAGACCACCACCTGCTACATGTGCGCCTGCCGCTGCGGCATTCGCGTGCACCTGCGCGAGGGCGAGAACGGGCCCGAGGTGCGCTACATCGACGGCAACCCGAACCATCCGCTGAACCAGGGCGTGATCTGCGCCAAGGGCTCCTCGGGAATCATGAAGCAGGTGTCGCCCGCGCGCATCACGCAGCCGCTCTTGCGCAAGGCCGGCAGCGAGCGCGGCGCGGGGGAGTTCGAACCGATCAGCTGGGAACGCGCCTACGACATGCTGACCGAGCGGCTCGGCAAGATCCGCGCAACGGATCCGAAGAAGTTCGCGCTCTTCACCGGCCGCGACCAGATGCAGGCGCTCACCGGTTTGTTCGCACGCCAGTTCGGCACGCCCAACTACGCGGCGCACGGCGGCTTCTGCTCGGTCAACATGGCTGCGGGAATGATCTACACCATCGGCGGCAGCTTCTGGGAATTCGGTGGGCCGGACCTGGAGCGCGCCAGGCTGTTCGTGATGATCGGCACGGCCGAAGACCACCACAGCAATCCGATGAAGATCGCGATCAGCAAGTTCAAGCGCGCGGGCGGACGCTTCATCTCGATCAACCCGGTGCGCACCGGCTATTCGGCGATTGCGGACGAGTGGATTCCGATCAAGCCCGGCACCGACGGCGCGCTGTTCATGGCGCTGCTGCACGAGCTCGTCGGCAACGAGCTGGTGGACCACGCATTCCTCAAGCGCTTTACCAATGCGCCGCAGCTCGTGGTGCTGGACGACTGCGAGCGCGAAGGGCTGTTCGCGTTCGACCCCGAGCGCGGCCCGCCGGGCGATGGCCGTCATCCGCACAACAAGCTCGTGTGGGACAAGGCCAGCGGCAGCGTGAAGCCCGCGTACCCCGAAGGCATTGCCGACGGCTGCGACCCGGCACTCGAAGGGCACTACACGCTGGCCGACGGCACCCGCGTCGCGCCTTCGTTCCAGCTGCTGCGCGAGCGCGTGGCGCTCTGCACACCCGAGTGGGCAGAGGGCATCACCGGCATCGACGCGGCGCGCATCGGCAAGCTCGCGCGCGAGATGGGAGAAACCGCGCTGAAGCAGGCCTTCGAACTGCCGATTCCGTGGACCGATGCGTGGGGCAAGCAACACGCGACCACGCAGGCGCGGCCCGTGGCCTTCCATGCGATGCGGGGTCTGGCGGCGCATTCCAACGGCTTTCAGACCGTGCGCGCACTCGCAGTGCTGATGAGCGTGCTCGGCACCATCGATGCGCCGGGGGGCTTTCGCCACAAGGCGCCGTATCCGCGGCACATCGTGCCCAACTACCGCGCGTTCAACGACCCCGGGATGATCCAGCCGAACACGCCGCTCAACGCCGCGCCGCTGGGCTTTCCGGCGAACCCCGAGGAATTGGCGATCAACCCCGACGGCTCGCCGATCCGCATCGACCACGCGTTCTCGTGGGAGCACCCGCTGTCGGCGCACGGACTCATGCACAACGTGATCACCAATGCGGTCAAGGGCGACCCTTACCGCATCGACACGCTGCTGATCTTCATGGCCAACATGGCGTGGAACTCGAGCATGAACACCATGGGCGTGCGCGAGATGCTCAACCGCAAGGACGAGAAGGGCGAGCACATGATTCCCTTCCTCGTGGTGTGCGATGCCTTCCAGAGCGAGACCGTGGCCTTCGCCGACCTCGTGCTGCCCGACACCACGTACCTGGAGCGCCACGACGTGATGGGCATGCTCGACCGGCCGATCTCGGAGTTCGACGGGCCGGTCGATTCGGTGCGCGTGCCCGTGGTGGCACCGACCGGAGAGTGCAAGCCCTTCCAGGAGGTGCTGATCGAGCTGGCGTCACGCCTGAAGTTTCCGGCCTTCACCACGCCGGAAGGCGGGCGCAAGTTCACGGGTTACCCGGACTTTGTCGTCAACTTCGAGCCGCAGCCGGGCATCGGCTTTCTCATGGGGTGGCGCGGCAAGGACGGCACCGAGCACCTGCGCGGCGCGCCGAACCCGAAGCAGTGGGAAGCCTATGCAGAGAACAACTGCGTGTTCCAGTACCACATGCCCGAGACCATGCACTACATGCGCAACTGGAACCGGGAGTACCTCGATTTCGCGAAGGACAAGGGCTGGCGCCAGCGCAATGATCCGGTGCAGCTGGCGCTGTACTCCGACACCCTGCAGAGCTTTCGCCTCGCGGCGCAGGGCAAGAGCCCGGGGCGGCAGCCGCCCGATGCGCTGCGCGAGCGCATCGAGAAATACTTCGATCCGCTGCCGTTCTGGTATCCGCCGCTCGAGGAGGATGCGACCGACCTGAAGGCCTACCCGCTCAATGCGTTGACGCAGCGGCCGATGGCGATGTACCACTCGTGGGATTCGCAGAACGCGTGGCTCAGGCAGATCCACAGCCACAACTACCTGCATGTGAACCCGCTCACTGCCGAGGCCGCGGGCATCGCGGACGGCGGCTGGTGCTGGGTCGAGAGCCAGTGGGGCAAGGTGCGCTGCATGCTGCGCTACAGCGAGGCAGTGGAGCCGGGCACGGTGTGGACGTGGAATGCAATCGGCAAGGCCGATGGCGCATGGCAGCTCGCGCCGGGGTCGGACGAGGCGCGCAAGGGCTTCCTGCTCAACCACCTGATCAGCGAGGAGCTGCCGTGCGAAGGCACGGCGAGCGGGCGCATCAGCAACTCCGATCCGATCACGGGGCAGGCGGGCTGGTACGACGTGCGCGTGCGCATACGGCCGGCCGAGCCGGGCGAGCCCGAAGAGAGCTTTCCGCAGATGGCGAGCATGCCAAGTCCGCCCGGGGTGCTGGGCAAGGCGGCGAGTGTGTTGACCTACTTTGCGGGGAGGGGGAAGAAATGATGCAGTGGCTGAAAGACCTGATAGGCCCGGCTTCTCTCCCTCCCCTTCCGGGGGAGGGAGCAATACCTCCAAACGCGCGGAGCCAGGCGAAACGCTCGCCAAGCAACTCGCCCTCGTCATCGACCTCAACGTCTGCGTCGGCTGCCACGCCTGCGTGACCTCGTGCAAGCAATGGAACACCTCCGGCAGCGCCGGCCCGCTGGCCGACGAGCGGCCTTACGCCGCCAACCCGACCGGCACCTTCTTCAACCGCGTGCAGACCTACGAGGCCGGCGCCTTTCCTGCGACCGAGACGGTGCACCTGCCCAAGAGCTGCCTGCACTGCGAAGACCCGCCCTGCGTGCCTGTGTGTCCCACCGGCGCGAGCTACAAGCGCAAGGAAGACGGCATCGTGCTGGTCGACTACGACAAGTGCATCGGCTGCAAGTACTGCGCGTGGGCCTGCCCCTACGGCGCGCGCGAGCTCGATGAAGAACGCCAGGTCATGACCAAGTGCACGCTGTGCGTGGACCGCATCTATGACGAGCAGTTGCCGAAGGAAGACCGCAAGCCCGCCTGCGTGAAGGCCTGCCCGACGGGCGCGCGGATCTTCGGCGATGTGAAGGACCCGGACTCCGAGGTATCGAAGGCGATTCGAGAACGCGGCGGCTACCAGCTGATGCCGGAGTGGGAGACCAGGCCGGCGAACCAGTACCTGCCACGCCGCATCACGCAGTCGACCGACGCACAGGGATAACGAGATGCATCCCGCGTTCTCGATTCTTTTCTTCACCACGCTGGCCGGTGCGGCGCAGGGCCTTGTTTTCACGCTGGCGCTCGGCGCGCTGTTCGGCCTGGAGATGGCGCCGGGTTTTCTGACGATCGCATTGGGCGTGGCCGAGGTGCTGCTCGTCGCCGGGCTCGCGGCCTCGTTCATGCACCTGGGCCGCAAGTCACGCGCGTGGCGCGCGGTGCTGATGTGGCGCACCTCGTGGATGTCGCGCGAAGTGATCGTGCTGCCGGGCTTCATCGCGATCGTGGCGCTGTGGTGGCTCTCGCTGCGCCTCGGTGCGGGCGCGCCGTGGTCGTGGTTGTTGCCGGTGCTGGTGCTCGCCGGTGCCGTCGCGCTCTGGTACTGCACCGCGATGATCTATGCGTGCCTGCGCTTCATCGAGGAGTGGGCGCATCCGCTCACCGTCGTCAACTTCGCGCTGATCGGTTTGTCGTCGGGGCTGGTGCTGGCGTGCGCGATGGCGGCTGTGGCCGGCGAGGCGCGCTTCGTGCAGGTCTTCGGACCGTGCGCGCTCGTGGCCACGCTGGTGGCGTGGGCCGCGCGCGGGCAGGCATTGCGTCGCAACGCGGGCATCCGCCACAAGTCGACGTTGCAATCGGCCACCGGCATCCGCACCGAGAAGCTGGTGCAGAAATCGATGGGCATGTCGGCCGGCTCGTTCAACACGCGCGAATTCTTCCATGGCGCATCGCTGGCGGCGCTGAAGAACATCAAGCTCGGCTTCCTGCTGCTGGCCTTTGCATTGCCCGCGCTGTTGCTGGTGTGGGGCCTCGCAAGCGCGGCCGTGCTGCCGTGGCTGCTCGCGGTGCTGGTGCAGGCGCCCGGCCTCCTGGCCGAGCGCTGGTTCTTCTTCGCGCAGGCCAAGCACCCGCAGAACCTGTATTACCAGGTGGTGTCCTAGGCTTCGTAGTTCAGCGCGAGGCCGGGCGTCGGCCAATCGTCGATGGCGATCAAGCGCCCGCTGCCCGAGAGCGTGACGTAGGCCGTGCGCCGGTCGCGCCCACCGAAGCAGATGTTGGTGGTGTAGCGGTCGGGCAGCGGCACGTGTTCGACGGTGCTGCCATCTGGCGCGACGATGCTGATGCCTCCGTGCAGCAGCGTCGCCACGCAAAGGTTGCCGAGCGCATCGACGGCCATCGAATCGAAACGCTGGTAGTGCCCGCCCGGTGAGGCGCACAGCATGCGTCCGCCATGCGGAGAGGGCCAACCATCTTTTCGCACGCGGCCCGGTGCGGTGATGCCGAAGGCCCACACGCGCGCGCCTTCGGTCTCGGCGTAGTAGAGCGTGTCGCCATCGGGCGAGAGCGCGATGCCGTTGGGTGTCATCACCGGCCGCGCGATCGCTCGCGCGGCGCTGCCGTCGCTGTGGCCGTAGAAGAGGCCGCCGCGGTCCATGTCGCGCTCGCGTGTCTTGCCGAGGTCGGTGAAGTAGAAGCCGCCGTGGGCGTCGAACACGATGTCGTTGGGGCCGCACAGCGCGCCGTGTTCGACGGTGTCGAACAGCCGCTCGAAGCGGCCGGTCGCGAGGTTCACGCGCTCGATGCGGCCACCCGAATAGTCCTCGGCCTGGCCCACCGGCCGGTGGCAGCCGTCGGCCTCTGTGTGCCATTTGAAGCCGCCGTTGTTGCACACGTAGACCGCGCCGTCCGGTCCGATGGCTGCGCCGTTCGGACCGCCGCCCAGGTCGACCACCACCTGCACCAGCCCGTCGTGTCGCACGCGCGTGAGCGTGCCGCGAGCGATCTCGACCAGCAGCACCGAGCCATCGTCCATGGCGATCGGGCCTTCGGGGAATTGCAGGCCGGTGGCGAGTTCGCGGATTTGCATGGAGGCTCCTTGCGGCTGTTCCTGCCGTGCGCCATTTTGTGACTTCGCGGCGCGCTTGTCGCACGTTCGATCCGTGTTCGGGGAGCCAGCATTTCGAGCCCGCAACGGTCCTTCCCGACCGTGTGATGTGTGTCACGCCCCACAGTTACTTCACGATGGCATCGACTTGAGTAATCTGAAAGTAGCACTGACGTGTCGCTCGGCCCGCTTCGTCTCTGTTAACAAGATTGTGCGGGCTAGCAGGCACGGTAGCAGCCGTAGCTTCTGGTGTGGGGCTGGTGCTGTTGATCGTGGGCACAGGTGCCACCGTCTTTGCCATTGTGACCACTCGCACCGAACTGCAGCGTTGGGCTGCGCGAAGTTACTTCGGCAAAGACGGTGGCGAGGTGCCGCGATTCAAATCCGCAGCAGAAGAAGATGCCGAGCTTGTCAAAGCGTTGGGTGTCGCGTCGGCCGATGAAGTGAAGGGGTCCGTGCTGCTGGAGCGCGATCTCGCACCGGAGGCCTCGAGCTATGGTTGAGTTATCGATTCAAGGAGTTCGACCATGAAGCTGATCGGCTTTGACACCAGCGGTGAGAGTACGGACGAAACGCGGCTGGACGGCAAAGTTTTCGGCCTGACCAAGCGCTATGACAAGAAGCGGGCTGCGGGTGCACAGGCAGGGCACCAAGGAAGGCTTTCTGGGGTGTATCGCAATGTGATCGAGATCAACGGCGGTTCATTGGTGGCAGCGGGAGGCTATGCAACCACCTTGGGCCTGATTTGCGGATTGCTCGGCCTGTATTTCTTTCGTGATTCCTTTTTCGGAGACCTTGCGAAGGGCCACTATGCCCTCACTGCAATCGGCATCCTGTGCTTGTTCTGTGTTTTCTTCATCGGCATCTACTTCGAGATGTTCAGCCCAAGCGAATCGCCAATCTATTTCGATCGTGCCCGCCGCAAGGTTTACTACGTGCATCGCTCCGGCCGAAGACGCTTCATCCTGTTTGGCCCCTCGATGGTCGAGGCTCGTGTCATCGACTGGTCATTGGTCGATGCCGAGCATCACACGAAGGCTCGTGCCAGCACGGCCAGCGTTTCGCGGGATCACTATCTGGTGTTTCTCATGCGCAAGAGCGAAACCGATCCCACCATCGTCGATGCCTACCCTATCGGCCCCATCGACGTTCCCAGTGCTTTGTGGGAATACATTCGCCGCTATATGGAGCGCGACGCCGCTCCTCTGATAGCCGGCGAAGCGCCACCTTACAAAGGTGCGACGTTCGACATGATCGAAGCGTTGAAGCAACGCAAGCAGAACTACTGGCAGGACTGGAAGGAGCTGCCATTTACTCAGCTGTGGCAGCACCTGGCCTTGCCGCTGTTCGCTGTGTTCTTCGTGGTCAATCGCTTCGTGGTGTGGACTGCGCAGAAGGTGCACTGGCCACAGGAGGTCAAAGATGCGCTGGGCGCGGCGATTACCGAAGAAGACTTGATGGTCGATTCAATGCACAAGTTGCGACCCGAAAGAGAGGCCGTGAAGGACGGCATCTGATCACTGTCCCTCTGCCTCCCCACATCAAGACCCACTCCGCTCCCGCGAAGCCACAGCCGTCCGCACCTTCGGCGCCACCGGCGCTGGCACCTGCACCTGCGCCAGAACGCCATCCCCCGAATCCTTCTCCCCATCTTTCAAAGCCAACGCCCGATACGGCGTGACCTGCGCATTCACCTGCATGTTCGCCGACACGCTCGCAACGTTCCCCATCGCATCCACAGCCCGCGCCTCGATGCTCGCGTACCCCGCCGCACCCGGCGTCCAGCTGCACGTATACGGCGCGGCCTTCACGGTGCACAGCGTCTTCCCATCCACGATGAACTGAAGCTCCGCGATCCCCGCATTCGCCGCTGCCGCAGCGGAAAGCGTCGTCGTCCGGCTGACCCCCGTCGCCGCCCGCACGGCAACCGACACCATAGGCGGCGCCACATCCGCCGGCGCATTCACCATCACATTCGCAGTCGCCATCGCCGAGTTGCCCGCCTCATCCACGCCGATCACGCGGATCGTCTGCATGCCGGGCGTCATCGGCGTCCACGCGCAGGTGAAGGGCGGGGCTTCGAAGGTGCAGATCGGAATGCCATCGGCCCCCGCCACCTTTACGCCCCACACGCCCACGTTGTCGACCACCGCAGGCGCGATGGTGACCGGCTGCCCCAGCGTGGCCATCGCGGGTGCCGACACCGACACCGTCGGCGGCACGTTGTCCACGCCGCCCAGCGACATGTCGATGGTGAACGTCGACTGCCCCTTCACCGCCTTCTGCTCGAACGCATCAAAAATCGTGAACCAGCTCGCCGTCGGCGAACGCCCCGGGGCCGAGGCCTTCACCAGCAGCGTCGACTTCGCGCTGTTGAAGCAGGTGAAGCCGCACGCCCAATCGAACGCGAAGCGGCCCGCCTCGTCTGCCACGCCCTGCGCGAGCAGCACCATCGGCTGCTCCGTCGACGTGCCCGCATTGCGCCATACCGACACCTGCGCCCCGGGGAGCGCAGCGCCCGTCGCGCGATCGGTGATGCGCACCTGCGTGGCCGTCGTGCCCGCCATGAACTTCGACGTGCCGTACTTCGGCCAATCGCTCCAGTCGGTGTTGATGTTCGCCTTGGTGCCCGCCGTGAAGCGGATCATGTTCAGCGTGATGACGCGGTTGGTCGCCGGGTCGCGCCGCTGCTCGAACACCGTGCCCAGCAGCGGGTCGAGCCGCCAGCTCTGGCGTGTCCACCAATAGCGGTCGGTGTCGCTCATCAGGGCCAGGTCGGCCTGCGGTGCGGTGCCGGTGGTGTCCTTCACCATCGCGGCGTTGTAGTACTCGCCGGCACCGGCGCCGAACACGTGCTCCAGCTCGTGCAGCAGCGTCTTCAGCTGGCGGCCCAGGTAATCTTTTTCGGTGGACTCGGGCGCGGCCTTGGTGATGTCGCGCGACAGGCGCAGCGGGTCGTGGATCGCGATCCAGTTCAGGTTCCAGGCCACGCCTTTTTGCGGAAAGGTCCAGCTCGCGGCAAGGCCGCCGTGGCTGTAGCCCCGGGCAGACTTGGAGATGCACACCACGACCTCGCCGTTCACCAGCCCGCTGTGGCTGCATTGCGGCGCCGCGGCGGGGGCGACGAGCTGCAGGTCGGCGACCGGGTCGAACACGAAGCTGCGCACCGTCTCGCGCGTGAACACCGTGTTCACGTCGGCCACGTACTGCGCCAGGCGCCGGCCCGCTTCCGCCGCGCCGATGTCATCGGCCAGTTGCGGATCGACGAAAAGCTTCAGCCGATGGACGCTGGGCGTGGCCTTGCCGACCTCGTTCAAGCCCGCCCAGGCCGCAGCCGGGCCAAGGAAGAGGGCGCAACAGCCAAGCACCACACCCAGGTGACGCACGCGCGCAAACAGCGAAATGGAGACGTGCATCGGCCACGAAGTTGTTTCAAAAATGTAAGTTTAGTGTGATTAAAGTGTCACAACCATCTCTTACTTACATTACAGAAACACATTTCGTGCGTTTCCCGCAACTCACCGCGAGACGGGCCCGCCTGCAGGAGCAGCGCGTCAAGGGCGCGACTCCACCTTGCCGCGGATTGCCTCAACTCACCGTCTGGCGATGCCCCGAAGCTTCCCCGCGCCGCCCGTCGCTCTACGGCTGCACCACCATCCGGCGCCGCGTGTCGTCATCGAGCAACTCGCGCAACGCGCTGAAAAGCGGCGTCGTGCCCGTGTGCTTGCGGCCGTACCCCAGGTTGAACGCGTAGTCGAAGTCGGCAGGATTCGCGCCCTGGCTGTGCTGCAGGATCGTCTCCAGCTTGTCGAGCGCCTTCACCGCCTGGGCTTCGGGCGAGGCGGCGGCCTCGTACTCGTCCCACAGCGCGAGCAGTTCGCCGCGCAGCCTGGCATCGAGCGGCGCCATCAGCGTCAGCAGGTCGCGGCGCTCGCGCTCGCTCTTGTCGGGGTGCGCGTGCTGGCTGATGGCCGGAATGTCGCCGTGGATCGCCTCACCCAGGTCGTGCACCACGCACAGCTTCAGCACCTTCAAGAGGTCGAGCCCGGCCAGCTCGTCTTCGAACGCCATCGCCATGAGGCACAGCCGCCAGCTGTGCTCGGCCGTGCTCTCGGCGCGGCCGGTGGAGGTGTGGCCGCTGCGCAGCACGTCCTTGAGTTTTTCCGCCTCGCGCAGGAAGGCGAGCTTGCCCTTGAGTTGCTCGATGTTCATCGGCGGGATCGTAGGCAGGCGGGCTGGGACATGTCCACGCATGAAATATGCGCGGCACCTTCATTCATTCAGTCAGTCATCCATTCATCCGTTCGATCGATCGAACAAGAGACGAATCACCCCACCGCCTTGATCGTCCGGTCCCGCCCCGCCTTCGCCAGCATCGACGCCACCGCGCAAGACGCGAGCCGTGCCGACTCCGAATCCGCCCGGCTCGTCAGGATCACCGGCACCTTCGTGCCCAGAACGATGCCCGCCGCATAGGCGCCGCCCAGGAAGGTGAGGCTCTTGGCGAGCATGTTGCCCGCGTCCAGGTCGGGCACGATCAGCACGTTGGCGCGGCCGGCCACCGGCGAGACGATGCCCTTGATGCGCGCGGCCTCGGCGTCGATGGCGTTGTCCATGGCCAGCGGGCCGTCGAGCTGCGCACCGGTGATCTGGCCGCGGTCGGCCATCTTGCAGAGCACGGCGGCGTCCAGCGTGGAGGGCACCTTGGCGTTCACCGTTTCGGTGGCCGAGAGAATCGCCACCCGCACCGCGGGCATGTGCAGCGCGTGCGCGAGGTCGATGGCGTTCTGCACGATGTCGACCTTCTCTTCCAGCGTGGGCGCGATGTTGATCGCCGCGTCGGAAATGACCAGCGGCTGCGCGTGGCCCGGCACGTCCATCACGAAGCAGTGGCTGATGCGCCGCGAGGTGCGCAGGCCCCCCTCGCGCCGCACCACCGCGCCCATCAGCTCGTCGGTGTGCAGGCTGCCCTTCATCAACGCATCGACCTCGCCGCGCAAGGCCATGGCCACGGCGGCGTCGGCCGCGGCGTGGCTGTGCGGCGCATCGACGATGGCGAGGTGCGCGATGTCGGCGCCGGCCTCGCGCGCCGCGGCCTCGATCTTGGCGCGCGGGCCGATCAGCGTCGGCGCGATGAGGCCGAGCGCGGCGGACGCGAGCGCCGCATCGAGCGACACCGCGTTGACCGGGTGCACCACCGCGACGCGCAGCGGGGGGAGGGCGCGAGCGGCGGCGATCAGGCGGTCGTAGTGGGGGTGCGATGCGGCGGGAGAAGGGGTAGACACCATGCGGGCTCCGGAAGATGGGTGAGAGGCGAACGGGGCGAACAACGCGAACTGGGCGATCGGCGTCGATCAGGCCGAAGGTGAGTTTGCCGCATCCCCATGAAGGTCCGGGTGATGGTCCGCGCGCTGGTGGCCAGCCCCTCCATGCCCTGCCGTCGTGGCCGAGGCCTTCACCGTCGTCACCATCATCATCAAAGCGTTTCGACCAACCGTGCCGACGTGCCATCGGACAGCATGAGCCGCGTCCACCGGCAACGGCTCTGCGCAATGGGCACGAGCTGCGAATCGTTGGTGCCCGTCGCGAACTCCAGCGAGGGCGGCGCGAGCGCATCGCGCCAGCCGATGCCGTCGAGCATCGCCTCCTTGCCTGCGATCTCCGGCGTGGCATAGCGCCAGAGCGAGCGGCCCAGCAGCAGCGAGAGCGGCGCGCCGAACTCGGCCGCCCTGCGCGCGGACGAGGCCAGCAGGCGATGCGTGATGTCGCACACCAGATGCGCCGGCCGCGGGCTCTCGTTGACGAGCCTGGCCAGCGCATGGTCGGCGGCCGCATCGAGCCGCGCTGACAACAGCGCCTCGGCGCGTGCGCGCTCGGCGGGCTCCATCGCCTGCGTGCCGGACTCCCAGCGCGAGATGGTCGATTGATTGACGTTGAAGAGCTCGGCCGCGTGCGATTGCTTCACGCGATGCAGCAGGCGCCAGCGCTTCAGGGCTGTGCCCAATTGCGGATGCGTGGCGGGGGTGGTGATGGTGATGACGGGGTCTTGCATGTCGTCGATTCATTGCCGATTTGTTGCCGCGACCAACGCCGAGACAGAGGGCATTTTGTTTTGGTTTGCCGATGTGGGCAAAGTTGGCGCGATGCGCGATTTGCTCGCCGCACAAGCGCTCCGTTGAAACGCTTCTCTTCGTATATTTGTCGACCGCCGCGCCTCACGGCGGGACATCGAAATGCACACCGCAGCGATGTCGATGTGAGGCAGAAAAGGCGACGGCCAAGGTGCGCTAACACCATGGCTGTCTGACCAATCAACGTGCAGTAACTTTGCAGGAAAGCACATCAAATGGCTGATCGAATTATCGCCGGGCAAAACTCGCCCACTTCCCACGACGCAATCGCCCAGCAGGATGCCGTCGACATTCTTGAGAACAAGTTGACTCAGCTGCGGTCTCTGCTGCACTGCTGCTATGGGGAGGAGCAGGATCTGCTCGAGGCGATTGGGGCGGAGCACCGAGGCAACATCATGTGGATTGCTGCGGACCTTGCAGAGGACTCTATTCGACTATTCCAAGAAATGCAGAGAACTCCTGCGTAGTAGTCTCAAGTCCCTCGGTATCAAACAGCCTGTCCAAGCTGCTAGTTTGCTGTCTACAAGGGCCCATAAGGAATGTTTCCTGATATAACTCATGCATTAACGCTTGAGAACCAAAATGCAACTCGAAACAGAAATTGAACAATCAAAGCGGCTTGTAAGAACGGACGCTTATCAAATGTCGATTGGCGAAATCGTCAATATGTATAAGGATGGAGAGCTCATTATAAATCCTGATTTTCAGAGGCTTTTTCGATGGGAACAGAGTCAAAAGTCTAAATTGATCGAATCTGTTTTGCTTGGTATCCCGCTTCCCCCAATATTTGTTTTTGAGACGCAAAACTCAAAATGGGAACTAATAGATGGGCTGCAAAGAGTTTCCACTCTCCTCGAGTTCATGGGTCTGCTGAAAAATGATAAAAAACTCCAGCCCCCATCGGTAATGGAGTCGACCAAATATCTGCCATCACTTAGAAATTCTGTATGGGAGCTTAGCGACCAAGTTGTGGGTGTCGATGTTAAGGATCAGCAGCCTTTAGCTATGAGTCAACAATTGGCTATACGTCGATCACGACTAGGTGTGGAGATTTTGAAACGGCCAAGTGACGACAATACAAAGTACGATCTATTTCAGCGTTTGAATTCTGCTGGCACTCCAGCAAATCCGCAGGAAATAAGAAACTGCGTGATCATCATGATCAACGGTGATTATTTTAAGTTTGTACGAGGACTAGCAGAAACTGCCTCATTTCTCGAAATCGCAGGTGTGAGCGAAGAGCAGCGAGAAAGACAACGAAACCTTGAGTACGCTTCTCGTTTTTTGACCCATACCTTTGTGAATTACGATGGAAAATTAGATGTCGAGGAATTCATTGACGAAGGTATGAAAGAACTCGCTGCTGTCGGGGAACAAAAGAAGGCCAAGAAGGTTTTTGTAGGAACATTTAAACTGCTTCATGAAACATATGGGAGCAATTCTTTGCGGCGGCGCCAACCCAATGGTCAACATACTGGGCGTATTGGGTTGGCAGCATTTGAAGCTATCGCTGTGGGGATTGGCCGAAACTACGAGGCAATAATGAAGCTAAAAAGCCCAAAAGAATACGTGGAAGGGCGAATAAATCAGTTCTGGAAAAGCACACAGATCGATAAATTCTTCACTCCCGGCTTGAGAGGAACTATTCGAATCGATCGAACGATTCCTTTTGGAACAAAATGGTTTAAGCCGTGAGTAAAGCGCGTAGCGAGGCAGAGCTTTCTGATCAGTTGGATGCTGACTTGACTTGGCGTCTTAAAGAACTTTCTGACCTTAAGCAAGCAATCAAAGATGCTCCAGCAATAAATAGAAAAGTACTGCTAAAGGCTTTGGTGGCACTTTCTTACGCGCATTGGGAGGGGCTTGTGAAGTCGTCGGCGCAACGCTACTTCGACTACGTCACGAATCGGCGACTCCCATATTTGCAGCTGGAGCGTCAAACCTATGTTAATTCGTTCTTGGTTCGATTGGCTGCCTTCTCGCATCAAAAGCCTGCTTTGGCCGAGCGAATCGATTTAATTAATGAGGTTTTAGATTCTCAAGAAAAAAGGTTTGTAAAAATTCATCCTGACTTAATTCACACTGGTTCAAACTTGAAACACGAAGTGCTGGTGAATATTTGCAAAATATGCGGGATAGATTTTTTGCAGTTTAACGGAGACGTTACTTTCATTGATGAAATACTACTGAAGCGGCGTAACGCAATTGCTCATGGGGACGATTCTGCGGTAGCGTTCGATGAGATCGATGGCTTGGTGGATGGCACAATTAGATTGATGCGAACTTTCAAGAACAGCCTCGAAAAATAAGGTGTATGAACGAAAATATTTAGCTGCCCCGACCTAGGCGAAGCTAGTTGCCACGCGCTCTCCTTGGTTAAGGCCAACAATCTTTTTAATTGAGAAATGAAAAAGCCCCTGCATCTTGCGATACAGGGGCTTTCATTTGGTGCCGGAGAGATGAATCGAACACCCGACCTTCTCATTACGAATGAGCTGCTCTACCGACTGAGCTACACCGGCGAAGCCTCAGATTATAGCCACCTCATCAGGCCTTTTCGGCGTGGTACTGGGTCAAACGCTCAACTTCGTTACGCGAACCCAACATCACGCTCACCCGCTCGTGCAGCTTGGTGGGCTTCAGGTCCAGGATGCGCTGCTTGCCGTTGGTGGCCGCGCCGCCGGCCTGCTCGACCAGCCAGCTCATCGGGTTCGCCTCGTACATCAGCCGCAGCTTGCCGGCCTTCTCGGGCTCGCGCTTGTCCCACGGGTACATGAACACGCCGCCGCGCATCAGGATGCGGTGCACGTCGGCCACCATGCTGGCAATCCAGCGCATGTTGAAGTCCTTGCCGCGCGGGCCTTCCTTGCCGGCCAGGCACTCGTCGATGTAGCGCTTCATCGGCACGTCCCAGTGGCGCATGTTGCTCATGTTGATCGCGAATTCCTTGGTGTCCGCCGGAATCTGGATGTCTTCCTGCGTCAGCACGAAGCTGCCTTGCTCGCGGTCGAGCGTGAACATGGCCACGCCGTTGCCCACGGTGAGCACCAACGTGGTCTGCGGGCCGTAGATGCAGTAGCCCGCGGCCACCTGTTGCGTGCCGGGCTGCAGAAAGTCGGCCTCCTGCACGCCGGGGGTGTCGTCGGGCTTCTTCAGCACGCTGAAGATGGTGCCGATGCTCACGTTCACGTCGATGTTGCTGCTGCCGTCCAGCGGGTCGAACATCAACAGGTATTCGCCCTGCGGGTAGCGGTTGGGCACCACATAAATGCTGTCCATTTCCTCGCTGGCCATGGCCGCGAGGTGGCCGCCCCATTCGTTGGCCTCGATGAGCACTTCGTTGGCGATGATGTCCAGCTTCTTCTGGATCTCGCCCTGCACGTTCTCGCTCTCGGCCGTGCCGAGCACACCGCCCAGCGCGCCCTTGTTGACGGCCTGGCTGATGCTCTTGCACGCACGGGCCACCACTTCGAGCAGCAAGCGCAGCTGGCCCGGAATGAGGCCGTCGGCGCGCTGTTGTTCGACGAGGTAGCGGGTGAGGGAAATCTTCTGTTGTTGAGCCATGTGCTTCCTGGAGAGGGATCGATTCGGTTCGATTCGATGGGGTAATGGTTGTGGTGGTCTGCCGGCGTCAGTCGGCGTTGTCTTCGGGCCAGGGGGCGCCGAGGTCGTAGGCGATGCGTATCGCAACGTCGGCCGTGGCCTTGGCCAGCCCCTCGTTCAGCAGCTTGCCTTGGTCTGCGAGCCAGAGCGCGCGGCGGGTGCTGCGCTGGGTGTTGGCGTCCTTGCCGCGCAGCTCCTGCTTGAGCGAAGGGCCGACGAGGTCGGCAAGGCTCACGGTCGAACGGTACGAATATTCGTGCCACAGCGTTCGCTTGTCGGGGGAGCCGATGCGCACGTTGGCGCGCACCACGGCTTCGTCCTCATCGTCGGAAACGTTGGCCCAGCCTTCGACCACGGTCTGCGCGCTGTCGGGGTTCAGCGGGCTGCCCCGGAACATGCTGGAGGCAGGCTCGCGGTAGGTGGTGCCCTGGAAGTTGGGGCTGGTGCGCAATGCCTTTTCGAGGCGCGGACTGAGCAGGGGCGCCAGTTCGTAGTTGCCCATCACTGCAAGGTAAAGGGCCGAGCGCGACTGGATCTCTTGCTGCTGCGAGTCCTGGTAGCTCTTGTTGGCCGCGCCGGTCGCGCCGCCGAGCGCGATGGCGCCGAGGATGCCAACGCCGGGAATCGCCGACATTCCGGCGCCGATGACGCGCATGCGCTTGGCGCCGGCGTCGGGGTCGCTTTCCACCTCGACGCCGATGCTGGGCACGACCACCTGCACGGTCGAGCCGGGCAGGGTGGCGAGTTGCGACTTCTTGATCCACGGCTGGCGCGAGCTACCTCCGGAGCCCGCACAGCCGGCGAGGGCCGCGCAGAGCAGCAGCACCGTCGCCGTCGTCAGCGCGAGCGCCGGCCGCCGTTTCGGCCGGGGCCGCTCAGTTGCCGGCGAGTGCACGCGTCACCACCTCATGCGTGTCCTTGCTGAGGTCCGGCTTGGCTGCCACACGCGCAATCGCTTCGCGCGCGGCGCTGCGGTACGGCTCGGCCAGCTTGCTCCAGCGGTCGAGCGCGCGCGCCAGGCGTGCGGCCACCTGCGGGTTGATGGCGTCCAGCTCGATCACGCGGTCGCTCCAGAACACGTAGCCGGCCGCGTCGGGGCGGTGGAAGGCGCCGGGGTTCGCGCTGCAGTAACTGAAGATCACGCTGCGCGCGCGGTTCGGGTTCTTGAGCGAGAAGTCCGGGTGCTTCATCAGCTGCTTGACCAGCGGCAGGATGTCGCCGCCGCGGTCGCTGGCACCGGCCTGCAGCGAGAACCACTTGTCGATGACCAGCGCCTCGTCCTTGAAGATGGCGTGGAACCGCGCGAGCGCCTGCGCCGCGAGCGTGTGGCCCGACGACACGAGTGCGTTGAGCGCGTTGAAGCGGTCGGTCATGTTGCCCGCGTCCTTGAAGCGCTGCAGCGTCTTGCCCGGCCACACGGTGTCGCCGGATGCGCGTGCCGCCAGGCACAGGAAGTTGAGCGCCATGCCGGCCAGCGCGCGGCGGCCCGAGGAGGTCGGGTCGGGCGTGTAGGCGCCGGTGTCGTGGTTCTCTTCGTACACCTGTTCCCAGTCGGCGAAGAGGGCGGTGGCGAGCTGGGCGCGCATGGCTTCGCGCACCAGGTGCACGCGCTGCGGATCGACCACGTCGAGCTGCTCGGCGATGTAGGTTTCCGACGGCAGGGTGAGCACCAGTTCCTTGAAGGCGGCGTCGAGCTGCGGGTTGCGCAGCACGCTGCGCATGGCGTCGATGTAGGCGTCGTTCAGCACGGGGCTGGTGTCGGTCGCGAGCGCCGCAATGCCCTGCAGCGCGGCGCGCAAGCCCAGGCGCTGGCCGGCTTCCCAGCGGTTGAACGGGTCGGGGTCGTTGGCCAGCAGGGTGAGCAGCTGGGCGTCGGTGTACTCGAAGTCGAGGATCACCGGCGCGCTGAAGCCACGCAAGATCGACGGCACGGGCTCGGCATCGAGGCCCACGAAGGTGAGCTGTTCGCCAGCGCGCGAGAGCACGATGGTTCGTGTGCCGCGCGTTACATCCGCTTCGCCTTCGAGCTGAATCGGCAGCTCGCGCCCGTTGGCATCGAGCAGGCCGATATTCAGCGGAATGACGAAGGGCTCCTTCGTCGGCTGGCCCGGCGTGGGCGGGCAGCTCTGCACCACGCTCAGCGTGTAGCTGCGGTTCTGCGCGTCGTACACGCCGTGCGCCGCAAGGCGGGGCGTGCCGGCCTGGCTGTACCAGCGCTTGAACTGGGGCAGGAGGCGCGCCAGTTCCGAATCGGGGTTGGCATCGGCAATGGCCTGCGCGAAATCGTCGCAGGTCACGGCCTGGCCGTCGTGGCGTTCGAAGTAGAGCGTGATGCCCTTCTCGAAGCCCTTGCGGCCGACCAGCGTCTGCATCATGCGAACGACCTCGGCACCCTTTTCGTAGATGGTGACGGTGTAGAAGTTGCTGATCTCGATGTAGCTGTCGGGCCGCACCGGGTGGGCCATGGGGCCGGCGTCTTCGGGGAACTGGGCGGTGCGCAGCACGCGCACGTCTTCGATGCGCTTCACGGCGCGGGCCGAAGCGTCGGCGCACAAATCCTGGCTGAACTCCTGGTCGCGGAAGACGGTGAGGCCTTCCTTCAGCGAGAGCTGGAACCAGTCGCGGCAGGTCACGCGGTCGCCGCTCCAGTTATGAAAGTACTCGTGGCCGACGACGCTTTCGATGTTGCTGTAGTCCGCATCGGTGGCGGTGGCCTGGTTGGCCAGAACGTACTTCGTGTTGAAGATGTTCAGGCCCTTGTTCTCCATGGCGCCCATGTTGAAGTCGCTGGTCGCAACGATCATGAAGCGGTCCAGGTCCAGCGGCAGGCCGAAGCGGGCCTCGTCCCACAGCACGGAGTTGATGAGCGAGTTCATCGCGTGCTCGGTCTTGTCGAGGTCGCCGGCGCGCACGTACACCTGCAGCAAATGCTCCTTGCCGTTGCGCGCGGTGATGCGCTGCTCGCGCGCCACCAGTTTGCCGGCCACGAGCGCGAAGAGGTAGCTGGGCTTGCGGAACGGGTCGACCCACTTGGCGAAGTGACGGCCCTCGGGCAGGTCGCCCTGCTCGACGAGGTTGCCGTTCGACAGCAGCACCGGGTACGCGGCCTTGGCGGCGCGCAGCGTGACGGTGTAGGTCGACATCACATCGGGGCGGTCCAGAAAGTACGTGATGCGGCGAAAGCCCTCGGCCTCGCACTGCGTGAAGAAGGTGTCTTCGCTCACGAACAGGCCCATCAGCTTGGTGTTCTTGATGGGGCAGCAGGTGGTGAAGATCTCGAGCTCGAAGTCGCCTTCTTCGGCGTAGGGCAGGCCATCGATGACGAGCTGGTCGCCTTCCATGCGGAACGAGGCGCCCTGGCCGTTGACCAGCACGCGCGCCAGGTTGAGCTCGTCGCCGTGCAGGCGCAGCGGCTGGATGGGCGCATCGGGGTTGCGGCGAAGGCGCATGCGATTGAGCACGCGGGTCTTGGCGGGGTCCAGGTCGAAGGTCAGGTCGACGGTGTCGATCCAGTAGCCGGGAGCCGCATAGTCTTCGCGGCGAATGGCAATGGGTTGGCCTTGAGCATCACGCAGCATCATCGAGGGTCTCCAGAAAATTCGAATGGGCGAGTTCGTTGTAGTCACGAACCGCGGCAATGACATGGGGGCCGGCAAGCTCGGCGGCGGTATGGGTGCTGCACACGGCCACGGCACGCATGCCGCCGCGGCGGGCGGCCTCGATGCCGAAGGGGGCGTCTTCGAAAACGATGCAGCGCTCGGGCGCCACGCCGATGCGGCGCGCGGCTTCCAGGAAGATCGCGGGAGTGGGCTTGCCACTGAAGCCTTCGTCGCCACCGACTATTGCGAGCGGCAGCGGGTCCATCTTCAGGCGCGACATGGCGAACTCGATGTTGCCCTTGTCGCCCGCCGTGCCCACCGCCACCTTGAGGCCGCGCGCAACGGCGGCCTTGGCGAAGGCGGTGAAGCCAGCGACTTCGGTGAAGTTGTCGCTGAACATGGCGCGGTAGATCTCTTCCTTCTCGTGCACCAGCACCTGGGCTTCGTCGTCGGAGAGCTTGCGATCGAACAGCTCGTGCATGCACTCGAGGCCGGTGCGGCCCGTGGTGCGCGCGAGGATGTCGCTCACATCGAGCTTCAGGCCGTGGCGCGCCACGAACTCCACCCACGAGCGCGCATGCCAGGGCATGGAGTCGATCATGGTGCCGTCCATGTCGAAGATGAAGGCTTCGACCTTGCCGTGCGTGAGCGTCATCGGTTTACACGCCTTGCTTCAGCGAAGCTTCGATGAACACATCGAGGTCGCCATCGAGCACCTTCTGCGTGGCCGAGACTTCGACGTTGGTGCGCAGGTCCTTGATGCGGCTGTTGTCCAGCACGTAGCTGCGGATCTGGTGGCCCCAGCCCACGTCGGTCTTGCTGTCTTCCAGCTTTTGCTGCTCTTCCTGGCGCTTGCGCATCTCGTGGTCGTACAGGCGCGAGCGCAGGCGCTTCCACGCCACGTCGCGGTTGCTGTGCTGGCTGCGGCCGTCCTGGCACTGCACGACGATGCCGGTCGGAATGTGCGTCAGGCGCACGGCCGAGTCGGTCTTGTTGATGTGCTGGCCGCCCGCGCCCGAGGCACGGAAGGTGTCGGTGCGCACGTCCGAAGGGTTGATGTCGATCTCGATCGAGTCATCGATTTCCGGGTACACGAAGATGCTGGCGAAGCTGGTGTGGCGGCCGCCCGAGGAGTCGAACGGGGACTTGCGCACCAGGCGGTGCACGCCGGTCTCGGTGCGCAACAGGCCGAAGGCGTAGTCGCCCTCGACCTTGATGGTCGCGCCCTTGATTCCGGCGGTGTCGCCGGGCGTTTCGTCTTCGATCTGCGTCTTGAAGCCCTTGCGCTCGGCGTACTTCAGGTACTGGCGCAGCAGCATGCTGGCCCAGTCGCAAGCCTCGGTGCCGCCGGCGCCGGCCTGGATGTCGACGAAGGCGTTGAGCGGGTCGGCCGGGTTGTTGAACATCCGGCGGAATTCGAGCTGCTTGATGTCTGCTTCGAGCGCGGTGGCGTCATCAGAGATGGACTGCAAGCCGTCCATGTCGCCTTCTTCCTTGGACATCTCGAAGAGCTCGGAGTTGTCCGAAAGGCCATTGGTGAGCCGGTCGAGCGTGACGACCACGTCGTCGAGCGACTTCTTTTCCTTGCCCAGTTCCTGGGCCTTCTTGGGGTCGTTCCAGACGTTGGGGTCTTCGAGCGACGCGTTGACTGTCCTCAGTCGTTCAGCTTTGGCATCGTAGTCAAAGATACCTCCGTAAATCGACCGTGCGGGCGCTCAGGTCCGCGAGCATTGCGCCGATTTGGTTGATCTGTTCTGCGTCCATGGGGTGTCCTGACTGTGTTGGGTTGGTGTTCGGGGGAACCGGGTATTTTCTCACGCCCGAGAAGCCCGCCCTGGAGAGCCCCCGTATTGCTCCTTCCCCTCCCGGGGGAAGGCTGGGATGGGGGCACGACGGCCTTGAAAAAGCGGTGCGTGTCCAGAGGCCGCGTGCCCCCACCCCAACCCTCCCCCGGGAGCGGAGGGAGCCGGACAAGAAAAAGCCCCCTGGGCGCGTCGCGTGCGCACAGGGGGCAAGGGGGAAGATCAACCCGGGTCTGACTGCCTGCGCCGGATCAGAACGCCGGCACGAGCGAACCCTTGAACTGCGTCTCGATGAAGCTCTTCACCTCCGGCGACTGGTAGGCGGCCACGAGGCGCTTGGCCCACGGCTTGTCCTTGTCGGCGCGGCGCACGGCGATCAGGTTGGCGTAGGGGCTCTTCGGGGCTTCCTTGATCACGGCGTCCTTGTTGAGCGACAGGCCCGCCTTCTCGGCGTAGTCGTTGTTGATGGAGGCGATGGCCAGGTCGTCCAGCGAGCGCGGCAGCTGGGCCGCATCGAGCGCCACGAGCTTGAGCTTCTTGGGGTTGGTCACCACGTCCAGCGGGGTGGCGTTGTTGTTCTTCACCGCCTCGGGCTTGAGCGTGATGAGGCCGGCCGTCTGCAGCAGCAGGAGGGCGCGGTTGCCGTTCGACGGGTCGTTTTGGATGCCGACCGAGGCGCCATCGGGCAACTGGTCGATCGACTTGATCTTGCGCGAGTAGAAGCCCAGCGGCGCGGTGATCGTGAGGCCCACGGGCACGATGTCGAAGCCGCGCGCCTTGTTCTGGTTATCGAGGAAGGGCTGGTGCTGGAAGGCGTTGGCGTCCAGGTCGCCCGAGGCGAGCGCTGCGTTGGGCAGCTGGTAGTCGTTGAACACCACGACCTGGATGTTCAGGCCGTCCTTGGCGGCGACCTTCTTGACCACCTCGAAGATCTGCTCGCCGTTGCCGACCGAGACGCCGACTTTCAGGGTGTTCTTGTTGTCCTGCGCGAAGGCGGTGCCGCCGGCGAAAAGAGCGGTGGCCAGTGCGGCAAGGGCCAGGGTGCGGCGGCGGAAAGTGCTGTGCATGTTGTTGCGCGAAATCAAAAAATGAAGGCGCGAATGTGGCACTGCCGCACGGATTTGGGAACGAACCAATCCGCATATCGTTATGGCGCTCGCGGCGCGCGTCTTGAAATGCTTATGCGTTTTCATGCATAAGCAAGCGCCGATTTGTTCGTTCCCTTTTGGCGCCTTTGTTTTCATACTCGGCACCTTTTTGCGAACTCCGCGACCTGCCTTCATGCAGGCCGTGCCTCTCTCCATGACCAACCATTCGCCTGATACGGCCCGCGGCAACGCGGAGCAGCCGGTCATCCGTCTCCAATCGGTGCAGAAGTCCTTCGCCTTGCCCAGCGGCGAGGTGTTCGACGCCGTGCAGTCGCTCTCGCTCGACATCCACCAGGGCGACGTGTTCGGCCTGATCGGCAAGAGCGGCGCCGGCAAGTCGACGCTGCTGCGCCTCATCAACCTCTTGGAGCGTCCCGATGCGGGCCGCGTGCTGGTCGGCGGGCGCGACCTCACCACGCTCTCGCGCCGCGAGCTGCGCGACACGCGCCAGAACATCGGCATGATCTTCCAGCAGTTCAACCTGCTGCAGAACGCCACGGTGTTCGACAACGTGGCCTTCCCGCTGAAGATCCACGGCCGCCACTCCAAGGCCGAGATCAATGAGCGGGTGCGCGAATGCCTCGACCTCGTGGGCCTCGCCGAAAAGATCGACACCTACCCGGCCCAGCTCTCGGGCGGCCAGAAGCAGCGCGTGGCCATCGCCCGCGCGCTGGCGCCGCGCCCGCAGGTGCTGCTGTGCGACGAGCCCACCTCGGCGCTGGATACCGAAACCACCCGCGCGCTGCTCGAGACGCTGCGCGACATCAACCAGAAGATCGGCGTGACCATCGTGATCGTCACGCACGAGCTCTCGGTGGTCGAGGTGCTGTGCCGCAACGTGGCCATCCTCGAGAAGGGCCGGCTGGTGGAGCAGTTCGCCGTCGATGCGCCGAGCGAAGAGCGCAAGACCGCGCTCGGCCGCGAGATCGACGAGCTGGTGCGCCGCCGCGAGCGCGAGGCGCGCCTGCCGGTCGAGCCGCGTTCCGCATCCACCGCGCGCAATGCCGAGGAGGTGGCCTATGTTTGAGAACATCGCCCCCATCCTTCCCGAGCTCTGGACCGCCACGGGCCAGACTTTCATGATGCTGGCCATCGGCCTGTCGGCCGCGGTGCTGATCGGCGGGCCGCTGGGCATCCTGCTCTTCCTGCTGGGGCCGGGCCAGTCGCTGGAAAACAAGCCGGCGTTCCTGGTGCTGAACTGGATCGTGAACACGGTGCGGTCGTTCCCTTTCATCATCCTGCTGGTGGCGCTGGTGCCGTTCACGCGAATCATCGCGGGCACCTCCATCGGGCCGCTGGCGGCCGCGGTGCCGCTGTCGTTCGCGGCCATTCCGTATTTCGCGCGGCTGGTGGACCAGTGCCTGCGCGAAGTGCCGCGCGGCGTGATCGAGGCGGCGCACGCCATGGGCGCCTCGGAGCTGCAGATCGTCTGGCGCGTGCTGGTGGTCGAGGCGCGCTCGGGCCTGGTGCTCGCGCTCACGGTGCTGGCGGTGAGCTTTCTCTCGTACTCGGCGATTGCCGGCGTGGTGGGCGGCGGCGGCATCGGCGACCTGGCGATCCGCTACGGCTACTACCGCTTCCAGACCGACGTGATGGTGCTCACCGTGGCGCTGCTCGTGGTGCTGGTACAGATCCTGCAATTCGTGGGGAACACCACGGCGCGCAGGCTGGACAAGCGTTGATTTCCTTCTTTTCTCCTTTTCTCTTTTCTCCTGTTGCTCATTCCATGAAAACCGCATTGCTGCGCCGCTCCGTCCTCGCCCTGTCCCTCGTCGCGCTGTCGTTCGGCGGCCTCTCGCTCGCGCAGGCGCAAGACGCCAAGAAAAACCTCGTGATCGGCGGCACCGCCGGCTCGAACATCGACCAGCTGAAGGTCGGCATCGTCCCCATCCTCGAGAAGAAGGGCTACAAGGTGAAGCTGGTCGAGTTCAACGACTACGTGCAACCCAACCTCGCGCTCGCCCAGGGCTCGCTCGACGCCAATTTCTTCCAGCACCAGGTCTATCTGAAGAAGTTCTCCGCCGACCAGAAGCTGGACCTCGCCGAACTGGTGCAGGGCCCGATCGCGCCGCTGGGCGTGTATTCGACCAAGCGCAAGACGCTGGCCGACGTGAAGGAGGGCGACCGCGTGACGCTCCCGAATGACCCGAGCAACCTGGCGCGGGCGCTGGTGCTGCTGGAGCAGAACAAGCTCATCACCATCAAGGCCGGCGTGGACCCGATCCGGGCGTCTGAAAAGGACGTGGCCGAGAACCCGAAGAAGCTCAAGTTCATTCCGCTCGAAGCCGCGCAACTGCCGCGCTCGCTGGGCGACACCGAGTACGCCATCGTCAACGGCAACTTCGCGATCTCCTCGGGCCTGAAGCTCACCGAGGCCGTGGTGCTGGAGAAGACGCCCGACTACTACCTCAATGTGGTCGCGGTGAAGACCGGCGACAAGAACTCGGCCTGGGCCAAGGACATCGTCGAGGCCTACCACTCGAAGGAATTCAAGACGGTGGTCGATACCAAGTTCCAGGGCTACGCCAAGCCCAGCTTCCTGCAGTAGTCAACTTCAACGAAGGACGCCTCTCATGCCCGTGCTCGCCGTATTCGATGCCCAAGCCAACTGGCGCGACACGCACGTGTGCGACGGCTGGATCACCGAGCATCTGGCCCAGCAGGGCGTGAGCTGGGGGCGGGGCAAGGCGAAGAAGGGGCAGCGTGCGCTCGATGGGGCGGGGTTGTTCTATCTGCCTGTTGCAGATGGGTATCTGGGGCTGTTGTTCGAAGGGGGCGAGTGGGTTTCCATTCCCTCGGACAAGCCGCATTTCTTCGATGCGGGGGAGGCGGAGGCTCTCGATGGGCTGCCTGCCGAGTTGCCGCTGTTCGAGGCCTTTGTCGAAGAGGTGCTGTCGCTGACAGGGAACGACGCCGACGAAGAGTGAAGGTGGGATCGGGCTTCGAGGGCGTCGCTCGCAAGTTCGACGCCGCGCGCCCCCACCCCGGCCCTCCCCCGGAAGGGGAGGGAGAAAGTCAGAACGCGGCCCCGGTCTTAGATGTTGGCATTGCTCCTTCCCCTTCCGGGGGAAGGTTGGGATGGGGGCAAGCGGCGCTTGCAAAAGCTGTGCATGCGCGAAGGCCGCGTGCCCCCACCCCGACCCTCCCCCGGGAGGGGAGGGAGAAAGTCAGAACGCGGGCCCGTCTCAGGTGTTGGCATTGCTCCTTCCCCTTCCGGGGGAAGGTTGGGATGGGGGCAAGCGGCGCTTGCAAAAGCTGTGCACGCACGAAGGCCGCGTGCCCCCACCCCGACCCTCCACCGGGAGGGGAGGGAGAAAGTCAGAACGCGTCCCCGGTCTTAGGTGTGGTATTGCTCCTTCCCCTTCCGGGGGAAGGCTGGGATGGGGGCAAGCGGCGCTTGCAAAAGCTGTGCATGCGCGAAGGCCGCGTGCCCCCACCCCGACCCTCCCCCAGCGGGAGGGAGAAACACATCAAGCCGCCAGCCGCTGCGCAGGCCGCCCCCCAGGCCTCGCCAGCCCGAGGTGATCGCGCAAGGTGCGCCCTTCGTACTCGGTACGAAAGATCCCCCGCTTCTGCAGGATCGGCACCACGCCATCCACAAAGTCCTGCAGCCCGTGCGGCAGCGCATCGGGCATCAGGTTGAACCCGTCCGCCGCACCGCCCTTGAACCAATGCTCGATGTCGTCGGCGATCTGTTCCGGCGTCCCGACGATCACCCGATGCCCGCCGCCCCCCGCGAGCTCGCGAATCAGTTGGCGCACCGTGTAGCCGTGCGTGCGGGCGGCCGCGACCACCGCGTTGAAGAAGGTGTGGTTGCCGTTGCCATTGCCGGGGAGCGGCAGGTTCTCGGGCAGGCGCTCGTCGAGCTTCAGGCGATCGGGCGTGATGCCCAGCGTGCCCGCAATGCGCGTGAGGCTGTAGTCCCACGGGATCAGGTCGACCAGCTCGTCGCGACGACGACGGGCTTCGGCTTCGGTGCTGCCGACGATGGTGGTGAGGCCTGCCAGCACCTTCACCGCATCGGGCCCGCGGCCCAGTTCGGCGGCGCGGGTCTTGAGGGCGCGGGCGTAGGCGAGCGACTCCTCGAACGACTGCGAGGCCGAGAACACGGCTTCCGCATGGCGCGACGCGAGCTCGCGCCCATCGGCCGAAGCGCCGGCCTGCACCAGCACCGGATGCCCCTGCGGCGCACGCGGCAGGTTCAGCGGGCCCTGCACCGCGAAGTGCTCGCCGCGGTGCGCGATCGCGTGCACCTTGGCCGGGTCGATGAAGCTGCCGGTGGCCTTGTCGCCGACGAAGGCGTCGTCTTCCCAGCTGTCCCACAGCGCCTTCACGATGTCGGCGAACTCCGAGGCGCGGGCATAGCGCTTCGTGTGGTCGGGCGTGGTGTCCAGGCCAAAGTTGCGGGCCGAGGGCAGGTCGGCCGTGGTCACCATGTTCCAGCCGGCGCGGCCGTTGCTCACGTGGTCGAGCGTGGAGAAACGGCGCGCGATGTTGTAGGGCTCGTTGTAGCTGGTGGAGGCGGTGGCGATCAGGCCGATGTGCGTCGTCGCCGCGGCCACGCAGGCCAGGAGGATGGTGGGCTCCAGCGCGGTGATCGGGCGAAAGTGGATCTGGTCCACGATGGCCGCGTTGTCCGCGAGAAAGATCGCATCGAGCTTGGCCGCCTCGGCGATCTGCGCGGTGCGGATGTAGTGCTGGATGTCGGCGAACGCCCACGGGTCGCTCTCCGGCAGGCGCCAGGCCGAGGGCACGAAGCCCGAATGCAGGATGTTGACGTTCAGGTGCAGTTGCCTGCGCGGTGCGCTGTGGTTGCTCATTGGCTGAAGTAGTCCGGCAACCGGTAGCCCGCCCACACGGGGTTGGCCCTGAAGAACTTCTGGAACTCGGGTGACTGGTAGGCGGCCACGATGTCTTTCGCGAACTTCGCGTTCTCGTTGCTGCGCTTGACGGCCACCACATTCACGTAGGGCAGCGTCATGTCTTCGAGCTTGAGCGCCTCGGTGAGCTTCAGGCCCGAGGCGACGGCGAAGTTGCCCTGCACGGCCGCGAGGTCGGCATCGGCCAGCGAGCGCGGGGCCTGCGCGGCGTCCAGCGGCACGATCTTCAGGCGCTTGGGGTTGTTGACGATGTCGCGCTCCGACACGCTCAGCGGGCTCACACCCGGCTTGAGCGTGACCCAGCCGACGGCCGCGAGGATGTTGAGCGCGCGCGCCGCGTTCACCGGGTCGGCGGGCAGCGTGACGGTCGCGCCGTCGGGCACCTTGTCGAGCGACTTGTGGCGCTGCGAATAAAGGCCCATCGGCGGCGTCGGCACATGCACCACCGGCACGAGGTCGAAGCCCTGCTGCTTGTTGGTGGCGTTCAGGTACAGCGAGTGCTGGAAGATGTTGGCGTCGATCTGCCCGCGCTCGACCGCATCGTTGGGCTGCACGCCCTGGCTGAACTCGACGTACTTGACGGTGTAGCCCAGCTTCTTGAGCTGGGGCTCGATGCCGTTGGTGAAGGCATCGCGGTACGGGCCGGGCATGAAGCCCACGCGCAGGTCGTCGGCGTGGGCCGAAATGCCGAGGAGCAGGCTCAGTGCAAGGCCGCCGGACAGCGGGGCGAGGCGGCGCAGCCACGAGGGCGCGCGCGAGGACGAGGGCATGACGGTGACTCCGGGAGACGGCAAAAGAGTCGGCCACTCTAGGCGGCGGCGCCTGCAGCGCGAACGAAGATTTGCGCGCTTGGATATCCGGTCGGCGGATATCAGGCGGCCGCTTCGGCCTTGAGGAAATCGACGAAGGCGCGCAGCGGTGCCGGCATGTGCGTGCGGCTCGGGTAGTAAAGAAAGGGGCCCGAGAAACCCTGCCACCAGTCTTCCAGCACCGGTACCAGCGCGCCGCTGTCCAGCGAGGGGCGCAGGAACTCGTCGAAGGTGTAGATCACGCCCAGGCCCGATTCGGCCGCATGCAATTCCAGGTCGATCGTCGAAGCGACCAGCGGCCCGCTCGGCGTGATCTTCACCACCTTGCCCCGGCGGACGAAGCCCCAGGCCGCGAGTACGCCGCTTGAAAAACGGTGGCCGATGCAGGCGTGCTGCAGCAGGTCGGTCGGATGCTTCGGCGTGCCGTGCGCCGAAAGGTAGCCCGGCGATGCGGCGGCCACGAAGCGCTGCATGCGCGGGCCCAGGGGCACGGCGATCATGTCCCGCGCGATGCTCTCGTCATAGCGGATGCCCGCATCGAAGCCGGCCGCGAGCACGTCGATGAAGGTGTCGTTGGTCGTCACCTCGAGCGTGATGCCGGGGTGCGCGAGCAGGAAGCGGCTGGCCAGCGGCGGCAGCACGCGCTGCGCGACGATCGTCGGCACGTTGAGCCGCAGCGTGCCGGTGGGGCTGTCGCGAAAGCTGTTGAGCGTGTCGAGCGCGCCCGCGATATCGTCCAGCGACGGGGCGATGCGGTCCAGCAGCCGCTGCCCGGCTTCGGTGGGCGTGACGCTGCGGGTGGTGCGGTTCAGGAGGCGCACGCCCAGCTGCGCTTCGAGCCGGCGCATGGCCTCGCTGAGCGAGGAGGGCGACACGCCGCGCAAGGCGGCCGCACCGCGAAAGCCGCGGGCGCGCGTGACGGCGACGAAGGCGCCGAGGTCCGAGAGGTCGGGAGCGGTCATGGCGGGATTGTGCGGTTTATTGCACAGCTCGTGCGGTGACAGGCGGATTATCGAACGCCGTATTTCCTTCCAGACTCCAGCCATGCCGTTCGCAACCGCGAGCGAAACCGTCACAAAGGAAGCCGCAATGAACACACGTCATCTCGGGGCCAAGGGCCCGCAAGTCTCCGCCATCGGCCTCGGCTGCATGGGCATGTCGGGCATGTACGGCCCGTCGGACCGTGCCGAGAGCATCGCAACCATCCACGCCGCGATGGACGCGGGCGTCACGCTGCTGGACACCGGCGATTTCTACGGCAGCGGCCACAACGAGATGCTGATCGGCGAGGCCCTCAAGGGGCTGAAGGGCTCGCAGCGCGATGCGGCCGTGGTGAGCGTGAAGTTCGGCGCCATGCGCGATCCGGCCGGCGGCTGGATCGGCTACGACGCCCGTCCCGCGGCAGTGAAGAATTTCTTGGTCTATTCGCTGCAGCGGCTGGGCGTGGACCACATCGACATCTACCGCCCCGCGCGGCTCGATGCGAGCGTGCCGATCGAGGACACCGTGGGTGCCATCGCCGACATGGTGAAGGCCGGCTACGTGCGCCACATCGGCCTGTCGGAAGTGGGCTCGCACACGATCCGCAAGGCAGCCGCCGTGCACCCGATTGCCGACCTGCAGATCGAGTATTCGCTGATCTCGCGCGGCATCGAGGACGACATCCTGGCCACCTGCCGCGAACTGGGCATCGGCATCACCGCGTATGGCGTGCTCTCGCGCGGTCTCATCAGCGGGCACTGGCAGAAGGGCGGCGCGGGCGCGACGGATTTCCGCAACCACAGCCCGCGCTTCCAGGGCGAGAACGTCGAGCGCAACCTCGCGCTGGTCGAGGCGCTGCGCAAGATCGCAGAGTCCAGGGGCGCGACGGTCGCGCAGATCGCGATCGCCTGGGTGGCGGCGCAGGGCGACGACATCGTGCCGCTGGTGGGCGCGCGGCAGCGCACGCGGCTCGACGAAGCGCTGGGCTCGCTGGGCGTGGCGTTGAGGGCGGACGACCTCGCGGCCATCGAGCAGGCCGTGCCCAAGGGCGCGGCGGCGGGCGAGCGCTACGCGGCCGCGCAGATGGCGCACCTGGACAGCGAAGCGGGCCACGCCTGAGCGATATGCCGGGGGCTGGGCATGGCGGCGCGCCTTTTGTAGGATGCCGCCATGACCCAGCACATCGGAATCGTCGGCTGCTCGGCCGAAGGCGCATCGCTTTGCTACCAGACCATTTGCGTGGAGGGCGCGAAGCTGCTCGGGCCGCATGCGCATCCGGAAGTCTCGATGCACACGCCGTCGCTCTCGGACTACATGGAACACATCTACCGCGGCGACTGGCGCGGGGTGGGCGAGGTGATGCTCGCATCGGCGCACAAGCTCGCGAAGATCGGCGCGGACTTTCTGGTCTGCCCCGACAACACCATCCACCAGGCGTTGCCGTTCATCGAAGGGCGATCGCCGCTGCCCTGGCTGCACATTGCCGGGTGCGTTGCTGACGAGGCCGCGCAGCGCGGCTTTCGCCGCATCGGCATCACCGGCACGCGCTGGCTGACCGACAGCGAGGTGTACCCGGAGAAGCTCTCGGCCCGCGGACTTGAACACGTTCGCCCCACCATCGAGGAGCGCGACGAGATCGCCCGCATCATCATGGAAGAGCTGGTCTACGGCGTCTTCAAGCCAGATGCCGTGGCCACCTTCCAGCGGGTGATGCAGCGCCTGAAGGACGAGGAGGGCTGCGATGCGGTCGTGCTCGGCTGCACCGAGATCCCGCTGATCATGAGCGACGCCAATTCGCCGCTGCCCACGCTGGATTCGACGCGTCTGCTGGCACGCGCGGCATTGCGCCGCGCGACACAGGCGACGCAGAAAAACTAGGCCAGGAAATCTTCGATCAGCCGCGCCACGCGCTGCGGCTGGTCGTGGTGCAGCATGTGGCCCGCGTCGTCCAGGCGCTCGATGCGCACCGAGGGCACGGACCTCAGGCGCTCGTGGAATTCATCGAGCGTGTAGCGGTTCTTCCACCACCCCTGCAGGCTGTCGTCGGACGCCTCGACCATCAGCGTCGGCGCGGTGATGCGCGCATAGAGCGCGAGGGTTTCATCGACGCGAAAGATGTGCGCATTGACGATCTTGTGCGCCGCTTCGCCCAGGATCTGCCAGCGCATGCTGCCGTCGGGCTGCGGGTGGCCGGCCGACCAGTGGCTCGCGAGCCAGTCGGCCTTGTCCTGCGTGAGGCGCGGGTTGGTCTTCATGAGGCGGCGCGCCACGCCGTCGGCGGCCGAGTAGCCGGCGAGCGCCTTCTCGCCGCGGTGCAGGCCCTTGAGCTCGTCGATCCACTGGCCGTAGCGCGCGGGCGCTTCGTCGGGCTTGCGAAACGGCATGCCGAAGCCTTCGAGGTTGACCAGCCGGCGAATGCGCGCGGGCCGCACGCCCGCGTAGTGCATCGCGACGTTGCCGCCCATGCTGTGGCCGACGAGGTCGACCGGGCGGGCCGCATCACCTTCGCCCGCGTAGTGGTCGAGCAGCCATTCGAGGTCGGCCAGGTAGTCGGCGAGCCAGTAGTTGTCGACGCCGCCGCCATCGGTGAGGCCGAAGCCGCGCCAGTCGGGGGCGATGATGAAGCGGTCCTGTGCCAGCGCATCGACGACGAATTGCCACGAGGCCGCGACGTCCATCCAGCCGTGCACCAGCACGAGCGGCGGACGGTCCGGGGAGGGCTCGCCCCAGAGGCGCACGTGGTAGCTGAGGTTGCGCACGGGCACGAATTCGCTGCGCGAGGGACGGAGGGCTTGGTACATGGGCGCCGATGATAAGGAGCGGGGCGCGTTCGGGCAGTCCGGCAGACGACAGCCCGCACTCGGGCATTGGCCGTGCGGCAAGCGCGTTGCGGGGGAGGGCGGTAGCATCCCGCGCATGAAAAAGATCCAACTCGGTCAGAGCGACCTGCACGTCACCCCGATCTGCCTCGGCACCATGACTTTCGGCGAGCAGGTGGACGAGCCCACCTCCCACGCCATCCTGAGCCGTTCGCTCGAACGGGGCGTCGACTTCATCGACACCGCCGAGATGTACTCGGTGCCCACCCGCAAGGAAACCTACAGCGTCACCGAAACCATCATCGGCAACTGGTTTGCCGCCAACCCCGGCGCGCGCCAGAAGCTCGTGCTGGCCACCAAGGTCGCCGGCCCGCTGCGCAACACCCCCTGGGTGCGCGAAGGCGTGGGCATGACGGCCGCCGACATCGTTGCCTCGTGCGAGGCGAGCCTGAAGCGCCTGAAGACCGACACGATCGACCTCTACCAGATCCACTGGCCCGAGCGCCACGTGCCGGCCTTCGGCAACATCTACTACGACCCGGCCAAGGAAGTCACGCAGACCCCGATCCTCGAGCAGCTGGAGACCTTCGGCAAGCTGGTGAAGGCCGGCAAGATCCGCGCGATCGGCCTGTCGAATGAAACGCCCTACGGCGTGCACGAGTTCGTGCGCCTGGCCGAGCAGCACGGCCTGCCGCGCGTGGCGACGGTGCAGAACGTCTACAACCTCGCGAGCCGCGGCGCCGAGAACGGGCTGGACGAGACGATGCACCGGCTGGGTGTTTCGCTGCTGGCCTATTCGCCGCTCGCCTACGGCCTCTTGACCGGCAAATACGACAAGAGCGGCATCACCGGGCCCGACGCGCCCGAGGAAGCCCGCATCACCCGCTACGAGTCGGTGCGCAAACTGCGCTGGGGCCGCCCCGACGCGCTGAAGGCCGCGCGCCTGTACAACCAGCTGGCGCGCGACAACGGCCTCACGCCCACGCAGCTCGCGCTAGCGTTCTGCTACACCAAGTGGCAGGTGGCGAGCACGATCATCGGCGTGCGCACGCTCGAGCAGCTCGATGAAGACATCGATGCCTACGGCACCACGCTGTCGCCAGAAATCCTGGCCGAGATCGACAGGATCCGCTGGGACATCCGGGACCCGGCGGCGTGAGCGGCAAGAAGGTCCATGTCTCCGAAACGCCCGCAACGCAACTGCTGCGGGCGAACAAGATCGCCTTCACCGAGCATCCGTACGAATACATGGAGCATGGCGGCGCGCAGCGCGGCGCCGAGATGCTCGGGCTCGATCCGTTCACCGTCATCAAGACGCTGGTGATGCAGGACCAGGACGCCAAACCGCTCATCGTGCTGATGCACGGCAACCGCACCGTGTCGACCAAGAACCTCGCGCGGCAGATCGGCGCCAAGTCGGTCGAGCCCTGCAAGCCCGAGGTGGCGCAGCGCCACAGCGGCTACATGGTGGGCGGCACTTCGCCGTTCGGCACGCGGCGCCAGATGCCGGTCTACGTCGAATCGACCATCCTGGAACTGCCGAGGATCGTGCTGAACGGCGGGCGGCGCGGCTACCTCGTCGGCATCGATCCGCAGGTGTGCGTGGCGCTGCTGGGGGCCAAGCCGGTGCAGTGCGCGCTGGCAGAATAGCCGCCGCGGCGCGTCGGCCTCACGACGCAGCCGCCCGATAAGAACAAACCATTCCCGCGGAGCGCTGCCTTGAGCTTTCACCTGCCGTCCCTCATCGCCATCGTGGCGTCGTACCTGATCGGCTCGCTGTCCTTCGCGGTCATCGTGAGCAAGTCGCTCGGCATGGCCGATCCGCGCAGCTACGGCAGCGGCAACCCCGGCGCGACCAACGTGCTGCGTTCGGGCAACAAGGGCGCGGCGCTGGCCACGCTGCTGCTCGACGCGCTCAAGGGCTGGCTGCCGGTGTTCCTGATCCGCCATTTCGGCGCGCAATGGGGCCTTGGCGATGGCGTTGCCGCCGTGGCGGGCCTCGCGGCCTTCCTGGGGCACCTGTACCCGGTGTTCTTCAACTTCCAGGGTGGCAAGGGCGTGGCCACCGCAGCGGGCGTGCTGGTGGGCATCGCGCCCTGGCTGGGGCTGGCGACCGGCGCGACCTGGCTGATCATCGCGATCTTCTTCCGCTATTCGTCGCTGTCGTCGCTGGTGGCTGCCTTTTTTGCGCCGGCCTATTACCTCCTGGGCGGCAACATTGCGTGGCCACTCGACCGCACGGTGCTGATTGCGATCATCATCATGAGTCTGCTGCTGGTCTGGCGGCACCGCGAAAACATCCGCCGGCTCGCGGCCGGCACGGAGTCGAAACTCGGCTCGAAGAAAAAGGCTTGAGGAACACCATGGCAACCATTACCCGCTTTCACGTCGGCCCGCGCCTGTCGGAGACGGCCGTGCACAACGGCACCATCTACCTCGCCGGCCAGGTGCCCGACGACACCTCGCAGGACATCCGCGGCCAGACCACGCAGGTACTCGCCATGGTCGATCGCCTGCTGGCCGAGGCCGGCAGCGACAAGTCGCGCATCCTCATGACGCAGATCTTTTTGGCCGACATCACCGACATCACGGCGATGAACGAGGTGTGGGATGCGTGGATTCCGGCCGGCAACACGCCACCGCGCGCGACGGTGCAGGCCAAGATGGCCAATGCGGCCTACAAGATAGAGATCGTCGTCACGGCCGCTCAAGCCTGAGCGGCCAGGACTTTTTGTGAGGGCCGCCGCGCACGGCCGCCCGACGCGGCCGGCCCGCGCCCGGTAGGGGGTTGGCGAAGCGACACGAAATGCGCGCAGCCTGCGGCGAGCAATCAGTACCGCTTTTCCAGGACCATCTGGTCCGCGTCTCGGCGCATGGAGAAACGGTTGATGAAGCTGTTGCCCAGCAGCACGAAGGGCATCGGCTCGGGCGAGACGATGGCGTCGATGTCGTAGACCTCGACATCGCCGACGCGCACGGATTGCAGCCGCAGCCTGTACCCGACGGTCACGCCGTTGGCGGTGCTCATCTGGACCCGCTGGCCCTTGCTGTAGTCCAGCCCGATGCGCTGTGCATCGCCAGCCGACAGCGCGATCGACGTGGCTCCCGTATCGAGCATGAATGTGACCGTGCGGCCATTGATGGTGCCCTGCGTCATGTAGTGGCCGCGGCTGTCGGCCGGCAGCACGATGCGGTTGCCGCCACCGCCTGACCCTCCGCCGCCGCCGATGCTGACCGGCGTGTCCATGCGCAGATTGACGCGCTTTCCCTCGAGTTCGACCACGGCCTGCTCGGCCTGCAGCGACACCAGCTTCACGCCCTGGAAGCTCTCGCCGACCGCCACCGTCTTGGGCGGTGCGCCGTTCACGATCAGGATCGCGCGGCTGCCGATGGTGCCGGTGAGCATCACAGAACTGGCCGCATGCGCCGTTGCAACGCCAGCCAGGAGAAGCGCCGTCGCCGCGGCGAGGGATTTCATGGAATCAGTCGCGGAAGTTGTTGAACGACAGCGGCATGTCCGGCACGTCCTTCTTGATCAGCGCCATTGCGGCCTGCAGGTCGTCGCGCTTGGCGCCGGTGATGCGCACCGCGTCGCCCTGGATCGCGGCCTGCACCTTGAGCTTGCTGTCCTTGACGATGCGGGTGATCTTCTTGGCCTGCTCGCTCTCGATGCCGCTCTTGACCTTGATGACCTGCTTGACCTTGTCGCCGCCCATCTTCTGGACGTCGCCCTTGTCGAGGAAACGCACGTCGACGCTGCGCTTGGTGAGCTTGCTGCGGAGGATGTCTTCGACCTGCACGAGCTGGAACTCGGCATCGCCGATCATGGTGATTTCCTTGTCCTTGAGGTCGACGGCGGCCGCCGTGCCCTTGAAGTCGAAGCGCGTCGCGATTTCCTTGGCGGTGTTTTCGACCGCATTCTTCACTTCGGGCAGATTGGGTTCGCAGACGGTATCGAAAGACGGCATGGGCTCTCCTGATGTCACTTGTGCTGGATGCGACAATTCTCCCATGATCGTGGAGCACAACGTCCCCCTGCAGCCGTACAACAGTTTCGGCATCGTCGCGCGCGCGCAGCGCCTGGCGCGCATCACGGACGAGGCCGATGTCGCCGAACTCCTGGCCGGTCCCGACTGGCACGGCGCCCCCCGTTTCGTGCTGGGCGGCGGCAGCAACATCGTGCTGACCGGCGACGTCAAGCCGCTGGTGCTCAAGGTGGAAATCAAGGGCTTGCGGCTGGTCGAGGAGACGCCGAGGGCCTGGATCGTGGAGGCCGGCGCCGGAGAGATCTGGCACGACGCCGTCGAATGGATGGTGCGCAACGGCTACCCGGGCCTCGAAAACCTGGCCCTCATTCCGGGCACCGTGGGCGGCTCGCCGGTACAGAACATCGGCGCCTACGGCGTCGAGCTGCAGGACCGCTTCGAATCGCTCGACGCCATCGACCTGGACACCGGCCGCAGCTTCACGCTCGATGCGGCCCAGTGCGCCTTCGGCTACCGCGATTCGGTCTTCAAGCACGTGCGCAGCGGCCCGAACGATTTCGGCCTCGCGGGCCGGGCGCTCATCACCCGGGTGCGTTTCCGGCTGCCCAAGCCCTGGAAAGCGGTGGTCGGCTACCTCGATCTCGAACGCAAGATGGAAGAAACCGGCAACTTCACGCCGAGTGCCGTCGATATCTTCGATTGGGTTTGCGCCATCCGCCGCGCCAAGCTGCCCGACTGGCGCGTGCTGGGCAATGCCGGCAGCTTCTTCAAGAACCCGACCGTCACGCCCGAACAGTGCGCCGACATCATCGCGCGCGATCCCAAGATCGTTCACTACCCGATGGCAGACGGCAGCATCAAGCTCGCGGCCGGCTGGCTCATCGATGCGTGCGGCTGGAAGGGCAAGTCGGTCGGCAATGCCGGCGTGTACGAGCGGCAAGCGCTGGTGCTGGTCAACCGCGGCGGCAGCGAGAACCCGGTGACCGGCGGCGAGGTGATGACTCTGGCCAAGGCCATCCAGACCAGCGTGTACGAGCGCTTCGGCATCCGGCTGGAGCCGGAGCCGGTGGTGGTCTGATGGATCTGGACTTTCTGCACCTGAACTTCCGCCGGCGCATCGGCGCCCTGGTATGGGCCCGGCGCGCGGTGCCTCTTGTTGCGTTGCTGGCCGCGTTCATCGGCTCGCACCGCTGGGGTGTGGTGGTTGCCGTGATCCTGGTGGCGGCGCTGTTTTCGGCCGTGCTCAAGTTCCTCGAGACCAGCCTGCGTCGCCAGTTCATCCGTGAGGCACGGCTGCCGCCCTTCCTGATCGGCAAGCTGCGCGAAGCCCATCCGCAACTGAGCCGCCGCGATGCCGAGTTGGTGCTGCGGGGCCTGCGCCAGTTCTTCATGGCCCACCTGCGCAGCGAGCGCAAGTTCGTCGCCATGCCCTCGAAGGTGGTCGACACCGCCTGGCACGAGTTCATCCTGCATACGCAGGGCTACCAGAACTGGTGCAAGGCGGCTTTCGGCGGCATGCTGCACCACAGCCCGGCCGAGGTGCTGGGCAAGGACCCCAAGCGCAACGACGGCCTGCGGCGCAGCTGGTATTGGGCGTGCAAGGAAGAGAGCATCGATCCGCGCAAGCCGACGCGCCTGCCGCTGCTGTTTGCACTGGACATCAAGTTCGCGATTCCTGGCGGCTTCGAGTACGTGCCCGACTGCAAGGCAGTCGACCGGCACAACGGCTCGACCGCGCAGTGCGGCAGCGAATTCGGCGAGTCCTCGTCGGATGGCGGCAGCTCGGGCGATGCCAACGGTTTCGGCGGCAGCGAATCGAGCAGCGGCAGTGATGGCGGGGGCGGGGACTCCGGCGGCGGCGACAGCGGTGGGGGTTGTGGAGGCGGCTGCGGCGGAGGCGGCGGGGACTGAGCCACGCATCACGCGCGACGGCACACCAAAGAAAAACGGGCCCATCGGGCCCGTTCGTCATATGGAGCGCGCTGGCTTACTTGCTGCCGCTCTCGTCGTCGTTCACGAGCTTGGGCAGCGAAGCGCCCTGGCTCGACGACAGCAGCCCGGTGCGGGTGTAGATCGCCAGCTTCTCGCGCGTGTCGATGATGTCCAGGTTGCGCATCGTCAGCTGGCCGATGCGATCGAGCGGCGTGAAGGCGCCCTCGACCTTTTCCATGCTCAGGCGCTCGGGCTTGTAGGTGAGGTTGGGCGACTCGGTGTTCAGGATCGAGTAGTCATTGCCGCGGCGCAGCTCGACCGTCACCTCGCCGGTGATGGCGCGCGCGACCCAGCGCTGGGCCGTCTCGCGCAGCATGATGGCCTGCGGGTCGAACCAGCGGCCCTGGTAGAGCAGGCGGCCGAGCTTGCGGCCGTGGTCGCGGTACTGCTCGATCGTGTCTTCGTTGTGGATGCCGGTGACGAGGCGCTCGTAGGCGATGAACAGCAGCGCGAGACCCGGGGCCTCGTAGATGCCGCGGCTCTTGGCTTCGATGATGCGGTTCTCGATCTGGTCGCTCATGCCCAGGCCGTGGCGCCCGCCGATGCGGTTGGCTTCCAGGATCAGCTCGACCATGTTCGGGTAGGCCACGCCGTTCAGCGCGACGGGCACGCCTTCTTCGAAGCGCACCGAGACGGTTTCGCGCTTGACCTCGACTTCGTCCTTCCAGAACGCGACGCCCATGATGGGCTGCACGATCTGCATGCCGCTGTTCAGATGCTCCAGGTCCTTGGCCTCGTGCGTGGCGCCCAGCATGTTGGAGTCGGTCGAATAGGCCTTCTCGGACGACATCTTGTAGGCGAAGCCGGCCTTCTGCATGAACTCCGACATTTCCTTGCGGCCGCCCAGCTCGTCGATGAAGACCTGGTCGAGCCAGGGTTTGTAGATCTTGAGCGCGGGGTTGGTGAGCAGGCCGTAGCGGTAGAAGCGCTCGATGTCGTTGCCCTTGTAGGTGCTGCCGTCGCCCCAGATGTGGACGTCGTCTTCCTTCATGGCCGACACCAGCATGGTGCCGGTCACCGCGCGGCCGAGCGGCGTGGTGTTGAAGTAGGTAACGCCCGCCGTGGTGACGTGGAAGGCGCCGGCCTGCAGCGCGGCGATGCCCTCGTTGGCCAGCTGCGCGCGGCAGTCGATCAGGCGCGCGTTCTCGGCGCCGTAGAGCATCGCCTTGCGCGGGATCTCGTCGTAGTCGGGCTCGTCGGGCTGGCCGAGGTTGGCGGTGTAGGCGTAGGGAATCGCGCCCTTGTTGCGCATCCAGTGCAGGGCCGCGCTGGTGTCCAGGCCGCCGGAGAAGGCAATGCCGACCTTCTGGCCGGCGGGAACGTTTTGGAGGATGGTCGACATGTCAGGGTCCCGGGTTCAGCCGAAATGGCAGATGTAGCTGTAGGGCTCGCCGGTCACCCGGATCTGGAAGCTCGAATTGCCCGGCACGTTGAACTTCTGGCCCGGGCCCGAAGCCACCCATTCGGTGGTGCCGGCCAGCAGGTATTCGCAGCTGCCCGACGTGCCTTCCATGATTTCCGGGGCGCCGGTATTGAAGGTGAGGGTGGACGGGAGAATCACGCCGACCGATTTCTTCGTGCCGTCTGCGAGCGTAAGGCCGTGGCTCACGCACTTGCCGTCGAAATACACATTGGCCTTGGTGGCCACTGCGGCGCTGTTCAGTGTTTCGGTAATCGTCGTCATTGGGTGGCGCCGGCGCACGGGGCGTTCGGCTAATCGAGGACGCACCGCACCGGCGGCGCACCCGTCAGGGTTGGGAAAGTCCTCGATTTTAGGGGCTCGGCCAAGCCCCGCCCGCTCAGCGGTGCCAGCCGCCGCGGTAACCGCCGTAGCCGCGATAGCCGTAGCCACCGTAGCCGCGGCCGTAGTAGCCGCCGCCCCAGCCGCGCGAGTAGCCCAGGTTCAGCGAGATGCCGACCGGCGGATAGACGTAGGGCTGTGCATAGGGGTAGGAGTAGGCCGGCTGCACGTACACCGGCGGCGCATAGACCGGGGCCGGCTGCGCATAGACCGGCGCACCCTGTCCGGAGACCACGACGCCGGGCTCAGGCACGACGTTTTCCCAGGGGGAGCCGCCTTGTTGGCCCTGTTGATACTGCTCCTGGTACTGCGGGTCTTGCTGGTACTGCTGGCCGTTGTTGGCCTCGACCGGGTAGACCTGGGGCTGCGGCTGGACGGGCATGCTGATTGCGCCCGTTGTCGTCACGCCATATGCGCTGGCCTGGATCGGGATCGTGGCCCCTGGCCGGCTGGTGGTGCGCGTCGTGTACTGGCGGCCCTGGTATTCGTAGGTGACGTTGTAGCTGACGTCGCTGCCGGTCGTCTCGCGGATCGGCGTGGCGGAAATCACCCGGGCCTGGACCACTTGCTGCGCCTGTGCGATGCCGGCGCCCGTTGCCAGCAGCCCGGCCACCGAAAGCCCCGCGAGGGTGCGAAAAACGTGTCTGTTCATGGTGTTCTCTCCTGCAGATCGAGGTTGGAGGCCGGCCGGCGAGACGGGGTTCCGGGGTTTACACGGCGTTCACAGCCCAGGTTTGGGCATCGAATCCCGTCGTAACGCCGGTTTTCGGCCCCCAGTTGACCACCGGCCGCTTGATCAGGCTCGGGTTGGCAAGCAACACGGCACGTGCCGAGGCGGCGTCGACCACGCTGTTCTGCGTGGCTTCGTCCAGCTTGCGCCAGGTGGTGCCCCGGCGGTTGACCAGCGCCTCCCAACCCGGCTTTTTCAGCCACTGGTCGAGTTCGGCCTCGGGCACGCCCTGTTTCTTGAAATCGTGGAAGGTGTAGGCCACGTGGTGTTCGTCGAGCCAGGCGCGGGCGCGCTTGACGGTGTCGCAGTTCGGTATTCCGTAAAGCACGGTTTTCGGGGGAGAAGGGTTCATCATTTTGTTGCGTCGCTAGGAAACAAGCTAGGAAACGGGCTGGGCGCGTTTGGCCTCAAGAAGTCGCTTCTCGGTCTCAAGGAAAGCAATTTAAACTCCTTCCTAGCATCCGAGCTTTCGCGACCGCAGCAAAGCAGCCGGGTTACAAATTGGTTTCCGACGATCACCGCCCCTATGGGATAACGTCGGGTGTTTCTGGGTCCACATTGACCTGTGACTGGCGGGCAGTCCTTGTACCAAGGATGAGTCATGTCTGCCGTATCCCTGGGCGAAACATCGCCCGAAACTGCTGTCAACCAGCATGCCCTTCTGGTTGTCAAGGCAAAGGAAGAATTAGACGCTGCAATCAGCGCCTTCTTCCATTCGCGCTACATACCCGAAATCGCAGAAGACCAAGCGAAACACCGAAGCGCCATGCTTGACAAGGCTCTTTGTCCGGTCATGCGGGAGATTTACCGTGCAGCCCCCTGAACTTGGCGCCGGCCTCCCAGAAGTCATGCTCACGGAAGAAGTTGCCACCTTCCTTCGCATGTCGCCCGAGTCGCTGACCAACATGTACTACAAGCGCAAGAAATGGCTCCCGCCGCGCACGAAGTTGGGTGGCGTCTACCGGTACTTGAAGCGGGACGTTATCGCTTGCGTCGCGCCCTCGCCCCAAGAACGATAGTCGGCCTTCACGGCGTTCTTTTCTCGCCTTTCGAGCGCCGGAAAACTACTATTAATCGTCGGTAGCGAAAGCCGATTTCTCCGCCTTAAACCCCCGGACCTGCGCGGCCACCGGGGGTTCTTTTCCCAAACATTTTTGGTAGTACAGCCCTCGGGTTGCGCTGCCGCATGGAGCTTACATGCCTGCATCTGGACCCCTTGGTAAGTGGACGATGGCCGACCTTGCCGAAGAACTAAATATTGGCCTGCCATGGATGCGGCAGTCTTTGGCCGAAAAGGGGTGCCCAAAGCTGGTGCCCGACCTGCGCGCGGGACTTCTCAACCTGTACGGCGACGACACCGCCGAACGCTGGCTCGCTGCCTATCGCAAGTGGCGCGAAGAAGAACCCGCTCGCAAAGCCGCCAAGCGTGCTGATGACGAGTCCCGCGCCAGGTTCGCGAGGGAGGCCGAAATGACTCGCATCAATATCGAGCAGAGACTGATCGCGGAGGGGCAAGCCGCGCAGGCTCAACACGAGGCTGACGAGGCCGCGTTCAACGCCGAGGCTGCGAAGGGGTGGAAGTGAAGCTGCCGCGACGTTTCTACATGTACCCCGGCAGGTCACTCATTCATCTGCTCTGCGACCTCGGCATCCAGCCGCGCAGCCATGGGCAGCTCAAGGCGCAGCAGTACTACCGTCGCCATTTTGACCAATACGAACGCGGCCCACGCAGCCGCATCAAGTCGTTCCGCAAGGAATACCGCCACCTGCTGCGCCGGTACCTGCCTGACCCGCTGGTCGAGCCGCCCCTGCCGACGTTTGAGCGTCTGCCCGCCGATGCTTACGAGCGCGCTGTCCTGTTGGTGCGCGCCTTGAGGGGAGAAATGCGATGAGCGCCGTAATGAATGTGACTCATGTCACTGCGGACTCGGAAGGCTTCATGCTGGAAGACCTTATGAAGTCGGGTCTTGTGCCGTCGGACTTTCCGGTTGCTCCGAAGCCTTTGCTGCCGACCGATGACGGACAGGCCCGATACAGGCTCTGGTACGACAGCGACTACTACAAGGACCGCATCGACCGTGACCTAAACAAGTACATCGCGCCAAAGGGCAGGCCAGCCGCGCACGTTTGCGTCGGATCGCCCATCGAGTTCAACATCGGACACATGAATGCGTCGGTGGAGGGCTTCAAGAAGTCGGTTCTGTTCCACCTGACCACGGGCATCCCGACGATGGTGATGGACAGTTGCAACGACTTCGCCGAGAACGGGAGCGATGGCGAAGATGGGGCCCAAAGCCGGACGGTGCGGCTCGACATTCTTGATGGGTTGCGCCCGGGAAAAGTGCATTTGGCAATGTTCGACGGCGACTGGGCGACCAACCCCGATGTGGCTCGTGCATTAGCCACCTTCGCCCTTGAACTCGACAGCTACGGGGTGCAGGCCCGCTTCCCCGACTTCGGCACGGACGACAAGGGCAAGAAGCAGGGCTATGACGATTGGTACGTTTCCAAGTACGGCACGGATCGCGAGTACTGGCCTCTGCCGGAAGACGTCATCAAGGCAATATTTGCCCTACCGCAGGTGCCGGTGACAGAACTGGAAGAAGCGAAGAAATGGGCGCTCGCAACGCTAGACCGCTTCAACCAAAGCTATACCGACCTGAGCGACCGGGGCAACGCATCACTGCTTTTGCGCCTGCTCGGCAAGAACAACGTGCGCTACCTGAAGGACGTTGATGAGTGGGTGCATTGGAACGGCTCGCGCTGGGTGAATGTCGGCTCGACGCCCTATGAGATGACCAACGTGGTCAGTCGTTATTACTTCTTGCGCGCCCAGCGACTTCAACTCATGGCGTCCGCAATGCCTGCGGATGACGAGCACAAAGAGAGGCGCGAGGCTCTGAAGAAAGAGGCTGCGGCTAAGCACAAGTGGGCGGAAAGCAAGTGCTCGTCCGTGCCGGGGCGTCAGGCCATGCTGAAGGACGCTGCCGAGCGCAGGCAGATTCAGGGGCGGCTGTCGGACTTTGATGTTGACGGCGACTTGCTTGCGGTGCCAAACGGTGTTGTAGACCTGCGCACGGGTGAGGTCCGCGCAGAGCGGCAGGACGATTTGGTCCTGAAGCGGTGCGCGGTCGCTTATGACGGCACGGAACCGACCGGGGAGGGCGCATACCGCGCGCGCCACTTTGTCGAAGGCATCACTGGCCTGCGTCACGGCGAGACGGACGAGGACCGCGAGCGCTGGCTGCAGATGCGTATCGGCGCAGCGCTGCGGGGGCGTAACACGCTCCAGCAGATGGAGATTTGGCACGGCAAGGGCGCGAACGGCAAGAGCGTGCTGGCGAAGACGCTGACCGCCGCCCTTGGTGACTATGCCGCGACAGTGCCTGCGGCAGCGCTGCTGACGAGCGCGCGGGGTCGTGATCCCGAGAGTGCCTCTCCGTTTCTCGTGCGCGCTATCGGCACTCGCATGGTGTTCGCCAGCGAGACCAGCGATACGGCGTATCTGGACGAGCCGCGAGTGAAGATGCTAACGGGCGGCGACAAGATCAACGTCCGAGGCAACTACCAGGACGGCGGCGAATACGCGGTGACGTTCACTCTAGTGCTGCTGACGAACCCTCTGCCAAACGTGGCGGAAGGGGATGCTGCGCTATGGGACCGGCTCGCACCGTTCCCGTTCCTCGTGCGGTGGCGCCGTGCCGGGGTGCTCGCCGCGACGGACGGCGATGACCTATCCATGCCCGAGGCCGATCAATGGCTGCAGAACGTGATGGCCGAGGGCCGCGATGCCGATGCTCTGCGTTGGCTGCTCTGGTGGGCGATCCAAGGTGGAGTGGCGTGGGAGCGGGAGGGCTTGCCGAAGACGCCGCCCGCTGATTTGGTGCGCAACGCCGAGGCTTACCGGGGAGCGCAAGACAAGCTGGGCCGATGGCTGGACGACATGGGCTACGAAGTTGTGGGTCCATCGAAGGGCAGCACCCCGAGCACAGAGATTTTCGGCTCCTACGTCCACTGGTGTGAGAGCGAAGGCGTGAAAGCCGGATCGGCCTCGACTTTTAGCAAACGTCTTATCGACTATGCAAAAGGTCAGATCGAGTCAGGCAAAAGCAATGGCGTCCGAGTGCTAAAGGGGATTGTTAGGCGAGGAAATAAATGAAAGCCGAGCCGGAAAGTAATTTGGCAGGGTCGGGAGGGTCGGGAAGGGTCGCGTCTCCGGGAAGTGTTCTAGGAATTAAGAAATTTAAATTTCTAGTTAGAAACAATAGAAATTACCCGACCCTACCCGACCCTCCCGCCCCTGCAGTGGTGTCCCCCGTGAATTGGAGTGCGAAGTGAAATACTGGAAAATTGAAGACGTAAACAATGGCCTCTGCACGGTTGCAGAAGTTGGTACGCCGCGCCCGGAGTCGGTGGCCGTGGTAGAGCCGCCCCCACCCGCCGTTTTCGATCCTGAGGCACCGCAGGTCTCCCTCCGCGAGCAGCTAAGCAAAGACGCACTGGTGGCCTATCGAGAACTGGGCGGTGTCGAGTACCTGAAGAAGAACCCCGCGCTGCTGGATAAGGTGCTGGCCAAGAGCATCGCGCCGGAGCCGATCACGGTTCACAACAACATTCGGCTGGACGATATGCCCTGGATCACGGCCCAGCGGCACGCCTATAAATTCCGCGACCTCGCGGAAGACGCCGAGATTAAGCATGCCGATCCCCGCTTGCCAGCGCTTGGAACGCCGCGAGATTCCGGCGATCCGCTACTACCCCCGCCCGAACCGGAATAACGCGCGTACGGGCCTTTAATCGCTTCGCACTAGCGCGGCCTAGCTCACCGTCTAGCCACGCAGCGCTAAGTCCTTGATCTGCACTGACAACGCTATACCGAGGGGGTATACCGGGTGAGCCGGACGGCTGCGACGGCGACCGGGCGTAGGCCTATAAGGCTAGGCGCTGCACCTGCTGCGACAGGGCCAGGACCGTGTGCCGGCAGCGGGAGAGGTGGGCTCGCATGGCCTGCTGATGATGAACCGGCTGCATGTGTGGCAAATACGGCGGGTGGGGGTGGGTGAGCATGTCATTGACAGCCCTTGCGGAGCCTGCACCGGAATCCACACCACTCACGGCATCGCAGCATCGGCCTCCACCAAAAACTTCAACGTTGAGGCGGTCATATGGAGCATGTACGAAACAAGGTGCGTTGGAACTTCAGTCGGATCGGCGCCTTGCCCGTGACCAGCCAGCCGGTTCCTGCCTGTAGGGATCGCCCCCTCAAGCATTGATCGAAGTCCACCAAGCTGCGACTGCCAGAAATCGGGAATCAGCCCGTTCTTAAGGCAAATATCGATGAGCGCTTTGGACGTGTCTTTTTGTCCATAGGCCCACCCGCGTTTGTCGCAAATCCCCATCATCAAGCTCTCAAACGACTTCAGGCAATCGTTCAACGCTTCTTTGCCGTTCCCATGGCGATAGTGTTCGTGCGCACTTAGATATTCATCTTCCGCACCTTTGAAGTACGGCTTATTGAGCAGGCTCAACAAGGGCTTCACTACCTCTACGTGGATTAATTCTGAGTCGATCCGAATTATTTCGCCGTTTGTGAATTGATAACCCAATCCGTGCTCTTTAAACCTGATATTTAGGTCGCCAATCGCTTTGTCGCATATTTTGCTAGATTGGGCTCGCCCGCGATACAAAAATGAGCGGGCACTAGTATCAATTACTTGAAACGCAAGTTCGATTACATCTAGTGTGTGCTCAAATGAAGTCGCAAGGTTCATGAATTGGAGTAGTTCTTCCAATCTTGAGATAAACCCCGCGTCGCCCACTAGTTCCGCAACGCCGTATTCTTCCCGCAATGTTTGGACTATATACGCGTGGGCTTGCATTGACTCGCTGCTAGCTCCGTGGTTTCCAAGCCCTTCAATAATCAGATAGCCAACCTGTATCAAAAATTGGGGCGGGAAACTATCGTATGTATAGAATTCGTGAGCTTCGCCGCGCAGACGTTTTTGTCTTTTTGAATATGTCTCGAAAACCACAAAACTCTCCAATTAGGTAGAAATCCTAATAGCCCATTGCTATTTATTTCTTTATAGGCGGCGCTAATTCCGGGAAAATAGACTTTTCGGAATTAGGGCGTTGTAATGAATTGTAGTTCGCCTCCCAATTCAGAGCCAGAGAAATCGGGGTTCGGTGTTCTGCGCATAGGCTCTGCATCACTGACGGCAGAGCAGGTGGACGAACTGCTCGCACGGTACGAGTACCACGCCCGCAAGGCGCAGGGCTTCCTGCTTGAGGCATTTGCGCTGGACGAAGCCGCCATGGATCGGCACTTCCCGCATCTGCGCAAGGTCCACCTGCCACTTCGCAAGCCGGACTTGAACATTTCTCCCGGGTTCACGACGCTGCAAGCTGCACTGCTCTCGGCGAAGCCCCGCGCCAAGCCAGAGGACGACGCAGCCCGCGACTTGGAGCGCCGCAGCTTCGACAGGACCCACCCCGACTACGAGCCCCTGACAGACGAGCAAAAGATGCGTCGTTGGAATGCAGGCGGCTACGTAGACATGCCCCGAGAGATGGCCCGCAGCTTCGGCATCTCGATGCGCGAGGTTGAGCACTTCACCAAGCTCAGCAGGGACGCCGCGCCCGAGCCCACCTATGTTTCTTCGCTTCCGCGTGCCGCACTCGACAAGGCCGCTGGACGCACCCGCGCCGAGGGCGCACCTCAGCCTTGGAAGGACTCCAAATGAGCTTCACCCCCAACTACACCTCTGACGAGGAGCTGGCGTTCTTCGGCAATCCCGGCGTCGTGTTCCGAGCCCGCGCGCTTCCGCCCGAGCAACGGGCACACCTTGTCCGCGACCTGAAGCAGTTCAGGCGCGCTGAGAACGGTGATCGTGCCCGGCCCGACGCGATCAACAACGCGACCGCTGAGCCCACCGTTGCGAACAGGTACGGCCTCGCCACTCCGTTCGCCCCCCGCGACACGCACCGCCCGGATCGCGCGAACAACCCCGAAGTGATGCGGCACATGCGTGAGCTCAGCCAGCGCATCGAGGACGAGGGCATCACCCATGACTTGCAGAAGCGGATGACCACGGATGCCGACCGACCGCTGACCGAACCCACGCTGCGCGACCAGATCGCGGCGGCGGTGACCGTTCACAACGCCGACTAGCCGGAGCCGACCATGTCCACCTATGAAGAACTCCCCGCCAGCTTCGGCAACGAAGCGCTGATGCGTCGACAAGCCCAGCTTCGCGACCGCGAGGCTGATTTGCGCGAGGCCGCGAAAGCTGCTCGCAACGCGATGCCCCCTCAAGGGCAGATGGTCTCAGGCATCTACGTGAAACCATCCCTTTCGCAGCAATTGACCCCCGTCGCGCAGCAGATCGCGCAGGCGATCCAGAAGAAGGGGCTTGAGGCTGACCAGACCGGCTACGACTTGGTCGAGTCGAGCGCTGTTCAGCAGCACATGGCGCAGCAGCCCCCCGACACCGCCCCAATTCAGGCGAAGTTGGCGTGGGCGCAGAAGGGTGCGCAGATTCCAGCGTTGCGCTCGCTGATGACCGACTACGCCAAAGACCTGACCATCAACGAGCCCGAGCGCATCGCGAACCGGGCCGACAAGAAGGACGCGCGTGCTGCCGCCATCGCTGAGGCCCAGCGCAAACAGCAGGAAGATTTGGCATACAAGCGCGAACACGATGCCAGCAACGATCAGTTGCGCCGCGACCTGGCTGAGAACTCCAACGACCTCCGGCGCACGCTAGCGACCGCTGTACGCGCGAGTGGCGGTGGAGGCGGGGCCGACAAGGCCAGCAACTACCAGATCGTTCAGGACGCACAGGGGAACGCGGTGCGCGTTAACAAGCTGACGGGCGAACAGTTCCCCCTCGGCGCTGTAGGTCGTGAAGCAGCAGGCATCACGAAGGAGCGGCAAGAGCAGGGCGAGAAGGTCTCCAACGCCAAAAAGGCGCTCTCCGATCTGGACGAAGCCGAGCGCCTGTTGCCGATGGCGACCGGCTCGGCGGCTGGCTCGCTGCGGGACACCATCGCGGGGGCCGCAGGTATCTCCACCGATGGCGCAAAGGCGGCTGCGCGGCTCGATCAGATCGCCTCCACGCTTACGAGCCAGGTGCCACGGCTCGGCGGTGCGACCTCCGACAAGGACTTGCAGTTTTACAAGGAGCAGGTCGGCAACCTCGGCGACCGCTCCAAGCCTGTTGGCACGCGGCTTGCCGCGCTCAAGCAGGTCCGCAAGTTCATGGAGCGCGCCTCCGATCCGTCGTCTTATGCATCGCCCACGGGTCGGCCCGCGAGCGCGGGACCGAGTATCCGCCAAGCTGTGGAAACTGCGGCAGAGAAGCAAGACGCCCCGAAACCTCGCATGAAGTTCAACCCGGCCACGGGCAAGTTGGAGTAACCGATGCGCGAAGTCGAGTTGCCCAACGGCTCCATTGGCGAGTTTCCCGACAGCATGGATGACGCAGCTATCGCGTCCGTCCTGCGCAAGCAGTTCCCCGCCAAGACCTACACCGACGCCCCCGGCGAGAACTACTCCAACGAGGGTCGCAGTCAAGCGCCGACGCTCCGCCAAACTCTGGAGAACCAGTTTGCCGGTGGGTTCGCTGAAAAGCTCGGCGGTGTGGTTCGCGACGTGGCGGTGGGCGCTCGCAAGGGTGTCCGCGACATGGTCGATTCGCTGGACAAAGAGGTGGTCGCCGGTCCTGCATCGCCTGTACCCAGCGATCATCCGGTGGCCCGAGATGCCCGCGCATACGTCAGCCCTGAGTCCTTGGAGGCGAACAAGGCATACGGCGCCGCTGGCCCCGCTGCTGGTGTCGGGCGCGTTCTGCCTGAACTCGCTCTCACCGCGGTGCCAATCGCAGGGGCTAGCGCCAAGCTCGCCCAAGGCGCTCGGATGGCGCTGCCCAAAGCGCTCCAAGGGCTCTCGGGCCTGATTGGCGATGTTGGGGCGAATGCCGGCTACGCCGCCGCAACGGCTGCTCCCGGAGAAGCAGCCGACGCAGCGAAGTGGGGTGCAGCCGGCGCTGTCGGCGGGCGGGTCTTGGGGCGTGCGATCGGCTTGGGTAAATCGCTGATCTCCAAAGATGCGCAAGCGCTGGTGGATGCAGGTGTACGACCAACACCGGGCCAGCTGTTCGGGGATGGTCCCATCGGCAGTACCGTTCGCCGCCTTGAGGATGCGGCAACCTCGCTACCCCTCGTGGGTGATGCACTCAAATACGCTCGCAATCGCTCGCTCAGCGAGTACGGCAACGCCGAGATCAACGCCGCGTTGAGGCCGCTCGGCGTGGCCGTGAAGGGCTCCGGCGCGGATGCTGTCGAACAGGCCCAGCGCATCATTTCGAGTACCTACGACAAGGTGTTGCCCCAGACGGTCATCCGCCCGCAAATCGTCAAGCAGGCTCTCGTCAAAGCGCTTGACGACATCGACAACATCCCGCTGCTCACGACCGAGCAAGGCGGGCTGATTCGGCGCTATGTGTCGGGAAAGATTCTGCCTACCGCTCAGGAGGCGACGCAGCGGGGCGGCGCGATCCCGGGCGAGATTGCCAATCGCATTGATGGCGAGATTGGTCACTATGCCCGGGAGTTCACCAAGTCGCAAAACCCTTCGGATCACTCGCTTGGGGAGGCGTTCTATGCGCTCCAATCCGCCCTGCGCGAGACGGTGGAGGGGCTCACGCCGGAGGCTACAAAAACATTGGGTCAGGCGCGCACCGCGTACCGACACTTGCTCCCCATCGTCAGCGCGGCTGACAAGACCGCATCCGGGCAGTTCACGCCTCGCCAACTCAACCGTGGTGCGTCCAAATTCGATCAGGCGCCTAGCGCACTGAATCGGGCGGGCCAGAATGTTCTCCCAAGCACGATCCCTGACAGCGGCACGGCCGGACGTGCGCTGTGGGCGCTGGCGATAGGCGGCGGGGGAGCGGCGCTTGCTGGACACGCAGCCCCCGCTGCGGTTGCCGCCGCGCTTTATTCCAGCGCTGGGGTCGGGCTCATGGTCAAGGGGCTTCGCGGCGATCTGGCCCCCGGGGTCTATAACGTACTGATCGACATGGCCCCTCACAAACAGGCGGAGTGGTTGGTCAAGTTCGCTCAACAACATCCGCAGTTCAAGGATCGCATTTCCGAGGTGGGCCAGCAATTGGTTTCGCAGATCGGGCGCGCGATGGCGGCCCAAGGAGGTCAAGATGCTCCGCGCAACTGATGTTCTCAATGCGGCCATCGATGCGCGAGACGATGAGGCCGAGCGGGTGCAGTCGAAGCGGGCCGCTGGCATGTCGCAAGCCGACCTCCAGAAATGGATGATCGCGGAGGCCAATCGATTGGTCGAAGCGCGCCGACAGATCGAACGCCCGGCGCGTGCGGTCTGGACGAATCAGATCCACAACCCGAATGAGCGCGCCCCTGATCTGGAGCGCGCGGCGATCAACGACACAGCCGCGCAGGTTGCAGCGAGGCTGGCAAAGCGAGATAGCGCCGATGAAGACGCCCGCTGGTGAGCTAACCCACGTTGCGTATCTCGGCGCGTTCCTAGTGTCGGGGGTACTCTGCCGCAGTGACCTGTACCACGATGCCGAGGGCGTCTACTGGGCCGAGCCGACGAGAACCAACCCCGATGGGTCATGGGTCTCGGCGCTCCATCGGCTCGATGCGACTGATAAGGCTGGAGCAGTAGGGGAAGCGCTTCTGTCGTCGCTGGTGGTGCTGGACCGGGATGGCTTCGACCCGAAGTTCATGACGATCATTCACCACGCGCCGGGGCTCGCGGAGAGCGCTGCACAGGTCGATTCGATCTCCCCCCGCGTTCATTGAGGGTTCAACGGTGTTCTCCCCAAAATTCGACGCGCTCGCGGGTACCGGCCCGGGGCTATCGCCCGAAGAGCCGCCTGTGCAGCCAGAAATCCGTGCCGCTGCAGCGTCGAAATCCGAGGGGAAGGGGGTAGGTAGCCCCGAGCGTCGCGGGGCTCCCCTAGAGGCCGGGCTTCCGAACACGCGCATCGAGGCGTGTCAGGAACTGATGCTCGCGGTAGTCCTGCAGGGGTTGCGAGACGATGACCTGGACTATGTGCTCAGCCCCACGTTTATCCATCACTGCTGCTATGTTGGGCTTGACCCCGACACGGCGTTGAACATCAAGATCAAATACCTGCGCCGTGAGATTGATCCGGCGAACCTTTGGCCTGACTCTCGGCGGCGTAGGGTACTGGCGGAATAGGGACCGGGGACAACGCGGCCACTTCACGCCGGAGCTTCTCCACCTGCAGTTGCAGCATCTCATCCTGTACAGGCTGAACGTCTTTGTGCCACTTGTAGAAGCCGTAAACGCCGAGCCAGAATCCCAAAGCCGCGATAGCTGACAGGCAGTGTCCAAGAAAGTCTTTGTCGCTCTTGGCCACGACGATGAGTTTCCCGAGCAGCTCGCGCTTGGCGACGTCAGGTGGAGTCGGTTGCGCGATTGCTTTGACGGTCTCTAGGTCAATCGTAGAGCGGTACAAATAATCATTTGTGCTGCGCTGAAGGGCGATGATCGCGCCGACTCCGAAAACGAATAGCAACAGCCCAAATAGCGCGTAGAACTTGAAGATGTTGTCGGTAGGTACGGGGATTTTGTCCATCTCACTCACTCCTTTTAAGCTTTTGAAGTCTGAAGCATGGCGGGTATGGGACTAGCGGCATCCAAACCCTTCAACTTACGATCCGCGATTACAAAAGGAGAAGATGATGAAGAAATTGCTAATAGCAGGATTCGTGTCGCTCTTGAGCGTCGGTGGGCTAGCGCAGGTCAATGAGGGCGCGAAATTCATGAGATTCACGATGGGCGCAGACCCGATAGTTCAGGTGGCCTTTGCCACATCGGAACTTTGTCGAACCTATGACGAGGCATCGAAGAAGCAAGTTGCTGAAGGCGCACCGATGAACGGGATCAAGTTCAACTGCTCGGAAACGAGCGTGGCCTCGATCCTCCCATACGAGGGGGTGCTGCGTGATGAGCTTTTCGGCGTGCCGGTGGTCGTCTCCTCTAAGACTGAATTGAGGTGTCTCAATTCACTTGCCGAGCTTCTTAAGATCAAAGACACGAACTCTGGCCGGCCAGTTTTCACCTCGGTAGCTGCCTGCAAGCTGAAGAACTGACCTAGCCACGGCTTCCGGCGCTGGATGACTAGCCGGAAATGCCATCCAGGTACTTGCGCACGGTCAGGTCATCCATGAAAGCATAGTGCCGTTCGGTGGTTTGGATGTTCCGGTGGCCCAGCGTTTCCTTCACCACTTCCAGTGGCGCGCCCCCGCGCAGCAGAACTGACCCGAACGTCCGGCGCAGATCGTGAGGCGTGGCGTGCTCGATCCCTGCCGCTTCGAGCACGCGCAACCACGCATATCCGGGTTCCGTGATGTGACCGCTGCGGCTTTTCTTGGGGCTCGGGAAGACCCATGTTTTGTCCTTGCCGACCTGCTCCCGGAACAACTCCACCGCCTCAGCGCGCAGCCGGACTCGCATGACGTTCTTCATCTTGCTTTCGGAGCCCGGGATCGTCCAGATCGCTGCTTCAAGGTCTACATCCTTCCAGTTGGCCGCGGCAAGGTTTCCCCAGCGAACGCCGGTGAGTTGGAGCAGCCTGAAGAAAGGCCGCCAGATCGTGAACTTGAATTCGTCCGTCTCCAGCGCCGCAAGCACTTGCCCACGCTCGCGGTCGTTCAGAACTCGGTCGCGTGGCTCAGACTCGATCAGCTCAAGGTCCATGCCGACGTTGTCGCCCTGATACAGCTTGCGCCGAATCGCATAGGCGTAGACCGCCCGGAAGCTCTTGAGCGCTCGGGTCGCCGCAGCAGGGCCGCGTTCTTTTGTAATCTTGCTCTGGCGACCTTCCAACTCGATGGCCGTGATATTCCCCATAGGGCGTTCCAGCCAGTCGTCATAGACGCCTTCTCGGCGGAACGTTTCATCAGCCCACCGCGGCTGCTTCCGCTTTTTCAAGGTAAGCGAGTCGGTGTACTCATCCAGCGCCGCGCCGAGCGTGGTGGTCACAGCTTTAGGTGTCGCGCTGGCCTCATATTTGAGGGCTGCGTATATCTCCTTGGCCTTCTGGCGAGCCTCGTCCACCGGCAGGTCGATGTAGTCACCCAGTGACCGCCGAACCGCGTGCTTCCGGGCGGCGATCCACTTGTAAATGCCCCACTTCTTGGCGGTGCCTCCGGCCGTAACGTAAAGGCGCAGGTACTGGACCTCATCGTCGGCGTATTCGCCATCGGTCTTGAGAGCCCGGACGTTCGCCTCGGTGAAATGCATCCGCTTCATGCCTTCACCACCTTCCGAGTGCGGCTGTTGGTGGTCTTGGGCTTAGCGACCTTTGGCGTGTAGCCCTCGGTCTCGATCACGAGGCTGGTCTTGGCCGCGACCGTGTCGGTGGCGAGCACCTTGACGTAGTACAGCGTGGCGCCGTCTTTGAAGTAGATGTAGGCGCTGCCCCGGCCTTCCGTGGTCCATGCGTCGGCGGGCTTGCCGTCCAGCGTGGCGACGAACGGGGCCGAACGCGGCGCGGTCTTGTACTTGGTGGCGGCGACCTTTTGCGTGCCGGTGGAGAGAGTGAGGATGAAGTTGGTCATGTCGGGCTTCCGGTAGTGGCGAATCAAAACGTTCGCCCGACAACGAATTCTGAGTGGATGAATTGGCTGTCGTCTATGGATTCACACCGACGTTTAGTGTGTACGGTTGGGGGCCGCTAGGCGAGTCGCTAGAGCGCGGGCTAATCGGCGGTTAGGAACGGTTATGAGCCGTCCGTTGCTTTTTAGCCCCTCCCACTCGGAGAAGCGTTGAAAACGGATGCGCGGTTATGCCCCGTTATGGGGCCCTTTCGTCCCAGTTCGGGATGCCGTATAGGGTTGTCATGGCCGCCATGATGCCGCGCCCGGCGGGTCGGCGACAATGCCGGCCTCCATGGAAACCCTTAACGACTGGCTCGCGCGCGCCGAGCAACTCCATCCCAAGAACATCGAACTGGGCCTCGAACGCGCCAAGGAGATGGCCGGGCGCCTCGGCCTGAAATTCGGCTGCCCCGTCATCACGGTCGCGGGCACCAACGGCAAGGGCTCGACCTGCGCCATGCTCGAATCGATCCTCACGCATGCGGGCTATCGCACGGCGGTGTTCACGTCCCCCCATCTCGTCCACTTCGAAGAGCGGCTGCGCCTGAAGGGCGAGTCGGCCGATGCTTCCAAATTGATAGCGAGCTTCGAAGTGGTGGAAAAGGTCCGCGGCGACATGCCCCTGACCTACTTCGAATTCACCACCCTCGGCATCCTGCACTGCATGATCCAGGAAAAGCCCGATGTGGCGATCCTCGAGGTCGGCCTCGGCGGCCGGCTCGATGCGGTGAACATCATCGACGCCGACTGCGCGGTCATCACCAGCATCGACCTGGACCACATGGAATACCTCGGTCCCGACCGCGAAAGCATCGGCTTCGAGAAGGCCGGCATCCTGCGCGCCGGCAAAGCCGCGATCGTGAGCGACCCGATGCCGCCGCAGAGCGTGATCGACCACGCCAACGCCATCGGCGCCGATCTCTGGCGCTTCGGGACCGACTTCAACGTCTCGGGCGACAAGCAGCAATGGGGCTGGTCGGGGCGCGGCAGGCGCTACAGCGGGCTGGCCTATCCGGCGCTGCGCGGCGCCAACCAGCTCATCAACGCCGCGGGCGTGCTCGCGGCGCTCGAGGCGCTAAGGCCGCAATTGCCGATCACGGCGCAGGCGGTGCGCAACGGGCTCGCGATGGTCGAGTTGCCGGGCCGGTTCCAGATCGTGCCGGGCGAGCCCGCGCTGGTGCTCGACGTGGCGCACAACGCGCACGCGGTCGCTGCGCTGGCCGAGAACCTCGACGCGATGGGTTTCTTCCCGACGACGCACGGCGTGTTCGGTGTCATGGCCGACAAGGACCTCGCCCCCATCCTCGCCCGCATCGGGCCGATGATCGACCGCTGGTACTTCACCGACCTGCCCACGCCGCGCGCGGCCAAGGCGGCCGATCTGCTCGCCGCTTGGCAGGCACAGAACACACGCGCCGACGCCTCCGGCAGCGTGCATCCAGGCCCGATGGATGCGTTGCGCGCAGCCATCGGGCACGCAGACCCCGCTGATAGAATCGTGGTCTTCGGATCGTTCTTCACCGTGGGTGGCGTGCTCGAAAACGGCACCCCCCGGCTGCAAGCCAAACACCTGTCGCCGGGCGGCTGACCGACAGGTCGACCGCACCACCTGGCATCACCTCGCTGCACTCCTTCAGGGATCGAACTTCATGGCGTTTTTCAAGTTCCGCACGCGCGGCCCACAAGGCAACGAAGGACGCAACGCCCCGGCGGCAGTCCCCGCGGAAAGTGTCGAAACCATGCGTCGGCGCGCGCGCCATCGGTTGCTGGGCGCGGCGGTGCTGGTGCTGCTGGGCGTGATCGGCTTCCCGCTGCTGTTCGACACCCAGCCGCGGCCCGTGTCGGTCGACATCCCCATCGAGATTCCGGACCGCAACAAGGTCAAGCCTTTGCCCGTGCCTGCCGCACCGGCAACGCCGCCCGCAACGAGCAGCGCACCGGCTGCGCCCGACAACAGCTCCCGCGTCGCGGCCGCCTCGTCGGCCGGCGGCATGATCACCGAGACCGCCGACGGCACCGTGATCGACCCCGGCAAGCCCGTGGCCAGCACGCCGCCTGCCGCCGAGTCCAAACCCAAGCCCGAGCCGAAGCCCGAGGCCAAACCCGAAGCGAAACCCGAGGCCAAGCCGAAGCCGGAGGCCAAGCCCGAAGTCAAGCCGGAACCCAAGCCCAAGCCGGAAGCAAAGCCGAAGCCGGAACCCAAGCCCGCCGCCTCCGCGGACGATGGCGCCCGCGCACGTGCGCTGCTCGAAGGCAAGCCCTTGACCACAGCCGCCGCCGCAACGCCCAAGCCGGCCGCAGCCGACGAGGCCGCAGGCCGCTTCATCGTGCAGGTCGGCGCCTTCGCCGATGCCGACAAGGCGCGCGAAGTCCGCCAGAAGCTGGAACGCGCCGGCCTGAAGACCTACGTTCACGTGACCAAGACGGCCGACGGCGAGCGCACGCGTGTGCGTGTCGGCCCCTTCGCTTCGCGTGCCGAGGCGGACAAGGCGGCGGAGAAGGTCAAGGGCTTGTCTTTGTCGGCCGCGATCCTCACGTTGTAGACACGACGCGCCTGTTGCCGTGGCATTGCTCGACTGGATCGCCGTCACGCTCATCGTGCTGTCGATGCTGTTCGGCCTCATGCGGGGCCTGGTGTTCGAAGTGATTTCGCTGGTGGGCTGGGTGGCTGCTTTCATCGCCGCCCAGTGGCTGGCTTCCGATGTGGCGGCATGGTTGCCGTTCGGGGAGCCGCAAGCCGCGTGGCGTTATCCGCTGGCCTTCGTGCTGGTGTTCGTGGCGGTGGCGTTCGGCGCGGGGCTCGTGGCGGCCCTCACGCGCAAGCTGATCACCGTGGTGGGCCTTCGGCCCGTGGACCGGATTTTGGGAGCTGCCTTCGGTGCGGCGCGGGGTGCAGTGGCCCTGCTCGTGCTGGCAGTCGTTGTTCATTTGCTGGTGTTGAGCGACAGTGCCTGGTGGCGCGACTCGCTCAGTGCCGGTGTTCTCGATGCGGCATTGCAGGGCCTGAAACCCGCGCTGCCTGAAAAGTTGGCAAGCTACCTGCCCTGAAGGAATCGCTCATGTGTGGAATCGTCGGCGTTGTCAGCAACGCACCCGTCAACCAGTTGCTCTATGACGCGCTGCTGCTCCTGCAGCACCGCGGCCAGGACGCGGCCGGCATCGTGACCTTGCTGGAACGCAAGTTCTTCATGCACAAGGCCAAGGGCATGGTGCGCGACGTGTTCCGCACCCGCAACATGCGCGCGCTGCCGGGCAACGTGGGCCTGGGCCAGGTGCGCTACCCGACCGCCGGCAACGCCTACAGCGAGGAAGAGGCGCAGCCTTTCTACGTGAATGCGCCTTTCGGCATCGTGCTCGTGCACAACGGCAACCTGACCAACGCGCACGCGCTGCGTTCGGAGCTGTTCTCCACCGACCACCGCCACACCAACACCGAGAGCGATTCCGAAGTGCTGCTCAACGTGCTCGCGCACGAGCTGGAGCGCTCGTCGCGCGGTGTGCCGCTGCATCCGGCCGAAGTGTTCGCCGCGGTCAAGAACATGCACAAGCGCCTGCGCGGCTCGTACGCCGTGGTGTCGCTCATCGCCGGCCACGGGCTGCTCGCCTTCCGCGATCCGTACGGCATCCGCCCGCTGTGCATGGGCCGCAACGAGAAGGACGGCACCGTCATGGTGGCCAGCGAATCGGTCGCGCTCGAAGGCTCGGGCCATGTGTTCGAGCGCAACATCAACCCGGGCGAAGCGGTATTCATCGACCTGGAAGGCAAGGTCCACTCGATGCAATGCGCCGAGGCGCCGACGCTCAACCCCTGCATCTTCGAATTCGTGTACCTGGCTCGCCCGGATTCGGTGCTCGACGGCATCTCGGTCTACCAGGCGCGCCTGAACTTGGGCGAGACGCTGGCCAAGCGCGTGGTCTCCACGGTGCCGCCGAACCAGATCGACGTGATCATCCCGATCCCCGAATCGAGCCGCCCGAGCGCCACGCAGCTCGCGCACCTTCTGGGCGTGCCGTATCGCGAAGGCTTCGTGAAGAACCGCTACGTGGGTCGCACCTTCATCATGCCGGGGCAGGGCGTTCGCAAGAAGTCGGTGCGCCAGAAGCTCAACGTGATCGCCAGCGAGTTCAAGGGCCGCAACGTTCTGCTGGTGGACGACTCCATCGTGCGCGGCACCACCAGCCGCGAAATCGTGCAGATGGCGCGCGACGCCGGCGCCCGCAAGGTGTACCTCGCGAGCGCCGCGCCGCCGGTGCGCTACCCCAACGTCTACGGCATCGACATGCCGACCAAGGACGAACTGGTCGCGCACGACCGCACCGTCGAGGAGATCCGCGAACTGATCGGCTGCGATGCGCTGATCTACCAGGACGTCGATGCCATGAAGCGCGCCATCGGGTCGCTCAATACCAAGCTCGACGGTTTCGATGCCTCCTGCTTCGACGGCGTGTACGTGACCGGAGATATCGACACCGATGCCATCTCGCGCATGAACGGCAACCGCCCCCGCATCGAAGAGACCGAAGAAGATTCTTCGCGCCTCGCACTCCCCAATCACAGCGAGTGAGAGCTGAAGTGACCGACGAACGAACCCTGCCGCCCGGACTGCACCGCGACACGCTCGCGCTGCGCACCGGGCTGGCGCCGAGCCAGCACGGCGAGCACTCCGAAGCGCTGTTCCTGACCAGCGGCTTCGTGCAGCCCGATGCCGAGACCTCGGCACGCCGCTTTGCCGGCACCGAGCAAGGCTTTACCTACTCGCGCACCTCCAACCCGACGGTGGCCAGCTTCGAGCAGCGCCTGGCTGCGCTCGAAGGCACCGAGGCGGCCATCGGCGCGTCGACCGGCATGGGCGCGATCCTCATGATGTGCATGGGCCTGCTCAAGGCCGGTGACCACGTGATCTGCTCGCGTTCGGTGTTCGGCTCCACGCTGAACCTGTTCGGCAAGGAGTTCGCCAAGTTCGGCGTCGAGACCACCTTCGTCTCGCAGACCGACGTGGCCGAATGGCGCGCGGCGGTGAAGCCGAACACCAAGCTGTTGTTCGCCGAGACGCCGACCAATCCGCTGACGGAGGTCTGCGACATCAGGGCGCTTGCCGACCTGGCCCATGGCGCCGGTGCGCTGCTCGCGGTCGACAACTGCTTCTGCACGCCTGCGCTGCAGCGGCCGGTCGAGCTGGGCGCCGACCTCATCATCCATTCGGGCACCAAGTACCTCGATGGCCAGGGCCGCGTGATGGCCGGTGCGATCTGCGGTCCGTCGAAGCTCATCGTCGACGTGTTCGGCCCGATCGTGCGCACCGCCGGCATGGCGCTGTCGCCGTTCAATGCATGGGTCGTGCTCAAGGGCATGGAAACGCTCGGCATCCGCATGAAGGCGCAGTGCGCGAATGCGCTGGCCGTGGCGCAATGGCTCGAGCAGCAGTCCGGCATCGCGCGTGTTTACTACCCCGGTCTCGCTTCGCACGGGCAGCATGAGCTCGCGATGCGCCAGCAGTCGGGGCAGGGCGGGGCGGTGGTGTCGTTCGACGTCGTCGGCGACACGCCCGAAGCCGCGCGCGCCAATGCCTTCCACGTGATCAACAGCACGCGCGTGGTGAGCATCGCCACCAACCTGGGCGACACCAAGACCATCATCACGCACCCGGGTACGACCTCGCACGGACGCCTCACCGAAGTGCAGCGCCAGGCAGCCGGCATCAGCCAGGGGTTGATCCGCCTGGCGATCGGCCTGGAGTACATCGACGACATCACGGCCGACCTCTCGCGCGGCCTGAGCACACTGAACACCTGAATCGATTTCATGACCGGCAAAGTTCGCACCCGCATCGCTCCGTCTCCCACCGGCTTCCTTCACTTGGGCACGGCCCGCACTGCGCTCTATTCGTGGGCCTACGCGCGCCACCACGGCGGCGAGTTCGTGCTGCGCATCGAGGACACCGACGTGGCCCGCTCCACGCAGGACTCGACCGACCAGATCCTCGCGTCGATGCAGTGGCTCGGCCTCGACTACGACGAAGGCCCGATCTACCAGATGCAGCGCCTGGAGCGCTACCGCGAAGTCATCGCGCAGATGCTCGCGGCCGGCACCGCCTACCACTGCTACTGCACGCCCGCCGAGCTCGACGAGATGCGCGAAGCGCAGCGCGCGCGCGGCGAGAAGACGCTGTACGACCGCCGTTGGCGCCCCGAGCCGGGCAAGGTGCTGCCGCCCGTGCCCGAAGGCGTGCCGCCGGTGGTGCGCTTCTGCAATCCGCCCGAAGGCGACGTGACGTGGAACGACCTCGTCAAGGGCGAGATCACCATCAACAACCGCGAGATCGACGACCTGATCATCCTGCGGCCCGACGGTGTGCCGACCTACAACTTCGCGGTGGTGGTCGACGACTGGGACATGAACATCACGCACGTGTTCCGTGGCGACGAGCACATCAACAACACGCCCTGGCAGATCAACATCTTCCGCGCGCTCGGCGCACCGCTGCCGCAGTTCGGCCACGTGCCGGTGATCCTGGGCGACGATGGACAGAAGCTCTCCAAGCGCCGCGGCGCCGTGAGTGTCACCGCCTATGAAGAGAACGGCTACCTGCCCGAGGCGATGCTGAACTACCTCGCGCGCCTGGGCTGGAGCCACGGCGACGACGAGCTCTTCACGCGCGAGCAGATGGTGAGCTGGTTCGACGGTTCGCACCTCTCCAAGAGCCCTGCCCAATGGGATGCGGCGAAGCTCGCGTGGGTCAACGCGCAGTACATCAAGGCCAAGGCCGATGCGGAACTCGCGCCGCTGGTGGCATCGCAGCTGAAGAAGCGCGGCATCGAAGCCGACGACCGGCTCGTTGCCATCTGTGCACTCTTCAAGGACCGCTGCGAAACCACGGTCGCACTGGCCGACTGGGCCGCTGCGTTCTATACGGACGTGACGCCCAGCGATGCCGATCGCGCGCAGCACGTCACCGATGCTGTGAAGCCAGTCATCGCGACGCTGGCCGAGAAGCTCGCGAGCGTGACGTGGGAAAAAGTTTCGATCGCCGCGGCCATCAAGGAAGTTCTGGCCGCGCATTCTGTGAAAATGCCCGTGTTGGCAATGCCGGTTCGCGTCCTCGTGATGGGAACACCGCAGACGCCATCCCTCGATTCGGTGCTCGCAATCTTTTCTCGTGAAAAAGTTGTGGAGCGTTTGAAAAGGGCCTGATTTTTCGGTCTATAATTTGAGGCTCGACACCGACACACGGTAATTCTGAAAAGAAAAGCCTGAAAGTCAAATGGGGGTATAGCTCAGCTGGGAGAGCGCTTGCATGGCATGCAAGAGGTCATCGGTTCGATCCCGTTTACCTCCACCATCAAAAGTGTCGAGAAGAAGATAAGTGCTGATCGCAGCACGGTTCCTAAGGTTTTGACCCTATCGTCTAGAGGCCTAGGACACCACCCTTTCACGGTGGCTACCGGGGTTCGAATCCCCGTAGGGTCGCCAGTTTCATGCAAGTGAAGCAGGCACAAGTCGTCAGCACTTGGCTCCGCAAGGAGTGAACGTTGTCTACCAGGAGTGGTAGTTCAGTTGGTTAGAATACCGGCCTGTCACGCCGGGGGTCGCGGGTTCGAGTCCCGTCCACTCCGCCAGATAAAACCCCTCGCAGCTTTCGAGCTTCGAGGGGTTTCCTCTTTCTGGGCTGCGCGAATCGCCTCGGGCGCATATCGACTTTCACGCGCCTTGTTTCGCCGTCATGCCGAATGCGCTGCGCAGGAGATCGCTTCGATCCGCACCACGAGGGTGACGAAGAAGGCGCAGTTCGCGCCCAAGCGCGCCGGCAGCGCGGCGTATCTCCCTAGGTCTGCATGTACGCATCGGCCGTGCCGCTGTCCTGCTGCAGCTCGCCCATCATCTCCCGCACGGTCGACTCGATCGTGCAAGACATGGCATCCAGCGCCAGGTCGTTCGGCGCGGTGCCGAAGGGCTCCTCGATCTCTGCGCCCAGCGCTTCCAGTGCGAAGAAGGTGTAGGCGATGAAGGTGACCACCACCGGCGTCATCGGTCCGATCGAGTCGACCAGGCCGAAAGGCAGCAGCACGCAATAGAGGTAGATGGTCCGGTGGATGATCACCGAGTAGGTGAAGGGAATCGGCGTGCTCGCGATGCGCTCGCACCCGCCCAGTGCCTCCGTCAACCGCCCGAGTGGCACCTCCATCGCCTGGACCAATGCCGGCGCCAAGTGGCCTTGCCTTCGAAGATCGCGCAGCCACTCGCCCACCATCAAGAGCAGCATCGCTGGCTTGAAGCGCGCCGCTGCCAGGCGTGCGCAGTCGTCGGCCGGCAGAAGGCGCGCAAGATCGGCCCCGGGGTCGCTGCCGCGCAGTTGATGACGCAGCGCATGCACGAAGGCGATGAGCCGCGCGACCGGAAGGTCGATGCCGGCGGGCGCATCGGTCAAGGTGAGCAGTTGCCGCACCAATGTGCGCGTCTCGTTGAGGAGCGTGCCCCACAGCGTGCGCGCCTCCCAGTAGCGCGAGTAGCTCGTGCCATTGCGAAAGCCCAGGAAGATCGCCAGCGTGAGCCCGATGAGCGAGAACGGCACGAAGTTGAGCGGCACTTTCCACTGGAACAGGCGGCCGTGCAGCACCGTCACGAGCACGGCGAAGGCGGTGGTCCACAGCAGTTGCGGCGCGATGTCCTGCAGGACCGAGCCGCGCCAAACGAACAGCATGCGAAGCCAGTGGGGGCGGGGTCTGACGATCATCGGATTGAAATTATCCGCGCCTGATTGCGCATTGCAGCGCTGGTCTTTGCCTTCTTGAATATAGAAGGCGACGGCGCTTTTCTGGAGCGTCTGAAGTGACGCCTCATTGAAGACGCCGTCCGTCACGCCTTCTGATAATTGCAATACAAAGTACGTGCGAACCCCGATCCAGCGGCACGACTCCTGCTTCTAGACTTGCTCGCGACACAGTCTTCAAGCAGGTATTCGATGCAGCAAGGAAAACACAGAATCGCCGTCATCCCGGGTGACGGCATCGGGGTCGAAGTGGTGCCCGAAGGCCTTCGCGTGCTCGAGGCCGTGAGCCGCAAGTTCGGCATCGAGTTCAGCTTCGATCATTTCGACTGGGGCTCCGACCACTACGTGCGCCACGGCCTCATGATGCCGGCCGATTGGGACGAGCAGATCAAGGGCCACGACGCCATCTACTTCGGCGCCGTCGGCGCGCCCGACAAGGTGCCCGACCACATCGCCGTGTGGGGCCTCCTGATCAAGATCCGCCGCGAGTTCGACCAGTACGTCAACCTTCGCCCCGTACGCCTGATGCCCGGCGTGCCCGGCCCGCTCGCGCACCGCAAGCCCGGCGACATCGACTTTCTCGTGGTGCGTGAAAACACCGAAGGCGAATACACCTCGGTGGGTGGACGTCTCTTCGAAGGCACGCCGCGCGAAATGGCGATCCAGGAGGCCGTGTTCACGCGCCACGGCGTCGACCGCATCCTGAAATACGCCTACGAACTCGCGAGCAAGCGCCCGCGCAAGAACCTCGTGGCAGCGACCAAGTCGAACGGCATCTCGATCACCATGCCGTACTGGGACGAGCGCCTTGCGGAGATGGCCAAGCGCCATCCCGATATCGCCACGAGCAAGTACCACATCGACATCCTGTGCGCGCACTTCGTGCAGCACCCCGACTGGTTCGACGTGGTCGTGGCCTCCAACCTCTTCGGCGACATCCTCTCCGACCTGGGCCCGGCCTGCACCGGCACCATCGGCATCGCGCCGTCGGCCAACCTGAACCCCGAACGCGCATTCCCTTCGCTGTTCGAGCCGGTGCACGGCTCGGCGCCCGACATCGCGGGCAAGGGCATCGCCAACCCGATCGGTCAGATCTGGTCGGCCGCGCTCATGCTCGACCACCTGGGCAACGGCGACCCGGTGTATGCAGAGGCGTCGGCCGCCGTGCTCTCGGCCATCGAGACCGTGCTGAGCGAAGGCCCGCGCACGCGCGACATGGGTGGCACGGCGAACACGGTCGACGTGGGCCGTGCCATCGCCAGTTGCATTGGATGAACCGGTGCCGCACAAGGCATAGGGGCGGATAGATGGGCCTCTTCCTGCTCAAGCGCCTGGCGACGCTGGTCGGCACGCTGATCGGCGCGTCGGTCATCGTCTTCCTCGTCCTGGAAATCCTGCCCGGCAATGCTGCGCAGATGCTCATGGGCCCCGACGCCTCGCCCGATGCGGTGGCCGCACTCGCCACGAAACTGGGCCTCGACCAGCCCGCGTGGACGCGCTACTGGCACTGGATCGGCGGCATCCTCACCGGCAACCTGGGCGACAGCTACGCCTACGGCTCGCCGGTGCTCGACCTGATCCTCGAGCGCCTCGCGCTCACGGTGCCGCTCGCCGTGCTCGCGATGACGCTCACTACCGTGCTCGCGCTCATCGTCGGCGTGACCGCCGCGGCGCGCCACAACAAGATGGGCGACGTGGGCCTCATGGGCATGACGCAGGTGGGCATCGCGATTCCGAATTTCTGGTTCGCGATCCTCCTGATCCTGGTGTTCTCGGTGAAGCTGCAATGGTTCTCCGCAGGCGGCTTCGACGGATGGGGCGAGGGCGTGTTGAGCGGCGTGAAATCGCTGCTGCTGCCGGCGCTGTCGCTCGCGGTGGTGCAGGCCGCGATCCTCGCGCGCATCACGCGCTCGGCCGTGCTCGAAGTGATGCGCGAAGACTTCGTGCGCACCGCGCGCGCCAAGGGCGTGTCGCAACGTGCGGTGCTGTGGCTGCACGTGCTGCGCAACGCGATGATCCCGGTCATCACCGTGATGGGCATGCAGTTCTCGGAGCTGCTCGCTGGCACCATCGTGATCGAGAACGTGTTCTACCTGCCGGGCCTCGGCCGGCTGATCTTCCAGGCCATCAGCAACCGCGACCTGGTCGTCGTACGCAACTGCGTGATGCTGCTCGCGGCGCTCGTGGTCATCGTGAACTTCGTGGTCGACGTGCTCTACGCCGTGATCGACCCGCGCATCAAGGCGAGCGACATATGAACGCCATCGTTGCTCCCAACGTTCCCAGCGCAGCCGCGCTCAAGGTGCCGGGCTTCTGGCGCCGCGCGTTGCACCACCGCAGCTTCGTCATCGGCGCCGTCCTCGCGGCGCTGCTGCTGCTGGCCGCGCTCGTGTCGTTCGTGTGGACGCCGTGGTCGCCCTACGACATGGACATGGCCAACAAGATGCAGGCGCCCTCGGCCGCGCACTGGCTCGGCACCGACGCCTTCGGACGCGACGTGGCTTCGCTGCTGCTCGTGGGTGCGCGCGCCTCCATCCTCGTGGGCGTGATCGCCGTGGGCATCGGCCTGGTGGTCGGCACGGCGCTCGGCCTGCTGGCGGCCGCACGGCGCGGCTGGGTCGAAGAAGCGATCATGCGTTTCGCCGACTTCTCGCTCGCGTTTCCCGCCATCCTCTCGGCGATCATGATGACGGCGGTGTTCGGCGCGGGCATCGTCAACGCCATCGTCGCGATCGGCATCTACAACATCCCGACCTTCGCGCGCATCACGCGTGCTTCGGCGAATGCGATCTGGTCGCGCGAGTACATCGCTGCCGCGCGCGCCTGCGGAAAGGGGTCGTTCTCGATCACGATGCAGCACGTGCTGCCGAACATTTCTGCCGTGCTGATCGTGCAGATCACCATCCGATTCGCCATCGCGATCCTTGCCGAAGCCGCGCTCTCCTACCTCGGCCTGGGCACGCAGCCGCCGCAGCCTTCGTGGGGCCGCATGCTCAGCGAGGCGCAGACGCTCATGTTCCAGCAGCCGCTCCTGGCCGTCTTCCCCGGCATGGCGATCGCACTGGCGGTGCTGGGCCTCAACCTCCTGGGCGACGGCTTGCGCGACCTGCTCGATCCGCGCCTTGCACGCGCTCGCTGAACCATGCCACTTCTCGAAGTCAACGATCTGCGCATCGGCCTGCAAACGCAGCGCGGCCCGGCCGAAGCGGTGCGCGGCATTTCCTTTTCCCTGGAGCGCGGCGAAACGCTGGGCATCGTCGGCGAATCGGGCTGCGGCAAGTCGATCACCGTGATGTCGCTCATGGGCCTGCTGCCCTCGACGGCCAAGGTGAGCGGCAGCATCCGCCTCGACGGGCAAGAACTCGTCGGGCTGCCCGAAAAGGCGATGTGCCAGATCCGCGGCAACCGCATCGGCATGATCTTCCAGGAGCCGATGACGGCGCTGAACCCGGTGCACACCATCGCGCGCCAGGTCGGCGAGCCGCTGCGGCTGCATCGCGGGCTTTCGAAGGCGCAGGCGCGTCAAGAAGCGCTGGGCCTCCTGGAACGCGTGGGCATTCCCGACGCGGCCTCGCGGCTCGATGCGTATCCGCACCAGTTCTCGGGCGGCCAGCGGCAACGCATCGGCATCGCGATGGCGCTGGCCTGCGGCCCCGACCTGCTGATTGCCGACGAGCCCACCACTGCGCTCGACGTCACCATCCAGAAGCAGGTGCTGGACCTCATCCAGAGCCTGGTCGCCGAGATGGGCATGGCGCTGATCCTCATCTCGCACGACCTCGGCGTGATCGCGAACAGCGTGCAGCGCATGCTCGTGATGTACGGCGGCAGCATGGTCGAGAGCGGGCCCACCAAGGCCGTGTTCGCGGAGCGCGCGCATCCCTACACGCGCGGCCTGTTCGCGGCGCGGCCCGTGCTCGGTGCGCCGCGCACCGGCCGGCTGGTCACCATTCGCGGCAGCGTGCCCGAGCTCGTCGACCTGCCGCGCGGCTGTGCCTTCGCCGGTCGCTGCAGCTTCACGGCCGACATGTGCTACACGACGAAGCCGCCGCTGGCCATGAAGCCGAGCGGCCATGCCGTGCGGTGCCTCCGTCTCGAAGAAATCGCGGCGCAGAGCGCCGTCCCCGCATGAGCAGACCCGCCAAGGCCCAGCCGCTGCTGGAGGTGACCGACCTCGTGCGCCACTACGACCTGCCGCGCGAAAAGCTCTTTGCGCCGCCGCCCACCGTCAAGGCGCTCAACGGCGTGAGCTTCGAGGTCGAAGCCGGCCGCAGCCTCGGCATCGTCGGCGAATCGGGTTCGGGCAAGTCGACCATCGCGCGTCTTGTGATGGCGCTCGATACGCCCACCTCGGGCAGTGTGAAGCTGCTCGGGCGCGACTTGCACACCTTGCCGAAGAGCGAGCTGCGCAATGCGCGACGCGATTTCCAGATGGTCTTTCAAGATCCCTACGGTTCGCTCGACCCACGCCAGACCGTCGCACGCATCGTCGCCGAGCCGCTCGAAGCCTTGGCCGAAGTCTCGCGCAAGGAGCAGCGCGAGCGCGCCGCCGAATCGCTCGCAGCGGTGGGCCTTCGCACGACGGACATGGACAAGTACCCGCACGAGTTCTCGGGCGGACAAAGACAGCGCATCGCCATCGCACGCGCACTCATCACGCGCCCCAAGCTCATCGTCGCCGACGAGCCCGTGAGCGCGCTCGACGTGTCGGTGCAGGCGCAGGTGCTCAACCTCATGCAGGACCTGCAGCAGCAGTTCGGCATCAGCTACCTGCTCATCAGCCACGACCTCGCGGTGGTCAACCACCTGTGCGACGACGTTGCCGTTGTCTTCAAGGGCCGGATCGTGGAGCAGGGCGCGCCGGGCCACCTGTTCCGCCACGCGCAGCACCCTTACACGCGGACGCTGCTGTCCGCCGTTTTGCAGACGCCCGCGGCCTGAGCCGCGCGGATCATCCCCTTACTTCTGGAGAAATAAACGAATGTTGAAGCGACGCACCCTCATGGGCACGGCGATGGCCGCAGCGATCCCGGGCGCCTTTCTCCCGCTGGCGCAGGCGCAGACGGGCAAGAACATGCTGAGCATCGGCATGCCGCTGGAGCCGCCGGGCCTGGACCCGACCACCGGTGCCGCCTCGGCCATTGCCGAGATCACGCAATACAACATCTTCGAGACGCTCACCAAGGTCAACGCCGACGGCTCGGTCACGCCGATGCTCGCCGAGAGCTGGTCGTCGTCGCCCGACATGAAGACCTTCGTCTTCAAGCTGCGCCGCGGCGTGCGCTTCGAGAACGGGCAGCCCTTCAACGCGGCCACGGTCAAGTTCTCGTTCGATCGGGCGGGCGGCGCCAAGAGCACGAACAAGGACAAGCGCTTCTTCAGCGAGATCGGCACCGTGGTGCTCGACGAGTACACGGTGGGCGTGAACAGCACGCTCTCGAACCCCGACCTGCCGTTCATGCTCGGCCAGTCCACCGCCTGCATCGTCGAGCCCAAAAGCGCCGAGACCAATGCGACCGCACCCGTGGGCACAGGCCCCTACAAGCTTGCCGCATGGCAGCGCGGCGCCTCGTGCACGCTGGTGAAGTCGCCGACCTACCGCGACCCGAACCTCGCGAAGGTCGAGAAGTTCGTCTTCCGCTTCATGTCCGACACGGCCGCACAAACTGCGGCGCTGATGGCCAACGACATCGACATCTTCCCGCGCGCGGGCACCCGCTCGGTGGCGCAGTTCAAGGGCAATCCGCGCTTCCAGGTGCTGGAGGTGGGCACGCGCGGCAAGGTCATCCTCACCATCAACAACCGCAAGAAGCCTCTGGACGACGTGCGCGTGCGCCGCGCGATCCTGGCGGCGCTGGACCGCAACACCATCATCCAGGGCGCGGCCGACGGTTTCGGCAAGCCCATTGGCAGCCACTACGCGATGGGCGCGCCGGGCTACATCGACACGACCGCGCTGAACCCCTACGACGTCGAGAAGGCCAAGCGCCTGCTCGCAGAGGCCGGCGTGAAGACGCCGCTCGAACTGCGCCTGACGCTGCCGCCG
>NZ_JXQQ01000098.1 GCF_000834655.1 Variovorax paradoxus
AAACTCGCTTCGCTCAAACAAGGGCGAGCCCTGATCCGCGAAACGCTGCGCTCCTCGGCGCAGCCAGAGGGGAGTGGATGCCGGGAGCGCCATCGCTTCGCTTGGCTTGGGGGCGGGCCTTTGCTGCGCTCGGCTTGGGCTTTGGCGTTTGCTCCACGCTGCTTGCGGTTGGGCTGTGCTTCGCTTCGATGGGCGGGGCGGACTTGCTCCCTCTCCCCTCGGGGAGAGGGCGGGGGTGAGGGCAGCGGCCTTGTGCGGTGAGGCGGCGCATGTTCCCGCGCCGTCGGCCCTCACCCCAACCCTCTCCCCAAGAGGAGAGGGAGTAAATCCAAGAGCCGAGCGAAGCGAAGGCCCGCCAATACCTTGAAAGCCGAGCGCAGCGATGGCGCGTCCGAAAGCCCTTCTGTATGCGCCGAGGAGCGCAGCGTTTCGCGGATCAGGGCTCGCAGCTGTTTGAGCGAAGCGAGTTCTGCGAGACCCCGCGAAACGCGAGCACCGCAGGTTGCCCGTAGCGAAGCGAAGGGACGCAGACAGCAGGGTCGCCTTTTCTTTGCTTACGTTCTTTTGGCGAAGCAAAAGAAAGTAAGTCGCCCGCCGGGGCGAGACCCGGCCTCGGAAAGCAAGAAGAACCCAGGAGGTCATTCCCCACCCCCAAGAAACAACGCTTCAAACTGCGCATCCCGAGGCAGCCCAGCAGCAAGCATCCGAACCCCACCTTCAACAGCCGGATCGCCAAGCCACAAAGAGCCCCCCACAGCAGGCAGCTCCAGCGACTCGACGCCAACGCCCCCCTCCCCGGCAGCCGTCACGAACAGCCGCCCCAGAACCGCATCGAACCGCAACGCATCGAGATCGCCCTCGAGCCCCTCAAGCGCAGCCTGAACCCCCAACGCCCACCAGTGCAGCGCGGCACCCAGCGCCTCCCCCTGGAGCACATCCGAAACCTCCCCCAACTCGACAGCCAGGGTGAACGGAAAGTACCGTCCGACGCCATCGACAGAAGGCATCAACACACCGATCCACGCACGCTCGCCGGCCACCTGCGGCCCAAGCGCAAAGCACCAGATCGGCGCCTCCAGGTAATGCGCAGTCCAGTCCGCATGCCGATCCCGCAGCCGCGCAAGACCCTGCTGCAGCCACTGGTCCCACACCGAGCGGAACGACTCCGGCAACCGCCGGTGCGCAAAGTCACCCATGCCCGGCAACTTGCCGAACCATCCGGGCAATTCGGCCGAGGCGAAGAGGGAAGAAGAAGTGGAAGAAGAGGCCAGGCTCACAACCCCTCCGGACAAGAAAACTCCCGCAGCTCGCGCAGGCGGATCGGATGCTGCACGCTGTTGGTCGTCACCTCGAAGCGCGTCTTGCGCGCGCCGATCTGGAAGGTGATGAAGAACTTCTCGGGTGCATCGCCCGCTTCGAGCTGCCCGTCGTCGAGCGCACGGAAGAGCGCCCACGGCCCATCGACCGCCGAGCCCGAGCTGCCGGTCGTGGACGGCGGGCTCACCTGGATGCGCACCTGGTTGCTGCCCTTGGGGCCGGGCCACTGCACGGCCATCGGCACCACGGGGCCGTGCGCGTACTTCACGAGCTGGCCATCGACGTCGAGGATGAACTGGGTGATGCCCGCATCCATCTCCACCGGCTTGAAATCCAGCCGCATCGAGGGGCCGCGGCCGCCGGCGCGGAAGAAGATGTCCTTGATGCGCGCGGCGCGCTCGAACTGCGCGAGCGCCTGCGTGGTGATCGCGCCGCGCTCGGCCACGGGCTTGTAGCGCCACGGGCGCGTGCTGGTGTCGACCAGTGCGGCCAGGCGCTTCTGGAAGAACTCGTCCATCAGGCCGCCGGCGCCGAACATCTGGCCGAAGTCCTCGGGCAGCACGTCGCGCTTGCTGGTCGGCGAGAACGGGTAGCGGCCCGCGATGGCGCGCGTGCAGAACTCGGTCACGGGGCGCAGGTCCTGGCTCAGGTTGCCGCGCTCGGCCACCTGCGCCTGCGCGGCGCCCGACTGGCTCAGGTTCTCCACCATCGAGCGCACCGGCTCGGGCAGGCGGCCCGCATCGGCCTTGAGCTTGCCGGCCACGTCGCCGGGCGGCGGCGAGGTGCGGCCCTTCACCGCCGTGTCGACCGCGTTCAGGTACACGTACACCTCGTTGAAGAGCTTCAGTGCATCGTCCAGCGGCGCGGGCTGGCCGGGCGCGGCGGCGGTGACCAGCCGGCGCAGCGGCTCGAAGCGGTCGTCCACGATGCTCTCGATGCGCTTGCCGCTCGCCACCGGCTTGTTGGGGTCGCCGCCGAAGAGGTCCTCCAGGCCCTTGCGGGTGCTGGCGACGGTGGCGGTGGCCTTGCTCACCACGTCCTTCGGTTGGTCGGCGGGGATGAGCGTGGTTTCCTTCACCACGGCGCGCAGGAAGTTCGCGAGCGGCGAACTCACGCCCGAGAGGATGCGCGCGGCCTCGATGTTCTTGTCCAGGCCGGTGGCGCGGATGAGGCGCACGTCGCCGAGCAGCGCCTCCCACTGCTTCACGTATTCGGCGAGGTACAGGCGGCGCACGCGGTCGGTGAGCGCGCCGAGCGCGGCCACGTCGCGCAGTCGGTCGGCGGCGCCCTTGTCCTGGCCGAGCACCCAGGGGTCCTCGGCGGCGAGCAGGCCGGTGAGCACCGTCACCTCGTTCTGGAAGCGCTTGTGATAACCGTCGTAGGTGAACATGCCCGGCACGCCTTCGGTCAACGGCTTGCCGCTGATGCGCTCGAACACGAGCGGCGCCGAGGGGCCGGCCGCCGTCGCCACGCTGAAGGCCGGGATGTCCTTGGTCGCGCGCTGGCGCTTGAGGCGGCTGAAGACGCGCTGCTCCAGCGGATAGCTCGCGAGCACGGCGCGCACGCTGCGCACCAGGTTTTCGTCCATCTTCAGCGGCGAGCGCGGCGGGCCCTGCGCGATGAGCACGTCGAGCTGGTCTTCGAGCGCCATGCGCTGGTCTTCGGGGATGCCGCGATCCAGGTTGCGCGCCCAGTCGAGCGTGATCCAGGCCTTCAGCGCATCGGGGTCGAAGTGCTCGGGCTGGTAGAGCATGAGGTAGCTCTTGAGCGCTTCGTACGTGTATTCGAGGTTGTCCTTCTGCGCGGTGCGCAGCTGGTCCTCGATGCGCTTGGCGATCTGCGGCAGGAACACGTCGTTCAGTGCGCGCTGGTGCGCCAGGCGCGCGGCGGCGTCGAGCTTGTCGCCCTGGTAGAGGCCCAGCGTCATGCTGAGCGGCTCGTCGCCCTGGCGGTTCTCGGGGGTCTTCCAGATGTCGCGCACGCCCTGCATCACGGGGGCGACCTCGACAAGGTTCTGCAGCTGCACCGGCAGGTTGGCCAGGCTCTTCTGTGCCGGCACGGCGCGGGCCTCGACCGACTTCAGGTAGTTCATGTTCTGCCAGGTGCTGTAGCCCCAGCCCGCGATGAGGCCGACAGTGACCAGCGTCATCGCGGCCACGCCCGTCATGCGCAGCAAATGGCGGCGGCGCTCCAGCTTCACGTCGGCGCCGGCCAGGCGCTGCTCGGGGAACACCACGTCGCGCAGCAATGAAGTGAGGAAGTAGCTGCGCCCGCTCGACTTCTGCGGCGCGAGCATCGCGCGCTCGATGCCGAAGCTGCGCGAGAGGCTGCCCATCACGCGGTCGATGGGGCTGCCTTCCTGCGTGCCGCTGGTGAAGTACACGCCGCGCACCCACGGCGGCTGCGCGAAGCGCGATCCGGTGAACACCTGGTCCAGCAGGTCCGACAGCAGCGAGCCGATGGAACCGAACTGGGCCGGGAACCCGAAGATCGCCGCGCGGCGCGCGCCGTCGGTCTCGCGCTGCATGCGCGGAATGAGGCCGTCGTTCACGCGGTTGTGCAGCAGCGCGAACTCGCGGTGGAAGGCGGTCGAGAGGCCTTTCTCCTCGGTCTGCACGTTCTCGTCGGCCGGCAGCGTGAAGCCGAAGACCTGCGCGCGCTGCTCCTTGCCCAGGTCGTCGAAGTAGTCGGTGAAGCCGTAGAGCAAGTCGCTCTTGGTGACCAGCACGTACACCGGCAGGCGCGTGGTGAGCTTGCTGTCGAGTTCGAGCAGGCGCGCGCGGATCGACGCGGCCAGCTGCGTGCGTTGCTCGGGCCCCTGGCTCAGCAGGTCGGCCACGCTCACCGTGAGGAACACGCCGTTGAGCGGACGGCGCGGGCGCGCCTTCTTGAGCAGGCCGAGGAAGCCTTCCCATGCGTTCTTGTCTTCGGTCTGGTGGCTGTCCTGCGTGGTGTAGCGGCCGGCGGTGTCGATGAGCACCGCCTCGTCGGTGAACCACCAGTCGCAGTTGCGCGTGCCGCCCACGCCGCGGATCGCGCCGGGGCCGAACTTCTCGGCGAGCGGGAACGAGAGGCCCGAGTTCACGAGCGCCGTGGTCTTGCCCGCGCCCGGTGCGCCGATGAAGACGTACCACGGCAGGTCGTACAGGTAGCTGCCGCCCGAGATCGACATCCAGTCGCGCCAGCCCGGCTTCTTGCCGGCGGCGTGCAGGCGCATCTGCTTGAGCGTGGCGACGGCTTCGCTGAAGCGCGTGTCCAGGATCTTCTGTTCGCCGTTGACCGGTGCGTCGGTCTTGACGGTCGGCGCCTTCATGAGGCCGTCGGTCAGGTGCTGGCTCGCGCGGCGCGCGCGCCAGCGGCGGTACAGCATGCGCAGCACGACCAGGAGCACGATCACGCCGATGACGATGGCGCGCACCGTTTCGCTCTCCAGCGGCGCGAGCGCGCCGATCTTCACCAGCGGGCCGATCCACCAGATCAAGAGGCCGATGATGAGAAGCGCGAGCAGCGTCAGCAGCAGCGGGCTGAACAGGAAGCCGAAGATTTTCTTGATCATTTCGTCGCTCCTGGAACGGGAGCAGCCGGGGTCGGGGCCGGTGCGGCGGAAGCGGCGACGCGCTCGGGCTCGGTCAGCAGCACGATGTCCACGCGGCGGTTGCGCGCGCGGTTGGCGGGCGAGTCGTTGGCGGCCACGGGCTCGGCATCGGCCTTGCCGTCCGAGCGCATGCGCGCGGGGTCGACCAGCGTGGTGAGCGCACCCTTCACCGCATCGGCCCGCGCGGCCGAGAGGTGCCAGTTCGACGGGTAGCGCAGCGAGCGGATCGGCTGGTTGTCGGAGTGGCCGGTGATGAGCACGTCGCCCTTCACCTCGGCCAGCGCCTGCCCGATGCGGCGCAGCACCGGCAGCGAAGCGGGCATCGGCTCGGCGCTGCCGGAACCGAAGAACGAATCGCCGCGCAGGCGCACCACGCTGCGGTCGGCCTCGTCGGTCACGGTCACGAGGCCTTGCTTCACTTCAGGTTCGAGGAAGCGCGCGAGGCGCGGCGTCTTCGCGGGCGGTGCCGGCGGCGCGATCTGGATGTTGGGCACGCGCAGGCCCGAAACCGCCGCGTAGGTGGTGTCGGAGCGATTGTTCAGCATGAGCCGCATGCCGACCCACGCGAGCGCGAGCAGGAAGGCGAAGCCCGCCGCGAACACCCACAGCGGCAGCGATTCGCGCAGCCGCACCGTGCCCGCGCCCTGCCCGCGCCAGTGCGGCGAGAGTTCGGGCTCGACCTGGGGGCGATCCTTGGCGATCAGGTCGGCCAGGCGCTGACGCACCGAATCGAGTTGCGCGCGGCCGTTGTCGACCACGCGGTAGCGGCCTTCGAAGCCGAGCGCGAGCACGCTGTAGATGAGTTCGAGCAACTGGCGGTGCGTGGGCACGTCCTGCGCGAGCTTGGCGAGAAGCTGGAACACCTTTTCGCCGCCCCAGGTCTCGTTGTGGAACTGCACCAGCAGGCTCTGCTTGTTCCAGCCGGCCTGCACGCCCCAGGGCGTGTTGGCCACGGCCTCGTCGAGCGCGGTGCACAGCACGTAGCGCGCGGCGAGCACCGATTCGTTGCTCACGCCCGCGCGGCGCGCGCTGGCATCGAACTGGTTCACCGCATCGGCGGTGGAGGCGCGCAGCGCTGGCACGTTGGGCGGCTGCGCGAGGTTGCGCAGCTTGCCGATCAGCACCAGCAGCTTGCCCGCCGCCGACACCAGCGGATTGAGCAGGCCGATGTCGCCAACCTCGGCCACGGGCGTCGGATCGGCGCCGCCGAAGAACGGTGCCGGCGCCGCGGCCGGCGGCGTGCCGGCCGGGGTGCGCGGCTTGGGCTTGATGACCGTGCGCTCCGACTCGAAGGCGGCGAAGGGATCGGGGGGTGTGCTCATGGGGTTACCTCGGGCCGTCCATGCGGCGGCGGCCACCTGGTCAGCAACAGAGCCGTTCGGGCCGAGCTTGTCGAAGCCTTGTGCGCGGTGCCCGGCCCTTCGACAAGCTCAGGGCGAACGGTGTGGAGGGCGGCTTGTGGCTTCATGACCGAATGGCCCAGAACGCGAGATCGAGGCCTGGAAAGTCGCCGGCGATGTGCATCGCGATGCCGCCGGATTGCTCGAGCTGGCGCCACAGGTCGCTGTTGCGCGTTTCGAGCTCGAAATAGTTGGCGCCCGTGTGGAACGGGATCTGCCGCGGCGCGACCGGCATCGGCGTGAGCGTGACCCCCGGGAGCGCCAGGTTCACCAGGTCGCGGATGCGCTCGACCGGGCCGATCTTCACCTGCGTGGGGAAGCGCGCGCGCAGCGCCTCGCTGGGCATGTTCGCGTTCACCGCGAGCACGAATGTGGCCTTGCGCTGCAATTCGACGTCCGTGACCATCGCCACGCGCACGCCGTGCTTGCGGTCGTGCAGTTCGATGCGGATGGCCGACTGCTCGAACACCATCGAGAGGCTGCGGCGCAGGTCGTCCATCACCGGACGGAAGCTCAGCGCGAGGTCGTCATGGATGTAGGGCCCGAAGCGCGCCACGCGGCGCGAATCCCGAAAGCTCGAGAGGTCGCCGGCCAGGCCGATCGCGTGCTCGAAGAAGTGCTGCGGGTGCAGCATCGCGCTCTTTGCCAGGTGCGCAAAGATGGCCTCGTTGCGGTTCACCGCCTGCAGCAGCATGAAGTCGGCGATCTCGGCCACGCCGCCGGTGCCGCCCTGCGTCATGCGCCCAGCCAGCGCCTCGCCGCGCTGGCGCAGGAGCCCCAGCAGCTCGTCGAGCCAGGCGCGGATCACGGCGTGGGCGGCCACGTCCAGGAGGGGCGGGATCATCCCGCGCTCGAGCTGCACCTGGTTGTCGGTGCGGCGCTCGACCACGCGGGCCACGCCCATGGTGGTCCAGGCGTCGGTCGCTTCGCCGGCGCGCATGAGGCGCGTGTGCAGCTGGCCCAGCTGCAGCATGGCGGTGCGCTCGCCGGCGGTGTTGGAATCGGGCACTTCCGACTCGAGCACGCGGTGGCGCACGAGCTCTTCATAGTCTTCGGCATCGGCCTCGCGGGCCCCCGCGCGGCGCAGCGGCAGCGCGAGCACCACGGCCTCGTCGCGCATGGAAGAAGGAATGTCGATCGGCTCGGGCAGCGGATCGACCGCCGGCATGTCGAACACCGTGCCGTCGCCGAAGATGCCGACCGCGCGCACCAGTGCCAGCTTGCCCAGCGTGAGCGCGGCCTGGTCGATCTCGAGTTCGGCGAAACCCCAGGCATACGGGGTGGTCGAACGCAAGAGCACATGCCTTGCATGATCGGCATGACGCTCGCTCTGCTGCAGGTGCTGAGGCTGCAACAGCATCCCCTCGCTCCAGACCACTTTTGTTCGCCAACTCATCCGCACTCCGTCAACGGCAAGGGTTGCCTGAAAGAAACACGAAGTTTCCGGCGCGCGGAGCGGCGGGCAAATCCGCCTAATGGCCTAGATGCAGGGGTTTGGAGCTACGGCGAAGGGACTAGTACACCGCCCCGGAGATTTCGAAACGCGAAGCGCCTCAGCGTCCGCCGGCGCGCAATGTCTCGACCTGCTCGGCGTAGGCCTTCTCGATGCGCTGCAGCCGCTGCGCGCGCGCTGCCTCGTTCACCCACGCGGCGGCCATGGCGCGCTGCTTGCCCAGCTGGTATTCGAGCCGCGCTTCGGACAGCAGCGCGCTGTCGTCGACCGCCACGTAGCCGTAGGTGGCGCGCAGGTTCTTGAGCACCTCGCGCTCGGCATCGGCGCGCGGGCCCTTGCCTTGCCCGTAGTTGACGAGGAAGTTCTGCAGCTTCGCCTGGAATTCGGGCGGGTAGTTGCGCCGCACCACCATCGGCGCGCCGGGCGGCGGCTCGGACTGCCAGATGACCTGCAGCCGCTCGGCCTCGATCGGAAACTGCTGGCGGAAACGCTCCAGGTCGGTGGTGTTGTTGGTGGCCACGTCGGCATCGCCGTTGGCCACGGCCAGCGCAGTGGCCTGATGGGTGCCGATGAATTCGCTGCGAAAGCGCGTCTCCATCTCGATGTTGTTCGGCAGGAAGAGCTGGCTCTGCGGCACGACGAAGCCGGTGACCGAGCGGCTGTCGCCGCGCGCGAGGCGCCAGCGCTCGGGCTGGGCGAGCATGCCTTCCAAGGTGTTGAGCGGGCCGGTCTTGCGGGCCAGCAGCACCGCGCGGTGCTCGGGCATGCCGGGGCGCCGGGCGATCTGCGCCACCACCTTCATGCGGCGCTGCATCACGGCGTCGAGCGCCATCTTGGCCGAGAGGAAGGCCATGTCGATCTCGTCGCGGCCGATGGCGCGGTCGAGCTCCTCGTAAGAGGGCACCGAATAGGCATTGACCGGAATGCCGAGCGCGCGGCTCATGTCGGCCATGAACGGCGTCCAGAGGGCCCGCGATTCGACGGTGCCGCCCAGCGGGAGCACGCCGAAGCGGATGGCCTGCAGGGAGGGCGCGGATCTCTCGTGCGTGACCTGCGCCAGCGCCGGCGACGGCAGGGCCAGCGCAGCTGCGACAACGATGGAACTGCCCAGGGCCAGCGTTGCCGCCATCAGCCGCGTGAGCCAAGACGCATGCAAACGGCACGCCCATGGCCGGGAACACCGCGGAACCGGCTCCGCCGGGCCGCCGGTGTTGCCCCCGGCGAGGGGGTAGGAGAAGCGACACGAAGTGCGCGAAGCCTGGGGGAGCGCCATATCAGGGACTCACGTCTTTGAGCACACTGACCTGTTCAGCGTAGCCGCTCTCGATGCGTTGCAGCCGCGCCTGCCGCGCGGCGTCGTTCACCCATTGGGCCGTCACCGCGTTCTGCCTGGCCAGCTGGTAGGCCAGCTTGGCGGCCGGCTGCAGCGAGCTGTTGTTGGCGGCCACGAAGCCTGCCAGGTCGTGCAGCGACTTGAGCACCACGCGCTCGGCATCGCCGCGCGGGCCCTTGCCGCGGCCGTAGGCGGTAAGGAACGCCTGCACGCGGGTGCGCAGTTCGGCCGGGTATTCGCGCCGCACCACGATCTGCGCATGCGGAATGAGCTCCGACTCCCACAGCACCTGCAGCCGCCCGGCCTCGGCCGGAAAGCGCAGCTTGAAGCGCTCGAAGTCGGCCGAGTTGTTGGTGGCCACGTCGGCTTCGCTGTTGGCCACGGCCAGCGCGTTGGTCTGGTGGGTGCCCACGATCTCGCTTTGGAAGCGTGTCTCCATCGCGATGTGGTTCGGCAGGAAGAGCTGCAGCTGCGGCACGATGAAGCCCGACACCGACTGCTTCTCGCCGCGCGCGAGGCGCCAGCGGTCGGGCTGGTCCAGCAGGTTCTTCAGCGTATTGAGGGGCGGCGTCTTGCGCGACAGGATCAGCGCGCGATACCCCGCGAGGCCGTCGTGGCGAACGACCTGCGCCACCACCTTCATGCGGCGCTGCGTCACGGCATCGAGCGCCATCTTTCCCGAGAGGAAGGCCATGTCGACCTCGTCGCGCTGGATGGCCTGCTCCAGCGCCTCGTACGAGTTGACCGAGAGCACGCTCACCGGGCGGTTGATGGCGCGGCTCAGCTCGGCCAGGAGCGGGTCCCAGTCGCTGCGCGACTCGAAGGCGCCGCCCAGCGGCAGGATGCCGAAGCGCACGGGGACGTTGTCCGGCGGGGTGGCCTGGGCACCGGCGGCCATCGGCAGGCCGAAGAAAAACGCCAGGGCCGCCGCCCGGAATGCGGCAGGAAAAATGGCGGAAAAGCGCAGGGAAACCAGCATCTTGGGAGCCGAAAGGCGTAGGGCCGCTGCGGACCAGCGGGTCTAACATGGGCGAATCGGACGCCATTAAATCTCAAATACAAGTTAACTTCGTGATGTTTTTCCTGTCTTCCATGTTCGGCACCGCGCCCATAAGCTCGCGCCCCATGGGCTCAATGCATCGATGAACTGGAACTTCCGCGTCCTGCGGCGGCTTGCACGCCTCACCTTCGCCCAGCAGCTGATCCTGCTGGCGCTGGTGCCGGCCACCGCCGCCACGCTGACCGCGATTGCGGTGCTCACGCGCCAGCACCTGGGCAACCTCACCGAGCTGATGCGCGCCAATGCGCAGACGGTGGCGCTGCAGGTGGCCACGGTGGCGCAGGCGCCGCTCTCGCGCATGGACAAGCGCGCCCTGCAGCGCACGGCCCAGTCGGGCACCTTCCAGCCGCACGTGCAGCAGGTGCAGATCTGGACCGAAGACGGCGAGATCGTGGCCAATTCCGAGACCGTCGACCGCGCGCGCGACGAGGGCCTTCAGGTGGTGGTGCCGATCGTGGCCGACGACGGGCGGCACAACGGCAAGGTGATGGTCGAGATCGGCCTCTCGGCGGTGCAGAACGCCCGGCGCTCGGTCTGGCTCAACGTGGCGGTGGTGCTGGCGTTCAGCCTGGTGGGCGTGGGGCTGGCCGGCTGGTGGGCGGCGCGGCGCATCAGCGAGCCGATCCGCGCGCTGGGCAAGGCGGTCGACCGCCTGGGCGCCGGCGAGGACGCGAGCGTGGCCATCGAGGGCACGCTGGAGGTGCAGCACCTGCAGCTGGGCTTCAACCACGCGGCGCGCGCGCTCGCCGAGAGCCGCCGGCTGCTGCAGAGCCGCATCAACGAGGCCACCTCGGAGCTCGCGCGCAAGAACGCGCTGCTCGAAGTGGCCAGCCAGGCCAAGACGCGCCTGCTGGCCGCCGCCAGCCACGACCTGCGCCAGCCGCTGCATGCGCTCACGCTCTTCTCGGACGGGCTGGCCAACGGCGAGACCGATCCGGTGAAGCTGCAGCGCATCGGCCACATCCGCGAATGCGTCGAGTCGCTGGACCGGCTCTTCTCCGAACTGCTCAACCTCTCGCAGCTCGATGCCGGCGTGCTGCAGCCGCAGTGGGCCGACTTTCCGCTGGACCGCCTGTTCGACGAGATCAGCCGCAACTTCCGCCCGGTGGCCGAGCAGCAGGGCCTCAGGCTGGTGGTGCGCAAGACCGAGCTGTGGGTGCGCTGCGACTACGTGATGCTCTCGCGCATCCTCAACAACCTGGTGTCGAACTCGCTGCGCCACACCATCGAGGGCGGCGTGCTGATCGGCGCGCGGCGCCGCGGCAAGGGCGTGCGCATCGACGTGGTGGACACCGGCGTGGGCATCGCCGCGCACCACCAGACGCGGGTGTTCGAGGAGTTCTACCAGGTGGAGCCGACCGGCCGCCAGGCGGCGCGCGGCGCCCGCGGCATGGGGCTGGGGCTGGCCACCGTGCAGCGGCTGGCCGAGCTGCTGAACACGCGCGTGGAGCTCAGCTCCCGGCTGCACAAGGGCACCTGCGTGCGGGTGCTGGTGCGCTCGGCGCCGGCGGCGCTGCCGGCGCCCGTGCCCTCGCCCGTGGCCGCGAGCATCGAGGACGAGGAGGCGAGCCTGGCGAACCTGCGCATCCTGGTGATCGACGACGAGCGCACCATCCTCGAAGGGCTGATCGTGGTGCTGGCCAACTGGGGCGCCCAGGTGATGGCCGCGCAGACCCGCGCCGAGGCGCTCGCGCTGGCCGACACCTGGGAGCACCCGCCCGACGTGGTGGTGAGCGACCTGCTGCTGCAGGGCGGCGACAACGGCCTGGACGTGATCGCGGCGCTCGAGCGCCATCCGCGCGGCATCGGCGCCGGCACGGCGCGCCTTCTGGTGACCGGCGAGACCAAGCCCGACCGCTTGCGCGAAGTGGCGAGCGCCGGCATCACCGTGCTCTACAAGCCGGTGTCGCCGCGCGTGCTGCGCCAGGCGATCCAGGCCCAGCGCGCCGCCGCGCTGCTCCACACCGACGCATAGACCATCGGACATAGGCCGTGCGGCCGCCGCGCCGTGCGGTTCGTCACGCTGGCACGGGGTCGCGGCGACTGACATAGCCCCTCCGCCTTATCGCGCGAACGGGGGCGCGTCCTTACATTGGGTCATGCACCCTCGCTGCAGAAGCAGTCACATGTCCGTCGTCGCGAAACACCCCTCCACACCCTTCCGCGGAAGGCTTCGCGGCGCTGCGCGCGCGGTGCTGGCCTTCGGGCTGACCGTGGGGGTGGCGATCGGGCTTGCGGGCCTCTCCACGGGCAGCCGCGCCGCGGCGGCCGCCAGCCTCACCGTGCTCATGAGCGACGACAACGCAGCGCATTCGGAATTCGTGCAGCAGCTGCGCGCGAGCCAGGAGCCGGGCGGCCGCTTCGAGCTGGTGCGGCTCTCGCCGACCGGGGAGATGCCCCAGACCATCGAGACGGCCAGCACCGGCACCGGCACCGATGCCGAGCCTCGTGCGAACGCCGGCGTGCGCACCCGCAGCATGCGGCCCTCGGCCGCCGACGCGAACCTCACCCTGGCGGTCGGCGTGGCCGCCGCGCGCGCCGCCATCGAGCGGCCGGGCCAGGAGCCGCTGGTGCTCGCGATGTTGAGCCGCCTCGACTACGAAACCCTCAAGGCCGCGAGCCCGGCGTTGAAGCGCGGCGACCGGCGCGTGGGCGTGCTGCTGCGCGACCCGGCCATGGCCGACCAGCTCGCGCTCATCGGCGCGGTGCTGCCGCAGAAGCACCGCATCGGCGTGGTCGCCACGCCCGAATCGGAGCCGCTGGTGCGCGAACTGCAGCGCGCCGCGCAAGGCGCGAACCCGGCGTGGGACGTGCGCGTCGAGTACGCGCCCGATGCCAAATCGCTCGCCGCCGCGCTGCGCACCGTGGTGCCGATGAGCGATGCCCTGATGGTGCTGCCCGACCTGATCGGAGACAACCAGGCCGCCGCGCTCTCGGTGCTGCGCGCGGGTGCGGGCGCGGGCCTGCCGGTGTTCGGCGCGAGCGAAGGACTGGTGCGCTCCGGCGGCCTGGCCGCCGCGGTCTCGACGCCCTCGCAGCTCGCGCAGCAGGCGCGCCTGCTCGGCCAGAAGGTGGCGAGCGCGGGCAACAGCGGCAACAACAGCCCGCTGGTGGAGGCGGCGACGCCGGCCACCGTGCGCGTCAACGCCACCGTGGCACGCGGACTGGGCCTCCGTCTGCCGGAGGAACGGGAACTGACCGACCGGCTCGCGGCCACGCGATGAGCACCGCACGACCCGCCGAAGCCTCGGCGCCCGCCGGGGCGACGGGTGCGGCCATGCCGGCCGATCCCGCGGCCGCCGCGCGCAACCCCGGCACCCCGGGCAACTCGAGCACGCTGGTCGTGCGCGGCAACCTGCAGCGCGACCTGTTCCGCCTGGGCGTGGTGCCCTGCGCGGCGGTGGCGCTCGCGCTCACCGGCTGGTTCACCCACAACCGACTGCAGACGCTCGAAGCCCAGTTCGACGCCGAGGGCCAGGCCGTGGCGCGCCAGGTGGCGGCGATGAGCGACCTGAGCCTCTACGCCGGCGACGTGCCGGCACTGCAGAACGTGGCCAACGCGGCGCTGCGCGGCGGCCAGGTGATGCGGGTGGAGATCAGCAACAGCGCGGGCGTGTACGTGACGGCCGGGCCCAAGACCGAATCGCTCGCGCAACTGCGCATGTTCACCTCGCCGGTCACGCTGCGCGAAGCCTCGCGCGCCAGCGCCTTCGCGCCCGCCGGCTCCACCGCCGCGGGTGAGACGCCCATCGGCCTGGTGCAGACCTTCCGCGACACCACAGCCTATGCGCGCGAGCGCAGCCGCTCGCTCATCGCGGGCATCGGCATCGCGCTGGTGGCGCTGCTGGCCGCATGGGCCTCGGTGCGCCACATGGCGCGCACGGTGGCGCGGCCTCTCAGGCGCGTCTCGCGCACCGTCGCCGCGCTGGAAGCGGGCCACTTCGACATGCGCTGCGAAGTCGTGGAGGGCGGCACGCGCGGCACTCACGAGCTGGCCGTGCTCGCGCACGACATCGACCGCCTCGCCGAGCGCCTGCAGCACAACCGGCAGGTGAGCGAGGAGCGGGTGCGCGAGGCCACCGCCGTCGCGTTGCAGCGCATGGCCGAGGCCGAGCAGGCCGCGCTCTCGCGCGCGCGCTTTCTCGCGGCCGCGAGCCACGACCTGCGCCAGCCGCTGCATGCGATGGGCCTCTTCATCGACGGCCTGCTGCCCACCGCCACCGCCGCGCAGCGCCCGGCCGTGCTGCGCCTGCAGGAGAGCACCGAATTCATGGGCGTGCTGCTGGACGACCTGCTGGAGATCTCGCGGCTCGATGCGCAGGTGCTCACGCCGGCCATCACCCGGATCTCGCTGGCCGCCCTCTTCGACCAGCTCGATGCGCAGCATGCCGCCGCCGCCAGCGAGGCGCGCGTGCGGCTGCGCTGGAGCGACCGGGGTCTCGCGGTGCGCACCGATGCGGCGATGCTGCAGCGCATCGTCAACAACCTGGTGACCAACGCGCTGCGCCATGCGCCCGAAGGCGGCACCGTGCTGGTGGCCGCGCGACGCAGCCCGGCGGGCGTGCGCATCGAGGTGCGCGACAACGGCGTGGGCATCGCGCCGATCCACCAGGGCCGGATCTTCGAGGAGTTCTACCAGGTGGCGAACACCGAGCGCGACCGCCGCCGGGGCTTCGGCCTTGGCCTGGCGATCTGCGCGCGCATCGCGACGCTGCTGGGCACCCGCATCACGGTGCGCTCGGCGCTGCAGGCCGGCAGCACCTTCGCCTTCACGCTGCCCGCGGCGCGTGCCGCCGACGTCGTGTTGCCCGAGCCCCCGCCCGTGATGGCCGCGCCGCTCGCGGGCCTGCGCTGCCTGGTGGTGGACGACGACCCCGCCATCCTCGACGGCAGCCGCGCGCTGCTTGCGCAGTGGGGCTGCGAGGTCGAATGCGTGACCACCGGCGCCGAGGCCATCGCGCGGCTGGGCACCGGCGACATCCACTTCGACGCCGTGCTGTGCGACCTGCAGCTGGCCGGCGAAGGCGACGGCGTGGACGTGATCGAGGCCGCCAAGCGCCTGCAGCCCGATGCGCTCGCGGTGCTGGTGTCGGGCGCGACCGGGCCCGAGGTGCTGCAACGGCTGCGGCATGGCGGCGTGATGCTGCTGACCAAGCCGGTGCCGCCGGCCAAGCTGCGGGCGCTGCTCACCACGCGGCGGCATGCGCACGTGGCTTGAACCCAAGAACCGTTCACGCTGAGCTTGTCGAAGCGCCGCGCAAGGCTTCGACAGGCTCAGCCCGAACGGTGGTGGTGATGGTGGCGCTTCAAGCCGCGTCGTCCGCGCGCGAGAACTGCCGCCGGTACACCGTCGGCGACACCTTGAACGCCGAGGTGAAGTGCTTGCGCAGCGATACCGCCGAGCCGAAGCCCGCGCCGGTCGCGATGCGCTCGACCGGATGGTCCGTCGTCTCCAGCAGGCGCTGGGCCAGTGCGAGGCGCTGGTTCTGTATCCACTGCCCCACCGTCGTTCCCGTCGATTCGCGAAAGCGCCGCGTGAAGGTGCGCCGGCTCATCAAGGCGCGGCGCGCGAGGTTGTCCAGTTCGTGCGGAACGTCCAGGTGCTCGCCCAGCCATTCGAGCAGCGGCGCGAGCCGGTCGCGCTCCGCGGTGGCAGGCATGGGCTGCTGGATGTATTGCGCCTGCCCGCCCTGCCGGTGCGGCGCGACCACCATGCGCCGTGCGGCGCGGTTCGCCGTCTCGGCGCCGTAGCGCACGCGCAGAAGGTGCAGGCAGCAGTCGATGCCCGCAGCCGTTCCGGCGGAGGTGAGCACGTCGCCGTCGTCCACGTACAGCACCTCGGGCTGCAGCTTCACCTTCCGGTATTGCTTGGCGAACGCGGCGGCGAGGTTCCAGTGCGTGGTGGCCGGCCGTCCGTCGAGCAGCCCGGCCTCGGCCAGCACGAACGCGCCGAGGCACAGGCCCATCACCGTCGCGCCCCGCCGGTGCGCCGCCTGCAGCGCGCGGATCAACGCGGGCGGCGCGGGCCGGCCGTCGTCGCGCCACGAAGGCACGACCACGATCTGCGCGCGGCGCAGCGCCTCCAGCCCATGCGGCACCACCAGCTCGAAGCCCGCATTGGTCTGCAGCGCGCCCGGCTCCGGTGCGCACACGCGCATGCGAAAACGCGGTGCGCCGGTGTCGGTGCGGTCTTCGCCGAACACCATGCAGGGCACCGAGAGGTGAAAAGGGCTGATGCCGTCGAAGGCCACGACGGCGATGGTTTCGGTGGTAGACGCAGACATGGCCCGATCTTATCGATGAATGGCTATCGGGCCACTTTCGGCAACACCGCGCAAAGCGAACAATCGAGCCCATACCCACCGAGAAGGAGCAAGACATGAGCAACACCCCCACCCCGCGCCGCGCCCTCGTCGTGATCGACGTGCAGAACGAATACTTCGAAGGCGGCGGCCTGCCGATCGAGTACCCGCCCATCCTGGACACGCTGCCCAACGTGACCCGCGCCATGGATGCCGCCCACGCCGCCGGCGTGCCGGTCGTCGTGGTCCGACACCACGCCCCCAAGGGCGCGCCGGTGTTCCAGGCCGACACCCACAACGGCCAGCTCCACCCCGAGGTCGCGAACCGGCCGCGCGACCACCTGGTCACCAAGACCTTCCCGAGCGTGTTCACCGGCACCGACTTCGCCGACTGGCTCACCCGCCACGAGATCGACACGCTGAGCGTGGCCGGCTACATGACGCAGAACTGCGATGCCTCGACCGTGTTCGAGGCGATGCACCGCGGCCTGAACGTGGAGTTCCTCGTGGACGCGAGCGGCGCGCTGCCGTATGAAAACGCGGCAGGCAAGGTGACCGCGGAAGAAATCCACCGCGTCTTCAGCGTGGTGTTCCACAGCAACTTCGCGGCCGTGACGACCACCGCCGCATGGATCGCCGCGATGCAGGAAGGCCAGGTCATCGCGAAGGACAACGTGGTCATGTCCAACCGCCGCGCACGCGGGGTTTGAGATTTCGGGGCGGAGATCACGCCGACGCGTGATCTTTCAGAGCACTTGTTGATCGGCCCGCACAAGCGGAGCGCCCCTCGTGCGTGGGGCGTCGGGTACTCCCCGCAGCGAAATCAAGGAGGAGGGGCGAAGCCCCGGGGACATTCGCGGAGGGGAGTACCCGATGCCCTGCGCACGCGCCCTGGACACCAGAGCGCCTGAACAAGGTCAGAAGTCCGCGCAACCGTTGCGCTTCTCCGTGTCCACGCAACTCGAGAGGTTCGGCCGCGAGCGCACGCGCGACCATTCGCGCGCGAGGATGTCGCCGCCTTGCGATGCGCGATCGCCTTCGAGCGCGCCGGTCGCAAAGCACATCGGCGGCGGCCCCATGTTGCGGTCGTACAGCCAGGTGGACGGCAGGTCGCGCAGCACGTCCGGCCGCGGCAGGTTGGGCAGCGTGGACACCTGGAGCGTCCCCGGCACCACGTTGACCGCATAGCCCTCGGCCGACGTGAAGCTGCCGGTGATCGGATAGCTCCCCGGCAGGCTCGCCGGGGTGGCCGTCGTTCCGGCGGCGCCGTTGAAGCCCGCGCCCGTGTCGCCCAGGATCAGCCCGCCGATCACGTAGCCGAAGAACGGATTCGCCGCGCCGAACGGCCGGCTCGCATTGTTGATGACCACCGTGGCCACCGGCTGCTGCGCGTAGATGAAGTGGTTGTCGCCCGGCGACACGCTCACCGTGCACAGCCCCGAGTAGGCGCAGTGGTAGAGGTTGGGCAGGAGGCCCGAGCCGCGCAGGCCGCCGCGGCTCTCGCCAATCCAGGTGTCGGCCCACACGCGCCACGGCGCGCCGCCGAGCGAGTAGCTGCCCAGGTTCTGGAAGCGCGAGGCCGCCACGAAGTCGGCGCCGTTGGCGCTCGTCACGTTGGCGCCCAGCAGCAGGTCGCCCGAGAGCGTGCGCACGAACACCGTGTCGGCCGCCATCGAGGTGGCCGAGGCCACCTGCGGCGCATTGCCCGCGGCGTCGTAGCCGGTGACCGAGACCGAACCGAGCTGCACGGTGTCCACGTCGACGTAGCGGAAGGCCCCTGCCGCGCCGCCGCCCACCGTTGCCGCGCTCACGTTGTTCGCCGCCGTGTCGAGCAGCACGCTGCCGCCCGTGGAACGCGCCATCAACGTGCCGGCCGTGATGGGCGCCGCCGCCGTCTGCGTGATGTTGCCGCGGGAGAGCAGGCCGACCTTCGACGCCGTGACCGCACCGCCGAGGTTGATGTTGCCGCCGCCCTCGTTCTGCAGCGTCAGCGCCGAAGGCAGCGCGAGCGGCCCGACGACGTTGATGTCCGCCGCATGCGCATTGCTGCCCGCCACGATGGTGGGCGCATCGAGGCGCGTGAACTCGGCCGCCGACACCGCGAAGCCGTTGGCCGCCGTGCCGCCCAGCGTGATCGCGTTGCCCGTGCGGTCCACCGCGTTGCCTGCCGCGTCCACGCCGCCGGGGCGCAGGTTCAGCACGTTGCCTGCGCGCACGGTGCCATTGATCGCGAGCGCGTCGATGGAGCCGTCGTTGCTCGCGCGCAGCACCACGTTGTTGTTGCCGTCCACGCGTGCGCCGGTGGCAATGGCCAGGCCGGTGCCGTTGGCCCCCGACTCGCCCGCGACGTCGATGCTGCCCACGCCCAGCGTGGTGACCAGCGTGTTGGCCGCCAGCAGCACGCCGCCCGAGGTGGCGCTCGCGACGCCCGGCGTCACCAGGCCGCGGATGCTGATGTCGCCGTCGATGCTGCGCACCTGCGTGTTGGCCAGGCTGACGGACTGCACCGAGATCGGCCCCGTGCTGGCGTCGTTCACGCCGCTGCCGATGCCCAGGATCGAGATGTCGCCGCTGGTGGTGAGGATCTGGTTGGCCGGCCCGGTCGCATTCATGCGCACGCCCGCGCCGCCCGGCGCGGTGCCCGAGATCGACACGTCGCCCGTGCTGCTCTGGATCGTGACGCCGCTGAAATCGACCGTCGCGGTGAAACCCGAGAACGTCGGCGCAGCGCGCTTGCCCGTGATCTGCACGAAGCCGCCGGGGCCGGCATCGCCCAGCGCGGTGGTCCGCGTGTCGATGGTGGTGTTGGTCAGCTGGACCGCGGTGTTGAAGTTCGTGCCGTTGTCGGCATTCATCGTGACGTTGCCGCCGTTGGTGTTGATCGCGCCGTTGAAGAAGATCGCGCCGCCCTGCCCGCCCACGCCCGCGTTGAACACCACGTTGAGCGCACCGGCGTTGGACTGGATCTGGTTGTTGTTGAAAGCCGTGATGCCGTGCGCGGCGTCCAGCTGGAAAGTGAGCGGCGCGCCGCCCACCGAGCGCACGATGGCCGCGTCCTTGGCGAAGGTGATGGCGCCGTCGAACGCATTGCCGCCGGTGCCGGTGGTGATGGTCACGCTGGTGCCCTTGTCCAGCGCCGCGTTGATGTCGCCGTCCTGGATGACAGAGTTGGCCAGCGGATCGAAGGGGTTCCCGGTGAGGCTGCCTGCGGCGGTGCCGTGGGCGATGGTGATGTTGAAGGGGTCGATCAGCCACGAGCCGGCGTTGCCCGCGCCGCCCACGGGCACGGAGGTATCCACGCGCACGCCCGTCAGGTCGAAGTGCGGGGCCGATGTTTCGACGAAGCCGCCGCTGCCGCCCGCCATGCCGCCGCGCGCCGAGAGCGCGCCATGGGCGCGCAGCGTGTCGCCCGCGATCACCTTCACGATGCCGCCGTTGCCGCTGCCCGTGGCATTGGCGTCCAGTTGGGCCGTGGCGCCCAGGGCCACGGAGCCGGTGCCGGCGATGTCGATGCTGCCGCCGCCGGCGGCGCCGCTCGCGTCCAGGCGAGCGACCACCACGTCGCCGTCTCCGAAATCGACGCCATCGACGAGCACGTTGCGCCCGCGCACCGAGATGCTGCCGCCCTTGCCGGTGCTGCTGGCCACCGAGACGAGGGCGTCGGCCGGCGGTTCGGCGGCGGCGGCGGAAGGCCCGGCATCGAGCGCGAGCCGATCCGAGAACGAGTTCACTCTCAGCAGGACGTCGGTGCCCTGGCCGTCGATGGCCACCGTGCCTCCGACGGCGCGAAGCGCCGAGGCGCTGCCGCCCCCGTTGCTCACCTGCACGCCCCAGGCCGAACTGCCGTCGGGCGTGATGACGATGGCGCCGCCGGTGTCCAGGTTGGCGGTGAAGCCTTCGCCGCCCGCCTTGCCCGTGACGTCGATGCGCCGGCCGTTGCCCGCCGTGACGCTGCCGCCGATGAACACGCCGTTCGAGGTGCCCGCGAAACGGTTGGCGCCGGCGAATGCGGCGCTCTGGCGCATCGCGTCGAGGTTGCCGCCGGTGCCCTGGATGCGCACGTCGCCGCCCGCATCGACGGTGGCGTTGGTGCTGATGGACAGGCCCGTTTCGCCGAAGGTGCTGGCGACCGGCATGTCCGCGGTCCAGTCGGTGCCGCGGCCGATGAGCGTCACGTTGCCGCCCGTCGCCGCTACGGCGGTGTCGAAGCCCAGGGTGACGCCGTTCGCGCCGACGCCGCCCACGCCATCGACGCTCACCGTGCCGGTGCCGTCGGCCTTCACCTTGCTGGACCAGAGCGCGACGCCTTCGCTGGAGCCGAAAGTGGGGTTGGAGCCGTCGTTCGTCGAAACCCACGAGCGCCCCTGCCCGCGCAGGCTGACGATGCCGCCGGCGTTGGTGGCCAGCGTGCTGTCGCTCAGGTAGACGCCCGCGAGCCATTGCTCGTCGGTATGCGATGCCGAGCCGCCGACCGCGCGCCCGTTGATGGCATCGCCCTGGCCGAAGAAGCGGATGTTGCCGCCGTTGGCGTCGATGGTCGCGCCCGACAGGCGGATCGCGCCCGCATAGTCGGTTTCGAAATTCGGGCTGATGCCGCCGACGGAGATCTGCGAGGGGTCCGCCGCGCGGGCCGCGATGGCACCTGTCGAGTCGGCGTTGAAATCGACATGGAGCGCGCCCTGCTGCGACACGATCGACGAGCCACTGTCCATGAGGATGCTGCCGGCCGAATCGACCCGCAGCGTGGCGCTGCCGCCTTCCTGCTTGACCACCTGCACGTTCTCGCCGAAGCGCACGCCGCGCTGGTCGCCGATGGCGCCGCTCGCCAGCGTCACGTCGGTGCCGCGGCCGAGCGCGTTGCCGATGCTGCCCGCATGCACGCGCGCACCGGGCTCCAGGTCCGGAAAGGCCGGGTCGAACGCGGCGATGTCGGCCGCGCTGGCCACCTCGAGGCTGCCCGTGGGCGTGTCGATGTGCCAGCTGCCGTTGCCGCCGCCGTTCGCGCCGCCGCCGGCATCGACACGCGCGTTGCCGATGCGCAGGCCGTCGGCCTTGGTCGTGATCTCGCCGCCCTTGCCGCTGCCCGCGCCGCGCGCGCTCAGCTCGCCGAACACCTGCACGTGCGATTCGCGGGCCGGTGCGGCAACGCCGTCGGCCAGCACCTGGCCGCTTGCCGTGCCCACGTCGACGGTGCCGCCCGCGCCTTCGCCGGTCGCATTGGCGCGCAGCGTCGAGCCGGAGGAAAGCGCGACGTCGTAGCCGCGCACCGTGACCGTGCCGCCGCCGGCCTGTCCGCTGGCATCCAGGAGCGCCGGCGGGCCTTCGTTGGTGGCCTCCAGCTTGACCTGTCCCGCCGCGATGCGGATGGTGCCGCCGCGCTCGCCGGGCGCAGCGCCGGCGGCGTCGAGCGTGCCGCCGGTCATCGCGACCTGGTTGTCCTGCCCGCCGCCCAGGAAGATCTCGCCGTTGCGCGTGCCGATGCTGCGCGCGCGCACCGTGCCGGTCTGGTTGACCACCAGCTCGCCCGCGGTGACGGAGCTGCCGACGAGCGCCACGCGCCCACCGTCGGCCTGGATCGTGCCGCTGTTGCCCACGGCCGCGCTGGTGGCCATGGCGTCGGGCGCGATCACGAGGTTGGTGAGGCCGTCGCCCACGAGGTCCAGCGTGATCTTGCGGCCCGAGGCCAGCGCGACCGTGCCGCCGTCGGCCGTGATGGTGCCGGTGCTGCCGTTGCCGACCACCGCGCCCATCAGCACCACCGGCCCGCCGCCGCTGGCGGTGATGCTGCCCTGGTTGCGCACCGCGGCCGAGTTGGCATCGGCGCGCTCGAAGGTGAGCTTGGTGGCGCCGTCCATGAAGCTCTTGTCGCTGGTCGTGAGCGCCAGCGTGGAGGCGATGAGGCCGCCCACGTTCACCGTCGCGCCCTGGCTGAACATCACGCCGTTGGGGTTGACCAGGATGACGCGGCCGTTGGCGTTGAGCTGGCCCGCGATGGTCGAGAGCTCGTTGCCGGTCACGCGGTTGAGCAGCACGCTGCTGGCGCTCGGCTGCACGATGTTGACCACGCCGCCCGCGCCGATCGAGAAGCTCTGCCAGCTGGCGATGCCGCGCGCGAGCGGCTGGTTGATGTTCATCACGCCGCCGCTCTGCGTCATCGTGACGCCGCCGAGGACGGGCACGAAGCCCTGGGGCAGCACCTGCGCGATGGCGGGCGAGAGACCCGCGCACAGGAGCGAGATCGCCAGGGGCCGCAGTTGCAGGCCGCGATGGTTGCGGGGCCGTTGGCGGGAGAGATTGCGTTGCTTCATGGTCAGAACGCCTTGATGAGCTGCACGTAGAGGCGCGGATTGCGCCCACCGCCGTCGGTCTGCGCCGGCGGCGTGCCGGCGCGCCAGGCGAGCGTGGCGTTGATCGAGAAATTGCCGGGCCGCGACCAGCTCACCCCCACGCCGTAGCCGCGCAGGCTGTGGCTGTTGGCGCCGTCGAACACCGTGGGGTTGCGCACGATCTTTCCGTGCGCGGCGTCGTAGAAGAGGAAAGGCGTGAGCTCTTCGTTGAGCGACCAGCGCCACTCGACCGTGCCGATCACGCCCTGGTCCACCAGGAGCTCGCCCGAGGGGTACGCACGCACCGCGCGCGCGCCGCCGAGCGCGAGCTTCTCGGAGCCATCGAGGTTCTTGCTGGCCCACTGCCCGCCCACCGACAGGTACAGCGAATGGCGCGGCACGATGGCCTGCAGCCGCGAGAGCTGGAAGCTCAGCTTGGTGAAGCCGCCTTCGGTGTTGTGGCCGCCCAGGCTCTGGTCGGCCAGCCGGCTCTCGGGATCGCGGATCGAGAGGTCACCGTGGTAGAGCGTGCCCGAGCTCGCCCAGTAGCCGCCGCCGAACACCTCGTCGCGGCGCTCCCAGGTCCAGCCCGCGCTCAGGCCATGGATGCGCTTGCGCGAATTGGTGTTCGCGATGCCGACCTCGTCGATCAGGTCCTTGATGTCGGCACCCAGGCGCAGGAGCAGGTTCTGCTGGCGCTGGCGAATGAGCGGGTAGTTCAGCGAGAAGTCCAGCACGTTGGCGCGGCCGCGCGCCTCGTAGTCGGCGAACTGGCCGCCGAGCTCGTAGTTCACGCGCGCCAGGCCCACCCCGGCGCGCAGGCCGCTGGTGCCGATGGGCGCCTCGTACGCGATGCGGCCGAACTGCAGGTCGTTGCTGTCGGACACCATCAGGCGCATGTCCAGGTTGTCGCCGATGCCGAAGGGGCTCAGCCAGCGCGCGGTGCCGCCCACGCGATAGCGTCCCGACTCCTTGGTGCCGTGGTTGTCGGCCTCGGCCGTGAAGGCCCAGCGCGGCGCGGCCGCCACTTCGACCGAGAGGTCGGTGGTGCCGGGCGCCGTGCCCTCCTGCAGGCCCGACGACACCTTCACGCCGGGCTGGTCGGACAGCAGCAGCATCGAGCGTTCGTAGCCCTGCGCGCTGACCGCCTCGCCCGGCTGCAGCGGCGCGAGAAAGCCGCGCACGCGGGCTTCGCTCAGCGGCGCATCGGGCGCGACGACCACGTCGACCTTGCCCAGGCGCCCTTCGATCACGCTGATCTCGACGATGCCGTCGCGCACCGTCTGCACCGGCACCACGGCCTGCGCGAGGAAGTAGCCGCGCTCCTTGTAGCGCGCGGTGATCGCCTGCGCGAGCCCTTCGAGATCGCCCAGCGTGACGTCGCGGCCGATGTAGGGCGCGGTGATCGACTGCAGCTCTTCGTTGGTCAGCGCCTTCACGCCATTGAGGCGCAGGTCGTTGAGCCTGAACGTGGTGCCCGGCGGGCGCGGCGGCGCCGGCAGGCTCTGCGGCGCGACGGCGCCGGTGGCCTGCGCGAGCGGGCGGTCGCAGGTGCCGCACGGGTCCTTGGTGGGGAGCAGTTCGGTGGTGTCGGTGCCTGCCTCGGCCGCGTGGATGCGTTGCGACGCAAGCAGCAAGGTGGCACTCACCAGCGCCGTGACCGCAAGCGCGATGGGCGTGGACCGTTGGCGAAAGCGCATCTCAGTGACCATGGCAGTTCTTCTTTTTCGTGGGGGCCACCGCGCACGGCCGCCCGAAGCGGCCGGCCCGCCCCCGGCAGGGGGTAGGCGGACCGACACGAATTGCGGGGAGACTGGGGACGAGCAACATTTCTAGCTCCCGACCGTCAGGCGCCAGTTGCCGATCAGGTTGAACGGCGCCCAGAAGAAGGGATGAGACATCTTGGGATCCTTCAGCACGGCCAGTTGTCCGGCCTGCATGGCCTTCTGCAGGTCGCGGCCCTTGGAGAGCTCGCCGTAGAGCGTGCTCATGAGCACGGCGGTCGCGTCGTCCGACACCGGCCAGAGCGAGGCGATCAGGCTGGAGCTGCCCGCCGAGAGGAACGAGCGCGTGAAGCCCAGCACCTCGTCGCCCTGCGCGATGCGCCCGAGCCCCGATTCGCAGGCCGAGAGCGTGACCAGCGCGGTGCCGTCCATCGGCAGGCCGAGGATCTCGTGCGCTTCCAGGAAGTTCTGCTTGCCGCCTTCGTTGGCCAGGAGGATGCGCGAGTACAGCGGATCGACCGCATCGGCCTCGGCGTGCGCGGCCACGTGCATCAGCGGCGAGCGCGCGGCCACGTCGCGGAACTGCGTCTTGGTGGCGGCCGCGCCCATGTACACGGTGTTGCGCGGGAAGAGCTGCGCGAGCTGCTTGACCTCGGTCTCGGCGCCCGGCAGGTCGTACTTGTCCTCGATGCGCGGGTTGCCGAAGGCCACCAGCGAGGCGTTCACGCGCGGCGTGCGCTGCGCCAGCTGCACCGCGATGCTCATCGAGGGCGCCACCGACACCGGGTGCGTCTCGATCACGTAGCGGCCGTCGAGCCGCAGCGCCTGGAACGGCAAATAGTGCAGCGGGCCGTGCGGCACGATGACGAGGCGCTGCCCCGGCGCGAGGCCCAGCGGCCCGAGCAGCGCGGCGCCGAGCTTGTCGGCGTTGGTGATGGCGGTGCGGCGTCCGCGCACGATGGAGTTGCGGAAGGTCTCGACCAGCTCGTTGAGGTCGTCGCGCTTGACGGCCACCGTCTTCTCCTGAATGGCGCTCGGGCTCACCACCCACACCACCAGCCGGTCGGGCAGCGAGTGGAACTGCACCACGCGCTCGTCGGCGGCCAGCGTGCGCTGCAGCGTGGCGAGGTCGACAGTGCTGGTGGCCTGCTCGCTGATCTTCGCGCGGCCGCGCACCGCATCGAGCAGCGCGCGCGAGCGGCTGTGCTCGCTCACCTCGAAGGCGGCGCGCGCGTCGCCCGCATCGCTGTACACCGACACGCCGCGCTCGAACACCGATTGCAGGTCCGAGAACAGGCCCATCTTGAATTCTTCGCTGCGGAACTTGGCGCGCACCTTGTCCACGCCGCCGAGCGCCTGGCCCACGGCTTCGGCCGCGGCCTGCTTCTGGCCGAGCGCGATCTCGCTGCGCGCCACGCCGTCCCAGGCCCAGAGGCGGTAGTACTCGGTGTCGGCGCCGACCTGCCGCGCGGTGAGCGCGCGGTACATGTCGCGCGCCTCGGCCGGCTTGTTCTCGGCCAGGAGCAGGCGGGCGCGGGTGCGGTCCAGCTGCGCGGTGAGCGGGGCGTCCTTGGGCGCGGCCATGGTGCCCAGCACTTCGCGCGCCCTTGCGGCATCACCCGCTTCGATGAGCGCGTTGACCAGCGAGGCCTGCACCAGCGGCGCATAGCGCGGCGAGCTGTTGGCCAGCGCCTCGTCGTAGCTGATGACGGCGCCCGAGAAATCGCCGCGGCGCGTGCGCACGTCGCCCAGCACCTTCTGCACCGGACCCACCACCAGCTTGGGGTCGCGCGCCGGGTGCTTGAGCGCCTCGCGGGCGAACTCCTCGGCCTTTTCGAGCTGGCCCGAATAGCTGTAGACGATGGCCAGGTCGCGATTGGCCATGGCCATGAGGTTCGGATCGCGCGTGGCGTTGGCCAGGTGCAGCGCCTTGCTCGCGGCGCGGATGCTCTGGCGGAACTCGCCGGCCTCGGCCAGCGCGACAGCCTGGCTGCAGTACTGGTAGCCCGAGAGCTTGACCGCGTCCTGCCCGTAGAGCACGGCCCCTTCGCTGGTCAGCGCCAGCAAGGTGTCGGTGTCTGCCAGCCGCGCCTGCTCCGCCTTGCTGGCGGCGGCCTCGGCCTGCGGCTGTGCTGATGCAGAAGGGCCGTAGCCCAGCAAAAGAACGCCAGCCAGACCGAGTGCGCTCGCGAAACCCGCACGGCAACGTGCAGGGCGCTCCCATCCCCAACTTGAAAACCACGCCATTGGACCCCCGCACGCGGCCGGTGCATCTGCGGCTGCAGATGCTCGACGCCGCGGAAGTGCGCGCCGTTCAGGCCTCGTGGGGAAAGTCTAGGAGGGGGTACCTTCCGCGGCTATTCGCAATACGGTCTAGCGCAAAAGGACTAAGTCATGAAAACGAAACCGGCCCTCGGGCCGGTTTCGCTGGTACGCCGCGCGCTCAGTTCACCGTGTGCGAACCCAGCCCCGCGGAGGTGTCGATGGGGAAGCTGTCCCACTCCGCCGACGGATCGAAGGCCAGGCCCGGGTTGCGGTCGCCGGCCTTGATGACGGGCTTGCGGCGCAGCGTCTGGTTCAGCGTGCTGACGCCGCCGACGCCGGTCCATTCGGTGCCGGGGTCGGAGCCGACCTGGCCGATGCGGTCGATGACCACGCCCGACTTCTCCAGCGTCAACGCGTCGTCGCCGTTGAAGTTGACGACGCTGCTGTTGATGACCGTGCCCGGCGGCTTGAAGGCGGCGGTGGCGGCGTTGTTGGCGAGCACCAGCACGCCGCCGGCAGGCAGTGAGCCGGTCAGCGGCGCGAAGCTGCTCGGCGCGGCCGCGCCGTTGGAGTACAGGTTCAGGGTGTACAGGCTCAGGTCCACGGCCGCAGCGGTCGGGTTGTAGATCTCCAGCGCCTTGTTGGTCGCCGAGCCTTCCACGTACTCGCTGAAGAAGAGGTCCGGCGCGCCCGGCGGCGTGACCACCACCACGGTGCTCACGTTCACGCTGCCCGATTGCGTGGCGGTCTGGCCCGCGGAGTTGGTGAGCGTGACCACCACGCTGAAGGTGCCCGCGGCCGCGTAGGTGTGCGTGACCGCGCCCGTGCCCGGCGCCGTCGTCGCGGCGGAGCCGTCGCCCCAGTCGACCGACAGCGAAGCCAGCGTGGCCGAGCCGCCGGGCGACGCTTCCGAGATGTTCACGCTGTAGGTCTCGCCGACCTTCACCGCCGCCGGAATCGACGCGGTGACGATCGGTTGCGTCACGGCGGCATCGGCCGTGAGCGTGAGGCCGACCAGCACCGGGTCGTGGTCCGACGCGCGGAAGGGCGTGGGCGCGAAGCGGTCGTCGGTGGTGAAGTCGGTGTTGTAGTCCAGCGCGGTGGGCTCGTCGGAATTGATGTGCCACACGCTCACGCCGGTGACCTGCGTCTTGAGCGAGGCCGAGGCGTAGGAGTGGTCCAGCGCGCCGGTCTCGCCGCCGAAGACGTAGGTGTAGCGGTCGTTGGCGGGCATGCGCTTGAGCAGGCTCTCGTTGCCGGCCGCTTCCAGTTCCTTGGTCGGGTCTTCCAGCAGGTAGCTGTTGAAGTCGCCCATCATCAGCACGTCGTTCTCGACCTGTGGCGCGCCCATGAGCCTGAGCTTGCCTACGAAGCTGTTGAGCGCCTTCGCCTGCTCGATGCGCGCGAGGTTGAAGCAGCCCTGGCCCAGGTCGATGTCGCCCGTGGCGGGGCAGCTGCCCTTGCTCTTGAAGTGGTTCACCACGAACCAGAAGCCACCGTTGTTGCCCACCGCGCTGAAGCGCTGGGCCAGCGGGGGCCGGCCGCTCGCGGCGGTGTAGTTGGCCAGGTCCGCGCCCGTCGGCAGCACGACGTTGCCCACGCGCTGCACCTTCGCGGGCTTGTAGAGGATGTCCACCTTGATGGCGTCGGTGCCGAACACGCCGCTGTTGACGGCGGCATAGGTGCCCGCGCCGACCTTGGCGTTGAGGGCGGCCAGCAGGTCGTTCGTCGCCACGTCGGTGTTCTGGATTTCCATGAGCCCGACCACGTCGGCATCGAGCCCCGCGATGGCGGCCACGATCTTGGCCTGCTGGCGCTGGAACTCGACCAGGTTGTTGGCGCCGCGGCAGTTGCCCGCGGCTGCGGGACCGGTGCCGAACGAGCAGCCCTGGCCGGTCTGGCCCGAAGCGGTTTCACCGTTGAGGAACGTGGTGAAGTAGTTCAGCACGTTGAAGCTCGCTACCTTGAGCGTGCCGCTCACCACCGGCGCGGTGGGCTGGCGCGGATTGGCCTGCGCGAACACCGGCGCCACCGTCGGCTGGATGCGGTAGGCGCCGAAGTTGTGGCTCAGGATGCCGGTGACCTTCTGCGTCGTGTCGCCCATGCGCCGCGTGCCGTCGGTGCCGGGCGCGCTCAGGTAGGGAATGGGGTTCGGGTTCTGCGGCGAGGCGCCGTCGTCCAGCACGATGCGCGAAAGCAGGTTCTGTGCGTGCGTCGCGGCCGCGTTGCCGTTGGTGGCGTTGAACTGGCGCCCGTTGAACGACAGCACCATCTGGCCGTAGCGGCCGAGCTCGAAGAGTTCCGTCACGGCCAAGGGCTGCGCGATCTCGACCAGCATGCCTTCGTAGCGCTCCAGCGCGGACTCGTCGGCCACCGGCAGCGTGATCTTCGTGGGGGCGATGACGAGGCCGCTGCCGCAGACGCTGATGGCCAGCGGGTCGCCGCCGGTGCCCGCGATCTGCGTGATGGCGTCGGGCTTGGCGCCGGCGCCGGCTGTCTGGCCGAACTCGGTCACTGCGCCGGAGACCTGGACGTAGTCGCCCACGGCCACGCGGGGGGCGGCGCCCGGCGCGTAGACGAAGATGCCTTCGGAGGTCGCGGGGTCGGCATCGGGCACGAACTGCTGCACGAAGAAGCCGTTGAGCTTCACGCTGGTGGTGCCGGTGTTCTGGAAGTCGCCGACGACCACGCCGCGCACGGTCACGGCCTGCGAGGCCATCGGGCTCAGGTCGCCCGTGCCCTGGATGGCCGAGATGGCCGTGAGTGGCGCGCTGGCCGGCACGGCGGCCGAGCAGGTGGGGGGCGTGACCGGTGGCGTCACGGGCGGCGTCACCGGCGGATCTTCGGGCGGTGTCTCCGGTGGCGTTCCCGGCGGTGTCGTGGGAGGCGTCGTCGGCGGTGTCGTGTCCGGCGGCGCGTTGCCCGACGACGGAGGGATCGGCGGGAAGGAGGCGCCGCCGCCGCTGCCGCCGCCACCGCAAGCGGTCAGCACGAGCGCCAGCGTCAGTGCCAGGAGTTTGAGAGGCCGGAGAGGCCTCGATGCCGGATGCGTCATGTGGGAACTTTTTGAAGGAGATAGGAAACAGCGGCGAGCAGCGGCTGTTTCTATGTTCCTTGTGTGTCACCCCCGCGTAAGCCCGATTTCACTTGAGTGACTGGGCGGCGCGCGGTCCGTTGCGAGCGGTGCCGCGCAAGGCGCAGCGTCGCGCCATCGGCGCGTGAGGGCGTGAAAGTTCAGGTTCGGATCGACTGGACGTGCGCGAGCCGTGGCTCACGCTCGCCGGGCACGAGAGCGCCCGGCGGGTCGGCTGGGTCGGCCTTCTAGCCTTCTAGGCAGGCACCGCGTCGACGTTGGCGCGGTCCCAGTGACGATGCTTGGCGATCGCCGCGATGAAGTCGTGCGCGATCTGCGTGGCCGCGGTGCTGTCGCCCAGGTTGGTGACCGGCGTGGCGGCCACGATCACGCCCGCGGGCGCATCGCTGTCCGCGCCGATGCCCAGCGTCGAGAGCAGCTGCACGCCCTCGCCCACCGTGCAGATCGCCTTGCAGTGCTTGTAGGCCTCCAGCACGAAGTGCACCGCGTCGCCCGTCGCCGTCATGGCGGCCGCGCTGTCGGTGCCGGCGGGCACCAGCACCGCATCGAACATCACCGAGGGCGTGTTCGAGAACGTCATGTCTACATCGATCTGCCGCTTGGATGCGCTGGCCACCGTGCCCAGGCGCGGGCCGACGACCTTGCACTGCGCACCGGCCTGCTCGAGCGCATCGCGGATGGGCTTGAGCGACGCCGAATCGACGCCGTCGGCCACGAGGATCGCGATCTTGCGGGTGCGGATCGAACCGTCGCCGGTGTCGGCCATGCTGAGCGCGGGCGACTCGTCGATGGGCAGCGCGATGCGGTGGTCGCGAAAGCCCGCGCGGCCCGCTGCGGCCCTCGCATCGGGCTCGCCGATGCCCAGCGGCTCGGCCACGCGGCGCGCGAGTTTCTCGTCCACGTGAGCGAGGTTGTCCACCATGCGCTGGCGGATTGCCGGCACTTCCAGCTTGGAGAGCTCGAAGCGGAAGGCCGCGATGATGTGTTCCTTCTCGGCCGCGCTCTGGCTGTTGAAGAACAGGCGCGCCTGCGTGAAGTGGTCGTCGAACGACGGGCTGCGGCGGCGCACCTTGGGCGCGTCGATCTCCTCGGGGAACGACTGGAAGCCGTTGCTGCCGCCGTCGACGCGGAACTCGGTGCCGCTGCCCAGCGTGTTGGGCTCGTAGGCCACCTGGCCGCGCGCGATGGTCTGGCGGTGCATGCCGTCGCGCTGGAAGTTGTGGAACGGGCACACCGCCTTGTTGATCGGCAGCTCGTGGAAGTTCGCACCGCCCAGGCGCGAGATCTGCGTGTCGGTGTACGAGAACAGGCGCCCCTGCAGCAGCGGGTCGTTGCTGAAGTCGATGCCGGGCACCACGTGGCCGGGGTGGAAGGCCACCTGCTCGGTCTCGGCGAAGAAGTTGTCGGGGTTGCGGTTGAGCACCAGCTTGCCGATCTTCTGCACGGGCACCATTTCCTCGGGGATGAGCTTGGTCGGGTCGAGCAGGTCGAAGCCCAGCGAATGCTCCTTGTCGGCCGGCACGATCTGCACGCCCAGCTCCCATTCGGGGAAGTCGCCGTTCTCGATGGCTTCCCACAGGTCACGGCGGTGGAAGTCGGCGTCCTTGCCGGCGATCTTCTGTGCCTCGTCCCACACCAGGCCGTGGATGCCCAGCTTGGGCTTCCAGTGGAACTTCACGAAGTGGCTCTCGCCGCGGCTGTTGACGAAGCGGAAGGTGTGGACGCCGAAGCCTTCCATCATCCGGTAGCTGCGCGGGATGGCGCGGTCGCTCATGGCCCACATCAGCATGTGGGTGGTCTCGGGCATGAGGGAGGCGAAATCCCAAAAGGTGTCGTGCGCGCTCGCGGCCTGCGGCATCGCGTGGTGCGGCTCGGGCTTGACGGCATGCACGAGGTCGGGGAACTTCATCGCGTCCTGGATGAAGAACACCGGGATGTTGTTGCCCACCAGGTCGTAGTTGCCTTCGCGGGTGTAGAACTTGACGGCGAAGCCGCGCACGTCGCGCACCGTATCGGCGGATCCGCGCTCGCCGGCCACGGTCGAGAAGCGCACGAAAACGGGCGTCTTCACGTCCGGGTCCTGCAGGAAGTCGGCCGAGGTGAACTGCGACATCGACTTGTAGACCTGGAAATACCCGTGCGCCGCCGAGCCGCGCGCATGCACGGCGCGCTCGGGAATGCGCTCGTGGTCGAAATGCGTGATCTTCTCGCGCAGGATGAAGTCTTCCAGCAGCGTCGGCCCGCGCACGCCCGCCTTCAGCGAGTTGTGGTTGTCCGGGATCTGCAGGCCCTGGTTGGTCGACAGGTGCGCGGGATGCTCGGTGGTGAAGCCATCGAGCTGCAACTGCTTGGCGTTGCGGCCGTCCCCGGACTTGGTGGTCTTGGCGGTACTGGCGCGGCGACCTGCGGCAGCCTTGTTCTGGGGCGTCATCGGGGACCTGGAATCTTTCATGCAGACAAGTAAGTGGGAGGAGGCGCTCAGCCCATTTCGTTGGAGTTGTCCATGAACATGTCGAGCACGTTCACGACAGCGACCAGGCAGATGCACCCTGCGACCGCGGCGACGGCCCATACGAGGATTTCGTCGCCCAGGGGGCCGCCGAGCGAACTGAACAGCGAAGAAAGCTCCATGATTCCCTCCAAGGAATATCCGATTGAATCGAGCCTCCAAGGTTAGGTTTTGCACCGACTGTTACCCGTAGTGGCGCCCCTCCCTCGCATGTGGGAGAGCGTGCGCCCCGGCGGTAGGAGCGCGACTACAGCGCATCGCGGCGGACTACGACGCTTCGCGGGTTGTGGCCGTGGGGCTTTTCGAAGGTCGTCGCATAGCATGAAGCGAAGACGGCACCGATCGTGCTTGTCGTCTTCTTTGTGCCTCGCGCACCGGCGCATCCACCGGCTCACCAGGGAAGAACAAGCCAATGCAGATCCAGATCGGCTACGACATCGAAATCGGCGTCACCGCACCCACGGCGTTGATCTACATGCTGCAGGTGCACCCCTCGCGCGCCGGCGACATCCAGGGCAGCGAGAACATCACCATCAGTCCGCCGCTGGCGACCGACCACTACCGCGACAGCTTCGACAACCATTGCGCGCGCGTGCACGTGCCGCTGGGCGTGACGAGCGTGCGGCTGCGCAACCAGGCCACCGTGTACGACACCGGCGCGCCCGACCCCGTCGACCTGTACGCCATCGAACACGCGGCCGCCGACCTGCCGGTGGACACGCTGCCATTCGTGCTGCCCAGCCGCTACTGCGAGGTCGACAGCGAACTGCTGCAGTTCGCCTGGGCCAACTTCCTGTCCGTGCCGCCGGGATGGGGGCGCGTGCAGGCGATCTGCGACTTCGTGCACGGGCACCTGCGCTTCGACTACCAGAACGCGCGCGCCACGCGCACCGCGCTGGAGGGCTATCGCGAACGCACGGGCGTGTGCCGCGACTTCGCGCACCTGGCGATCACGCTGTGCCGCTGCATGAACATTCCCGCGCGCTACGTCACGGGCTACCTCGGCGACATCGGCATCCCGCCGGTGCCCTACCCGATGGACTTCAGCGCCTGGTTCGAGGTGTACCTGGGCGACCGCTGGCACACCTTCGATGCGCGCCACAACACGCCGCGCATCGGCCGCGTGGTGATGGCGCGCGGACGCGATGCCGCGGACGTGCCGATCACAATGGTGTTCGGCGCGAACACGCTGCAGCGCTTCGAGGTGACGACCAGGGAAGTGCTGCAGTAGCAGCAGGGCTCGCCGCTACGCCGGCTTGTAGCCGAGCATCTTCATCGCCGCGGCGATGCCCTTGCGGCTGCGCTCCAGCGCGGCCCACGGCTTGTTGCCGATGGCGAAGCGCTCGGCCGCATTGCCGACGGTCCATTGCGCGGCACCGGTCAGCGCAGGCAGCTCGTCCCACGTCACGGGCACCGACACGCCCAACCCCGGGCGCGAGCGCGCCGACCACGCGCTGACCGTGGTCGCGCCGAAGCCGTTGCGCAGGTAATCGACGAACACCTTGCCCACGCGGTTGCGCGGCCCGCTCTTGGCGACGAAGCGGTCCGGAATGGTCTCGGCCAGGTGCACCACCACGGCCTGCGAGAAGCCCTTGACCTCGTCCCAGCCGTACTGCCGGCGGATCGGCACCACCACGTGCAGGCCCTTGCCGCCGCTGGTCTTGAGAAACGACGGCAGGCCCAGCTCGTCGAGCAGCGTGCGCACCAGCAGCGTGGCCTCCTGGATCTGCGGCCACGCGACGCCTTCGCCGGGGTCCAGGTCGAAGGTCATGCGGTCGGGCCGGTCGATGGCGCGCGAGGTGGCGTTCCAGGTGTGCAGCTCGATGACGTTCATCTGCGCGGCGCCGATGAGCCCGGTCTTGCTGTCGATCTGCAGCAGCGGCTCGTGGCCCGGGTCGAGCGCGGGGTCCAGGAGGCTCACGCCGGGGATTTCGCGGTTCTGGATGTGCTTCTGGAAGAACAGCTCGCCGCCCACGCCGTCGGGCGCGCGCACCAGCGACACCGGCCGCCCGCGCAGGTGCGGCAGCATGAGCGTGCCCACCGCGTCGTAGTAGGCCGCGAGCTCGCCCTTGGTGATGCCGCTCTTCTCGTCGATCACGCGGTCGGCGTGGGAAATCTTCAGCGCCATGGGTGTCCTGGCTCCTTTTTTCTTCGAGGGCGCCGCAGCCGGCGCCCCGGGTTGCTCCGGCCGCTCGCGCACGATGCCGCGCGCGGGCTTGTCGGCGCGAAGGCCCTGGAACACCGAATGGCGCACGCGGTCCTCGCGCGTCCATTCGCCGAACGAGACCTCGGCCACCAGCGTGGGCTTGACCCACTGCGCCTTCGCGTTCACGCCGTCCGGCCTGGGCTCGAAGGGGCAGTCGTCGGTGGCGAGCTTGTCCAGCCGGGCCTTGATGTCGGCTAGGCGATCCGCGTTGAAGCCGGTGCCCACGTTGCCGCAATAGCGCAGCCGCCCCTTGTCGTCGTGCACGCCCAGCAGCAGCGCGCCGAAGCCAGAGCGACTGCCCTTGGGCGCGGTGTAGCCGCCGATCACGAACTCCTGGCGCTGCTGGTTCTTGAGCTTGATCCAGTCGGGCGAGCGGCGCGACACATAGGGCGAGCCCTTGCGCTTGCCGACGATGCCCTCGAAGCCGATGCGCGCGGAAGACGCCAGCAGGTCGCGCGGCGATGCATCGAAAGCTTCGCTCAGGCGCAGCGGCGCCGGCGGGCGCTTGCCGAGCAGGCGCGCCAGTTGCGCGCGCCGCGCTTCGACCGGCTCGCCCCGCAGGTCCTGCCCATCGACGAAGGGCGCGTCGAACAGCCAGTAGACGATGGACGAGGTGGCCCCGCGGTCGAAGGCGTTCTGCAGCGCCTGGAAGTCGGGCGCGCCGTTGTCGCCCTCGACGGTGATCTCGCCGTCGAGCCAGGCCGAATCGGTGGGCAGCTTCGCGAGCGCCTTGGCCAGCGCGGGCAGCTTGTCCGTCCAGTCGTGGCCGTTGCGGGTGAAGCAGCGCACCTTGCCCTTGTCGATACGCGCGAGCAGGCGGTAGCCGTCGAACTTGAGTTCGTAGAGCCACTCGTCGGGCGGTGAAGGGGGAGAGGCCGCGAGGGTGGCGAGCTGGGGCTGGAAGGCGGCGGGCAGCGCGACTTTCTTCGCAGGCTTTTTTGCCGCCGCCTTCTTCCCCGGCGTCTTGGCCGGCGTCTTGGCCGGCGTCTTGGCCGCCACCTTCTTCGGCGGGCGGTCCAACTCGTCCACGCCGCGGCCTGTCAGCACGCTGGCCGGTTGTTTCTCGAGCACGTCGTAGCCGGCAAGATCGCGCGCCTGGTCGTCACGCTCCTTGATGAGCAGCCACGGCTCGTGCTTCTCGTCGCCCTTGCCGTGCATGCGCACCAGCGTCCAGTGGCCCTTGAGTTTTTCGCCGCGCAGTTCGAACTTGAGCTTGCCGGCCGCGAGCGCCTTGCGCGCATCGGCATCGCTGCCGCCCTCGGGCAGCCAGTCGCCGCGGTCCCAGACGATGACGGTGCCGGCACCGTACTGCTTGGGCGGAATGGTGCCCTCGAAATCCGCATACGAGATCGGGTGGTCCTCGACATGCACCGCCATGCGCTTGACCGCGGGATCCAGGCACGGGCCCTTGGGCACGGCCCAGCTCTTGAGCGTGCCGTCGAGTTCGAGCCGGAAATCGTAGTGCAGGTGGCTCGCGTGGTGCTTCTGGATGACGAAGGAGAGCACGCCCTTGCCCGCGCGGCCACCCTCCCTGGGCTCCGGCGTGCGCGAGAAATCGCGCTTGCCGTGGTAGCGCGAGAGCGCCTTGCGCGCGGTCGATGCGGTGGTGCCCATGGCGCCGCGCCTCAGGCCGCACGCTTGGCGCGGGGCTTCGCCTTTGCGGTGGTCTTCGAAGCGGCCTTCGTGGCGGGGCTGCGTTTCTTCGCGGGAAGCCGGGCGCGGGGCGCGGATTCTTCGCCCTCCTCCTCGTCGTCATCCTCGCGGGCTGCCGCCTTCTTCGCCCCGCCCTTGCCGCGCAGGCTGCGCTGCAGCAGCTCGGTCAGGTCGATGATCTTGGCGCCGCGGGCCTCGGAAGCGCCTTCCTCGGGCTCGGGCTGCGTCACCGTCTCGGTCTGGCCCGCCTTCACCTTGCGCTCGACCAGCCGAAGGATCTCGTCCTTGAACTCGTCCTTGAATTCGTCCGGGTCCCAGTCGGCGCTCATGTCCTCGACCAGTTGCTCGGCCATCTTGAGCTCGCGCTCGGTCAGGCCCGCCTTCTTCGCGTCTTCCGAGGGCAGCGGCAGGTCGTCCCAGGCCCGGATGTCGGCACCCCAGCGCAGCAGGTTCAGCACCAGGCCGGGGCCCACGGGCACCAGCGCCGCCAGGTGCTGCTTGGTCTGGATCACCACGCGGGCCACGCCCACGCGCCCGCTGCGCTGCAGGGTCTCGCGCAGCAGCGCATAGACCTTCGCGCCGCGGTTGATCGGCGCCACGTAATAGGGCCGCTCCAGGTAGACGAACGGAATGCCGTTGGCCGGCACGAAGGTCTCGATCTCGATGGTCTGCGTGGTCTTGGGGTAGGCCGCCGCGATCTCCTTGTCGCTGAGAACCACGTATTCGCCGTCCTCGTATTCCACGCCCTTGACGATGTTCTCGCGCGCGATCTCCTTGCCGGTCTTCTTGTTGATGCGCTTGTAGCCCACGGGGTCCATCGAGCGCTTGTCCAGCCAGTCGAAGTCGATGCCGTGGTTGCTGGTGGCCGAGTAGAGCGCCACCGGAATGTGGACGAGGCCGAAGCTGATCGCGCCCTTCCACAGGACGCGCGGCGTGGAAGCTTTTGTCGAGACGGGCATGGGCACACTCCTTCAGGCTGGGAATGTGTGCCGCGCCCCCGGCCGCGCGGTGTAGGAACGCGGCCTCAGGCCGTGCCGGCCACCGGCCCGAGCACGCGTTCGCTCGGGCGCGCGAAATAGAACCACTCGGCGCCCGGCTGCGCCAGCGCGTTGGGAAACACGATGAAGCCGTCGTCGGGCGCGTTCAGCATCGTGCCGTCGTGCCGCATGCCGATCGGCTCGCCGCGCTGCACCTCGTCGAAGGTGGCCCAGTCGCGCACGAAGCTGTCTTCCTCGTGCAGGCGGTCGGTCACGCTGGCCAGGCGCAGCAGCCGGGGCTGCGCCGATGCGGCCGGTACGTCGTTCGGCAGCGGCGCCATGCCCAGCAGCGCGAGCGTGCGGCGGATGGCGCGCCACGCCACCTCGGGCGCCTCGGGGTCCTGGTGCTGGCCGCATTCGAGCGTGACGCCGTAGCCGCCACAGCTGCGGATGTATTCGTTGGTGCCGCGGCCGAAGTCGAGCGCGGCCTCGTCGGCCGGCGCGCCGCCCGCGCGCTGGGCGAGGCCGGCGGCGTAGATGTCGAGCCAGCCTTCCACCACGATGGGCGTACCGATGTGCAGCGCGAGCTGGCCCTCTTCGTACGAACGGGCAAAGGGCTCCAGCGTGCCGGTGTTGTCGCGCGGGCCGATCATCGCGAAGGCCTCGCCCTCGCTCTGGAAGGAATGCAGGTCCAGCAGCACCTCGTGGCGCGCGATGACTGGCGCGAGGCGGTTGGTGATGCGGGCTTCGTAGTCTGCGGGCGCCTCGGTCGGGCGGAACAGGCGATTGAGGTTGCGCTCGCCTTCGCGGTGCAGGCGCCGGCGCGCGAGCGGGTTGGCGATGGGCACCAGCGAGAGCTCGCCGCGCTGCAACTGCAGCGTGCCGGCGTCGAACTCGGCCAGGATGCGCTCGATGCCCACGGTGCCGCAGGTCTCGTCGCCATGCACGCCGCCGACCACGAGCAGGCGCGGACCGGGCTGGAGCGAGGCGAAGGTGTGGATGCGCAGGCTGTCGGTCGCCACGCCGGCAAAAGGATCGGAAGACATGCGGGCCATTATTGCGGAGCCCCTTCACCGGAGGCAAAGCCGCTATCGGTTTCATAGCGCCGAGCGGCCACCTACAGGGCCTGGCTTGCATGTCCTACCGCTGGTGCGGCTCGGCCGGGGCAGGCTTGTCTGCAAAGCCACGAAGGAGCCATCGCATGACCCAAGCCAAGACCAGCAAGACCCCGCCCACCGACCCCAAGGACGCGACCAAGGACGCGGGCGGCGGCAAGACCAAGGTCGAACAGGGTGGCGAATCGGCGCCGCGCCTGCCGCACGAGCGGGACCAGTCGTCCGACAGCCAGCAGACCCCAGACGGCCAGCCCACCAAGGTGGGCCGCCAGGCGCATGAAGACGTGGAGCGCGGCGTGGTCGACACCGACCGCGGCCCCGAGGCCGACCGCGTCTACAACGACAAGGTCAAGCGCTGACGCCGGCCAGCTGCTGGCGCATGTCGCCGATCACCGCGGCGTAGTCCTTGGCGTTGAAGATCGCGCTGCCGGCCACGAAGGTGTCGGCGCCGGCCGAGGCCACGCGCGCGATGTTGTCCACCTTGATGCCGCCGTCCACCTCCAGGCGGATGTCGCGCCCGCTCTGCTCGATGCGCTTGCGCGCGAGTTCGATCTTGCGCAGCGCCGAGTCGATGAAGCTCTGGCCGCCGAAGCCGGGGTTCACGCTCATGATGAGGATGAGGTCGATGTCGTCGATCGCCCAGTCCAGGGCTTCCAGGCCCAGCCCCGGGTTGAACACCAGCCCCGCCTTGCAGCCCGCGGCCTTGATGGCCTGGATGCTGCGGTGCACGTGGGGCGATGCGTCGGGGTGGAAGCTGATGTAGTCAGCGCCCGCTTGCGCGAAAGAGGCCGCCAGGGCGTCGACCGGATGGATCATCAGGTGCACGTCGATCGGCACGGGCGTGCCGTCGGCCGTCTTGGCGTAGGGCTTGAGCGCCTGGCAGATCATCGGGCCGAAGGTCAGGTTCGGCACGTAATGGTTGTCCATCACGTCGAAGTGGATCCAGTCGGCGCCGGCGGCGATCACGTCGGTCAGTTCCTGGCCAAGGTGGGCGAAGTCTGCGGAAAGGATGGAGGGGGCGATGCGGAACGGGGTGCTCATACCCCCGGATTCTCGCAGCGGGGCGAAGTCCGAGGAAAGGCCTCCGTTACCATCCGCCCCATGTCACACAGCCCCTTCAGCGTCCAGGTCGAGCCGCGCTACCTAGCCGACCAGTCCTCCCCGAAGGACAACGTCTACACCTTCTCGTACACGATCACCGTCACCAACGTGGGCACGGTGGGTGCGCAACTGATCGCGCGCCACTGGCTCATCAACGACGCTTCGGGCCATCCGCAGGAGGTCAAGGGCCTGGGGGTCATCGGCCAGCAGCCGCTGCTGGCGCCCGGCGAATCGTTCCGCTACACCAGCGGCTGCCGGCTCCAGGCCGCGAGCGGCACGATGCATGGCAGCTTCTTCGTGGTGACCGAGGAAGGCGAGCGCTTCGATGTGCCCGTGCCGATGTTCGTGCTCGAAGCCGACATCGGCGGCGCACCCGTCTCCCGCGTGCTTCACTAGGCACTGAGGCACGCCCCCAGGCTTCGCGCACTTCGTGTCGCTTTCCCTTCCCCCTCGCCGGGGGCAACACCTGGGGCCCGGCTGAACTGGCATTTCCCCAGGCTGCGCGCACTTCGTACCGCTTCTTCTTCCCCCTCACTGGGGGCAACACCGGCGGCCCGGCAAAGCCGGTTCCCCGGTGTTCCCCGAAAAGGATTTCTTACCGTCATGGCTGCCGCATCGCGCGACTTGCAGGGGCTGCTTGCCGGCCTCGACCCCACGGCCGATGTGGCGCAGCGCCACATCTGGCTCATCAACCTCTTCGACTGGCTGCGCGGCGACCGCGCCTCGCCCCAGGCGGCGATCGGCCGCGTCTCGCTGCTGCTCGACGCCGTCGAGGCGCGGCCCGAACTGCGCGAGCGCCTGCGCGCCTGGTGGCGCGTGTTCACGCAGTCGGTCGACCTCACCACGCTCCTGGCCGACTACGGCTTCGCGCCGCGCACCGCGTTCTTCAGCGAACTGAACGAACGGCTGCGCCGCAAGATCCTGCCCGGCACGCCCGAGACCACCGATGCGTCGGACCTGTTCCGCATGGTGCTGCCGGGCGTGTTCGATGCGGGCTGGATCGCGCTGCTCGACGAGACGCAGCTCGCCCGCATCGGCGCGCTGCTGGCCGACGCGACGGTGGACGCCGACGGCTCGCCGCGCTGGCGCCATACCTTGATGGACGCGGTCACCTATTGCGGCAGCCAGGTGGTGGCCGCCGGTTTCTCGCCCGAGCTGCGCCTGCGCATCAGCGCGGAGCACCATGAAGCGCGGCCTTTCCACGGCCTGATGGCCGACCTCGACGAACTGCGCGAGCAGATGTTCGAGCAGCCCGCGGGCGCGGAAAGCGACGAGGCACTGCAGGCCGCCTTCGTGGCCTTCCGCGACCGGCTCGACGCCTGCCGGGCCAGCGCCTCGTCGGTCTACACGCACCTGGAAGACAACGGCATCTCGGTGGGCCTGGTGTTCCGGCTGCGCCAGCTGCGCGAGCGTGTGCTGCGCATCCGCGAGCTGCTCGACTGCCTGATGTCGCCCTCGCCCGCGCCGAGCGTGGCGCGGCTGGTCGGCAAGCTGGTGCTCGCGGGCGGCGAGCGCAACAGCATCCGCGCGCTGGTCGCCTCCAATTCGTCGATGCTCGCGGCCAAGGTGACCGAGCGCAGCGCCGAGACCGGCGAGCACTACATCACCCGCGACCGCGCGAGCTACCTGCAGATGGTGAAGAAGGCCGCGGGCGGGGGCGCGCTCACGGCTATGACGGTGCTCCTGAAGTTCGGCATCTACGCGCTGGCGCTGTCGGCCTTCTGGGCGGGCTTTGCCTCGGGCCTGATGTATGCGGCGAGCTTCGTCGCGATCCAGCTCCTGCACCTGACGCTGGCCACCAAGCAGCCCGCGATGACGGCGCCGGCGCTCGCGGCACGGCTGCGCGACATCAAGTCCGACGCCGCCGTGGACGACTTCGTCGACGAGGTGGCCAACCTCGTGCGCTCGCAGGTGGCGGCGGTGCTCGGCAACGTGCTGGTGGTGGTGCCGGCGATGGCCGCGCTCGCGCTGCTGGTGCAGTACGCGCTCGGGCGGCCGCTGCTCGACGGGGCGCATGCCGCGGCCACGCTGAATTCGCTCTCGCTCGCGGGGCCGACCGCGCTTTTCGCGGCATTCACCGGCATCCTGCTGTTTTCGGCCAGCATCGTCGCCGGATGGACAGAAAACGCCTTTGTCCTGCATCGGCTGGACTCCGCGATGCGTTACAACCCCCGCATCGGCGCCTTTCTGGGTGCCGCCCGGGCTCGCCGCTGGGCCACCTTCATGCGCACACACATCTCAGGCTTCGCCTCCAACATCTCGCTGGGACTCATGCTGGGCCTGTTGCCCGCGTTCGCGGGTTTCTTCGGGCTCGGGCTGGATGTGCGCCACGTGACACTCTCGGCCGGGCAGATCGCCGCGGCCGCAACGTCCACGGGCCTGTCGGTGCTGCAGCAGCCAGCCCTCTGGTGGGCGGTGGCGGCGATTCCGGTGATCGGCGCGCTCAATGTGAGCGTGAGTTTCTATTTCGCATTTCGCCTGGCGCTGCGTGCGCACAGCGTGAGCCTCGGTGACCGCGCCCGCATCCGCAGCGCCATCTGGGCGCGCTGGCGCAGCCGGCCTGTGAGCTTCTTTCTACCTGCATGAATCTGACGAACTTGATCAACGATCTGCTGGGTTTCTGGTCCGAATGGGTGCGCCCCTCGGCCGGCCTGCCCACCGTGCTGTGGTCGCTGCTGCTGGCGGCCGCCGCCGCCTCCGGCCACCTGGTGCGACGCTACCTCGGGCTGCCCAAGGTGATCGGCTATTCGCTGGTCGGCGCAGTCGTCGGCTTTGCCGGCTTCGAGGGCGCGATCTGGCCGCTGCGCGGCATCAGCCTCTTCCTGCTGGAACTGGGCGTGGCCGTGGTGCTCTTCGAGGCGGGCGGGCGGCTGCCGCTGCGCTGGTTCCGCCACAACCCGATGGTGCTGGTGCAGAGCCTGCTCGAAGCCACGCTCACCTACTTCGGCGTGTACTGGGTGCTCACGCTGCTGGGCCTGCCCGAGCCCGTGGCCAACCCGATCGCGCTGATGGCTATCGTCGCCTCGCCGGCGGTGCTCAGCCGCGTGATCATCGACACCCGCGCCGCGGGCCCCGTCACCGAGCGGGCGATGACGCTGGCCACGCTCAACACCTTCTATGCGCTCGCGCTCGGCTATGCGCAGGCGGGCCTCATCGAGCGCGCACCGCAGACCATGCTGCAGAAGCTCTACCCGGTGGCGGTGGTGCTGGGCCTCTCGTTCGTGGTCGGCGCGGTCATGGCGCTGGCCCTGCGCACCGCGCTGCGCGTGATGAGCCCGACGAGCGAGAACACCTCGATCCTGCTGCTGGCCATCATCGCGGCCGGCGCGGCTCTCACCGCGCACATCGGCGGCTCGGCGCCCCTGGCGGCCCTGATCGGCGGCGTGCTGCTCAAGACGCTCAACCCCAAGCCCTGGGCGTGGCAGCGGCAGCTGGGCACAGCCGCCTCGCTGCTCACCATGCTGATGTTCGTGCTGGTGTCCATCGTGGCGGCGCAGGCCGACTGGACGCTGCCGGTGGCCAGCGTGGTGCTGGCCGTGATCGGCGTGCGCATGGTCGCCAAGATCTCGGGCGTGGCCATTGCCAACCCCGGCAGCGGCGCGAGCTGGAAGCAGGCCTTCTGGGTCGGCTGCGCGATGTCGCCGCTGTCGTCGATCGCCCTCCTGATCGCATCGAACTTCGCCACCGCGTCGCCACTGCTCGGCACCATGATCACGCAGGTCGCCCTGCCGTCGATCTTGCTGATGGAAGTGGTGGGCGCCGTGCTCGCCACCGTGGCCATCCATGCCGTCGGCGAGAGTTCGGTGCCCTGGGCGCCCCAGGCCTTCAGCACCACCGAGGACACGCAGCGATGAGCACCGCCCTCCCCAACACCCCCACTATCGACCCCGACAGCGACGACGTGCGCTCGGCCCCGCTGCCCAGCGACCCCGAAAGCCGCGCCGTCAAGCTGGAGCCCTTCAACAAGTCCGAGGCGCTCTCGCTCGGTGTGGAGCTCGAGCTGCAGCTCGTGAACACGCACGACTACGACCTCGCGCCCTACGCCGAGGACATGCTGCGCCTGATGGCGCAGACGCCGCTGCCGGGCAGCGTGGTGCCCGAGATGACCTCGAGCATGATCGAGATCTCGACCGACATCTGCCACTCGGCGGCCGACGTGATCAAGCAGCTCTCGCCGATCCGCGAGGCGCTCATCAGGAACGCCGACAAGCTCAACATCGCGGTGGTCGGCGGCGGCACGCATGCGTTCCAGCAATGGCACGAGCGGCGCATCTACGACAAGCCGCGCTTTCGCGAGCTATCGGAGCTGTACGGCTACCTCTCCAAGCAGTTCACCATCTTCGGCCAGCACGTGCACATCGGCTGCCCCGATGCGGACGCGGCCTTGCTGATGCTGCACCGCATGTCGCGCTACATCCCGCACTTCATCGCGCTGTCGGCCTCCTCGCCGTTCGTGCAGGGGCAGGACACGCAGTTCGACTCGGCGCGGCTGAATTCGGTGTTCGCATTCCCGCTCTCCGGCCGGGCGCCGTTCACGTTGAGCTGGAAGGAATTCGAGGCCTACTTCGAGCGCATGACCCGCACCGGCGTCGTGCGCAGCATGAAAGACTTCTATTGGGACATCCGCCCCAAGCCCGAGTTCGGCACCATCGAGATCCGCGTGTTCGACACGCCCTTGACGGTGGAGCGCGCCGCCGCGCTCGCAGGCTACGTGCAGTCGCTCGCCGCCTGGTTCCTGCAGGAGCAGCCCTTCGAGCCGACGGAGGACGACTACCTCGTCTACACCTACAACCGCTTCCAGGCCTGCCGCTTCGGGCTCGACGCGGTGTACGTCGACCCGGCCAGCGGCCAGCACATGCCGCTGCGCGAGCACATCCTCATGACGATGACGCAGCTCGAATGGCACAGCGAGGCACTCAACGCCACGCAGGCGCTGGGCGAACTGCGCACCAGCGTGGAAGCCAACCGCAACGATGCGCGCTGGCTGCGGGAGAAGCAGGGGAAAGAGCGGTTGCTGGCGGAGGTGGTGCGGCAGGCGGCGCTCAGGTTCCGCGGCGCTGCCTGAATCCGCTTTGCTCCTTCCCCCTCTGGGGGAAGGTTGGGATGGGGGCGCGCACAGCGCTCGATGGGTCCCTCACTCGCCCCACCCCGGCCCTTCCCCGCAAGGGGAGGGAGAAAGACGGCGCCTTGCACGCACCCCTTATGCTCCACCCTCATGGGTGAATTCGACCTGATCGCACGCTATTTCAAGCGCCCCGCCAAGCGCTCCCCGCTCGGCGTGGGCGACGACTGCGCATTGCTCGCGCCCGCGCCGGGCATGCAGCTCGCCGTGTCCTCCGACATGCTCGTCGAAGGCCGGCACTTTCTCTCGACCGTCGAGCCTGCGCGGCTGGGCCACAAGGCGCTGGCGGTGAACCTCAGCGACCTCGCGGCGTGCGGCGCCAGGCCATTGGCCTTCACGCTCGCGCTCGCATTGCCCGGCGTGGACGAGCACTGGCTCGAAGGCTTCTCGCGCGGTCTCTTCGCGCTCGCGGACGAACACGGCTGCGAACTCGTCGGCGGCGACACCACGCGCGGCCCGCTCAACATCTGCATCACGGTGTTCGGCGAAGTGCCGGCCGGCGCGGCGCTGCTGAGATCGGGCGCGCGGGCAGGCGACGACATCTGGGTGAGCGGCACGCTCGGCGATGCGCGGCTTGCGCTGGAGGTCTTTCGCGGCACGGTCGCGCTGCCCGCCGACGTGTTCGCAGAGGCCCGCCTGCGCATGGAGCAACCGTCGCCGCGCGTAGCGCTGGGGCAGGCGCTGCGCGGCATCGCGTCGTCGGCGGTGGATGTGAGCGATGGCCTGGTCGGCGACCTGGGACACATCCTCGCATCGAGCAACGTGGGTGCCACGCTCGACGTCGATGCGGCCGTGAGCACGGTCGCAGCTGCCGGCACGACGGGCCTGGGTACCGAGATGCTGCGCACCTGCGCGTTGTCAGGTGGCGACGACTACGAACTCGTTTTCACCGCGCCGCCGTCGGCGCGCGCCGCGGTCGAACAGGCCGGCAAGGACAGCGCCACGCGCGTGACGCGCATCGGCCGCATCGAGGCCGAAGCAGGCCTTCGCATCGTGGACGCGGGCGGCGCGCCGGTGGCCCAGCGCTTCGGGTCGTTCGACCACTTCGCCGCCTGATCAGCTCCCGCGCACCATCGCCTGCATCTTGCGCTGGGCGGCGTTGATCGCGGCCGACTGGCCATTGAGGTTCTGCAGCATCTTGTTGAGCTCGGCCTGCACGGCCGGATCGGTCACGGTGACCGAGGCGCCCGAGATCTGGATCTTCGACTTGTTCTGCTGCAGGAAGTCGCCCACGGCCAGCGCGCCGTCGAAGGTCGTGTCCAGCGCGGGGAACACTTCCTTGAAAGTGGCGGCGGGCGCCGAGACGGTCTTCTCGTAGGCCTTGTCGTAGACCTGCTTCAGGTCGTCGGGTTGCTTGAGCTGCGCGCGCGCCGCATCGGCCTTGGCCAGCTGCTGGTCGAGCGCGGTGCGCAGGCCGGCCAGGCCTTCCTTCGCGGCCTTCAGGTCGTCGCGGCGCGTGGCCAGGTCGCCGATGGAGCGCAGCGCGCCCTTGGCCATGACGTCGCCCATCGGCTGGCTCACCGACTTGTTCATGCCTTCGTTGAAATCGGTGATCACCGCGTAGTGCTGCGCGTAGTCGCCGAACGATTTCTTCTGCTCCTCGCTCGGCGACGGCACGCGAAGGCCGGGCTTGTCGAGCACGCGGGTCTGCAGGAACTCGATGAACGCGGTGCGCTGCTCGGCCTCCTTGTTGCCGCAGGCCGCGAGCACGAGGCTGAAGGCCAGGACGAGCGACAGGGCGCCCATGCGTTGAATGAAGGTTCTCATGGGACGGGCCCTCCCCGGTTTGTGTGGATCGAAAAATTATAGAGAGCGCTTGATCGCATCGATCAGCGCACGCGCCGCGACCGACAGCGAATGGCCGCGCTTGGTGACCACCGAGAT
>NZ_JXQQ01000099.1 GCF_000834655.1 Variovorax paradoxus
GAGGCCCGCCCCGCCATCGCCGCCGCTGCCTGGCGAACCCGTGCCGCCCGCGCCGCCGCCGGCCGCACCGCCAACGCCCCCGGCGCCGCCGCTGATCGCGCCGGCGTTGCCGAAGGTGACGGCCACGCCCGTGAGCGTTGCGCCGATGCCGCCCGCGCCGCCGCCGCCGCCCGAGGCATTGGCACGCGAGCCCGGCAGTTCGGCCCCGCCCGCGCCGCCCGCACCGCCTGCGATGGGGCCGGTGCTGTTCACGGTGAGCCCCGGGTTGGTCGAGCCCAGGAAGAACCCGCCGCCCCCGCTGCCGCCGCCGCCGCCCTGCGAGAACGCGTTGCCGCCCTGCCCGCCCGCGCCGCCCATGGACGACCCCGTGGCCGTGTAGTTGCCGAGCGGGCCGTTGAGGATCGAGCCGTACCCGCCCGCGCCGCCGCCGCCGGCGGCCCAGTAGCCATTGCCGCCCGCGCCACCGGCGCCGCCCGTGTAGCTGTCGGCCGAGTTCGAAATGTTGTTGGCGATCGCAGCGCCCCGGAAGCCCCCTCCGCCGCCGCCGCCGTAGCCGTCGCCGGCGCCCGGGCCACCCGTCTGCGCCTGGCCCGCACCGCCTGCGTCGCCCTGGAACGCACCCGGGCCGGTGGGCGTGCTGGCCGCACCCGCCGCGCCGCCGGTGCCCGGCGTTGCGCCGCCGAAACCTACGGTGTTCGCATTGCCCCCCGCGGTTGCGCCGGCCGGCGTGGACGAGCCGCCCGTGCCGCCGAACGCGCCGATCGTCGTGTCGTTGAGCCCGCCGTTGCCGCCGGCACCGTCGCTGCCGCCGGCGCCCCCGTTCAGCGTCGTTTCGCCGACGGGCTGGCCGCCCGCGCCGCCCGCCGCAAGCACGACCACCGGCGCGGCGCAGACCAACAGCGCCGCCGCGGCGGCCACCGCGCGCACGCCGCCCCCGCTGGATGCAGAGCGCGCATGCCCACGCGAAATTTCCGGCGCGGCGATAAAAGTGCCGAGGGTCGGATTCCAAAGGGTCCGGAAGATTTTGTTCATGGCTTCAACGTGTTTGGCTGTCATTGATCGGGCTGGGCGCCCGAATGCAGCAGCAATTGCTTGCTCCTCCTCCGCACGCCGTTGATTTCTCACTTGCAAGTCAAAAATGTAAGTACGCGTAGCGGTTACGCATATACCCGGGCTGGAGTACCCCAAATGCGCCGGATTTTTGTGGCCCGGTACCGCTTTGCCTCTCGAAGAAGCCCGTTTTGCGTGGGGTACCCGGTAATGGCGTCAAGAAGTAACAAGTGCTTCAGCGGCCTTGCAGTCACGGGCGTGTGAACACGCCGGCGACACCCTTCGGCGATGGCGCTGCAACAGGGTGCGTGCAGCACAATCCGCGCACTATCAAATGCGCGGACACCGCTCGACGGAGGAACTGAAATGGCTTACCTGAAGGAACTCAAGGTCACGTTCACGAGGAAGCGGGTGGACGACGACCTGCTGAACAAGCCCGTCGAGAGCCCCGGACAGGTGTTCGCGCTGTTCAAGGACATGCAGGACGAGACCAAGGAGAAGGTCGTCGTGCTTCATTTGAATCCGCAGCTAGAGATTCTTTCTTGGGAGCTTGCTGCGATTGGGACGGGGACGCAGACGCTGATGGACCCGGCGGAGATTTACCGGAATGCGATTCTTGCGAGGGCCAGCTCATTGATCGTGGTTCATAACCACCCGTCCGGCACCTGCAAGCCCTCGCAAGCGGATATCGCAATTGCAAGTCGGCTCGTCGAAGTTGGGAAGCTGCTGGAAATGCCGCTGCAGGACTTCATCATCATTGGAGATGGCGCCTACGGCAGCTTTCGGGAAGACGGACTGTTCTAAATTCCTGTTCCACGCTTCCAACCCCACTCAGGGCCAAGTGGTGGGTGAGTTTTCAAGCGAGATAGAAAACGGAGCCGTCCTCTCTCTCTATCTCGCTTTGCCCTAGAGGGAATTGACCAGCGCGCTCCAGCTGGCCGATTGCCCGCGATAAATGATTTTTCCGGCATGCCGGAAATAGGCCGACTGATTGCGATCTGCCCTGCAGCTCAGAACTACTCGATTTATCCGACTACGGAATTTGCTGACCTCGGCAATCGCCGAGGTCCATCGCACAGCGCCAGATCAAGGCAAGTAAATCTCCGACACATCCACCTCCCCGGTAGGCCAGGTGTTCGAAAACCCGCTCACAGCCAGCACGCGTCCGTCATTCAGCAACACCGCCGAAGCAGCCCTGCGCTCCGTTGCCATCGGTGCCGCCGTCGTCCAGACATCGAAATCGGGGTTGAACACCTCCGCGGTCGCCAGGCTGGAGCCGCCGGCCATCAGCACGCGGCCATCGGCAAGGGCAGTGAGGATGGGGATGGAGCGCAACGCGCTGAAAGTGCTCGTCGTCCACGTCGAGGTCGCGGGGTGGAAGCGAATCGCGGTGGTGCTGCCGTCGGCCAGGGCCAGCACGCTGCCGTCGGCCAGCAGTGCCGAGCGGAAGAGGTTGCCGGTGATGCTGATCGGCATTGCCGTCGTGCCGGTGCCATCGACCGCGAAAACTTCAGCGGTGTTCACGAAGCCCTGGCGGTTGACGCCGCCGATCACCAGCACATGGGTGCCGCCGGGCAGCAGTTCCATCGCATGCTGGCTGCGCGCGGTCGTCAACGGCATCGCTGCGGTCGTCCAGGTGCCAACGGCCGGGTCGTACAGCTCGGCCGTCTGCGAGAAGGCGAGCGACGGGTTCAAGGTGTGGCCGCCGACGACCAGAACCTTGCCGTTCGGCAGCAGCGCCGCGGTATGCCACTCGCGCCCCTCCGCCATGCTGCCGGTCACGGTCCACGTATTGGCGACGGGGTCGTAGATTTCCGCCGGCAGCACGCCGTTGCGCGCCGAATCGCTCCCGCCGGTAACCAGCACCCGGCCGTTTGCCAGCACCGTGGCCGAGTGACCGTTGCGCGCATAGAGCATCGGAGGAGTCGGCGCCCAGGTGCCGGCCGCGGGGTCGTAGAGGGCCGCTGAATTGACGACGCCGCCCGCCGTGAAACCGCCGGCCGCCAGCACCTTGCCGTCAGGCAGCTTCGTGAGCGAGAAGTAGTGCCGTGCGCCGGGAACCGTCGCCGTGGGCACCCAGCTGCCGCGCGCCGTGACGGCGATCTTCACCACGCCCTGCGCCGAACCCGCCGCGTTGCTCGCGGTGACGGTGTACGTCGCCAGCGACTGCAGCGCGGCCGGCGTGCCGGTGATGGCGCCGGTTTGCGCATTGAGGCTCAGGCCTGCGGGCAGCGCGGGCGCGACGGTGAAGCTGGCCACCGGTCCGCCGGTCGTCTGCGCGGTGTTGGGAACGACGGCTTCGGTCGCGACGTACAGCACCTTGGGCGTGCTGTAGTCGACGCTCGCGGGCGCGATGAGCGCCGGCTGCACTTCGAGCTGCAGCGTGACGGTGACGGCGCCCGCGGCGTTGGTGCCGGTGACGGTGTAAGTCGCCTGCGCGGCGACTGCCGTCGGCGTGCCGCTGATGACGCCGGTCTGCGCATCGAACGCGAGCCCTGCGGGCAGCGCCGGCGCGATGGTGTAGCCGGCGATCGGGCCGCCGCTGCTGCTGGGCGCGTTCGCTGCGATGGCCTCGCCCACGGTGTAGACCACGGCGCTTTCGCGGTAGGTGAGGCCGGCCGGGAGCGCGGGGGTCTGGCACACCTCGATCTCCACGCGGGCCGTCGTGCTGCCGGCTGCGTTCTCGGCGGTAACCACGTAGATGGCGTGCGGGGTGACCGCGGTGGGCGTGCCGCTGATGACGCCGGTGGCCGCGTCGAGCACGAGCCCCGCGGGCAGCGCCGGCTCGATGCTGTAGCGCGTGACGGCATCGCCGCTGGCGCTGGGCTGGTTCGGCACGATGGGCTGGCCGAATTCGTAGACGGCGGAAGTCATCGCGTAAGCGAGGCCCGCAGGAGGCCGCGTGGGCTGGCCGGGCGGATTGCCGACCTGCCCCGAGCTGCCGAGGCCGACGAAGCTGAAGGAGCCGCCGCCACCGCCGCATGCGGACAGGAGGGCCGAGCAGCCCAGCAGCAAGGCCAGGAGCCAGAAGCGAAGGGGGCGATGAAATGGCGCACGCGCAGCGTGCAGGGAGCCGGAGCCAGCCGAATGTTTCATACCGAGGACCGAGAGCGTTGCTGTTCTCGGAGCGGCGACCGACTGCCGCTGCAGCAACGCAGCGGCATCACGCGACACCACTCCGCGCGGATCGGCCTCCCCCTGTACTCCGCGTGCGATCGACTGCGCGACCCTTCACGGAACTCGGCCAACTTAATTCGTCAGCAATTGTAAATTCGCGGCTTCGGTTTTGTCACTCCGCGCGGGCCGGGCGGAGTGACAGGCCGGGTGTGCGCTGCGATCAGTCGAGCGAAACGTTCGCCTTCTTGATCACGTCCCCAAACCGCTTCGTCTCGCTCGCCACGAACTGATCGAACTGCGGCCGCGTCGTCGGGAACGGCTCATAGCCGAAGCTCTTGAACTTCTCCAGCACATCGGGTTCGGCCAGGCCCTTCTCGATGTCGCGCTTGATCTTCTCGGTCACCGAGGCGGGCAGGCCCTTGGGCACGGCAATCGCGTTCCAGCCGATCACCTCGAAGCCCTTGGGGCCGCCCGATTCGGCGACGGTCGGCACGTCGGGGAAGGCGGCGTTGCGCTGGGGCGCGGCCACGGCCAGGAAGCGCAGCTTGTTCGCGCGCTGCAGCGGGCCGGCGGTGGCGCTGCTGCCCAGCGCAAAGGCCAGCTCGCCCGTGGCCACGGACGTGTAGAGCTGTGTGGTTTCCTTGTAGATGATGTGTTCCATCTGCGTGCCGGTGGCCGACTCGAACAGCTCCGAACCCAGGTGCACCGGGTTGCCGACCGACCATGAGCCGTAGTCGAGCTTGCCGGGGTTGGCCTTGGCGTCGGCGATGAGGTCGCCCACGGTCTTGTACTTGCTGTTGGTGGCTACGGTGAAGAAGAAGTAGGTCTTGAAGAGCGGCAGCAGCGTGTCGAAGTCTTTCGCGCTGTCGTAGGGCAGCTTCTTGAAGAGCGCGGGGTACGCGGCCAGGTGCACGTTGTCGAGCACGATGATGTCGTGGCCGTCTTTCGCGCCGCGCTTGAAGGCGTCGATGGCGATGAAGCCGTTGCCGCCCGGGCGGTTTTCCACCACCACGGGCTGGCCCCAGGCGCGCGAGAGCTTGTCGGCCACCAGGCGCGCGACGCCGTCCGGCCCGCCGCCGACCGGGAACGGCGTGATGATGCGCACGGGCTTGGTGGGGAACGCGGCCTGCGCCGATGCGGTAACGGGTGCCAGCGCGGCAGTGGCCAGCGCGAGTGCTGCGGCCACGCCGATGCTGCGGCGCGTTGCGTTTGTGTTCTTCATCCTCTGATCCTCTTCTTTCGGTTCTCTTGGTTTGAAACTTTTGCTCCGCCCGTCCGATGCGGGCTGCGCGGCGAATGCGCCGCGACAGTTCTGCTACTGCGCCGTCGCGCCGGAGCTCTTGACGATGCCCGCCCACATCGCGCTCTCCCGCGAAATGAGCGCCGCGTAGTCGGCAGGCCCGCCGAGCAAGGGCACGGCGCCTTCCACGTCCAGGCGCGACTGGAATTCCTTCTCGCCCGCCACCTTCAGCATCTGCGCGGCAAGTTCCTTGACGAACGCATCGGGCGTGCCGCGCGGCGCGAGGATGCCGTAGGTGAGCGTGCTCTCGAAGCCCGCGAGTTCGCGCAGGCCCGACTCGGCCACGGTGGGCACGTCGGGCAACGACGGCAGGCGCTTGCTGCCGGTGACGGCAATGGCGCGCAGCCGGCCGCTTTTCACGAGCGCGAGCGCGGGCGGGATGACGCTGAACATCATCTGCACCTGCCCGCCCGCAAGATCCGTGAGCGCAGGGTTGGTGCCCTTGTAGGGAATGTGATTGAGCTTGTTGCCGGTGCGCTGCGCGAACAGTTCGCCGGTCAGATGCCCGCCGGTGCCGCTGCCGCTGGAGGCGTAGTCGAGCATGCCGGGCCGCGCCTTCGCCTCAGCCACGAGGTCGGCCACGCTGCGCACCTTCGATGCGGCGGGCACCACGAGCACGAGCGCCGATGAGGCGAACATCGCGACGGGCACCAGGTCTTTGCGTGCGTCGAACTTCAGGCCCTTGTAGAGCGCGGGGTTGATCGACACGGTGCCGGTGTGGCCCAGCAGCAGCGTGCTGCCGTCGGGCGTGCTGCGCACCACCTGCTCGGCGCCGAGGTTGCCGCCCGCGCCGGGCTTGTTGTCGACGATGACGCCGGACTTGCGCAGCTCGCCGAGGCCCTTGGCCATCTGCCGCGCGAACACGTCGTTGCCGCCGCCGGCCGCGAAGGGCACGACGATGCGGATGGGCTTGGCATCTGCCTGCGCGTAGGCAGGCAGGCCCGCCGCTGCTGCGAAAAGGCCGAGCAGCAGCTCGCGTCGCGCGAGGCCGACCATCGCCATTAGACGCGTTCCAGGATCACGGCAATGCCCTGCCCCACGCCGATGCACATGGTGCACAGCGCGTAGCGGCCGCCGCCCTTGTGCAGCTGGTTCACCGCGGTGGTGGCCAGGCGTGCGCCGCTCGCGCCGAGCGGGTGGCCGAGCGCGATGGCGCCGCCGTTGATGTTCACGCGCGCGTCGTCGTCCTTCAGGCCCAGGAGACGCAGCACGGCCAGGCCTTGCGCGGCGAAGGCTTCGTTGAGTTCGATGACGTCGATCTGGTCGATGGTGAGGCCGGTGAGCGCCAGCACCTTCTGCGTGGCGGGCGCGGGGCCGATGCCCATCACGCGCGGCGCGACGCCGGCGGTGGCCATGCCGACCACGCGGGCGCGGGGCGTCAAGCCATGCTTGGCGGCGCTGGCTTCGTCGGCCAGCAGCAGCGCGCACGCGCCGTCGTTCACGCCGCTGGCATTGCCGGCGGTGACGGTGCCGTCGGGACGCACCACGCCCTTGAGTCTGGCGAGCGATTCGAGGCTGGTCTCGCGCGGATGCTCGTCCTTGTTGACGATGATCGCGTCGCCCTTTTTCTGGGGCACGGTGACGGGCACGATCTCGGCATCGAAGAAGCCGGACTTCTGCGAGGCCACGGCGCGCAGCTGCGAGTTGAGCGCCATCAGGTCTTGCGCCTCGCGCTCGATCTTGTAGTCGGTGGCCACGTTCTCTGCCGTCTCGGGCATGGAATCGACGCCGTACTGCGCCTTCATGAGCTTGTTGACGAAGCGCCAGCCGATGGTGGTGTCGTACACCGCGTTGTTGCGGCTGAAGGCGCTCTCGGCCTTGGGCATGACGAAGGGCGCGCGGCTCATGCTTTCCACGCCGCCGGCGATCATGAGGCCGGCTTCACCGGCGCGGATCGCGCGGGCCGCGGTGCCCACGGCATCCAGGCCCGAGCCGCACAGGCGGTTGATGGTCGCGCCGCCCAGCTCCAGCGGCAGGCCCGCAAGCAGCGCCGACATGCGCGCGACGTTGCGGTTGTCTTCGCCGGCCTGGTTGGCGCAGCCGTAGAGCACGTCGCTCACGGCTTGCCAGTCGACGTTCTTGTTGCGTTCCATCAGCGCGCGCAGCGGCACGGCGCCCAGGTCGTCGGTGCGCACGCTGCTGAGCGAGCCGCCGTAGCGGCCGAAGGGGGTGCGAACGGCGTCGCAGATGAAGGCTTGGTTGGTCATGTGCTGTGTCTCTTCGATTGATTGAATGAGCGGGTCAGGCGGCGATCGGCAGGCCGACGAGCTTCTCGAGTTCTTCGCGCGTGAGGCCTTCGACGAGGTCGACGAGCTTCAGCCCCTGCGGCGTGCATTCGAGCGTGGCGAGGTCGGAGTACACGCGCTTGACGCAGCCGATGCCGGTGAGCGGATAGGTGCATTCCTGCACCAGCTTGCTCGTGCCCTGCTTGGTGAGCAGGTCCATCATCACCCACGTCTGCTTGGCGCCGATGGCCAGGTCCATCGCGCCGCCGACGGCGGGAATGGCGTCTTTCTCGCCGGTGTGCCAGTTGGCCAGGTCACCCGTGGCCGACACCTGGAATGCGCCGAGCACGCAGATGTCGAGGTGGCCGCCGCGCATCATCGCGAAGCTGTCGGAGTGATGAAAGAACGAGCCGCCCGGCAGCAGCGTGACGGGCTGCTTGCCGGCGTTGATGAGGTCGTAGTCTTCTTCGCCGGCCTCGGGCGCGGGGCCCATGCCGAGGATGCCGTTCTCGCTCTGCAGGATGACCTCGCGGCCCTCCGGCAGATGGTTGGCCACGAGCGTGGGCTGGCCGATGCCCAGGTTGACGACGGCGCCGTCGAAGATGTCTTGCGCGACGCGGGCTGCCAACTGGTCTTTGGTGCGACGTGTGTATGCCATGGTCATGCTGCCTTCTTGAAGCCACCAGCTTGCGTGGCGACGCGTTCGATGCGCACCACCTGGTGCACGAAGATGCCCGGGGTCACGACGGTCTCGGGGTCGAGGGTGCCGAGCTCGGCGATGTCGTGCACGGTGGCGATGGTTTTCTTCGCGGCCATGGCCATCACCGGGCCGAAGTTGCGCGCGGCCTTGCGGTAGACCAGGTTGCCCCAGCGGTCGCCGCGCTCGGCCTTGATGAGCGCCACGTCGCCGTGGATGGGGTACTCCAGCACGTATTGCTTGCCGCCGATCTCGCGGGTTTCGCGGTTGCCCGCGAGCTGCGTGCCGTAGCCGGTCGGGCAGAAGAAGGCGCCGATGCCTGCGCCCGCGGCGCGAATGCGTTCGGCGAGGTTGCCCTGGGGCACGAGTTCGAGCTCGAGCTTGCCGCTGCGGTAGAGCCCGTCGAACACCTGGCTGTCGGCCTGGCGCGGGAAGCTGCAGATGATCTTGCGCACGCGGCCGGCCTTGAGCAGCGCCGCCAGGCCCGTCTCGCCGTTGCCGGCGTTGTTGTTGACGACGGTGAGGTCCTTGGCGCCCTGCTCGACGAGGCCGTCGATGAGTTCGCCGGGAATGCCGGCGGTGCCGAAACCGCCGATGAGAACCGTGGCGCCGTCGGGGATGCCCGCGAGGGCATCGGCGACCGAGCGCGCGATCTTGTTGATCATGAAGCTTGTCTCCGGGTGAAACGAAAAAGGATCGGGAAGTGGGTGGCCCGAAATGTTCGCATACAAAACATTTGTTCGTATAATGAATTCTAGAGAGGATCGCTCCCCATGGCAACCCAGACAATCCAACCCGCCGCGCCCGAGTCGCCCGCCCCCGGCGACAGCTACGTGCAGTCGTTCGCGCGCGGCCTGCAGGTGATCCGCTCGTTCAGCGAGAGCGCGCCGCGGCAGACGCTGAGCGAAGTCGCCGCCGGCAGCGGCCTCACGCGGGCGGGCGCGCGGCGCATCCTGCTCACGCTGCAGACGCTGGGCTATGTGGTGACCGACGGCAAGCTCTTCACGCTCACGCCGCGCATCCTCGACCTGGGCTTTGCCTACCTCTCGTCGATGCCGATCTGGAACCGCGCCGAACCGGTGATGGAGGCGCTGGTGCAGGAGGTGCAGGAGTCGTGCTCGGCCGCGGTGCTGGATGCAACGGACATCGTCTACGTGCTGCGCGTGCCGACCAAGAAGATCATGCACATCAGCCTGGGCGTGGGCTCGCGCCTGCCGGCCTACTGCACGTCGCTGGGCCGGCTGCTCCTGGCCGACCTCGAAGACGACGAGGTGCGCGCGCGGCTCGAAGCCTCGAGCATCGAGCCGCTCACCAAGCACACGGTGACCGACATCGACGCGCTCATGGCCAAGGTGGCCCAGGCGCGCAAACAGCAGTGGTGCCTGGTGAACCAGGAGCTGGAAGAGGGGCTCATCTCGGTGGCCGCGCCCATCGTCAACAAGCAGGGTCGCATGGTGGCCGCGCTCAACATCAGCGGGCAGGCGAACCGCACCAGCGCGAAGGTGATGCAGGAGACGATGCTGCCGGCGCTGATCGATGCGGCGCGGCAGGTGTCGCGGCTTCTCTAGGCTGCTCGCGCACGGGGCCCAAGGCCGGAAACACCGAGGAATCGGCTTCGCCGGGCCTCAGGTGTTGCCCCCCAGCAGGGGGTAGGCGAAGCGGACACGAAGTGCCGCGCAGCCCGGGGGCGAGTCAAGCCTCCGAGTGGATGCCCTTCATGATGATCACGCCGCCCAGGCGCGCCGTGTCCGCGCGCATGCGGCGGGCCAGCGCTTCGGGCGTGCCGGGCTGCGCCTGCCAGCCGGTCTTGAGGAGCGCCTGCGCCACGTCGGGCATGCTGGTCACTTCGGCCAGCGCCGCGCTGAGCTTGGCGACCGCGTTCTTGTTCATGCCCGCAGGCGCGGCCAGCGCGGTCCAGATCTCCAGGTCGGCGCCGCGCACGTCGGCATCGCGGATGGTGGGCAGTTCGCTCGCGAGCGGGCTGCGCTCGGGCGAGGTCACGCCGATCACCTTCAGCTTGCCCGATGCCAGGTGCGGCAGGGCCAGGCCCGGCGGCAACAGGGCCAGCTGGATCTCGCCGCCGAGCAGGCCGGCGATCACCTGCGGGTTGCCGGTGTAGGGCTTGTGCTGCGCGGTGATGGCGGCGCGGCTCTTGAGCAGCTCCATGCCCAGGTGGCCCACGGTGCCCACGCCGGGCGTGCCGTACTTGCCGCCCGCGCCCAGGTTGCGCGCCCACAGCAGCAGTTCGGCCGGCGTCTTGCCGGTCGCCTTGCCGGAGACCGCAAGCACGAGCGGCGCGGTGCCGACCATGCCGACCGGCGCGAAGTCTTTCTCGGGGTCGAACGGGATCGCAGGATTCAGGAGCTTGGCGATGGTGAGGTTGCCGTTGATCAGCGCGCCGATGGTGTGGTCGTCGGTGGCCTTGGCCACCTGGTCGGCCACGAGATTGCCGCTCGCGCCGGGCTTGTTCTCGACCGTGACCGGCTGGCGCAGGATCTTGGCGAGCGGCTCGGCAATGGCACGGGCTGCGAGGTCGGGCGATGCGCCGGCGGGAAAGCCCACCAGGATGCGAACGGGCTTGGTGGGCCATGCGGCTTCGGCGGCCGGCTTCTGCTGGGACCACGCGCCGGGCGCGAAAAGCGATGAGGCAACGGCTGCGGCGCCGGCTTCGAGCAAGCGGCGTTTGGTGATCGTCAAGGGGGACTCCAGAGCGGTGAAAAGAAGTGATGAAATGTCACCACTTTGTTTCATAACGTTACCGGATCGTGCTGCACCGCGCAAGTCCGAAGTCGGTTTGCGCGCCGCGTTTTGCATCGATGCGACAACCCCCTACCGCTTCGAGGGCACGCCGAGCAATCGCCGCTGCGTCGGAAAAAGCGACCACCCCCAGCGTTGCTGCGCGTAGCCCCAAAGCCCCTGCTTGAAGAACAGCGTGACGACGATCGCGAGCAGCCCGAGCCCCAGCAGGTACCAGGTGCCGTAGTCGCTCAGGAACTTGTTGAGCGCCCAGAAGATGAGCGCGCCCACCAGCGGCCCTTCGATGCGCCCGATGCCGCCGATGACCACCATGAAGATGGCGAAGGCCGTCCAGTTGACGCTGAAGGCCGCGTCTGGGCTGATGCGCAGGTTGCCCACGAAATAGAGCGCGCCCGCGAGCCCCGCGCCGAAGGCCGCGACCACGTACACCGCGAGCTTCATGCGTGCGACCGGAATGCCCTGCGATTCGGCCGCGACTTCGTTGTCGCGAATCGCGAGCAGCGCAAGCCCGCGCTTGCTCCGCAGGAACAGGTACACGAGCGCGATGGCCGCGACCACGCAGGCAAGCGCCATCCAGTAGGTGGTGCGCTCGCGCGTGGCCTTCTCGATGCCGCGCAGCGCGGTGAGCGTGGTGCCCGAACCGCCGCCCACCGCCGACACGTTGGCGAAGCTCAGGCGGAACACCTCGGCGATGACCCAGGTGCCGATCGCGAAGTACCCGCCCGAGAGGCGAAACGCGATGAACGACACGGGCACCGCGACGAGCCCCGCTGCCAGCGCGCCCAGCGGGATCGCGACGAATGGATCGACGCCCGCGAAGTTGCCCAGCATCAGCATCACGTAACCGCCGAAGCCGAAGAAGGCCTGCTGCCCGATGCTCACCATGCCGCCGTAGCCCGCGAGCAGGTTCCACATCATCGCGAAGATGAAGTAGCAGGCGATCTCGACGAACTCGCGCATCCAGCTCGACTCGCCCCAGAACGGCAGGCTCGCGGCGATGAGCACGAGTGCGATACCTGCGATGAGCGCGGTGCGGCTCGCGGCGGTGGCGCGCTCCACGGCAATGAGGGTTGGAGGCATGTTCGTCATCCGCGTGTCTTTGGAAAGAGCCCCTGCGGCCGCAGCACCAGCACGACCAGGAACACGATGTGCCCGAACCAGATGCCCCAGCCCGGATCGAGCCGGAAGCCGATCTGCTGCGTGATGCCCAGGATCATCGCGCCGGCCAGCGTGCCCCAGAACGAGCCCATGCCGCCGATGATCACGGCCTCGAAGGCGAAGAGCAGCAGCAGCGGGCCGTCCGAGGGCGACACCGTCGTGCGCATGCCCTGCAGCGCACCCGCGACGGCGATCAGCACGAAGGCGATGGCGGTCGCGAAGGCGTAGACCTTCTTCGCATCGAGCCCCATGAGCTCAGCGATCTCCCGGTCGTCGGACACGGCGCGGAACGACCGGCCCAGCGCGGTGCGCGCAAAGAGCCACTGCAGCGCGCCCGTCGCGATGACCGCGATGGCCAGCACGATCAGCGGCAGCACACCGAGCGAGAGCGAATCGCCGAGCGCCACGCCCTGCGTGCTGAGCCCGTTCGTCTCGATGGCGCGCGGGTCGGCCGAGAACAGTTCGAGCAGCAGGTTCTGGATGACGATCGACAGGCCGAAGGTGACGACGAGCGAGGGCAGCGGGTCCTTGCCCAGCGTGCCGTTGAGCACGTAGCGCTGCAGCGCGTAGCCGAACGCGAAGGCGATGGGCAGCACCGCGAGTGCGACGAGCCATGGCACGGCATCGCCGGTCAACGAGACGCCCGCGATGACGGCGAAAGCACCGAGGATGATGAAGTCGCCCTGCGCTGTATTCGTGAGCCGCATGACGCCGAACATCAGCGACTGTCCGAGCGCGAACAGCGTGTAGAGGCCACCGAGCAGCACGCCCTGCACCAGGGTTTCAAGCATGGGACGCCTCCATGCCGAAGTAGGCCTGCGAGATCTGCTCGCGCGTAAGGTCGGCGGACTTGCCTTCGAGCGACACGCGGCCTTCCTGGAAGCAGTAGATGCGCTGCGACACCTGGCGCGCCATGGTCACGTCCTGCTCGACGATGACCACCGTCATGCCCTCGCCGGTGATGGTGGGCATGGCCGCGTAGATCTCGCGGATGACGATGGGCGCAAGGCCGAGCGAGAGCTCGTCGCACAAGAGCACCTCGGGGTTGCTCATGAGCGCGCGGCCGAGCGCGACCATCTGCTGCTGGCCGCCCGAGAGCGAGGTGCCGGGCTGATGGCGTTTCTCGGCAAGGATGGGGAACAGGGCATAGAGGCGCTGCAGGTTCCAGGGGCCCTTGCGGTTGGCGGTGGCGCCCATCAGCAGGTTCTCTTCGACGCTGAGGCTGGGGAATAAGCGTCGGCCTTCGGGGACCATCGCGAGGCCGCGGCGGACGATCTCGCCGGGCGGCAGGCCGCCGATGGGCTCGCCCTTGAAACGGATCGCTTCGCGGGGCGCGCGCACGAGCCCGGTGAGGCTCTTGAGGAACGTCGATTTGCCTGCGCCGTTGGCGCCGATGATGGCGACGAGTTCGCCCTGGGTCAGGGTGAAGTCGATGCCGAAGAGGGCTTGGGCGTCGCCGTAGAAGGCCTTGAGGACTTGGGTGTCGAGCAGGGCGTTCATGGTCTTTGCTCCCTCCCCTTCCGGGGGAGGGTTGGGGTGGGGGCCAGCGGCGTTCGATGAAGCGCCAAGGGGAAACCAGCGCCGTCG